>CAYNGJ010000040.1:0-1617 GCA_964396895.1 uncultured Hydrogenophaga sp. | reverse complement strand
CTGGCCGCCAGCGTGTTCACCCACGCGCTGGAAGGGATCATGATCACCACGGCAGAAGGCGTGGTGCTCGAAGTCAACGAAGCCTTCAGCCGCATCACCGGCTACAGCCGCGCCGAAGTCACCGGCCAGCACACCCGCATGCTCAGCTCCGGGCGCCAGGACAAAGAGTTCTACGCCCAGATGTGGCAGTCCCTGACCACCCAAGGCCGCTGGACCGGCGAAATCTGGAACCGGCGCAAAAGCGGCGAGGTGTACGCCGAGATGCTCACCATCAGCGCCGTGCGCAACACCGCCGGGGTGGTCATGCGCTACGTGGCCCTGTTCTCCGACATCTCCAAACAAAAAGAGCACGAACACCGCCTGGAGCACATCGCCCACTACGACGCCCTGACCGGCCTGCCCAACCGCGTGCTGCTGGCTGACCGGCTGCGCCAGTCCATGGCGCAAACCGTGCGGCGCAACCAACAGCTGGGCCTGGTGTTTTTGGACCTCGACGGCTTCAAGGCCATCAACGACGAGCACGGCCACGACATGGGCGACCAACTGCTGATGGCCCTGGCCACCCGCATGCAACAGGCCTTGCGCGACGGCGACACCCTGGCGCGCTTAGGGGGTGATGAGTTCGTGGCCATCCTGGGCGACCTGGCCGACCCCGAGACCGCCGCCCCGGTGCTGGAGCGCTTGCGCGTGGCCGCCGCCCAGCCCTTCCTGATCGAGGGGCTCAGCCTGCAGGTCTCGGCCAGCCTGGGCGTGGCCTTTTACCCGCAGCGCACCGACATGGATGCCGAGCAGCTGCTGCGCCAGGCCGACCAGGCCATGTACCAAGCCAAGGTGGCGGGCAAGAACCGCTGCCATGTGTTCGATGACGAGCAAGACCGCAGCATCCGTGGCCACCACGAGAGCCTGGAGGCCATTCGCCAGGGGCTGCTGGCCCAGGCCTTTGAGCTGTACTACCAGCCCAAGGTGAACATGCGCACGGGCGCGCTGGTGGGGGCGGAGGCGCTGATCCGCTGGCACCACCCCGAGCGGGGGCTGTTGTTGCCGGGGGAGTTCTTGCCGCTGCTGCACAACAGTGAGCTGAGCATTGAGCTGGGCGAGTGGGTGCTGGACGCGGCCATGGCCCAGATCGGACGCTGGAAGGCGCAGGGGCTGCGGGTGCCGGTGAGCGTGAACATTGACGCGCAGCACCTGCAGCGGCCCAACTTTGTGGCGCGCCTGAAGGCCTTGCTGGCGAACCACCCACTGGTGGGCGCGGGGGACTTGGAGCTGGAGATTTTGGAGACCAGTGCGCTCGATGACATTGCCCTGGTCTCGCAGCTGATGAACGATTGCCGCGACATCGGGGTGGGCTTTGCGCTGGACGACTTTGGCACGGGCTACTCGTCGTTGACTTACCTGCGCCGCCTGCCGGCGGCGTTGCTCAAGATTGACCAGAGTTTTGTGCGCGACTTGCTGGACGACCCGGAGGACATGGCGATTTTGGAGGGTGTGCTGGGGCTGGCGCGGGCGTTTCGCATGCAGGCGATTGCCGAAGGGGTGGAGACCGCGGCGCACGGGGCGTTTTTGCTGCGCCTGGGCTGTGACTGGGGCCAAGGCTATGCGATTGCGCGGCCCATG
>CAYNGJ010000039.1:0-4164 GCA_964396895.1 uncultured Hydrogenophaga sp. | reverse complement strand
AACACCGAAATATCATTCAAAATCAAGGAGTTATGAATATTTCAGGGACGACTATGTATCGCATGCTTAGGACCTATCTCGCTGCGAAGGAGTTTTTGATTCGAGAGCTTGGTCGCCCCGATGCCAAGGACATCTTGGAAAGTTACCTCTCTTTGCCAGACCAAAGCAATAAGCCGGTATCCCTGAAAAAACTATACGAGCGCCTCCTCAGCTCCGCTCAGAACGCCAATATGAAAGCGTCCGTAGTTGGTGGCTCAATCGGAGGAATTCATAATCTCGGCCACGCGCTCTTCCGTTTTAGCCCAAGGATGGTCGAGCGGACCTTCTCGAACAATCCAGGGTGCCTGCTGGATCACATCGTCACAACGCTCAATCCCACCGGCCAAATTCGCACTACTGACCGCAGCATCTGGCCGAGATACTGCAAAACGATTCTCTCCGCTGCGACATTCTTCGGCCAATTCAAGACCGGTGAAGACTTCTACAAGTGGGCTAATCACTTCTATGGTGACCAAAGATCTATGGCGGCCCTGCCCATGGTGTTGGCGGCTGAAATTGACGGCATCGGCTACCCGCTTGCCTGCGACTTTCTCAAGGAACTCGGTTTCGTGGGCTACGGCAAACCTGATGTTCACGTCATACAGATTTTCGCTGGCGTTGGTCTGTGCCCTGAAAAGGCCAGCCCATACCAAGTTCAAAAGGTCATAGTACAAGTCGCTGAGGCATCAGGTGTCTCACCCTACAACGTTGATAAGGTTTTCTGGCTTATTGGCAGCGGCAAGTTCTATAACCATAGTTGCATTGGCAACATCGGCAGCAAGAAGGCTCAGTTCATTGCGGAGTTCAAAAACGCATAACTTTTCGCTCCAGAGACGCTACGCGATAAAGCCGCGCAGAGCCACTTTTCTTGCACGTTACCAATCCCCATGCCATTCACAGGCACTATCCAATCCTGGCAAGACGACCGGGGCTTTGGCTTCATTGAGCCCGCGCAAGGCGGGCAGGCCGTCTTTGTCCACATCAAGTCGTTCACATCGCGCAGTGGCAGCAGGCCACAGGTTGGCCAGCGGGTCACGTTTGAAGTCGAGCTGAACGCCCAGGGCAAGAAGCGGGCGAAGAACGTGGCCGTGGTCAGCGCCGCCACCACCACAACGTCCGGCACCTCCGCAGCGCCGCGCCAGCGGCGTGCTGCCGACTCCCCGGCGCAATGGGGCACGGCCAGCCTGTTTGCCCTGCCTGCTTTCCTGCTGGTTTACGTGGCGGTGGCCGTCATCTGGCGTGTGCCGGGCTGGGTGGCGGCGCTGTATGCGGGTGCCAGCGTGGTGTGCGCGTTGGTCTATGCCATCGACAAATCGGTCGCCAAGGCCGGGCGGTGGCGGGTGTCGGAAAGCACGCTGCACACGCTGAGTCTGGTGGGCGGGTGGCCGGGCGCGCTTGTGGCGCAGCAGGTACTGCGCCACAAGTCGAACAAGGCAGCGTTTCGTGCGGTGTTCTGGCTCACTGTGGTGGCCAATGTGGTGGGCTTTGTCGCCATCCATTCGCCGCTGGCTGCGGGCTGGCGGGTTTGACAGCCGGTGTGGTGGCGGCTACCAGAATTTGAGCGCAAATAATGGCTTTATCGCTTGGTTGACATGAACAGTTTGCTATAGCATATTCAACAAAAAAACCAAACCGCCCAGGAGGAACCGACATGAAGACAGAACAGGTGCAGATGCTGACCGAAACCTTTGAAGGCCATGCCCAGCAGACCGAGGGCGGCGTGGAATACTGGCTGGCGCGTGATGTGCAGCACCTGCTGGGCTACACCAAGTGGGAAAACTTTCTCAATGTGGTGAACAAGGCCAAAACGGCCTGTGAAGTGTCGGGCCACGACATTGAAAACCATTTTCCTGACGTCAGCAAAATGGTTCAACTGGGCTCAGGCAGCCAGCGCGACATCGACGACATCATGCTCACGCGCTATGCCTGCTACCTCATCGCCCAAAACGGCGACCCGCGCAAGCCCGAGATCGCGTTTGCCCAAACCTACTTCGCGGTTCAGACCCGCAAGGCCGAGCTGATTGAGCAACGCCTGCTCGAAGCCGAGCGCGTGCAGGCGCGCCGCAAGCTGAGTGCCACCGAAAAAGAACTGTCGCTGGTGATCTACGAGCAAACCGGTGGCAACCAGGACTTTGCGTTGATTCGCAGCAAAGGCGACCAAGCCCTGTTTGGCAAAAGCACCCAGGCCATGAAAGCCCAGTGGAAGGTGCCCGAAAGCCGCCCGCTGGCTGACTTTGCGCCCACCATCCTGCTCAAGGCCAAAGACTTCGCCACGGAAATCACCATCTTCAACGCCCGCCAACACCAAATGGACAGCGAACGCGTCATTTCCAGCGAGCACATCACCAACAACCAGGCCGTGCGCAACACCCTGTTGCAACGGGGCATACGCCCCGAAAGCCTGCCGCCCGCAGAAGACGTGAAGAAAGTGGAGCGCCGGATTCAGTCAGACGACAAAAAAGCCCTCAACAAACCCGACACGCTGGACCACTGATAACCGCTGTGTGATGCCAGAAGGTGCCCGCTTTCCTGCTGGCTTCCCTGGTGGTGGGCTTTGTGGCCGTCAATGTGCCCAGTCTTGCTTGAGCAAGGCGTACTGGTACATGTCGTGAAAACCGCCGCCCCAATGGCCCGCTTGGCGCAGCCTGCCCTCCCGAACAAAGCCGAGGCGTTCGAGCAGCGCGATGGAACCGGCGTTGTCAGGATGAACCACCGCCTCGATGCGGTTCAAATCCATCTGCGCCCAGCCCCAGGCAATGGCAGCGCACAGTGCCTCAAACATGTAGCCCTGGCCTTCAACCTCTCGCGACAGCTCATACCCCAAGGTGCAGCTGCGCCAGTTTTTGTTCCACCTGAACAGGCCACATGTGCCGCTGAGGCCGGGTCGGTCCAGCACATCGATGCCCCAGCGTGTGCCTGGGTTGGGCATGTCTCGCCAGCTGGCAAACATGCGGACGAGGGCCAGGGCGGCATCCCGGTCGACGAGTGGGTCGTTGCCGAACCACTTCATGCGTTCGGGGTCTCCGTGGATGGAAAACAGGGCCTCCGCATCGTCGGCGACGATCTCACGGAGACGAAGTCTGGCGGTTTGAAGTGTGGGGAAGGCGGGCACGGTGGTTTGGCTGGTTGACGTTGCGAACCGCCGACCTGTCGCAAGCCCAGCTTGCAGAAAGTCCAGCGGATGGATGGGGTGGATTCTGCCGCGTGGGTTCACCGACAATGCCCGCCTTTGCAGCACTGAGGCCACACCCCCATGAACATCACCCAAGACACCGCCGTCACCATCGCCTACAAGGTGACCTCCCCCCAGGGCAAACCGCTGGACGCTGGCGACATGGCCTACCTCCACGGCGGTTATGAAGCCATTTTCCCCAAGGTCGAAGCCGCGCTCGATGGCCAGGCCGTGGGTTACAGCACCACCTTGCAACTGTCGGTGGAAGACGCTTTTGGCCCCCGCGACGACAGCCTGGTGCGCACCATCCCCAAAAGCGAGTTCCCGCCCGGCGTGAAGGTGGGTGGCCAATTGGAGGGCATGGGCAGCGACGGTCAGCCCGCCGTGTTCAATGTGGTCAAGATCAAGGGCCCCACGGTGCACCTGGACGGCAACCACCCCCTGGCGGGCCAGGCGCTGACATTCAGCTGCAAGGTCACGGCCGTGCGCGCGGCCAGTGCCGAGGAGATTGCGCACCGCCATGTGCACGGCGCGCACGGGCACCAGCACTGAGCCCCGCGCGACCACTCACCCTACAGCAGCTGCTCAGGGCAGGCCCTGAGTCTGGTGGGCGGGCGGCGTGGAATACTGGCTGGCGCGTGATGTGCAGCACCTGCGGGGCTACACCAAGTGGGAAAACATTTCTCAATGTGGTGAACAAGGCCAAAACGGCCTGTGAGGTGTCGGACCACGCCTTTTTTTGCGCCTGCAACGCCACGGTATACGGGTTGTGTCCAAGGGTTGCAGGCTCGAGTGGGTGCGCTGAGGCGCTGGGTGCAAATGCTGGCGCCGCCGGAGGCATCGGTACCGCCTTCACCCCTGAGCGCCAGCGCCGCTTTTTGAATAAATCACGGGCGACTACTGAGTCGTCCCTGAAATATTCATAACTCCTTGATTTTGAATGATATTTCGGT
>CAYNGJ010000038.1:0-4903 GCA_964396895.1 uncultured Hydrogenophaga sp. | reverse complement strand
GGCCGCCAGCCCACCCCCGAGGGGCTGCTGCACTTGCGTGCCCTCATCGGTGGGCCACCACCCGATGGTCACCGGCGCGACCTGCTCATTGAGCACCTGCACACCATCAACGATGCCCACCACGGCCTGCCACCCGACCTGCTGGTGGCCCTGGCCGCCGACATGCGGCTGGGCGTGGCCGAGGTGTTCGAGGTGGCCAGCTTCTACCACCACTTCGAGGTGTTGCCCGAGGGCCAAACCCAGGGCCCGGCGTTGACCGTGCGCGTGTGCGACGGCCTGTCGTGCCAGCTGGCCGGGGCCTCGCCCTTGCTGGCCGAGCTGCAAGCGCGCCTGCCCGCGCTGCTGGGCCGCACGGACATTGCGGTTCAGGCCGCCCCCTGCGTGGGCCGCTGCGAACAAGCCCCTGCCGTGCAGGTGGGGCAAGCGCCGCTGGGCAGGGCCGATGCGGCGGGTGTGGTCGCTTTGGCGGGCAAGGTGATGGATAATTTTGAACAAAATGAGCCTCTGGCGCTTGATGGTATTGATTTGTTTGCTACGGAAGCTTTGAGCCTGATTGGCTACCACACCCAAGGCGGCTACCAATTGCTGGCCCAGGTGCAGCGCGGTGAGCGCAGCGCAGAAAGCCTGATTGCCACGCTGGAACACGCAGGCCTGCGTGGTTTGGGCGGTGCCGGGTTTCCGGCAGGCCGCAAATGGCGCATCGTGCGCGGCCAGCCTGCGCCACGGCTCATGGCCGTCAACATCGACGAAGGCGAGCCCGGCACCTTCAAAGACCGCTGGTACCTGGAGCGCGACCCCCACCGCTTTCTGGAAGGCATGTTGATCGCCGCCCATGTGGTGGGCTGTGACGCCATCTACATCTACCTGCGCGACGAATACCACGTGCAGCGGCGCATCCTGCAAACCGCATTGGATGAGCTGCAATGTCTGGGGGAGGGCAACACTGCCGCCTCTGCCGCCTCTGCCGCCGCTGCCGTGACCGGCTTGCCCACGTTGACGCTGCCCCGCATCGAACTGCGCCGAGGCGCAGGGGCCTACATCTGCGGCGAAGAGTCCGCCATGGTTGAAAGCATCGAGGGCAAGCGCGGCGAGCCCCGGCTGCGCCCGCCCTACATCGCCCAAACGGGGCTGTTTGGCCGCCCCACGCTGGAGCACAACTTCGAGACCCTGTACTGGGTGCGTGAAATCGCCGAGCGCGGCGCCGACTGGTTTGCGTCGCACGGCCGACACGACAGGCGCGGCCTGCGCAGTTTCAGCGTCAGCGGCCGGGTGAAGGAGCCTGGCGTCAAGCTGGCCCCCGCAGGCATCACGCTGCGCGAACTCATTGACGAATTTTGTGGCGGCATGGCAGACGGCCACACGCTCTACGCCTACCTGCCCGGCGGGGCCAGTGGCGGCATCTTGCCCGCCGCGCTGGCCGATGTGCCGCTGGACTTCGACACCCTGCAAGCCCACGGCTGCTTCATTGGCAGTGCGGCGGTGGTGGTGCTCAGCCAGGCCGACCGCGCCCGCGATGCCGCGCTGAACGCCATGCAGTTCTTCGCGCACGAGAGCTGCGGCCAATGCACCCCCTGCCGCGTGGGCACGGCCAAAGCCGCCACGCTGATGCAAGCGCCGGTGTGGGACGAAGCCACGCTGCAAGATCTGGCACAAGTCATGACCGACGCCAGCATCTGCGGCCTGGGCCAGGCTGCGCCCAACCCACTGCAATGCGTGCTGAAGTACTTCTCGCATGAGGTGGATGTGGGTCCATCCGCAGCGATGAACCTCACCGGAGACCACGCATGAACACGGTTGTGATGTCTGCCCCCGCCAGCACCCGCACCAATGCCCCGCGTTCGGGCACCCACCGCCCCGGTCCTTTACCCCATTCATCGGGCGCTGCCGACGTGCAACTCACCCTTGACGGCCACCCCGTCACGGCCAAGGCCGACGAAACCATCCTGCAACTGGCCGACCGCCTGGGCGTGGCCATTCCCCGCCTGTGCGCCGCTGATGGCTTGCGCCCCGACGGCAATTGCCGCGCCTGTGTGGTCGAAATTGAAGGTGAGCGCACCCTGGCCGCCAGCTGCTGCCGCACCGTGGCCGACGGCATGGCCGTGCACGCCCACAGCCTGCGCGCACGCCGCAGCCAGGACATGGTGCTGGAGCTGCTGCTGGCCGACATGCCCGATGTGGGGCATGGGCAGCACCGCGCGGCGGTGGTGCCATCGGCCCAGCAGGCCAACGACCAGCCCCATGGCGAACTCAGCCAGTGGGCCAAGCACTTCAGCATAAGCGTGCGCCCCGCGCTGGCCGCACTGCGCCGCGAGGCGGTGGCCCCGGACCTGTCGCACCCCGCCATGGCGGTGAACCTGGATGCCTGCATCCAGTGCACCCGCTGCGTGCGCGCCTGCCGCGAAGAGCAGGTCAACGACGTGATCGGCATGGCCCACCGGGGCGCGCACACCCAGGTGGTGTTTGATTTGTCTGATGCCATGGGTGCCAGCAGTTGCGTGGCCTGCGGCGAGTGCGTGCAGGCCTGCCCCACGGGCGCGCTGAGTGTGAAGCTGCACGCAACCCAGGCCGCTGAGCCGGTTCCGGTTCCCACCCCCACTCCACCCCCCACCCCCGCCTTGCGCCCAGTGGACAGCGTGTGCCCCTTCTGCGGCGTGGGCTGCCAGCTCACTTACCAGGTGCAAGACGGCGCGCCAGCGGCGGCCACAGCCTCAACGGCCACCGCCACTGCAGAGACAGCCACACCCGCCACCCCCGCCGCCCCTGCGACCCCTGCCGCCCGCATCGTGCGGGTGGACGGTCGCAACGGGCCGGCCAACGCCGGGCGGCTTTGCGTCAAAGGTCGCTTTGGGTTTGACTACATCCACCACCCCGACCGGCTCACCACACCGCTCATTCGCAAAGCCGGTGTGGCCAAAGACCCGGCGCATCTGCTCAAACCCCCGCACTGGAGTGAGGTGTTTCGCCCCGCCACCTGGAGCGAAGCGCTGGACTTGGCCGCCGGGGGCTTCAAGCGCCTGCGCGACCAGCACGGCCCCCATTCACTGGTGGGCTTTGGCTCGGCCAAGGGCAGCAATGAAGAAGCCTATTTGTTCCAGAAGCTGGTGCGCGTGGGCTTTGGCAGCCACAACGTGGACCACTGCACCCGCCTGTGCCACGCCTCCAGCGTCGCCGCCTTGCTGGAGGGCGTGGGCTCAGGCGCGGTCAGCAACCCGGTGGCCGATGTGGAGCAGGCCGAGCTGATCTTCATCATTGGCTCCAACCCCACGGCCAACCACCCCGTGGCCGCCACCTGGATGAAAAACGCCGCCCAGCGCGGTGCCCGCATCGTGCTGGCCGACCCCCGACGCACCGACATCGCCCGCCACGCCTGGCGCACGCTGCAGTTCCGCGCCGACACCGATGTGGTGTTGCTCAACGCCATGCTCTACACCGTGTTTGACGAAGGCTTGGTCAACCACGCCTACGTGGCCGCGCACGTGGACAACGCCGAGGCGGTGCGCCAGGCGGTGCAGGCCTTTCGCCCCGAAGACGTGGCCGCCGTGTGCGGCATTGCCGCACCCGCCATCCGCGAGGTGGCCCGGGCCTACGCCACCAGCCGCGCCGCCATCACGCTGTGGGGCATGGGCGTGAGCCAGCACATTCACGGCACCGACAACGTGCGCGCCCTCATTGCCCTGGCCACGCTCACCGGCCAAATGGGCCGCCCCGGTACTGGCTTGCACCCCTTGCGAGGGCAGAACAACGTGCAGGGCGCGAGCGATGCCGGCCTCATCCCCATGATGTTCCCCAACTACCAGCGCGTGACCGACCCGGCGGTGCGGGAATGGTTTGAGCGCTTCTGGGGAACGAACCCGGTGCCGGGCCGCCCCAAACCGGGTGAGCTCCCCCTTGGGGGGCAGGCGCACAGCGCCGTGGGGGCACCGTTGAAGCTGGCCTCTGAGCCCGGCCTGACCGTGGTGGAGGTGATGCATCAGGCCCTGGCCGACGATGCCGACCCGCGCAAGGTGCGCGGCCTGTACGTCATGGGCGAGAACCCCGCCATGAGCGACCCCGACCTGAACCACGCCCGCCATGCCCTGGCCAGCCTGGACCACTTGGTGGTGCAAGACTTGTTCCTGACCGAAACCGCCTGGCTGGCCGATGTGGTGCTCCCGGCAAGCGCCTGGCCCGAGAAGTGGGGCACCGTCAGTAACACCGACCGCACCGTGCAACTGGGCCGCCAGGCCTTGCCACCACCTGGCGATGCGCGGGCTGATCTGTGGATCATCCAGCAACTCGCCCAGCGCCTGGGCCGGGCCGATGGGCGGGCCATGGGGTGGGCTTACGACGGCACAAGCAGCGTGTACTTTGGTGTGGAGCAGGTGTACGAGGAAATGCGCCAGGCCATGCACACGGCCATCGGTGGCATCACCTGGGCGCGGCTGCTGCGCGAGGGCGCGGTGACCTACCCCTGTCTGAACGAGGACGACCCCGGTCAGGCGGTGGTGTTCACCCACGGGTTCCCCACGGCCAACGGGCGCGCACAACTGGTGCCCACGGCCTACATTGCCGCCGACGAGGTGCCCGATGCCGACTACCCCCTGGTGCTCATCACCGGGCGGCAGCTGGAGCACTGGCACACCGGCAGCATGACGCGCCGCGCGGGGGTGCTGGACGCACTGGAGCCCGGCCCCACGGTGTCGATGAACGCGGCAGAGCTGGCCCGCCTGGGGCTGGTGGCGGGGCAGCCGGTGCGTTTGGCCTCCCGCCGTGGCAGCGTCACACTGACGGCCAGGCAAGACGATGGCACGCCCGATGGCACAGTGTTCATCCCCTTTGCCTACGCCGAAGCCGCAGCCAATTTGCTGACCAACGCCGCGCTGGACCCGTTTGGCAAGATTCCGGAGTTCAAGTTTTGTGCGGT
>CAYNGJ010000037.1:0-4958 GCA_964396895.1 uncultured Hydrogenophaga sp. | reverse complement strand
GCATGGACATGGGCATCGTCAACGCCGGCATGGTGGGCGTGTACGACGAGCTGGAATCCACCCTGCGCGAGCGCGTGGAAGACGTGGTGCTCAACCGCACCCCCGCCTACCAGCCCGGCGAGGCGCACCTGTCCCCCGGCGAGCGCCTGATTGAAGTGGCCGAAAACGCCAAGGGCGCGGCCAAGGACGACAGCAAGAAAAACGAGTGGCGCGCCCTGCCCATACGCGAGCGGCTGAAGCACGCGCTGGTGCGCGGCCAGAACGAGTTCATCACCCCAGACACCGAGGAAATGTGGCAAGAAATTGCCGCCACCGGTGGCCGCCCGCTGCACGTCATCGAAGGGCCGCTGATGGACGGCATGAACGTGGTGGGCGATTTGTTCGGCCAGGGCAAGATGTTTTTGCCCCAGGTGGTGAAAAGCGCCCGCGTCATGAAGCAGGCCGTGGCCCACCTGCTGCCCTACATCGAGGCCGAAAAGGCCCAGCTGCTGGCCGCCGGGGGCGATGCCAAGGCCAAGGGCAAGATCGTCATGGCCACCGTCAAGGGCGACGTGCACGACATTGGCAAAAACATCGTCACCGTGGTGCTTCAATGCAACAACTTTGACGTGGTCAACATGGGCGTGATGGTGGCCTGCCACGACATTTTGGCCAAGGCCAAAGAGGTGGGCGCAGACATCGTGGGCCTCTCCGGCCTGATTACCCCCAGCCTGGAAGAAATGCAGGTGGTGGCCGCCGAGATGGAGAAGGACGAGTACTTCCGCAGCCGCCAGATACCACTGCTGATTGGCGGGGCCACCACCAGCCGCGTCCACACCGCCGTGAAAATTGCGCCGCACTACAGCGGCCCCGTGGTGTACGTGCCCGATGCCAGCCGCAGCGTGAGCGTGGCGCAGGGCCTGCTGGGCGAGGGCCGCGATGCCTACGTGGCCGAGCTGAACGCCGACTACGAGCGCGTGCGCCAGCAGCACGCCAACAAAAAACAGGTGCCGCTGTGGCCGCTGGACACAGCCCGCGCCAATGGCTGGCAGCCCGAGGCCACGGCCTGGGCCAGCTACCTGCCGCCCGTGCCCAAGTTCACCGGGCGGCGCGTGTTCAAAAACATGGACCTGGCCGAAGTGGCCCGCTTCATCGACTGGGGCCCTTTCTTCCAGACTTGGGACCTGGCCGGCCCCTACCCCGCCATCCTGCAAGACGAGGTGGTGGGTGAGGAGGCCCGCCGCGTGTTCGCCGATGCGCAGGCCATGCTGAAAAAGCTGGTGGCCGGTCGTTGGCTCACGGCCAATGCCGTGGTGGGCATCTGGCCCGCCAACACCGTGGGCGATGACATCGAGCTGTACACCGATGACAGCCGCACCCAGGTGGCGCTCACCTGGCACGGCCTGCGCCAGCAGACCGAAAAGCCCGAGTACACCGCCCCTGATGGCCAAACTCGCCTGCGCCCCAGCCGCTGTCTGTCCGATTTTGTGGCACCCAAGGCGATCAAATCGGCGATAGCAAACCATTCAATGGGCACAAGCGCTGGAGGCCAAAAAGAATTGAAATTTGTGGGCCAAGGTCAGCCCGGTGTGGATTACGTGGGGCTGTTCGCCGTCACCAGTGGCCTGGGCGTGGAGAAAAAAGAGGCCGAGTTTCTGGCCGCGCACGACGACTACTCGGCCATTTTGTTCAAGGCCCTGGCCGACCGGCTGGCCGAAGCCCTGGCCGAAATGCTGCACCAGCGTGTGCGCACCGACCTGTGGGGCTACGCGCCCGACGAAGCCCTGGGCGTGGACGAGCTGGTGGCGGAAAAATACCAAGGCATCCGCCCCGCACCCGGCTACCCTGCCTGTCCCGACCACAGCGTCAAGCGCGCCATGTTCGAGCTGCTGGGCTGCGCAGACATCGGCATGGGCCTGACCCAGAGCCTGGCCATGACCCCGGCGGCCAGCGTCAGCGGCTTCTACCTCAGCCACCCCGACAGCACCTACTTCAACGTGGGCAAGGTGGGCGACGACCAGGTGGCCGACCTGGCGCAGCGCAGCGGCGTGGCCGAGCGCGACTTGCGGCGCCTGCTGGCGCCCAACCTGTGAGCCACAGGGCCTGACGCATGGTGGCTCATCACCCCACTTTGGATGAATGGTGCGTCGCTTTTCAGCGCCCGCCCGAGGCGGTGGTGCTGGCGGTGGCCCAGGTGGTGGAGGGGTGCACCGCAGAGCTTGCGGTCGCCTTCTACGGCGCTTGGCACCAGCGAGGCGAGGTCCATCAGCTGATTCCCGAAGACCTGCTGCAGCAGCGTCTGTTGCCCGCCATTCAGCGGTGGATGCCGTTCCTGTTTGACCCGGCGAATGTCCGCAGCCCATCTCCCACGGTTGCGTTGCAGCGCCATGTGGGTACCTTGCACGTCCGTGCGGGCATTTCCCACTCTCTGGTGGCGCTGGGGTTTCGGGGATTCAAGCACCGCCTGTTTGAACTGTTGGGCCACCACCTGACGCCACCGGCGCTGGCTTTGCAGGCGGTCATCTACGCGGGCGAAGTCGTTGACCTGGCACAAGCCGAAATGGCGCTGGTCCAGGATGGGGCGGTGACCGCTGCGCCGCGTGGTGCAGCGTCTGTACAGCCTCTTCTGGAGGAAGAGCGCCAGGCACAGCTGATGTCGCTGAGCGAAGAGGAAAATCGGTTTTTGCAGGCCATGCTCAGTGCGGCGTCGGAGGAGGATGTGGCCGCGTTGGGCAGCTCCCCGTTTGGTTTGTGGCTCAACCACAGAGCGCCTTTGCTGTTTGACGAGGCGGCGCACACCGCCGCGTTGACGCGCATTGCCCAGACCATCGCCCACCTGGACACGGCGGTGCTGCCCCGTTTGAGGCGGGGGTTGCCCGAGTCGCCCCACGCCGACAGCCACCACGCCTTGCTGCGTGAGATGGTGACAGGACTTGAGGATGTGCGTGGCCAGGTCAACACCCTGTTTGACCGGCTGGAAGGTCACGACGGACACCGTGACACCCTCACCCAGTTGTTCCACCGTGGCCTGCTGCCCAGCATCTTGCGCCGGGAGTTGGAGTTGACCCGTCGACGGCGCACCTCTTTTTCTGTCTTGTTGGTGGAGGTGGATGGGCTCAGTCGTGTGACCGAGGATCATGGTTCGCCGGCGAGCGACCGCCTACTGCAGCGGGTGGCAACGTTGCTGACCACGCAGGTGCGTGCCAGCGATCTTGCATTTCGACATGGCCATGCGGAGTTCCTCATCCTCCTGGTGGAGTTGGACGGGGAACAATCCATGGCGGTGGCGGAAAAAATCCGATGTGCGGTGCAGGCGTCCGAGGTCCTCCTCCCGGGCCTGCCAGCGCTGCGGGTCACCGTCAGTGTGGGGGTGGCGGTATGCGGGGGCCAGGACGAGCCTCACCGCATCACGGCGCTGGCGGCTCAAGCCTTGGACAGCGCCATAAGAGAGGGGCGCAACCGGGTTTGCCTCGCCCTGAATGGTGTTGCCTGAGCGGCGTCTCATTGATCCTGCGCCACCCTCTCGGCTCAGCGGTTGGCCTGCCGCTTGAGCCAGCGCATCAGGCCGCCCAGCACGGGCAGCTTTTCGTACAGTTCTTCGGCCGCATCCCAGTAGTCGCGGTGGCTCAGGATGCGTCCGTCCGGGGCCAGTTGCAGGTGCGAGCCACCCTCGATGCACTGCAGCGTGCGGGTGTCAAAGCGCCGAAACCGAAAGCGAAACTCCCACGTCAGAAAGCTGTGGCTTCCCTGCTGAATGGTGTGCGTCACCACAAAGTGCGGGCGGTCCAGGGCAACGTACATGTGCGAAAAAATGCGCTGAATGTCGGCCAGCCCCCGCACATCGTTGAACGGGTCTTTGAAGCGCGCGTGCGGGGTGTAGAGCGTGTCCAGTGCGGCCACGCTGGCGGGTGAGAGGGACTCGAAGGCCTGAACAATGCGCGCCAGCGCCGCGGCGTTGGCATTGCCCTCAGGGCCGGGCGGGGGTGTGGCGGTGGGCATCATGGGTGATCGTGTCCGACGGTTGGGGTGACAGGCGCCGCATGGCGGCGAAAAACACGGGGTAGGGCAGTGCCTCCAGCAGTTTCATCGCCCAGGTGAAGCGGCGGGGGTAGTGAATTTCGAATGCGCCGTCGGCCCAGCCCCGCAGCATGGCCTGAGCCGCCTGCTCGGGGGTGATGAGTGCGGGCATTTTGAAGCGGTTCTGGGTGGTCAGTGGCGTGTCCACAAACCCGGGGTTGACGATGGACACGCCCACGCCGGGGCCCTGCAGGTCAATGTAGAGCGTTTCGGCCAGGTTGATGAGGGCGGCTTTGGTCGGTCCATAGGCCAGGCTGTTGGGCAGCCCGCGGTAGCCGGCCACGCTGCCCACCAGGCTGATGTGGCCGCGACGCTGCGCCGGTTGGGCCAGCAACTGCGGAAGCACCGCGTCCAGCACATGCAGGGCACCCAGGTAGTTCACGTCCAGGTGCTTGCGCATGTCGGCCAGGTCCATGGTCTGGGCGCGCTGTGCGGCGTAATGCCCGGCGCAATACACCACGCAGTCCAGGCCATGCGGTCCCGTGGGTGAGGCGGCCGCTGCGGTGGTGGCCGCGCGGCGCACGGCGGCGGGGTCGGTCACGTCCAGGGGCAGGGCGAGCGCGCCGGGGTGTTCGGCCACAAAACTGGCCAGGGCAGCGGCCTGACGGGCCGACACCACCACGCGTGCGCCCTGGGCGTGCAGGGCCGATGCGGTGGCGCGGCCGATGCCGCTGGAAGCGCCCACCAGCCACACGGTTTTGCCGCACCACTGCGTCATGCGGGGGTTCAGTGCCATGCCAGTCTCCGGGTGTTGCGGGTGTGTGGGCGGGCGGCGTTCATTGGGTTGCCCGCTTGATGAAGCTCAGCGTCACGTCGCCCAGGTGCACCCCCCACTTGGACATGGCCGCGCGGTTGAGCATGACGCGCTCGTCCATCAGGTACATCCAGTCGTCGAACTGCAC
>CAYNGJ010000036.1:0-7628 GCA_964396895.1 uncultured Hydrogenophaga sp. | reverse complement strand
CGCACTTTGACGTTGTAATCCACCACGCGTTTGACGGCGACGAGTGCTTTCATGGGGGTGACTCCTCTGTTGGTGCTTTAAAGGGGGGTGTTCGGCGCTGGGCGGGGGCACCGTCTCAGCGGGCGTGCCAGCGGGCCAGCAAGGTGTCTCGTTGACCCAGCATGGCTTGGTGCGCACGAGCACGCACATGGCCATAGCCCCGCACCAGTTGGGGCAGGCGGGCAATTTCCAGGGCGTCTTTCAGTTTGGCCGGGGTCAGTCCGGTCAACAGGCTCTCTATGGTGGCTTCGTAGTCGCGCACCGCTTGTCGCTCCTCGCGGCGTTCCGCTGTCCAGCCAAAGGGGTCGAGTGCGGTGCCTCTGAGAACGCGCAGGCGAGCCAGCAGACGAAAGGCCGACTGCATCCACGCGCCGTAGCGTTGCTTGATGGGGTGGCCCTGGGCATCCCGCTTCGTGAACAGCGGCGGAGCGAGGTAATAGTTCACCTTGAAGTCGCCTTCAAACTGCCGGTTCAGCCCGGCCAGAAACTCGCTTTTTATGTGCAGGCGGGCCACCTCGTATTCGTCCTTGTAGGCCATCAGCTTGTAGAGGCTGATGGCCACTTCCCGGGCCAGGCGTTCACTGCCCAGGAGCTGCTGCTCGACGTCTGCGACGCGGCGCACCCAAGCCACGTAACGCTGGGCATACGGTGCATTCTGGTAGTCAGTGAGGCGCTGGGTGCGGTCGGCCAGCAGCTCGGCCAAGGGCTGCGACTTGGCGGGCATCAGCATCACGCTCTCGCCGGTGGGTAGGCCGGCTGCGCGGCGCACCACCGCGAGGTCGACCGCCGCCTGGCGGCCCCAGGCGAAGGCCGAGAGGTTCATTTTGACCGCCGCACCATTGAGTTCGATGGCCTGCAACAACGAGGCCTCGTGCAGCGGAATCCAGCCTTTTTGCCAGGCATAGCCCAGCAAAAACACGTTCGTGGCCACGGCGTCGCCCATCAGGGCCACGGCCAGGCGTGACGCCTCCAAAGACGCCACCTCGCCGCTGGCCGCGCGAACGCAGGCCAGCATGGCCTCGGGCGAGGCCTGCCAGTCCGAGTCACGGGTGAAGCTGCCGGTGGGCTGCACATCGGTGTTCATCACCGCGTGGGTGCGGTCCGGCGACATGGACGCCAGCGCATCACCGGCGGCCCCCACCATCAGGTCGCAACCCAGCACCAGGTCGGCCTGGCCACGGGCCACGCGGGCGGCGTGCAGTTGCGCAGGGTCGGCCGACAGCCGCACATGGGACATCACTGCGCCGCCCTTTTGCGCCAAACCCGCCATGTCCAACACCAGGACGCCCTTTTTCTCCAGGTGGGCGGCCATGCCGATCAGCGCACCGATGGTCACCACCCCCGTGCCCCCCACGCCCGCGACCAGGATGTTCCAGGGACGGTCCAGGTTTGCCAGGGTCGGTTCTGGCAAGCCCGTGGGGGCCGCCACGCGCTGGACGTCGGGTTTGCGCAGTTCCGCACCTTCCAGCACCACAAAGCTGGGGCAAAAGCCCCGCACACATGAGAAGTCTTTGTTGCAGCCGCTTTGGTCGATCTCGCGTTTGCGGCCCAAGGCGGTTTCCAGGGGCAGTATGGAAACGCAATTGGATTGCACGCCACAGTCGCCGCAGCCCTCGCACACGGCTTCGTTGATGACCACGCGGCGGGCAGGGTCCACCAGCAGCTTCTTTTTGCGCCTGCGGCGCTTCTCGGCGGCGCAGGTCTGTGCGTAAACGATGACCGACACGCCTTGGACCTCGCGCAGCTGGCGTTGCAACGCATCCATGCCGTCGCGGTGCGACACCTGAACGCCCTTGGGGAAGTCGCTCAACGACTGAAACGCTTCCGGCTCGTCGCTCACCAGGTGCAGCGCTACCACCCCTTCTGCGGCGATCTGGCGCAGCAACTGCGGCACCGACGGTGCGCCTTCTACTGGTTGGCCACCGGTCATGGCCACGGCGTCGTTCACCAGCAACTTGTAGGTGATGTTGACCCCGGCGGCCACGGAGGCCCGAATGGCCAGGGAGCCCGAGTGCATGTAGGTGCCGTCGCCCAGGTTGGCGAACACATGGGGGGTGTCGGTGTAGGGTGCCTGGCCAATCCAAGGCACTCCTTCCCCGCCCATTTGACTGAAGGTTTCGGTTCGGCGGTCCATCCACATGGACATGTAGTGGCAACCGATGCCCGCCAGCGCCCGTGAGCCCTCGGGCACCTGGGTACTGGTGTTGTGCGGGCAGCCCGAGCAAAAGTAAGGCAGGCGCTGGGTGGTTGGGGGCGTGATCTTGGCTTGTGTGTTCAGGCAGGCGAGGCGATCGATCCAGACGCGTACCGATTCGGGCAGCGCCTCGCTGCCAAACACCTTGGCCAGTCGAGTGGCGATTACGTCGGCAACGCCAGCGGGGGTCAGCTCGCCGTTGGGCGACAGCAAAATGCCGCTGCTGGGCACCTGCACCCACTCACCCGATTCGTCGTACTTGCCCACCACCCTGGGGCGGGCCGTCTCGTTGTAGAGGTGTTCCTTGATTTGGTATTCGAGGATCTGGCGCTTCTCCTCTACCACCAGAATCTCGTCCAACCCTTGGGCGAATGTCACCACGCAAGTGGGCTCCAGTGGCCACACCACCCCGATTTTCAGCAGTCGGATACCCAGTGTCTGCGCCGCAGCATCGTCCAGCCCCAGCAGGCACAGGGCTTCACGCACGTCCAGGTAGCTTTTGCCGGTGGTGCAGATGCCCAGCCGCCCGTCGGGTGCCAGCCATTCTTGGCGATTGAGCTTGTTCAGGCGTACATACTCCAGCAACGCGTAAAGACGCTCGCGCTGCAACCGGTTCTCCTGCTCCAGTGGTGGGTCGGGCCACCGGATGGAAAAGCCGTCGGCCGGCACGGGGTAAGTCTGTGGGATCTGAATGTCGACCGACATGGGGTCGATGTCGAACGACGACGACGACTCCACCGTGTCGCTGATGACCTTGAACCCCACCCAGCACCCCGAATAGCGCGACATGGCGTAGCCGTGCAACCCGAACTCGATAAATTCCTTCACGCCCGAGGGGTGCAGCACGGGAATCATGGCGGCGATGAACGCGTGCTCACTTTGGTGTGGCAGGCTGGAGGATTTGCAGGCATGGTCATCTCCCGCCACCAGCAGCACCCCGCCATGGGGGGCACCGCCCGCGATGTTGCCGTGTTTGAACACGTCGCCGCTGCGGTCCACGCCCGGTCCCTTGCCGTACCAGAGTGCAAACACGCCATCGACGCGTGCTTGGGGGTCCAGGCTCAGCATCTGCGTGCCCCAGACCGAAGTGGCGGCCAGCTCCTCGTTCAACCCCGGCTGAAAACGAATTTTGTGCTTTTCCAGCAGTTGACGGTTTTTCCACAGCTCCTGATCGACCGCGCCCAGCGGAGAGCCGCGGTAGCCAGACACAAAGCCCTCTGTGTTTAGCCCCGCAGCTTCGTCGCGCGCTTTTTGCGCCATCAGCAACCGCACCAGCGCTTGCGTACCGTTCATGTAGACGCGCCCCGAAGGCAATTCGTATTTGTCTGACAGGGCAACAGTCTGGTTCATGGGGTGTTTCCTGCCGTGCAATCGGCCTTGTAAGTTGTACACAACCAGTGATTGTGTGTATTTTTGTGTGGCATAGTCAAATTCAATTTTGTTTTTTAGATATTGGTTTTTCAAATGTCCGCCGGTTTTCCTTCTTTGCCCCGGTTCACCTTGCGTCAACTGCATTACTTTGTGGCCGTGGCCCGATGCGGAAAGATTTCGACCGCCGCCCTTGAAATTGGCCTGTCCCAATCAGCCATGACTCTTGCCATTTCAGACCTTGAGCAGGCCATGGGCTCGGCCTTGCTGGAGCGGGGGCGACAGGGTGTGACGCTGACGTTTCAAGGGCAGGCTTTTTTGCAGCACGCCGAGTCCGTGCTCCGCATGGCCCACGAGGCCGCACGGTTTCCGTTTTCAGGGCGCGATCTGGAGGGGCGGCTGGAGTTGGCGGCCACCTACACCGTGCTGGGCTATTTTTTGTTGCCCGCTCTGGCCCGGTTTCGCGAGCTGTACCCCCGGGTCGAGTTGTCTCTGGAGGAGCTTCCGCGTGCCGAAATCGAAGCCCGCCTGACGAGCGGCCGACTGGAAATGGGGGCGCTGTTGCTGTCCAACCTGGAGGCGACCGAGCAACTGGAGACTCGCGTGCTGGGGCGCTCCCGCCGTCAATTGTGGACCGCCGGCGACCACGAATACGCCTCACGAGGCAGTGTGAGCTTTGAAGAACTCGCCGCACATCCCTACATCCTGCCAACGGTGGACGAGGGGGACCGCAACGCACAACGCTACTGGGCGGATGCGGGCTGCCTGCCACACAAGGTCATTCAGACCTCGTCCATGGAGGCGCTGCGCGAGATGGTGGCGCTCAACCTGGGCGTCACCATCCTGTCCGACATGGTCTTTCGGCCGTGGTCCCTGGACGGGCGGCGGATCAGCGCTGTTCCCATGGACGCCCGGTTGCCGGTCATGGAGGTCGGGTTGGCCTGGCAAGTGGGCCGAACCCTCAGTCCGTGCGGCGCGGCGCTGGAGCAGTTTCTGGGGCGTTCCTTTGCCAGTGGTATGCCCGTGGCGTCGATGTCATTAATATGAACATATTTTATGCATGTGTCTACAATTGTTCGGTTTATTGACACCATCAGGAGACAAGACATGCACATCGATTTGAGTGGCAAGCGCGTCATCATCACCGGCGCTTCGCGTGGCATTGGGCGGGCTATCGCAGCAGCTTTTGGCAAAGAGGGTGCCCGTGTGGCGGTGTGCGCCCGCACACAAGCCGACATCGAGGCCGTTGGCCAGGAACTGGCGACCACCGCGCAGGCGGTGATTGCACGGGCCGTGGATGTGACGGACACCGCTGGCGTGAAGGCCTTTGTGGACGACATCGCCGCCAGCTGGGGCGGGGTCGACGTGTTGATCAACAACGCGGGGCAGGGCAGGGGCGGCAACCTCGACACGCTGACGCCCGAGCAGATTTTGGAGCACGCCAATGTGCTACAGATGGGCCACTTTCGCTTCATACAGGCGGTGGTGCCGCACATGCGCCAGCAGCGTTGGGGCCGCATCGTGGAGATCAACGCCCTGGCAGGCACTCAGATCACACCGGACGGCATTCCCTCGGTGGTCAACCGGGCGGGGTGCATTGCCATGTCCAAGTCTTTGGGCATGTCCTTGCCCAAAGACAACATCCTGGTCAACACCCTCAACATGGGCTGGATAGACACGGGGCAGTGGGACAGGCACTACCGCGAGATGCCGCCCGGTACGCCGCGTGAAGAATTCGATGCCATGGTGCTCAAGGTGGTGCCGTTGGGTCGGTTTGGAAAACCCGAGGATGTGGCGGGCATGGCGCTGTTTCTGGCCAGCGACTACGCCAGCTTCATCAGCGCTGCGTCCATTGACATTGCCGGCGGCATGGGGGGGCAAATTGCTTACTACCCCACTCTGAAACGAGACTTCGGCGCAGCCATGGAGGCGCGCTACCCCAGGTAGTGGGGGTGCGGCGTAAAACTTGGACTGGTTTATGCCGTGATTCCAAGGCTCGCCCGGTATTCGACGGGACTGAGCGAGCCAAGAGAGATCTTGATGCGTTTTTCGTTATACCAGCGGATATAGGAGTCAACGATCGTGATGTCCTGCCAAGTCCGAGGATAGAACAGCTCCGTTTTCAATCGCCCGAAGAAACCCTCTCAGGCAGCGTTGTCTGGCGAACACCCTTTGCGCGACATCGATCGAATCAGCTTGGCGTTGTGTAGTCCAAGTTACTGTCCGCACCCCCCAGTGGTCAATTTTGAATTGGCGCCAACATCATGCCAAAAAAACGCAACTTTTGTGCCTCACTCAGACTGAAGGCAGAGTTTTGAACATGTTCCTTAAGTTCCAAACAGAATGGAACACTGCACTAAACCAGTTGAGCGAACTGGCCCGGATCTGAGCGTCTCCGCTTGAGTCCAAATGGCCACAAAACCGGCAAAACCTAGGGAGAACCCCCGTATACATATCAACACTTCATTGAATAATGTGCACTTTTTAAGAGCAACTCGTTTGACACTGACTGTATTCAAAGGAAATCGCCATGAGTAACATTGAAAAATCTCCGACACTGCGGGTGATCGTTGAACGCAGTCGATGCTGCGGCTATGGCCTGTGCGCACAGCTCTGTCCTGATGTGTACAAGTTGGATGAGAACGGTCTGGTGTATGTCGAATCCGACCTCATACCCGCAGGGCTTGAGGAAGAGGCAAGGGAGGGTGCTGCAGCCTGCCCAGCCGAAGCACTAATCCTCGAAGACATCCACTCGTGATTGACTTCGAGTGCTGGCAAGGCCAGCTATTCGAATGGGCATCTCTCACGCCACTGCTGCTGGCGACTGGAGGCTCATTCGGCGCAGCCACGTTCCTTAGCTCACTGGATATATCGACATGGACATCATAGGCATTGGTTACCTGGGTTTCGAGACCACCAAGATGGAAGAATGGCGCTCGTACGGACCTGAGGTCATGGGCTTTCAAGTCGGCACTTCTCCGGCATCCGACCCCGATTCACTTTACTTCCGCACAGACGACCGTCGACACCGTTTTGCCTTCCACCCCGGCAATGTAGACCGCTTGGCCTACATTGGCTGGGAGGCCAAGGGCAAGATCGAGTTCGAAGCGGCCATGGCGCGCTTTCAACAGAACGGCGTTGAAATCACCATGGGTGATGCCGCGCTGTGTGAACAACGGGGTGTCAAAGGGGTGTTTCGGTTCCGTGATCCGGTGGGCTACCAGCACGAGATGTTTCATGGGCAGAAGTGGATGCCCCGCTCATTCACGCCCGGGCGCCCACATGGGGGATTTGTTGCCGGGGTACGGGGGCTGGGCCATCTGGTGGTAATCACCCCGGAATGGCCTCCGGAATTACAAGACTTCTTCGTCAATCTGATGGGGTTTCACTACTATGGACCTGGCGCGGGAAAAGGTCAGACGGCGTTTTATCGCTCCAAACTGAACAACTTCACCAGCCACGACATCGCTTACGGGTATGGCCCTGGAAAAATGGGCGTTCAACACGTAGGCATTTTCGTGAAGAGCCTGCGCGACGTGGGAGAAACCTACGACATCGTCAAGCAGCGCGCCATCCCGATGATGATGACATTGGGCCAGCACTCGCAGGACCCCCATGCGTCCTTCTACCATTTCTCGCCCAGCGGATTTGCGTTCGAGACCATCACCGAACTGGAGCCTTGGCACGACGATGGCTTCGAGCTCAACCCCGAGCGCCTCAGCACCTGGGGGCACGAGGTGGTCGGCCCCATCCTGGGCCCGAGCGTACGCACGCCAGAAGAACTGTTGGAACCAGAACAGTTAGCCAAGTACAAGCGGGGCTGACAGCTGAACGTGACAGGATCCCAACGCCCTGGCACCGAACAGGGCGTTGTTGCTTGCGCTGAAGCCAGTTCCCACATGGGCGGACCCGTCGCCAGGTGGCGGGCGAGGCTCCAAGCACCCTATTTGAAGCCTCGCGTGCGGCGTTACCTAGTCGGCCCTGAAATATTCAAAAAGCGGCGTTGGTAACCAGCCCCAGCGGCGGC
>CAYNGJ010000035.1:0-9385 GCA_964396895.1 uncultured Hydrogenophaga sp. | reverse complement strand
AACCCCAACATGCCGCAGATCGACGACTACTACGAGCCCTTCACCTTCGACTACGACCACTTGCAGTCGGCACCCGAGGTGAAGGCACCTCCCACGGCGCGCCCCCGCAGCCTGATCACCGGCAAGCGGATGGAAAAAATCGAGTGGGGTCCCAACTGGGAAGAAATCCTGGGCGGTGAATTCAGCAAGCGCAGCAAGGACGCCAACTTGGCGAACTTCGACCGGGTCCAGAAGGACATGGTCGGCCAGTTCGAAAACACCTTCATGATGTACCTGCCTCGCCTGTGCGAGCACTGCCTGAATCCCGCCTGCGTGGCATCGTGCCCTTCAGGCTCGATCTACAAGCGCGAAGACGACGGCATTGTGCTGATTGACCAGGACAAATGCCGGGGCTGGCGCATGTGCGTGAGCGGCTGCCCCTACAAGAAGATTTACTACAACTGGCAGACCGGCAAAGCCGAAAAATGCATCTTCTGCTACCCCCGGATTGAAGCCGGTCAACCCACGGTGTGTTCGGAAACCTGTGTGGGCCGCATCCGTTACCTGGGTGTGGTGCTGTACGACGCCGACCGCATTGCCGAGGCGGCCAGCGTGCCCGACGAGAAAGACCTGTACCAAGCTCAACTGGACATCTTCCTCAACCCCAATGACCCCAAAGTCATTGAGCAGGCCCGCAAGGACGGCATTCCCGACGCCTGGATGGCTGGCGCGCGCAACAGCCCTGTGTACAAGATGGCCATCGACTGGAAAGTGGCCCTGCCGTTGCACCCCGAGTACCGCACGCTGCCCATGGTCTGGTATGTGCCACCGCTGTCGCCCATCACCTCGGCGGCCAATGCCGGCCATGTGGGCGTGAACGGCGAGCTGCCCGACCTGAACGACATGCGCATTCCGCTGCAGTACCTGGCCAACCTGCTGACCGCCGGAGACACGGCGCCTGTCAAACGGGCCCTGGAGCGCATGCTGGCCATGCGCGCCTTCCAGCGCAGCAAGCATGTGGACGGCCTGCAAAACCTGGCGGTGCTGGAGCAGGCGGGCCTGACCCTGGCCCAAGTGGAGGAGATGTACCACGTGATGGCCATTGCCAACTACGAAGACCGGTTTGTGATCCCCAGCTCGCACCGGGAGTATGCCGAAAACGCGTTTGACCTGCGCGGTGGCTGCGGCTTTTCGTTTGGCAACGGGTGCTCAGACGGAGCCTCCGACACCAGCCTGTTCGGTGGCTCCAAGCGCCGGACCATTCCCATTCAGTCGGTCATCTGACCCGCCAGGAACCTGCCATGAAAAACAACCGTTACACCCTGCGGGCTTTGGCCCGCCTGCTGGCCTACCCGGACGCCCAGATGCGCGCCGAACTCCCCGCACTCGTCAGCGTGCTGGACGAAGAGGCTGCCGTGCCCACGGCACGCCGTGCCGAGCTGCGCGCTTTGGCCATGGAGCTGCAACGCACCGACCCGTTGGAAGTGGAGGGCCACTACGTCGAGACCTTTGACCGGGGACGCGCCACCTCGCTGCACCTGTTTGAACACGTGCACGGAGACTCACGCGACCGGGGACCCGCCATGATTGATCTGGTCCAGACCTACGAAAAGGCGGGCATGTTCCTCGGTCCCGAAGAACTGCCTGACCACCTGTGCGTGGTGCTGGAATTTGCATCGACCCAGCCGCCCCAGCTGGCCAAATCATTTCTGGGGGAAATGGCGCACATCCTGAATGCGGTTTTCAGTGCACTGCTGAAGCGGGAAAGCCGTTACGCCACTGTCCTCGCCTCGGTGCTGGAACTGGCCGGTCACAAGGCCCAGGCAGTGCCATTCGAGGCCGACGAGTCCATGGACGACAGCTGGGCAGAGCCCGAGGCCTTCGGTGGTTGCAGCACCCGTGGTCAAGCGCGACCCGGGGAGGCACAGCCCATTCACATCGTTCGCAAGACCGCTGCAGCCCCCCGGATGGCCGCGTGAACCGCAGCACCCACTTGTGTTCCCTGCCGCATGAGGTGGCGCACCCCACCCCAGCGGCATACAGGAGACTTTCATGAACTACGTCAACAATTTTCTCTTCGGCTACTACCCCTACATCTGCCTCACGGTGTTTCTGCTGGGCAGCCTGCTCCGCTTTGACCGTGACCAGTACACCTGGAAAAGCGACTCGTCCCAGCTGCTGCGCGCCGGCCAACTGCGCTGGGGCAGCAACCTGTTTCACATCGGCATTCTGTTCCTGTTTTTTGGCCACACCGTGGGCATGCTCACGCCCCACTTCCTGTACGAACCGTTCATGACTGCTGGCGCCAAGCAGCTGATGGCCATGGTGTCCGGAGGCCTGTTTGGGTTGCTGGGCTTCATCGGCGTGTCGCTGCTGCTGCACCGTCGCCTGAGCGATGAGCGCATCCGTATCAACAGCAAAACCAGTGACATCGTGCTGCTGTGGTTGCTGTGGGCCCAGTTCGCCCTGGGTCTGGCCACCATCCCACTGTCGGCCCAACACCTGGACGGCGGCATGATGATGAAGCTGGCCGAGTGGGCGCAACGCATCGTGACCTTCCGCGCCGGTGCACCTGAGTTGTTGGCAGAAGCAGGTCCTGTGTTCAAGGCCCACATGTTCTTGGGAATGTCCATTTTCCTGATCTTCCCATTCACCCGGTTGGTGCACGTGTGGAGCGGCTTCGCCACTGTGGGCTACCTGGCGCGTCCCTACCAGGTGGTTCGCAGCCGCCGTGTGGGCATGACCCCCAGCACCCCCTTGAGCCACCGCGGACCTTCCGCCTGAGCACCGTCAGAACAGGACATTTTCACCATGAACACCAGCACCACCCAGGGCTGCGGCAGCGCGGGCTGCCAATGTACGGGGCAAGTACCGTCATCCGTGGCCAGCATCAACGGCATTGCACTCCATGCGCCAGACGAGCAACCAGACGCCCAGGCCCTGCGCGAGTTGGCTTGGACAGAGCTGCTGAGGCAACGCGCCGTGCAAACCGGCCTGCTGCCCCGCACCAATGTGCTGGTGGCGCCCGCGCTGTCCACGGAAGAGCGCGCCGTCATCGAGAACATGCTCGACGTGGCTGTGACCACCATGCAACCCACCGAGGAAGAGTGCCGACGCTACTACGAGGCCCACAAAGAGCTGTTCATCGTGGGACAGGCACTGCACGTGCGGCACATCCTGTTTGCGGTCACACCAGGGGTCAACGTGCATGCGCTGACGCTGCGGGCTGAGTCTGCGTTGCTGGAGCTGTCACGCAAGGAGGTGGCGCCCCTGCGGTTCGAGCAACTGGCACAGGAGCTGTCCAACTGCCCCTCCAGCGCCCAGGGCGGGGACTTGGGCTGGGTGACGCGCGACGAATGCGCCCCCGAACTGGCCAACGAATTGTTCCAGCAGACCGACATCCGCTGCGGCATGGGCATTCACCCCCGGTTGATTCACACCCGTTTCGGGTTTCACATCATCGAAGTGCTCGGGCGCCGCAAAGGCAAACTGCCGCTGCTCGGCGAAGTGCGGGACCAGGTGGCCAGCCGACTGGCGCTGCAGTCGCGAGCCACCGCGCTGCGCCAGTACATGCGGTTGCTGGTGGGGGCGGCCAGCATCGAAGGCCTGGAGCTGGAGGGCGCAGAATCCCCCTTGGTCCAGTGACCTGACCCAGCAACCGACCGCCCACAGGCGGGAACCAAGACCATGAAACGTGAACACGCCCATCGGGCACCGACCACCAGTCAACCCATCAGTCAGGATGTCCTGAGCGAGAAATACCTCAAACCCGGAGAACAAGGGCTTGAGGACCTGTACCAGCGCGTGGCACGCGCGCTGGCCTCGGTGGAGGCCGAGGCGGACAGACCGACCTGGGAGTCGCGGTTTTTGGCCAACCTGCACGCAGGGGCAATTGGGGCCGGACGCATCATGAGCGCAGCGGGCACCGGCATACAGGCCACGCTCATCAACTGTTTCGTGCAACCCGTAGGGGACTGCATCCAGGGAACCGACAGCGAGGGTTACCCCGGCATCTACGAGGCCCTGCGTGAAGCCGCCGAAACCATGCGCCGAGGCGGTGGTGTGGGATACGACTTTTCCCGCATTCGCCCCAAAGGGGCCGAGGTCAAAGGCACGGCGTCGATGGCGTCTGGACCGTGCAGCTACATCAACGTGTTTGACCAGTCATGCTCGACCGTCGAGAGCGCGGGCGCCAGGCGTGGCGCACAAATGGGGGTGCTGCGCATTGACCACCCCGACGTACTGGAATTCATCACAGCCAAGCGCACACCCGGGCGCTGGAACAACTTCAATGTGTCGGTGGGGGTGACCGATGCCTTCATGCACGCCCTGGACCAAGAGCAAGCCTGGGAGCTGGTGCACCGTGCACCACCGGGTACGGCCCTTCGTCAACAGGGCACCCACCAGCGTGCCGATGGCCTGTGGGTGTACCGCACGCTGCCCGCCCGTGAACTGTGGGACACGGTCATGCGGTCTGCCTACGACTTTGCCGAACCCGGTATTCTGTTTCTGGACCACATCCACCGCGACAACAACCTGAACTACTGCGAAGGCATCGCAGCCACCAACCCCTGCGGGGAACAGCCCTTGCCTCCGTACGGCTGCTGCGACCTGGGGCCCGTCATCCTGCCCCGGTTCGTTCGACACCCTTTCGGGTTTGGAGGGGTATCGGCATTCGACTTTGCCGCCTTCGAACAAGCGGTGGCGCTGCAGGTGCGCGCGCTCGACAATGTGCTGGACCTCACGTTCTGGCCCCTGCCTCAGCAGCGGGAAGAGGCACAGGCCAAGCGCCGCATTGGCGTGGGCTTCACGGGCATGGGCAACACACTGACCATGCTGGGCTTGCGCTACGACCGAGACGAAGGCCGCGCCATGGCCGCCCGCATTGCCGAGTGCATGCGAGACGCGGCCTACGCCGCATCTGTCCAGCTGGGGCAGGAAAAGGGGGTATTCCCCCGCTTCGACGCGGAGCGCTACCTGGCGCCCGGTACCTTTGCGAGCCGTCTGCCTGAAGCCCTGAAAGCGGCCATCCGCACCCATGGCCTTCGCAACAGCCATTTGTTGTCCATCGCCCCCACGGGCACCGTGAGCCTGGCATTTGCCGACAACGCATCCAACGGGATCGAACCGCCGTTCTCTTGGGTGTACCGCCGAAAAAAACGCGAATCGGACGGCAGCACCACAGAGTACAACGTGGAAGACCACGCCTGGCGCGTGTACCGTGAACAAGGCGGGGACGTGGACAATCTGCCCGAGTACTTTGTATCGGCCCTGTCCATGGCGGCCAGCGACCACATCGCCATGATGGAGGTGGTGCAGCCATTTGTGGACACCGCCATTTCCAAAACCGTCAACGTGCCTGCCGATCACCCCTACGAGGACTTCAAGGGCTTGTACCGGCAGGCATGGGGCGCTCACCTGAAGGGCCTGGCCACCTACCGCCCCAACGCCATCCTGGGGTCCGTGCTGGAAGTCACCCCCACGGAGAGGGAGAAAACAGTAGCAAACAACACAGACCTGATGAGCGCCGTGGTCGAAAAACGGCCAAAAGGTGGTTTACCAGCGGTGGTGGAGAAGATCGAATACTGGACACACGAGGGCCACAAAACGCTGTACCTCGTGGTGTCATTCCTGCCCATGGACGGCGCCGACGGTCAAACGTCGGTGCAAAGGGCCATCGAGTTCTTCATGCCCGTGGGGCAAAGCGGCGAGTCACAGCAATGGGTCACCGCCAGCATGCGCTTGTTGTCACTGGCCGCGCGCGGTGGCTTTTTGGCCAGGGCCTTGAACGACATGCGCAAAGTCGCATGGGACAGAGGACCGGTGCGCTTGGGCCTGCACACCAAGGCCGACGGCACGCACGTGCCCATGTGGCACGACTCGGAGGTGGCCGCCATCGCCTATGCCATCCAGCAGATCATCGCGCGCCGCAACACGGACACGGCGGCAGATTCACCCCAGGCCTGGGGCAGCTCCAGCACGGCCAGCCCCACAGGTGCACTCGCCACGCTGCCGGTGATGGCGGGCAAAAAATGCCCCGAGTGCGGTGCGCATGCCGTGATCCGCAAAGACGGCTGCGACTGCTGCACCCAGTGCGGCTACCTGGGTACCTGCGGATAAGGCGGCCATGGCCCCCACACCCTCGGCACTCGCGCAACGCCCCCGGCCCCATCCAGCGGTGGTCCCACCGTCCTCACAGGCGGGTTGGCGCGCTCAGGCCTTGTTGTGGGCACCGCATCGGTTGGGGTTTTTTCTGGCCGTGGCATTGCTGTTGACCGCCAGTGCCTGGTGGGCACTGGTTCAGCTGGACCGGGTGGGTTGGGGCCTGGGGCTGGTTCCCGCACTGTCACCCAGCCTCGTTCATGCGGCGGTGATGACGTTTGGATTCATGCCCTTGTTCTTCGCCGGGTTTGTCTTCACAGCCGGCCCGAAGTGGCTGGGCGTTGCAGGGCCACATGCATCCCACCTGCTGTGGCCACTGCTGCTGCAATTCGGCGGGTGGCTGCTGTGGCTGACGGGCGCGCACCTTGATGCACGTCTGGCACTGGGGGGGGCCACACTGGCAGTCGTCGGCCTGACGGCGATGTACGGTCGCTTTTGGCGGCTGGTGTGGGCCAGTGCGGCAGCCGATCGGCTGCATGCCAAGGCAGTCGGTTGGGGCGGTGCCGTCGGGCTGCTCAGCCTGCTGGCGATGGCCGTGGCCACGGCGTTCGGTCATATCGACCTGGCGCTGGCCTGCGTCAAGACGGGTTTGTGGGGGTTTGTGGTGGTCACGTTTGTGGCCGTGCTCCACCGGATGTTGCCCTTCTTCACCTCCAGTGCCTTGCCTTTCATCGATGCCTGGCGCCCGTTCTGGGTGTTCTGGTTCCTGCTCGGGGTGGTGGCCATGGAGCTGGCGGCGGTGTGGGCGCCACTGTTGACCACGGGCGACACCATGGATGGCGCGAAAAGCCCGCGCGCATGGATGCTCTTCCTCGGGTTGTGCGAGCTGGCTGCGGGCAGTGTGGTTGCTTGGCTCGCGGTGGTCTGGGGCCTGGTCCAGAGCCTGAAGATTCGCCTGCTGGCCATGCTGCACCTGGGCTTTCTGTGGTTGAGTCTGGCGCTGATTCTGTCTGGTGCGTCTCAACTCCTGGGTCTGCGCCTGGGGGTACCGGTGCTGGGTCTGGGTGCGTTGCACGCCTTGACCATGGGTTTTCTGGGCTCCCTGTTGCTGGCCATGGTGACCCGCGTGTCTTGCGGGCACAGTGGGCGCACTTTGGTGGCCGACAACTGGGTCTGGGTGCTGTTCTGGTGGTTGCAGGTGGCGGTGTTGCTGCGCATCGCCTCCTCCCTCCCCAGCGTTCCTGGGTGGGGGCTGGCCCTGGCCGCCGCCCTGTGGGCACTGCTGATGGGCCTCTGGGGACTGCGTCTCATTCGCTGGTATGGACAGCCCAGGGCCGATGGACGTCCAGACTGAGGAGCACGACTCCTCCCAACGGACGAACCCGCATACTCCCTTTGGCGCATGGTCAAACCACGCACGAGCGCATAAACTGCCTCAAACCTTTGTTTGACACGGGTCGCCTGAGCGGCTGCCACTGCGCCCATGACACACCTGCCCCCAGATCCCTTTCAGGCCCTTGCGCAAGTGGCGCATGACCTGATCCACACGCGGCAAACCATTTTGCCCAAGCGACTGCTGGCGCCCGGTCCCGACACCCACGAGTTGCTCACCATTCTCGGTGCTGCTGCAGCAGCACCTGACCACGGCCAATTGCTCCCCTGGCGCTTGGTGCTGGTGCCCGCCGAGCAGCGCTCCGCATTGGCCGAGGCCTTTGAACAGGCACTGACCGAGCGCGATGCCTCAGCCACTGACGAGCAGTGCGCGCAGGCCCGTGAGAAAGCCTTCCGAGCCCCCGTGCTGCTGTTGCTGGTGGTGGATGAGCAGTGCGGAGATGCAGACATTGACCTGCATGAACGTCTGATTTCTGCCGGGTGCGCCGTCCAGAACATGCTGCTGATGGCCACCGCACTCGGGTTTGGCTCGGCCCTCACCAGCGGAAAAGCGCTCAAGTCACCAGGATTGCGCCAGTTGTTCGGACTGCAACCACACGAACATGCGCCCTGCTTCATCAGTGTGGGCACCGCCCACACGCGCAAACCCGCTCGCGTTCGTCCGGCGTGGACGGACTACGTTCACACACTGGGACAGCCCCCTTCAACTTCACCTCACAACCCATGAACATCACCCATTTTGACGATCTGCTCCTGGCAGCCAGGGCGCAACCCACGCCGCAACGCCTGTTATTTGTGTTCGCAGGCATTGAGTTGCCCGCCGACAGCACAGCGGCACAACGGGCCAGATTCGAACGCGGCGAAGGTGGTGCCCTCGTTCCGCTCATGTGCGTGGACAAGAGCCCGGATGAAATCCAGAATTTCCAAGAGCTGACCGATGAAGCAGCGGCGTTTGGCAAGCCCTGGGGCATGGTGTTCGCGTCGGCAATGTCTGGTCCCCTGGGGCTCCCCCCCCGAAGCGAAGATGCCGATGAACCCTTGCAGCAGATGGTGGAAGCCATCAAACAGGGGCAATTGAGCAATCTCATCCCCTTCAACCCCAGGGGTCAAGCGGTTCAACTGGGTTAAACCATGAGCAGCCGTTTGCCCGTGCCCAACGCCTCCTTGCCGGGTCACAGATCACCCGGTGCTGGATTTAACGACCCGTTCGACATGCTCAGCGCCTGCCATGAGCGCGTGGAGCGAATGCTCTCCCTATTGACACGGCTGTGCGAACACCTGAGCGCCAAAGGCTGGGACCTCAGTGCCGCCCAAGCGGCCCGTGACGTCATGCGCTACTTTGATTTGGCAGCACCCCACCACCACCAAGACGAAGAGCAACACGTGTTCCCGGCGGTACTGGCTGGACCTGACCGCCATGGCCTGCACGCCGTGGTGCGGCAACTGCAAAGCGACCACCAGACCATGAACCAGCGGTGGACCCAAGCCAGACAGGTGTTGCAACGCATTGACCAACTGGGCAACGCACCCTGGCACCCGCTCACCCCTGAAGAAGTCCAATGGTTGACAGAATTCGTCTCCCTCTACGACCAGCACATTCAACTGGAGGAGCAATGCGTTTACCCCGCAGCGAATGAACTGCTCAGCCTGGAGGACATCCGGGCGATGGGTCAGGACATGAGGGTCAGACGCGGGGACAGTGCGCAAGCCTGAGCGGGATGTGTCGGCGGTGGACATGCGGCTTCACGCACCACAGCGAACCCAACCTCGGGCCCTTACGCTGACGACGTTTAAAGACGACCGAAAACAAAAAAGCCCTCAATTTGAGGGCTTTTTAACAAGCTAGATGCTTGATTTTATTGGTTGCGGAGGCAAGATTTGAACTTGCGACCTTTGGGTTATGAGCCCAACG
>CAYNGJ010000034.1:0-18574 GCA_964396895.1 uncultured Hydrogenophaga sp. | reverse complement strand
TTTGCTGCGCCTGGGCTGTGACTGGGGCCAAGGCTATGCGATTGCGCGGCCCATGCCGGGCCTGGCGTTACCGGACTGGGCGGCGCAGTGGCAGCCCGAGCCGGGTTGGAAGCAACTGCGTGTGACCCCCCGTGAAGATTTGCCTTTGTTGACCGCGGTGGTGGAAATGCGGGCGTGGGTGGCCATGCTGGAAGCCCACTTGGCCGACCTGGCCCCCGCACCGCCCGAGCTGGACCCCAACACCTGCGAATTTGGCCGCTGGCTGCACCAGCAAGGGCGCGTGCGCCACGGCTCGCAGCTGGGCTATGCCCAGGTGGATGCACTGCACCAGGCCATCCACCTGCAAGCCCAGGCCATGGTGGGCCTGCGGGCACAAGGCCAATCGGACGCAGCACTGGCGCTGCTGCCAGCCCTGCACGCCACCCGCCAGGAACTGACGACCCAGCTGCTGCAGCTGCTGGACGACAGCGACTGAAACCCCGTCGGCCACCCCCGTCCCTCCACCCACCATTTCACCCCGCAGGCCAAGACTGGCATGATCGGCGGTTTGGTTTTTATTTCCACGGCCCCCAGTGCCCAGCAGATCCATGAGCGACACAGCCTCCCACCACGCCGACCTCCACGCCGCCGCAGCCCCCACCCAGGCGCCCCAAACGGCCCCCACCGACGCCCAGTCGTCCGCCACCGATGCGACCGAGCGCACGGACCGCCCCGTTCCCCATGGTCGCCGCAACGGTGGTCGCCATGGAGGCCCCCGCCAGGGCGCGCGCGGTGGCACCAAGCAGGGCCAGGCACCCAAGTTGCCCAAAGGCCCGTCACACCCCGTGTTGACCCAGCTCGCCGAGCTGGAGCCCACGCTGTTTGGCGACAAACCCCTGCCCTTGAAGCGCGGCATCTTCCATGACCTGATGGCGGCCCACCCCGGTGTGTTCGAGAAAGATGCCCTGAAAGCCGCGCTGGGCCTGCACACCCGCTCCACCCGCTACCTGGTGGTCATGGCGTCTGGCCAGCAGCGCCACGACCTGCAAGGCCAGCCGGTGGAGGTGGTGGCCCCCGAGCACCGCTACCACGCGCTGCTGGAGTCGTACCGCCGCCGCCACGCCCGCACCGGCGAGGACGTGCGCCAAAAGGTGTACGCCCACATCCTGAAGGCGGCCGAAGACTCAGCCCTGTCCCCAGCCGACTACGCGGCCCTGGTGCGTGGCAAAGACGAAGCCGCCAACGACATCCTGGATGCCGCCATGGCCGAGCTCGACAGCCGCCTGGCCCGCGAGGAGGCGCTGCTGCGCGCCTTCACCGCCAGCGGCCAGAGCGTGAACGATTTTGCCGATGCCTACGGCCTGCACCCCATTGAGGCCGCGGCCACGCTGGCCCGGGCCAAAGCACGCGCCGAAGCGGCTGCCCAGCCCACCCCCGCCCCCGAGGCGGACGAGGGGCCCCAAGCCAACCCCGCCGAGCCCGCCCCCGAAGAAGAGCCGGACGCCATCTGATTTAATAGCAAACTATTGTTTACATTAAAGCGCTGAAGACCTATTTTGCTTAAAATCAAGCCCCCGGCTGCAGTCCACGCACCCGGTTGATGGCCATGGCCGCTGCGGCGGTGCGGGTTTCCACCCCCAGCTTGGGCAGGATGCGCTCCAGGTGCTTCTTCACAGTGGCGGGGCTGGCCCCCACGATGTCGGCGATGTCGCGGTTGATCTTGCCCTGCACCACCCAGTACAGCACCTCGGCCTCGCGAGCGGTCAGGCCAAAGGCCTGCACCAACGCCTCGATGACACTGGTGTCGTTGCTCTCTTGCATGACGATGAGCCAGTCGCCATCCCCCTCGCCTTCGCCCAGCTGCTGGTGCAGCCGAAAGTTGAGGCGGCGCGGGCCCTGCGTCAAGGTCAGCCGGGGTGGCTCGCTGCCTTGCCAGCTGCCCTGGGCGTGGTGTGAGGCCACGCGGTCCAACCACTGCAGCACCGGCTCAGGGGTAATGGGCGACTGCGTACCGCAGTAGCGCTGCAGCAGCTCGCGCGCCAGCGGGGTTTCCCACAGCAGCCGACCATCGGTGGTGCGCACGGTGATGGTGGCGTAGCCAAACGCATCCAGCGCGTTGCGTGCCTGGTGGCGCTCCAGCGCACCCTGGCGGGCTTTTTGCGCCGTGTGGATGTGCACGCCCATGCGCGCCATGACCTCGCGCGGCTTGACGGGCTTGGTCACGTAGTCCACCCCACCGGCGGCCAGGGCGGCCTCCAGGTGCTCGGTGTCGGTCAACCCCGTCATGAACAAAATGGGAATGGCGGCGGTGGCGGGGTCGGCCTTGAGGCGACGGGCCACCTCGAAGCCGTCCATGCCGGGCATGACGGCATCGAGCAGCACCACATCGGGCAGGGCCTGGCGGGCGCGGCGCAAGGCGCTTTCGCCGTCCAGCGCCACCAGCACGGTGTAGCCAGACTCGTCCAGCGCGTCGTGCAGCATGGCCACGTTGTCGGGCACATCGTCCACGATGAGCACCACCGTGGTGGTGCGGTCGGGGTCGGCGAGGTCACTCATTGGGGTCCACTCCATGGGGGTGCGGGGGGGCACCCAGGGGTTCTGGGGTCAGCCAGCGCTCCAGCGCGTCCAGCTGGTATTCGCGCAGCATGTCGCGTGCCTGCGCCACAAACGCCGCGCTGGCGGGGGTGTTCTGCGCCAACTTGGCCAGGTGCTGTTCCACCCCCCGCACATGGCCCAGGCGCAGGCTGCTCAGCAGGGACTCGCGGGTGGCCGCATTGGGCAAGGTGAAGACGGTGGCGGCTGTTCCAGTGGAGGCGTTGCCAATGGGGGCAGCCAGCGTGGGTGGGTCGGCGCGGGGCGGCAGTGGTTGGTCTGGCGCAACGGCAGGTGCGGTCGGCTCGCCATGCACCCAATGCAGGCCCAGCTGGCGGCCCAGCCAATCCAGCAGGTCATCGCGGCGCACGGGTTTGACGAAAAAATCGGCCGGGGTGATGCCCACGTCGTTGTCCAGTGTTTGGTCAAACGCGTTGGCCGACACAATGGCACAGGCCATGCCGCCGCCAGGCCCGCGCAGGCCTTGCGCGGTCATGCGGCGCAGCGTTTCCCAGCCGTCGATGCCGGGCATGGCCAGGTCCATGAACACCGCGCGCGGCCGGTAACCGTTGGTCAGCACCCGCAGGGCGTCGTGGCCGCTGGTGGCCAGCAGCACGTCAAAACCCAGGGGGCTGAGCCAGCGCTGGAGCAGTTCACGGTCGGACTCCTCGTTGTCCACCACCAGCACCGGCACACGCGGCCCCAGGTAGCCGGTGCGCGGCGGCTTGCGCCGCCCGGCGGCGGCGGGCACCACCCCAGTGCCACCATCGCCACCTGCGCTGCGGTCTGCGCCTTCGCCCGACGGCAGTGCCGAACGGCCCCAGCTGTCTTCGTGCACCTCGGGCAGAAACAGCCGCACCTTGAAGGTGGTGCCCTGGCCCGGCTGACTGCTGACGGTCAGCTCGCCGCCCATGAGGTCGGTCAGCATTTTGGCAATGGTCAGCCCCAGACCCGTGCCCTGCGCCTGGCCCGCGGCCGTGCTGCCCCGGGCAAAGGGTTCAAACACACGCTCCACCTCCTGCACCGACATGCCAGGGCCGGAGTCCACCACCTCGAACTGCGCCATCTCGCGGGCGTAGGTCACCCGCAACCGCACCTGCCCCCGCTGGGTGAACTTGACGGCGTTGCCCAGCAGGTTGATGAGGATCTGGCGCACCCGCTTTTCGTCGGCGCGCACGGTGGTGGGCAGCTTGCCGGTGGCCTCAAACACAAAGTCCAGCCCTTTGGCGTGGGCCTGCAGCTCGAACAGGCTGGCCATTTCCTGCAGCCCATCGGCAAAGGCCATGGGCCGGGTGTCCAATGTGAGCTTGCCCGACTCGATGCGGGCAATGTCCAGCGTGCCCTCGATGAGCGAGAGCAAATGCTCGCCCCCCCGGTGAATGACTTTGACCGCCTGCGCCCGGTGCGGTGCCATGTCGGCGCTGTCGCGGGCTTCCTCGTGCAACATTTGGGCGTAACCCAAGATGCTGTTGAGCGGTGTGCGCAGCTCGTGGCTGATGGTGCTGATGTAGCGGGTTTTGGCCTGGTTGGCTTGGTCGGCGGCGGTGCGGGCCTGCTCGGCCACCACACGGGCGTGGTCCGCCGCCTCACGAGCGCGCTCGGCCACCTCGCGTGCCTGCTGCAATTGCTCGTCGGTGCGGCGGTGTGAGGCAATTTCTTGCATCAGCAACTCGGTCTGGCGGTTGGACTCTTGCTGCGCCACCTCGCGGCTCTTGTGGGCCAGCACCAACCACCAGGCCACCAGGCCCAGCACCAGCAACAGCGCCGCGTACACCTGGGCAAAGCCGCGCACCTCCTGGCGATACAACAGGCCCAGCAACGCCCCCAGCAACGGGGCCATGACCGCCATCAGCAAAATGTAGTGCGCCAGCCCCGCATCCAGGTAGGGCCACATGCGCTGTGGAAGCAAGCGCCGCAGCACCGCCGCCCACTGCACCGACAAGCGTGCCTGGGGTTTGCACAGGTCGCCACAGCGCGCATCCAGCGTGCAGCACAGCGAGCAAATGGCGCCCTGGTATGCCGGGCAATGCGCCATGTCAGGTCCCTCGTACTCCCTTTCGCAAATCACGCAGCGTTGCAGCCGCTGGCCCAGATAAACCCCGGTTTCAGGCGCGAACGTGGGGGTCTCGGACTGTCGTGCAATGTAGTAGCGCCCGCCGGTGAGCCAGGCCAGCAGGGGTGACACCACCAACGCCGTGACCAGCGCAATCAGCGCCGAAAACGCCTGGGGCAATGGCCCCAGCAGGCCCACATGCGCCACGAACGACAACACCGACGCCACCCCCATGGCGCCCACGCCCACGGGGTTGATGTCGTACAGGTGCGCCCGTTTGAACTCGATGCCCGGCGGTGACAACCCCAGCGGCTTGTTGATGACCAGGTCGGCCACCACCGCCATGATCCAGGCAATGGCGATGTTGGAGTACAGCCCCAACACCTGGCCCAGCGCCTGGAACACGTTCATTTCCATCAGCATCAGGGCAATGAGCGTGTTGAACACCACCCACACCACCCGCCCCGGGTGGCTGTGCGTGAGGCGCGAGAAAAAATTGCTCCACGCCAGCGAACCGGCATAGGCGTTGGTGACATTGATTTTGAGCTGCGACACCACCACAAACAACGCCGTGGCCGCCACCGCCCAGGTGTAGTTGCCAAACACGTACTCGTAGGCGGCCAGGTACATCTGGTTGGGGTCCACCGCCCGCTCCACGGGCACCATGTGGGTGATGGCCAAGTAAGCCAACACCGCACCGCCCAGCATTTTGAGCACGCCCAGCACCACCCAGCCCGGGCCACCCAGCACCACCGCCAGCCACCATTTGGGGCGCGACAACCCGGCACCCGGGGCGGGCATGAAGCGCAAGTAGTCCGCCTGTTCCCCCATTTGGGTGATCAGCGCAATGCCCACGGTCAATGCCGCACCAAAATAAAGCACATTGAAGCCAACCCCCAAACCAAACTCACCACCGTAGTGCATCACCCCTGTGAACGCACCAGGTTCGTGCATCCACACCGCCACATAGGGCACCACCAGCATGGCCAGCCACAGGGGTTGCGTCCACACCTGCAGGCGACTGATGGCCGACACCCCGTGGGTGACCAGCGGCAGCACCACCACGGCGCACACCAGGTAACCCCAGGCCGGGGGAATGCCAAAGGCCAGCTCCAGCGCATAGGCCATGACAGCGGCCTCCAGCGCAAAAAAGATGAAGGTGAAGCTGGCGTAGATGAGCGAGGTGATGGTGGAACCGATGTAGCCAAACCCCGCGCCCCGGGTGAGCAAGTCCATGTCCACCCCGTGGCGGGCGGCGTACACGCTGATGGGCAGGCCCGCCAGCGCGATGATGAGGCCCGTGACCACAATGGCCCAGAACGCGTTGATGAAGCCGTACTGCACCAGCAGCGTGGCCCCAACAGCCTCCAGAATCAGGAACGAGGAGGCACCGAACGCCGTGTTGGCCACCCGCAGCGCCGACCAGCGCCGAAACCGCGCCGGGGTGAAACGCAGGGCGTAGTCCTCCATGGTCTCGCTGGCCACCCAGGCGTTGTAGTCGCGCCGCACCTTGATGATGCGCTGCACCGGGGCGGCGGGGACCTCGGTGGCGGGATGGTCGGGGGCATTCACACCCCGGGGGTGTGCAGCTTCCATGCCACGGCGGCGTCACCGTGGCGTGGCACCCTGTTCAGCCCGCCTCGACCTCAAACGTGAGGCCCGCGTGGGCCTGCAAGCGGGCCATCAGCGGCTGGCCCATGGCGGCGGCGGGCGTCCAGATGCCGCCGGGGGTGGCGGTGGCGTCTTGCAGCAGGCACACCGCCGCCTCGGCAATCATTTTGGAGGTGGAGCCGTAGCCGGGGTCGCGGTCGCCGGTCACGCCCACGCGCAGGCGCTGGCCTTGCGCGTCCTCGCCCACAAACAGCACGTCGTAAAAACCGGCGTCGCGCTCGGCCCGCGAGGGGCCTTCGCCGGGCTTCGGGCCTTTGTCAGAGCCCAGCGATTTGTCGGCTGCCACGGCATGGGCCATGGCCTCGCCCTTGTCACCGGCGCCGGTCACCAGCATTTCGTCGTACACCAAATCAGTACCGTAGGCGTGCTGCATCAACAGGTTGGAGCGGTGCACGTTGCGCGTGTTGATGGCCGCCATGATGAACGGGGCCACCCACAGGCCCAGCACCTCATCGACCATGGGCTTGGCGCCCGAGGGTTGGCGCGGCCCCTCAAAACCGGGCGTGAGCGAAAACGGGTTGCGCAGCAGGTTGAGCACCTCGGGGTCGGTGGCGGCTGCCGCCATGGTGGCCTTGAGGCTGGCGGCGGTGCCACCCGAGAAAGTGCCCTTCATCTTGCGCACCCGCCCACGCACGCGGCTGGCCGGGTGGCCGAATTGCTGCTTCATTTCGGTTTGCAGCTTGAGCACGCCCAGGTCGAACGGAATGGAGTCGAACCCACACGAAAACACAATGCGCGCGCCGCTGGCCTGGGCGGCGGCGTGGTGCGCGTCGATCATGTGGCGCATCCAGGCGGGCTCGCCGCACAGGTCCACATAGTCCACCCCGGCTGCGGCGCAGGCGGCCACCAACTCGCTGCCGTAGAGCTGGTAGGGGCCGACGGTGGTCAGCACCAGGCGGGTCTGGGCCATCAGGGCTTGCAGGCTGGCGGGGTCGGCGCTGTCGGTCACCACCAGTGGCGTGTCGGCGGGCGCACCCACCTCGTCGCGCACCGCGGCCAGCTTGTCGGCGCTGCGCCCACCCATGGCCCAGCGCAAGCCGCTGCCTGCGGGGTAGTGCTGCAGCAAATATTCCACCACCAGGCAGCCAGTGAAGCCGGTGGCGCCGTGCACAACAATGTCAAAAGGTTTGGTCATGGTGTCTCCGTCCTGTGGCAATGGCAAAGGGTCGCATTGTGGGAGCGAGCGGGCCCTGGCGGTGTCACCGACGCGCTGCCCAGCCTGCCAAGGGGCAACGCACCCAACCGAAGGCGCACTTCGCGTGGCACACGGTTTGCTTTCAGGGCAGGGAGAAATACCAAGCAATGAGTGAAACGACATGGAACTGACGCCTCGGGCTCTGCCGACACCGTCGGCTGCCCCGAGCTGAACAACCAAGCAATGAGTGAAACGACATGGAACTGACACCTCGGGCTCTGCCGACACCGTCGGCTGCCCCGAGCTGAACAACCAAGCAATGAGTGAAACGACATGGAACTGACACCTCGGGAAAAAGACAAGCTGCTCATCTTCACCGCCGCGCTGCTGGCCGAGCGCCGCCAGGCCCGTGGCCTGAAGCTGAACTACCCCGAGGCCGTGGCCCTGATCACCGCCGCCGTGCTGGAAGGTGCGCGCGACGGCAAAACCGTGGCCCAGCTCATGAGCGCGGGGCGGGAGGTGCTGACGCGTGCCGACGTGATGGAAGGCGTGGCCGACATGATTCCAGACATCCAGGTGGAAGCCACCTTCCCCGACGGCACCAAACTGGTCACGGTGCACCAACCCATTGTGTGAACGGCCGCCCGTGCGCGCCAACGCCCTGCCCCGCCCACACCGCCACCCCCTTTTGACCACTTTCGAGCAGGAGACACCCATGCGGACTTTCCCCCACCCCACCGCGCCGTCCCGCGCCCAAGCCCTGGCGCGCACAGCGTCCTCCCACGCGCGGGCCGTGGCCAGCATTGCATTGGGCTGGCTGGCACTGCGCAGCTCCAGCAGCTGGGCGCACGACGGCCATGGCCTGCCAACCGGCAGCCACTGGCACGCCAGCGACACCCTGGGCCTGTTGCTGGGCGCGGCCGCCGTGGTGGCGGTGTGGCTCTGGAAGGGACGGCCATGACCCCCGGCGAACTCATGATCGATGAGGGCGAACACACCCTCAACCCCGGCCGCCCCACCCTCACATTGGTGGTGACCAACACCGGCGACCGGCCCATACAGGTGGGCTCGCACTACCACTTTGCCGAGACCAACGCCGCGCTGGGCTTTGACCGCGCAGCGGCCCACGGCCTGCGGCTGAACATTGGCAGCGGCCTGGCCGTGCGCTTTGAGCCCGGCCAGCAGCGCACCGTGGAGCTGGTGCCGCTGGCGGGCGAGCGCCAGGTGTTTGGCTTTCGAGGCCAGGTGATGGGTGCGCTCTGAGCATTCCGCAAAATATTTAAAGCTTTTTTGGCCTCCAACGCATGTATGACAAGCGTTGTCAGCTATTGAAATCACATGGAGCAGCCTGTGGCAACCATTTCCAAACGCGCCTACGCCGAGATTTACGGCCCCACCGTGGGCGACCGCCTGCGTCTGGCCGACACCAGCCTGGTCGTTGAAGTGGAGGCCGACCTCACACTCCAAGCCGGTGGCTATGGCGAGGAAGTGAAGTTTGGCGGCGGCAAAACCATACGCGACGGTATGGCCCAAAGCCAAAGGACGCGAGACGGCACGGGCAGCGGCCCCGAGGCCGGGGGTGCGGTGGACACCGTCATGACCAACGCCCTCATCATCGACCACTGGGGCATCGTCAAGGCCGACATTGGCCTGAAGGACCACCGCATCGTCGCCATTGGCAAAGCGGGCAACCCCGACACCCAGCCGGGTGTGGACATCGTCATTGGGCCGGGCACTGAAATCATCAGTTGCGAGGGCAGCATCGTCACCGCAGGCGGGTTTGACAGCCACATTCACTTCATTTGCCCGCAGCAGATTGAAGAGGCCCTCACCAGCGGCATCACCACCATGACGGGTGGTGGCACTGGCCCCGCCACCGGCACCTTTGCCACCACCTGCACGCCTGGCCCCTGGCACATCGAGCAAATGCTGCGCGCCGCCGACGCCTTCCCCATGAACCTGGGGTTTCTGGGCAAGGGCAACGCCAGCCTGCCCGCCGCGCTGCGCGAGCAAATTGACGCCGGGGCCATTGGCCTCAAATTGCACGAAGACTGGGGCACCACCCCAGCCGCCATTGACTGCTGCCTGAGCGTGGCCGAAGAAACCGACACCCAGGTGGCCATACACACCGACACGCTGAATGAGAGCGGCTTTGTGGAAGACACCATGGCCGCCATCAAGGGCCGCTGCATCCACACCTTCCACACCGAAGGCGCGGGCGGCGGCCACGCCCCCGACATCCTCAAAATGGTGGGCGAGCCCTATGTGCTGCCCAGCTCCACCAACCCCACCCGCCCCTACACCGTCAACACGCTGGACGAGCATGTGGACATGCTGATGGTCTGCCACCACCTGGACGCCTCCATTGCCGAAGACCTGGCCTTTGCCGAGAGCCGCATCCGCAAAGAGACCATTGCGGCAGAAGACATCCTGCACGACCTGGGTGCCATCAGCATCATGAGCAGCGACAGCCAGGCCATGGGCCGCGTGGGCGAGGTGGTCATCCGCACCTGGCAAACCGCCGACAAAATGAAGCAGCAGCGCGGCTGGCTGGCACCCGCCGCCGGGCGCTTGGCGTTGACGGGCGGCGAGGTGGAAGCCAACCCGCGCAACGACAACTGGCGCGTCAAGCGCTACATTGCCAAATACACCATCAACCCCGCCATCACCCACGGCATGGCGCACGAAGTTGGCTCGGTCGAAGTGGGCAAATGGGCCGACTTGGTGGTGTGGAAACCCGCCTTCTTCGGCGTGAAGCCCGCGCTGGTGCTCAAGGGCGGCAGCATCGCTCTGGCCGCCATGGGCGACCCCAACGCCAGCATCCCCACGCCGCAGCCGGTGCACTACCGCCCCATGTTTGCCAGCTTTGGCAGCAGCCTGACACAAAGCAGCATCACTTTTGTGTCAAAAAGTGCTCTAGCGCTTGATGTAAAAGAAAAGTTTGCTCTTAAAAAGAGAATATCAGCTGTGCACAGCATCCGCCAGGTGCGCAAGGCCGACATGGTGCACAACGACCTGACCCCGGCCATGGACATTGACCCGCAAAGCTACAGCGTCAAGGCCGATGGCGAACTGCTGACCTGCGAGCCCGCCACCGTGTTGCCCATGGCGCAGCGGTATTTTTTGTTTTAAAGGGTCAGACCGGAGCCTACAACGTCACCACCAGATCAGGCAGGCCCTTGCCCCACGTCAACAGGCGCACGCTGCGGTGGGCGGGCACCCAGTAGGGGTCTTGCTCGATCAGCGCCACCGCACGCTCACGGCTGGGCACCTCCATCACCCACAGGCCGCCCACAAACGGCTCGCCGGGAGATTCCCGGCAACCGCCTGCAATCAGGATTTCGTCGGTATGGGCGCGTAGGTAGGCCAAGTGCAAGTCGCCCCGCTGCTGGCGAATGGCCAGCATGTCGGGCGTGTCGGTGAAGAGGGCAATCCAGCGCATGGGTCAACTTTCTTTCAGCGTGGGGGGATGATGTGACCCATTGTCATTCCGCCTCAACCAAGCTGACCACTGCGCCACCACGCCGCCACAGAGCATGAACACCCCTGGCCACACACGTATTCGCAAGTTCGCAGCCCTTGCTGGCCTGACGGCGCTGGGCTTCTGGGGTGGGACCTCTGCCCGCGCCAACAACTGCCCGCTGGACCAGTCAGTGTTCCACGACTCTGGGGGGCAGGGCTTTGTGCTGGCGTTCACCCAAGCCCACTCGCCACATGCCCAGGTCACCGCACAGGCCCGCATCACCCATCCAACGCGGGGCACGCTGTTCAACTTCGAAATGGGCCGCACCAACGGCTACGGTGCCACCTACCTGACCCAAACGCCACTGCCCGGCCAGGAAGAGGCCGACCGCCAGCGACACCATGGCGTGTACTTTTTTGACAAACACTTGAAGCCGCTGATGGGGCAGCCCACCCCACCCGCCTGGTTGTTCATTGAAAACCTGGGCCCCGCCGACCACTACGACGCCCGACACCGCACGCCCCCGGGGCCTGAACTGGGAGACCCCATGTGGGCATTTGCCCATTGCAAAAAGCCGAAGACAGGCGCTGCTGGTCTCAAACAGTGACGCTGGCGGATGACGCGCACCGCGTCGGTCACTGCCTTCAGTGATTGCCTGCTCCACATGACACCACCATCGTGCGCCCTGTGCCACTCATTCGGTGAGGCATCACGTTGACAGCCCCACCACAGGCAAGCCCTCGCCCTGCCACTGCTCAAAGCCACCCGTCAGGTACTGCGCACGCTTGCCCATGGCGCACAGGGCGGCGGTCATGGCTTGACCCACTTCGTGACCGTGTACACAAAAGAACACGATGTCTGCTGGGTCAACCGCCAACTCGTCTTTCCAGTCCAGCCACAGGGCGGGGTCGCGCCACACAGCACCCGCCATGGTGCGGCCCGATGCCTGACGGGCCTCGGCCCGCCGCACATCCACCAGTACCAGCGGCAGGTGGGTGGCCAAACGGGCCGACAAGGCCGTGGTGGAAATGGCGTTCATGGTGAGCTCCTAAAAGGAATATTACGGGTTGTAAAACAGCAAACTTGGCACCAGGCCGAGGATTGGGCCAGCCCACACAGACCGGATGAAAGCGCACAAAACGTGTGCGCTTGACCTGACTTGGCGTGGCGGTAGGCGAGACACCCGCGCCACTTGGAACCACTACACCAACCGCACCAGCAAGCCCACCACCGCACAAGCGGCGATGACATGCACCACGTTGCGCTTGAAGCGAAACAGGGCCACCGCCGCGCCCAATGTGATGGCTGCGGACACCGCATCCACCCCACCACCAAGCCCTTGCGGCCACAGCACGTGGTAGCCAAAAAACATCGCCAAATTCAGAATCACCCCCACCACGGCAGCGGTGATGGCGGTCAGCGGCGCGGTGAAGCTCAGCTGGCCGTGGGTGCTTTCCACCAGCGGGCCACCCGCCAGAATGAACAGGAACGAGGGCAAAAACGTGAACCACGTCACCAGCGTGGCCGCCACCGCGCCCGCCAGAAAGAGTGCGTCTGGGCCAAAAACGGCCTTCAGGTAGCCACCCACAAAGCCCACATACGCCACCACCATGATCAGCGGGCCGGGCGTGGTCTCGCCCAGGGCCAGACCGTCCATCATTTGCGGGGCACTGAGCCAGCCGTAGCCATCCACCGCCCCCTGAAACACGTAGGGCAGCACCGCGTAGGCACCGCCAAACGTCAGCAAGGCCGCCTTGGTGAAAAACCAGCCCATTTGCGTGAGCGTGTGCTCCCAGCCCCACACCAGCGCCAGCAGCCCCATGGGCACCGCCCACAGCAGGGCCCCCACGGTCACCACCCGCAGCAGTCGCGCCCAGCGAAACCGGGCGTGCTCTGGCGTGGGGGTGTCGTCGTCAATCACGGCGGGATTGGGCACGGGTGGGGCGGTTTGGCCACCATTGCCCCCTTGCCCACCCTTGCTTGCCTCATTCGCCTTGCCCGATGCCCCATGCCCCCCCCTGGCCTTGAACATGGCGGGGGCCACACGCCCGCCCACCCAGCCCACCACCGCAGCCGCCAACACAATGGCCGGAAACGGCACATTCACCGCAAAAATGGCCACAAACGAGGCGCCCGCAATGCCCCACAGCCAGGGGTTGGTCAGCGTCCGGCCACCGATGCGATGCGCCGCCTGCAACACGATGGCCGTGACGGCGGGCTTGATGCCGTAGAACAAGCCCGCCACCAGCGGCAGATCGCCAAACGCGATGTACACCCACGACAGCCCCACCAAAATCAGCAGCGAAGGCAGCACAAACAAAACCCCCGCCACCACCCCGCCCCAGGTGCGGTGCATGAGCCAGCCGATGTAGGTGGCCAGTTGCTGCGCCTCGGGGCCGGGCAGCAGCATGCAGTAGTTCAGCGCATGCAAAAAGCGCCGCTCCGAAATCCAGCGCCGCTTGTCCACCAGCTCTTGGTGCATCAGGGCAATTTGCCCCGCAGGCCCACCAAAACTGATAAAACCCAGCTTGAGCCAAAAGACCAACGCCTGCCAAAAGCTGACCGTGGGAGGCGCCACCGAGGACGCTGGGCTTGGGGGTGCCGTGGATGCGGACTTGTGCGTGAGCGTCATGGAGTGGGCACACCTTTTTCAAAACCGGCCAGCAGGCCGTCAAACACCGCAGCGGCAGCGCTGAACAGCTGGTCGTCGTTGGGCAGGCTTTCGCGCAGGCCCGCCAATACACACTCAACGCCAGGGCCTTCGGGCGATTGCACGCCACCTGCATCCAGCCCATGCACCAGCAAACCCATGCGCGCCAAAGCAGGTTGGGTCAAGCCGAAGCGGGTGGTCAGCACCTCAAACGTCACCAACCCTTCGGTGTGGCTGAAGGTGGCTCCGTCAAAGTCAAAGCCCAGCGCATCGGGCGGGCAGTCGCCTGGGCTGGCCAGCCACAGCAGGTGGGCCTGGGGGTCAATGAAGCGCCTGACCAGCCACGCACAGGCCAAGCGGTCCACCCAGGGCCGCTGGCGGGTGGCCCAGGTGCGGTCCCGAAAGTCCGCCACGTTCAGCAGGGCCAGGCTGCCCTCTTGGGGCTGGGGTTCGTCGGGCGACAGGGTGCGGGCACAGGCCAGCTCCAGTGCACGCAAGGCGTGCTCCACCTGCCGCTGGGCCTCACCGGGGAAAAAGTCGGTATCAGCTACCTGTGCAAAGGCCTTGCGCCACTTTCTGGCCTGGCGCAACACGTCATGGGCATTGTCCGCACCCAGACTACGCTTGGCGGCTTCCACCTCGGACAACACCTCGGCGTAGCTCGCGCTGCGGTCAAACAGGGCCGCGAAGTGCTCGCCCACGGGTTGCTGCACAGGCAAAACCCAGGCTGTACCGCCGCCACCGCACACCTCGGCGGCCACGGCATCGAGCGTGGCGCGGCAGGTGTCACGCCCCGGCATCAGGTACACGCCATCGCGCAGCACCGCAGCGCCCGATGCTTTGAGGGCACGCCACGCCCGCTGGCGCAAGGTGGCGTTTTCGGTGGGCAGGGTGGTGATGAGCAGTAGCCATTCAAACATGAAGATTATTCTACTCATTTGTAGTAATTACTACATATTTATTTGGCAACAGACCGCGCACCCAGTCACTGGCTGGCCCCACATGCCCGAGGCCGTGCCAAAAAAGGCACCATCGGTTGATTTCGCGCTGACACCCTCGGCGCCGCCCAAAACCCATGAACTTCGGGGAGCAGCGCACGCCGCGCCAGCCGCGCAGGCCAGCGCGGGGAATCACCACGTATCAAGTGGGGAACGGACGCCCGGGTATTGGCTCAGCTTCTCTGGCGGGCCCGCCAGGCCGCCAACCAGCGCCACGCCATGGGCAGCACACTCAGCAGACCCAGCAGGGCCACGGCACCCACGGCGGTGGGTGACCACAAATCTTCCCATCGGTCCACTTGCCCCAGCGCCTGCCCTGCGTGCACGTACACCGCCGTGCCCGGCAGCATGCCCACCAGGCTGACGGCAAAAAAGGTGCGCGCCTGCAACCCCGTCAAACCCGCCATCAGGTTGACCGGCACAAACGGAATGACCGGCAGCAGCCGCAACGACAACAAGTACTGCGCCCCACTGCGCCCACCGCCTTGCGACATGGCCGCATTGAAACGCTCCAGCTGCGGCCCAAAGCGGCTGGCCACCCAGGGCCGCAAGGCATGGCGGGCTGCGAGCATGGTGAGCGTGGCCCCCGCTGTGGACGCCAACACCGATAGCACGCTGCCCCACACCAGCCCGAACGTGGCACCGCCCAGCAACAGCAGCACACCGCAGCCCGGCAGGCACATCGCCGTCAGCCCGGTGAACACCGCCACATAGGCAGCAGCCAGCCTCAGCGGCTGGCTGGCGTGCAGCCGCGCCAGCTCGGCCTGCCACTGCTGCAATTGCTGCAAATGCCCCTCCTCCAATGACGGCGCCCACACCCACAAGCAGGCCACTGCGCAAGCCAGCACCATGACCAGCAACAGCCACACCCACCCCTGCCCACCGGTACCGGCAAGGGGCTTGGCAGAAGTGAGGGGGTTAGATCGCGGCGGACTCATGGCACAGCGGGTGGGTGAGTGGGGGGGGTGCTGGGCAGCGCAGGGCGCAAGCCATCACTCGGCTATGAGCGGAGCGGGAAACGGGGCAGGAAAAGGGGCAGAGAACGGGTTGAACACCTCAAACCCCAGTGCGTGAAAGTCCGCCACATTGCGCGTAACCACCGTCAAGCGGTGCACTTTGGCGGTGGCGGCAATCGTGGCGTCTTCGTACAAGGTGTTGGATTGGCGGTGCATCAGCCGCGCCCATGCCCGAAACACGGCGGCATCCATGGGCAGCACGTTGTAAGAACCGGCCACCAGTTCCAGCCAAGCCTCCAACTCAGCCGCTTTGCCAGGGTCTTGCTCACGCGTCACCTCAATGCCAGCTTGAATTTCACCCAGCGTCACAGCAGACACAAACAGCTGGGCATCATCTACGGAAGACAGCCATGCCAGCACCGCACCGTGTGGGCGAGGTCTGCGCAGTTCAGACACCACATTCGTGTCGAGCAAATACATGTGCGTCAAACCATGGGCTCAATCGGCCGACGCGTGGCAGTGCCTCGCGGTGGAATAGCCAGCTCGGCCCGGCCCTCGTTGGACAGCAGCAAGGCTTTGAGCGTGGGCCGCGCACCCGTTTGCATGCGCCGCCACACCTCTACGGGCACCAGCACCGCCGCCTCGGTGCCCCGACGGGTCACCATCTGCGGCCCGTCGGCCAAACAGGCATCCAAAAACTCACTGAACCGCGCTTTGGCGTCTTGAACAGGCCAAGTGTGCATGCTGAAACTCCTTCGCCACCGTTATCTGACCAGATGGATGACCAGTTTAATGCATCACCCCAGATACCGACATGCTCACTACGTGCCCACCACTTGCCGCCACCCGGCGGAATGGCCACACTCACCCGACAGTCACGCCACAGCCACCGCGCACCCATCCCGCCCCCACTACCCAAGGAGCCACCATGCCACTGCCACCCGCCGAAGGCGAACACACACTCACGCTGGAGCGCACCCTCTCGGCCCCCCGCGCGGTGGTGTGGCGGTGTTGGACGGACACCGAGCTGCTGAAACAGTGGTACTGCCCCAAACCCTGGACAGTGCCCGAGGCCGACTTCGACCTGCGGGTGGGTGGCCGCATGAACACCGTCATGGCGGGGCCCAACGGCGAGCGTTTTGAGGGCAAGGGCATGTGGCTGGCCATTGAGCCCATGGAGCGGCTGGTGTTCACCGATGCCTACACCGAAGGCTTTATGCCCGCCGCAGAACCCTTCATGACCGGCGTGGTGCAGCTGGCCGACGCGCCCAACGGCCACACCCGCATGACCTGGAGCGCCCGCCACGCCAATGCCCAAGCCAAGGCCAAACACCTGCAAATGGGCTGGGAGGCTGGCTGGAATGCCGCCGCAAACCAGCTGGACACGCTGGCACAGACGCTGGCACAAACACTGGCTTGACCCGCCAACGTGAGCCACTGGCACGCAACCCCCGCCCCCCCAAACCCGGCATGACCCAGCCATGAGCCCGGACCTGTACCTGCGCCAAAGGTCGGCGTGGAACGGCTTTGCGTTCGAGTTTGCCGACGCAGCAGGCACCAAGGTGGGCACCATGGGGTTTGCCAACTTTGCACAAGCCAAAAATGCCCGCCTGCGGGTGCACCCACCGGGCTCAACCGCTGGGGACTGCCACATTCAACTGGGCACAGAGCGCTTGCTGTTCCGGCTTGAATACACCCGCCGGGGCTTCAGCAACGATGTGCGCTACACGCTTGAAACACCCGATGGCCACCTGCTGTGCAGCGCAGACGTGGTGCATGAGCCCGGCATACGGCGCCCCGCACTGCGCCTGAGCTTGCCCCTGCAGTTGGAAGTCCTGCCGACCACGACTTTCTGGGTGAAGCGCTTTCCCATCGTCAATGCATCGGGCGTTGAGGTGGGGCATGTGCGTGAACCGGGTGCGTTCACCTTGCGTTTTGAATACGGTCTGAGCTTGCCGCAAGCCTCGCAGCCAGTGCAGGCGTTTTTGCTGGTGGCGGCGTATTTGGTTAGGCGGTGAGGGGGCTATCCCGCTCGGGCATGAAGCGCTGGTCAAGCTGCCAGAGCAAACCTGGCTTCATCCACCGCAGTGACTTTTTGCAATACTGGAGTTGACCCGGTTTCGTGGACACATCATGCTTTGTGTTCAAGGAGTCGAAGATGTCCAAAGTCAGACCGCCGTACCCGGTGGAATTCCGTCAGCAGATAGTCGAGCTCGTTCGTGCAGGACGAACCCCCGCAGAACTCTCTCGCGAGTTTGGTGTGACCGCCCAGTCCATCACCAACTGGGTTGGCCAAGCAGCCATTGACAACGGCAAACCGTTGCCCGGCAAAGAAGGCCTGACCACGGCCGAGCGGGAAGAGTTGGTGCGTTTGCGCCGGCAGTTGCGCCAAGTCCAGATGGAGCGCGACATATTGGCAAAGGCTACGGCCTGGTTTGCCGGTCGCAGCGATGCGACTTCGACGAAGTCTTCGGACTCGTGATGGCGAACCAGGCCGACCTTCCTGTGCGCACCATGTGCCGTACCCTGGGTGTTTCTGTCAGCGGGTTCTACGCTTGGCGCGAGCGAACGCCCTCGAAGCGAGGCATCGGCAACGCGGTGATGACCGAACGAATCCGTCAGATTCACAAGGAATCCCAAGAGTCCTACGGCATGCCGCGGGTGCGCGTCGAGCTCATGGAACAAGGCGTGTGCATTGTCGTGGTCAAGTGATTTCGGACAAAAAGATAGGGTGTTGGGTTATTGACTGAGGTGGGGGTGAGCGCAGCGCTGTTCAAAAACGTTGGGAGAGAGGTAACCCAAGGTGGAATGCAAGCGCACGGGGTTGTAAAAGTTGACGATGTAGTCGGCTACATCATGGGTGGCTTCACCCTGATTGGCGTATTGGCGCTGCCAGACCCGCTCCATTTTGAGATTCAGAAAGAAGCGCTCGGTCACGGCGTTGTCCCAACAGTTGCCCTTGCGGCTCATGCTGGGAATCAGGCCATGGCGGGCCAACACATCCGTGTGAGCCGCGCTGGCGTATTGACTGCCCCTATCGGAATGAACCATCATCCCAGGTCTGGGCTGACGGGTGG
>CAYNGJ010000033.1:0-24885 GCA_964396895.1 uncultured Hydrogenophaga sp. | reverse complement strand
CTGATGATTGGTGAATGGAACAATGGCACCGGCCGTCGCAAATCCAGCGTCGCCCGTGTGTTTCTGAAAAAAGGCACCGGCAAAATCACCGTGAATGGCAAAGACATTCAGGTGTATTTCGGCCGCGAAACCTCCATCATGATTTCCCGTCAACCCCTGTTCCTGACCAACCATGTCGAAACTTTCGACATCCAGGTCAACGTGCACGGTGGTGGTGAATCTGGTCAAGCCGGTGCGGTGCGTCATGGCATCACCCGCGCACTGATCGACTACGACGCCACGCTCAAGCCCGTGCTGTCACAAGCCGGCTTCGTGACCCGCGATGCCCGTGAAGTCGAACGTAAAAAAGTCGGTCTGCGTTCTGCTCGCCGTCGCAAACAGTTCAGCAAGCGCTAATCCGCTTTTTGCTCTGTTTCAAAGCCGCCCACCAGTTATGCTTGGGGCGGCTTTTTTCATGGTCGTGCGCCATGGCGATTTCAAACGGATGAAAGGTTGGGTGCATGCGATTGCGGTTGTGGCGGCGGCGGTTGACCATCAGTTCACCGCGAATGGCCATTCGCAGTGCCATTCCCTGGCCGTTGCGTTGGCTGTTGGCGGCCATGGTGCTCGGCCTATCGGCTGCTGTGGCCATGTGGTCATTTGAGTTTGGCAAAGACATTGCCGGACTGGACCGGCACAGTCAACAAGAGTTGACACAACTTCGCCAGGAGGTGCGGCGCTTGGGTGATCAGTTGGAAAAAGCGCAGGCGGTGGCCCACACCGCAGAGACGCTGCTCACAGCGGAGCGCACCACGCAGGCGCTGTTGACCACCCAGCTGAATGATCTGCAAGAAGATAACCGCCACTTGAGGCGTGAGTTGGGTTTTTTTGAGCAGCTCATCCCCACATCGGGACAGGGCGGTGTGGCCATTCGGGGTCTGCAGGCCAGGCGTGCGGAGGCCACTCGGGTGAAGTGGCAGGTGCTGCTGGTGCAGTCCGCCAAGCAGGCGCCTGAATTCAAAGGTCAGTTGGAGGTCACTTATTCCGGAGAGCAGCGGGGCAAACCATGGGTCCTGACGGAGCCAGGCAGCCGTCGCCCCTTGGCCATGCGGCAGTTGCTGCGGTTGGAGGGGGCCGGTGTAGTGCCGACCGATGTCGTGGTAAAAACCGTGTCGGTTCGGGTGATGCAGGGCAGCTCACTTTTGCAGTCGCAGACCACCAAAGTGGCGATGGAGCTCATCAATCGTTGAGGAGACACACATGTTTGGCAAAAAGAAGCAGCCGCCCATCAAAAGCTTGATTGCCCAGGGCACGCTGATCACGGGTGACATTGTCTTCAGCGAGGGCTTGCGCATTGATGGTGAAGTCAACGGCAACGTATCGGCTGTGGCGGGCCAGGGCAGCATCTTGGTGATCAGTGAAACGGCCATGGTCACCGGTGAAGTGGCTGCCGATCACATCATCGTCAATGGCAGGGTGTGTGGGCCGGTGAATGCCCATGACCTGTTGGAACTCCAGCCTAAGGCCCAGGTGGAGGGTGACGTGACCTACAAGGCGCTCGAAATGCACCAGGGTGCTGCCATTACAGGCCAGTTGCAGCCGCTGACCGTTTCAACGGGTTCGGGCGCTGGTGCCGACGAGAAACCCCCTTTGAAATTGGCGGCAAACAACCGCTGACCGCAAATCCGAGCAAATTGGTTTAGTATTCACCGCTCAAGGGCGTACCAGCGGTGGTCGCGCCGTCCAAACCGATTTCAAGAGCCGAGGGTTTCATGAGCGCTGTAGCCGACATCATCCAGACCGACGTGCCAGCCCCGCTGGTGTTCACCGACAGTGCCGCCGCAAAGGTGGCTGACTTGATTGCCGAAGAGGGCAATCCCGAATTGAAGCTGCGCGTGTTTGTGCAGGGTGGCGGCTGCTCGGGCTTCCAGTACGGATTCACGTTTGACGAAATCGTCAATGACGATGACACCACCATGACCAAGAATGGGGTGTCACTGCTGATCGACGCCATGAGCTACCAGTACTTGGTGGGTGCCGAGATTGACTACAAAGAAGACCTCGAAGGTGCCCAGTTCGTCATCAAGAACCCCAATGCCACCACCACCTGCGGTTGTGGCTCGAGCTTCAGTACCTGACCTGCTCGCAATGGCTGTGAGTGCGGCCGTTCAGTGACAGCCGGCTTTTTCAGGCCGGGTAAATGGCGCCCAAAATGCGGGGTGCAGTGGCTCCGGTCACCTGTGTCAGATTGCCTGACTGTCCGAGCAGCGTCTGACTGGCCAGCCACGCGAATGCCGCCGCTTCCACTTCCATGGCCGGAATGCCCTGGGTGCCTGATACCACCACCGATGCAGTGGACAGGCGCTGCGCCAGTCCGGTCATCAGTGCACGGTTGAACACACCACCACCGCACACCACCAATGTGTTCGTGTGTGCGGGCAACACCCGAACAATGCTCCACACACTGAGTTCGCAGAGGGTGGCCTGAACGTCGGCGGGCGACAACTGCGAGTGTTCACGCAGTTTGTCTTGGAGCCAACCGGGGTTGAAGTGGTCGCGTCCGGTGCTGCGGGGGCCGCTGAGCTGAAAAAAACTGTCTTGCTGCATGGCGGCCAGCAGGGGGGGGGACGTTTGGCCTGAGGCTGCCCAAGCCCCTTGGGCGTCATACCGCTGACCCAGGTGTTGTTCTGCCCACAGGTCCATCAGCACATTGCCGGGGCCGGTATCGAACCCGCTGGTGTGGCCATCGGCCGAAATCAGCGTGACGTTGGCCATGCCGCCGATGTTGGCGACCGCCACATGTTTGCCAGGTTCTGCAAACACCGCACGGTGGAACGCTGGCACCAATGGCGCGCCTTGGCCACCGGCCGCCACGTCGCGGCTGCGGAAGTCGGCCACCACGGTGATACCGGTCAACTCCGCCAGCAGAGCGGGGTTGTTCAGTTGCAGGGTGTACGCCAGCCAAGGGGTGCTGGGGGTGGCTGTTTGGCCCGGTTTGCCGGGTTGGTGTCGGATGGTTTGGCCATGGGCGCCAATGGCGGACACCTGATCGGGGTTCAGGCCTGCGGTGCGCAGCAGTGAGTGGACGGCCTGTGCGTACAACTGGGCCAGTGCATTGGCCGCCAACGCAGCCTGGTGCAACTCGTCGGGGCCACTGGTGTTCAGCGCCAAGAGTGTGTGGCGCAGCGCTGTGGGCATGTCCAGGTGACAGGCGTTCACCACGCGAGGGGCACCGCCCACCATGGACAGCAGCACCCCATCCACCCCATCCAGCGAGGTGCCGGACATCAGTCCAATGAAGTGGGACATGGTCCTGTGTCCTCGGTCCCTGGGGTTGTGCAGCCGAATGGAGGACTGCAGATCACCACCGAAATTACTCGGCGCTGGCGGTGACCATTTGCGCTGCCGCCGTCAGCTCCACCCGCATGAGGGTGGCGTGCGCCTGGAAGCTGGCTCGGGCGGCGGCTGACACGGGGGTGGTTTGCCCCTGTTTGGCGATGCTCAGGGGGTCGGCGTGTTGACCGTTTTCGCGGAATTCGAAGTGCAGGTGTGCGCCAGTCGATGAGCCTGTGGAGCCCACCAGGCCAATGACGGTGGCCTGATCGACACGCTGGCCCTTGCGCACCAGGATGCGACTGAGGTGGGCATAGGCGGTGGACTGCTTGTTGCGGTGTTCCACCACAATGAAGTTGCCGTAACCACCCTGCCAGCCTGCGAACGTCACCACACCGTCGCCCACCACGCGCACGGGGGTGCCCGTGGGTGCCGCGTAGTCAACGCCCAAGTGGGCCTTTCTGCCGCCGCTGATGGGATGGAAACGCATGCCATAGCCGCTGCTGACCCGGGTGAACTCCAGCGGGGCAGCCAAGTAGCTGCGGCGCTTGCTTTGGCCGTCGAGGGTGTAGTAGCCGCCTTTGCTGCCGGGCTCTTGGAACCAGACGCTTTCCAAGACGGTACCGTTGTTCACAAACTCGGCGGCCATCACACGGCCGTTGCGCATGGGTTCACCATCGGCTTCCAACGACTCGTACACCACCGTGAAACGGTCGCCTTTGCGCAGGTCGCGCCGGAAATCGATGTCGGCAGAGAAAATTTCGGCCAGCTGGTTGGCCACGCTGTCGGGAATGCGGGCCGCGTCCGTGGCCGCGAACAGGGAGGACTGGATGGTGCCGCTGCTGATGCGGGTGGCCACCGTCAGCGGTGCCGTTTCTTGATGGGCCTTGAACCCACGTGGTGTGCGCTCCACCACCAGGCGGCGGAACTGGGTGTCGTCTGGGTTGGCCATCCAACGGGTGGTGAGCTTTTGCAGGCGTTGACCGGCATCGACCTCCACCGACACCTGTTTGCCGGCGCGGCCACTCAGCAGGTCGCGGGAGCGCAGGTCGGTGCGCAAAAACGCAGTGGCTTGGTGATCGTTCACGCCCATGCGTTGCAGCAGACTGCCCAGCGTGTCGTCCCGGCGGGTCTGGTCGTGGCGGAACAGCGTCAATGGGGTGGCCAGGTCGGCCACGGCCATTGAGGTGTCCAGTGCGGAGGCGGGGGTGGGCAGGCTGATGGATTGCAACACCTGTCGCACGGGCAGGTCGGCGGCATCGGGGGCCAGGGGGGCAATGCCAAAGGCGGTGACACCGGTGCCCAGCAAAAGGGCGCCGACCGCGCCCATGAGTCGGCGTGGATGGCCCTGAATGGCGGCGATGGTGGCGGCTGTCAGGGCGTTGAGGCGAGAAACCATTGTTCTGGGGGTCCAACGGAGCGTCAGCCCAAGGGGGCTGACTGGTTATCGGGGTGCAGGGTGCAAAAAGGGGCGAAGCGCTGGGGCTTGTCGCGGGTCCAGCAGGTGGCAACTAAAATTGCAAGACTGGACCACCCAAAAGTATAGCCCCGTTGGTGGCGTTGACATCTGTAAAAACCCTCATGAACACTCAAACAGCTTCCTTGTCACCGTTGCCTGCTTCTTCCTCTGCCGCCGACCCGGCCCCCACTGCTGCGCCGGTGAGTGATGCGGTCCAAGAGGCCTTGGCGGTGACCCTGCGTGGATGCGAGGAACTGATTCCCCAGGCCGATTGGTTGAAAAAATTGCAGCACTCGGAGAAGACGGGTCAAGCGCTGCGCATCAAATTGGGTCTGGATCCGACTGCGCCGGACATCCACATCGGCCACACGGTGGTGCTGAACAAGATGCGCCAGTTGCAGAACCTGGGGCACCAGGTGATCTTTCTGATTGGCGATTTCACCAGCCTCATCGGCGACCCATCCGGTCGCAACAACACGCGCCCGCCACTCACCACCGAACAGATCAAGGCCAACGCCGAGACGTATTACAAGCAGGCCAGCTTGGTGCTGGACCCGGAAAAAACCGAAATTCGCTACAACAGCGAGTGGAGTCTGCCCTTGGGCAGCATGGGCATGATCCAGTTGGCCGCCAAGTACACCGTGGCCCGCATGATGGAGCGCAACGACTTTCACCAGCGCTTCACGGCGAACACGCCCATCAGCGTGCATGAATTCCTGTACCCGCTGATGCAGGGCTATGACTCGGTGGCCCTCAAGGCCGACCTGGAGCTGGGCGGCACCGACCAGAAGTTCAACCTGCTCATGGGGCGCCACCTGCAGCAGGAATACGGCCAGGAACCCCAGTGCATCTTGACCATGCCGTTGCTGGAAGGGCTGGACGGCGTGGACAAAATGTCCAAGAGCAAGAACAACTACATCGGCATTTCGGAAGACCCGGCCACCATGTTCGCCAAGGTTCTGAGCATTTCCGACGACCTGATGTGGCGCTGGTACACGCTGCTGAGTTTCCGCTCAGAGGCGCAAATTGCCGCTTTGAAGGCCGACGTGGTGGGTGGGCGCAACCCCAAAGAGGTCAAGGTGTTGCTGGCCAAGGAAATTACGGCCCGCTTCCACAGTGTGGCCGCCGCCGATGCGGCCGAGCAGGATTTCATCAACCGCAGCAAAGGCGGCGTGCCCGACGACATCCCCGAGGTGTCGCTGTCCTTGGTCGACCGCGGTGCGTCCCTGGGCATTGGGGCGCTGCTGAAGTCCGCCGGGCTGGCGCCGTCCACTTCCGAGGCCAACCGGCTGATTGACGGCGGCGGCGTGCGGGTGGATTCTGGTGTGGTCTCCGACAGGGGCCTGAAGCTGTCGGCGGGCACCTATGTGGTGCAGGTGGGCAAGCGCAAGTTTGCCCGCGTCACCCTGGGCTGACGCATGGGCCTTCAGCCTTTGGTGCGGTGGGCGGCCGGTGTGCCGCCCCGCAAGCTGCTGATGGCATCGGTGGGGGTGGCGCTGGCCACCATTGCGCTCAAGGCGGGGGCGTGGTGGCTGACGGGATCGGTGGCCTTGCTGTCCGATGCCATGGAGTCGCTGGTCAACCTGGTGGCCGCGGTGTTCGGGCTGGCCATGGTGACCATTGCGGCCCGTCCGGCCGACCGCGATCACCCCTATGGCCACCACAAGGCCGAGTATTTTTCCTCCGGTTTCGAGGGTGTGCTCATCATCGTGGCAGCGGCGGGCATCGGTTGGCTGGCCGTGCACCGCCTGCTGACGCCGGTGCCGATTGTGTCGGTGGATGTGGGCCTGGTGTTGTCGGTGGCCAGCTCTGTCCTCAATGGTGTGCTGGCTTGGCTGATGCTGCAATCGGCGCGTGCCCACCGCTCCAAGGCGCTGGAGGGCGATGCGCGTCACCTGCTGACCGATGTGTGGACCACCGTCGGCGTCATCGTGGGTGTGGCCGCCGTGGGTCTGACGGGGTGGTGGTGGCTGGATCCGGTGCTGGCCATTGCCGTGGCGCTCAACATCGTCAAAGAGGGTGGGCGTTTGGTGTGGGAATCCTCCCAGGGCCTGATGGACGAGGCCACCGAACCCGAGGTGCAGCAAAAAATTCAACAGGTGCTGGACGGATTTGCCCACCGGCCCGCGCACGCCACCGAGTTGCGGTTTGACCACATTGTGACCCGAAAAGCGGGCCAGCGCCGATTTGTGGACCTGCACATGCACCTGCCGGGGGGGTGGACACTGGCCCGTGCCGCCACCTTGCGGGCCGATGTGGAGCATGCCCTGATGACTGAGGTGCCGGGCTTGCGGGCCACCATTTCGCTGCTGCCCACCGATGTGGAGGCGCAAGCCGTTCAGCAGTCCCACTGAGTGCCTGCGTCCATCCCTGGACGCCGTTTGACCTGCCCCAGGCACACCATCGCCACCGACCCATCCCATGATTGCCCTCATTCAACGCGTACGCACCGCCCACGTCGAAGTGGCGGGCGCCACCATTGGCCGCATAGGCCCTGGCCTGCTGGTGCTGGTGTGCGCCGAACCCACAGACTCGCCCGCCACCGCCGACAAGTTGCTGGCCAAGCTGCTGAAGTTGCGCATTTTTGGCGATGACCAGGGCAAGATGAACCGCAGCGTGCAGGACCTGGATGGGGCTGGTACGCCCGGAGGTCTGCTGCTGGTCAGCCAGTTCACGCTGGCGGCCGACACCCGCAGCGGGACACGCCCCGGCTTCAGCGCCGCCGCTGCGCCGGCCCTGGCCCAGCCCCTGTTCGACCACCTGGTGGCGCAGGCCCGTGCCGCGCATCCCCAGGTGGCCACGGGCCAGTTTGCCACCGAGATGCAGGTGCACCTGGTCAACGACGGGCCCATCACCATTCCCATGCAGGTGAATTAGGTGATAGCAAACTGTTGAATATAGGTAAGCGCTAGAAGCTTATTTGGTTTAAAAAATTGGCTTCACATTCCAGATGTCGTCGGCGTACTCGCGGATGGTGCGGTCGGCCGAGAACGGGCCCATGGCCGCCACGTTGAGGATGGCGTGGCGCGCCCATTCCTCGGGGCGGCGGTAAAGGTCGTCCACCTTGTGTTGGGTGGCCAGGTAGTCGGCGTAGTCGGCCAGCAGCAGGTAGTAGTCGGACTCCAGCAGCGTGCGCGTGATGGCGTGGTAGCGGCCGGGCTCTTCGGGGCTGAAGGCGCCTTCCGCGATGCGGTCAATGGCGGTTTTCAGGTCGTAGTGGTGGTCGTAGTAGCGCCGGGGGTTGTAGCCGCTGGCGCGCAGGGCCTCCACCTGCTCGGTGCGGTGGCCGAAGATGAAGATGTGCCCCGGGCCCACGGCCTGGGCAATTTCGATGTTCGCCCCGTCCCAGGTGCCAATGGTGAGCGCGCCGTTGAGGGCGAACTTCATGTTGCCGGTGCCCGACGCCTCGGTGCCTGCCGTGGAAATCTGTTCTGACAGGTTTGCAGCCGGGATGATGACCTCCGCCAGCGACACCCGGTAGTTGGGCAGAAACACCACCTTCAGCCGCCCGTCCACGCGTGAGTCGTTGTTGACCACGCGGGCCACGTCGTTGATGAGGCGAATGACCAGCTTGGCCATGTGGTAGGCCGAGGCGGCCTTGCCCGCGAAGATCACGGTGCGCGGTACCCAGTTGGCGTGGGGTTTGGCCAAGATCTGGTGGTAGCGGGTGACCACGTGCAACAGGTTGAGCAGCTGGCGCTTGTACTCGTGCATGCGCTTGACCTGGACGTCGAACAGGCTCTCAGGGTCCACCACCACACCGGTGTCGCGCGCAATGACCTCGGCCAGGCGGCGCTTGTTCTGCTGCTTGGCCAGGCGAAAGGCGTTGTTGAAGTCGGGCTGTGCGGCCAAGGGGCGCAGCTGTGCCAGCTCGTCGAGCTGGCCGCGCCAGGTGGGGCCGATGCGCGCGTCGATGAGGGCCGACAGCGGGCGGTTGGCCTGCGACAGCCAGCGACGGGGGGTGATGCCGTTGGTCTTGTTGCAGAAGCGGTCGGGAAAGACGCGGGCAAAGTCGGCAAAGATGGTGTCCACCATGAGCTGGCTGTGCAGGGCTGACACGCCGTTGACCTTGTGGCTGGCCAACACCGACAGGTAGGCCATGCGCACCCGCCGCTGGCCGCGCTCCTCAATGAGGCTGACTCGGCGCAGCAGGTCGTTTTCACCGGGGAAACGCTCGTGCACCTCTGCGAGGAAGCGGGCATTCAGGTCGTAGATGATGCGCAGGTGGCGCGGCAGCAGGCGGCCCAGCAGGTCCACGGGCCAGGTTTCCAGCGCCTCCTGCATCAGCGTGTGGTTGGTGTAGCTGAAGATGCGCTGGCACTGGGCCCAGGCGGCGTCCCAGTCCAGGTCGTGCTCGTCCATGAGCAGGCGCATCAGCTCGGGAATGGCCAGCGCGGGGTGGGTGTCGTTGAGGTGGATGGCGGCCTTGTCGGGCAGCTGGTCGAGCTCGCCATGGGCTTTGAGGTAGCGGCGCAAGATGTCCTGCAGCGAGGCGCTGACAAAAAAGTACTCCTGCCGCAGGCGCAGTTCACGGCCGTGCTCGGTGCTGTCATCGGGGTAGAGCACGCGGGACACGTTCTCGGACTCGTTTTTGGCCTCCACCGCCTTCATGTAGTCGCCGCGGTTGAAGGCGTCCAGGTTGATGCTGGAGGTGGCCCGCGCCGACCACAGCCGCATGGTGGCCACGCTGGCCATGTTGTGGCCAGGCACGCCGGTGTCGTAGGCGGTGGCGATGACGTCGTCGGTGTCCACCCATTGCACGCGCTCCCCGTCCTGCACCAGGCGGCCACCGAAGCGCACGTTGTAGCTGAACTCGGGCCGCATGAACTCCCAGGGGTTGCCGTTGACCAGCCAGTAGTCGGGCTCCTCCACCTGCTGGCCGTTGACGATGCGCTGGGCAAACATGCCGTAGTCGTAGCGGATGCCGTAGCCCAGGCCGGGCAGGCCCACGCTGGCCATGGCGTCCAGAAAGCAGGCGGCCAGCCGCCCCAGACCCCCATTGCCCAGGCCGGCGTCGGTCTCCAGATCCACGAGGGCGTCGAAGTCGGCACCCAACTGGTTGCAGGCGGTGCGGGCGTCGTCGTAAATCCCGACCGACAGCAGCGCGTTGGTCAGCGCCCGGCCGGTGAGGTATTCGAGCGAGAGGTAGTACACGCGCTTGGCGTCCTGGTCCTGCGCGGCGCTGAGGCTGTCACGCCAGCCGTCCATGATGCGGTCGCGCACGGCGTGCAACACGGCAAACAGCCAGTCGCGCTGGGTGGCCGAGCGCACGTCTTTGCCCACGGCATAGACCAACCGGTTGGCAATGGACAGGCGCAGGGCCTCCACGCTGTTGACGGGGTGTTCAAACTCAAAGGCGTTGGGCTGGTTCATGGTGCAAAGGCCTGGGCGTGGGCGGGGCGAACCCCACGGGACGGGTCAGAGGGCGGGTGGTGTGGGTCCACTCAAGCAGAAGCCGTGCCCGGCTGGGCGCGGGGTGGCGTGGCCGTGGGCCGCAGCGACTGGTAGAGCCGCAGGTAGGCGCGGGCGGCATCGCGCCAGCCAAAGCGCTGGGCCATGGCGTTTTGCTGCACCTTCGCCCAGTCGGCCGGGCGACGGTACAGCGCCAGGGTGCGCTGCAGCGCGGTGCGCAGTCCCAGCGCACTGAAGTCGTGGAAGACGATGCCGGTGGCGCTGCCGTCGTCGATGGCTTCGAGGCGGCAGTCGGTGACGGTGTCGGCCAACCCACCCACAGCGCGCACCACGGGCAAGGTGCCGTAGCGCAGACCGTACAGCTGGGTGAGGCCGCAGGGCTCAAAGCGCGAGGGCACGGCAATGGCATCGCCCCCCGCCATGAGGCGGTGGGCCAGGGCCTCGTGGTAACCCAGGCGCAGGGCCACCTGGTGGGGGTGGCGCTGTGCGCACTGGGCCAGGGCGTTTTCGATGGTGGCATCTCCCGTCCCCAGCACCGCCAGCTGGCCACCTTGGTGCACCCAGTCGTCCACCACCTCGGGCAGCAGGTGCAGACCTTTTTGCTCGGTCAAGCGGCTCACCACCACCAGCAGCGGGGCGCTGGGGGCCACCTGCAATGCCAGCTCGGTTTGCAGCGCGGCCTTGGCGTGGGTTTTGCCACCCAGGTCACTGGCGCTGAAGGTGTGCGGGGCCAGGGCGTCGTGCTCGGGGTTCCAGACCCGGTCATCCACCCCGTTGAGGATGCCGTGCAGCCGATCCTGTCGGTGGCGCAGCAGGCCGTCGAGCCCGCAGCCTTGGTCGGGTTCGGTGATTTCACGGGCGTAACCGGGGCTGACGGTGGTGAGTGCATCGGCGAACTGCAGCCCGGCCTTCATGAACGAGACCTGCCCGAAAAACTCCAGCCCCTGCAACCCGAACACGCTGGGTGGCAGGCCCAGTGGGCCCAGCCACTCGGGGCCGCACAGGCCCTGGTAGGCCAGGTTGTGGACGGTGAATACGCTGGCCGGTGTGTGGGGCGCACGGCCTTTGAGCTGTTGCAGGTAGGCCATGGCCAGGCCGGCGTGCCAGTCGTGGCCGTGCACCACATCGGGGGGCGCGTCCATGCCGGGCAGGCCTGGCACCAGGCCAGCGCCCACCAGTGCAGCGGCCCAACCCAGCCAGGCAAAACGCAAGGGGTTGTCGGGCCAGGGTTGGCCCTGGGGGTCGAGGTAGGGGTTGCCCTCGCGTCCGAACAGTGCTGGTGCGGTCAGCAGCAGGGTGGGCTGGCCGCTGTCCCGCAGCAGGCCCGCCTGCAGCGTGGGGGTGGTGGCGGCGTCGGCCCAGTGCGGGCCCAACCCGGTGGGCAAGGCGGGGTTGCCCCGCACGGGCAGGCGCACAGCGGGGCCGGTGGCGTCAAACCCCGCTTGCAGCGCTGGAAAGCCCGGCAGCAGCAGCGTGACCTGAGCGCCCTCTTGGTGCAGCGCGTGCGGCAGGGCCGCGCTGACATCGGCCAGGCCACCGGTTTTGAGCAGCGGGAACACCTCGGTGCAGACGTAGAGCACGTGCATGGCTCAGGCCTTGGTGGTGGGTGTGGCGGCAGCCGCAGACACCGGGGGCTGGCTGGGCAGGGCAGCCAGCATGTCGCGGGTGACCAGCACCACGCCGGCATCGGTGCGGAAAAAGCGCTGGGCGTCCAGCGCGGCGTCGTACCCGATGCACAGCCCGTCGGGCAGGGTGCAGCCGTAGTCGATGACCACCTTGCGCAAGCGGCAGTGGCGGCCAATGCTGACCTCGGGCAGCACCACGGATTCTTCGACCTCGGCGTAGGAGTGCACCCGCACGTTGGAGAACAGCACAGTGCGCCGCAGGTGAGCGCCCGAAATGATGCTGCCGCCCGACACCAACGAGTCCACGGCCATGCCCCTGCGACCGTCGTCGTCAAACACGAACTTGGCGGGGGGCAGCTGCTCCTGGTAGGTCCAGATCGGCCAGTTGCGGTCGTACATGTCGAGCTCGGGCACGGTGTCGGTCAGGTCGATGTTGGCCTGCCAGTAAGCGTCCACGGTGCCCACGTCGCGCCAGTAGGTGGGGGCTTCGGGCACACTTTTGACGCAGGACAGGTCAAAGGGGTGGGCCACCGCCTGGCCCTGGGCCACCAGCGCGGGAATGATGTCTTTGCCGAAATCGCGGCTGGAACCGCTGAGGGCGGCATCGTCGGTCAGGGCCTGAAACAGGTGTTCGGCGTGGAACACGTAAATGCCCATGCTGGCCAGTGCCACACCCGGTTTGCCGGGCATGGGCGTGGGCTGGGCGGGCTTTTCGGTGAAGCTGACGATGCGGCGCTGTTCGTCGATGGCCATGACACCAAAGGCACTGGCTTCGGCCAGCGGCACCTCGATGCAGGCCACGGTGCACAGCTTGCCCTGGGCCACGTGGTCGGCAATGAGGTTGGCGTAGTCCATTTTGTAGATGTGGTCGCCCGCCAGCACCAGGATGTACTCGGGCCGGTGTGCCCGCAGGATGTCCAGGTTCTGGTACACGGCATCGGCGGTGCCCAGGTACCAGCTTTCGTCGCCCATGCGCTGCTGGGCGGGCAGCAGGTCGATGAACTCGTTGAATTCGTTGCGCAGAAAACTCCAGCCGCGCTGCAGGTGGCGCAGCAGGCTGTGCGACTTGTACTGGGTGAGCACACCGATGCGGCGCACGCCCGAGTTCAGGCAGTTGGAGAGCGCGAAGTCGATGATGCGGAACTTGCCCCCGAAGTACACCGCCGGTTTGGTGCGCCGGTCGGTCAGCGCGGCCAGGCGCGAACCTCTGCCGCCGGCCAGCACCAGGGCCACGGTGCGTTTGGCCAGGGTTTGTGGGGTGGGGGTGTTCATGGGGTGCTCCTTGCAGGGGGATGTGACAGGCGTCCGTGGGCGCTGGCCATGGCCCGCAGGCGTTCGGCGGGCTCGTGGCCCACGGCGCTCCACTCGAAGCGCCAGGTCCAGCAGCCGGTGGCCAGGCCAGGGGTGTTCATGCGGTGGCGCCCGTCCAGGCCCAGCACGTCCTGAAACGGGGCGATGCAGGTGCGCGCCACCGATTGGGAGGCCATGCGCATCAGCGTCCAGTGCACGCTGTCGCCTTGCACCGGACCCAGGTAGTCGCGCACGGCGCGCTGCTGGGTGGGCGCTGCGCTGTGCCACCAGCCCACGGTGGTGTCGTTGTCGTGGGTGCCGGTGTACACCACCGACGCCGGGGTGTGGTTGTGCGGCAGGTAGGGGTTGTCCGCGGTGCCGCCAAAGGCAAACTGCAGCACCCGCATGCCAGGCAGACCACAGTCGTGCAGCAGCTGGCGCACACCGTCGGTGATGTGGCCCAGGTCTTCGGCAATGATGGGCAGTGGGCCCAGCTCGGCGGTGAGGGCGTCGAACAAGGCCATGCCGGGCCCCGGGCGCCACTCGCCCGTCAGGGCGGTGGGCTCGTGGGCGGGAATGGCCCAGTAGGCATCGAAGCCCCTGAAGTGGTCCAACCGCACCAGGTCCACCAGCTGCAACAGGTGGCCCAAGCGTTGTTTCCACCACCGATACCCGTCCTGGGCCATGGCCGCCCAGTTGAACAGCGGGTTGCCCCAGCGCTGACCGGTGGCGCTGAAGTAGTCGGGGGGCACGCCAGCCACCACCTGGGGCTCGCCCTGGGGGTCCAGCAGGTACTGGCCCGCGTTGGCCCACACGTCGGCGCTGTGGTGGGCCACGAAGATGGGCACGTCGCCCACCAGGTGCACGCCGCGCTGGTGGGCGTACTGGCGCAGGCGCTGCCACTGGGTCCAGAAACGCCACTGCACAAACGCCCAGAACCCCAACTCGGCGCTGGCCTGGGCGCGGCACTCGGCCAGGGCCTGGGGGTCGCGTCGGGCCAGGGCGTGGGGCCATTGGGTCCAGGGGCCGCCATGGGTGTGGTCCAGCACCATGAACAGCGTGTGGTCGTCCAACCAATGGGCCTGGCTGGCGCAAAAGGCGTCCAGGCTGGCGCGGTCGGCCTCGTTGGCGCGCTCGTCAAACCCGCGCCAGGCCTGGCGCAACGCGGCCATGCGGTGGGGAATGACGCGCTCGAACTCGCAGTGCTGGGTGTCAAAGCCCTTGGGTGGTTGCCAGGGCAGCCACCCTTCGCGCACCAGATCGTCCAGGTCCACCAGCAGGGGATTACCGGCAAAGGCAGAGGGACTTTGGTAGGGCGAATGGCCGGCGCCCACGGGGTGCAGTGGCAGGATTTGCCAGAGTGTCTGCCCGGCGGCGGCCAGCCAGTCCACGAAGTGGCGCGCCGAGGGGCCGAGGTCGCCCGAGCCGTGGGGGCCGGGCAGGCTGGTGGGGTGCAGCAGCACGCCGCTGGTGCGGCGCGACAACAGGGGGTGGCGGCTGGCGTTCACGGGGTGTGGGCGGTGGCGCGGTCGGGTGGGTCGGAGGGGCGCGCGTGGAGGGGCACGCGCACCGGAGGGCAGAGGCTTTGCACCAGCAGACACACGGTGGGGTCGCTCAGGTACAGCTGACCGCTGATGGCGGCTGCGGGGGTGGTGCCGGAGGGACACCCCGGGGCCAGACCCTGTGCGCTGTCGAGCACGGGCAGCCACAGGCCGGGGGGCAGCGCCAAGGTTTGGGCGTGTTCGCTGGCGTGCAGGGCCAGTAACAGGCGTTCCGTGGGGGGGTGGTGGTTTTCGCCCACCACCAGCACACAGGCCAAGCTGCGCAGCTGGGGGTTGTTCCAGCGTTCGGGCGTCATGGGGGCGCCGTCGAGGCCGCGCCAGGTCACGTCGGGGTCGCTGTCGCCCTGGGCCCAGGCGCAGGGGTGGGGGCAACTTCGGTGGCAGTCTTCGCGGCCTTGGACTTGGGCGCACAGGGGGCGGTGTGACTCGAAACCGGGTGGTGCCCGGTGGCCGGGGGCCGTTTGGCCGGTGAACCAGAGGTGGCTGCGCAGACCGGGGTAGGTGCGGCGCAGGGTGGCCAGCCCGGCCACGAAACGGGTCAACCCAGTGTCGGTCCCGGCCCAGTCCAGCCAGGTGGTGGGGTTGTCCTGGCAGTAAGCGTTGTTGTTGCCTTGCTGGCTGTGGCCCATTTCGTCCCCCGCCAGCAGCTGTGGCGTGCCCTGGGCACAGAACAGGGTGGCCAGCAGGGCGCGTTGCCAGCCCTGGCGGCGGGCCTGCACACCGGGGTCGGCGCTGGGCCCTTCGACCCCGGCGTTGGCCGAGAGGTTGTGGCTGTGGCCGTCACGGTTGTGCTCGCCGTTGGCCTCGTTGTGTTTGTGGGTGTAGGCGGTGAGGTCGGCCAAGGTGAAGCCGTCGTGGGCGGTGACGAGGTTGACGCTGGCCTGGGGTCTGCGGCCATGGTGTTGGAACAGGTCGCTGGAGCCGAACAGGCGGCGCGCCAATTCGCCGGGGGTGCACGGGTGGCCCAGCCAGAAGGCGCGCACGGTGTCGCGGAAGCGGTCGTTCCACTCCAGCCAGCCGGCCGGAAAACGACCCAGGTGGTAGCCGTCTGGCCCCAGGTCCCACGGCTCGGCGATGAGGTGCACGCCCGCGAGCACCGGGTCTTGCGCCATGGCCGTGAGCAGTGGTGTGTGGGGGTTGAAGCGGTGGCCCTGGCTGGCTTGGCGGCCCAGGGCGGGTGCGAGGTCGAAGCGGAACCCGTCCACCCCGTAGGCCTGCACCCACCAGCGAAGGCTGTCCATGACCCAGCGCACGGCCAGCGGGTCACCCAGGTGCACGGTGTTGCCGCAGCCGCTGAAGTTGAGGGGTTGGCCCCCGTCGCCCAGGGCGTACCAGCTGGCGTGGTCCAGGCCGCGCCAGCTGAGCACGGGGCCGCTGAGGTCTCCCTCGGCGGTGTGGTTGAACACCACGTCAAGCACCACCTGCAGGCCGTGGCGGTGGGCGGCATCCACCAGTTGGCGGAACTCGTCGCGCACGGCCTGGGCCTGGGCGGGGGTGTGGGGCGGCTGGCCTCCGGTGCACGCGGCGTAGGCGGGCTCGGGCACAAACACCTGCAGCGGGTTGTAGCCCCAGTGGTTGCGCAGGCCGCGCTCCAGCAGATGGCGTTCGGTGAGGTGCTGGTGCACGGGCAGCAGGCACAGCGTGGTCACGCCGAGTTGTTGCAGCTGGCCCAGCACCGCGGGGTGGGCCAGCCCGGCGTAGCTGCCTCGCAGGTCGGGGGGCAGGGCGGGGTGCAGTCGGGTGAGGGATTTGACGTGCACCTCGTACAGCACCACGCGGTCGTCGGCCACGGCGGGGCGGGGGCTGAGGGCGGCGCCGGCGGCCAGCTCGGCTTGGCGGTCCACCACCAGGCACTGGGGGAAGGGGGGCGGCGTGAACCCCGCCTTGGGCTCGGCGGGTGTGGGCAGCGCCTGGGGGTGGGGGTTGCCCACCAGTGCCAGGCCCCAGGGGTCGATGAGGGGTTGGGCGCTGTGGAAGCGGTGGCCCAGGTGGGGCGCCCATGGCCCGTGCGCGCGCAGGGTATAGGCCTGGCCTGCCCCCACGTCGGGGACAAACGCCGTCCAGATGCCGTTGCCTGCCGCCTGCAGCGGCCAGGGGGCGCTGGCACCGTGCAGCCACACGTCCACCCCGGTGGCGTGGCGCGAGTGCACGGCAAAGTTCACGCCTTGGCGCTGCGCCAGGGGCCCTGAGCCTTGGGCCAAGCTGGCGCCCAGCGGCCAGGCACTGCCTTGGGGGGGGACGGTGGGCAGCCTGTTCATTGGTGAAAACAAGAGCTGTAAAGTGAATGCAGTATTGCCGTAGAAGCCATTTTTATATAAAAATCATTCGGCGGTGCTGGGTTGCAACCACACCACAGCCAATGGGGGCAGTGTGAGCGCGGCCGAGTGGGCGTGCCCGTGCATCGCCACCGGCTCGGCCTGGACATGGCCGTGGTTGCCCCAGTTGCTGCCGCCGTAGTGCGCGGAGTCGGTGTTCAGCACCTCGTGCCACAGGCCGTGGGTGGCAACGTCGGGCAGACCCACGCGGTAGCCGTGGCGCACCACGGGGGTGAAGTTGGCCACCACCACCACGGTGTCTTGCGGGCGGTGGCCCAGGCGGGCAAAGGCCAGCACGGAGTGTTCGGCATCGTCCACGACCAGCCAAGCGAAACCGTCGGGTGCGGTGTCGCGCTCGTACAGGGCGGGGCACTGGCTGTAGCGGTGGTTGAGGTCGCGCACCAGCCGCTGCACGCCGGCGTGGTCGGGCTGGTGCAGCAGGCCCCAGTCGAGTTCGGTGTCGTGGTTCCACTCGGTGGGGGTGGCCAGCTCCCCTCCCATGAACAGCAGCTTTTTGCCTGGGTGGCCGTACATCCAGGCGTACAGCGCCCGCAGCTGGGCCAGTTGCTGCCAGCGGTCGCCCCAGAGTTTGTTGAGCAGCGAGCCCTTGCCGTGCACCACCTCGTCGTGCGAGAGGGGCAGCACATAGTCTTCGCTGTGTGCGTACACCAGCGCGAAGGTGAGCTTGTCGTGGTGCCAGCGCCGGTGCACGGGGTCCAGCGCGAGGTAGGCCAGGGTGTCGTGCATCCAGCCCAGGTTCCATTTGTGGTCAAAGCCCAGGCCGCCGTCGCGTTCGCCGCCGGTCACGCGGGGGAAGGCGGTGGACTCTTCGGCCACCGTCACGGCCTGCGGGACCTCGGCGTGCAGGGTGTCGTGCAACTCGCGCACAAAAGCGATGGCCTCGTAGTTCTCGCGCCCGCCGTCGCGGTTGGGCACCCATTCGCCCGGCGGGCGGCTGTAGTCGCGGTAGAGCATGGAGGCCACGGCGTCCACCCGCAGGCCATCGACGCCGTACTGCTCTATCCAGTACAGGGCATTGCCCACCAGAAAACTGCGCACCTCGTGGCGGCCAAAGTTGTAGATCAGGGTGTGCCAGTCGCGGTGGAAGCCTTCGCGCGGGTCGCTGTGCTCGTACAAGGCGGTGCCGTCGAAGCGGGCCAGTGCGTGGGCATCGGTGGGAAAGTGGGCGGGCACCCAGTCCAGCAGCAGCTTCAGGCCTGCTTGGTGCACGGTGTCCACAAAGCGGGCAAAGGCCTGTGGCGAGCCGTAGCGGGCGCTGGGGGTGTAGAGGCCCGTGGGCTGGTAGCCCCACGAGCCGTAGAAGGGGTGCTCGTTGACGGGCAGCAGCTCCAGGTGGGTGAAGCCCATGTCGGCCACGTAGGGCACCAGGTCGCGGGCCAGATCGTCCCAGTGCGGCAGGGTGTGCGGGCCGCCAGGGCGGCGCCACGAGCCCACATGCGCCTCGTAAATGGCCATGGGCCGACCACCCTGCGCCCCGTGTGGCCGGGGCGCGGTGGCGCCGCCTGGGCGGGTCAGGGGCGCCGTCAGGGCCGGGGCCACGCGCGAGGCATGGCCCGGTGCGCCCTCGGTGTCGCGGGCCATGGGGTCGGCCTTGAGCACCACCTGGCCATCGGCACCGAGCACGGCAAACTTGTAGAGGCTGCCGGGGCCGACATGGGGCACCCAGCCCAGCCACACGCCGCATTGGGTTTGCAGCTGCAGGGGGTGGGCCTGTTCATTCCAGCCGTTGAAGTCGCCCAGCACCGACACCGCCCGCGCATTGGGCGCCCACACCGCAAACACGGTGCCTGGTGCGCCGTCGGCCGCCTGAGGGTGTGCGCCCAGCTTGTGCCAGGGGCGGCGGTGGCGGCCCTCGCCGAGCAACCACACGTCCATGTCACCCAGCCAGTGCTGAAGCGTGGGTGGCAAAGCTGGCGGGGGTAGGGTCATGGTGGGCCTGTGGGGGTGGATGGCGTGCGCGACAACCGCACTCTAGCAAGCCGGGTGCCAGCGGCGCGCCAGCACCCATTGGGCGACACCCGTTGCCGTCAGACCATTGGGGGAAACGACAGGCGGATGCGCACCGTCAGGCCACCGCCGGGCGTGTCGTGCAGGCTGAGCTCGCCGCCGTGCAGCGCCGCCACCTTGCAGGCAATGGCCAGTCCCAGACCGCTGCCCTCGGAATGGGTGCCCGGCAGGCTGACGAAGCCTTGGCCCAGTTGTTGGCGCAGGGCGGGCGCAATGCCTTGACCGTGGTCGGCAATGCACCACGTGGCGCCCTGGTCGTCGGTGCTCAATGCCACGCGGATGGGCTGGGTGGAGCCGCTGTGGCTCACGGCGTTGTGCACGACGTTGTCCAGCATGGCCTTGAGCGCCTGGGGGTCTCCCGTCAGTTGTGCGACCGGTGGCAGGTCCAGCTGCAGGTGTGTGCCGTGGGCGCTGGCCAGTGTCTGCCACACCTGCACCGAGGGGGCCAGCCAGTTGGCCACGTCAAACCGCTGGGTGGGTGGGGCCTCGGGCATGGCGTCGTATTCGGCCAGTTTGAGCAACTGGTCCACCAGACGGGTCATGCGGTCGATGGCGTGCAGCACATGGGTGCGGTGCCGTTGGTTGTGGTCGGTGTCGGTGGAGCGGCCCAGCAACTGGGCGTGGATTTTGAGCGCCGCCAGCGGTGTGCGGAATTCGTGCGCCGCCCGCGCCACCAGGTGTTGTTGGGCCAAACGGGCTTCACCCAGGCGGGAGAACAACGTGTGCAAGGTGTTCACCAGGGGCAGCAGGTCTTCTGGCCAGGGGCGTTGGGTGAGTGGGTGGTGGGGCTGGAGAGGGTCGTTGTGGGCGAGCTGTTCGCGCAGCTCGGACACCGGCCTCAGCGACCAGTTGGCCGCCAGGTGCAGCAGCGCGTACAGCCCCAGCGTGACGGTCACCAGTGCGGCGGCCAGGGCAGGGGCAATTTGCCAGAACGCTTGGCTGCGGGACTGGTTGGGTTGCGAGACCTGGATGGTCAGGCCGTCCTGCACCACGGTGAAGACGTGCCAGGTGTGCCCCTGCCACTCCACCCGGTGCCAGCCCGGTTGCTGGCGGGGGGGGCCGTCCTCGCCATCCGCCGCGTCGGTTGGGTAGGCCAGGGTGCCGTCTTCGGCCCAGATCTGGCTGGTGAACTGGCCTTTGTCGGGCGGGTCGGGTTCGTTGGAGTCTTCCGATTCCAGTCCATGGCGGATGACGGACTGGGCCACCTGCTCCAGCGTGTGGTCACGCTGTTCGTTGACGGCCTGCCACGTCAGCACAAACGACACCACCCCGCACAGCGCGCCGGTCACCAGCAGCGCCAGCCATTGCACCCGCATGAGGCGGGCGCGCAGCGAGAGGGTGGCCAGTTTCATGCCGGGGCGTGCGGGGGCGTCAGCTTGTAGCCGATACCGCGCACGTTGTGCACCCAGCCCTCACCCAGTTTTCGGCGCAGGTGGTGCAGGTGCACCTGCACGGCGTTGCTGGCCACCTCGTTGCCCCAGCGGTACAGCCGGGTTTCCAGCCACTCGGCCGAGCGCACCACGCCCGGCTGTTCGGCCAGGGCCAGCAGGATGTCGAACTCGCGCGGCGACAGGGCCAGGGGTTGGTCCGCCAGGCGCACGTCACGGCGCAGCGGGTCAATGACCAGGGTGCCCAGCGTCAGCGAAGGGTCGCGGCGACCTTGAGCACGTCTGTGCAAGGCGTGCAGGCGGGCCAGCAGCTCGTCGAAATCGAAGGGTTTGACCAGGTAGTCGTCAGCGCCCAGGTTCAGCCCCTTGACGCGGTCGGTCGTGACGTGGCGGGCCGAGAGGATCAGCGTGGCGGGGCGCTGTGGCAGGACGTTGCTCTGCTGGAGCAGGTCCAGCCCGTCCATGTCGGGCAGGCCCAGGTCCAGCACCCACAGGTCGTAGGCGGTGTGGCGCAGAGCGGCCAGTGCCTGGGCCCCGCGTTGCACCCAGTCCACCTGAAAGCCGCAGTCGCTCAGGCCCAGCACCAGGCCTTCGCCAATCTGGGGGTCGTCTTCGGTGAGCAGCAGTTTCATGGGGGATGAGTGTGAAAGAAAGCCGGGGCTGAAAGCAAAAACGGTGGCCCAGGCCACCGTTGTCACAGGAGGGCAACACGCCATCACATGGCGGCGGGCTTGACCTTTTTGGCCTTGTTGGCCTTCTTGGCGCGCTTGGCAGGCTTGACTTTGGCCTTGGTGGCCGCCGACACGGACACCGACTGGGTGGCCGATGGCAACAGGGGCGTGGCGGCCTGGGCGGCGGCTGCGGTGAACAGGCCCAGTGCAATGAACAGGGCGGTGGCGGTGTTTTTCATGAAGGCTCCTAAGGTGTTGGGTCAACCCCACAGCCACACCGACGGGTGTGGTTTGGTCTGCGGTGAGGCCATTCTGCAAACCCACGTTTAAGGCCGCATGAAGGTGCGCTCAGCCGGCGTAGGGGTTGGCCACGCCCAGCCCGGCCAGGATCTCGGTTTCGCGGGCCTCCATGGCCTGGGCGTCGGCCTCGCTGGTTTCGTGGTCCCAGCCCTGGGCGTGCAGGGTGCCGTGCACCAGCAAGTGGGCGTAGTGGTCGGCCAGGGTTTTGCCTTGCTCGGCGGCTTCGCGGGCCACCACCGGGGCGCACAGCACCAAGTCGGCCATCATGACCGGACCAGTGCAGTAGTCGAAGGTGAGCACGTTGGTGGCGTAGTCCTTCTGGCGGTAATCACGGTTGAGTTGCTGACCTTCTTCAGCATCCACGATGCGGACGGCCATTTCGGCGTCCATGTCCAGCGCGTGGCGCACCCAGCGAATCACCTTGTGGCGCGGCAGCGCGGCGCGGTGGGTGGTGGCATCGGCCAGGCTGGCGAACTGCAAAGAGAGGGTGAGTTGGTGGAGGGACATGGTATTTTGAATAAAAAGTGCTTCTATCGCACGTCTGGTATGGGTTTTAAGCTATGGCTTAAACGGTGTCTTTGGCTTTTTTGCTGCCTGTGCCCGCACAGCCGACTCCACCGCCTCATCGGGGCGGCATGGTAGTCCATGCGGACCACCCCTCCCCAATCACCTCCGCCTGCTGCAACACCAGCTCCACCGCCGCATCCTGCAAATCAGGCGGGTACTTGTATTTGCGCAAGATGCGCTTGACCATCAGCCGCAGCGTGGCCCGCACGCTCTCGCGCTGCGCCCAGTCCACCGTGATGTTTTTGCGCAGGTTCTCAGTCAGCTCGTGGGCAATCTTCTTCAGAGTGTCGTCGGCCAGCTCTTTGACGGCTGATTCGTTGTTGGCCAGCGCATCGTAAAACTTCACCTCGTCGTCGCTCAGGCCCAGCTCGGTGCCCCGGTTGGCGGCCTCCCTGAACTTCTTTGCCATCCCCACCAGTTCTTCCATCACCTGGGCGGTTTCAATGCTGCGGTTTTGGTACCGGGTGATGACGTTGCTCAGCAGGTCAGAGAACCTTTTGGTTTGCACCACATTGGTGGCGAACTTGCTTTTGATTTCGCCCTCCAGCAGCCGCTCCAGCAGCTCGACCGCCAGGTTGCGCTCGGGCAGGTTGCGCACCTGGGCCAAAAAGCCTTCGTCCAGCAGGCCAATGTTGGGCTTCTCCAGGCCCACGGCATCAAAAATGTCCACCACCGCATCACTCACCACCGCGCCGTTGATGATTTGCCGAATGGCCGCTTCGCGCTGCTCGTCGGTCTTTTTTTGCTGGGTGATGTCGCGCTTGGTGAGTATGACCTTCACCGCCTGCATGAAGGCCACCTGGTCGCGCAGGGCTTTGGCTTCGTCCAGCGTGCAGCACAGGCTGAAGGCTTTGCCCAAGGCCAGGGCGGCATCGGCAAAGCGCTTTTTGCCATCGCGCACGGGTTTGCCGTGTGGGTCTTTGCTGGTTGACGCTGTTGATGAGGGCAAGCCCAGCACATGGTTGGCGGCACCGGCCAGGGTGCTGTGGCCCCCGGTCTTGAAGCCTGACCAGTCAAACCCGTGCAGCATGGCGCTCAGCACGTCCAGCTTTTCCAGCATCAGGCTCAGGGCTTCGTGGGCATCTGCCGTGGGCTTGCCCCGGCCTTTGCTGGCCGTGTATTCCTTCATGGCGGCTTTGAGCTCGTTGCCAATGCCGATGTAGTCCACCACCAGGCCGCCTTGCTTGTCTTTGAACACCCGGTTCACGCGGGCAATGGCTTGCATCAGGTTGTGGCCCTTCATGGGCTTGTCCACGTACATGGTGTGTACGCAGGGGGCATCAAAGCCGGTGAGCCACATATCGCGCACGATGACCAGCCGCAGCGGGTCAGCAGGGTCTTTGAAGCGCTTTTCCAGCCGCTTCTTGGTTTGGCTACTGTAAATGTGGGGCCGCAGCAAGGCTTTGTCGCTGGCGCTGCCGGTCATGATGACTTTGATGGCCCCTTGCTCCGGGTCGTCGCTGTGCCAGTCGGGGCGCAGTTGCTGAATAGCGTTGTAGAGGTGGACGCAAATGTCTCGGCTCATGGTCACCACCATGGCTTTGCCATCCTGGGCCTTGTTGCGCTCTTCAAAGTGGGCCACCAGGTCGGCGGCCACGCTGTCCACCCTGGGCTGGGCACCCACCACCTTTTCCAGCGCGGCCCAGCGGCTTTTGAGTTGGGACTGGGTGCTTTCTTCTTCGTCCTCAGCCAGCTCGTCCACCTCATCGTCTATCAGCGGCAGCTCGTCGGTGTTCAGGCGCAACTTGGCCAGGCGGCTTTCGTAATAGATGGCGACCGTGGCTCCGTCCTCCTTGGCCTGCTGCATGTCATACACATGGATGTAGTCGCCAAACACGGCGCGGGTGTCGCGGTCGGTGCTGCTGACCGGTGTGCCGGTGAAGGCCACAAAGGTGGCGTGGGGCAAGGCATCGCGCAGGTGCTGGGCGTAACCGGGCATGTACGCGGCCAAATGGGTGCTGTGGGTGCTGTGGGTGGTGTTGGAGGAGGTGGCGATGGAGGTGGTGATGGGGGCGGCGGAAGGGGTAACGTGGTAGGCAGGCGGGGCAAATTCGGCAGGCAAGGCGGCGCGGTGGCCGCTGCCGGTGACTGTTGATTTCGCAGCTGCTTGTGCTTGCTGGGTAAGCGCTAAAGGCTGTTTTTGTTCATATTTTTGGCCGCGCACCTTCAGCTTGGCCTCAAAGCCGTATTGCGTGCGGTGGGCTTCGTCGGCAATGACGACGATGTTGTGCCGGTCTGACAGCACCGGGAACAGGTCTTCGTCTTCCCCCGGCATGAACTTCTGGATGGTGGCAAACACAATGCCGCCCGATGGCCGGTTGCTCAGCAGCGCCCGCAGCGCTTGCCGGGTGGTGGCTTGCACGGGCTGCTCGCGCAGCAGGTCTTGCGCCAGGCTGAACACACCAAAGAGCTGGCCGTCCAGGTCGTTGCGGTCGGTGATGACGACGATGGTGGGGTTGGCCATGGCGGGCTCTTGCATCACCCGTGCGGCAAAGCAGGTCATGGTGATGCTTTTGCCGCTGCCCTGGGTGTGCCACACCACGCCGCCTTTGCCACGCACCTTGGCATCGCCGTCGGGGCGGGAGGCGGCCACCACATGGCCTATGGCAGAACGCACCGCGTGGAACTGGTGGTAGCCCGCAATTTTTTTGACCAGCGTGCCGTCGTCTTCAAACAGCACAAAGGTGCGCAGGTAGTCCAGCAGCATGGCCGGGGTCAGCACGCCGCGCACCAGGGTTTGCAGCTCGTGGAACTCGCCCAATGGGTCCAGCGTGGTGCCGTCTATGGTGCGCCACTGCTGAAAGCGCTCGGCGTTGGCCGACAGGCTGCCCATTCGCGCCTCCGTGCCATCCGACACCACCAGCACCTCGTTGTACTGAAACACATCGGGAATCTGCGCTTTGTAGTCGGCCCTGAAATATTCAAAAAGCGGCGTTGGCAACCAGCCGCAGCGGCG
>CAYNGJ010000032.1:0-27272 GCA_964396895.1 uncultured Hydrogenophaga sp. | reverse complement strand
TCGTGCCAACGTTGACGTGGGGCTTGGTACGCGTGAATTTTTCTTTTCCCATTTTTCATTTCTCCAAAAAAGAGCATCTGCCGTGCATTGGTTTTACGTCTGCACCTCGTTGCTGATTCCCCGGGCACGGCAAACCCGGGGGCACGTGGTCGCAGACAGGGTGACTTATTTGGCGCGAGCAGACACGATGGCTTCAGCCACATTGCGAGGGGCTTCGCTGTAGTGCTTGAATTCCATGGTGTAGGTGGCGCGACCTTGGGACATGGAGCGCAACGTGGTCGAGTAGCCGAACATTTCAGACAGCGGGACCTCGGCCTTGATGGCCTTGCCGCCACCGACCATGTCGTCCATGCCCTGCACCATGCCGCGGCGTGAGGACAAATCGCCCATCACGTTGCCGGCATAGTCTTCGGGTGTTTCCACTTCCACGGCCATCATGGGCTCCAGAATCACGGGACTGGCTTTGCGGCAGCCTTCCTTGAAGCCCAGGATGGCGGCCATCTTGAACGCCATTTCTGACGAGTCCACGTCGTGGTAGGAGCCGAAATGCAGCGTGACCTTGACGTCAACCACGGGGTATCCCGCCAACACGCCGGTGTTCAGGGCTTCAATCACGCCCTTTTCCACCGCAGGGATGTATTCGCGAGGCACCACACCGCCCTTGATGGCGTCGACGAACTCGAAGCCCTTGCCAGCCTCGTTGGGTTCGATCTTGAACACCACGTGGCCGTACTGACCTTTACCACCGGACTGACGCACGAACTTGCCTTCGCTGTCTTCCACGGTCTTGCGGATGGTTTCGCGGTAGGCCACCTGTGGTTTGCCGACGTTGGCTTCCACGCCAAATTCGCGCTTCATGCGGTCAACAATGATTTCCAGGTGCAGTTCGCCCATACCGGCAATGATGGTCTGGCCGGATTCTTCGTCTGTCTTGACGCGGAAGGAAGGGTCCTCTGCTGCCAGGCGCTGCAAGGCAATGCCCATTTTTTCCTGGTCGGCCTTGGTCTTGGGCTCAACAGCCTGTGCAATCACGGGCTCAGGGAACACCATGCGCTCCAGCATGATGATGGCGTCTGGATCACACAGGGTTTCGCCGGTGGTGACGTCCTTCAAGCCCACGCAGGCAGCGATGTCGCCTGCGCGAATCTCTTCCACTTCCTGACGGTTGTTGGCGTGCATCTGGACGATACGACCAATGCGCTCTTTCTTGCCCTTGACAGGGTTGAAGACGGAGTCACCCTTCTTCAGCACGCCGGAGTACACGCGCACAAATGTCAACTGACCCACATAGGGGTCGGTCATCAGTTTGAATGCCAGTGCCGACAGCTTTTCGGTGTCTGTGGCTTCGCGGGCAACAGGCGCTTCGTCTTCGTCTGTGCCACCCACTGGTGGAATGTCCACAGGCGAAGGCAGGAAGTCGATCACGGCGTCGAGCATGCGCTGCACGCCCTTGTTTTTGAACGCAGTGCCGCACAGCATGGGCTGAATTTCGGTGGCGAGTGTGCGGGCGCGGATGCCGGCCTTGATCTCGTCTTCGGTCAGCTCACCCTCTTCCAGGTACTTGTTCATCAGCTCTTCATTGGACTCGGCAGCTGCCTCGACCAACTTTTCGCGCCACTCTTCTGCCTGGGCCTGCAGCTCTGCGGGGATGTCCAGGTAGTCAAACTTCATACCCTGTGAAGCCTCATCCCAGATGATGGCCTTCATTTTGATCAGGTCAACCACGCCTTTGAAGTTTTCTTCAGCGCCGATGGGGATGACGATGGCCACGGGGTTGGCCTTCAGACGCAGTTTCATCTGGTCATAGACCTTGAAGAAGTTGGCGCCGGTGCGGTCCATCTTGTTCACAAATGCCAGACGTGGCACTTTGTATTTGTTGGCTTGGCGCCAAACGGTTTCCGACTGGGGTTGAACACCACCCACCGCGCAATAGACCATGCAAGCGCCGTCCAGCACGCGCATGGAGCGCTCGACTTCAATGGTGAAGTCCACGTGTCCGGGGGTGTCAATGATGTTGAAGCGGTGCTCTTCGTAGTTGCGCTCCATGCCCTTCCAGAAACAGGTGGTGGCAGCGGAGGTGATGGTGATGCCACGCTCTTGCTCTTGCTCCATCCAGTCCATGGTGGCGGCGCCGTCGTGCACTTCACCAATTTTGTGGTTCACGCCGGTGTAAAACAGAATGCGTTCTGTGGTGGTGGTTTTGCCGGCATCAATGTGTGCCGAAATACCGATGTTGCGGTAACGCTCAAGGGGCGTGGTGCGTGCCATGAAAATTCTCCGTGAATGATGTACTAAAGCCCGCTACCCCAATGAACGGGGTTGCGGGCTCGCCTCTGACAATTTGGCTGGTTTTCGTGAAACCAGCGTGAATCAGAAGCGGAAGTGGCTGAACGCCTTGTTGGCCTCGGCCATGCGGTGAACTTCGTCACGCTTCTTCATGGCGCCGCCACGGCCTTCGGTGGCCTCGATCAGTTCGTTGGCCAAGCGCAAGGACATGGACTTTTCGCCACGCTTGCGAGCAGCTTCCTTGATCCAACGCATGGACAGGGCCAAGCGACGGACAGGACGCACTTCAACAGGCACCTGGTAGTTGGCGCCGCCCACGCGACGAGACTTCACCTCGACCATGGGCTTGACGTTGTTGATGGCGATGCTGAACGCCTCAACCGGGTCTTTACCGGTTTTTTTCTCGATTTGCTCGAGTGCGCCATAAATGATGCGCTCGGCGACTGCTTTTTTGCCGCCTTCCATGATCACGTTCATGAACTTGGACAGCTCGACATTGCCGAACTTGGGATCCGGCAGGATTTCACGTTTAGGGACTTCGCGACGACGTGGCATTTTTTTACCTCTGTTGCTTCAGTTGGCGCCTTCTCAGGCACCGCGAGAATCCAACCCGATTTGCGGGACTCTCACTTACTCGACCCCGTGCAGCTGATACAGCGCACTTGATGGTCACTACGTTTGACACCGGCTTGCCGGCCAGTTCAAACACCGATTGATGTCTGGTTTGACAGCGATCCAACCGCCTTACTTGGCTTTGGGACGCTTGGCACCGTACTTGGAGCGGGACTGCTTGCGGTCTTTCACGCCTTGCAGGTCCAAAGAACCGCGAACGATGTGGTAACGCACACCGGGCAAATCCTTGACACGGCCACCGCGCACCAGCACCACAGAGTGCTCTTGCAGGTTGTGGCCTTCACCGCCGATGTAGGAAATGACCTCAAAACCGTTGGTCAGGCGCACTTTGGCAACCTTACGCAAAGCGGAGTTAGGCTTTTTAGGCGTCGTGGTGTACACACGGGTGCACACGCCGCGGCGCTGGGGGCAGTTTTCCATCGCGGGGCTCTTGGATTTGATCTTTTCGACCTCCCGCCCGTGACGAATGAGTTGATTGATGGTTGGCATGAAACGTCCCTAAACGTTTAAATTAGCAAAAAGAAAGCCCTTCGGAAAATTCCGAAAAGCCCTCGAATGTAACACGTGCTGCAGCCGTGAGCAAGCGTTGCGCCGGTGCAGCTCCATTCACTCACTTGATCCACAAACGGATGGCGTCCCAGGCTCGACCCAGCACACCCGCTTCGTCCACCGTTTCCAGCACCTGCAATGGCACCTCGGCCACCAGCGAGCCGTCGGGGCGGGACACCTTCAGCACACCCAGGGGTTGTCCTTGCTGGAAGGGCGCAACCAGCGGCTCGGGGCGAGACACATCGGTTTTGAGCTGCCCAGCACTGCCCGCCGGGACAGACACCACGACCCCATCGGGCAAACCCAATTTGACCTTGGACTGCTTGCCCTTCCAGACGGGCAACTCGACCACGGGCTGGCCAGCTTGCACCAAACGGACGGATTCATAGGCGGTATAACCCCAGTTGAGGAGCTTCTGGCTCTCATTGGCACGCATGTTTTCACTGCTGGCACCCAGCAACACGCTGACCAGACGACGTTGCCCCGCCTGCCCGTCACCCAAGCCTGCCACCTGCCGGCGTGCGGTAGCCACGAGGCAATAGCCCGCCGCGTTGGTGTGCCCAGTTTTCAGCCCATCCACCGAGGGGTCGCGAAACAGCAAGGTGTTGCGGTTGGTGTCGTTGGACTTGGGGGTACCCGGGTACCGGTAGCGCTGAATGGCGTAGTAAGGCACAAAATCGGGAAACTCCTTCATCAGCCGCGTGGCCAGGGTGGCCAAGTCGCGGGCAGTGGTGGTGTGGCCGGGCTCGGTCAGGCCTTCCGGGTTTTTGAACTGGGTGTTGTTCATGCCCAAGGCCTTGGCCTGCTGATTCATCATTTCAACAAACCGCTCCACCGTTCCACCCACCCCCTCGGCCAAGGCCACGGTGGCATCGTTGCCGGATTGCACGATCATGCCCTTGAGCAAATCTTCCACAGGCACCTGCATTTTGGGGTCAATGAACATGCGCGAGCCCGGCATTTTCCAGGCGCGCTCGCTCACCGGCAACGCCTGACCCAGGCTCAGCTTTTTGGCGCGCAAGGCATCGAACACCAAGTAGGCCGTCATGAGCTTGGTCAATGACGCCGGTTCAACAGCCATGTCAGGGTCCTTGGCGGCGAGAACCTGCGCCGCCGTCACGTCGTACAGCAGGTAGGCACGCCCTGCAATTTCGGGCGGCTGCAAGGCCTGGGCGCTGACGCTGAGGCAAATGGACGACAAAGACAGAGAGGCGGCCAAACGGGACCAGGCAGACCAGTGGGTAACAGTGGTTTTCAATGCAAAACTTTCAAAACAAACAATCAACAAAACAGCGCGAACCAACCACCGGCCCGCAGGGGAAGGCGCACGCCAGCGCGCACCACAGGCTCAGGTGCGGAGGTGGCGCAGCGTCAGGTCTTTGAGCAAGGGCAGCTGTCCGTGGAAAAAGTGCGCCACCCCAGGCACCACCGTCACCGGCAGGTGCTGCGGCCTGGCCCAGTCCATCACCGAGACCAGGGACACGGTATCGTCCACCTCCCCATGAATGACCAGCGTGCGGTCATGGAGTTCCGGCGCCACGGGAGCCACCTGAAACCGGCTGGCCGCCGTGCCCACCAGCACCACCTTGGCAATGTCCCGCTGGGCCTGCAGCTGGGCCACGGCGTGGCTGGTGACAAAGGCGCCAAAAGAAAATCCGGCCAAGCACAGCGGACCAGACGCGGCCTGGGCCTGCACCACGGCCAGCAGGTCGTCCAGCTCGCCACGGCCATGGTCGTGCTCACCCTCACTGCGGCCCACACCCCGAAAGTTGAAGCGCACCGTGCGCCAACCGGCCTGCACAAAGGCCCTGGCCAGGGTTTGCACCACCTTGTTGCTCAGACTGCCGCCAAACAAGGGGTGCGGGTGCGCCACCACGGCCACGCCCTGCGCCACCTGGGTGGGCTCGTCGACCGCCAGCTCAATCACGCCGGCCGACCCCTCGATTTGGGTGTGCAGGGTTTGCGAATTCATAATCAATAGCTAAAAACGATTATCAATAGAGCGCTGGAGGCCAATTTTCTTTGAAAATCAACGCCCCACATCAGGGGGCGTCAACAACCGTTCGACCACCTGGCCTTTGACGAGGTGCTCGGTCACGATGTCATCGATGTCCTGCAAGTCCACGTAGGTGTACCAGACCGCCTCCGGGTACACGACGGCGATGGGGCCACCCGCACAGCGGTCCAAGCAACCGGCCTTGTTGACGCGAACCTTGCCCGGCCCCAGCAGACCGTTCGCCTTGGCTTGGGCTTTGCAATGTTCAAACGCTGCCTGAGCGGCGTGGGTGGCACAACACGCTTGCCCCCCGTCGCGTTGGTTGGTGCAGAAGAAAATGTGGCGCTCGTAATAAGAGGGTGTGGTGGGCGTGGTCATGCGCGCCATTTTAGAAGCGCGCCCCACCACTCACCGGGGCACCTGGGTGTCAAGCGCATGGGCGCTGCGCCGCCAACTGATTTGCACGGCGGCGTGCAACATGACGGCGTAGGGCCATAACCACCCCAACCATTGCGTCAGGCCGTGAAAGCGGATGAACCGCCCCTGGGCCCACACGTTCAGTGACTCCGCCAAGTAGGGCGTGACCGGCGCATTGTTGAGCAAGGCCAACCCCGCCAGCACCACCCACACCAACCACACCACACAGGCCCGCCGCGACAGCGCCATGCCCAGCAGCCCGGCCACCAAACCCATGCCCATGCCCGCCAGTACGGGCGGGGTCAGCCAGATCCAGGCATGGGCGGGGTTGTAGGTCAGCGCCGACGACAACCCCATGCCCCCCACAGCCAGCCCCCACAACCCCAACAGCGTTGGCAGGCGGCGCGCCACCCCGCGCAGCACACTGAAGCTCAACAGACACGGCGCCAACAGGCCCAGGGCCACGCAGAAGGCCTGCGCGGCCGGGCTCAACGGCTGTGCGTACGGCAGGCGCACAGGCACCCACTGGGCCAGGGCGGTGTCCACCAGGGCTTGCGCCACCGCCGACTCCACCGCCCCCCACACCTGGCCCAATCCAAACGGCAGCGATGTGGGATACAGCAGGGCCACCGGCCACAGCGCCAGCAACAACAGGGCCCCATGGGCGTCCGCCTCAAACCAATCTGAGCGCCAGCGTTGCCACGGGTCCAGCCAGCGGGTGCGCGACAACAGCAGGGCCACACTCGAACCCAACAGGCCGCCAGCCGTGTTGAGCAACCAGTCGACATTCGACGCCACGCGGCCCGGCAAAAACACCTGTGCGGTTTCCATGGCCAAGGACAGCAGACCCGGCAAAAAAAACGCCAGCACCACCACCCAACGGCTGCCACCACTGCGGATGGCCACGAGCACCGTTAGAAAGCCCAGCGGCACATAGCCCAGCAGGTTGGCCCACACGTCAAATGCGGTCCAAAAACGGGGAAATGGTGCCCAGAGAAAGGACAGTGCATCCCCACCCTGGAGACGCCAACCCTCGAACGGGTACAGGCTGGCGTAGGCGATCAGCGCGGCCAGCAGCAGCGCCAATGGTCGGGCAAGCGTGCGCTGGCCCATGCCAGCCTCAGAAGGGCTTGACGACCACGAGGCAGACCACCGCGATCAGCAGCAGCACCGGCGCCTCATTGAACCAGCGGTACCACACATGGCCACGTGCGTTGAGCCCCGCCTCGAACCGTTTGAGCAGGACACTGCAAACGTGGTGGTAGCCCAACACCAGCAGCACTGCTGCCAGTTTGGCGTGCATCCAGCCATTGTCCGGCCCCCAGCCAATGCCGTAACCCGCCCACAACCACACGCCCAGTGCCACCGCAGGCACCATCAGCAGGTGGGTGAAGCGCATCAGCTTGCGGGCCATGAGCAGCAAACGCTCACGCTCCGCCACGCTGCCCGGCTCGACCAGGGCGAGGTTGACAAAAATGCGCGGCAAGTAGAACAGGCCCGCAAACCAGCTGGCGACGAACACAATGTGAAAAGCTTTGACCCACAACATGGTGGCAAGTGTAGACCCGCCGTCGCCGTCTGCAGGCCTTGTCTGGCTTTCAAAAAAGCAGCGACAAAAAAAAGCCCGACCAAAGGGCCGGGCTGAAATGCCTTTTAAGCTGTCACACTCCAAGGCACCCGCTCAGGGAGGAAAAGCGGGAGGCAATCTTGCGATCGCCCGGGCCTATTCTACCCCTGGTACGCCAGGGGCCGCAAGCACGGCACAATGTTTTGTCTTTTTGATGACAAAACCCGGTCCGATTTCAGCGAAAAATGGCCACCGATTTCACCGTCTTTTCGCCGTTGATTCACCCTCTGATCACCATGAACCCACTCGCCCCACTTGCCGGATTCCCCCACGCCCGCCCCCGTCGCCTGCGCCGCGACGCTTTCACCCGCGACCTGGTGCGCGAGCACGAAGTCACCGTGCGCGACCTCATTTACCCCGTGTTTGTGCTGGACGGTGAGGGACGCCGCGAGGCCGTGGGCTCCATGCCCGGCGTGGAGCGCCTGAGCCTGGACCTGCTGCTGCCAGTGGCCGAAGACTGCGTGAAGCTGGGCATTCCCTGCCTGGCACTGTTCCCCGTGATTGACGCATCGCTGAAAACCCCCGACGGCCAGGAAGCATTGAACCCCGACGGTCTGGTGCCCCGCGTGGTGCGAGCACTGAAAAGTCGCTTCCCAGAACTGGGTGTGATGACGGACGTGGCGCTGGACCCCTTCACCAGCCATGGCCAGGACGGCTTGCTGGACGAGCACAACTACATCGTGAACGACACCACCGTTGAAGTGCTGGTGCAGCAGGCGCTCACCCAGGCCCGCGCGGGGGTGGACATCGTGGCCCCGTCGGACATGATGGACGGCCGCATCGGCGCCATCCGCGCCGCGCTGGAGGCAGAGGGCCTGGTGCACACCCGCATCATGGCCTACAGCGCCAAGTACGCCAGCGCGTTTTACGGCCCGTTTCGCGACGCCGTTGGCTCGGCGGCCAACCTGGGCAAGGCCAACAAAAAGGTCTACCAGATGGACCCAGGCAACACCGACGAGGCCTTGCGCGAAGTGCAGCTGGACATTGCCGAGGGCGCTGACATGGTCATGGTCAAACCTGGCATGCCCTACTTGGACGTGGTGCGGCGCGTGAAAGACCAGTTCCACGTCCCCACCTTTGCCTACCAGGTGTCAGGCGAGTACGCCATGCTCAAGGCCGCCGCCCAGAACGGCTGGCTGGACCACGACGCCGTGATGATGGAAAGCCTGCTGGCGTTCAAACGCGCCGGCGCAGACGGGGTCCTGACCTACTTCGCCCGCGACGCCGCCCGCCTGCTGCGCGCCTGACACCGCCGTGGAACTGCTGCACCTCACCGTCGTCGGGCCGCAGGCACTGGCCAGCCCACCCGCCGAACTGCCCCATGGCGGCTTTGTGTGGTGCGCACTGACCCAGGCCGAACTGGCCAGCGACCCGCAGACCTGGCTCGCCCGGCTGCAGCAGTGGACCGGCGCCCCCCTGCTGGAGCTGCACCTGCGCGACCTGCTCAACGCCCAGCACCCGCCCAACCACGACGACACCCGGTATTACGACCTGGTCATCCTGCGCGAACTGGTGCCGCCCGCCACAGACGACGCCACACATGTGGTCACCCCCACCCCCGGCGCAACCGCCGCCGGCCGTGCCCGCAAACGCCAAGGGCCGCCGATACTGGCGCGCCTGCACACCCAAGCCGTGGGCATGGTGGTGTTTGAGCACCTGCTCTTCACCGTACACCCCGAACCCTGCCCCACCCGCACGGACCTGCACCAGCGCCTGCTGGCCATGAACCCCGGCAAGCTGCCCAGCTCCCCCGCCGACCTCATGCTGCGTCTGGCCAACAGCCTGGTAGATCGGTTTCTGGAGTTGCGCAAACCGCTGACCGAGCAGCTGGATCACTGGGAGACCGAGCTGCTCGACCCCGGCACACGCTTTGTGAACTGGCGCGCCTTGCTGGCGGCGCGCAACCACTTGCATGCGCTGGAAGATCTGTGCGACAGCCAGCGCACAGCCCTCCAAAAATGGCTTCAAGATTTAGAGCAGAACAGTGATGCCAGTCAATCGCCAGGCATTCAAAACGATCACGAAATACTGCGCGCACGCGGGCGCGACGTGATCGAGCACATCGACCGCGTGGTGCACTTGGTGCAACGCCTGGCCAGAAACACAGAAACGGCAGTGCAAATGCACTTCAGCGCCCAGAGCCACCGCACCAATGAAATCATGAAAGCGCTGACCGCGCTCACCGCCATCTTTCTGCCACTGAACTTCATCACCGGTTTTTTCGGCATGAACTTCGAGTTCCTGCCCCTCATCCACCACACCCGCGGGCTGTGGTGGACCATTGGTGCGATGGTGCTGGTGGCGGGTGCACTGGGGGTGGTGTTCTGGCGCAAGCGCTACCTCGCGCGCAACAAAAGCTGAAGGTCAAGGCAAGCCAAAGAGGCGGGCCCCATTGCCCCAACCGATTTGCTGAGCCACGGGTGCGGGCAAGTCCCCCAGCCATGTCCGGTAAGCCCGCATGAGGTCTTCGTACTGGGGCCAGCGCGAATTGGTCCAGGTGTCAGAGCCCACCAAAAAGCGGTCTGGGAACCGCTGCATCAATGCGCGCCATTCCGGGCACAACAACCCACCCTCGCAGACCAGGCCGGGGCGGTATGACAACTCGCCCATCAGCCCGGGGTACGCGGCCAGTAGCTCGGCCACGCGCGCGACCGGCGTGCCACCGATGCCGGTGTGCGCCCAGATCAGCTTCAGGCGCTGTCCTTTGGAAGGGGTGGCGGCCATCAACAGATCGATGGCGGCATCGTCCACATGGGCCAGCACCACCAGTTGCCGTTCCTCGGCCAGCGCCATCAGCTTCTGGGCCACAGGCCCTTTGGCGTGGCGGCTCTCGTACAGATGGAACTCGCCCAGGCCACGGTAGGGCCCGGCCGGTGTGCCGCGCGCCAACTCGTCCAGCACCATGCGGTAAATGCTCTCGTCACCAAACCACTGGTGGTAATCGTTGCGGTCGCGGTAGAGGCGAACCAGCGGCACCACGGTCACGCCGGCGCGGGCCGTCGCCTCTGTGGCATTGGCCAGTGCACGGGTGCCTTCGTTGGGCCGGGAGTTGGCCACAATGGCCTTGACGCCGCTGCGCTGCATGCGCCCCAGCACGTCGGGCAACGGGTGAGGGCCACCCGCCCCTGGCACGCCGCCCCAAGCCTCGGTGTTGTAGTGCAGGTGGGCATCAAACAGCGGACCGGAGTAGTCCGCCGCCTGCACCGCACCCACACCCATCGCCCACGCCACGGCGGCCCAAGCCCAGCCACGCAAGGGCGCGCGGCCCAGCCAAGCAAAACGGACGGAGCCGCCGGTGGCGGCCAGGCTGGTGGGCGCATGTGGCATGGGGTCGCCTCCAATCGGTTGAAGGAAAAACGGTGGGGGAAAAGCGCGATGATGCGGTCCCCACATTTCTTGCGCTGACGAAGGGACAACCCCATGCCCACCCCCACCCTCACGCCCACTGGCGTGCTGCTGGTCACCGGCGCCTCACGCGGCATTGGCGCCGCCACCGCCCTGCTGGCGGCCAGCCAAGGTTGGTCCGTGGCGGTGAATTACCGTGCCAACTCCCTGGCCGCCGATGAGGTGGTGCGCCGCATCCGCGCCGATGGCGGCCGGGCCATGACCGTTCGGGCCGATGTGGCACTGGAAGCCGACGTGCTGCGCATGTTCGAGCAGGTGGACGCCAAGCTGGGCACGCTGAGTGGGCTGGTGAACAACGCCGGCGTGGTGGATGTGGCCTGCCGCCTGGCCGACATGACAGCGGCTCGCCTGCACCGCCAGTGGGCCACCAATGTGCTGGGCAGTCAGCTCTGCGCGCGTGAAGCCGTGCGTCGCATGAGCACGCGGCTTGGGGGAGACGGCGGCGCCATTGTCAACGTGTCCAGCGTGGCGGCGGTGCTGGGTGCAGGTGGTCAGTACGTGGACTATGCCGCCTGCAAGGGCGCCATCGACACCTTCACCGTGGGTCTGGCGCGCGAGGTGGCGGCCGAGGGCATACGGGTCAACGCGGTGCGCCCCGGCATCATTGACACCGACATCCACGCCAGCGGTGGCCAACCCGACCGGGCGCTGCGGCTGGCCAACACCATTCCCATGCAACGCCCTGGCCAACCCGACGAGATTGCACAGGCCATTGTCTGGCTGCTGGGGTCGGCGGCCAGCTACACGACCGGCGCCCTGCTCGACGTGACGGGCGGCCGGTAGCCCGGGTTCAGGCGCTGACCGAGCGGCTGGCCTGCAGGACCTGGTCCAGCACCTCCACCCAGTGCTTGACTGGGGTATCGGTCCCGCTTTGCAAGTGGGTGATGCAGCCGATGTTGGCCGACACGATGGCCTGCGGCTGCAACTCGGCCAGGTGGCCCAGTTTTCGGTCACGCAGGGCGTAAGACAACGTCGGGTTGAGCACCGAATACGTGCCGGCCGAGCCGCAGCACAGGTGCGCTTCGCAGCGCGCCGTCTGAACCCGAAACCCCAGCTCGGTCATGTGCTGCTCGACCCCACCCTTGAGCTGCTGTCCGTGCTGCAGGGTGCACGGCGGGTGGTAGGCCAGCGAGCCGGCCTTGGCCGACAAGGCCTCACCCACCTGCGCCTTCAACGCAGGCACCAGCGTGGGCAGCAGTTCGCTCAGATCGCGGGTGAGGGCGCTGATGCGCTGGGCCTTGGCCGCGTAGACGGGGTCGTCCTTGAGCACGTGACCATAGTCTTTCACCATCACGCCACAACCGGAGGCGTTCATGACAATGGCCTCTACCCCGGCTTCCACGTGGGGCCACCAGGCGTCAATGTTGGCGCGCATGTCGGTTTTGCCACCATCGTGATCGTTGAGGTGGAAACGCACCGCCCCACAGCAGCCGGCCTTGGGCGCCACCAAGGTCTGAATGCCTGCGGCGTCCAGCACCCGAGCCGTGGCGCTGTTGATGTTGGGCGACATGGTGGGTTGCACGCAGCCGGCCAACATCAGCACCCGTCGTTCGTGCGTGCGGGTGGGCCAGGCGCCAGCGTCTTGCTTGGGTGGGACCTTGTTTTTCAGACTGGCGGGCAGCAGCTCGCGCACCAGCTGCCCCATCTTCATGGCGGGGCCGAACAGGGGGGAAGGCAAGCCTTCTTTCAAGGCGGTGCGCACCACTTTTTCCATGAAAGGGCGGGGAACTTGGTCATCCACCACCTTGCGGCCAATGTCCAACAAATGGCCGTACTGCACCCCACTGGGGCAAGTGCTTTCGCAGTTGCGGCAGGTGAGGCAGCGGTCCAGGTGCAGCTGCGTCTTGCGGGTGGGGGTGACCCCCTCCATCACCTGCTTGATGAGGTAGATGCGACCCCTGGGCCCGTCCAGCTCATCGCCCAACAACTGGTAGGTGGGGCAGGTGGCGGTGCAAAAACCACAGTGCACACAGTTGCGCAGGATGGCCTCGGCCTCCTGGCCTTCGGGTGTGTGCTGGTATTGGGGGGCGAGTTGGGTTTGCATGGACGGTGGACGCGATCGGGTGTCAGGGAGGTCAGAACTCGGCGTACATGCGCCCGGGGTTGAAAATGCCAGCGGGGTCGAACTCGGCCTTGAGCCGCTGGTGAATGGCCAGCAGCGGAGGCGTCAGCGGCGCCCAGGCGGGGTGACGGCGCTCGCCCCCGTCGGCCACCCGCCACAGCGTGGCGTGGCCACCTGCGGCCAGCGCTGCTGCACGAATGGCCTGCGCCTGCCCCTCGGGAGCCCACAGCCAGCGCAAACCGCCGTGCCACTCCAGCAACTGCGCGTCGGCCCCCTGGCCCCCAACCGCCTGCGGTGGCGTGGTTTGTGGCACCGACAGGCGCCACAGGCAGGCCTCGGCCATGTCAGCGGGTGGTATAAAAAATGGCAGCGTTTGCTCGCCACAAGCCCGCCAGTCGGCGGCCACGATCGCGGTGTCCAGACGCTCCCCACCCATGCTGCGACACGCGGCATCCACCGCGGCCACGGCGCCGCGCAGGCGCACATACAAGGTGTTGCGACCCTGGTCCCGTACCCAGCAACTGGCGTTCAAGGGCAAAGGCTGCCCCCCCCAGCGGTGCAAGGCCACCAACGCATCGACCTGGTCCATGTCGAACCGCAGGGTGGCCTCGGCCGGTGCCACGGGCAATACCTTGAGGGACACCTCCGCCAGCACGCCCAAGGTGCCCATGGCGCCCGCCATGAGGCGACTCACGTCGTAGCCCGCCACGTTTTTCATGACCTGACCACCAAAGACCAGCACCTCCCCCCGGCCATTGATGACCTGTGCACCCAATACATAGTCGCGCACCGCACCCACACTGGCCCGGGCTGGTCCACCCAGGCCCGCCGCCACCATGCCACCCACGGTGGCATCTCCGAAGTGGGGGGGCTCAAACGGCAGGCATTGGCCCTTGGACGCCAACACGGCCTCCAACTCTGCCAGTGGGGTGCCGCCCTGTGCCGTGACCACCAACTCGGTGGGTTCGTGACTCACGATGCCACAGAGACCCCGGGTGTCCAACACCTCGCCTTGTAGACGCTGGCCCAAAAAGTCCTTGCTGCCCCCGCCCCGTATGCGCAAGGGCAGGCGGTGGGCCGCCGCGTGGCGGATGTGCTCGAGGGTGGTTTGCAGGGCTGGGTTCATGCACCGCATGGTAGCGACGCATCCCCCGATGGGAGATGAATTTTTTGAAAGCCCCACCCCCAGAAAATTGCGTCAGGTACCGCCATGCCCGTTTCAGCTGGCGTAGCCCAGGCAAGCCCCGGCGTTGGGCCGCCCCTTGCACTCGCGCAGCAAGCGACGCTCACGGTTGGTCACCGATTCACCACTCGGCATGCGATCAGGTTGAATCAGTGGTTTGAGCTTTCGGCGAGTGGTTTTTTGACTTTTGGTGGTGGCGGCGCTCCACTGGGGACGCAACACACCAGGGGCCACCTGCCGGTCCACAGTCACCATCGCGGCCTGCGCGCACCCCCCTAAGCCCGCGGCCCACACCACCACGGCCATCCACGCAGCCTTGTTTGCCTGTTTGATCATGCGTTGTTCTCCCTGAGTCGTCCAGCTTAGTGTATAGCGCGTCACCAACGAAAAAGCCCGCTGCTTTGGCAAGCAGCGGGCTTTGAAGGGTTCTGGGGAAGGCCTGGCCTTCCCCACGCCGTCATCAGCGGCTGTAGGCAGTTTCGCCGTGGGAGGAGATGTCCAGACCTTCGCGCTCTTCTTCCTCGGTCACACGCAGGCCGATGAGCATGTCCACCAGCTTAAAGGCAATGAAGGCCACCACAGACGACCACACCATGGTGATCAGCACGCCTTCGGCCTGCACCATCAGCTGGTGGCTGATGCTGAAGTCCTCGGCACCGGTGCCGCCCAGGCTGGGGGAAGTGAACACACCGACCAGCAGCGCACCCAAGATGCCGCCCACGCCGTGCACACCGAACACATCCAACGAATCGTCGGCACCCAGCATTTTCTTCAGGCCACTCACGCCCCACAGGCAGAGGAAGCCGGCCAGCAAACCGATGATGATGGCACCCATGGGGCCCACGGTACCGCAAGCGGGGGTGATGGCGACCAGGCCAGCCACGGCACCAGAGGCTGCACCCAGCATAGAAGCTTTGCCTTTGCCCAGGGCCTCACCCACACACCAGGCCAACACGGCCGCCGCAGTGGCCACCAGGGTGTTGATGAAAGCCAGGGTGGCGCCACCGTTGGCTTCCAGTGCAGAGCCGGCGTTGAAACCGAACCAGCCCACCCACAGCAGGGAAGCACCCACCATGGTCAGCGTCAGGCTGTGAGGCGCCATGGACTCTTTGCCGTAACCAATGCGCTTGCCCACCATGTAGGCACCGACCAGGCCGGCCATGGCTGCATTGATGTGTACGACGGTGCCACCAGCGAAGTCCAGCGCGCCCTTGCCCAACAGGTAACCACCGGCACCCCACACCATGTGGGCAATGGGGGTGTAGCTGAATGTGAACCAGATGGCAGAGAACAGCAGCACGGCAGAGAACTTCATGCGCTCAGCAAAAGCCCCCACGATCAGGGCACAGGTGATGCCCGCAAAGGTGGCTTGGAAGGCGATGAAGATGAACTCAGGGATCTTGGCTTCAGGTGTGAACGTGTCGGCCAGCGAGGCGACGGTGACCCCTTTCAGGAACACCTTGTCCAAGTTGCCGATGATCAGGCCCTCCCCGCCGAACGCCAGACTGTAGCCATAGGTGGCCCACAACACGGTGATGAGCGAGAACACCACCATCACCTGCATGAGCACGGACAGCATGTTCTTGCTGCGCACCAAACCGCCGTAGAACAGGGCCAGGCCAGGCACGGTCATCAGGATGACCAGCAGCGTGGACACCATCATCCAAGACACATCGCCTTTGTTGACGGTGGGGGTGGGGGCTGCAGCAGCTTCAGCAGGAGCCGCTTCGGCGGCTGCGGGGGCAGTGACCGCTGCAGGGGCAGCATCGGCTGGGGCAGTCACGGCCGCGGGGGCATCGGCCGCCGGTGCGGTCTGGGCGTGGATGCCCGCGCCGCCCAATGCCAGGCCTACGCCCAGCAGGAATGTTGCGAATAGCTTTTTCATGTTGGCCTTCTTTCTGTTGCGGTGTGGCGGGTCAGAGCGCTTCTTTGCCGGTTTCACCGGTGCGGATGCGAACGACTTGTTCCAGAGACGTGACAAAAATCTTGCCGTCGCCAATTTTTCCGGTGCGGGCTGCGCCTTCGATGGTCTCAATCACGCGCTCCACCAAATCGTCTGACACGGCGGCTTCCACCTTGACCTTGGGCAGAAAGTCCACCACGTACTCCGCACCGCGGTACAACTCGGTGTGGCCCTTCTGACGACCAAAGCCCTTGACTTCTGTCACGGTGATGCCTTGCACGCCGATGCCCGAGAGTGCCTCGCGCACCTCGTCCAGCTTGAAGGGTTTGATGATGGCGGATACAAGTTTCATGAAGGTAACTCCTCAGGTTCAAACGATGTGGTCCACTTAGCACAGACCGTGCCAATTCAACTGGGACGGTGCCCCACCGCCTTTATCCAACAGACGCTGACACGGCCCGCCCGTGCCATGATTCGGCTGGGGGCGCACAGGGCCCGTCCCTGGCGGGTTGCGGGGTCCAGCCGCAGCAAAACGCACCCAGTTGGCCCAACGCGCACCACAAGGCACCATCAAGGTGCATTTTTGGGTGAGTTTCAACCATTTCAGCCAGGGAGTCCTGTTCATGAGTCTGTCGGTGATCCAAAGCCGTGCATTGCTGGGCCTGCATGCCCCGCCGGTGTGCGTGGAAGTGCATCTGGCCAACGGCTTGCCCAGCTTCACCCTGGTGGGCCTGGCCGACACCGAAGTGAAGGAAGCCCGCGAACGGGTGCGCTCGGCCCTGCAAAACGCCGGGCTGGAATTTCCCAGCAACAAGCGCATCACGGTCAACCTCGCCCCAGCAGACCTCCCCAAAGATGGCGGCCGCTTTGACCTGCCCATTGCACTGGGACTGCTGGCGGCCAGCGGTGTGTTGGATGCGGCGCGGCTGGCGGGCCATGAATTCGCGGGTGAACTGAGTCTGGGCGGGGAACTGCGCCCCATCCGGGGGGCCCTGGCCATGGCACTGACCTGGCAAACCGAGGCCCCGGCCTCCGACCGACCCGCCACCCACACGCTGGTGCTGCCGCCGGGCAGCGCCGAGGAAGCGGCGCTGGTGCCCGGTACCCGCGTGGTACGGGCGCGCCACCTGCTGGACGTGGTGCGCGCGTTTCGCACCGCCACGGCAGACGCACCCCCTGACACACCTGACCCCGAAGGCTGGGCCACGCTGCAGCCGGGCCTGCCGCCAGAACCGCCAACGGTGCTGGATCTGGCCGATGTGAAAGGCCAGGCCGGCGCACGCCGTGCACTGGAAATTGCCGCCGCGGGGGGCCACAGCGTGCTGATGAGTGGCCCACCCGGCTCGGGCAAAAGCATGCTCGCCCACCGGTTTGCCGGGCTGCTGCCGCCCATGAACACCACCGAAGCACTGGAAAGCGCCGCCATTGCCTCGCTGGCGGGGCGCTTCGCCATGGCGCGCTGGGGCCAACGCCCCACCGTGGCCCCCCACCACAGTGCCAGTGCGGTCGCGCTGGTGGGTGGCGGGTCCCCGCCAAAGCCAGGGGAAATTTCCCTGGCCCACCACGGCGTGCTGTTTCTGGATGAGCTGCCCGAATTTCCCCGGGCGGCGCTGGAAGCCCTGCGCGAACCGCTGGAAACGGGGCAAGTGCGCATCTCGCGCGCGGCTCGGCACACCGAATTTCCGGCCCGGTTTCAGCTGATCGCTGCCATGAACCCCTGCCCCTGCGGCTACCTGGGCCACCCCACGCGCGCCTGCCGCGACACCCCCGACCAGATCGCACGCTACCAAGGCAAGCTCAGCGGCCCCTTGCTGGACCGCATTGACCTGCATGTGGACGTGCCCGCCCTGCCGGTGCACGAGCTGCTGACCGCTCGCCAGGACGGCCAAAACGCGCAAGAAAGTAGCAATGAATCCACGTCCACTGTGCGACAGCGGGTGTTTTCGGCACATAAATTGGCCTTGAACCGCCAGGGCATGCCCAACCAAGCGCTGCAAGGCGAGGCCCTGGACACCCACGTGGCACTGGACGACGGTGCTCGCCAGTTCCTCCACAAAGCCGCCGCCCGACTGGGCTGGTCCGCCCGCAGCACACACCGCGCCATGCGGGTCGCCCGCACCATTGCCGACCTGGCGGGTGCGGGGCAGGTCCAGGTGACCCACCTGGCCGAGGCCATGCAGTACCGGCGCGGCCTTCATCACCCCGGCTGATGCGCGCCCACGTTGCCGCACCCGCACCGTCCACCGACGGCACCGCCGCCCGCCTGGTCGGCTGGCTCTCGCTGGCGCAGTTGGTGGGCTGGGGATCGGTGTTCTACGCCTTTTCCATGCTGATGGAGCCGGTGGAGCGCGAACTTGGGCTGGGCCGCAGCGAAGTGTCGCTGGCGTTTTCGTTGGCCTTGCTGGCCGAGGGCCTGGCGGCGTTTGCGGTGGGCCGCTGGATTGACCAGGGCCACGAGCGCCGCGTCATGGTCGCCGGGTCGACGCTGGCAGGGGCCTGCCTGCTGGGCCTGAGCCAGGCGCACACCGCCACGGGGTGGATGCTGGGGTGGCTGGGTCTGGGCCTGGCCATGGCCGCCACGCTCTACACGCCGGTGTTTGCCGTGCTCACGCGGCGCTTCCCCTATGCCTTTCGCCGCCAAATCATCACCGTGACGTTTCTCGGGGGCTTGGCCAGCACGGTCTTCATCCCGCTCATGGCCTGGTTGCTGCACACCCTGGGCTGGCGGCAGATGCTGTGGGTGCTGGCGGCTTGCCAATGGCTCATCTGCCTGCCCATTCATGCGGTGGCGCTGCGACGGCCAGGCCCCCACCCCGTGTCCGCACCGTCGGCTGCGCCCCATCCGCCAGCTCCCTCCCATGGCCAGGTGCTGAGCGGCCAAGTGGTGGCCGCACACCGCCCGCCCCCTCGCCACAGCCACTACCGCCAGGCCATGCGGCAACCCGCGTTTGTGCTGGTGGGGGTGTTTGTGGTGCTGATGATGGGTGTGACCGTGGCGGTGGCCACCCACTTGGTCAACCTGCTGGGGGAAAGTGGCTTGCCATCCCGGTGGGCCGTGCTGCTCCCCGCCAGCATTGGCCTGGTGCAGGTGGTGGGCCGCTCGCTGTTGTACTTTTTTGAACACCGGGCCAGCGTGCACACCGTCAACCGCTGGATTCCCGCCCTCATTCCCCTGGGGCTGCTGGCCTTGCTGCTGGGCCTGGCGACCTCCACCACCCTGCCTGCCGTGGCCGTGCTGGCGGCGTGGATGTTTGTCGGCCTGTATGGCCTGGGCAACGGCATGTTGACCATTGTGAAAGGCACGGCCATTGCCCAGTACGTGAGCCGCGAGCACGCGGCCAGCCTGAACGGCGCACTGGGCCTGCCGATGGCCCTGGGGCGCGCTGCCGCGCCGTGGCTGCTGGGTGTGCTGTGGTCACCCCAGGTGGGCTACCGGCACGGCCTGTGGTTGCTGCTGGGTGCCAGCCTGCTGGCCATGGCAGCGCTGGCCCTCGCGCAGCGGCTGGCCCACCCGCCGCCGCACGGCTGAGCGCAGGCTCTGGTATTGTTTTTCTTTTTTTTAACCGCAAGGACGTGAACATGACACACCCCCACCAGCAGCAGTCAACGGCAGGCGCCATGGTGACCCAGGCGACCACCCCAGGGGCACACCCCACCCGCCGGGGGCTGGCCTGGACGGCCATCGCCGCCGCTGCGCTGCTGGCGTCGGGCCTGAGCGCTGGCAGCCTGGCGCAGGCACAGACGGCGGCGCACAGCCACAAAACCGTCAAACTGCTGGTGGGCTTTCCGCCCGGCGGCGGCACCGACGCCATTGCCCGCATCCTGGCCGAGCGCATGAAGGACGAGCTGGGTCACACCGTGGTGGTGGACAACAAGCCCGGCGCCGGTGGTCAGATTGCGGCCCAGGCGCTGAAAGCCGCCCCCGCCGACGGCACCACGCTGTTCGTCAGCCACGACCACACCGTCACCATTTTGCCGCTGGTCATGCAAAACCCCGGCTTCAACCCCGCCACCGACTTTGTGCCCGTGGCCGGTTTTGCCACCTTCGTCAACGCTTTCGCGGTGTCAGGCGGCACGCCTGCCAAATCGGTGACCGAGTACGTGGCCTGGGTCAAGGGCAACGGCCAGGGCAAGGGCTCGGTGGGCATTCCCGCACCGGCGTCCACACCCGAATTCCTGGTCAAGCTGATCGGGCAGAAGTACAGCCTGGACCTCATTTCCGCCCCTTACCGCGGCAGCGCCCCCATGATGGGCGACATGCTGGGCAACCAGATTGCGGCCGGCGTGGCCTCGGTGCCCGACTTCATCGAGAACCACAAAGCGGGCAAGCTGCGCGTGGTGGCCGTGCTGGGTGGCCAACGCCAGGCCGCCCTGCCCGACGTGCCCACCTTTGCCGAGCTGGGCCTGACCGGTCTGGAGGACGTGCCCTTTTATGGCCTGTTTGCGCCCGCGGGCACCCCCAAGGCCGAGCTGGACCGCGTGTCCGACGCGCTGGCCAAGACCATTGCCCGCCCCGACGTGAAGGACAAGCTCACCGCCATGGGCCTGACCGTGGGCTTCATGGGTGGCGCCCAGCTGGCCGAACGCGAAAAGGCCTACCGCACGGTTTGGACCAAAATCATCAAGGACAGCGGCTTCAAGCCCATGTGAACACCGGCGTCGGCCCCTTGGCCGACCGGTTCACCCCCTGCGCTCAGCGCGAGCGCAGGCCCTCGAAACAGGTGCCCATCACCATGGCGATGATCTCGTCATCGGTGTGCAATTCGGCCATCTTCAGAAACTCCAGCACCGGATCACACGCACGGGCGTACAGCGTGTAGAGCACCGCAATGGCCGGCAGCCCTGGGTTGATGCTGCCCTGCGCCTGGGCCAGCTCTATCCACCCGCCCAGCAGGTCGCTCACCTCCAGCAGCCCATCCATGTAACCGCGGTGCGCCATCAAGGCCACCCGCAGGCTGGAGTTCTGGCTGGGCAGGGTGGGCATGTTGCCCGCCAGCTTCAGGCGCATGGTCCATTCCACGCAGGCCCGCAGCTTGTCCAACGGGACCAAGGTCGGGTCCAGCGCCAGCAAAAACGCGTGCGCCCTTGCCATCAGGTGGGCCATGGCAGCGGCGGCCAAGTCCTCTTTGCTGGGGAAGTGCTTGTACAGGCTGGCCTTGGCGATGCCCACTGCGGCGGCCACCTCGTCCACCGTCATGGCGTCGAAGCCCTTTTCGGCCAGCAGGCGGTTGACCGCGTCAATGATGGCCTGCTCGCGGGCGGCAAGCATCTGGGCTTTGAAGGACGTTTTCGGTGTTTTGGCAATGACCATGATGCGGACGCAGTCTTGATGGTATAAAGTTGAACTGATTGGTCACAAACAATACCATTCAATTCAACATTTAACGTTTCGGTCATTTTACAAGCACAGGAAACCACGCGTGTCACCCAAAGTCGCCATCATCGGTTCCGGCATCTCAGGCCTGGGGGCGGCCCATGTGTTGCGTGGCCGGGCCCAGGTCACCCTGCTGGAAGCCGGGTCTTACTGGGGTGGCCACACCCACACGGTGGACATTGCCCTGCCCACCGCCCAGGGCGACACCGTCACCCATGGGGTGGACACGGGCTTTCTGGTGTTCAACGAGCGCACCTATCCGCAGCTGATTGCGCTGCTGGCCGAATTGGGCGTGGACAGCGTGCAGTCCGACATGTCGTTTTCGGTGCAGGCCCGGCAGGCGACCGGCCAGGCGCTGGAATGGAGCGGCACCGACCTCAACGGCCTGTTTGCCCAACGCCGCAACCTGCTCAGCCCCCGCTTTTGGGGCATGCTGCGCGACCTGCTGCGCTTCAACGCGCTGACCACGCGCCTGGCCCTGGCGGGCGACGATGCCCGAATGCAGCAGACCCTGGGAGACTTCCTGGACGAGCAAGGCTTCGGCCAGGCATTCCGCGAGTGGTATTTCATGCCCATGATGGCCTGCATCTGGAGCTGCCCCACCGCCCAGATGCTGCAGTTCCCCGTGGCCACCATGGTGCGCTTCTGCCACAACCACGGCCTGCTGCAGGTCACCAACCGGCCGCGCTGGTGGACGGTGCGCGGTGGGGCCAAGCACTATGTGCAGGCCATCACCGCCAAAATTGCCGACAAGCGGCTGGACTGTCCGGTGCGCGCCGTGTGCCACGACCCGCTGGCCCACGGTGGACGCGGCGGGGTCTGGGTGCACACCGCAGAGGGCCGGGAGCTGTTTGACCGCGTGATCGTGGCCACCCACTCCGACCAGGCCCTGGCCTTGCTGAGCGACGCCACCCCCCTGGAGCGTGAACTGCTGGGCGCCATTGCCTACCAGCCCAACGTGGCCGTGCTGCACACCGACACATCGGTCATGCCCCGCCACCGCTCCGCCTGGTCGGCCTGGAACTACGAACGCGCCGCGCAAACCGAGCGGGAAAACGCCCATGTGTGCCTGCACTACTGGCTCAACCGCCTGCAGCCGCTGCCCTGGTCAACCGATGTCATGGTCAGCCTCAACCCCGTGCGGCCCATCGATCCCGCCAAGGTGATCCGGCGCATTGAGTACAGCCACCCGGTGTTTGACCTGCCCGCCATGGCCGCCCAACCCCGCATGTCCCAAATCCAGGGCAACACAGGCGGGCGCCAGCGCTACTTTGCAGGCGCGTGGATGGGCTATGGTTTCCACGAGGACGGCTTGAAAGCCGGCATGGCGGCGGCACACGCCCTGCTGGAAGATGTGGGGGCCGCGTGAGCACACCCCGGCCCGCGCCCTTGTCCGGTCTGGCCCCGGTACCCCACATTGGCTTTGGGCAGGTACACCATGCGCGCACGCGCCCCAGCGCGCACCGCTTCACCTACGGCACTTTCTACGTGATGGTGCCCATGTGGCTGGAAACACCGCCCCGCCCCGCCGAGGTGAAGGCGGCATGGCCCACCAACCGGGCGGGTGCACTGAGCTTTTTTGACCAAGACCACGGTGATGGCCAGGCACTGGAACAGGGCGGCGCCCTGCCCTGGTTGCGGGAGTTGCTGCGCCACCACGGCATCCACGACGCCGACGGCGATGTGTGGCTGCAAACCTACCCCCGCATGTGGGGTTACGCCTTCAAGCCGGTGAGTTTTTGGTACTGCCACCGCACCCAAGCCAACGGCGGCGGCCTGCGGGCGGTGGTGGCCGAGGTCAACAACACCTTTGGCGAGCGCCACTGCTACGTGCTCGACGCCCCCGAGTGGGGCCACACGGTCACGGCAGACAAGGCCTTCCACGTCAGCCCGTTTTGCGAGGTCAAGGGCGACTACCGCTTTTGCTTCACCCAGACGGCACACGACGGCCGCCCCGTGCTGAGCGCCCGCGTGGACCACCACGACGACACCGGCCTGCTCATCCACACCCGGCTCACCGGCACCCTGCAGCCACTGGACCGCACCACGGCACGCCGGGCGCTCTGGCGCTACCCCCTGATGACGCTGGGGGTGGTGTGGCGCATCCACCGCCAGGCGTTTGCCCTGTGGCGCAAACGGGTACCTTTTTTCTCCAAACCCAGCCCACCGCCGGTGGCTGCCACGCTCAGCCGACCAGCGCCCGCTGGCCATCCCTCCCCCCCTGAACGGACGCGCACATGAGCACCACCCTGCCCACCACGGCCCGCCTCGCCCTGCCTGCCAACACCCCTTTCACCGCCCGCCGGGTGCTGCGCCTGCTGCAACAACTGCAAGTGGGCGTGTTGAGCCTGCAGCTGCCCGACGGCAGCCAGCACCGCTTTGGCCAACCGGCCACAGCCAACACCCCCTCAGTGCCCCACGCCAGCCTGCAGCTGCACAACTGGCAGCCGTTTCTGGCCGCCATCAAAAGCGGAGACATCGGGTTTGCCGAAAGCTACATCGCCGGTGACTGGTCCACCCCCGACCTGACCGGTTTGCTGACCCTGCTCAGTGCCAACCGGGCCAAGCTGGAATCGGTGGTGTACGGCACCTGGCTGGGGCGTTTGGTGTACCGCATCAAGCACCTGACCCAGCGCAACAGCCGCGAGGGCAGCCGCAAGAACATCCACGCCCACTACGACCTGGGCAACGACTTCTACCGCCTGTGGCTGGACCCCACCATGAACTACTCCAGCGCCTGGTTCAACGGCGACCTGGACACCCCCCTGGCGCAGGCGCAGACCGCCAAGGTGCGCCGCGCCCTGGACATGGTCGGCGTTCGGCCCGGCGACCGGGTGCTGGAAATTGGCTGCGGCTGGGGCGCGCTGGCCGAACAGGCCACGCTGGCCTGCGGCGCACAGGTCACGGGCGTCACCCTGTCCACCGAGCAACTCGCCTGGGCGCAGGAGCGGCTGCAGCGCCAGGGTGTGCGCACCGGCCCCGGCCAGCAGGCCGACCTGCGGCTGCAGGACTATCGCGACATCAGCGACCCGCCCTTTGACGCGATTTGCTCCATCGAAATGGTGGAGGCCGTGGGCCAAGCCTACTGGCCGCAATACTTCCAGACCGTGGGGCGTCTGCTGAAACCCGGTGGCAAGGCCTGCATACAAAGCATCGTCATCCGCGACGACCTGTTCAAGCGCTACCTGGGCTCCACCGACTTCATCCAGCAGTACATCTTTCCCGGTGGGTGCCTGCCCTCGCCGTCGGCCCTGCGCCAGCAAGCGGTGGCGGCCAACCTGAAGGTGGTGGACGAGCTGGCCTTCGGTGGCGACTACGCCCACACCCTGCACCTGTGGCGCAGGGCCTTTCACGCCCGCCGCGACGAGGTGCTGGCGCTGGGCTTTGACCAACGCTTTGTGCGCATCTGGGACTTTTATTTGGCCTACTGCGAGGCGGCCTTCAGCACCGGCGACATCGACCTGGTGCAGATCACGCTGCAAAAACCATGACCACCCCCTCTGCCCGACGGGTGACGAGCGTCGGCCTGGTCATGGCCTTGGTGTGGGGCCTGAGCGCCACCGCACACACCGGGGCGCATGCGACCACCGTGACCCCGCCGACCGAACTCGCCGCCGCCCCGGCGGCGCTGGGCCTGCGGGGGCGCAGCACCATGACGTTTCTGGGCATGTCCATCTACGAAGCCCGGCTGTGGAGGCCGCCCGGTTTTGAGCTGGCGCGGTACACGCAATACCCCTTCGCCCTCGAACTTGAGTACAAAAGAGGCCTATCAGGCAAGCACATAGCTGAAAGTTCGCTCTCTGAAATGAAGCGGCAACCCGCGTTTTCCACCGAGCGCAGCGACGACTGGCTGGCCCGCATGGCCCGATTGTTCCCCGACGTGAAAGCGGGGGACCGCATCACCGGCCTGCACCTGCCCGGCGTGGGCGCCCGCTTTGCCGTGAACGGCCAATGGGCGGGGGAAGTGGCGGACCCGGCGTTCTCCCCGCTGTTTTTTGGCATCTGGCTCAGCCCGCAAACCTCGGAGCCCGCCCTGCGCTGTGCGCTGGCGGTCTGCCCGTGAACCCTGCCACCGCCACCCTGGCGACACCCAGTGGTACCCACTGGCCCCGGGGCGCGGGCTGGCGCTATGGCCTGCTGGGCCTGCCGCTGGCGTTTTGCGCCTTGCCGCTGTACGTGTTCATGCCCCACTTCTACGCCACCGAATGGGGCGTGTCGCTGGCGGCCATGGGCAGCCTGCTGCTGGTGCTGCGCGTGTTCGATGCCGCACTGGACCCCCTCATGGGCCGCTGGTGCGACCACCTGGTGGCGCGTTCCGTTCACCACCTGCTGAGGGTCATGGCCGTCAGCGCCGTGGCGTTGGCTTTGGCCTTCGCCGCCCTGTTCCACCCGCAGGTGGCGGCCAGCCAGGCATTGCCCTGGGCCGCGGGCACGCTGGTGCTGACCTACCTGGCCTACAGCCTGCTCACCGTGGCCCACCAGAGCTGGGGGGCCCGGCTGGGCGGCGACGCCGTGCACCGCAGTCGGGTGGTGGCCTGGCGCGAAGGGCTGGGGCTGCTGGGGGTGGTGGCCGCTTCGGTGGTGCCCTCGGTGTGGGGGGTGGACACCTTGTCCACGCTGATGGCCCTGACCCTGCTGGCAGGCGGGTGGGCATTGGCCTGGGCACCACGCCCAGTGCCCCCGGCTCTCACCCCGGTGGACGACACCGCTGCGGCAGCCAGCGCCAACAGCCTGCTGCAACCTTGGCGCAACCCCGCCTTTTTGCGCCTGCTGGCCGTTTTCGCCCTCAACGGCATCGCCACGGCGGTGCCCGCCACGCTGGTGCTCTTCTTCATTGAAGACCGCTTGCAGGCACCGGCGACCATGCAAGGCCTGTTTCTGGGGCTGTACTTCGTGTGCGGCGCCCTCTCCATGCCCTTGTGGCTGCGGGCGGTGCGGCGCTGGGGCCTGGCACAGGGCTGGCTGCTCGGCATGTGCCTGTCGGTGCTGGCCTTTGCGGGGGCCGCCACCGTGGGCGCGGGCGACGTGCTGACCTACGCCGTCGTGTGTGCCCTGTCGGGCCTGGCCCTGGGCAGTGACCTGGCCCTGCCCGCCGCCTTGCTGGCGGGCGTGACCCGCCACGAACCCAGCGCCAGCGGCGTCCATTTTGGCTGGTGGAACCTGGTGGCCAAGCTCAACCTGGCACTGGCCGCAGGCCTGGCACTCCCCCTGCTGGACTGGTTGGGCTATGCGCCCGGCGTCCGCGACGCCGACAGCCTGCGGGCCCTGACCGCCGTGTATTGCCTGCTGCCCTGCGCACTCAAGCTGCTGGCAGCCGCGGCCCTGTACGGCTTTTTCATTCACCGCCAAGAAAGGACATCCCATGCAACGTAGAACCTGGCTGGGCGGCCTGGCCCTGGGGTCGCTGCTGGCCCTGGGCGGCTGCAGCACCCCACAGGTGACGCAGTACGCGCAGGAGCGCCCCGTGCTGAACCTGCGCGACTATTTCAATGGCAGGCTGGACGCGTATGGCGTCTTCACCGACCGCAGCGGGCAAGTGGTCAAGCGCTTCACGGTGGTCATGGAGTGCCAATGGAACGGCAGAGAAGGCGTGCTGGACGAGGCCTTCACCTACGCCGACGGCACCCAGGAACGGCGCGTGTGGCGGCTGACCGAGCACGCCAACGGCCACTTCACCGGTCGGGCCGACGACGTGGTGGGCGTGGCCCAGGGCCAGCAAAGCGGCAACGCCTTCCGCTGGGCCTACACCCTGGCCTTGCCGGTGGACGGGCGCGTGGTGGAGGTGCAGTTCGACGACTGGATGTACCTGATGGACGAGCGCGTCATGCTCAACCGCG
>CAYNGJ010000031.1:0-27844 GCA_964396895.1 uncultured Hydrogenophaga sp. | reverse complement strand
GCACGCGCTGGTGCTGTGCTGCGAAGAGAAGAGCCAGGTGCAGGCGCTGGACCGCCGGGCTTTGGCTTCGCGGGTGGCGGAGCCCAAGTTCACCACGGGCAGTGGCCAGGTGTGTGGGTCACTGGCCTGTGCGTCGGCGGTCACCACCACACCACAGGCGGCCTGCACCGAGGGCGGCATGCGCCAGGGGTCTAACAGCCAGGCATCGGGCACGCGGCGCACAAAGTGCGCCGTTGGGATCGTGGTCGTGCACGCGCAGGTCGCGTTTGAACCACACCACGCGGTAGCGGGCAGGTGGGTCAGGTTCGACCAGGGCGTCAGGCGGGGCGGTTGGCGGGCGGGTGCACGGGAGAGGCGGCAATGGAGGGCGTAGCAGCGTCAGGCCCACAGCTTATTCAGCCGCACGCACCCGCGCTGGCGTGGGGCTTAGCCTGTGGCCTGGGCCAGCCAGGGCCGCCCGGTTTCTACAATCTGCACCCATGAACACCGCTGCCCAACGCCCCTACACCCGCGCCCAGGCGCTGCCCGCCACCCTGGCACAACGCATCGTCATCCTTGACGGGGCCATGGGCACCATGATCCAGCGCTTCAAGCTGACCGAGGACAACTACCGGGGCGAGCGCTTCAAAGACTTTCACAAAGACGTGAAGGGCAACAATGAGTTGCTCAGCCTGACGCGCCCCGACGTGATTGCCGACATCCACGAGCGCTACCTGGCCGCCGGGGCCGACCTGATCGAGACCAACACCTTCGGCGCCACCACCGTGGCGCAGGAGGACTACGACATGGCCCACCTGGCGCGCGAAATGAATGTGGCCTCGGCCCGCATTGCCCGCGCCGCGTGCGACAAGTTCTCCACGCCCGACCACCCCCGCTACGTGGCGGGCGCTTTGGGCCCCACGCCCAAAACCGCCAGCATCAGCCCCGATGTGAACGACCCCGGTGCCCGCAACGTGACGTTCGAGCAACTGCGCGCCGCCTATTACGAGCAGATCGATGGCCTGGTGGAAGGTGGGGCCGATGTGCTGCTGGTGGAAACCATTTTTGACACGCTCAACGCCAAGGCGGCGCTCTTTGCCATTGAAGAGTTTTTTGACACCACCGGCCACCGCTTGCCGGTCATCATCAGCGGCACCGTCACCGACGCGTCTGGCCGCATCCTCAGCGGGCAGACCGTGACGGCGTTTTGGGCCAGCGTGCGCCACATACAGCCGCTGGCCGTGGGCCTGAACTGTGCGCTGGGCGCCACGCTGATGCGCCCCTACATCCAGGAGCTGGCCAAGGCCGCGCCCGACACCTTCATCAGCTGCTACCCCAACGCCGGCCTGCCCAACCCCATGAGCGACACCGGCTTTGACGAAACGCCCGATGTCACCAGCCGCCTGGTGCACGAGTTCGCCGCCGAGGGGTTGGTCAACATCGTGGGCGGCTGCTGCGGCACCACGCCCGACCACATCGCCGCCATTGCGGGCCAGGTGTCGCCGTGTGCGCCGCGTGCGCTCAAGCTGGGCGCGCAGCGCATGGGCTTTAGGGCCGATGAAGCCGTGGCGGCCTGAATGGACATGGCCACCATCGCCGTAAGGCCCGCTGGGTCAGCTGCCATGCCCCTACCTGATGCGGCCATACCAGGCAGCCCACAGCCGCCGGATGTGGCCAAACTCGAAAAGCGCCTGCTCAAGCAAATGGGCCAGGCCATTGCCGACTTTGGGCTGATTGAGCCTGGCGACCGCGTCATGGTGTGCCTCTCTGGCGGCAAAGACAGCCACGGCATGCTGGACCTCCTGCTGCGCTACCAGCGCCTGCACGGATCGCCCGCCTTTGAGCTGGTGGCCGTCAACCTGGACCAAAAGCAGCCCGGTTTTCCGGCCCATGTGCTGCCCGAGTACCTGACGCGCCTGGGGGTGGCGTTCCACATAGAGACCAAAGACACCTACAGCGTGGTCAAGCAGCAGGTGCCCGAGGGCCAGACCCAGTGCAGCCTGTGCAGCCGGCTGCGCCGGGGCATCTTGCACCGGGTGGCCACCGAGTTGCGCTGCAACAAGCTGGCGCTGGGCCACCACCGCGACGACATGTTGCACACGTTTTTTCTCAACCTGTTTTACGCAGGCCAACTGAAAGCCATGCCGCCCAAAGGTGTGAGCCGCCAGGCGGGGCCGGGCGCGCACACCGTCATACGCCCGCTGGCCTACGTGGCCGAGGCCGATCTGGTCAGCTGGGCCGACATTCAGCAGTTCCCCATCATTCCGTGCACCCTGTGCGGCAGCCAGGACAACCTGCAGCGCCAGGCCATGCGCCAGATGCTGGCCGAGTGGCAAACGCAGCACCCTGGGCGCATCGCGTCCATGGTGACGGCGCTCAAGCACGTGAGCCCTTCGCACTTTTTGGACCCCAAGGCCTTTGACTTCAAAGGCATGGGCGCCTCCACCCTGCCCACGGTGGAGCTGGATTGATGCGCAGTTGCCAGGGCTTGGTCGTGGTCCTGGCCGCATTGGGCTGAACCCCTTGGCCCGGAGCACACGGATCAACCGCTGACCGTCAGGTTTTGCCTGAAGGTGTGTCAGCTTGCGGGTCGCTGGCGTGGCCCAGACAATCGCCCCTTCCCTCCAAGGGGAGTAGCAAGCCAACCGCCGGGTCACCCGGAGCCCGGTTGGCGGCGGTCTTCGTCAGTACGCCCACAGCCCCCGGTTGTTGGGCCGGAGCCGCCAGCGCCAGGCCTTTTGCCCGGTGCATGCAAGACCTTGCGGGTGTTTGTTCAACACCGTTTTTTGCAAGGTTGGTTCCATGGCATCTGTTGCGCCCCTGTGGCTTTGGTTTGTGTTCATCGCGTTCGTGCTGATCGCACTGTTCGTGGATTTTGTGGTGCTCAAAAAACAGGGCGCGCACGCGGTGAGTGTCAAAGAAGCACTGAACTGGTCGCTGGTGTGGGTGGGCCTGAGCCTGGTGTTCAACGCCCTGTTCTGGTGGGCGGTGAAAGACACCACAGGCTCCACCGAGGTGGCCAATGAAAAGGCGCTGGAGTTTTTGACCGGCTACCTGATCGAAAAAAGCCTGTCGGTGGACAACATTTTTGTCTTCCTGATGATCTTCACCTACTTCGCGGTGCCATCCAATTTCCAGAAGCGGGTGTTGATGATCGGCATCATCGGTGCCATTGTGTTGCGCACCGTGATGATCCTGGTGGGCGGCTGGCTGCTGGCGCAGTTCCATTGGATTTTGTACGTGTTCGGCGGTTTCCTCATCCTCACCGGCGTGAAGATGTGGTTCGGTGCCGGTGGCGAAGACAGCCTGGACGACAACCCCGCGCTCAAGCTGCTGCGCAAGGTGCTGCCCGTCAGCAAGGAGTACGACGGCGAAAAGTTCTGGACCGTGGAAAACGGCGTGAAGATCGCCACCCCGCTGCTCATGGTGGTGGCGCTGGTGGCCATGACCGACGTGATTTTTGCGGTGGACTCCATCCCCGCCATCTTCGCCATCACCAAAGACCCGTTCATCGTGCTGACCAGCAACGTGTTCGCCATCCTGGGTCTGCGCGCCATGTTCTTCCTGCTGCAGGCAGCGGCCAGCCGCTTCCACCTGTTGAACTACGGCTTGGCCATCATCCTCGTGTTCATCGGCACCAAGATGATGATCATTGACCTCTACAAAATCCCGGTGGCTGTGTCACTGGGCGTGGTCATGGGCATTTTGGCCATCACCATGCTCTGGAGTGCCAAAACCGCGCCCAACACTTGAGTGTGTGTTGACAGCACCCGCTCGTCAGGGCGGGTGCTCGTCGGTGTCCTTGGGGTGCACTTCCCCTCCGGTGCTCGGTTGGGTCATGGCCAACCTGAAGGCCTGGGGCGACAGGCCCTGCATGCGGCTAAAAAATTTGACGAAGTTGGTGGCCTCGCTAAAGCCCAGGTGGTGGCCTATGGTGGCCACGCTGGCGGTGCTGTGAACCAGTTGGCGGGCCGCTTCCAGCGCCACCCGCCGGTCAATCACCTGTTTGGCTGAGCGACCTTCGGCCGCTTTGCAGGCCCGAGACAGCGTGCTCTCCGAGTAGCCGAGGCGGGCGGCCAAGTCGGCAACCCCGATGCGACGGCGAAACCCCGCTTCCAATTCGCGCACAAACAGCCGGTAGATGGCCCGCTCTCCAGCCCCGCTGGCTTGGTCTGCCGCTGCACAAAGCGAAAACCAGCGCCCCAGCCGCAGCAGCACGCCCTGCGCGCTGTGGCGCACCAGCGCCGCGTCCATGGGGTGGCTGCGTGCGGCGTCTGCTGGCGGCTCTCGCACCGCGTCCAAGCGCTGAAAGTCCTGCACCAGGCGCTGCATGGCCTCGGTCACTTCGCGCAAGGTGGGCGCTGGCAGCAGGGTGGTGGCGGGCCACTCATCCATGCCCAGCCCGTTCAGGGCCTTTGAATCCGCAGCTTGCACGGGTGCAAGCGCCTGTGCCGTCATCAGCACCAGCAGCCCATCCATGCCAGGGCAGGGCTGCCACTGTTGCACCTGACCGGGTCGAACCACCACCAGGCTGCCCGGTTGCAGTGGGGCCTGCACAAAGTCCACCATGTGGGCCCCTGAGCCCTGGGTGACCAGCAGCAGCATGCAAAAGTCAACCCGCTCGGGTGCCAACAGCCGCTCCTGTGGGACCCTCCGGCGCAGTTCGGCCAACGTCAGGCATTCAATGCCCAGCGCGGTCAGTGGGTCGTTGTCAAAGCGGGTTTCGCGCAACTGTGAGGGGTCGACATCCATGCGGGCAGTTTAGGGCAAAAAGTCAGCATGTGACGGATTTTGACCATTCATTGCCAGGATTCCACCTTGGATAAGTTGTCAGAAAGCAGAAAAATACTCACACAACAGAGGGAAACGTCAAACCCTTTGCCCATAGTCTCTTTTTGCGAGTTCCAGGAAATGACCATGACCCCACTGCCTTCTGCGCCTACCTCCCGTCGCCATTGGCTGACCCTCAACGCCGCCAGTGTCGCGCTGGCGGGCCTGTCGGCACTGCCCGCCTTCGCCGCCCAGCCTGCCACGGCACCCGCTGTGTCGTACTTTTCATCACCGTCATCTGCCACTGCACCTCAAGCCATTCCCATGACCAACCTCAAAGCCCAAGTCGCCGCCCTGCTCAAGTCCATTGAAACGGGCGATTCCGCCCCCGTGGCCTTCATCAACCCCCGCAAGTACATCCAGCACAACCTGGCCGTGGCCGATGGCCTGGCTGGTTTTGGTGCGGTGTTGCAAGCCCTGCCCAAGGGGTCCGCCAAGGTGAACACGGTGCGCGTGTTCCAGGATGGTCCCTACGTGTTCACCCACACCGACTACGACTTTTTCGGACCCAAGATAGGCTTTGACATCTTCCGCTTTGAAGATGGCCACATCGTCGAGCACTGGGACAACCTGCAAGAAAAGCCCGCCCAACCCAACCCCAGCGGCCGCACCATGATTGATGGCCCCACTGTGGCCACCGACCTTGACAAAACCGCCGCCAACAAGGCACTGGTGCAGGCCTTTGTGGACGACATTCTGGTCAACGGCCGCATGGACAAGCTCGCAGGCTATTTCGACGGGGACCACTACATCCAGCACAACCCGCAGGTGGCCGACCAAGTGTCGGGTTTGGGTGCTGCATTGCAGGCCATGGCCCAGGCCGGTGTGACCATGACGTACAGCCGCGTTCACCAGGTATTGGGCGAGGGCAACTTTGTGCTGTCGGTCAGCGAGGGCAGTTTTGCGGGCAAGCACGTGGCGTTTTACGACCTGTTCCGCGTTCAAAACGGCAAGATTGCCGAGCATTGGGACGTGATTGAGACCATTGCGCCCCCCGCCGAGCGCAAGAACACCAACGGCAAGTTCGGTTTTTGAGCGACGCCCTCCACGCTCCCCACTCACGTCATTCACTGCACTTCCAGGACACCCCCATGAAACCCGCTCGATTCTTCCTCCCTGGCCTCATGGCCGCCGCCATGTGGATCGCCCCCAGCCTGTCGGCAGCCGCGCCCGGCGCTGCACCAGTGATTGAGGTTGCGACCTTCCAGCTCAAGCAAGGCGTGTCGCCTGAAGAGTTTGCGGTGGTGGACCAGGCGCTGGAGCGTGATTACATTGCCAAGCAGCCCGGCTTCGTCTCGCGCGAGAGTGCCGCAGGGCCGAACAACGAGTGGCTGGTGATCGTGCATTGGCATTCACTCCAGGACGCCGATGCCTCCATGGCCGCTTTCGAGAAGGCTGCGTCGGCCGCAGGCTTCATGGCCAAGCTCAATGCGGCGACCATGGTCATGAAGCGTTACCAGCAGCCTGCCAATTGACCCAGGGCGACCAGTTCTGACAGCGGCACCCCATCGAAACAAGAGGTTTCTTTTGAACAGCACCCTCACCCTCACACCGGGCGCCCCAGGTAGCCTGAACACCACGTTGGCCGCGGTGCGCACCAGGCCTGCACCTCGCGCCGTGCGCGTGCACCGTCTGCAAGACCTCAGTCCCCGCATGCGGCGTGTCACCTTTTCGGGTGACAGTCTGGAGGGCTTCGGCCCGCCCAAGCCGGGCAGCCACATCAAATTGTTGTTTGGTGAGGCTGCCGCCGGCTGGCAACCGGGGTCGGGTCAGCCGCGCCCCACCATGCGGACCTACACGCCCCGCCGCTTTGACCCGGTTCGCCGGGAACTGGTGGTGGACTTTGTGCGGCACGGCCAAGGCGTGGCGTCCGACTGGGTGGAGCAGGCGCGCGTGGGCAGCACCTTGCTGATCGCGGGGCCGGGCGGTGGGCAGGTGTTCCCTGAGTCCTTGCGCCACCTGGTGCTGCTGGCCGACGAGTCGGCCCTGCCTGCGGTGGGCACCATTCTCGATAGCCTGCACACTGGCTGCCAGGTGACGCTGATGGCCGAGGTGGAGGCGGTATCCGACCAAGTCGACCTCAGCGATGGGGTCTCGCCCGAGGTGCGTTGGTTGGTTCGGTCCGAGTCTCAAGCCGCACCCGGCGCTTTGCTGCTGCAGGCCGCACAAGCCATCGGCCTGCCAGAAGGCGCGATGGTGTGGGTGGCTTGCGAGGCCACTGCCATGCGCGACATCCGCCAAGTGCTGTTGAAGGAGCGCGGCATGGACAGGGCGCAACTGGTGACCCGTGGCTACTGGAAGCTGGGAGCCAGCGACCACCCGGACCACGACATGGGCGACGACGCGCCATGACTGCGCCACTGGGCGCAGCTCCCCCTCCACCCCGTCACCTGGCCACGCACTGGCGCCATCGGTGGCAGCGGTGGAGGTTCGCCGTTAACGGCTGACCCCAACCGCCACGGAGCCCCTGGCTTTGCAGATGCCATCCCACAGCACATGGGCACTTGCCAAAGCTGAATTTCAAGCCAAAATACCCGCTTGCGCACGCCCTTATTGGGTTGTGCGCTATTTATTTTGTTTGCTAGCACGCTATTGAGCATTGGCGAGCGAAGGAGGCGGTTTTGGCTTCAAATCACGGTGGTTGGCCCGTTTGGATGGGGGTGCGGGCCGGGTTGCGGGTGGCGGTCTCGGTGGCAACGTTGGCGCTGGTGGGCTTGGCTGGCTGTGCCCATGCGCCAGCGCCCACCACCAAGGTCTCCGCTCCTGCCCTCGGCTTCACCCCGCCCGAGCCGCCCTCGGGTTACACCCCCAAAGCACTCGCCTTTGCCCCGCACGACATGGTGGCCGCCGCGCACCCGCTGGCGGTGCAGGCCGGGGTGGATGTGTTGGCCCAGGGCGGCAGCGCGGTGGATGCAGCCATTGCCGTGCAACTGGCGTTGAACGTGGTGGAGCCGCAGTCGTCGGGCATGGGCGGCGGGGCCTTCATGCTGCACTTTGACGCAGCCCAGCGCCAAACCCTGGCCTACGACGGGCGCGAAACCGCACCCGCCGCTGCCACATCCGACCAGTTTTTGGGCGCGGACGGCCAACCCCTGCCGTTTCTGCAAGCGGTGGATGGCGGTTTGAGCGTGGGCACGCCCGGCGTGCTGCGCATGCTGGAGCTGGCCCACCGCGCCCACGGCAAGCTGCCGTGGGCCACGTTGTTTGCCCCCGCCATTGCCTTGGCCGAGCAGGGCTTTGCCGTGTCGCCGCGCCTGAGTGCGTCCATTGCCGGTTCGGCAGCGCGCATGCGGGCGCAGGGCGGGGCGGTGGCCGCCTACTTTTTGAACGCGGATGGCAGCCCGCTGGCCAACGGTACCTGGTTGCGCAGCCCCGCGCTGGCCGCCAGCCTGCGCGCCATTGCCAGTGGCGGGGCCAACGCCTTTTACAGCGGCGACTTGGCCCACGCCATGGTGCAGGCCGTGGCCCGCCACCCCACGCGCCCCGGCCGCCTCACCCTGGCCGACCTGAGTGGCTACCAGGCCAAGGTGCGCGAGCCCGTGTGCGCCACCTACCGCGTGCGCTTCCAGGTGTGCGGCATGCCGCCGCCCAGCTCGGGCGGCATCACCACGCTGCAAACCCTGGGGCTGTTGCAGCGGTTGGACGTGGCCGCCTTGGCCCCCACCAGCGTTGACGCGGTGCACCTGGTGTCCGAGGCCTATCGCCTGGCCTATGCCGACCGCGCCAAATACATTGCCGACCCTGATTGGGTCACCGTGCCCACCGCTGGCCTGCTGGATGCGGGCTACCTGCAAGCGCGCGCCCAACTCATTCGGCCTGACCGCAGCCTGGGCGTGCCCACCGCTGGCCAGCCGCCCGGCGCGGCGCTGGCGCTGGGGGCCGATGCGTCGCCCAACCTGCCGTCCACCACCCATCTGTCCATCGTTGACCGCTGGGGCAACGCGGTGGCCATGACCAGCAGCATAGAAAACGGCTTTGGTAGCTTGCAAATGGTGGGTGGCTTTTTGCTCAACAACCAGCTCACCGACTTTTCGTTCGCGCCAGCCGATGCGGCGGGACCGGTGGCCAACCGCGTGGCACCGGGCAAGCGCCCGCGCAGCTCCATGGCACCCACGCTCATCTTCAACGCACACACCGGCGACCTGGAAGCGGCCATCGGCTCGCCGGGGGGCAGCGCCATCATCCAGTACGTGACCAAAACCGTGCTGGGCCTGGTGGACTGGGGGCTGGACATTCAGCAGGCCATCAACCTGCCCAACTTTGGTGCGCAGACCAGCGCCGTGACGGCCATAGAGCAGGGCTCTGTGCTGGACACGCCCGCGGTCAAGGCCTCACTGGCGGCGAAGGGGCACCAAGTGGTGGCCACCCCAGCCTTCACCAGCGGGCTGCATGGCGTGGTGTTCAACGGCATTCGGGCCGACGGCCAGCCGGGGCTGCTGGCGCGTGACCCCGGCCAGGGCCTCTGGGCCGGTGGGGCCGACCCCCGGCGCGAGGGCGAGGCACGGGGCAGCCGCTGAGTGGTCGTTGAAGCCGGTGGCTGGGGTGGGGTGACTGTAGGGTTGAGGTGGCCTGACTTGGTCTGAACCCACGTTGGCACAGGCGTTGCATGGCCTGGGCATGAACCCTCCACCCCGACAGACCACGCCTGTCCTTGGTCCTGCCCTGCCCCCACCCCTGGACCACACCTGGCGCGACCCGCTGGGCCTGATGCTGGACTCCACGGGCGAGGGCATTTACGGCGTGGACCTGGACGGGTTGTGTGTGTTCATCAACCCCGCCGGGGCCCGCCTGATCGGCTACGAGCCCGCCGATCTGCTGGGTCTGAACATGCACGACCTGACGCACCACACCCGGGCCGATGGGCAAGCCTACCCGGAAGACCAGTGCCCCATCTTCAACGCCTTTCGCCAGGGTCTGCCCTGCCGCATTGACACCGAGGTGTTCTGGCGGCGCGACGGCAGCGCGTTCGCGGTGGAGTATTCCAGCCACCCCATCCTGGACCAGGGCCGGGTGCGCGGGGCCGTCATCACCTTTGTGGACATCACCGAGCGCAAACGCGCCGCCGATGCCTTGCAGCGCGCCAAAGACGAACTGGAGCTGCGTGTGCGTGAGCGCACGCTTGCGCTGGAAACCGCACTGAACCATGTGCGTGAGCTGGCCGCCCGCAGCGAGAGCGTGCGCGAGAACGAGCGCACCCGCATTGCCCGCGAGGTGCATGACGAACTGGGCAGCCTGCTGGTGGCCCTGAAAATGGACGTGAACTGGCTGGACAAACGCCTGTCGCAACAGCAGCAGCGCCCACCAGCCGATGCCGAGGACATGCGCCAGCGCATGCGCTGCAAGTGCCAGAACATGAGCCGCCTGATTGAGAACGCGGTGGACAACGTGGGCCGCATCATCACCGACCTGCGCCCCAGCATCCTGGACCACCAGGGCCTGTGGGCCGCACTGGAATGGCAGGCGCAGGAGTTTGCGCACAGCGCCGAACTGGCGCTGGACTGGCACCTGGACACCGGGCACCTGCCCGAACTGCCTGAGCGCCAGGCCATGGCGGTGTTTCGCATTTTTCAGGAAATGCTCAGCAACGTCGGGCGCCACGCCCGCGCCAGTGCGCTGGCGGTGGACATCGTCTGCGTGGACCATCGGCTGATGTTGTCGGTGCAGGACAACGGCGTGGGGGCCCGGCCCGAGGTGTTCGAGGCGGCCAACGCCTACGGCATCATGGGCATGCGCGAGCGCGCCCGCCACCTGGGCGGCCACCTCGACATCCGCAGCGCACCGGGTGAGGGCACGCGCATGGTCCTGAATTTAGAGCTGCAAACTCATATGCAGCAAGCGCTGGATGCCAATTTGGCTTTAAATGCATCGTGCGCCATCGGTGTGGAGGCCGCGCACTGACATGAAGGCGGCCCCCAACACCGCCACCCAGCCACCCGCCCCGACCACCGTGCGCGTGCTCATTGGCGACGACCACCGCATCGTGCGCGAGGGCCTCAAGCAAGTGCTGGCCGATGCGCCCGACATCCAGGTGGTGGCCGAGGCGCAGACCGGGCGGGAGGTGCTGGCGCAGGTGGCCAGCCTGGTCGGCCCGGACGGCGTGCCAGCCCTGGACCTGGTGCTGCTGGACATCGCCATGCCCGACCTCGACGGCCTGGATGTGCTGCAAGCCCTGCGCCGCGACCACCCCCGCCTGCCCGTGCTCATGCTCAGCACCTACCCTGAAAAGCAGTACGCCGTGCGCTGCATCAAGCTGGGTGCCTGCGGCTATCTGAACAAAAGCGCCGACCCCGACGACATGCTGGCGGCGGTGCGCAAAGGCGCAGCGGGTGGCGTGTTTGTCACGCCCGCCACCGCCGAGGCCCTGGCCGCCGCCGTGGGCCAGGGAAGTGCCCATGGCGGGCCCGAGGCCCTGTCGCACCGCGAGCACCAGGTGTATCGCCTGCTCACCCAAGGCCAAACCGTGACCCAAATTGGTGCGCAATTGGGTCTGGCGCCCAACACGGTGAGCACCTATCGGGCGCGCATCCTGGACAAAACCGGGACCAAGAACGACGTGGAGCTGGCGCTGTACGCCGAGCGGCACGCCCGCAAACCCGCCGACGCCTGAATGGGGGGGGCGTCTGTAGGGCCAGCCCTACACGCCATCGTCGGTCTGGGCACGATGTGCGGAACTGGGCCCGAAAACAGCGCTGGCTGGCCCCGACAGCCGCCGACTTGGCCCGTCCCTTGCAATGCACACACCGTCCTTCAACTCACGAGGTGTGCCATGACTGAATTCTTCGATCCCTACAACGCCGATCGTCCGCTGATGATGAAGTGCAGCTGTGGCCGCGACCACACGCTGGCCGACCACCACGCCGAAGCCAACGCCGACGCGGCCGCCGCCACGCTGCGGGCGCGCAGCGAAACGGCGGAGTTCGAGGCCTACAGCAATGAGTTCATCGAGGCCACCCTGGTCAAAGCCCTGTTCCCGCAGGACGACATGCGCCGCCGCTTCCTGCGCGCCGTGGGCAAGGGCACGGCCATGGCCGCCATCGGCAGCGTGCTGCCCCTGGCCAGCCTGCAGGCCATGGCCCAGGACAAAAACGCGCTGGAGAAAAAGGATTTGAAAATTGGTTTCATCCCGATCACCTGCGCCACGCCACTCATCATGGCCCACCCCCTGGGCTTTTACAGCAAGCAAGGCCTGAATGTCGAAGTCACCAAAACAGCGGGTTGGGCGTTGGTGCGCGACAAAGTCATCAACAAGGAATACGACGCCTCGCACTTCCTGTCGCCCATGCCGCTGGCCATGAGCCTGGGCCTGGGGTCCAACCCCATTCCCACCAACGTGGCGACCATTCAGAACATCAACGGTCAGGCCATCACCATGAGCCTGCGCCACAAGGACAACCGCGACCCCAAGAACTGGAAGGGTTTCAAGTTCGGCATCCCGTTCGAGTTCTCCATGCACAACTTCCTGTTGCGCTACTACCTGGCCGAGCACGGCGTCAACCCCGACACCGATGTGCAGCTGCGCGTCATCCCGCCCGCTGAAATGGTGGCCAACCTGCGCGCGGGCAACATCGACGGCTTCCTGGGCCCCGACCCGTTCAACCAGCGCGCCGTGTACGACGAAGTGGGTTTCATCCACGTGCTGACCAAAGACCTGTGGAACGGCCACCCCTGCTGCGCCTTCGGCACCAGCGCCGAGTTCATCCAGAAAAACCCCAACACCTTTGCTGCGCTGTACCGCGCCGTGTTGACCGCCGCCGCCATGGCGCGCAAGCCCGAAAACCGCGAACTCATCGCCAAGGTCATTGCCCCCTCCCAGTACCTGAACCAGCCCGAGGCGGTGCTGACCCAAGTGCTGACCGGCAAGTTTGCCGACGGCCTGGGCAAAATCCAGAACGTGCCCGACCGCGCCGACTTCGACCCCATGCCCTGGCAGAGCATGGCCGTGTGGATGCTCACCCAGATGAAGCGTTGGGGTCACATCAAGGGCGATGTGAACTACCAGCAAATCGCTGAAAAGGTGTTCCTCATCACCGATGCGCGCAAACACATGAAAGACCTGGGCCAGCCCTTTGCGGCCGGGTCGGGCTACACGAAGCACCAGATCATGGGCAAGGAGTTCGACCCCACCAAGGCCGAGGCCTACGCGAACAGCTTCGCCATCCGCAAGGTCTGACGCCATGACACCCACAAGCCTCAATCTGCGCGCCGCCCTGGTGTCGCTGCTGCTGCTGGTGTGCTTCGTGGGGGCCTGGCAACTGGCCACCACCGGCCCCAGCATCGGCGGCGCCTCCACCGGCATGACCGCCGAGGAAATCGAGTACGCCAAAATGATGGGCAAAGACCCCGGCGCCTCCAAGAGCACGGGCTTTCCGCCGCCCACCGAGGTGGCCAAGGCCATCTGGGCGCAGCTGTCCGATCCGTTCTACGACAACGGCCCCAACGACAAGGGCATTGGCATACAGCTGGCGCATTCGCTTGCCCGCGTGGGGCTGGGCTTTCTGCTGGCCACCGTGGTGGCCATACCGCTGGGCTTTCTCATTGGCATGTCGCCGCTCATGCGCAAGGCTTTTGACCCCTTTGTGCAGGTGTTGAAGCCCATCAGCCCGTTGGCCTGGATGCCGCTGGCGCTCTACACGCTGAAAGACTCGGACGTGAGCGGCATCTTCGTCATCTTCATCTGCTCGGTGTGGCCCATGCTCATCAACACGGCGTTTGGGGTGTCGGCGGTCAAGCGCGACTGGCTCAACGTGGCCAGCACGCTGGAAGTCACGCCGATGCGCAAGGCCTTTCAGGTGATCTTGCCCGCCGCCGCGCCCACCATCCTCACGGGCATGCGCATCAGCATGGGCATTGCCTGGCTGGTCATCGTGGCCGCCGAAATGCTGGTGGGCGGCACGGGCGTGGGCTACTTCGTGTGGAACGAGTGGAACAACCTGTCGCTGACCAACGTGATTTTTGCGGTGTTGCTCATCGGTGTGGTCGGCATGTTGCTCGACCTGATGTTTGCCCAAGCGCAAAAGGCGGTGACCTATGTGGAATGACACCCAGGTGCGCGAAGCCACCGCCCGGTTGCTGAGTGCCGACCCCTCACCCACCCCCGTGGTCCCCACCACCGCCCCGATGGCCGTGCCCCCGGTGACCCAGAAAGATCCTGCCATGTCTGGTTTCCTGAAAATCGAAGGGCTGTCCAAGGCCTACCACCCCACCAAGCCGGTGTTTGCGGACGTGTCCTTCCAGATCGACAAGGGCGAGTTCGTCTGCATCATCGGCCACTCGGGCTGCGGCAAAACCACCATCCTGAACGTGCTGGCCGGGCTGGACACCGCCACCAGTGGCCACGTGTTCATGGACGGGCGCGAAGTGGCTGGCCCCAGCCTGGAGCGCGGTGTGGTGTTCCAGAGCCATGCCCTCATGCCCTGGTACACCGTGCGACAGAACGTGGCCTTTGCCGTGCAGTCGCGCTGGCCCGACTGGGGCAAGGCCCAGGTGGATGCGCAGGTCGAAAAAAACGTGGCCATGGTGGGCCTGAGCGCGGCCATCGACAAAAAGCCCAGCCAGCTCTCGGGTGGCATGAAGCAGCGCGTGGGCATTGCACGGGCCTTTTCCATACAGCCCAAGATGCTGCTGCTCGATGAGCCCTTTGGCGCGCTGGACGCGCTCACGCGCGGCACCATTCAGGACGAGCTGATGGGCATCGTGCGCGAGACGCAGCAGACCGTGTTCATGATCACCCACGACGTGGACGAGGCCATTCTGCTGGCCGACCGCATCCTGCTCATGTCCAACGGCACCGAAACCGACCAGGACGGCACGTCACGTTATGTGCCCGGCGGCATGGCCGAGGTGGTGGTCAACCCACTGCCCCGCAGCCGCACCCGTGCCGATTTGCACCACCTGCCCGGTTATTACGACCTGAGAAACCACATCGTGGACTTTCTCGTGTCACGCGCCAAAGCGCACTGATTCCCCTTTTTCCTACCCACCTCAACCCCCAGGAGCCAAGCATGAACCGCCTCGATGTCACTGAAAAAATCATCTCCACCAAAGTCGCCCAAGACATCCAATGGGCCGACGTGGCCAAGGCCGTGGGTCTGAGCAAAGAATGGGTCACCGCCGCGTGCCTGGGCCAGATGACGCTGGATGCCGCCCAGGCCAAAACCGTGGGCGACATTTTTGGCCTGACGGCCGAAGAGCAGAAGTGGTTGCAGGTGGTGCCCTACAAAGGCTCGCTGCCCACCCCCGTGCCCACCGATCCGCTGATTTACCGCTGGTACGAGGTGGTCAGTGTGTACGGCAGCACCATCAAAGAGCTGATCCACGAGGAATTTGGCGACGGCATCATGAGCGCCATCGACTTTTCCATGGACATCCAGCGCCAGGCCGACCCCAAGGGTGACCGCGTGAACGTGGTGCTCTCGGGCAAGTTTTTGCCTTACAAACAGTATTGATCGCGGGCGGCAACGCACCCGGCGCGAGCGGCTAAAATAGCCCTTTCCCGTCATGGGGGAGTAGCCGCCCTGCACCGCGCAGGGGCTTGCGTCAACACACTTGGCCCGCATGGCCATGGCGCACACAGTCCAGCCCCAGGGGGCTGGGCCTGGCAAGACCTTTGACCACATGCACTCCGGTTGGGCCGGGGGTGTCGTGTGGTTATTGCTGTCTACAGGCCCTGGAGTTCACATGGAAGCTTTTTTCATTTCCACCGGCGTCGTGGCCCTGGGCGAAATGGGTGACAAAACCCAGTTGTTGGCCATGCTGTTGGCGGCCAAGTTCCGCAAGCCCGCGCCCATCATCTTGGGCATTTTGGTGGCCACATTGGCCAACCACGCCATGGCTGGCGCGGTGGGCGACTGGGTGGCCAAAGCCATGGGGCCTGACCTGTTGCGTTGGGTGATTGGGCTGTCGTTCATTGCCATGGCCGCATGGATGCTGGTGCCTGACCAGGTGGACGAGAGCGACGCGCAGGCCAGCACACGCTGGGGGGTGTTCGGCACCACCGTGGTGGCCTTCTTTTTGGCTGAAATGGGCGACAAAACCCAGATTGCCACCGTGGCCCTGGCGGCCCGCTATGCGGACATGGTGGCGGTGGTGACAGGCACCACGCTGGGCATGATGTTGGCCAATGTGCCCGCTGTGTTTTTGGGCGAGAGGCTGGCCAACCGCGTTTCCATGGCCTGGGTTCATGGCGTGTCTGCCCTGATTTTCGCGGTCTTGGGGCTGCTGACTTTGTTTCGGGTGGGCCCTCTGCTCTGATGGAGCGCCCTGAAGCCGCTCTGACGCCCGGCAACGCCGCCAGGCCGCAGCGCTATGCCGCCCCCGCTTGGCGCAACACGGCGGTGAACGCCTCGGCTGGCATGGGCTTGCCCAGCAGGTAGCCCTGTATCTGCTGGCAGCCCATTTTGCCCAGCAGGGCCAGTTGCTCGGGCGTTTCCACGCCCTCTGCGATGATGGTCATCCGCAAGGTGGTGGCCAGCCCGATGATGCTCTGGACAATGGCGGCGGCGTCCGCGTTGTCCACCATGTCGCGCACAAACGACTGGTCGATCTTGAGCTTCTGCACCGAAAACCGTTGCAGGTACGACAGGCTGGAATAGCCCGTGCCGAAGTCGTCGATGGACAGCTGCACCCCCAGCGCCTTGAGGGTCTGCATGGTGCGCAGCACCGCCTCCGTGTCCTGTATCAGGATGGACTCGGTCAGCTCCAGCTCCAGGTGGTGGGCGTTCAGCCCGGAGGTTTGCAAAGCTCGCCGCACGGTGTCCACCAGATGGCCGCGTCGAAACTGGGTGGCCGACAGGTTCACCGCCATGGTGAACTCAGCGCCCACCAGTGCTTGCCAAGCCTTGGCCTGACGGCAGGCCTCTTCCATCACCCAGGCCCCGATGGGAATCAGCACACCGCTGTCCTCGGCAATGGGGATGAAGCGCCCCGGCGGGACCGCGCCCAACACCGGGTGGTTCCAGCGCAGCAAGGCCTCGGCGCCGACCATCTGCCGCGTGACCAGGTCAAACTGCGGCTGGTAGTGCACGCTGAGTTGCCCACGTTCCAGTGCGAAGCGGATGCCGTTGCGCAATTGTTCATCGTCGGCCGTGGCGAGGTTCATGGCCTCTGAGAAGAAGCGGTACATTCCCCGGCCGGCCGATTTTGCGGCGTACAAGGCGGTGTCGGCCTTGCGCAGCAGGGTTTCAAAGTCGTTGCCGTCGGCGGGGGACAGGGCAATGCCGATGGAGGTGTTGACGCTCATTTCATTGCCCTCCAAATAAAAGGGCTGGCGCAACAGTTCCAGCAGTTTGTCGGCGGTGGCGGTGGCGGCGTGTTCGGCTTCGCAGGGGGGCAACTCGGGCACCAGCACCAGAAATTCGTCACCACCGTGCCTGCCCAGCGAGTCGCTGGCCCGCAGACCCGATGTCAGGCGCTCGGTCACGGCCATCAGGAGCTGGTCGCCCGTGGTGTGGCCCAGCGAGTCGTTCACTTCCTTGAAATGGTCCAGGTCCAGGTACAGCAGCGCCACTTGGTGACCGCTGCGCTGGGCGCCTGCCAGGGCGGTGGCCGCCCGGTCGGCCATCAATGCACGGTTCGGCAAGCTGGTGAGAACGTCGTGATAGGCGAGGAAGGCGATGCGCGCTTCATCGGCCTTGCGCTGGCTGATGTCTTCCACCACCGAGATGAAATAGTCCGGCTGGTCGTTGGCGTCGCGGACCAGTGACACCGTGAGCAAGCCCCACAGGGTGTCGCCGTTTTTGCGCAGGTAGCGCTTCTCCAGCGCGTAGGACGGGAGGCCACCCGCCAGCATTTGGTTGACCAGTTGCACATCGGCGTCCAGGTCGTCGGGGTGCGTCAGCTGCTGGAAGGTGGTGCCCAGCAATTCGGCCTCTGAATAACCCAGCATGTCGCACAGTCGGTGGTTGACCTTGAGCCAGCTACCATCGGGTGCCACATGGGCCATGCCCACGGCCGCTTGCTCAAAGGTCACGGCAAATCGCGCCTCACTTTGGCGGGCGGCCTCGTCTGCCCGCTCGCGCTGTGCCGTTTCGGCCCTGAGCCGCAAGGTGGCGCTGCGGCGCATGATCAGCACGGCCATCAACACCAGCAGGGCCGCCGCAGCCGACCCGTACGCGATGTCCTGCACCGGAATGCCCCGCACCGGGGGAAGGGCGAGTGCCTGGCGACGGATGTCGGCAATGTCCTCGGTCGTGGCGGCGCCGAGTGCGCGGTTGACGATGCTGGCCAAGGTGTCAGAGGCGGTGACAAACCGCAAACCGCTGGTCTCTGCAGGCAGTACATGGGCCAACTCCACCTGTTTCATGGCGTGCTGGGCGATCAGATAGTGCGCAATGCCAGCGGGCAGCACGGCGGCGTCGGCGTCGTGGTTCTGCACCGCCGTCAGCGCCGCCGCGGCGCTGGGCACGGCCACGGTGCGCAGGTCGGCGAGGCGGCCCAGGGTCAGCGGCAGTGACGAATCGTGGGGCATGGCCAGGCGGCGCCCAGCCAGTGCCGACAGGTCGTTCAGCGGGGTCGCCGCCTGGCGCATGAAGACGGCCAGGGCTGAGCTTTCGAACGGGTCGCTGTACCGGATGCCCTTGGGCAAATGCAAGGGACTTTGTCGGGTGCTGACCATGTCCAGATCTCCGGCCACCAGCATGTCCAGGGCCTGCTCGGGGCTGGCCAGCGGCACCACGTCGATCTCCAGGCCACTTTTGGCCTTGAGCAGTGCCACATAGCCTGCCACCAGGCCCGCAGGGTCGTCACCGTGTTGAAAAAATTCCACTGGCTCGTCAAAGGTGCGCAGGCCCAGGCGAATGCGCGAGTGCGTCGCCATCCACTGGTGCTCATCGGGGGTGAAAGAGGGCTTGCCATTGACCTGGCGGGGCGGCGGCTGCGGCACCCAGCGCAGGTGTATGCGGTCTTTCTCCGCTGGTGGGATGGCGGCCAGTGCCTTGTCCAGAATGGTGGCCAGCACGGCCCAGTCGCTGCGCACGCCAAAGCGCTGGCCATTGCCTATGTCATGGGCAGCGGCAATGCGCAAATTGCTGAGGCCGTACTGCCGCGTCAGCGCCAGGTTGACGCCCATGGCGCCGACATAGGCGTCGGCCCGGCCAGTGGCCACGGCCACCAGCCCTTCCAGGGGGTTGGCCACCGGGACTTTTTTGACGCCTGGGTACTTGGCCACCACCTGTGCGGAGGACGAATAACCTTGCACCAGCGCCACCGGGCGCCCGTTGAGGTCAGCGTTGGCGTGCAGCGAGTGGTCGTCTTGGCGGGCAGTGATGACCAGCGGCGTTTGCAGGTAAATGTCGGTGAACGCCAGGTAGCGCTCGCGGCCAGGAACGGGCACCACCGTGGCCACCAGGTCGATGTCTCGCCGCTGGGCCGCTTGCAGGATGTCGGTCCACCGGCGCAGTTGGGATACCTCGAAGCGGATGCCCAGTTGCGCGCCGATGATGGCCAAAAAATCGGCCGCCACGCCCTGGAACTGCTGGTTGTCATCGAGCGACGAGTAGGGCGCATAGCCGGGGTCCACCCCCACGCGGACCACCGGGTGTTCACGCAGCCAAGCCTGTTCGTCGGCGGTGAGCGCCGGTGCCGACCATGCCACTGTTTGCGGCGCGCCTGGGTGCTGGGCCACTGGGTCTGCGTGCGCCCACAAAGCGCTCACGGCGAGCACCACAACGGCCACGCACCGCCACGCCGCCGCGTCAGCCAGCGTGGTCAGGGTGTGGGGGGTGTATCGGTGGAATGCCAAGGTGGTGGATGACAAACAAAGGGGGGCAGGCGCACCCAGGGGTGCTGAACGGGGGCCCGCGTGACAGGACGGGTCTGTCCCCAAACCCGGCTGCGCACGCCTGAAAAAGCCGCGCCGGACATGGAATTTATTGTAGGCTGTACCAAAGAAAAAGGGTGCCAGTGGCACCCTTTGGGTTGTGAGGAGGGCCGTGCCATTGCGCGGACTCTGGGGCTCAGCGGCGGCGCTGACCACCAGGGCCGCCGGGGCCGGGGCCACCGCGGTTTTCGATGAAACGGAAATTGATGCGGCCCTTGGTCAGGTCGTAGGGCGACAGTTCCAGCGACACGCGGTCACCCGCCAGGATGCGGATGTGGTTTTTGCGCATTTTGCCGGCGGAGTACGCCACCAACTGGTGGCCGTTGTCCAGCGTCACGCGAAAGCGCGTGTCGGGCAACACTTCATCGACCTTGCCGGTCATTTCAATCAGTTCTTCTTTGGCCATGGCCTGTTCCTGTGGGTCATTGTGGCTGCCTCACCAGGAGCAGCGAAAGAGGCTGGCACAGGTCAGTGTGCATCAGTCCGAAACACGGCGATGGTGAGCGAGCCGTGTGCGCGGTGACATCTGTCAAGCCGCGCCAGTGTGTGGCGGGTAACCCAGTTTCAGGTTGCACCGACTTTTTCATTAGCCCAACACATTAACACAAAAACCCATGCGCGCGCAAGTCACAGCGCCATGCCCGACTTCCGTTGCAGGGCAGGTGTCCAGAAGGGAGGGGGGTCACACCACTGAGCGCAGTGCCGCCAGGCCTTGGTCATCGCCCGGTGGCTGGTGGAGCCGCTCTTGCAGTTCGCGGGCCGTGGCCATGTGGGCGGACAGCATCTGGTTGTTGTCGCGCAGGCGTTGCACCAGGCGTTCACAGATGGCCGTCATGAGCCGGGCGGCCACCTGGGGGTGGTCGTGTGCCAGCACTTCCATGGCGCTGCGTGACAAGGTGGCGCCCAGCAGGTCGCGGGTCACGGTGCAGGTGGCAGAGCGGGGCATGCCGTCGAGCAGGGTCATTTCGCCCAGGATGTCGCCTGGCCCGAGGGTGGACAGCTCGATCTCCGAGCCCAGGGCGTCGGACGAGGTGCGGGTGTGCACCACCACCTCCCCACGCAGGATGAGCAGCATGTCGGCACTGTCGGCCATGTCGCCCTCGCGGATCAGCACCTGGCTGCGGGTGGCGTGGAAGGGGCGCAGATAACCGACGACCAGGCGGGCGTGGTCCAGGGTGAGGGGCAGCACTTGGGTGTGGGTGCACAGCAGTTCGGCCACCAACTCGGTGATGCCGGGCAGCTCGGCCGACAATGGGTCCCAGCGGCCAGGCAAGGGGGCAAAACCGGAGGCGTTGGCGGCTTCCGGGGGGGCTAAGGGGTCAGAAGGGAACATGGGCGTGCAGTGTGCCTGCGCCAGCGCCTCAGCGCATGAGGGCATCGATCTCCTGCTGCATGGTGCGCACCAAGTGGCTGTAAAGCCGCACCTTCTCGTCGCTTTGGCGCAACCGCTCGGCCAGGCGTTGGGCAATGGCCGTCATGAGGTGGGCGGCGGTGGACGCGTCGTTGCGGGTGAGGGCTTCCAGGGCGTCGCGCGTGAGCACGGCGCAGCCCACCTCGGACGTGGCGGTGCAGGTGGCCGAGCGGGCCTCGCCGTCGAACAGGGCCATTTCCCCCACGAGGCTGCCGGGGCCGAGCACGCTCAGTGTGTCGGGCGACTTGCGGCTGACCACCAGGGTCTCCACGGTGATTTCACCGTGGATGATGAGCAGCATGAAGCCGGTGTCGGAATGGTCACCCTCCTGAAAGATGACGGTGTCGGCGGGGATGATGCGCGGCTGCATGTAGCGCACCACCGTTTTGGCCTGGGACTCGCTCAGCCGCATGAGAGCGGTGGGGGCGCACAGCATGGTGGCGGCGGCGTCGGCGCTGGAGACACGGGCGGGGAAGTCCAGTTTCCAGGCCGCTGGCTCGCCGGGCACCATGCCTGCGGCAGAGCGGACCTTGTTGACGATGGTTTTCAGCATGGTGGGGGTGCCAGAAAGTGGGGTGGACGGCCGGTTGGCCCTTGGGCCAGGGCGTGCACTGGCCGGGGCACAAGGCTACCCGATAACCGGGGTGTCTGGCACCCGTGGACGCCGTCCCCGGGTCAAAAAAGCGGGCGGCGGATGCGCACTTCAGTGCAGGGTCAGTGGGCAAGAGCTGGTTTTGACCCTCACCACGGCGTGGACTTGGTGCTGGTAGGGCACGGGACCGTTGCCAGGGCTGCCCTGGTGGCGGGCCACCAGTTTGGCCGCGATGGTGTTGGCTTGGCGGGCGATGGGCTCGATGTAGCGCAACGGTTGGCCGGCAATGCTGATGCAGTCGCCCAGGGCGTGGATGAGGGGCTGCGTGGTGTCCAGCGTCGTGGCGTCCACGGCGATGCCGTTGTCCCAGGCCAGCGCCGCACTGCGGGCCAGGTGGCTGGGCGTTTGCAGCCCGGTGGCCACCACCACCTGGTCGACCACGAACGCCTGGCCGCAGGCCGTGCGCACGCGCCGCTGCGCCGCCTTGCCCTGGCCACTGCAACCCGTGTGGTCAGCGGGCGCGTCAACGGCCTCGACCTGCGCCACTTGCACACCACCCACAAAGCGGATGGGCAGCGTTGCCCAGGCCTCGAGCACCTGCTCGCCAGCCTGCTGGTCGGCCCAGGCCGACAGGGGCTGGGGCTGGCTGTCGAGCAACGTGACCTGGTGGCCGCCCAGGGCGAGGTCGTTGGCCAGCTCGCTGCCGACCAAACCAGCACCAATGACCACCACATGGCGCGGGGCGGTGCCCAGCGCGGTGCGAAAGCGCTGGTAGGCCTGCAGGTGGTTGAGCCGCCAGCACAGCTGTGCTGGCAGGTGCGCGGGCAAGCTGGCGCGCGCGCCGTGTGCCAGTACCAGCTCGCTGTAGCGGAAGTTGCCGCGGGTGGTGCGCAGCGTTTGGGTGGCCGTGCACACCCGCACCGCGTGGGTGTGGGGCACCAGCGTCAGGTGCAGGCGTTGGGCGGCCTGGGCACCGGACTCTTGGGTGAGCTGCGCCGGGTCTATCTGGCGGACCATGGCCACCGACAGCAGGGGCTTGGGGTACCGGTCGCCGTTGCAGGCCGTGACCAGGGTGATGGGGATGTGGGCATCCAGCGCGCGCAGGCGCTCGGCCATTTGCCAGCCTGCCGTGCCCGCACCCACGATGACCACGCCGGGTGCACCGTGGCGTGTGGCGGGGGCTGGGGCGCCGGCGGTGTGGGCGCGCAGGGCGTCCAGGTTGGGTGGGGTGTGGGGCGAGAAGTCGGCTTTGGTCACGCCGCACAGCGGACAGGCCCAGTCATCGGGGATGTCGGCAAAACGGGTGCCGGGCGCCAAGCCGCTGTCGGGGTCACCCTTTTCTTCGTCGTACACCAGACCGCAGGCATTGCAAATGTAGAGCTGAAAAGGCAATACAGCATTGCCGTGGATGGCATTTTGGCTTGAAATGGCGTCGGGCGGGGGGGCGGCGGTGGTCATGCGGGCATCTCCTCGGTGCTGAGGCGGGCCATTTCTTTGCGCAGGTGTTTGATGGCGGGCGTGACGATGGCCACAAACTGGGCCTCGCGCACACGGCGCTGCACCTCTGAGCTCATGAGGTAGCCGCGCGCGCCCTGGTGCATCAGTGCCGATTGCGCGGCGCGCAGGCACAGCTCGGCCCCGTGGGCGCGCACGTCGAGCACGTCCAGAAAGTACTCGGTGGAGGTGTCCCAAGGGGTGGCGGCCAGGGCCATGACGCGCCCCACCAGCTCGTCGAGCTCGGCCTGCAGCTCGTGCGGGCGGTCTTCCAGGTACTGGTTGACGTGGCCCAACTGCGGCTCCACCGCCCAGATGCTGTCAATGGCGCCTTGCACGATGCCGGCGGCAATGCCGCACTGCAGCAGCACAAAGCCCCCACGGATGCGGGCAATCAGCGGCCGGGCGGGGTCTGCCACCAGGTCGGCGGCGCCCACGGCCAGGTCTTGGCACTGCACGGTGTAGGTGCCGGTGCCCTCCATGCCCGAGAACTCGGGGCAGGCTTTGAGGGTGACGCCCGGCGCGTCGCAGTTCAGCATGAACATGATTTCTTTCACCGTCTGCCCAGCCCCGTTTACCACGGCGGCGATGGCGCCAAAGCAGTGGTCAGGCCCCAGGTTGCTGACCCAGGGCAGGGTGCCGCTCACGCGGTAGCCACCCCCGTCCACCGGTGTGGCCTTGAGCAGCAGGGACTCGATGGCCGCAAAACTCTTCATGGGGTTGGACAGGCCGGTGCCGCCCAGGGTCTCCCCCGCCACATGGCGGGCCAGCCGCTCACCGGTGAGCGCGTCGTTGCCCGAGGCCTGCAGGTACAGGCCCGCCACGCACTGGCACCACATCATGAAGCCGGTGGCCCCGCAGACCTTGGACGCCTCGGCCATGGCGGCAATGGCCAGGCCGTGGTCGGCGGGCTGGCCGGGCAGGTCCAGGTGGGCGCTCATGGCCCCGGCGGCGGCCAGTTGTTTGAGCAGGTCCACGGGGTAGTGCCCCCTGTCAATGGCCTGGGCCTGGGCCTTGAGGGGCCCTTGGGCAATGGCACGCACGGCTTCGATCAGGGCGGGCGTGGTGGCGGGCTGGGCCAGTTCGGGGGGCAGGTCGGCGGGGTTCATGGCGGCTCTCCAGGGGTGGCGGTGCAGAAATGCGGGGACGGCGGTGCCCGAACGGGGTCAGTCGGCCAGGGCGATGCTGAAAGGAATGGGGTTGCGCATGCTGTTGGCCACCGGCGAGTAAAAGTTGGCGTGCTGCACGATCTCGTCCAGCACCTCGCGGGGGGCGTCGCCCTCCACCAGCACCTTGACGCGGATGGCCTGAAAGCCCATTTGTGGCGGTGTCATCTCCAGTGCGCCACCGGCACCCCAGGCAGCGGGGTTGCCAATGTCGCCTTCCAGAAACACCTCCAGCTTGCTGAGCTTGACGCCTTTCCAGGTGGCGACGGCGGTCACGCCCACGGCGATGCAGCCGCCCAGGCCCGACAGGACAATTTCGCCGGGGGCGGGCGCGGTGTCCTCGCCAAACAGGTGCAGGGGTTCGTCCACCACCACGGTGTGCTTGTCGCCCACCTGGGACAGGCTGCGGTACTGGCCCTCCATCACGGTGTGGACTTTGTTGGTGCCCCGGCGGGCGGGGTTGGCTTTGCCCCCGGCGGCGAAGGTGGCCAGCCCGGCGGCGTCGATGGGGCGCAGGTAGGCCTTGACGGTGGTGGCGGGTACGGCGGTGAGGTCGGCAGTGGTCATGGCGGTTCCGTGGGGTGAAAAGTGTGGGCAGATCGAGAGGCGCGTGAATCGCGTCCTGCCCCTGGCTTTGCAATCCCTGTGCCGGGTGCGCGCTGGCACAAAGCAATCTCCATGAAAAGCACATCTGTCGCTTTTCAATGGTCATTGTTTGCTATGAAAATGATATCTGGTGGCCGCAGTTGAGCCTCCATTGCCGCAGTCTGTTGGTGGCCGTGGTTCCCACTGTGTCAACAATTTGTCAACACAGTGCCGGCGGCAACCCTGCTACCGGGTTCAGCGCAGTCCGGCTTTTTGCAGGCGGTAGGCGAACTGGCGCAGCGTCAGGCCCAGGCTCTGGGCGGCGCGCGACTGGTTGCCCTGGTGGGCCGCCAGGGCGTGGGCCAGGGCCTCGGCGCTGTGCGACTGGGCGGGCAGGTAGTCGCGCACCAGGGGCGCGCTGGTGGGGGTGGGGTCGGGCGCAGCGCTGTCCTCCAGGTAGCGGGCCAGGTCGGTGGCGTCGGTCCGGGGGTGGTCGGCCAACAGCACCAAGCGCTCCACCACGTTGCCCAGCTCGCGCACGTTGCCAGGCCACGGGTGGCTGACCAAGCGCTCCACCGCGGCCGGGCTGAGGTGGACGTTGCGCTGGTGGGCCTGGTTGGCGCGGCTGAGGAAGTGCAGGGCCAAGGGGTGAATGTCCTCGCGGCGCTCGCGCAACGAGGGCAGGCGGATGGGCACCACGTTCAGCCGGTAGAACAGGTCTTGGCGGAAGCGCCCAGCCTCCACCTCGCGCAGCAGCTCGCGGTTGGTGGCCGTGACCAGCCGCACGTCGATGTGCCGCTCGCGCGTGCTGCCCAGGCGCACCAGCGTGCCCTCTTGCAGGGTGCGCAAGAGCTTGGCCTGCAGGGCCAGCGGCAGTTCGCCCACCTCGTCCAGAAAAATGGTGCCCCCGTGGGCCTGCTCGAACCAGCCCGCGCGCGCCTGCACCGCGCCGGTGTAGGCACCGCGCTCGTGCCCGAACAGCTCTGACTCGAACAGCGTGTCCGGAATGGCTGAGCAGTTCACCTTGATGAAGGGCCGGTCGCGCCGCCCACTGGCCAGGTGCAGGGCGCGGGCAAACAGCTCTTTGCCCGTGCCCGACTCGCCCAGCAACAGCACCGTGGCCTGCGACTGAGACACCCGTTCCAGCTCGCCCAGCGCCTGCAGCAGGGCGGGCGAGCGGCCAATGAGGCCGTAACGGGCGGCGTGGGTGTCCAGTGCCTGGGCCAGCGCGGCGTTGCGGGCCTCCAACTGGCGGGTCTGCTCGGCCACCAGGTGCGCCAGTTGCAGCACCTGCCCGGCCAGGGTGGCCAGCACGCGCAGCAGGGCCAGGTCGTCGTTGAGGTGGCGCTGGCGGCTGCGGATGCGGTGGCAGGCCAGCACGCCCACCGTGGCCCCGTTGACGCTGATGGGCAGCGCCATGAAGGCCACCGTGTCGGGTGGCAGCTGGTCGCGCGCCACGGCGCGGAACAGGAACAGCGGCTCGGCGTCCACGTCTTGCACGATGGCGGGCAAGCCCGTGGCCAGCACACGCCCGGTGATGCCCTCGCCCCAGGTGTACACGCCCTGGCGCACCTCGTCGGCCGTCAGCCCATAGGCGTGGCGGATGGTGGCGGTGCGCAGGCCGGTGGGGGACGGGTCGGCGTCGGCCAGCACCATGCGGCCACGGTTGAGGCCCAGCAGCTCGCTCATCAGGTGCAGCATTTCACGGAACAGGCGCTCGGGCGAGAGGCTTTGGCCCACCAGCTTCATGACTTCGCGCATGAGCAGCAGCTCCTGGGCGTGCCAGTCGGTGCGGCCTGGGCTGTCTGAGGGTGTCATGGGCGTGGTGGCGTGGGTGGCGCGGGAAGGGGTGAGGGCGGGCTGGCGGCGTTCGGCGCACCATTGTGGGCCAAGCAAAGTGTGTGGGTGATGCAGGTGGCGTGCCAGGTGGGCCGGGTGCATCCGATAAAATCATGCCCCTCCCCAAGGAGCGCTGCAGCAGCCCCAACCCGCCACGGGCGTGGGCTGTCAGGCTTGGGATGGCCTTTGCGCCACCAACAACCGCGCTCACCTGTGCAGCCCTTGCCGGGCGTTTTGTTGTCTTGACAGGTGAGCCCCATGCCTTCCCCCGCACCCACTGCCGCCCCCACCCCCGCTTTGCCCGCCCGCTTGGCCGTGCCCGACATGCTGTTGTCCGGCCTGGAGCCGCTGCGCGTGGGCGCCGACAGCTTGTTTGTGAACGTGGGAGAGCGCACCAACGTCACCGGCTCCAAGGCCTTTGCCCGCATGATTTTGGAAGGGCGCTACGAAGACGCCCTGGCCGTGGCCCGCCAGCAGGTGGAAAACGGCGCGCAAATTGTGGACGTGAACATGGACGAGGCCATGCTGGACAGCCAGGCCGCCATGGTGCGTTTTTTGAACCTCATGGCCACCGAGCCCGACATCGCTCGCGTGCCGGTGATGATCGACAGCAGCAAGTGGAGCGTGATCGAGGCGGGCCTGCGCTGCGTGCAGGGTAAGTCGGTGGTCAACTCCATCAGCATGAAAGAGGGCGTGGACGAGTTCAAGCGCCAGGCCACGCTGGTGAAACGCTACGGTGCCGCCGCCGTGGTGATGGCCTTTGACGAGCAGGGCCAGGCCGACACCTACCAGCGCAAGATCGAGATTTGCGAACGCGCCTACCGCGTGCTGGTGGACGAAGTGGGCTTCCCGCCCGAAGACATCATTTTTGACCCCAACATCTTCGCCATCGCCACCGGCATTGACGAGCACAACAACTACGCGGTGGACTTCATCGAGGCCACGCGCTGGATCAAAGCGAATTTGCCCGGTGCCAAAGTGAGCGGCGGCGTGAGCAACGTCAGTTTCAGTTTCCGGGGCAACGACCCGGTGCGCGAGGCCATCCACACCGTTTTTCTGTACCACGCCATCCAAGCGGGCATGGACATGGGCATCGTCAACGCCGGCATGGTGGGCGTGTACGACGAGCTGGA
>CAYNGJ010000030.1:0-27887 GCA_964396895.1 uncultured Hydrogenophaga sp. | reverse complement strand
TTTGCTGCGCCTGGGCTGTGACTGGGGCCAAGGCTATGCGATTGCGCGGCCCATGTCGGGCCTGGCGTTACCGGACTGGGCGGCGCAGTGGCAGCCCGAGCCGGGCTGGAAGCACCTGCGTGTGACCCCCCGTGAGGATTTGCCTTTGTTGACCGCGGTGGTGGAGCACAGGGCTTGGGTCTTGGCGTTGACCGAGTACCTGAACGACCAGCGGCTCACACCACCCAGCATGAGCACATCAGAGTGCCATTTTGGTCAGTGGTGGCACCAACACGGTCAGGCACGCAGCGGCGACCAGCCTGGCCAGGCCCGCCTGGAAGCGATGCACGAGGACATTCACCACCATGCGCGGGCACTGGTGGCGCTCAAGGCGCAAAGGCACACCGAACACGCACTGGCGGGCTTGCCCACCCTCATGGCCATGCGCAATGGGTTGACCGCACACCTCCTGGCGATGCTGGACGAAGGCCGCTGAGGCACCCCCGCGCGGGTCAATCTGCCACCGGACCCGCCAGCAACCGCTGCACCAAGGGATGCAACACCTTGCGCTCGGTGCTGATGGCGTAATAGTGCTCCAACACCCCTTCGCACACGCCCAGCAGTTGCACGTGGTGACGATGCAGCAGGTCTTTTTCCACCGCCAGCGCGGCCGGGAACACCCCCAGACCGCTGCCCCCAAAGGTTTCCAGCAGGGCACTGTCCTCAAATTCACCCACCACGCGGGGGTGCAGGCCGTGCTGTCCCAACCACACATCAATGTGGCTGCGCACCACCGAATGGGTGGTGGGCAACAGCACCGGCACTTGCTGCAATGCGGCGGGGAAGTTGGGATGAACCTGGCCCCACCATTCTGCCGTGCCATACCAGCCGACGGCGGTTTGGCCCAGGTGGTGGCTGTGGACCTTGAAGTGAGGACTGAAAGGGGCCGGGTGGTCAGACAGCACCACGTCCAGCTTGTGCACGGCCAAGTCGGCCAGCAAATCGGCCATTTCACCCTCGTGGCACACCAAACGGAGGTCTGGCACGTCCAGCACGGGGTGCAGCAGGCGCTGCACCTCCAGCTTGGGCAGTCCGTCCGCAATGCCCACCGCCAGGCGGACGGCGGGGGTCTGCACGGCTTCGCGCACCTGGTCCGGCAGGGTTTGGCCGAGCTGAAAAATTTGCTCGGCCTGCCGCAGCGCCACCAGCCCGGCCTCGGTCAACGCCAGCCCTCGACCGGCGGGTTTGAGCAGCTGTGCACCCAGGTCACGCTCCAGCTCGCGCACCTGGGCGCTCACGGTCTGCACGGCCATGTCCAGTCGGTGCGCGGCACGCGACATGCCGCCCTCTTTGGCCACCACCCAAAAGTAATACAGGTGGCGGTAGTTGAATGCTTGGCTCATGGGCCGTCCTTCTCTGAAGCAGTGACGTAACGCTCGCGCAGCGGGCGGGCGGCCAGTTCGGGGTAGTGCCGCTGATAGGCCTCCACCGCCACTTTGACCGACAGGTAAAACGCATCTTTGCCCAACACATCGTTCAGGCCGATGCGCAGCATTTCCTCCCGGAACGGCCTGGGCACATCGGCAATTCTGATGGCAATGCCCTCGTCCGCCAGGTCGCGGCACAACTCCCCGAACCGCTGGGCCGCCGTGAGGTCCATGTCGGTGATGGCCTGGGCGTCGATGATGACCCAGTGCAGCGGTCGATCGGCCGCATCCACCAGTTCGCGCAGACGCCCGATGACGTGCCTCGCGTTGGCAAATATCAATGGCGCGTACAGGCGATACACCAGCAGCCCGGGGATGGTTTCGGCATCGGGTTCGTTCTGGTCCAGGTCATGGAACTTGCCGTCCCGCGTCAGGCGGCTGAGCACGGCATCGCGGGGACGGGAGATTTCCACCAGCACACCGATCAGCGACAAGAGCATGCCCAGAATGATGCCGGGCACCACCCCCGCCACCAGGATGGACACCATGACCACCACGGCCAGCCAAAAATCTTTGCGGTCTATGCGGTAGAGCTGCGCCAGCGAGGCCACCTCCAGCATGCGCAACGCCGTCACGATCAGGATGGCCCCCAGCGCCACCTTGGGCAGCAACGCAATCAGCCCGGTGAACAGCAACAGGAACAACAGCAACCCCGCTGCCGCCACCAATTGCGCCACCTGGGTTCGACCACCCGAACCGTCCACGACGGCGCTGCGCGACTGGCTGGCCGACACCGGAAACCCTTGCAACACCCCGGCCACCAAGTTGCCCACACCCAAAGCCACCAGTTCCTGGTTGGCATCCACCTCATAGCGGTTTTTGTCGGCAAAAGTCTGGGCCAGCAAGATGCCATCGGAAAACGTCAGAAACGCAATGGCCACGGCAGCGGGGGCCAAAGCGGTGATGTCGGCCAGCACGGCGGCTGGCAGCGTGGGCAGGGGCAGCCCTCCGGGGACCGAACCCACCATGGCCACGCCTGCGGCCGGAAGGTCCACCACCAAAGCCACCCCGATGGCCAGCGCCGACACCGCCAGCGCCCCAGGCACACGCGGCGCCCGCCACCCCAACACCACCAGCGCGCCGATCAGCGCCAGGCCAAACAACAGGGTGGGCAGGTGAATGGCGTCCCACTGCTGAAACAAACCGCGAAGAATGCGGAAAAATTCTTCCCCGCCCAAAGACAGACCAAACAGTTTGCCCAGTTGGGTGGACACCAGCACCAGCGACGCACCGTTGAGGTAGCCAATCAGCACCGGGCGGGACAACAGGTCTGCCATGGCGCCCAGGTGCAAGCGCGCCGCCAGCAACAGCACACCACCCGACAGCAGGGCCAGCTCGGCCGCCAGCACCGCTGTGCGCACCACGTCGCCCCCGGCCAGTGGCGCGATGCTGGTGCCCGCCAGGAGGCAGATGGCGGCATCGGGCCCGGCAATGACGTGCCGGGAGCTGGCGAACAGCGCATACCCCAGCGACGCCGCCAAGGCCGCATACAGGCCGGTGATGGGGGGCAGGTTCAGCAGCTCGGCATAGGCGATGACGGAGGGAATCATCACCAGGCAAACGGTCAGCCCGGCCACCACGTCGTCCCGCAGCCAAGCGCGCTGGTAGGTTTTCAGGGTGACCAGCAGCGGGATTTCAAAACGCTTGATCGGTCTGAGCCGGGGGTTGGCCATGGGGTGGGGCGCTCCTGGTTGGGTGGGGTGTCAACGTTACCTCAGCCGTGCGCCATGGCTAGGCGGGCGGCGGCCAGGTCCCACCCGGCCCAGCCACAGCTTTTGAACAGCACCGGGCCGTCGCCCCTGGGGATGTCCCCACGCACCACCTGGGCCAAGGTGGGGAACTGCCCGACGTCCAGACCGGCCTGCAGCAAATCCCCCGCCTCGTGCACCGCCTCAGCGGTGTCCACCACCACCTGGCCGTGCGCCGCCACATGCTGGCACAGCGCCGCCGACAACTCGACCATGCGGGGCGTGAAGGCCCCCACCGCCGCCACATACTGGCCAGGGCGGGGCAACGCACCCAGCACCACCTGTTGCGCGGGGGTGCAGGTGACGACCAGGGGGCAGTCCGCCAGCGCGGCGTCGGGGTCGGTCACCACGCGCGCGCTCAGGCCCAGGGTTTGGGCATGGTCCACCAACGCCTGGGCGCTGGCCGTGCGGCGGGAAGCCACCCAGACCTCTGTCACCCCCAGGCCCGCGACGAACGCCTCCAGGTGGGCGCGTGCCTGCACCCCTGCCCCCACCAGCAGCAGCCGCCCGCCGGGCTGCGGCGCCAACCGCTGCGCCGCCAACAGCGTCACCGCCGCAGTGCGCCTGGCGGTGACGGTGGGACCGTCCAGCAGGTGTTGGCGGGTGCCAGTGGCCACGTCCAGCACCAACACGTCCCCCTGGATGGACGGCAGCCCCTGCGCGGCATTGCCGGGTGTGAAGGTGATGAGTTTGGTCATGGCCACCCGGTGGTCGTGCGCGGGCATGACAAACAGGCTGCCGCCGCCGGGCAAAGGCAACACCTGACGGGCGGGCACCACCACCGACGGGTCCAGCAACAGCTCGGCAAGGGCCCGCGCCAGTGCAGGGTAAGGCAGCAGCAGGGCCGTGGCATCGGCGGATGTCAGGGCCGCAGGCGCGGTGGAAATGGGGTGGACCTGATGAGAAGACTGAAATGGCGGTGACATAAATCTGAAACAATGCGCGGTGCGGGTCAAAACCCCTGTTTAACCGATAAAAGCCGAAACATCCATGGAATTCAAGCACATCAACGAATTGGAAAAAGCCAGCAAACGCGGCCACCCCGAACTGGTCCGGCTGGGTTTGGGGGTGCTGTTTGTGGTGGGCGTGCTGATCTACGCCATGCTGCGGGGTGGCAGTTCGGGCAGCCTGTACATCGTGGCCGCCGCCGTGGTGGGTGGCTACATGGCGCTGAACATCGGCGCCAACGATGTGGCCAACAACGTGGGACCGGCGGTGGGCTCACAGGCGCTGACACTGACGGGCGCACTGGTCATTGCGGCTATTTTTGAAGCCGCCGGGGCCATCATTGCCGGTGGGGAGGTGGTGGGCACCATCCGCAACGGCATCATCAACCCGGCGCTGATTCCGAACAAGGAAACCTTCATCTGGGTCATGCTCTCGGCCTTGCTGGCAGCGGCGGTGTGGCTGAACGCGGCCACGGCCATTGGCGCACCCGTGTCCACCACACACTCCATCGTCGGTGCCGTGATCGGTGGTGGCGTGGCGGCCAGCGGCATGGACATTGTGAACTGGGCCAAGATGACCCAGATTGCCGCCAGCTGGGTGATCTCGCCAGTGCTGGGCGGCATCATGGCGGCGGCGTTGCTGTTCGTCATCAAGCGCAGCATCACCTACAAGACCGACAAGGTGGATGCGGCCCGCTCCGTGGTGCCGTGGCTCATGGCCTTCATGGGCTGGAGCTTTGTGACCTACCTGATGCTCAAGGGCCTGAACCGCATCTGGAGTGTGCCCACCCCCGTGGCCATGGGCCTGGGCCTGGTGGCTGCAGGGGTGGTGTTTGTGCTGGTGCGCCAGGTGCTGACCCGCCATGCCCAAACCATGGACAACAGCAAAGACGCGGTGAACGACCTGTTCACCTACCCCCTGATTTTTGCGGCGGCCCTGCTCAGTTTTGCCCACGGCTCCAACGACGTGGCCAACGCCGTGGGGCCACTGGCCGCCATTGTCGACATGGCCTCGTCTGCTGCCACGGGCATTTCCAAGGATGCACCTGTGCCCATGTGGGTGATGATGATCGGTGCCCTGGGCATATCGGTGGGGCTGGCGCTGTATGGCCCGCGGGTGATCCGCACCGTGGGTTCTGAAATCACGGAACTGGACAAGACGCGTGCCTACTGCATCGCCATGGCCGCCACACTGACGGTGATCGTGGCCAGTGAAATGGGGCTGCCCGTCAGCTCCACCCACATCGCCGTGGGCGCGGTGTTTGGCGTGGGCTTTCTGCGCGAATACCTGAAAAACCGCTACGACCGGTTGGTGGAGGAAATCAAATCCCACCACCCCGAAGAAGACCAGGCGGCACTCAACGAGTTCTTGAACCGCTTCAAGGCCGCCAGCGTGGCCGAGAAGGGGCAACTGCTGGATGACCTCAAATCCAAGGTCAAACGCCAGGAAGACTTGGCCCACTTCTCCAAGCCCGAGCGCAAAACCCTGAAGAAGGTGTATCGCCGTGAACTGGTCAAGCGCTCGCAGTTGCTGCGCATCGCGGCGGCCTGGGTCATCACCGTGCCCGCTTCGGCCGCCATGGCCGCGCTGGTGTTTTTTATCCTGCAGCACATGATGGGCAACGCGCTGAACTGACACCCCCACACACGGCGTTTGGCGAAAGGTGCGCGCAGGTTTCGGTACATTACAGACCATGCTTGTCCCATCTGATCCATCCGCTTCGCCCGACCCCGGGTGCTGCCCGGTGTGTGGTCAACCCAACCTGTGCGCCATGGAACTGGCGCGCCAAACCGGCACGGCCAGCACCGAGCCCTGCTGGTGCACACAGGTCAACTTCAGTGCAGAGCTGCTGGCCAGCGTGCCGGCACAGGCCAAAGGGCTGGCCTGCATCTGTGCCCGCTGTGCACAGGCCAGCGCATGAAGCGCTTGCTGGGCTGGGTGGACCAGCTTCCCTTGCTGTGGGTGGCCCTGGTGGCGGCCTGGCTGGCCGTGGCCCCGGTGCACCCAGAGCCCCATTTGCTGGAAAAACTGCGCATGCTCATGCAGGGCACACTGACGCGGCCACTGGACGTGTTTGACCTGTTCCTGCACGCCACACCGCTGGCACTGCTGGCCCTCAAACTGTGGCGGGGACGGCCCCAACCCCCTGCCCATCCTCCCACCGACCACCCGGGCTGACGCGTTCGCCCAACCACCCACCATGTGCCAACTGCTGGGCCTCAACTGCGCCACCCCCACCGACGCCACCTTCAGCTTCACCGGCTTTTGCCAGCGCGGTGGACAGACCGACCACCACGCCGACGGCTGGGGGATCGCCTTTTTTGAAGGCCGGGGACTGCGGCACTTTGTGGACCACCAGAGCGCGGCCAACTCGCCCATGGCGGATTTCATCAAGCGCTATCCACTCAAGAGCAAAAACATCATTGCCCATGTGCGCAAGGCCACGATTGGATCGGTGTGCCTGGAAAACGCCCATCCCTTTGTGCGCGAGCTGTGGGGCCGTCACTGGGTGTTTGCCCACAACGGTGACCTGAAAGACTACCAGCCCCACCTGCACACCCACTTTCAACCCGTGGGCAGTACCGACAGCGAGCGCGCCTTCTGCTGGCTGATGCAGGAGTTGGCCAAAAGCCACGCCGCCCTGCCCACCGTGGCTGAGCTGACGCTGACGCTGCAAGAACTGGTGCCTCAGGTACGCGCCTTTGGCAGCTTTAACTTCTTGCTCAGCAATGGCGATGCGCTGTGGGCCCACTGCAGCACCAAGCTGCATTACCTGGTGCGCCAGCACCCGTTTTCACAGGCCACCCTGAAAGACCACGACTGGACGGTCAACTTTGCTGACCTCAACCACCCCAGCGACCGCGCCGCCGTCATCGTCACCACACCCTTGACCGACAACGAAGCCTGGACCGCGTTTGAACCCAATGAACTGATGGTGTTTGTGGACGGTCTGCCCCAGCCATGAACGCCTGGCTCACCCTGGCCATTGCCATCCTGGCCGAGGTGGTGGGCACCTCGGCGCTGAAAGCCAGCGACGGCTTCAGCCGCCTGTGGCCCTCGGTCGTGGTGGTGGTGGGCTACGGCGTGTCGTTCTACTGCCTGTCACTGGTGCTCAAGACCATACCCGTGGGCATTACCTACGCCGTGTGGTCGGGCCTGGGCATTGTGCTCATCACCCTGGTGGCGTGGTGGCTGTACGGTCAGACCATCGACGCCATGGGCCTGCTGGGCATGGGCCTGATCTTGGCGGGCGTGGTGGTGCTGAATGTGTTTTCCAAAACAGGCGGGCATTGAATTTCAACCAAAACAGCCTCCAGCGCTTATGTTCATTGGCTTGACAGCTACTGTTAACGATTCTTGGTGAAGGCTGCCTCCAGCGCATCCACAAACATCGCCGCCACATCAAAGCCCATTTGCTGGGTGATTTCCTGGAAGCAGGTCGGGCTGGTCACGTTCACCTCGGTCAGGCAGCCGCCGATCACGTCCAGACCCACCAACAGCAGGCCGCGCGCGGCCAGCGTGGGGCCCACGGCTTGGGCAATTTCAAGCTCGCGGTCGGTCAGCGGCATGGCCACGCCCTTGCCGCCCGCCGCCAGGTTGCCGCGCACCTCGCTGCCCTGCGGAATGCGCGCCAGGCTGAAGGGCACGGGTTGGCCACCAATGACCAGCACGCGCTTGTCGCCCTCGGTGATTTCGGGCAGGTAGCGCTGCACCATCAGGGTCTGCGCACCGTCCAGGTTCAGTGTTTCGGTGATGGCGCCCAGGTTCAGCCCATCGGCCTTCACACGGAAAATGCCCATGCCGCCCATGCCGTCCAGCGGCTTCAGGATGATGTCGCCGTGCTCGGCGTGGAAGGCTTTGACATCGTCGGCACTGCGCGTGACGAGCGTGGGCGGCGCGTACTGCGCAAACTGCATCAGCGCCAGCTTTTCGGGGTGGTCGCGCAGCGCGGCGGGCTGGTTGAACACGCGGGCACCTTCACGCTCCGCCTGCTCCAGCAGGTGGGTGGCGTAGATGAACTCGGCATCAAACGGGGGGTCTTTGCGCATCAGCACTGCGCCGAAGTCTTTCAGCGCCGTGCGGCCTGTGCTGTGGGGGGCGGGTGTGGTGGCTGGCACCTCCTCAAACCACGGCTGGGTGGCCTGGGTAGCGCCGTAGGCCGGAGTGATGTCCAACAGGCGCAGGTGGCGCACGCTGGCCGTGACGGGCTGGCCGCTTTGCCAGGCCAAGTGACTGGGCTCGCACACCGCGATGGTGTGGCCGCGCCGCTGCGCCTCGCGCATCATGACGTAAGTGGTGTCTTTGTGGGTTTTGAACGACTCGACGGGGTCGGCAACAACGAGGATGTGCATGGTGATGACCGCAGCGGGGCGGCAGTGGCTGGCAAGGGCGGGCAATGACTGCAAAAGCGGGCAGCTTAGCAGCGGAGGGACGTTTGTGCTGGGAGGACCTGAGAGCATGAACACTTTGGCACCACCACAGGCCGGCCAGCGAGCCGGCCGACACGGTTCACAATTCCCCCATGCCCCGCCTGACACAAGCCCCCAACCTGCAAATCGCCACATTGTGGGCGGAAATGCTGAAAACCGAGGGCATTGAAGCCAGTGTGCAGCGGCAATACCTGGGCGGCATGGCGGGTGAACTCCCGCCCGACCAATGCATGCCGGAGGTATGGATCAAGCACCCAGAGCAAGAAAAGGCGGCACGGCAACTGCTGCACCACCTGCAACATCTGCCTCAGCACCGGTGGGTTTGTGTGTGCGACGAACTCATTGAGGGCGGTTTTGAGCAGTGCTGGAACTGCGGTGCCTGGATGCCACGCTGAGCTGAATGCCGAATAACTGCGCAGTGACACCACACAAAAAAATAAGAGCTACAAACACTTACCTGTCATGCGGTAGATGCCAAAAATGCTTTAAATTTCGATTTTGGAACCCAACTCCACCACCGCGTTGCTGGGCAGGTTGAGGAAGTCCGCTGCGCCGCTGGCGTTGCGGTGCATTTGCGCAAAAATCTTTTCGCGCCAAAAGGCCATGCCGCCGCCCAAGGTGGGGATGACCGTGTCACGCGACAGGAAGTAGCTGGTGGTCATGGGCTCCAGCTCGCAACCCCGCCCGCGCATCAGCTCCAGCGCCTTGGGCACGTTGGGGTCGTTCTTGAAGCCGTAGTTGATGACCACCTGCCAGCAGTCGTGACCCAACGACTCCACCTCCAGCCGCTTGTCCAGGCCCACCCAGGGGGTTTCGTGGTGGCGCACGGTGACGAACAGGTTGCTCTCGTGCAGCACCTTGTTGTGCTTGAGGTTGTGCAGTAAAGCGTTGGGCACGGTGCCGGTTTCAGCGGTCAGGAACACCGCCGTGCCAGGCACACGCACGGGTGGCGCCACAAAGATGGCATCCAGGAAACTGGACAGGTCCAAGGAGTCTTGGCGGAGCTTCTCGCTCAGCAGGTGGCGGCCATCCTGCCAAGTGAGCATGAGCACGAACACCACGCCGCCTATCATCAGCGGGAACCAGCCGCCATCGAGCAGCTTGAGCATGTTGGAGGCCCAGAACACCACGTCCACCACAAAGAAAAAGCCCGTGGCCGCCAGGCACAGCCACAGCGGGTACTTCCAGCCATGGCGAATGACGAAGAACGTCAGCACCGTGGTGATGAGCATGTCGGTGCACACCGCGATGCCGTAGGCCGCCGCCAGGTTGGAGCTGGACTTGAACAGCACCACCGCCAGCACGATGGCCACAAACAAGCCCCAGTTGACCATGGGGATGTAGATTTGCCCGGTGTCTTTCACGCTGGTGTGCAGCACCTGCAGGCGCGGCAGATAGCCCAGTTGCACCACCTGCTTGGTGACGCTGAAGGCCCCGGAAATGAGCGCCTGCGACGCGATGACCGTGGCCATGGTGGCCAGACAAACCAGTGGTACCAGCAGCCAGCCCGGGGCCATCAGGAAGAACGGGTTTTTGACCGCCTCGGGGTTTTGCAGCAACAGCGCGCCTTGGCCAAAGTAGTTGAGCGTGAGGCAGGGCATGACCACCGAGAACCAAGCCAGGCGGATGGGCTTTTTGCCGAAGTGGCCCATGTCGGCGTAGAGCGCTTCGCCACCAGTGACGCACAGCACCACCGCGCCCAAAATGATGAAGGTGGTGCCCGGTTGCGTCCACATGAACAACAGTGCGTGGTGCGGGCTGATGGCCCACAAAATGTCGGGGTGGTGGGCAATGTTGACCAGACCCAGCGCGGCGATCGTGGCAAACCACACCAGCGTGATGGGGCCAAAAAACTTGCCAATGCCGGTGGTGCCGCGCTTTTGCACGGCAAACAGGCCAAACAAAATGACCAGGGTGATGGGGATCACGCCCTTTTTGAAGGCGGGCGAAATCACCTCCAGGCCCTCGACGGCCGACAGCACCGAAATGGCCGGGGTGATGACCCCGTCGCCATAAAACAGGCAGGTGCCGAAAATGCCCACCAGCAGCAGCCATTTGCGCAGCACGGGCTTGTCTTTCACCGACTGCGACGCCAGCGCCAGCATGGCCACCAGACCGCCCTCGCCCTTGTTGTCGGCGCGCAGCACCAGGGTGACGTATTTGAGCGAGACGATGACCGTGAGGGTCCAGAACACGATGGACAACACGCCGAACACGTTGTCGCGGGTGAAGGGCACGTGGCCTGAGCCGAAAATTTCCTTGATGGCGTACAGCACGCTGGTGCCGATGTCGCCGTACACCACGCCGATGGCGCCCAGTGTCAGCGTGGCAAGGGATGATTTGGATGAAGCCAAAAGTGTGACCTGGCGCCACGAAGGGTCAGGATTTCAAAGCCCAAAGGAGCGCCATTGTGCGCCTGCTGCCACGCCGAGCACCACCCAGACCCTGGCCGTCGGCGTGGACATGTTGCAATGCAACAACGCCACACCCTCCCCAGGACGCTGGGGTCAATCCTGCACGGTTTGCCGCACAGCGCGGTCCCAGCGCGCCATGAGTGCCTGGGCTCGGTCGGGAGAAAGGGTGGGCTCAAACCGACGCTCGGCCCGCCACAGGTGGGTCAGCTCCTCGGTGTCGTGGTACACGCCTGTGGACAGTCCCGCCAGATAGGCGGCGCCCAGGGCGGTGGTTTCCACCACGACCGGACGCACCACGGGCACCCCCAGCAGGTCGGCCTGGAACTGCATCAGCAGGTCATTCACACAGGCGCCGCCGTCCACCCGCAGCTCGCTCACGGCAGCGCCACCGGCGGCCACGGCATCGCGCCCCATGGCCTGCAGCAGTGCCGCGCTCTGAAACGCGATGCTCTCCAGCGCCGCGCGGGCAATGTGTGCCACGGTGCTGCCCCGCGTGAGGCCGGTGATGGTGCCCCGCGCATCGGGCTGCCAATAAGGTGCGCCCAGCCCGGTGAAGGCGGGCACCACCATGACGCCCCCCGCATCGGGCACGCTCTCGGCCAGCGCCTGCACCTGGCCGCTGTGCTCGATGGCGCGCAAACCGTCGCGCAACCACTGCACCACCGCTCCGCCCACAAACACGCTGCCCTCCAGGGCGAATTCGGGCTGGGCGGTGGTTTGCGCGGCGCTGGTGGTCAGCAAGCCGTTGTGCGATGTCTGGAAGGTGCTGCCGGTGTGCATGAGCATGAAGCAGCCCGTGCCATACGTGTTCTTGGCCATGCCCGCACCGAAGCAGGCCTGACCGAACAGGGCGCTTTGCTGGTCGCCCGCCACGCCGCCGATGGGCAGGGCGTGGCCCAGCAGGTCGGGGGCCACCTCGCCGAAGTGGGCACTGGAGGGCAGTACCCGGGGCATCAGCGCCCGGGGAATGCGCAGCAGCGCCAACAGTTCGTCGTCCCACTGGTTGGTGTGCACGTTGAACAGCATGGTGCGTGAGGCGTTGCTCACATCGGTGGCGTGCACCTGGCCGTGGGTGAGGTTCCACATCAGCCAGCTGTCCACGGTGCCGAAGGCCAGCTCGCCGTCCTCGGCCTGAGCCCGCGCGCCTGGCACATGGTCCAGCAGCCACTGCAACTTGGTGCCCGAAAAGTAGGCATCAACGAGCAAACCGGTTTTGGCCCGAATGGTTTCGGCGTGGCCCTGGGCCCGCAGCTCGGCGCAGGCGGGTTCGGCCCGGCGGTCCTGCCAGACGATGGCGTGGTGGATGGGCTGCCCGGTCCGGCGGTTCCAAACCACCGTGGTCTCGCGCTGGTTGGTGATGCCCACCGCCCGCACCGCCCCCACCGCCAAACCCGCCTTCTGCAAGGCCTCGCGCGCGGTGGCCAGTTGGGTGCGCCAGATGGTCATGGGGTCGTGTTCCACCCAACCGGGTTGGGGGTAAATCTGCGGCAACTCCTGCTGTGCCATGGCCACCAGGCGTCCGCTGGCATCGAACACCACACTGCGTGAACTGGAGGTGCCTTGGTCAAGGGCAAGCAGGTAGGTCATGGTGGGGGCCTCTGGCGTGCGCGTCTGGCATGAAGCGCTCATTTCAATGATGATAGCCACGCCGCCCACCGCCAAGGCCCCCACCGCCCTGCACCACCGCATGACACCCCCGACCGACCCCCACCCTGGCCCAGGGCAACCCTTGCCCACCCTTCGCCACAGCCTCATGGCCCAACTGGCTGCGGGCCACACCTGGGACCTGGCCATCGTGGGGGGCGGGGCCACCGGTCTGGGTGTGGCCCTGGATGCCGCTGCACGCGGGCTGAGCGTGGTGCTGGTGGAAGCGGGCGACTTCGCCCAAGGCACGTCGTCCCGCTCCACCAAGCTGGTGCACGGCGGCGTGCGCTATCTGGCCCAGGGCAACCTTGCGCTGGTGCGCGAGGCCTTGCACGAACGCACCCATTTGCTGAACAACGCGCCCCACCTGGCCCAGCCCCTGCCCTTCATCATGCCCACCTACCGTTGGTGGGAGACCCCTTTTTACGGCGTGGGCCTGAAGGTGTACGACGCGCTGGCGGGCCAAGCGGGCCTGGGGGCCACCGAATTTTTGGGACCTGAGGCGACCCTGACCCAGTTGCCCATGGCCCAGCCAATGGGCTTGAAAGGTGGCGTCAAGTACTGGGACGGTCAGTTCAACGACGCCCGCCTGGCCCTGGCCCTGGCCCGCACCGCCGCCCAGCACGGGGCGTTGGTGGTCAACCACTGCCGGGCCAGTGGCCTGCTGCACGAGCAGGGCCGGGTGGTTGGCCTGACCGTGACCGACGCCCTGACTGGCCAGGCCCACGCCGTGCACGCCCGCTGCGTGGTCAACGCCGCCGGGGTGTGGGTGGACGAGCTGCGCCAGCAGGACGCCCGCGCCCGCCAGAGCACACCCGGCGCCAGCCCAGCGCTGGTGGCCCCCAGCCAAGGGGTGCACCTGGTGGTGGACCCGTCGTTTCTGGGCGGCCATGTCGGGCTGATGGTGCCCAAAACCGCCGATGGTCGGGTGTTGTTTGCCGTGCCCTGGCTGGGCAAGGTCATTCTGGGCACCACTGACACCCCACGCAGCGACCTGCCCAAAGAACCCCAGCCGTTCAAGGAGGAGGTGGACTTCATCCTCCAGGAATCGGCGCGCTACCTGCGCCAAGCCCCGCAGCGCTCGGACGTGCGCAGCGTCTGGGTGGGCCTGCGCCCGTTGGTCAAGCCCCAGAACGACGACGGCGACCACACCAAAGGCCTGAGCCGCGAGCACACGGTGCTGGTCAGCCGCAGCGGCCTGGTTACCGTGACGGGCGGCAAATGGACCACCTACCGCGCCATGGCAGAAGATGTGCTGGCGCGCTGCGCCCAACATGGGCTGATTCCGGCGCATGCGGGCGGGGTCACCACCCACCTGGCGCTGGTGGGCTCGCCCGCAGCAGGCGCACACATTCCGTCCATCTGCGAGCCACCGGGCCTGCACGCCTATGGGTCAGAGCAAACGCGGGTGGCCAGCCTGCCCGGGGCCGACCACGTGCTGCACCCTGGGTTGACCGAGGCCATGGTGCGCTTTGCCGCCCGCCACGAGTACGCCATTCGGGTGGAGGATGTGCTGGCCCGCCGCTCGCGGCTGCTGTTTCTGGACGCCCAGGCCGCCGGGGCACTGGCCGAGCCGGTGGGCCGCATTCTGCAATCGGAAACAGGGCTGAACCCTGAGGTGGCTGCCTTCCAGGCGCTGGCCAAGCACTACCTGACGCTGCCCACCTGACAGGTCAGATCAAAATAATATATAGCAAACTATTCAATAATTGCCTGCGATAGAAGGCAATTTAATCTGAAATATCCATTTCAGGGTCGGTCGCTTCCATTTCGTAGCTGGAGGCGAGCATGGCCAGGCGCCCCACCACACCGTACATGTAGAAGCGGTTGGGTGCGCTGGCCCCGGGCTTCATGCCGGGTTGGGGCAGGTGCGCACTCTGGTCAAACGCCAGCGGCACAAAGCTGGCGCCGGGGGCGCTCAGGCTTTCGTCCACACCACGCTCGGCGTGCACGCGGTAGAAGCCGCCCACCACGTAGCGGTCCATCATGTAGACCACGGGCTCGGCCACGGCGTCGTTCAGGCGCTCGTTGGTCAGCACGCCTTCTTGCACCAAGAGCGGACCCACGGCATGGCCGTGCTGGCGCTTGGCCAGTTGGGCGGCGGCGGGACCGGTGGCCCAGCCCTCCACCTCTTTGGCGTCGCGCACGGTGAGCAGGCCCAGGCCGTTGGTGCCGTTGTCGGGCTTGACCACGGCAAACGGTTTTTCGTGGATGCCGTATTCCTTGTATTTGCGCCGGGTTTTGGTCAGCACGGCGTCCACCTGCGCCTGCAGCTCTTCCAGGCCCCGGCCATCGGTCCAGCTGACCTCATCCACCGCCGCGTGCGCGGGGGTGATGAGCCAGTGGTCCATGCCCAGCATCTTGGCAAAGCGCTTGGCAATTTCCTCGTAGGCCTTGGCGTGGTTGCTTTTGCGCCGTGTGCTCCAGCCCGCGTGCAGCGGCGGCAGCAGGTATTGCTCGTGCAGGTCCTCCAGGATGCCGGGCACGCCCACGCTCAGGTCGTTGTTGAGCAGGATGGTGCAGGGGTCGAAGTCCTTCAAACCCAGGCGGTGGCGTGTGCGGATGAGGGGCTCCAGCGTGATGCTGTCGCCATCGGGCAAGGCCAGGGTGGTGGCCTCTTTCACGTCGTTGCTGAGCGAGCCCAGCCGCACATTCAGGCCAGCCAGGTTAAAAATGCGCGCCAACCGGGCCAGGTTGCTGAGGTAGAAGCTGTTGTGCAGGTGGTTTTCGGGCACCAGCAGCAGGTTCTTGGCCTCGGGGCAGATTTTCTCGATGGCGGCCATGGCCGCCTGCACCGCCAGGGGCAGCATGTCGGGGCTGAGGTGGTTCCAGCCATCGGGGTAGAGGTTGGTGTCCACCGGTGCCAATTTGAAGCCAGCATTGCGCACATCGGCCGACGCGTAAAACGCCGGGGTGTGCTCCATCCACTCCAGCCTGAACCAACGTTCAATGGCGGGCATGGACTCCAGGATGCGCTGCTCCAGTTCGTTGATGGGGCCGTTCAGGGCAGTGACGAGGTGAGGGACCATGGCTGTCAGTGGTTGGGGCGTGTGCAGGAAATGCAAGGGGTCTGCCAGAGGGCTTGGCCCCGAGGCGGGCAAAAACCCTGCACGGTCAGTGTAATGGTGTTGCCCCCTCGGCCAGTGGCGCTTCATCCACCTCCGCCGGCGGCACCAACCCTCGGCGTTGCCAGGCCTTGGCCGCCTGCTCTGCGGCATGGCGCACCGCGCTGTAGCGGCGCAGCATGGCCTCCATTTCGCCCAGTCGCACCTGGCCACGGGCGCCCGCCGCCAACAGGGTGGCCTTGAGCGCCTCGTAGGCCTCGCCCAGTGCCTGTCGGGCGTGCTCGGCTGACGCCACTGCCGCTGCGGCAGGCTCCGCCTGCAGCGCAGGGTCGCTGGCCGCCAGCAGGGCATCGGCTTGTTGGAGCAAGCGGGTTTGCAACGCGGCCAGGGCATCGTCACCCAGGGCCAGTGGCTGCAAGGGGACCGCCAGCAGGGCTTGGTCCACCACCGACTCGTGGTAGCGCAACTGGCGCAGCACCTGGGCCAGTCCCTCGCTGGTGGCCTGGCTCATGGCGGCGCGGTTCATGCGCTCCACAAACGATTGGGCGGCTTTGCCCAATGCGGCCACCACCGTCCGATCATGCTGCAACGCCTCTGGCAAAGCACCGGCCAGCACCGCCCGCGCCAACCGTGACGTCACGTGGCCCACCCGGTCCACCTCCAGGCTCAGGGCCCTCAGGGCCAGCGAGGGCACGCCGAGCAAGGTGTCGTCGAGGTGGCGGGGGCGCGCCTCGTCGTGCTCACCGACCAAGAATCGGGCCTGCAGCCAGTGCGTCAAACGCTCGGCCAGTGGCCACATGAGCAGCACCCCCATGACGTTGAACACCGTGTGAAACAACGCCAGGGAGGAGGCCGGGTCGGCCGGCAACTTCAGTCCGGCACGGGCCCAATCCATGACCGTGAGCAGCCAGGGCAGCAGCAACAGGGCGACCACGCCAGTCAGCCCGTTGAACACCACATGGGCAGCGGCGGCCCGCTTGGCGTTGGGGGTGGCCCCCATGGCCGCGAGCACCGCGGTGGCGGTGGTGCCGATGTTGGCCCCGATGACCACGGCCGCCGCCCCTGCGGGAGGCAACAATCCGCCCTGGGCGGCGGTGATGGCAATCGTCATGGCAGCGCTCGACGACTGCATCAGCACGGTCATCAGCACCCCGACCGCCAACTGCGTCAACACCCCCGTGACCCCACTGCCCTGAGGCAAGGTGACCTGCGCGGCCAAGCCGGCAAACGCGGATTGCAGCAAGGCAATGCCCATGAACAACAGCCCGAACCCTGTGATGGCCGTGCCCACCGCCCCCCTGCGCTTGCCGGCACCGCTCAGGTGCAGCATGACACCCAGACCCACCAGCGGCATGGCCAAAATGTCCACCTTGAATTTCAGGCCCACCAGCGCGACGATCCAGCCCGTCATGGTGGTGCCCACATTGGCGCCAAACAACACCCACAGCGCAGGACCCAGTGCCAGCAAGCCCGCGTTCACAAAACCAATGGTGGCCACCGTGACCGCGCTGGACGACTGCACCAGCGAAGTCATCAGCAGGCCCGACCCCAGCCCGTGCCAGCGGGTCCGGGTGGCACTGACCAAAATGCGCTCCAGCGCCGGTCCGGCGGCCATGCGCAGACCATCGGTCATCATGGTCATGCCCAGCAAGAACAGGCCTATGCCTCCGGCCATGCTGGCCAACCAACCCCATGTCGCCATGCCCGCTCCCTTCAGGCCGCAGGCCGACGCAGGGTGCACACCAGCACGTCCAACTCGGCCTCGGCCAGTGTGTGCTTGGTCACGCTGCCCAGCAACAGGTCCTCGGCCACGTGGCGACCGTGCTTGCCCAGTGCAATCAGGTCACACGAACGCTGCTCGGCCTGGGCCAGGATGGTGTGACTGGCGTCGCCCTGCACCAAGCAGGGGGTCCACTCGCTGTCCACCAGGCCCTGCGTCTGTGCCAGCTGCTGCAGCTGCTGCTGGGCCTGTGCATGTGCCTGCTGCCGGTAGTGGGCCACGGTGTCGTCGTCCACCCCAGCCAGGTGCAGCTTGCCTTCCAGCGGAATGGACCAAGCGTGCAGCAGCACGAGGTGGGCCTTGGGCAGCAGACGTCGCACGGTGTTGAGCGTGGCCGCAGACCAGGGGGAGAAGTCCACTGGCACCAGCACACGTTGGTACGCACCCTTGGTGGGCTGTCGCACCACCAGCAAGGGCTGCAAGGTCCGGCGCAGCAGCCGCTCTGCGGTGGAGCCCACCACCATGTGCCGCAAGTCCCCTTCGCCGCGCGCCCCCACCACCACCAACGAGGGAGCCAGGCGCTGCACCGCCGCCGTGACCTCGGCCAGCACATGGCCGCTGCGCACGTCCACCGCCATGCGGTCGGCACCCGGACCTGTGGTGGGCAGGGTGTGGGCCAGCCAGGCTTGCACCTCTTCCCTGGCAGCCTGCACCAAGGCCTGCTGGGCGTCGTTGGCCTGGGTACTGCCCAGCCCCAGCCAGTCGCACAGCTCATCCAGCGCGGAGCCCCCGTGCACATGCAACACCGTCCAAGACACCTGCATGGCCTGGGCCAGCTGACTGGCCCGGCACACCGCCAGCCCCGAGGCGGACGACAGGTCGGTGCAGGTCAGCAATGGGCTGGGGGGGGAGGCTTCGGTCATGGGAGATCCTGTGGAAAAAGCAAGTCAGCCAAGCGGCGGGCGGCGTGGCCAGTGACCGCCACTTGGTCATTTTTACCCAATGAGGGGCGAGGCGTCCAACCGCACCGTTGCGCCGATCCGCCTCGGGCTGCCCAGGGACCGCTCACCTGGTGCAAGTCACCCAACAGCCATCAGATGCGTCCGGGAAACCAGCGCCGCAGCAAGGCCTTTTCCAGCTCCAGCACCACCAGCACCGCCACACCGGCCGCCACCACCACCAGCCCGGTGCTCAGGGGCAAGGCCCGGGTGTCGAACAGCGCCTGCATGAAGGGCGCGTAGGTGAACAGCAACTGCAAGCCCAGCACCGCCGCCACCGATGCCAGCACCCGTGGCGTGCCTTGCACCCCCTGCCAAGTGAACGAGGGCGACTTGAGGTAACGCACGCTGAAAAGGTAGAACACCTCCATGGCCACCAGCGTGTTGACGGCCACGGTGCGCGCGGTGGCCTCGTCCGCCCCCTGCGCCACGGCCCAGGCGTGCATGCCGAAAATGCCCAGCAGAAACAGGGCCGACACCAGGCCGATGCGCCACACCACAAACGCCGACAGCATGGGCGCGTCGGGCGCGCGGGGGGGCCTGCGCATCACCCCCTCCTCCGTGGGCTCGAACGCCAGCACCAGCGCCAGTGCAATGGAGCTGACCATGTTGACCCACAAAATCTGTGCCGGCGCGATGGGCAGGGCTATGCCCAGCAACACCGCCAGCAGCAGCGACAGCGACTCCCCCCCGTTGATGGGCAACAGGAAGGTGATGGTCTTTTTCAGGTTGTCGTAGACGGTTCGGCCCTCTTCGACGGCGTGGACAATGGACGCAAAGTTGTCGTCCAGCAGCACAATGGCCCCGGCCTGCTTGGCCGCTTCCGTGCCTTTTTGACCCATGGCCACACCCACGTCGGCCTGCTTGAGGGCAGGCGCGTCATTGACACCGTCGCCCGTCATGGCCACCACCTCGCCATTGGCCTGCAGGGCACGCACCAGGCGAATTTTGTGCTCGGGGCTGGCCCGGGCAAACACCTGGACGGTGCGCACGGCCTGCCGCAGCGCCACGTCGTCCATGGCCTCGATCTCGGGGCCGGTGACGGCCTTCAGTGGCCCGCTGTGCGCCGCCACTGCGCTGCCAATGCCCAGCTGCGCGGCAATGGCACTGGCGGTCACACCATGGTCACCGGTGATCATCACCACGCGGATGCCGGCCGCCTGGCACTCAGTCACCGCACGAATGGCCTCCTCGCGCGGCGGATCGATGATGGCCACCAAGCCCAGCAAGGTCAGGCCCTGTGCCACATCGGCATGCTCCATGTGGTGGTGGGCATGGGCCCAGTGGCGTTGCGCCAGGGCCAGCACGCGCCGCCCCTGCGCCGCCTGCGCCTCCACCACGCGGTGCCAATGCTCTGGGTCCAATGGGTCGTCTTCGCCTTCGGCATTGCGCTGATGGCTGCACATGGCCAGCACGCGCTCGGGCGCCCCCTTGAGCAGCACCACATGACCCGGCCCGTCGGCGCAGGCGTGCAGGGTGGCCATGTAGCGGTGGTCGGACTCGAACGGGATCACGTCCAGGCGCGCACGGGCGTGCTGCAGGGCCGCCGGTTGCCAACCGGCTTTCATGGCCAGCGTCAGCAAAGCGCCCTCGGTGGGGTCGCCCGCCAGCACCCAGTGGCCCTGTGCCTGGGACAGGTGGGCGTCATTGCACAGGGCGGCCACCTCCGCCAGCGCGGCCATGGCCGCGTGCGCACCGCCCCCATCGGTGGCCCTGCCCTGCGCATCCAACGGGGTGATGAACCCTTCGGGCGCATAGCCGGAGCCGGCCACGTCCAACACCTGGCCGGCCAGAATGACCTGCTGCACCGTCATTTCATTGCGGGTGAGCGTGCCGGTTTTGTCTGAGCAAATGACGGTGACAGACCCCAGTGTCTCCACCGCCGGCAAGCGCCGGATGACGGCCTCGCGCGCGGCCATGCGCTGCACCCCCATGGCCAAGGCAATCGTCATGACGGCTGGCAAACCCTCCGGAATGGCGGCCACCGCCAAGCTGACCACGGCCATGAACATGTCGCCCGCAGGCATGCCACGCACCCCGACACTGAACGCAAACAACAAACCTGCCACCACCAGAATGACGGCGGTGAGGATGCGGCCCACCTCGCTCATTTTGCGCAGCAAGGGGGTGGTGCCCTCATCCACCTCCGCCAGCATGCGGCCAATGCGGCCCATTTCGGTGTGCACGCCGGTGGCCACCACCAGCGCCCGGCCTTGCCCCTGGGTGACCAGGGTGCCCGCGAAGCCCATGCCCAGGCGGTCACCGAGGCTGGCGTGGGCCGCCACGGTCTCCAGGTGTTTTTCGACTGGCACCGACTCTCCCGTGAGGGCGGACTCGTCCACTCGCAGGTTACGTGCCTGCAGCCAGCGCACATCGGCGGGCAGGCTGTCGCCCGAGGCCAGCTGAACCACATCGCCAGGTACCAGATTGGCCGCGTTCACGGACACGGGGTGGCCGTCGCGCCACACCACTGCTTGGGGACTGAGCAGGTGGCGAATGGCCTGCAGCGCCGCCTCGGCCTTGCCTTCCTGTACAAAGCCAATGACGGCGTTGAGCACCACCACCGCGGCAATCACCCCCGTGTCCACCCAATGGCCCAACCAGCCCGTGACCACGGCAGCAGCCATCAGCACATAGAGCAGCAGGTTATTGAACTGGCGCGCCAGGCGCACCCACGCGCTGGGGGGCGCTGCGGCGGTCAGGGTGTTGGGGCCGTGCTGGGCCAAGCGCTGCGCGGCCTCGGTCTGGCTCAACCCTTGCGGCGTGGACTGGCAGGCCGCCAGCGCGCCGGTCGGCGTGAGGGTGTGCCAGTCGGTGCGGCGGGTGGGGGTGGGGACAAGGGACATCACCATGCGACCCTGGGCTCACCCGAGAGTTTCCGGCCTGCGAATGCACCGGCACGAGAAGCGATCACGGTCACATGGGCACCATCAGCCACGCACTTCGCCCTCGCCCAGCACCACGTACTTGAGCGAGGTCAATCCCTCCACACCCACAGGCCCGCGGGCATGGAATTTGTCGGTGCTGATGCCAATTTCGGCACCCAGTCCGTACTCAAAACCATCGGCAAAGCGGGTGCTGGTGTTGACCATGACGCTGGCCGAATCCACCTCGCGCAAAAACCGCTGAGCGTGGCGGTGGTCTGTGGTCAGTATGGATTCGGTGTGGTGGCTGCTGTACTGGTTGATGTGGGCAATGGCCTCGTCCACCCCCGCCACCACCTTCACGCTGATGATGGGCGCCAGGTACTCCTCGCTCCAGTCGGCCTCGGTGGCGGCTTTCAGCAAGCTGGCCGGGGCCACGGTGGCCAGCAGGCGCAACGACTCGGGGCAGCATCGCATTTCCACGCCCTTGGCGGCGAACACCGCGCCGATGCGCGGCAAAAAGTCGCCAGCCACGCTGCGTGCCACCAGCAGGCTTTCGGTGGCGTTACAGGGGCTGTACTTTTGGGTTTTGGCGTTGTCGGTGACCTTCACGGCCAGCTCGATGTCGCACGGGTCGTCCACGTAGGTGTGGCAGTTGCCGTCCAGGTGCTTGATGACGGGCACCTTGGCCTCGGCACTGATGCGTGCGATCAGCCCCTTGCCGCCGCGCGGAATGATGACATCCACAAACTGCGGCATGGCGATGAGCTCGCCCACAGCGGCGCGGTCGGTGGTGGGCACCAACTGCACCGCGTCTTCGGGCAGGCCTGCCTCGGCCAGCGCCAGGCGTACCAGTCGGGCCAGCGCCTGGTTGGAAGCGATGGCCTCTGAACCACCCCGCAAAATGCAGGCGTTGCCGCTTTTGATGGCCAGGCTGGCCGCCTCAATCGTCACGTTGGGTCGGCTCTCGTAAATCATGCCGAACACGCCAATGGGCACCCGCATTTGCCCCACGCGAATGCCGCTGGGCACCTGCTTCATGCCGACGATTTCACCGATGACATCGGGCATGGCCGCCAGCTGTTCGCAGCCTTGGGCGCAGGTTTCCAGCACTTGGGGGCTGAGCTTCAGGCGGTCCACCATGGGCTCGGCCAGCCCGGCGGCGCGGGCGCGGTCCAGGTCCAGCGCGTTATCGGGCTGCAAAGCGGCGGTGTGTTCGCGCAGCAAGCGCGCCAGTGCCAGCAAAGCTGCTTTTTTAGTAGCTGCCGAGGCTTTTGCAACAAGCGATGAGGCCTGTTTTGCCTTAAAGCCCATGGTCTGCATGAGTGCGGTGGTGTCGGAGGGGGCGGTGGCGGTCATCCGGGAATTGTCGCACCGCCTCCAGCCGTCGCTGCAACTGTGCGACATTGGGCAACCATGACACTTGCAACTTCGCTCCCCCCCGGCGTGACCGTGTTTGAACGTGGTTGGCTCTCCAGCAACAACGTGCTGTGCGTGGATGCGCACCGCGCCGCGCTGGTGGACACCGGCTACTGCACCCACGCCGACCAAACCCTGGCCCTGGTGGCCCATGCGCTCGGCCCTAGGCCCCTGACCGACGTGCTCAACACCCACCTGCACAGCGACCACTGCGGTGGCAATGCGGCCTTGCAGGCCCGCTACCCGACGGTGGTCACGGCCATTCCGCCTGGCTCAGCCCAGGCCGTCACCGACTGGCATGAAGACAAATTGGGCTACAGCGCTTGTGGACAATCAATTGTTCGCTATCACTTCAACAACACCCTCGTCCCTGGCAGCACCGAACGTCTGGCTGGGTTGGATTGGCAAGTGCATGCCGCCCCCGGGCACGACCACCACGCCGTGCTGCTGTTTGAGCCCGCCTCGCGCACCTTGATCAGCGGTGACGCCCTGTGGCAAAACGGCTTTGGCGTGGTGTTTCCCGAGCTGGACGGTGACAGTGGCTTTGAGGAGGTGGGTCACACGCTGGACCTGATCGATCGGCTCGCCCCGACCACCGTCATTCCCGGCCACGGCCCGGTGTTTGGCGACGTGCCCAAGGCCCTGGCCGTGGCGCGCACGCGCCTGGGTGGGTTTGTGCAGCACCCCGAGCGCCACACCCGCCACGCGGCCAAGGTGCTGGTGAAGTACAAGCTGCTGGAACTGGAACGTTGCACCCACGCCCAGCTGCTGGCGTGGGCACAGGCCACCCCCATGCTGACCGCGCTGCGGGCGGCATCCGCCACCCAGGCGGGTGACTTTGAAGCGTGGCTGCTCGACCTCGTGGCCGACCTGGCGCGCTCCGGCGCCGCCGGACAGGATGCCGACGGGGTTTACAACCGCTGAACGGCGCACGCGCCGCTGACCTGGGTGGCCAGGCGGTGCAGCGCGCCCCAGGGGTCGGCCGGCCAGCTGGGCACTTTCAGGCCTTTGGCGATGCCGTCCACCGTGTGGGCGTCTTGCAGCCACTGCGCCAAAGTGGCGGCGCTCAGGCGGGGCAACACACGCTCCACCAGTTTTTCTTTGGCACCCCACACCCGGTTTTCGCGCAGCGCCATGGGCATGGGGCGGCCCGCGTCCAGCGCCTGGCGCACGCGGGCCAGGGTGCGGATGTCTTCACTCAGCGCCCAATGCACCAGCACAGGGGCTTCGCCCTCGGCCTGCAGGCCGTCGAGCATGCGCTGCGCCCGGGCGGTCTGCCCGGCCAACACGGCCTCGGCCAGCTTGAACGCGTCGTAACGCGCCACGTTGAGCACGGCGGACTCCACCTGCGCCCACCCCAGCTCACCGGCGGGGTAGAGCAGGGCCAGCTTTTGCACCTCCTGGTGGGCGGCGAGCAGGTTGCCCTCCACCCGGTCGGCAAAAAACTGCAGGGTGCGCTGGCCTTCTTCGCCCGACACCACACGCTGGTTTTGCAGCGCCAAGCGCTGGGCAATCCACTGCGGCAGGGCTTGGCGCTCCACCGGGTCCACCCGCACGGTCACGCCACCGCTGTCCAGCGCCCCGAACCACGCGCCTTTGAGGGTGGCCCCGTCCAGCCGGGGGCACAGCACCAGGGTCAGCACGCTGTCGTGGCGGGCGGCGGTCTCGGCCAGTTGCTGCAGGGCCGCGCTGCCCTCTTTGCCGGGCTTGCCGGAGGGAATGCGCACCTCCACCACCTGGCGATCGCCAAACAGGCTCATTTCGCTGCCACTGGCGAGCACGGCACTCCAGTCGAAGTGGGCCCCGGCCACGGTGAACACCGTGCGCTCGGTGTAACCCTGGGCGCGGGCCGCGGCGCGCAGGGCATCGGCCGCCTCTTGAATGAGCAGGGGCTCGTCCCCGTACAGGGTGTAGAGCGAACGCAGCCCTTTTTGGAGGTGGGCACCCAGCTGGGCGGCGGCCAGTTGCATGGTGGGGTTACAGCGAGCGCACCGCCGCCAGGCGGCGCAACACCTGCTGAACAATGTCGCTTTGCATGTCGCGGTACAACTCGGCCTCTTCTTCGGCTTTGGACAGGGCAATGGTTTCGCTGTAACTGATGTCGCGTTGCAACAAAATTTCTGAATCCGGGATCAGCTCCTTGCCCTGCGGGGTGCTCAGTCGAAACCGAAACCGCAGCCGCAGCTGGAACTCGCGCACCTGACCCGCCGCCGTGGAACCCACCACCGACTTTTCGCGCTGCTCGTTCAGCACCTCCAGCACCGCGTCCACGGCGGATGGCTGGGGGGTGACGGCGGGCATGGCGTCGAGCACGATCACCCCGGCGTTCAGCAACGACACCTTGAGTTCGCGGCGCAGCGGCGAGGCATCGGGCAAGGGTGCCACCAGCGTGCGAAAGGCAAAGCTGGGGGCCTGGCGCAACTGGAACCCGCACCCGGCCAGGGTACCGCTCAGCACACCACCCGCCGACCACAGGGCACCGGCTTGCCCCCAGGCCCAGGCACGCTGCAAAAACTGGCGACGGGCGGCCATGCTCACACCACCACGTTGACGAGGCGACCGGGCACCACCACCACCTTTTTGGGCGGGGCACCGTTGGCGGCTTTGAGGAAGGCTTCGCTGGCCAGGGCCGCGGCCTCGATGCTGGCCTTGTCGGCCCCGGCGGGCACGCGCACAGCGCCACGCAACTTGCCGTTGACTTGGAGCACCAGCTCGATTTCGTCCTGCACCAAGGCAGCGGGGTCCACCTGGGGCCAGGCGGCGTCGAGCAAATCGCCCAGCGTGCCGGCGTAGCCCAGCTCGCTCCACAGGGCGTGGGCGATGTGCGGTGTGGCGGGGTAGAGGCAGCGCAGCAATATGCCAAAACCCTCGGCCAGCGCCACGGCGGCACCCGCGCTGTCCATGGCCTTGAAGTCCTCCAGGGCGTTGAGCATCTTCATGCAACCCGACACCACGGTGTTGTATTGCATGCGCTGGTAGTCGTAGTCCACCTGCTTGAGCACGGTGTGGATGTCCAGGCGCAGCGCCTTGACTTCCTTGCCAAATTCAAGGTCTTTCAGGCTGGTAGCGCTTTCACTGCCTTGTCTTGCAGCTGCGAAATCGATATTGGAAAGCTTGTGACCGAAGTTCCACACCCGGCGCAAGAAGCGGTAGCTGCCCTCCACGGCGGAGTCGTTCCACTCCAGCGTGGCCTCGGGTGGCGCGGTGAACATGGTGTACAGGCGGGCGGTGTCGGCGCCGTAGCGCTCGATCAGGTCCTGCGGGTCCACCCCGTTGTTCTTGGACTTGGACATGGTGCCCACGCCCTCGTAGTCAATGGCGGTGCCCACGGGCAGTTCGCCATCGGCGCTGGCCACGACCTTGTTGAGCTTGGCACCGATGACCTTGCCGCTGTCGTCCTGAACGTTCTCGACATCGGTCGGCCAGAAATACTCTTTGCCCCCTTTTTGGGTGCGACGGCTGTAGAGGTGGTTGAGCACCATGCCCTGGGTCAGCAGCTTGGTGAAAGGCTCGTCCACCTTCACCAGGCCCAGGTCGCGCATGACCTTGGTCCAGAAGCGGGCGTACAACAGGTGCAGGATGGCGTGCTCCACGCCGCCGATGTACTGGTCCATGCCGCTGCCACCGGTGGCCCGCTGTTGGTCGCGCATCCAGTAGTCGGCGCCCTCGGCCACCATCGCGTCGGCGCTCGCCGGGTCGCAGTAGCGCATGAAGTACCAGGACGAATCCACAAAGGTGTCCATGGTGTCGGTTTCGCGGCGGGCGGGCTTGCCGCACACGGGGCAGGTCACCCCGGCGTGGAAACCTTCGTGTTTGTGCAGTGGGTTGCCCGAGCCGTCGGGAATGCAGTCTTGCGGCAGCACCACGGGCAGGTCTTTTTCCGGCACGGGCACGGCACCGTGCTCGTCGCAATGGATGATGGGGATGGGTGTGCCCCAGTAACGCTGGCGCGAAACGCCCCAATCGCGCAGGCGCCAGGTGGTTTTTTTCTCGCCCAGGTTTTTGGCAGCCAGCAGTTCGGCCACCTTGTCCACGGCGGCCTTGTGGCCCAGCCCGTCCAGCTCGCCGGAGTTGACGCAGACGCCGTTCTGTTTATCGGCGTACCACTCGGCCCAGACTTGGTCGTTGAAGGTTTGACCACCCACCGACACCACGGGTTGGATGGGCAGTGTGTACTTCAGCGCAAACGCAAAGTCCCGCTCATCGTGCGCGGGCACGCCCATGACCGCGCCGTCCCCGTAGCTCATGAGCACGTAGTTGCCCACCCACACGGCCACCTGCGCCCCGGTCAGCGGATGGGTGACGAACAGGCCGGTGGCCATGCCCTTTTTCTCTTGCGTGGCCAGCTCGGCCTCGGTGGTGCCACCCGACTTGCACTCGTCAATGAAGGCGGCCAGTTCGGGGTTGGTGGCGGCTGCGTGCAGCGCAATGGGGTGCTCGGGGGCCACAGCGGCAAACGTCACGCCCATGATGGTGTCGGCCCGGGTGGTGAACACGTACATCTTGCCGTCGCCAATCAGCGCGCCATCGGCCCCGGCAATGCTGTGCGTGAAGGCAAAACGCACGCCTTCGCTCTTGCCGATCCAGTTTTCCTGCATCAGCCGCACCTTGTCGGGCCAGCCGTTCAGCGTGGCCTTGGGGTTGCCGATCTGCACATGGTCCAGCAGCTCTTGAGCGTAGGCGGTGATGTTGAGGTAGTAACCGGGAATTTCGCGCTTTTCCACCGGCGCGCCGGTGCGCCAGCCCTTGCCGTCAATGACCTGCTCGTTGGCCAGCACGGTCTGGTCCACCGGGTCCCAGTTGACGGTCTGTGTTTTTCGGTAGGCAATGCCACGCTCCAGCATCTTCAAAAACAGCCACTGGTTCCACTGGTAGTAAGTGGGGTCGCAGGTGGCCACTTCGCGGCTCCAGTCGATGGCCAGGCCCATGGCCTGCATCTGCTGCTTCATGTAGGCGATGTTGTCGTAGGTCCACTGGGCCGGTGGCACGCCGTTTTTGATGGCGGCGTTCTCGGCAGGCAGACCGAATGCGTCCCAACCCATGGGCATCAGCACGTTGTGGCCGTTCATGCGCAGGTAGCGCGTGAGCATGTCGTTGATGGTGTAGTTGCGCACATGGCCCATGTGCAGCTTGCCGCTGGGGTAGGGCAGCATGGAGCAGGCGTAGAACTT
>CAYNGJ010000029.1:0-30258 GCA_964396895.1 uncultured Hydrogenophaga sp. | reverse complement strand
TCGTGCCAACGTTGACGTGGGGCTTGGTACGCGTGAATTTTTCTTTTCCCATTTTCGAGCTCCAGGAAATATGCCAAGACAAAAAAGATGAGTGGTGCCCATGGCGGGAATCGGACCCGCGACCTCTCCCTTACCAAGGGAGTGCTCTACCACTGAGCCACATGGGCAAGCGACCAATTTAACAGCCACTTGAATTCGACACGACCAACACACAACCTGGAGCGGGAAACGGGAATCGAACCCGTGTCATTAGCTTGGAAGGCTAAGGTTCTACCATTAAACTACTCCCGCACTACCCTCTTGAACCCTGGCCCAGCTGAAGCCCTCGCTCAAGTTTGCATGTGTTGTTGGTGGAGAAGGCTGGATTCGAACCAGCGTAGGCGTAAGCCAACAGATTTACAGTCTGCCCCCTTTAGCCACTCGGGCACCTCTCCACAACGAGCCTGCAATTATGCCACGGTTTTTTGACTTTTTGCAATCCAGTCGATTTTTGTGCGTCCTTGCTCGCTGAGCCACTGATTGGCTGCCGTGAAATGTCCGCAGCCGAGGAATGGCTTTGGCCCCCTGCTGGCGGACAGGGGCGAGGGATGATTGGCCGTGAGCACCAGGTGCCTCGATTCATCGATGGCGGTTCGAAAGGCCTGCGCATGCGCCCCCCACAACATGAACACACGGCCTCCGGGCTCGGCATTGCACGCGCCCAGCAACCGGCTGGTGAGGGTTTCCCATCCGCGTTTGGCGTGACTGGCGGGCGCGCCGTCTTCCACCGTTAAGCAAGTATTGAGCAACAGCACCCCTTGCTGCGCCCAGTGAAGGAGTGAGCCCCCCAGCGGCGCAGGCAACCCCAGGTCGCGTTGCAGTTCCTTGTGTATGTTGCGCAGCGACGGCGGCACCCGCACACCATCCGGGACCGAAAAAGCCAGGCCCTCGGCCTGACCGGGTCCGTGGTAGGGATCCTGCCCCACGATGACCACCTTGACCGACGACAGCGGCGTGAGCGCCAACATGCGAAAAGGCTGGGGCGGGTAGATGCACGCCCCGGCGTCCGCACGCGCCTGTACAAACTGCGACAAGGCGCGGCCCTCGGGTGAGGAGAGGAACGCCGCCACCAAGGACTGCCAATCTCCTGCCACCGCGTGCTGGGCACCGCCCCACGCCACCAGCGCATCGGGATGTGCAGTGGTGACTGCAAAACGGGTGCCGCAGTCCGACTCGCCTGAGCCCATCACAAGGCGAACAGGGTGGACAAGGCCTCGCCGGGTTCGGCTGCGCGCATGAACGCCTCGCCCACCAGGAACGCGGGCACGGCCGCCTGGCGCAGCACGGCGACATCGGCAGGGGTGAGGATGCCCGACTCGGCCACGAGCAACCGCTCCCCCCCGATGAGCGAGGGCACGTCCCGGATGAGATCCAGCGTGGTGGCCAGGTTGACCTCGAAGGTCCGCAGGTTGCGGTTGTTGATGCCAATCAGCGGTGTCTTCAAACGCAACGCCCGGTCCAACTCGGGGCGGTCGTGCACCTCCACCAACACGGCCATGCCCAGGGACAGGGCCAGCGCCTCCAGGTCCGCCATTTGCTGGTCGTCCAGGCAGGCGGCGATCAACAAAATGGCATCGGCCCCCATGACACGCGCCTCGTACACCTGGTAGGCATCGACCATGAAGTCTTTGCGCAGCACAGGCAAGTGGCAACTCGCCCGCGCCTGCTTCAGGTAGTCGGTGCTGCCCTGAAAAAACTGCCGGTCGGTCAGCACGGACAGACAGGCCGCGCCGTGCTCGGCATAGCTCTGGGCAATGTCGGCGGGCACAAAGTCCTCGCGCAGCACGCCCTTGGAAGGGCTGGCCTTTTTCACTTCTGCGATCACGGCGGGTTGCCCTTTGGCCTGCCTGGCGCGCAAGGCACCGACAAAGTCGCGGGTGAGCAGCCGTGTTTCGGCGTCTTCGCGCACGACGGCCAGTGGTTTTTGGCGCAGTGCGGTGGCGATTTCTTCGCGCTTGACCGCGACAATCTGGTTCAGGATGTCACTCATCGGTGGGGGTACTTTCTGTGGGGGGTGTGCCTTTCAGCACCTTCATGATGACGCGGTGCATGGCCCAGGCCACCACCAAAAATAAGGCGGACACACCCAGCGCAATCCAGGTGCCCGAGTCTTGCCACAAGCCTGCGGGCATCAGGCCACCTCCACCGCGCTGAAAGCCACCAGCGCGGCCAACTTGGCGCGCGCGGCCCCGCTCTCCAGCGCCTGCTGTGCCAATTGCAAGCCGGCCACCATGGTGGGCGCCACGTTGGCCGCATACAGGGCGACACCGGCGTTCAACGCCACGATGTCGCGGGCGGGGCCGGACTGGTTGTCGAGCACGCCCAACAGCATGGCCTTGGAGTCGTCGGGCGTGTCCACCCGCAGCGCGCGGTTGCTGGCCATGGCCAGGCCAAAGTCTTCGGGGTGAATTTCGTACTCGGTGATTTCGCCGTCTTTCAGCTCGCCCACCAGCGTGGCAGCGCCCAGTGACACCTCATCCATGCCGTCGCGTCCGTACACCACCACGGCGTGCTCGGCGCCCAGGCGCTGCAAGGCGCGCACCTGTATGCCCACCAAGTCGGCATGGAACACGCCCATGAGGATGTTGGGCGCACTGGCCGGGTTGGTGAGCGGACCCAGGATGTTGAAGATGGTTTTGATGCCCAGCTCGCGGCGCACCGGGGCCACGTTTTTCATGGCCGGATGGTGGTTGGGTGCGAACATGAAACCCAGGCCTGTCTGCGCGATGCACTGGGCAATGCGCGCTGGCGCCAGGTTGATGTTGACCCCCAGGCTCTCCAGCACGTCGGCGCTGCCGCTTTTGCTGCTGACGCTGCGCCCGCCGTGCTTGCTGACCCGCGCCCCGGCGGCGGCGGCCACGAACATGGCACAGGTGGAGATGTTGAAGGTGTGCGACCCATCGCCCCCCGTGCCCACGATGTCCACGAGGTGGGTGGTGTCGGCCACCGGCACCTTGGTGGAAAACTCGCGCATGACCTGGGCGGCGGCGGTGATTTCACCGATGGTTTCTTTCTTCACCCGCAGGCCTGTGATGAGCGCGGCCATCATCACCGGCGACATCTCGCCGCCCATGATGAGGCGCATGAGGTGCAGCATTTCGTCGTGAAAAATCTCGCGGTGCTCGATGGTGCGCTGCAGCGCTTCGCTGGGGGTGATTTTGGATGCGTGGGGCATGGGGGTGTTCTCCAAAAAACGGGGGAAGTCCGTTGAAATGTAAGGGCTGGTAACGTGGGCAAGCCGCGACTTCAGCGGCCAGGCGCCTCGCTCAGGGCCAGCCGCAGGCCAAAACCCACGAACATCAGCCCGGCCAAGCGGTCCAGGTGCGCCAGGCCCCGCTGCACCGCCCCCATGCGCCGAGTGGCCCAGGCCGCGACCAGCGCGTAGCCCAGGTTGATGGGCAAGGCGTTGACATTGAACAGCAAACCCAGCGCCACAAACGTCAGTGCCGGGTGCTGGGCACCGGGCACGATGAACTGGGGCACAAAGGCCAGAAAGAACAGCGCCACCTTGGGGTTGAGCACATTGGTCAGAAAGCCTTTGAAGAAAATATTTTTCAAGCCTTTTTGGCCTTTATCGCTTATTACAATTGAATAGTTTGCTACGTTTGATTCATGAGGCGGCACGCGCTGCCACAGCAGCTTGACCCCCACGTACAGCAGGTACAACGCGCCCGCCCACTTCAACACGGTGAAGGCGGTGGCTGACGCGGCCATCAGCGCCCCCACGCCCAGGGCGGCCGCGGCCACATGCACAAAACACCCAGCGGTGATGCCCAGCGCAGCCACCATACCGGCCCGAGCCCCGTCGCGCAGTGCGGTGTTGACGATGCACAGCACATCGGGGCCTGGCGTGAGGTTGAGCAGCCAACCCGCCAGAATGAAGAGGCCCAGGTTCTGAACGTCGCCCATGGTGCGTCCTCAGGCCTGGAGAAAACGGCGAATGGCGGCCACCACGTGGTCCACGCCCGCCGCGTCCAGGTCCAGGTGCGTCACGAATCGCAGGCGGTACAGGCCGGTGGCCAGCACGCCCTGTGCCGCCAGGTGGGCCAGCAAGTCGGCGGAGCGCTCGCGGGCGTCGTCCACCACATCCACAAACACGATGTTGGTCTGCGGGGTCTCCACCAGCAAACCCGGCACGCCTGCCAGCCCCTCTGCCAAGCGACGCGCCAGGGCATGGTCGTCGGCCAGGCGGGCGATGTGGTGGTCCAGCGCGTGCAGCGCCGCGGCCGCCAGCACACCGGCCTGGCGCATGCCGCCCCCGGCCATTTTTCGGATGCGGTGGGCGCGCTGGATGAAGGTGGCCGAGCCGCACAGCACCGAGCCCACGGGCGCCCCCAGGCCCTTGCTGAAACAGACGGAGGCGCTGTCAAAACACTGGGCGATGCGGCGCGCCTCGTGCACCACGGCGTCTGCGCCAGGGGGTGTTCCCGCATCGACAGCCAGACCCGCTGCCTGCGCGGTGGCGGCATTGAACAGGCGCGCACCGTCGAGGTGGGTGGCCAAGCCGTGGCGGCGGGCCAGGTCGGTGGCGGCCTGCACATAGGCCATGGGCAGCAGTTGACCACCCAGCGTGTTTTCCAGCGCCAGCAAACGGGTGCGTGCAAAGTGCGCGTCATCGGGTTTGATGGCTGCGGCGATGTCAGCCAGCGCCAGCGTGCCATCGGCCTGGTGGGCAATGGGTTGTGGCTGCACGCTGCCCAGCACGGCGGCACCGCCCGCCTCCCAGCGGTAGCAGTGCGCCATTTGGCCGACGATGTATTCGTCGCCGCGCTGGCAATGGGCCAGCAGTGCGCACAAATTGCTCTGCGTGCCGGTGGGCATGAACAGTGCCGCCTCAAAACCCAACAAGCTGGCCAGCCGTGTTTGCAGGGCGTTGACGGTGGGGTCGTCGCCAAACACATCGTCGCCCAACGGCGCGGCCAGCATGGCCTGGCGCATGGCGGCGGTGGGTTGGGTGACGGTGTCACTGCGCAAATCAATTTTTTGCATGAAAAGTGCCTCCAGCGCTTGTGTGTATTGGATCGGCAGCTATCGCTGAGTCAACGCACCAGGAAGTTCTTCAGCATGGCGTGTCCGTGCTCGGTGAGGATGCTCTCCGGGTGGAACTGCACCCCCTCGATGTCCAGCTCGGTGTGCCGAATGCCCATCACCTCCCCGTCATCGGTCCAAGCAGTGGGCACCAGACAGTCGGGGCAGGTGGCGCGATCAATCGCCAGCGAGTGGTAGCGGTTGACGGTGAACTGTGGGGGCAACCCGGCAAACACACCTTGCTGGGTGGTCGTGATGACGCTGGTTTTGCCGTGCATCAGCGCCTGCGCCCGCACAATGTTGCCGCCAAATGCGGCACCAATGCTTTGGTGCCCCAGGCACACCCCCAGAATGGGCAAACGCCCGGCAAAGTGCTGGATGGCGGGCACCGAAATACCCGCCTCCTTGGGCGAGCAGGGTCCGGGCGAAATCACCAGCCTGTCCATGCGGCCCGAAGCCAGCAGGCCATCCATCTCGACCAGGGTGATTTCGTCGTTGCGCACCACGGCCACCTCGGCCCCCAACTCGCCAAAGTACTGGACGATGTTGTAGGTGAAGGAGTCGTAGTTGTCGATCATCAACAGTTTCATGGCGCATCTCCACTGACGGCGGGTTCACGCAAGCGGGCAAATTCGCCGTGCTCAAATTCAATGGAAGCGGCAATCATGGCGCGGTAAGCCGCCTCGACCACGGCAGCCGGGGCACCCAGCGCCTCGGCCTGGGCCTTGACGCGGCGCACGATGTACTCCACCCGCTCCAGGTCCACCACTTGGGTGGCACACTGTTTGATGCGGGCGGCCTGGGCCACGTAGGCGCTGCGCTGCGCCATGAGGGGGACGATGACCGAGTCCAGCGCGTCGATGTGGGCGCGCACGTCGGCCATGGTGTGGCAATGGCTCACGGCCATGCCTGGGGGCAATTGTGTGGTCATGGGGGTCACTCCAGTCCGGCTTCGACGAGTTCAGAGGCGCGCAACACGGCGCGGGCTTTGTGCTCGGTTTCGCGCCACTCCATTTCAGGCACGCTGTCGGCCACCACGCCAGCTGCCGCCTGCACATACAGCATGCCGTCCTTGATGACGCCGGTGCGGATGGCAATGGCCACGTCCATGTCGCCCGCATAACTCAGATAACCACAGGCCCCGCCGTACACCCCGCGCTTGACGGGCTCCAACTGGTCAATCAGCTCCATGGCGTGCACCTTGGGCGCGCCGCTGAGCGTGCCCGCCGGGAAGGTGGCCTTGAGCACGTCCATGCTGGTCATGCCCTCGTTCAGCAGTCCTTCGACGTTGCTCACAATGTGCATGACGTGGCTGTACCGCTCCACCGCAAAGGCCTCGGTCACCTTGACCGAGCCAGTGCGGGCAATGCGCCCAATGTCGTTGCGCGCCAGGTCGATCAGCATCACGTGCTCGGCGCGCTCTTTGGGGTCGGCCACCAGCTCTTGCTCGGCCACCAGATCGGCCTCGGGCGTGGCCCCACGCGGGCGGGTACCCGCCAAAGGGCGGATGGTGATTTTTTCGGCACGGCGCGACTCGGTTCCTTCACCCACCGTCACCGACTCCTGGCGCACCAAAATTTCGGGCGACGCGCCCACCACATGGAAGTCGCCCCCGGCGCCATCGGCCCCGTGGAAGTTGTAGTAATACATGTAAGGGCTGGGATTGAGCGAACGCAGTGCCCGGTACAGGCTGAGTGGGCTTTGGGTGTAGGGCTTGGCAATGCGCTGGCCCATGACGATTTGCATGAAGTCACCGCCCGCGATCAGCCCCTTGGCACGATCCACCGCCGCCAAGTAGTCGGCCTTGGCGTAGCTGCGCTGCTCGGGCTGGACGGACGAAGGCCGCACCTCGGGCGCCCGCACGGGTGCGCGCAGACGGGCCTTCAGCTCGGTCAGCCGGGCTTGGCCGCGTTCGTAGGCCTGGGGCTGGGCGGGGTCCACGTACACCATGAGGTGCAGCTTGCCCGAGAGGTTGTCAATGACGGCCAGTTCTTCGCACTGCAACAGCAAGATGTCGGGGCAGTGCAGGTCATCGGGCGGGCAACTGTGCGCCAGCTTTTTCTCGATGTAGCGCACCGTGTCGTAGCCAAAGTAGCCTGCCAGGCCACCACAAAAGCGGGGCATGCCGGGCTTGAGCGCCACCTTGAAGCGCTGCTGGTAGCCCGCAATGAAGTCCAGCGGGTTGCCGTGGTCGGTTTCGATCACCGCGCCATCGGTCACCACCTCGGTCTTGGCCTGGTCGCCAAAACCGCTGGCTCGCAACCAGGTGCGGGCTGGCAGGCCAATGAAGCTGTAGCGCCCGAAGCGCTCGCCCCCCACCACCGACTCCAGCAAAAAGCTGTTGGCACCGGGTTGTGCGCCGAGGCTGGCGGTGGCCGTGTGGGCCAGCTTCAGGTACAGCGACAGCGGGGTTTCGAGGTCGGCGAAGGCCTCGGTGGTGAGGGGGATGCGGTGGTGCCCCTGGGCAACCAACTGCTGGAATTCGGTGTGTGTCATGTCGGAAAGACCTTTTTCATCCGGGTGGCCTGGGCGCACGTGGGTGCACCATCTGGCCCATGGCATGCGGCCGCGATTGTCACAGGCTTGCATGTCAGGGATTGTCCAATCGCGGTGGGGGTGGGCCCGCCCGTCGAAACCGGGGCTGGGCGTTCACCTGAAACCGACTGAGCCCCCGATCTGGCCGGGGGTTGAGCCGCTGGGTGCGCCCTGGCGGGGCAGCACCTGCAAAGACCCATCAGGTCTGGCGCGGCTCGGTCAGAGCGAACAGGGGCGCCAGGGCCAAGCTCCCCGGTCACTGCAACCTGTCTTGATGAGGCGGTGAATGAACATGCGTGGCAGTGTAACAAAGCGCAAAACCCCCACCTGCCGCGCCACCGCGCGCGCCATGGGTGGCGCTCCGCACTACCATTGACAGCCTGCGGAACGGGCTGGGCCTGCGCCGCTTTTTTTGTGCCTCCCCCTGCTTGCCCTGCCGCCCCCGCTGCAGCCCCCGCGTCCATGAACTTCCGCCCCCCTGCCCTTTGGCGCACCCACTTGCTCACCACCACGGCGGCCCTGCTGGGCCTTTGGCTGCTGGGCTGGCTGGCGTTGCCCTGGCTGCTCAAGCCCCTGCTGCAACAACAGGCCAGCCAAGCACTGGGCCGCCAGGTGACGGTGGAAGCGGTGGAGGTGTACCCGTGGTCACTCACGCTGGCGCTGCGCGACCTGCGCGTGGCCAGCGCTGACGGCACAAGCACACAGCTGAGTGTGGAGCGGGCCTCGGTGAACGCGTCCCTCAGCTCGGTGCTGCGCTGGGCGCCGGTGCTCGATGCCGTGGCGGTGGTGCACCCGGTGCTCCACCTCCGCCACCTGGGCCAGGGGCAACTGGATGTGCAAGACGTCCTGGACCGACTGTACCCACCCGACGCCCCCCGCGAGCCAGACACCGACCCGCCTCGCCTGGCGATCTACAACATTGAGCTGCTGGGTGGCGAGCTGACGCTGGCCGACGGCCCCCACACGCACCGGGTACAGGACTTGGCCCTGGCCCTGCCCTTCATTCACACGCTGGGCGATGCCAAGGCGCTGCGGCAGGTCCGGGTGCAGCCCAGGCTGTCTTTCCGACTCAACGGCAGCCTGTTCGACACCGCGGCGCAAACCCAGCCCTTTGACGACAGTCTGGCCACCCAAGCCACCCTGAGCGTGACCGACCTGGACCTGGCGCCATACCTGGCCTACCTGCCACGCCAGCTGCCGGTGCGCCCCACCCGCGCCGTGCTGGGCGCGGACCTGAGGGTGGCCTTCCACCAGCTGCCCACCCCCACCGTGACGCTGAGCGGCCACCTGCACGCCCGCGATCTGGCCCTGGCCGATGGTGGCGGCCACACCCTGCTGGAGCTGGACAGCGTCCAGGCGACCCTGGCGGACGTGCGCCCGCTGCAACGCGTGGTTCAACTGGGGGAGGTCACCCTCGGCGCCCCCCGCCTCCACCTGCGGCGAGACGCCAGTGGCAACCTCCTGCCAGCCGAAAAACAATCGATAGCAAACAAATTAATCACACCAAGCGCCGAAGGCGCAAAAGACTCAAAACTTTCCGCGCCACCCTGGCACATCGGCATTCAGACCCTGACGGTGGCCCAAGGGCAAGTGAACTGGCAGGATGCCCAGGTGCCCAACGGTGCACAGCGCCCCGCGCGCCTGTCGCTGAACCATTGGCAAGCCCACATCAGCCAGCTGCAGTGGCCGCTGCCCACCGACGCGGCGCAGGCCACCCGCTTCGACACCAGCGCCACCCTGGCCAGCGGGGCGGCACCGACCACCACCACCACGACAACAACCACCGCGAAGGCGAAGGCAAAGGCAACAGCCGCCAGCGCGGCCGCCCCTGCCCAACTGGGTTTCGCGGGCCAGGTGCTGGCCAGCGGCGCCCAAGCCCGGCTGGACTTGCGCGGTCTGGACCTGCCGTGGCTGGCCCCCTATTTCGCCACCCACCTGACGCCCGAGGTGCAGGGCCAGCTCGACCTGCAAGCCCGCCTCACCTGGCAGCCAGCGCCCGGCGCGGCCAGTGCCACCACCTCACCGCCCACCGACGAACTGACCCTCTCGCTGGACCAACTCAGCCTGAGCCAGCTGCGCCTCACGCCAGCCCCCAGTGAGCACCACCCCCGCCCCCCCGCCGCAGGCGCGGACAAACTCGTGGTGAGCGGCGCCAGCATCCAACCCCTGGCGCACCGCGCACAGCTGGGCCGCATACAGGTGACGCGCCCGCAGCTGCCCCTGCACCGCTTGGCCAACGGGCAATGGGCGCTCGAGCAGTGGCTGACCTCACCGCCCGCCACGGCGTCCGGTGTCAACGCCAGCGCCGAACACACACCGCTGCCAACCCCGGCGCCGCAGGCCTCCCCGCCCTGGGACTGGCAACTGGCTGAGCTGACGGTGACCGACGGCCAACTGACCTGGCGCGACGACACCCCCCAGCCCCCCGTGGCCCTGCAGGCCAGCGCCCTGCAACTCAGCCTGAAAGGCCTGGCCGCCCGCAGCACCCAACCCGCCAGCCTGAGCGCCAACCTGACACTGGGAACCGCCAACACCGACCCCGGCAGCCTCAGCTGGCGCGGCAGCCTCGCCCTGGGGGTCGATGGCCAAACCCCCACGGCCACCGGCCAGCTCGTGGCCAAGCGCCTGCCCGTCCATGCCCTGGCCCCCTATGCCGCCGGACAAGTCCAGCTCAACCTGCTGCGGGCCGATGCCAGCTATGCCGGTCGCATCACCTGGACCCACAGCCCCGAGGGCCCCCACCTGCACGTGACCGGCGACGCCACACTGGAAGACGTGAACGCCCACACCCTGGCCCAAGCGGCCACGGCCCAAGCACCCGCCCTGGCGGCAGAACCCCTGCTGCGCTGGAAGACACTCAACCTCCAGGGACTTGACCTGCAACTGGCCCCAGCCAAACCCACACGGCTGAGCCTGGACAGCGGGGCCATGGCGGACTTTTTTGCCCGCATCGCCATCCTGCCCAGCGGACGCATCAACCTCCAAGACACCTTTACCGCCACGGCCACCCCCGGGGTGCCCACCCACCCGCCCGTTATCCGCATGGGGCCCTTCAGCCTCGTCCACGGCGAGGTGGATTTTTCAGACGCCTACATTCGCCCCAACTACCAGGCCCACCTCAGCGACCTGACCGGGCGCCTCGGCGGGTTTGCCTCGCAGCCACCGCCCGGTGCGGGCCAGCCAGGCAGCACATCTGCCCCCGCCATGGCCGAACTGCTGCTCCAGGGCCGGGCCGAGGGCACGGCGTCGCTGGAGATCAGCGGGCGCATCAACCCGTTGGCACAACCCCTGGCGCTGGACATCGAAGGCCGGGTGCGTGACCTCGAATTGCCCGCCCTGTCGCCCTACTCGGTCAAGTACACCGGTCACGGCATCGAGCGCGGCAAACTCAGCCTGGACGTGGCCTACACCGTGCAACCCGACGGGCGGCTCACCGCCCGCAACCAGTTGGTGCTCAACCGCCTCACGTTTGGCGATGCCGTGCCCGATGCCCCCACCAGCCTGCCCGTCAAACTGGCGGTGGCGCTGCTCGCTGACCGGCAGGGCGTGATCGACCTCAACCTGCCCCTGCAAGGCTCGCTGAACGACCCCGAGTTCCAGCTGCTGCCCATCCTCTTCAAAATCATCGGCAACCTGCTGGCAAAGGCCGCCACCGCGCCGTTTTCGCTGCTGGCCAGTGCACTGGGGGGCGATGCCGATGAGCTGGGCAGTGTGGCCTTTGTGCCGGGCACCGCCCAAATGGCCCCGGCCAGCGAGGCCACCCTGGCGCGCCTGGCCCAGGCACTGGCCGATAGGCCCCGCCTGGCCCTGACTGTGGCGGGCACGGCCCACCTGGCGACAGAGCGCAGCGCCTACCAGCGCGCCCGCTTGGACGAGCAGTTGCGGGTCGAACAACGCCGTGGCGCCAGCGCCAGCACGGGCACACCTGCCACCGCACCGACAGACACCGGTGCCCCGGCTCTGATCGCCGCCGAGCGGCAGCGCTGGCTGGCGGAGCTGTACCGCCGCACCGACATGCCCAAACCCCGCAACGCACTGGGACTGCCGTCCACCCTCAGCGCGAACGACATGCAGGCGCTGCTGCTGGCGCAAATCCCGGTGACCGACGCCGCCATGCACACCCTGGCCACCCAACGCGCCCTGGCCGTGCGCGATGCACTGACACGCCTCAAAGTACCTGCCCAGCGCCTGTTCCTGGCCGCCCCCCAGCTGCCGTCCGTGGCCACGCCAGGCACCTGGCAACCCACCGCCCAACTCGCACTGACCGTGCCCTGAGGCACATGCGGGTCAACCCTCTGCACAGCGAACGGGACTTCCGGGACAATCCACAAAATCGAACGACCGTTCTTTTTTATGGGACATGGTGATGGGTCAAGCAAGTCGGTGGAGTCGCCTGTGGGTGTGGTGGGGTGCTGTGGTGCTGGCGTTCAGCGCGTTGCAGGCGGTGGCACAACCCAGCGTGGCGGTGGGGGGCGTGAACTTCGAGCGTCAATTGACCGTGCAAGGCAACCCCTTGCAACTCAACGGCGCGGGTTTGCGCTACAAGGCCGTTTTCAAGGTGTATGCCGCAGGCCTGTACCTGCCCAAAACCGCCCACACCGCCGACGAGGTGGCCGCCCAACCGGGCGCCAAGCGCATGAGCATCACCATGCTGCGCGACATCGACTCCAACGAACTGGGCAAGCTCTTCACCCGGGGAGTGGAGGACAACATGCCGCGCACCCAATTTGCCAAACTGGTGCCCGGGCTTATCCGCATGAGCGACATTTTCTCCAGCCACAAAAAACTCGTGGCTGGCGACGTGTTCACCATCGACTGGGTGCCCGGCCAGGGCACCCTCATTTCCGTGAAGGGCCAACCGCAGGGTGAGCCGTTCAAGGAGCCGGAGTTTTTCAATGCCCTGCTGGGCATCTGGCTGGGCAAAGCCCCGGCCGACCACCTGCTGAAAGAGGCGTTGCTGGGCAAAGGCGCCTGACGCGGGCTTGTCCGCCGACTCAGCCCACCCAGTGCGGCACCAGCTCGGCCAGCGTGTCCAGGCAACCGTCGGCCCCCACCTCGGCCACCGATTGACCGTGGTTGTAACCGTAGGTCACCAGCACCACCGGGCAGCCCGCCGCACGCGCCGCTTGCGCGTCGTTCACCGAGTCGCCCACCATGAGCGTGTGGACAGGCGCGGTGCCCAGCGCCTCGCAGGCGCGCAGCAGGGGCAGGGGATCGGGTTTTTTGCGCTCGAAAGCGTCGCCGCCGAACACATGGGCAAAAAACCCGGCCAGCCCTTTGTCGGCCAGCAACGGCAGGGCGAAGGCCGTGGGCTTGTTGGTCAGGCAGACCAGAGGCAGCCCCTTGCCCTGCAAGGCCATCAGGCCAGCCACCACCCCGTCGTACACCCGGCTGTGTCGGCCGTTGATGCGCAGGTAGTGGCGCTGGTAGGCCGCCATGGCCTGGGGAAACACGGCCTCGATCTGCGCCATGTCCCAGCGGGGCTGCACATGGGCCAGGGTGCTGCGCAGCAAGTGCTCAGAACCTTTGCCCACCATGCGCGCCACGTCGGCGGGCTGCACCGGGGGCAGCGCCAGCTCTTCGAGCACGAGGTTGAGGGCCACGCCAAAGTCGCCCAGGGTGTCGATCATGGTGCCATCCAGGTCGATGATGGCGGCTTGAATGCCTGAAAAAACGGGTTGCATGCCCGAATTGTCGCCTGCACCACCCTTGTGCGTTGCGCGGCGCGGTGCCATAGTGCGCGAGCCCGCCACCACGGCGCTGGCGCGAAGTTGTCGCCCCTTTCTGCCATGACCGAATCCACCGAGCCACCCGCCCCACCCGACTCGTCGCCCACGGCGCCCGCTGCACCCGCTGCGCCATTGCCCACTGCCCACCCCGGCCTGAGCCTGCGGTTGTCGGAGGACGGCGTGTTGCTGCAAGCCACTTTTCAGCCCACGCCCCGGCCCGACACCCCATCCCCACCCGATGCGCCCCCGGTGCCCGCAGTGCCCCCCCTCAGCGCTGCGGCGGTGCGGGCCCAGATGGTCCGCCAAGGCCACGGGGACCTGGCGGTCAACGAACAGGCCCTGGCGCAGTTGGTGCAGCTGGCGGCCACCTCGCGCGAGGCGGTGACACTCTCGCTGGCCGAGCGGCGCGATGCGCGCTGCGTGATCAAGGTCAGCCGCAACCGCATGGCGGCCCTGCTGACGCTGGTCCCCCCGCAAGGGGGGGCCTCCTTGACCATGGAGCAACTGAGGGCGCAACTGAGCGAGCACGGCGTCAAAGCGGGCGTCAAAGACGACGCGCTGGCCCTGGCACTGGCCAAGGGCCAGGTGGACGAGTTGGAGGTGGCCGAGGGCCAGCTGGCCGTGAACGGCGAGCACACCCGGTTTGACACCTTGGTGCCCGACTCGACGGACCGCCACCCCCGCGTCAATGCCCACGGCCTGATCGACTACCGCGACCTGGGCGACCTGGTGGTGGTGCGCGAAGGCACGCCGCTGATGCGCCGCATCCCGCCCACCCCCGGCGTGCCCGGCTTTGACGTGACCGGTCAGGTGCTCAGCCCCAAGCCAGGCACCAGCTGGCCATTTGCCCCCGGACTCAAAGGGGTGGAACTGGACCGCAGCGACCCTGACCTGTTGCTGGCCAGCGTGGTGGGACAGCCCGTGATCGTGGCGCGCGGCGTGAAGGTGGACCCCAACGTGGTGTTCCCGCAGGTGGACATGGCCACCGGCAACGTGAAGTTCGACGGTGCGGTCAACATCAAGGGAGATGTCAAAGAGGGCATGCACGTGTACTCCACCGGCGACGTGTTTGTGGGCGGCGCGGTGGAAGCCGCCACCATCGAGGCCGGGGGCAATGTGGTGATCAAGGGCGGCGTGATCGGCCGCAACGAGTACAACGGCCGCGACTCGGGCCGCGAGGGCTGGTTCAACGCCAAGGTCACCGCCAAAGGCTCCATCAGCGCCCGGTTTGCCGAAAACGCCTTTCTGGAGGCCGACGTGGACGTGATGCTGGAGGACTACGCCATGCACAGCGAAATCAACGCGCTCAACCACGTGGTGATCGGCAAGCCCGGCACCCGCAAGGGGCGGTGCATGGGTGGCCACACCAAGGCCACCATTTCCATTCGGGTGGCCGAATCCGGATCCAGCGCGGGGCTGCACACGGTGCTGGCGGCGGGCTACAACCCCCTGGTCACCGAAGAGATGGCGACCCTCACCCAGTCCATCCAGAAGCACGAGGCGGAAATCATCAACCTGCAAAAAATCATTGATTTCATGCACCAGCACCCCGAGCGCGACCGCGACGGCCTGCTGGCGCGAGCGGCCATCACCCAGGAACTGCACCAGGGCCAAATTTTGGAGCTGCAACTGGAACTGGCCAACCTGAAAGACGCCCTGACCATGGCCGACGACGCGCAGGTCAACGTGGACGTGACCATCCACGGCGGCACCGAAATCCATGTCGGTGGAAAGGTCTGGACCACCGCCGAGCAACGCGCCCACGCCGTGTTCCGCCTGAACGACGAGGGCGATCTCACGGTGCAATGACGGGCCTGGCCACCCGTTTCACGCCGGGCAGTTAAAGTCCGGCCCATGCCTACCTACGAGTTCAGCTGCGAAGTCCAGCCCCAACACCTGAGTGACCAATCCGATCCGGCGCGGGGCGTGTACGCGTTTTCGTACACCATCACCATTCGCAACACCGGCCAGGTGACGGCCCAACTCATTGCCCGCCACTGGGTCATCACCGATGGCGCTGGCCGCACGGAAGAGGTCAAAGGCCTGGGGGTGGTGGGGCACCAGCCCCTGCTCAAGCCGGGCGAGTCGTTCCAGTACACCAGCGGCACCCAGTTGCGCACGGCCTCGGGCATCATGCGCGGCAGTTTTTTCGTGGTGGCCGAAGATGGCGAACGCTTTGAAGCCGAAGTCCCCGCCTTCGTGCTGGATGCCACCGGCCCCGGTCACCCCGGCCGCGTGCTGCACTGAACGGCCCGCGCCCCGGCCGCTGCCTTGTTGCCCATGATTCCCTACCCGACCTACCTTCCGTCCTGGCCGCTGGAGTTGAACACCATGTTCTTCATCGGCTTTTTGCTGTTTTGCGGCGCCCTGGGAGGCTTTGTGGCCCACCGGCTGCAATGGCTGCCCAGCATCACCGGGTTCATGCTGGTGGGCTTGCTCGCGGGGCCCAACGTGATGGGCATCTTCAGCTACGAGTCGCTGGAGCAGTCCCGTGTGATCGTGGACATTGCGCTGGCCCTGATCCTGTACCGGCTGGGCCTGTCACTTGACCTGAAAGTCATCCTCAAAGACCGGGCGTTGCTGCTGGTGTCGCTGATGGAAAGCACGCTGACCTTTGCCTGCGTGTACTGGGCCCTGACCTGGATGGGCATGGACGAGTTGCCCAGCGCCGTGGTGGCGGCCATTGCGGTGTCGTCCTCACCGGCGGTGCTGCTGCACGTGGCGCACGAACTGGGCGCCGAAGGCCCCACCACCGAACGGGCGCAGGTGCTGGTGGCGTTGAACAACGTGATTGCGTTCCTCATGTTTGCCGCGCTCATGCCCGCGCTGTACCGCCACAACTCGGCGCCGCTGAGCACCATCATTGGTGCGCCGCTCTACCAGTTCTTTGGCTCGGCCGTGCTGGGCGTGGTGCTGGGCTGGGCCTTGCACGCGGTGGCCCTGCTCACCCGCAAAGCCCCCCAGTACAGCCTGGCGCTGGTGGTGGGGGCCGTGTCCATGACGCTGGGGCTGGCGCTGTCATTGGGGCTGTCGTCGTTGTTTGCGCCGCTGGTGCTGGGCATGGTGGTGAAAAGTGTCGAGAAGAAGAACCTGATTGCCAACATGGAGTTCGGCCCCGCCTTCGAGCTGTTTTTTGTGGCCCTGTTTGTGTACGCCGGGGCCAACCTGCACCTGGAGGAAATGGTGCAGTTTGCCCCTGCGGCAGGGGCCTTCGTGCTGGCCCGGTGCGTGGCCAAGTGGACGGCCACCTCGGCCACCGGCCACCTCATGGGCTGGCCAGCCCGCACCCATCTCAACGTGGGACTGACGCTGTGGCCCATGGCGGGCATGGCCATCGGCTTGGCCCACATCACGGTGGCCAACTTTCCGCTGGTCGGGGCGGAGGTGGCCTCCATCGTGCTGGCCGGTGTGGCCGTGTTCGAAACCCTGGGCCCGCCGGTGGTGGCCCGCGCCCTGCGCTGGGCCGGCGAGGTGAACCCCGCCTGCGCGCCCAGCCCCATGTTTGGAGACAGCGTACCCGCGCCGCACGCCAAGCCAACGCCGACCACGGCCACCGCCGCGGCACCGGCCATGCCCCCGGCCCCACCCGCGCCAGAACGGAACCCGCCCCCCACCCGCCCTGTGGCCGACCATGGGCGAGTTTGAGCTGATTCGCCGCCACTTCCAGCACGCGCTGCGCCCCGCTGGCGTGGCCCTGGGCAACGGCGACGACTGCGCCCTGCTCGCCCCCGCGCCCGGCATGCGGCTGGCGGTGTCCACCGACATGCTGGTGGAAGGGCGGCACTTCCTGTCCACCGTGCCCCCCGACGCCCTGGGCCACAAGGCGCTGGCCGTGAACCTGAGTGACCTCGCTGCCATGGGCGCCGAGCCGCTGGCCTTCACCCTGGCCCTGTCGCTGCCCCGCGCAGACGATGCCTGGCTGACCGGGTTTGCCAGCGGCCTGCTGGCCCTGGCCGATGCCCACGGCTGCGCGCTGGTGGGGGGGGACACCACCGCCGGACCGCTGAACATCTGCATCACGGTGTTCGGGCAAGTCCCCGAACACCAGGCGCTGCGCCGCAGCGCCGCCCAGACGGGCGACGACGTGTACGTCAGCGGCTGCGTGGGCGACGCCCGCCTGGCTCTGGAGGTGTTCCGAGGCAACAATCAGCTCAGCGCTGCCGACTTTGCCGCCGTGCGCCAGCGCCTGGAGCGCCCCACGCCCCGTGTGGCCCTGGGGCTGGCCCTGCGGGGCGTGGCCCACGCCGCCATCGACCTGAGCGACGGCCTGCTGGGCGACCTGGGCCATGTCCTGACCGCCAGTGGTGTGGGCGCGGAACTGGGCACCAGTTGGATGGAAAATTCAATAGCTGTCAGCCCAATACTGAAAAGCGTTGGGGCCGATTTTTTATCAGAATTTGCACTCGCCGGGGGTGACGACTACGAATTGGCCTTCACCGCCCCGGTGGCCGCGCGGGCCCAGGTGGCGCTGGCCGCCGAGCACACGGGCACGCCTGTCACGCGCATCGGTACCATCACGGCCGCGCCAGGGCTGCGGCTGCTCGATGCGCAGGGCCAAGCGCCGCGCCCGCTTCCGCCGTCTTTCGACCACTTTGCCTGACCACCCATGCCCTCCCACATCCCCGGTGACCGCCCGCGTCGCCACCTGCCCCTTCCCCTCGGGGCGCTGACCGCACTCGTGGCCATGGCCCTCGCGGCCACACTGCCCGGCTGCAGCCAGGCCGAGCGCCCAGCGTCTGCCGCACCGGCCACCCCGCCACCCGTCTCCGCGCCCGCAGCCCCCGTGGCCAGCGCCGCGCCGCCCGAGTTGACGCTGAACTGCGACATCGCCTCCTTGTCGGAAGCGGGCCCCTACCTGGCCGAAAACAACTCCTGGGGCAAACAGGGCATCGTGGGCTGGTCGCAATGCATGGGCGCCGCCATGAACGCCAGGGGTGGCCTGAGCGCCCGCTGGACCTGGGACTGGAAGTACGAGGGCGACAACGTCAAGGCCTACCCCGAGGTGGTGTTTGGCCACAAGCCGGGCTTCCCCAAGTCGTCCACCCCGCTGCTGCCGCGCAAACTGGGGGCTTTGCAGCAACTGGTGGTGGACTACGACGTGCACACCGAACGCGAGGGCGCGGGCAACATGGCCATCGACATGTGGCTGACCTCCGCCGCCAACCCCACCACCTTCGCCGTGCCCCCCATCACGCACGAGGTCATGATCTGGCTGGAGGTGTACGGCCCCATGTTTGCGGGCGGCCAGCAGGTGGACAAGGTGCGCATCAACGGCACCCTGTACCGCGTGTACGTGGGGGAAAAGTTCGGTCTGGGTTGGCGCTACGTGGCCTTTGCCCCCAACAGCCCCATGAAAACCGCCGCCTCGGTGGACCTGATGCCGTTTTTTGAGTACCTGAAGGGCAAAAACCTCATCACGGTGGAAGAGCACCTGGCCGCCGTGAACCTGGGCAACGAAATCATCAGCGGCTCGGGCGACACCCGGCTGAACCACTTTGCCGTGACGGTACGCTGAGCCACTGCTGACGGCATCACAACCCGGTCCGCCGCGCGGCCTGGGCGCGTCCGCCGTAGCCCCAGTCGGTGGCGGGCAACTCGCGCACAACCACGTAGCTGGCCGACGCCAGTGGCTTTCCCGCACCGAGTTGGCGCTCCAACTCGGCAAACGCCTCGGCCACGAACTCGGCCTTTTGCGCCGGTGTGTTGGTGCCCGCCGTGATGTCAATCTCCAACAACGCGGTGGCCTGGGTGGGCAGGGCTGCACCGATGTACCAGCGGGCCTGTGGCAGGTCGTCAATCACCACCACGGTGACCTCGGGACGTTTGCCCAGCACCCGCGCCGTCAGCGCGGTGAGGCCCTGGGCCAGGGCGGCGTACTTCTCGGGGTTTTGCAACGGGGCAACGCGCAACTGAAGGGTGGGCATGGGGGGCTCCTGCGGAAAAGAGTGGCGACCATCAGGCCGGGCTGTGCGGATGGGCTGGCGAGGCGGTGCGGCTGCGCTGCAGCCTGGCTTGCCAGCGCCGGGCGCTGCGCGCGGCACTGGCTTGGCCCGAAACCATGGCCTCCCAGACGGCGTTGGCACCCCGCCAAAAATCGGCGTAGGCGGTGGCGCCGCAGTCACGGATGGCCTGCTGGCGCAGGCGGTGCGCCTCGGCCAAGGCGGCGTCCATCTGGCCCGCCACATCGGCGGGCGCAACGGCATTGGACAAGGTGGACAAATTCGACATGCTGGGCTCCTGAAAAACACGGGGTGGAAGAACGGTGTTGACTGTATTGACGCATCCAGCATTCAGAAACCCCTTTCATCGCACATTGGTTTTGCATTTTTTGCAACATCAAGCACAATGCTGCCATGAACCTGGAACTCGACGATGTGGCGCTGTTCATGCGCATCCAGGCCCTGGGTACGCTGTCGGCCGCGGCGCGCGAGCGCAACTGGCCGGTCAGCCAGGTGTCGCGGGCGCTGGCGCGGTTGGAATCGGCCTGCGGCGTACGCCTGTTGCACCGCAGCACCCACGGCCTGTCGCTGACCGACGAAGGCGACACCTTCGCCACCCACGCGGCACAGCTGCTGGCCACCCGCGACGAATTGGCGGGTGACCTGACCGGCAAGCTGGCTGGCCCCAGCGGCTGGGTGCGCGTGGGCGTGAGCCCCGCCCTGGCCGAAGCGCTGATCGCGCCCAGCCTGGTGGGTTTGTACGAACGCCACCCCGATTTGCACATCGACCTCTGCGCCGACGACCGCATTGTGGACATGGCGCGCGAAGGCATTGACCTGGCGCTGCGCACCGGCACGCCCCACAGCGAGCAACTGGTGGCCCGTCACATTGGTGAATATGGCCGGGTGTTGTGCGCCAGCCCCGCCTACCTGGCCCGCCATGGCCTGCCCACCACCGTGGCCGACCTGGCCCACCACCGCTTGATCGCCAGCAGTGCCAGCCCTTCACTGAACCAGTGGCCGCTGGCACCCGGAACCCCCACCCCGTTCACCACAGCGCCCGCCAGATTCGCTCGCACCCCACGCACCCAGGCGGGTCCGGCCTGGCAGGCCACCGGCCACACCCGCAGCGACAACAGCGCCGCCACCCTGGCCCTGGTGCTGCACGGCGTGGGCATGGCCCGCCTGAGCGACCTGGTGGCGCGGCCGCACCTGGTCAGCGGTGCGCTGGTGCCGGTGCTGCCAGGTCACTTTGACCCGCAGCAGGTGCCGGTGTACGCCGTCATGCTGCAAGAGCGCCACCGCCTGCCCAAGGTGCGCGCCTGCACCGAGTGGTGGCGCGAGTGGATGGCCCGCCCTGCGGGGTGAGCCAGATAATGGCGGCATGAACGCCCCCATTCCGCCACCTGTGTGGCTGGCGCCCGACCCCGACAACCCCTCGGTGCTGCGCCCGTCCGACGAACAGGCACCACCACAGACGCCCCTGCGCCACGCCGCGCCCGACGGGGTCGATGGCGCTGGGCGTCCACCCATGGCCAGGCCCACGCTGGCCTTCATGCTCAGCCACCCGGCACACGCCATTGCGCTGGGTTTTGGCGCCGGCCTGGCGCGGCGTGCACCCGGCACCGTGGGCACGCTGTGGGGCTGGGCCGCCTTTGCCGTGCTGCAACCCTGGCTGAACGATGTGCAGTGGGCCCTCTTCATTGGTCTGAACCTGCTGCTGGGCTGGTGGGCCAGCACCGTCACGGCACGCCACATGGGTCAGCCCGACTCCAGCCACATGGTCTGGGACGAGGTGGTGGCCATCTGGTTGGTGCTGTGGGTGCTGGCCCCGGCCGGTTTTTGGACGCAGGCCTATGCCTTTTTGTTGTTTCGGGTGTTTGATGCGGTCAAATTCGGCCCCATGGCCTGGGCCGACCAAGCTTTCAAAGGCTTTGGCCCACGCGGCGGCTTTGGCGTGATGCTGGACGACTTGGCCGCCGCCTTCTGCACCCTGCTGGTCATCGCCTGGTGGCGGTTTTGAGTGGCGCCGAGGCAAGCCAAATGAAAGAAGAGCAAACTTCTCAATACACACAATCGCTGGCGGGCATTTTGATTGAAAAATCATGGTGCATGACCACCGCCGAGAGCTGCACCGGCGGCCTGATCGCCGCCGCCTGCACCGACCTGGCGGGCTCCAGCCAGTGGTTCGAGCGTGGCTTTGTGACTTACAGCAACGACGCCAAGACCGAGTTGCTGGGCGTGCCCGCTGAGCTCATTGCCCGGCACGGCGCGGTGAGCGAGGTGGTGGTGCGTGCCATGGCTGAGGGCGCCATGACCCACTCACACGCCCAGGTGGCGGTTGCCGTGACCGGCGTGGCCGGTCCCAGCGGCGGCAGCCCCGACAAACCCGTGGGCACGGTGTGGCTGGGCTGGTGCGTGGCCGGGCAAACCCACACCGAGTGCTGCCACTTCAGCGGCGACCGCGCCGCCGTGCGCCAAGCCACCGTGGCGCATGCATTGCGCGGGTTGCTCCAACGCGTGTCAACGCCGATCCCCTCGCAGCCGTGACCGCCCCCCCACACACCCGCCCACCCATGAACGCCATCCCCACCCCCGCGCACCCCTGGATGCACGGCTTCGTGCGCAGACACTTCGAGATGCCCGAGTCCACCGCCGTGGCCCGCGTGGGCGGCAACCCCGATGGCCCGACCCTGGTGCTGCTGCACGGGTTCCCGCAAACCCACGTCATGTGGCACCGGGTGGCACAAGTGCTGGCGGATCGGTTCTTCATCGTCATGCCCGACCTGCGCGGCTATGGCGATTCGGCCCTGAGACCCGGCGTGGCCGATGCCGCCGACCACAGTACCCACAGCAAGCGTGCCATGGCCGCCGACGTGGTGGCGGTGTGCGAGCAGCTGGGCATCCAACGGTTCTGGCTGTGCGGCCACGACCGGGGCGGCCGGGTGGCGCACCGCCTGGCGCTGGATCACCCCGCGCGGGTGGCGGGGCTGTGCGTCATCGACATCGCTCCCACGCTGGACATGTACGCCCGCGCCGACATGGACTTTGCCCGCGCCTACTACCACTGGTTCCACCTCATCCAGCCCGCTCCGCTGCCCGAAACCATGATTGGCGGCAACGCCCTGGCCTACCTGCACGCCAAGCTCGGCGGCTGGGGCAGCGGGGGACTGGGCCACATCGAGCCCGAGGCCCTGGCCGAATACGAACGTTGCTTTGCCCGCACGGCGGCCATCCACAGCGCCTGCGAGGATTACCGCGCCAGCGCGGGCATTGACCTGGACCATGACCGCGCCAGCCGGGCGGCGAACGAGCGCATCGCCTGCGACACCCTGGTGCTGTGGGGGAAACGCGGCGTGGTGCAGCGTCTGTTTGATCCGCTGGCGCTGTGGCAGGCACAATGCGCGGGCAAGGTCACCGGCGAGGCCCTGGACGCAGGCCACTTCATTCCCGAAGAGCTGCCCCAAACCACCGCCTGGGCCCTGTCCGACTTCTTCCTGGGCACGGTGGACCGCACACCGCCGCCCGGTCATACCAGCACCTGAGCACCGCACACCCACACACCGACCATGGGGAACACCGACACCGATACCCGTGCCCTGGACCCGTCACAACTGGTGATTGGGCTGCACGTGTGGCTGGACATGAAGTGGATGGAGCACCCCTTCCTGACCAACCGGTTTTTGGTCAAGTCGGCGGAAGACATCGCCATCCTGCAGTCGCTGCCCGCCCAAGGTCGGCTGTACTGGCTGCCGGCCAAAAGCACGGCAGAGCCACTGCCCCTGGGGGGTGCAGCGGCACCTGACCCCACACCCGACCCCACCGGTGCCGCGCAGGCACTGGCGCTGGAGCAACAGCGCCTGGCCAACGCCCGACGGGAAAAAGTCCGCCACATCAAAGACGCCGCGGCCCGGGCCGATCGCGCCTGGGAAAGCGCGGCCAGCGCCACGCGGGAGGCCTTGGCCACCCTGGCGCGCTCGCCGCGCATGGCGGGCAAGCACTTGGCCCAGTTGTCGAGGGAGACGGCGGCCACCATCACCCAGGGTCCCGACGTGTTGCTTCACCTGCTGGGCAGCAAAAATGACCAGGGCCCACAGTTTCACGCCCTCAACGTCATGACCTTGTGCATGCTGGTGGGCAAGAAAGCCCGGCTGACCCAGAACGAGCTGACCGACTTGGCCATGGCCGCGCTGGCACACGATGCGGGCAAGTGCGAAATTCCCTTGCCCATCCTGAAAAACGGCAAGCGCAAAAAGCACGAAGAAGACCACTACCGACTGCACGTCAAACACAGCGTGCAACTGGCCCAAGAATCGGGCGCATTCAACGCCAAGGCCATCGCCATGATTGCCGAGCACCACGAGTCGGTCGATGGCAAAGGCTGGCCCAAGGGCCTGACCGAGCAGGGCACGGGCTCGCGCATCTTGGCCATGACCAACCGCTACGACCGGCTGTGTGCACCCGAATCGCCCGATGTGCCCGCCCTCATGCCCTCCGAGGCGCTGGCCCACATGCTGCGCCAGGAAGGCAGTCGGCACGACCCGCAGCTGCTGGCCCTGCTGATCGGTCTGTTGGGGGTGTACCCACCGGGCACGGTGGTGCGTCTGAACGACCAGTCCCTGGCCCTGGTGGTGTCACCGGGCAAAGACATCCACCGCCCACGGGTGCTGCTGTACAGCCCCGAGCTGCCCGACACCGAGGCGCCCATGCTGGACCTGGGCAAGGAGCCGACGTTTCAGGTGGTGGACGCCATCCGCCCCAGCGCCCTCGCGCCTGAGGTGTTGCAATGGCTGAACCCCCAGAAGCGCCTGGCCTGCTTTTTCTCGGTGGAAGACTCGCCAGCAGAGTAGTTTTCGCTATGCTAGGCCGCAGCGCAGGCAGCGGGCTCAGCCTACCCCCGCACACTGACCGTCAACACCCAGACACTGCTCCCGACAAGGCGACCCATGTGGACCCAACCCGGCCAACCCGTTCCGATTGACCCCTCTCAACTGGTGGAGGGTCTCTACGTCTGGCTGGATGTGCGTTGGGACGAACACCCGTTTCTGTCCAACCGCCTGCTGATCAAGAACGCCAAGGACGTGGCGTTGATCCAATCGCTGGATGTGGTCGGTCGCCTGTACTACCACCCGGAAAAAAGCAGCGCCACGCCACCACCCTTCACCGCCCCGCCACCCAGCACCGAGGCCCTGCAAGCCGCTGCCGCCGCAGAAAGAGCCGCCGCCGCCGCCGAGGCCAAAAAGCTGGAGCAGGCCAAGAAGGCCTTGCAACAGCAGCAAAAAGACGCCGCCACCCGCGCCGACAGGGCTTGGGAAAACGCCGCCCGTCAAACCAAAGAGGCACTGACCGCCCTGGGCCGCTCGCCCAAGGTGGCGGGGGAATTGCTGGCCAACCTGTCGCGCGAAACGGCCAGCAGCATCGCCCAGGGCCAGGAAGTTCTGCTGCACCTGCTGGGTGACAAAAAAGAACAAGGCCCGCAGTTCCACGCGCTGAACGTGCTCACCCTGTCCATGCTGCTGGGCAAACGGGTGGGACTGAGCGAAGCCGAGCTGGCCGATCTGGCGCTGGGCGCGCTTGCCCACGACGCGGGCAAAAGCCAGGTACCACCCACCATCCTGAAGAATGCCCAACGCAAGAAGCACGAGGAGGATTTTTTCCGCCAACACGTCATGTTTGGTGTGCAACTGGCAGCCCAGTCGGGGGTTTTTTCCAAGGAGGCACTGTCCATCATCGCCGACCACCACGAGGCCGTGGACGGATCCGGCTGGCCGCGTGGGCGGCGCGACATCGGCCGAGCCGCCCGCATCCTGGCCGTGGTCAACCGCTACGACAACCTGTGCACCCCCGAAACCCAGGGCACCGATGCGCTGATGCCCGCCGAAGCCCTGGCCCACATGTTTCGCCACGAGGGCAAGCAGTTCGACCCCGTCATGCTGGCCACCCTCGTCAAGCTGCTGGGCGTGTACCCGCCCGGCACGGTGGTCCTGCTGAACGACGGCTCCCTGGCCCTGGTGGTGGCCCCCGGCCCCGACAGTCTCCACCCACAGGTGCTGATTTACACCCCCGAAATCGACAAAGACCTGGCCCCCACCGTGGCGCTCAACACCGACCTCGACCTGAAAATTGCCGAGGCCATCAAACCCTCGGCACTGCCCCCCATCGTGCGGGCCTGGCTCAACCCCCAGCAGCGTCTGTCCTACTTCTATTCGGTGGAACAGACCCCGCGCTGACGGTTGCCCCCGCTGTCTGCTCACCCAACCTTCCAGGTTCACCATGCTTCACCTGATCAATCGGCTCTACCCCGTTCGCTACACCGCCATGGGCTTGGCCGTGCTGACCTGCCTGGGCTGCCTGCTCCTGGTGGCGCTCGACGCGGCCAACGCCGGTTGGTTGGCCTGGACAGGTCTGCTGGTCTCCGGGCTGCTGACGACGGTGGGCCTGCGCGACCTCACCCAGCCGTTCAGCGCGGTGCGCCGCAATTACCCCATCATTGGCAACCTGCGCTTCATGCTGGAAAAAATCCGGCCGGAAATCCGCCAGTACTTCATTGAAAGCGACACCGAAGCCACACCCTTCTCCCGCTCGCAACGCAGCGTGGTGTACGCGCGCGCCAAAGGCGAAACCGACAAACGCCCGTTCGGCACGCAGTTGGATGTGAAGGCCGCCGGCCACGAGTGGCTCAACCACTCCATGGCGCCCACGCAAATCGACACCCACGACTTTCGGGTGAACATTGGCGGCACTGCCTGCACCCAGCCCTATTCGGCCAGCATCTTCAACATCTCTGCCATGAGTTTTGGCGCCCTCAGTGCCAACGCCATCCAGGCGCTGAACGCGGGGGCCCAACTGGGCGGATTTGCACACGACACGGGCGAAGGCTCCATCTCCCGCTGGCACAAAGCCCACGGCGGCGACCTGATCTGGGAAATCGGCTCGGGCTACTTTGGTTGCCGCAACGACGACGGCAGCTTCAGCGCCGAGCGCTTCACCGCCAACGCGCGGGACCCGCAGGTCAAGATGATCGAGATCAAGCTCAGCCAGGGTGCCAAGCCCGGCCACGGCGGTGTGCTGCCCGGCCCCAAAGTCACTCCCGAAATTGCCGAGGCCAGGGGTGTACCGGTGGGCCAGGACTGCGTGTCACCCGCGGCGCACAGCGCCTTCGCCACGCCAGTGGAGCTGATGCAATTCGTGGCCCGCCTGCGCGAGTTGTCCGGTGGCAAGCCCGTGGGATTCAAGCTGTGCATCGGGCACCCCTGGGAATGGTTTTCCATGGTCAAAGCCATGCTGGCCACCGGTATCACGCCCGATTTCATCGTGGTGGACGGTGCGGAAGGTGGCACCGGGGCAGCCCCCCTGGAGTTCACCGACCACGTGGGTGTGCCCCTGCAAGAGGGCCTGCGCCTGGTGCACAACACCTTGGTGGGGGTGAACCTGCGCGAACACATCCGCATCGGGTGCGCAGGCAAGGTGGTCAGTGCGTTTGACATTGCACGGGCCATGGCCTTGGGTGCCGACTGGTGCAACAGCGCCCGGGGCTTCATGATGGCGCTGGGCTGCATCCAGGCCCAGACCTGTCACACCGGCCATTGCCCCACGGGCGTGACCACGCAAGACCCGGTGCGCCAGCAAGCGCTGCAGGTGGGCAACAAAACCCAGCGGGTGTTCAACTTCCACCAGAACACGCTCAAGGCGCTGCAAGAGCTGGTGCAGGCGGCCGGGCTGACCCACCCCGGGCAGATCGGGCCACAACACATCGTGCGCCGCATCGACGCCAACGACGTGCGCCTGCTGGGTCAGGTGCTGCCGCGCATGGCCCCCGGTGCCCTGCTGGCATCGGCCCAGGCGCCGACTCCACCCACCCACAGCGCCGACAGCCTGCGCCACGAGTTGCACCCCGTGTTCCGCGTGTACTGGCCCAGTGCCAGCGCAGACAGTTTTGCCAGCCCCAACCTGCGCGGCTGATCCACCCGTTTCTTTCCACCCCCACCCAACACACACCATGAGCAACCGAGACCAACCCGTCGTTTTTGGCACCGAAGACCTGCTGATGAGCCTGTGCAACTCCGTCACCAAGGTGCTGACCCTGGCCACCAACAGCCAGGTGCAGTACTCGGGCATGGTTCAGCGCATCCACAAAACCTGCCTCAAACCCGACATCGGTTGTTTCGTGCTGTTCGATGGCGGGTTCTCCGGGCTGGTCATCATCAACTTTTCGTCCCAGGCCGCCATGGAGATTTACGAGAGCTACATGGTGAGCATGGGCATGCCCCGCGATGAGCTGGCGCGCTCCCACACCTCGGATGAAGTCAGCAACGTCATGGGCGAACTGATGAACCAAGTGCTGGGCGACTTCACCAGCAAGGTCAGACGGGAACTGCAAACCCACATCACCCAGAACCAGCCCAAGATGCTGGTGCTCAACAAGCAGGTCATGCTCAGTGTGGACACCCACCTGGACAACCCCGAGTCGCGCAGGGTCACGTTCTACACCGGGCGCAACCACATTTTTTACCTGGAGCTGGCCATTGACCGCACCGAGTTCATCAAGCTGTACGATTTCGAACCACAGGCCATCCCCGAGCCCGACGAGCTGATGGCGCAAACCCATGCCCAAGTCCCTGCCCCACCCATCGGCCTGCGCAGCACCTCCGACGAAACCGACGACCTCCTCAAATCGCTGGGCATGTGAACGATCCACCGAACCACCTGCTGCCATGAAAAACGCCAACTCTCCACTGACACGCGGGGTCATCGCATGCACGCTGCTGTGCGGCCTGTGGGCGTTCGCGTCCACACCGGTACAAGCGCAGGCGCCCGCCCCTGACCGGTTGAAGCGGGTCGAATCCGCCAAAACCTTGCGGGTGTGCATCTGGCCGGACTATTACGGCATTTCCTACCGCAACCCGAAAACACAGCAGCTGTCGGGCATTGACATCGACAACGCGCAAGACCTGGCCCGCGACCTGGGGGTGGCCGTGCAATTTGTGGACAGCTCGTTCGCCAGACTCATGGACGACCTGGAAGCCGATCGCTGCGACCTGGCCATGTTTGCCATTGGCATCACACCAGCGCGGCAGGCCAGGTTGCGGTTCACGCAACCCCACCTGGCCAGCGACATTTACGCCATCACCACCCAAAGCAACCGACGCATCCGCAGCTGGGCTGACATCGACCAGCCCGGCGTGGTGGTGGCCGTGGCCAAGGGCACGCTGCATGAAGCCGTCATGAAAGACCGGCTGAAGGCCGCCGAGCTGAGCGTGGTGAACACACCGACCGCCCGCGAGCAGGACGTGCAATCGGGCAGGGCCGACGTGTTCATGACCGACTACCCCTTCAGCCGTCGCATGCTGGACAACAGTGACTGGGCTCGCCTGGTGTCACCGTCCACCACCTTTCACATCACACCCTACGCTTGGGCCATGGCGCCTGGTGATGACCGGTTTTTTGACCGCATTGAAAAAGCCCTGGCCGACATGAAACGCGACGGGCGACTGCTGACCAATGCGAAGAAGCACGGGCTGGACCCCATCGCTGTGCTCAAAGACAAGAGCCATTGAACAGGCGCAGCATGACACGGCTGACCACGCACCAACGCATCAACATCCTGGGTGGTGGCCTGCTGCTGCTGGTGCTGGGCTGGGTGGGCGCACTGGTGTTTGTCTCGTGGATGGTGCGTGGCGAAGCCCTGAACAACGGGCTGGCCACGGCCGAGTTGCACGCCCGGAATTTTGAAGAGCACCTGACACAGACGCTGCAAACGGTGGAGCAACACGCCAGCAGCGTGGAAGTGCCCGCCCCCAACCGGGCACTTCGCCACCCACTGAACCAGCAGTTGTTCAGCCTGCTGCGGCCCACGCCTTATCTGCGATCGTTGTCGGTGCTGGATGCGTCCGGGCAAGTGGTGGCCAGCTCCAACGCCGAGAACCTGGGCGTCCGAGTGGACATGTCAGCCTTTTTTCCTGCTGCGCCGCCCACGGCCGAGGTCGTGCGCGTGGGCGTGCCCACTGCGGGCAGGGACCTGTCCTCCGCAGCCGCGGCAGGCAGCCGGTTGACCTTGCAAGCCGACACCCAGTATTTCATTCCGGTGCTCAGCCCCCTGTTGTCCGACCAGACCGACCGTCGACACTGGCTGGTGGCCACCCTCAACCCTGACTACTTCATCAACCATGCCACGCAATTGTTGCCCGCCGGGCTGGGCTGGGCCCAGTGGCTGCGGTACGACGATGTACTGCTGATCTCAGCTTCCCTCCAGGATAGGCCCGCGCGCCAGGGATCTGCAGGCCGAGTGAGCGAACTGTTGCCGCTGGACGAACACCACACCTTTTTTCAACGTTTGCCGCAGGGCGCCGATGTGCTGACCGCTTACCGCGCCTCAACCCGCTTTCCGGCCGTGGTGGTGGTGCACCTCGACCAACAGGCCATTCTGGCCGGATGGCGCAGACAGGCCACCCGCATGTCGGCCATCGTGCTGCCCATCCTGGGCGGGCTGCTGGTGCTGGGCTACCTGTTCTGGCAACGTCAGCGCCGCCTGGCATGGCAGCAAGAAGCGCTGGATGGCCAGCGCCGCCTGGCGGCCAGCGTGTTTGACAGCAGCACCGACGCCATCGTCATCACCGACCGGGAGGCCCACATCCTGTCGGTGAATGCAGCCTTTGAGCGCATCACCGGTTTCTCTGCTCCCGAGGTGGTCGGCCGCAACCCCAGCCTCTTGGGATCGGGCAACCAGAAGCCGTCCTTTTATGAGGCGCTGTGGGCCACACTTTTGGACACAGGGCACTGGGAAGGCATTGTCATCAACCGGCACAAACAAGGTCGCTTGTACACCGCCATGCTGCGCATCAATGCCGTGCGGGACAACGACGGACAGCTGCAGCACTACACCGGGCTGATCGAGGATGTCACCGAGAAGCAGCAGGCCGAGGAGCGGCTTCACCTGGCCGCCAGCGTGTTCACCCACGCGCTGGAAGGGATCATGATCACCACGGCAG
>CAYNGJ010000028.1:0-30378 GCA_964396895.1 uncultured Hydrogenophaga sp. | reverse complement strand
CAGAGCCTCGTATTCTAGCATCCTTTTTTACCCTCCGTCAAAATATTTTTTTGACCTCAGACTTTCCTCGACGCTGTCTTGCTTTTCGCAAGTGATGCTTTGTTGCATCGGGGAGCGAGATTATACAACGGGATTTTGACTCCTGGAAGCGTTTGCAAGAAAAACACGTTCACAGGTGGCATATCGAGGGTTTGTCCTGTGACGAGAATGCCTCAAAACCCAAGCTGGGCGCGGGCTCCAGCTTGGCAGATTTTTTTTGCATGCCCTTGCTTTTGGGTTCTTGGCGATGCGACTGCTCTCCTGGTTGCGGGCCGTTGGGCCTGTGGCTGCCTGCCGGGCTTTCCACGCGCACAAGGATAATGCCACCTCGCCCACCCCCTTTTGCCAAACTTGGCGTGTCGGCCGCGCCCTGGGACTGGCACCATGCCGCCCACCCCACTATATATATAGAGATCCACTTCCATGGCCTTGATTACCCTGACCAATGCACAACTGGCTTTTGGCCACGTCGCATTACTCGACCACACCGACTTTTCGCTGGAGCCACAGGAGTGCGTGGGATTGATTGGCCGCAACGGTACCGGCAAGTCGTCACTGCTCAAGATACTGGCGGGCATTGACAAGCCCGACGACGGCCTGCTCCAGGTGCAGGGAGGCATTCGCATCACCTATGTGCCACAGGAGCCCATCATGGATGCGGCCTCCAGCGTGTTCGAGGTGGCCAGCCAAGGGCTGTCCACCGCCATCGCCGCACGCGACCTGTACCTGAGCGGCACCGATGGCCTGGACTTGGATGCCTTGCAGACCACCATCGAGTCGCTGGACGCGTGGAACTGGGAGCAGCGCGTCGATGAAACCCTGCAACGCCTTCACCTGGACCCTGCCGCACGCATTGGCAACCTGTCCGGCGGACTGAAAAAGCGTGTGGCCCTGGCACAGGCGCTGGTCAGCCGCCCGGACGTGCTGCTGTTGGACGAGCCCACCAACCACCTGGACCTCGACTCCATTGGCTGGCTGGAAGGCCTGCTGAACGACTTCAAGGGCAGTGCGGTGGTCATCAGCCACGACCGCGCCTTTCTGGATGGCGTGACCACGCGCATGGTGGACCTCGACCGTGGCCGTTTGCTGAGCTACCCCGGCAATTTCACCCAGTACCAAACGCTGAAGGAAGAGCAGTTGGCCCAAGAGGCTGTCATCAACGCGAGGGCCGACAAGCTGCTGGCCCAGGAAGAGGTGTGGATCCGCAAAGGTGTGGAAGCCAGGCGCACACGCGCGCAGGCCCGCATCACCCGCCTGGCCCACCTGCGCGAAACCCGGGCGCAACGCCGGGACGCGGTGGGCCGTGTGAAGCTGGACTTGGCCACTGGCACCGCCAGCGGAAAAATCGTGGCAGAGCTGGAAAAAGTGAGCAAACACTTTGACGGACCGTCTGGTCGCAAGACCGTGGTGCGGCAGTTCAGCGGCACCATTTTGCGGGGCGATAAAGTGGGTCTGATTGGCCCCAATGGCGCCGGTAAAACCACGCTGCTCAAGCTGATTCTGGGGGAACTTGCACCCGACGAGGGCGTCGTGCGCCAAGGCAGCAAACAGACCGTGGCCTACTTTGACCAGATGCGCGACCAAATTGACCTGAACGCCACGCTGGAAGACTTCATCAGCCCCGGCAGCGAGTGGATAGAGATCAACGGCAAGCGCACCCACGTCAAGAGCTACCTGAGCGACTTTTTGTTTTCGCCCGCGCGGGCCAACGCCCCCGTGCGCACCCTGTCGGGTGGCGAGCGCAACCGCCTGCTGCTGGCCCGACTGTTCGCCCGCCCGGCCAACGTGCTGGTGCTGGACGAACCCACCAACGACCTGGACATTGACACACTGGAACTGCTGGAAGAACTGCTGGACCAGTACGACGGCACGGTGTTTTTGGTCAGCCACGACCGGCGCTTCCTGGACAACGTGGTCACCAGCACCCTGGCGTTTGAGGGTGACGGCCTCTGGCGCGAATACGAAGGCGATGTGCAGGACTGGCTCACCCAGTCGGCCCGCTCGACCACACTGGCCCGCGCCACCTCACCCGCAACCCCGGCTGCAGCGCAGGCCGTGACCACCGCCTCTTCCATCGAAAAGTCAGACGAAAATGGCACCCAGCGCAATGTCAGCTTAAGTTCTTCGCTTCCGAAGAAGAAACTCAGCTACAAAGAGCAGCGCGAACTCGATGGCCTGCCCACCCAGATCAAAACCCTGGAAGCCGAGCAGGCGCGCATTGACCAGTCCCTGGCCGATGGCAGCGTCTACACCACCGATCCAGCCCAAGCCACCGCTTTGTCCCAGCGGCACGCCGAGATTGACGATGAACTGCTGGCCGCGCTGGAGCGGCTGGACGAGTTGTCGCCCCCGGCCAGCCGCTGAGGCCCTCAGGGCACCAGTCTGGGACCACCGGGCAGCGTGCGCTTGATCCGTTCGAACGTGGCCCAGAACGCCGCGCCTTGGGTGGTGGCGAAGTTGATGCGCATGAGCGTGCTGGGCGCACGCACGGCGTGAAACAAGGCGCCGGGCGCCAGCAGATAGCCTTCGTCCAGCATGCGCTGGGCCAGCACCTCGGTGTCCACCCCCGTGTCCACCCATCCAAACAGGCCGGCCGGCTCGGCGGCAAAGCGACAACCCGCGGCCAGCGCCAGCTTGACGCTGCGGCTGCGCGCGGCATCGAGCCGCAGGCGGATGCGCTCGGCGTGTCGCCGCATTTGGCCTTGCTCCATGCAGTGGGCCAGGGCTTTTTCCAGCAGACTGGGCGTGGTGAGGGTGCCCAGCAACTTGGTGTCCAGCAGGCGCTCGGTCAGTTCGACAGGCGCTGCCAAAAACCCAATGCGCCAGTTGGGGGCAAGGATCTTGGCAAACCCGCTGACATAAATGGTGCGCCGCAACCCGTCCAATGCAGACATGCGGGTGGCATGTGCGGGGGCGATGTGGCCGTAGGTGTCGTCTTCCACCACGTAAAACCCGTGCTGCTCTGCCAACTGCAGCACGCGGTGGGCGTGGCCAGGGCTCAGGCTCAGGCCGGTGGGGTTGTGCAGCACGCTGACACTCACGAACAGCTTAGGGGGCGCACCGGTGGGCGAGGCCTGGCAGTAGCGGGCCATGACCTCCAGATCCGGCCCCTGCGGCCCCCGTGGCACGGGCAGTATGCGGGCACCCAGTGCGTCGAGGCGGGCGAATTCCACCGCCCAACCCGGCTCCTCGACCATGACCGCATCGCCCGCCTTGAGCAAGGTACGACTGACCACGTCCAGTGCGTGGGTGGCCCCCACGGTGGTGATGATCTGGCTGGCCGACGCGTCGATGGCCATGGCACGCAGCCTGACCGAGAGGGCCTGGCGCAAGCCCATGTCACCTTTGGGCTCGCCGTAGCTGAGGGACGCCGCCTGCAACGCCGCCGGACTGACCACCTTGCGCACGGCTGCGGCCATGAAAGGGGACGCCAGCCAGTCCGCCGGGAACACCCCCATGCCGGGCTGGGGCTTGTCGCTGACCTGGTGAAACATGGCCCGGATGAGGGCCGTCGCGTTCACGGGCGAGGCCACCGGTGGCACCGTCAAACCCGCCCCCTCGGCCACCCCGCCCCCTGCTCGTCCAGCCGACTCGGGTGGCAAGGGCCGCGTCATGCCCACAGACCGCCCGCCCTGGCCATCGATGACAGTGGCCGATGGCCCTTCGGCACGCAACACCAAACCATCGGAAAAGTGAGCTGAGTCATCAATACCAGCGGGCGTTAGGTGCGATTTTTTATCAAATTCGCGCACGAAAAACCCCCGCCGAGGCCTGGCCTCGACCAGGCCCCATGCCAAGAGCTGGTCGTAGGCCGCCACCACGGTGGACGGGTTGACACCCTGGGCCTGGGCGCACTCGCGCACACTGGGCAGACGAGCCCCAGCGGGCAACAGCCGGTCGCGGATGCGGTGCGCCAGGCGCTGCGACAACTGCTCGGTCAGCGACTGGTTGGGGGTTTTGAGCAACATGGCGAGTCCTGATCAAGGGTGCGGCGGGCGGGCTGCAGGCTGTATGGCAAGCGCCATCCACACAGAACATTATCTGCCGCGTCTGTCTGTGTGGTTTGTGTATGGCTGCATTGGCTACATTGCTCCACATGCCCGTGCATGCACCGCCACACCCCATTCACGCCCCTGCACCCCTTGGTTCGCCCGCCAACCCTCCGCATGACCCCCTCTGAACTGTCCGCCCTGCTGCTGCTGGCCACCGCTGCCAGCTTCACGCCGGGCCCCAACACCACCCTGTCCACCGCCCTGGCGGCCAACCGGGGGCTGCGGGGGTCGCTGCACTTTGTGTGTGCCGTGCCGGTGGGCTGGACCCTGTTGTTGCTGCTGTGTGCAGCCGGTCTGGGCTCATTGGTGGTGGGCATGCCGCTGCTGCGCTGGGGCATTCTGGGCACGGGGCTGGGCTACCTGCTGTGGCTGGCCTGGCGGCTGGCGCGCACCCGCACCCTGGCCGAGGCCGATGCCTCGCGCCTGGATGTGAGCTTCTGGCAGGGCGTGGGCCTGCAGTTCGTGAACATCAAAGCCTGGATGCTGGCCCTGGCCATTGTGGCGGGCTGGATTGCCGGGCGACCCGACGCAGCCAGCCGCACGCTGCAAGTGCTGCCCCTGATGGCCGCGTTCGCCTTCTTCAGCAACCTGACCTACGCCTTGGTGGGCGCCCTGCTGCGCGAATGGCTGGCAGGCCCCGTGACCAACGGCCTGCCCACCGGCCAGCGGCTGGTGTGGTTCAACCGGTGCATGGCCGCCGTGCTGATGCTGACCGCCGCCTGGATGCTGGTCAGCGCCCTGGCTCCCACTGTGCCCAGGGGGGTCGCTGGATGACCGCCGTGAACCCACCCCAACGCCCTGCCACCCCCATGGCCACCGCCACCCTGAGCCCACCACCGCTCTCACCCCGCATGAGCGACGAAACCCGTGGCCTGTGGCTGGGCCTGCTGGGGGTGACGGTGTTTGCCCTCACCCTGCCCATGACGCGGCTGGCCACCGGCTCGGTCGATGCCCCGCAACTCTCGCCATGGTTCATCACCTTCGCGCGGGTGGTCATTGCGGGCACGCTGTCGGCCCTGTTTTTGCTGGCCACGCGCTCACCCCTGCCCAAGCCCCACCAGCGCAAGCCGCTGTTCATTGCCGTACTGGGCAACGCGCTGGGGTTTCCGCTGCTGCTGGGGCTGGCCCTGCGCCAGGTCAGCTCGGGCCACGCCGCCGTGCTGACCGCCCTGCTGCCCCTCGCCACCGCGGCCATGGCGGCCTGGGTGCTGCACCAGCGGGCGCGGCTGGGTTTTTGGCTGTGCGCCGCGCTGGGCAGCGCGCTGGTGGTGGTGTTCTCGCTGCTGCGTGCCTGGCAGCAAACGGGGCACTTTGCCTTTGAATGGGCCGACCTGCTGCTGGTGGGTGCCATGCTGGCCGCTGCGCTGGGCTATGTGTTTGGCGCCCGCGTCACGCCCGAGCTGGGGGCCGAGCGCGTCATCTGCTGGATGTGCGTCATGGCGCTGCCCGTGGCCTTGCCAGTGGCCTGGGTCACCTGGCCGGAGCAGGCCATACAAACCTCGTCGTGGCTGGCCCTGGCCTACACCGGCGTGTTCTCGATGTGGGCCGGTTTTTTTGCCTGGTTTCGCGGGCTGGCCATTGGCGGCGCGCTGCGCGTGAGCCAGGTGCAACTGCTGCAGCCCTTCATCAGCATCCTGGCCGCCGTACCCCTGCTGGGTGAGCCGCTGGAAACCCTGACCCTGGGCTTCGCGCTGGCCGTGGTGGCCACGGTGTTTGCCGGCAAACGGCTGGCCACCCCCAAGCCCTGAGTCCCGCCTGAGCGACACCATGACCACACCCCACGCCCTGACCCCTGCCGTGCTGGCCGCCATGAACAACAGCGTGCTGTGCTGGCTGGCCACCTGCGGTGCCGACGGCTGGCCCAACGTGTCGCCCAAAGAGGTGTTTGCCGCGCTGGACGACGACCACCTGGTGATTGCCCACATCGCCTCGCCCAACAGCGCCCGCCACATCGACGCCAACCCCAGGGTGTGCGTGAGCTTCATCGACGTGTGGACGCAAAAGGGGTACAAGCTGCGAGGAGAAGCCTCGGTGGTGCGCCCCGATGACCCCCGCTTTGCCACGGTCAGCGCACCCCTGCAGGCCTTGATGGGCGGGCGCTTTGCCCTCCGCGCTGTCTTTTTGGTGCGGGTCACCGCCACCGAGCCCGTGGTGGCCCCCAGCTACCGCTTTTACCCCGACACCACCGAAGCGGCCCAGGTCGCTACGGCCCGGCGCGCCTACGGGGTGGATGACCCCGCGCGCCGCAATGGTTAAAGTTCTCCGCCTTGTCGATGACATCTGCATCACACCTCCCTCAGGAACACACCCCATGAACTGGAAACTGGCCCACCGCGCCGAAAAAATGAACCCCTCCGTGATCCGCGAGATCCTGAAAGTGACCGAGAAGCCCGGCATCATCAGCTTTGCCGGTGGCCTGCCCTCGCCCGACACCTTCCCAATTGCCGCCATGGCCGAGGCCACGCAAAAGGTATTGACCGAAGACGGCCGCAGCGCCCTGCAATACGCCGCCAGCGAAGGCTACGGCCCGCTGCGCGACTGGGTGGCCCATGACCTGAAAAAGCAGGGCATGGCGGTGGACCCCAACCAGGTGCTCATCACCACCGGCTCGCAGCAGGGCCTGGACCTGGTGGCCAAAATTTTGATCGACGCGGGCAGCCGCATCCTGGTGGAAACGCCCACCTACCTGGGTGCACTGCAGGCCTACACGCCCATGGAACCCACCGTGGTCAGCGTGGCCAGCGACGACGAAGGCGTGGACCCCACCGACCTGCGCGCCAAGGCATTGGCCCCCACGCTGACGCTGCCCCCCGAGGGGGCTGATTCGCCTTGGGGCGGCCCGGCGGCGAATCGGCACGGCAGCGGACCCGCCCGCTTCGTGTACCTGCTGCCCAACTTCCAAAACCCCACCGGCCGCACCATGACCGAAGCGCGCCGCGCCGCCGTGGCCCAGGCCACCGCCGAAGTGGGCCTGCCCATCATTGAAGACAACCCTTACGGCGACCTGTGGTTTGACGCGCCGCCCCCCGCCTCGCTGGCCTCGCGCCACCCCGACGGCACGGTGTACCTGGGCTCATTCAGCAAAATTTTGGCCCCCGGCCTGCGTCTGGGCTACCTGGTGGCCCCCAAGCTGCTGTACCCCAAGCTGCTGCAGGCCAAGCAGGCCGCCGACCTGCACACGCCCAGCTTCAACCAGCGCATCGTGGCCGAGGTACTGAAAGACGGCTTCATTGACCGCCACGTGCCCACCATCCGCGCGCTGTACAAAAGCCAGTGCGAGGCCATGCTGGCGGCGCTGGAACGCGAGTTTGGCCATGAAGGCAAAGGTTCAGGCCACGGCGGTGGCGACGCGTCGCTGCAGTGGAACCGCCCCAGCGGTGGCATGTTCCTGTGGACACGCCTGCCCGCAGGGCTGGATGCCGTGAAGCTGCTGCCCAAGGCCGTTGACCACAACGTGGCCTTTGTGCCCGGCTCGGCCTTTTACGCCGACAACGCCGATCCGCGCAGCATGCGCCTGTCGTTCGTGACGGCCACGGTGGACCAGATCAACACCGGCATTGCCGCACTGGCACTGGCCATCCGCGAGGCGCAGGGGGCCCTCTGACCACCGCCACCCCGGCCCAACCCACGGGTGTGACACGCCCACTGGCCGGGGTGTTGCTGAGCGTGCTGCTGCCATTTGCGCTGGCGCACTTTGTGTCTTACCTGTACCGCAACGTCAACACCGTGGTCTACCCCGACCTGGTGCGCGACATCGGGCTGGACGCCCACACGCTGGGCCTGTTGACCGGCGCCTATTTCATAGCTTTTGCCCTGGCCCAGTTGCCTGTGGGCATGGCGCTGGACCGCTTTGGCCCGCGCCGCGTGCAAATGCCCATGCTGGCCGTGGCGGCGTTGGGCGGTGTGCTGTTTGCCCAGGCCCAATCGCTGGCGGGGCTGCTGGCGGCACGCGCGCTGATCGGGCTGGGCGTGTCGGCCTCGCTCATGGCGGCCATCAAGGCCAGCGCGCTGTGGCTGCCGCCCGAGCGGTTGCCCATGTCCACCGCTGTGCTGCTGGCCGTGGGCGGGCTGGGGGCCATGGCCTCCACCGCGCCCATGCAATGGGCCACCGACGCAGTGGGCTGGCGCATGGCCTTCTGGGGCATTGCCGCCTGCGCCGCAGCCGTGGCCCTGCTGATTTTTGCCCGCGTGCCCGAACACACGGCTCATGAGGAAACGCCGGGCCGCTCCCAATTTTCCTCATCCCCCTCGGGGGGCCTGGCGCCAAGCGACAGGTCAGGGGGCACTCATGAGGCCAAGCACCACGCCACCAGCCTGAAAGCCATGTTGACCTCGGTGGGCCAGCTGTACGCGCGGCCGCTGTTCTGGCGCACCGCACTGTGCACGCTGTTTTCCAACGGGGCCTACATGGCCATTCAAGGGCTGTGGATGGGCCCGTGGCTGCGCGACGTGGGCCACCTGCCCCGCGCCGAAGTGGCGCAGGTGCTGTTCTGGAGCACGGCGGCCATGGTGGCGGGCTCGCTCAGCTTCGGTGCGCTGACCGACTGGCTGGCTCGGCACCGCGTGCGCCCGGTCACGGTGTGCGGGGGCGGTGTGGCGGTGTTTTTGCTGTGCCAGGTACTGATGCTGTGGCCCAACGGCATGCCGTTCTGGCTGCTGGCCGTGGCGTTCAGCTACTTCGGCACGGCCGGGGCCATGAACTACGCCATCCTGGCGCAAGGCATGTCCGCTGCGCTGACGGGGCGGGTCAGCACCAGCTTCAACCTGCTGATTTTTCTGGCCGCGTTCGGCCTGCAGTGGGGGCTGGGAGCCGTCATCAACCAGTGGCCTGCTGACCACCACGGCAGCTACCCTGAGGCGGCCTACCAAACCGCACTGGCCGTGTGCCTGGCGGTGCAGGTGCCTGGCTTGCTGTTGTGGCTGGGGTTCAAGCCCTGGCAATTGGCCCCCGCCCCGCACAGGCCCCCCACCACCCGGCTGTGAATCAGCCACCTCTTCACAAGGCGCGCCGAATGACCCAACACACCCTCCATCTGTGGGGCCGCATGAGCTCCATCAACGTGCGCAAAGTGGTGTGGACGCTGCAACACCTGGGGCTGCCGTTCGAGCGCACCGACGCGGGCATGGCCTTTGGCGTGGTCAACACGCCCGCCTACCTGGCCCTGAACCCCAACGCGCTGGTGCCCACCCTGCAACACGGCGAGCTGGTGCTGTGGGAATCGAATGCCATCGTTCGCTACCTGTGCGCACGATTCGGTGAAAACACCGGCCTGCACCCGGCCGACCTGGCCCACCGCGCCGATGCCGACCGCTGGATGGACTGGCAGCAAACCACGCTGAACCGAGTCAGCGGCCCCGCATTTGTGCAGTGGGTGCGCACGCCATCCGCCCAGCGGCAGGCAGCGGTGATTGCCCAGTCGGTGGCCGACACCGAACCGCTGTTCACCTGGCTGGACGCACACCTGGCGCAGCGCCCCTACATGGCGGGCGAGCAACTCACCATGGCCGACATACCGCTGCTGTGCGAGGTGCACCGCTGGGTCAACCTGCCCCAACCACGCCCCGCTTGGCCCCACCTGATGCGCTGGTACACCGGGCTGCTGGCCCTGCCAGCCAGCCAGGGGGTGTTGGACCAAGCGCTGACCTGATGCCCGCGACAGCGGGCATCATCGCCGGCAACAGTTGCTACAGATTCAGGGGTTTTATTTATCAATAAAAATACGCATTAGCGCACGTATTTATTGAATTTCAAGCTCTAATTTTATTAGATTTTTTTACAGAAAAAGGCCCCGTCATGACCCTCCGCCCCCGCCCCTTCATGCAGGTGGACGTGTTCACCGCCACCCCGTACCTGGGCAACCCCCTGGCCGTGGTGCTGGACGGCACGGGCCTGAGCGACGACGCCATGCAGCGCTTTGCGCAATGGACCAACCTGTCTGAAACCACCTTTGTGCTGCCCCCCACCGAAGCCGGGTGCGCCGCCGGCGCCGACTACCGCGTGCGCATCTTCACCCCCGGTGCGGAGTTGCCCTTTGCCGGCCACCCCACGCTGGGCACCTGCCACGCCTGGCTGGCCCACGGCGGCCAGCCGCGCGAGGCGGGCGTGGTGCGGCAGGAGTGCGGCGTGGGCGTGGTGGTGCTGCACCAGACGGGCGGCAGCCATGGCGGTGGTCATGCCCAACGCATGGCGTTTGCCGCGCCCTCACTCACGCGCAGTACCCCAGCGACCACCCACTTGGCCCCTTTGCTGGCCGCGTTGGGGCTGAATGCCGCGCAGGTGCTGGCCGCCCAATCGCTCAACAACGGCCCCGAGTGGCTGGGCCTGCTGCTGGACAGCCCCGACACCGTGCTGGCCCTCACCCCCGACCACGCTGCCCTGAAGGCGTTGAACCAAAAGGTGGGCGTGGCGGCCCTCCAGCCCCCGGCGGACGAACCCCTGCTGATTGCCCGCAGCAGCCGCGAGGCCCGCGCTTTTGCCCCAACAGCTGGCCCTGGCTCTGCGCCCGACCTGTGGGTGCGCGGCTTTGCCGCCCCGGTCGGCGTGCCAGAAGACCCCGTCACCGGCAGCCTCAACGCCAGCCTGGCCCAGTGGCTGATGGCCGACGGCCTGTTGCCCCAGGCCTGCCGCCACGCCTACACCGCCACGCAAGGCCAAGCCTTGGGGCGCGACGGGCTGGTGTTTTTGAGCCGCGATGCCAGCGGCCAGGTCTGGGTGGGCGGCGACGTGGCGCCGTGCATCCAAGGCACGGTGGCGCTTTGAGCACCCGCACCTTGGCTGCGCTGGACCACTTGGTGGTCGTGGCCGCCACCCTGGACGAGGGCGTGGCCTGGTGCCAGCGCACGCTGGGGGTGGCCCCCGGTCCTGGCGGCGAGCACCCGCTCATGGGCACGCACAACCGGCTGCTGTCGGTGGCTTCTTCCCGGTTTCCGGCGGCCTACCTGGAAGTCATCGCCATCCAGCCCAGCGCCACCAAGACCCTGGCCGAGAACGACCGGCGCTGGTTTGACATGGACTGCCCCGCGTTGCAACAGTCCGTGCAGCGCGACGGGCCACAACTGGTGCACTGGGTGGCCCGCGTGCCCAACCTGGGCGCGGCCCACACCGCGCTCGCCCAACTGGGCCTGGACCCCGGCCAGCCCATGGCCGTCAGCCGCGCCACCCCCAGGGGCTTGCTGCAATGGGGCATCACCATCCGGCCCGACGGCCATCGCCCCTTGGGTGGTTGCCTGCCCACGCTCATCCAGTGGGGGGCGCAACACCCCACCGACCACATGGCACCTGCCGGTGTGCAACTGCTGGCGCTGTCGCTGGCCCACCCCCAGGCACCACTGCTGGGCCAGGCACTGGCGGCCATGGGCCTGGCCCTTGGGCCGCAGGGGTCGCTGTCCACCGCCCCGCACGCCAGCCTGCAAGCGGTGCTGAACACGCCCATCGGACAGGTGACACTGCACAGCCCTGAAATATTGAACACCATTGGCATTCAGCGCTTATAAACATTTATTTGCTAGCTATTTTTTTGATACCACTCCCCAGCCATGACCAACACCTCTGCACCACACCTGCCCAGCCTGTCCGACATCGAGGCCGCCGCCCAGGTGGTGTACCGGTCTTTCCAGGCCACACCGCAGTACGCCTGGCCGCTGCTGCAACAGCGCTTGGGCACCGAGGTGTGGCTCAAGCACGAAAACCACACGCCCGTGGGGGCGTTCAAAATTCGCGGCGGCCTCACCTACTTTGACCAACTGGCGCGGCGCGGCGCCTTGCCCACCGAGGTGGTCAGCGCCACGCGCGGCAACCACGGCCAAAGCATGGGCTGGGCCGCGCGTGAACACGGCGTGCGCTGCACCATCGTCGTGCCCCACGGCAACAGCACCGAGAAAAACGCCGCCATGCGCGCCCTGGGCGTGCACCTCATTGAGCACGGCACCGACTTTCAAGAAGCCCGTGAACACGCCATGCAACTGGCCGCCGAGCGCGGCGCGCACATGGTGCCCAGCTTCCACCCCGACTTGCTGCGCGGCGTCAGCACCTACTGGTGGGAGCTGTTCAAAGCCGTGCCGCAGCTGGACGTGGTGTACGTGCCCATTGGCCAGGGCTCTGGCGCGTGCTCGGCCATTGCGGCCAAACTGGCCCTGGGCCGCACGGCCCTGAAAATTGTCGGCGTGGTCAGCGCCCATGCCACCACCTACGCCGATTCACTGGCGGCGGGCCGGGTGGTGGAGGCGCCCGTCACCACCCAACTGGCCGACGGCATGGCCTGCCGCATGGCCGACCCCGAGGCCCTGGCCGTGCTGCTGCCGCACATAGACCACATCGTGCAGGTGACCGATGCCGAAGTGGCCCACGCCATGCACGCCCTCTACACCGACACCCACAACGTGGCCGAGGGGGCGGGTGCCGCCAGCTTGGCCGCTGCGCTGCAAGAGCACAGGCAGCTGCAAGGCCAGTGCGTGGGCCTGACGCTGTGTGGGGGCAATGTGGATGCCGCCGTGCTGGCCGGGGTGCTGACTGGGGCGCTGCCCGGGGGGTGAGCGCCGCAGAATCATCAGTCCCTTACCGGCCACTGGCCGAGGGCGCCACGCCACTCAGGCTCGCCTGGCCCGTGGCATCTTCAATGGCCATGTGCAACTGGGCCACGGCCTCGGGCTCGCCTTTGATGGCGTAGGTGTCGTGGTCGCAATGCGGGCAGTGGGCGACAAACGCGGCCTCAATGCCCTTGATGTCGGTGAGCCCCATGGGCTGCATGTCCGTCAACACCGCCTGGCAGTGGTTGCAGGTGATGTGCTTGGGGCGCAGGGCCAACTGTTTTTCAATGGCTGCCGCTTGGCGCTGCTGCGGCGTGCCGCGAAGTTTGGCTTGTCCCATGGGTGGTTCCGTTGTGTGTGTAGGTTGAGGGGAATGGAGAAGGCACGGGGGAAATAGCCCGTGGGCCGTGGTGCAGATTGTGGTGACTGGTGATCACTGCGAGTCAATGGCGGCTCTCGACCCTGAAGGGTCAGTGAGTCGCCGCAACCAAAGTAGTCTGGAGTTGGAGTTGACCCACTTTGGTGGCCTCCAACGTTATCCCTCAAGTCTGGCGCCAACAGCGGGTCGACCCCTTGAGCGGTAGACTTGTGGTTCCACCAGGAGATCACCATGGCAAACCTCATCGAAGAACTCAGCTCACAAGCTCGAACACTGCCTGCGGCGGACCGGGTTCGATTGGCCGAGGAGCTTCTCGCAACGGTGCACGAACCAGACGACGAAGTCGAGGCGGCTTGGGACGAGGAGATTCGAATCCGAGTCGCCGATATCGACGCTGGTACGGCGAAACTCATTCCAGCTGAAGAAGTATTTGCACAGGTTCGACGTTTGCTGAATTGATGCGCGTCCGATTTCACGAGGCCGCAATGGCCGAGTTGGCTTGGGAGGTTCAGTACTACGCAAAGATCAGTCCGCAGCTCGGTGAGCGATTTGCAACGGTCGTTGAGCGGGCGCTCGCGATAGCGGCTGAATTTCCGGACATGGGATCACCTTACAAGCACGGCACACGCCGAGTTTTCCCGACACGCTTTCCTTTTTCGGTCGTGTACCTACACCGCAGTGATGAAATCTTGGTGCTGGCAATCGCACCGGACGACAGGAAGCCAGGCTATTGGCGTTCCCGGATGATCAAGGGATAACCTGTCAATGGATTCGGACTCACAACAGCAAGAGGCGGCTTCGCGGCGTGTTGTTGTGCGCCGGTCATCTTCACGTTGAGCGACTGGTCTCCCGCCTGACCGATGACGGCTTCTGGCCGATACCTGACCGCCAAAACAACAACTTGGTTTTGGCGCCACGGCCATGAGGGGCCATCACCGCAAAGCAGCCGAAGGCCCCTGAGCCATCAGGTCACCTGCTCATTGGACCGGGAATCTGCACCGCAGATCATGTGAATGCCCATGCACGCTGCATTCCACGTACCCTTAAACCCAGCTGGGGCCGGATTGCCGCCAAACTTCATCGGCACAACGCCTGCACAAGATAAAAATAAGTAGCACCAGTCGCAGCAGAGACAAGCGGCAGCCACGGTATTTATTCAAAATGCCGTCATGGGACACATCTACCTCATCCGCCACGGGCAAGCATCGCTGGGCGCTGCCGACTACGACCAGCTCAGCGAACTGGGCCAACGCCAGAGCGTGCGCCTGGGCCAATACCTGAAGCAGCGCAGCGACGAGCGTGGCCTGCAATGGGACGCGGTGTTGATGGGCAGCCTGCGCCGCCACCGCCAAACCTGGGAGGGCATTGCCCAAGGCGCTGACTGGACGCACCAACCCCTGGTGTGGCCGGGCCTGAACGAATACGACAGCGCCGCCCTGCTGGCCGCGCTGCCGCCGGGCTTGCCCACCGCCGACACCCACACCACCGACGGTTTCAAGCGCCACTTTCGCCTGCTGCGCGATGCCCTGGCCCAGTGGATGGCCGGCACCATCAGCCCGGTGGGCATGCCCCCCTACACAGAGTTTGTGGCGGGCGTGACCAGCGCACTCGCCCACATCCGCCACACCCACCCCACGGGCAACGTGCTGGTGGTGAGCAGCGGTGGCCCCATTGCCACGCTGGTGGGCCACCTGCTGAGCACCCCGCCGGAGACCACCATTGAGCTGAACATGCAGATCCGCAACACGGCGCTCACCGAACTGGTGTCAGGCCCGCGCCGCCAGCGGCTGGTCAGCTTCAACACCCTGCCCCACCTGGACGGGGCCGAGCACCAGCCCTGGGTGACTCACGCCTGAACGGCGGTGGCCGGGGCAACACCGGGCGACTTCACGTCAAACACCAGGCAGGTGGTGGTGGCGTGGGCGTACAGCGTGCCATCCGGCCCCACCAACTGGGCTTCGGCGGTGGCGAGTTGGCGCCCGCAGTGGATGACCCGCCCCACTGCCCGCACCCGCTGCACCTTGGGCGTGAGGGCTTTGACGATGTTCACACTCAGCTCAGCCGTGGTGTAAGCCCTGCCCGGCGGCATCAGGGTGTGCACGGCGCAGCCCAGTGCCGAGTCCAGCAGCGTGGCAAACCAGCCCCCGTGCACGGTGCCCATGGGGTTGAAGTGCGATTCGCTCGGCGTGCCCTGGAAGGTGGCGGTGCCCTCGGCCACGGAAATCACCAAAAAGTCCAGCGTGGTGGCAATGGCGGCGTGGGGGATTTCACCGTGCAGCATGGCCTGCATGACCTGCAGGCCATTTTTGCCCGCCACCTGCTCGGGCGTGGCCACACCGGGACCGGGGCCGGCCTGCAAGGCGTGCCGCACACGGGCCTCGTCGGCCAGCCAAGCGTCCAGGTGGGATGGCGGATGGGAATGGTGGTGGGATTTCACGGCGACACTCCAAACAGTTGCATATGCAATCATTGTAGGTACAATTAAAACATGCTGCCCCATGCCACTGACACCTCCGCGTCACCGCCCACGCCACGCGGTTGCACCAACCTGAAGCTGCGCCAGTTGACGCGCCGCGTCACCCAGCACTACGACCAGCACCTGGCACCCCTGGGGCTCAAGATCACGCAATACTCATTGTTGGCGCACGTGGACCGGCTGGGGCCCATTGCCCCCGGCGAACTGGCTCGGCGCATGGAAATGACCCCTTCCACCCTGACCCGCAACCTGCAGCCGCTGGCGGCGGCGGGCTGGGTCACGCTGGGGGAAGGGGCCAATGCGCGCAGCCGCCAGGTGCACATCACCCCGGCGGGACGGGCGCTGCGCGCCGAGGCACAGGCGCAATGGAAGGCGGCCCAGTTGGCCCTGAACACCAAGCTGGGGGTGGCCACGGTGGCGGCCTTGCACACCTTGCTGGACCTGGGGCTGGCGGCCTTTCACGGCGACGCACCAGCCGCCGACTGAGCGCATGGGCCACGCGGTGGCGCTGCCGATCAGGCCGGTGGCGCTGAGTAGGCCGTGCGCGGATTCAGGGTGTGGGTGGGCAGGCCATCCACCTCCACCAGCAAGCGGGCGAGGCCACGGCCGGCGGCCTGCACCAGGGCGTGGCCCTTTTTGGGGGTGGCGGCGGCGGCGTTGCCCACGGCGCCCCAGGGGTTGTAGTCCTGCATTTGCCAGGCCAGCTTGGCGCTGCGGCCATTGCCCAGCACCTCACACTGGCGGGCGCGCTCCTGCGAGGCCGAGGCAAAGTGTTGGGCGGCCGACATGTCCACCCGCTCGGGCGCCAGCGCCAGCATCATGGAGGTTTCCACGTCGCCCGCGTGGATGCCAAAGCGGTGCTCCTCGGGCGGGAACAGGCCATTCAGGTCTTGCCCGGCCTCGTCGAGCAGGGGCAGTGCGTACCAGTTCACGCTGAACACCAGCATGCCCAGGCGGGCACGCAGGTCGCGGGCGACCACGTCCATGACGCCCACATGCCCGCCGTGCGCGTTGAGCAGCACCAGCTTGCGCACGCCCGCCGCATGAACCGACTCGGCTATGTCGGTCCACAGGCGGATGACGGTCTCGGCCTTGAGCGTGAGGGTGCCGGCAAACGCCGCGTGCTCTGGGCTCAGGCCCACGGCTTGGGTGGGCAGAAACAGGGCGGGCAAATCGGCGGGGAGGTGGGGCAGGCACGCCGCCACCACGCCATCCACCAACGCCGTGTCCACGCACAGCGGCAGGTGGGGGCCGTGTTGCTCCGTCGCGCCCAATGGCAACACGGCCAGGGCACGGTCGGCCCCCAGCGCGTGGGCCTGGGCCGTGGTGAGGTCAGCCCAATAACGGGGAAGCGGGGTGGCGGACAAGGTCGGGGCGTGGCGCATGCGAGCGGTGTCAGGGCGTGTCGCCGGGTGGCGACTGTCGGGCAAGCACCAGGGCCATGGCCTCGCTGATGGCGGCATCCATGGCCACGTCGCTCTGGTGGCGCTCGGCCTCGGTGAGGTAGAACACCAGGTCCACGTCGTGACGCACATAGCGGGCGGGCAGCTTGTTGAGTGCCACACAGGCCATGTCGGCCACCATGTCAGCGGTCACGTCGCGCCGCTCACGCACCCGGCGCACCACCTCGTCCAGCACCAGGCGCTCGTAGTAGTTGTGAATTTGTTCAATGCTGCTCATGCCTGGCTCCTGGGAAGGGTCTGCGGATCACACTTCTGGCATTACACCAGCGGCGGCCATGGCTGACAACCCGGGACACACGGCTTCCAGCGGTATCCAGCGGGCAACAACCCAGCGTCAATCTTCGTGGTCCTGGATGAGGCTGGCCAAGTCGCGTTCCAGGATGTTGTGGTCGCCCACGTTCAGCTCCACCAGGCGCCGCAGATGGGTGATGCTGTCCAGATCGATGTTGTCGCACCGCAGGCCGACGCGATTGCCATCCACATGCACGGCGGTGCACCACATGTCGATGTGGGTGTCGGCATTCAGGCTGAGGAACAACTGGCACTTGCTTCCGCGCTGCCCCGTCCAGCTCGAGGGCATCTGCAGCAAGGCACCGCGCAGGGAAATGTCAAGCAATTCGGCTTGGACCTCACCATCCGGCGTGACCAGTTTGGCCGACGAATGGAAGGCGGCACGCCAAAAGTAACGTCGCTTGCTGGGAATCATGGGGCAGGTACCTCGCTGGGTCGGTGCGCAGGGGGCTGGCGGGGCCGCGCCGCCAGATGGGAGGGGTGCGCGGTGGGGTCAAGTCTAAACGGCAGGGCGCAGCTGGCCACCCAATTGCCTTCCACCCCGATCGGGTCCGCTGGCACCAGGACATCGATTTTCATAGCGGCATCTCCATATAAATAAAGCGTTGCGTGCAATTTTGGTCGAATTTCTTTCCGAACAATGACCGGTGTCAGGTCCGTGAAAACTTGGTTACGCTAGGCACCATGCTGTCAAACGCCTCCCTGTCCACCAAACTCATGCGCATCGGCGCGGGCTTGCTCGTGGTGGCACTGGCCTCCATTGGGCTGACGCTGTGGGTCACCTGGCAGCTGGAGGGCGGCGCCGCTGCAGTGAACGAAGCCGGGCGCATGCGCATGCAGACCTGGCGGTTGACCAGCTCGGTACAGGCCCACGTGTCCGACGCTGAAGTGGCCCAGTTGGTGAGCCAGTTTGACGGCAGCCTGGAAGTGCTGCGCCACGGCGACGCCAGCCGCCCCCTGTTTGTGCCCTGGGACGAGGGGGTGAGCCGCGAGTTCGCCACGGTGGAGTCGGTGTGGCAAGTGCAGCGCAGTTTGTGGCTGCAGAAGAACGGCCCCAACGCCATGGAAGCCCTCAAGGCGGCCGACGCTTTTGTGGAGGCCATTGACCGGTTTGTGCTCGGCATTGAAAAGCAGCTGTCGGGCCTGACGGCCATCCTCAACCTGTTCCAGTTTGTGATGATGGCACTGGCCATCGGGGGCGCGGTCATCATGCTGTACACGGGCTACCTGTACGTCATCAACCCGCTGGCGCACTTGCGCGAAGGCCTCAAGCAGCTGGAATCGGGCGATTTTTCGGTGCGGGTGGATGTGGACACACGCGACGAGTTCGGCCAGGTCGCTGGAGGTTTCAACCGCATGGCGGCCACCTTGCAGTCGCTGTATGGCAAGCTCGAAATTCAGGTGGCAAACAAAACCCGGCGCATCGAGGCGCAGCGCGCCCGGCTGGAGGCACTCTATGAAGTGAGCGCGTTTTTGGCCGAGGCCAACACCATTCAGGAGTTGTCGCAAGGCTTTTCTGCCCGGGTGCGGCGGGTCATGAAAGCCGACGCAGTGGCCGTGCGCTGGTCCGACGAAGCCAACCAGCGCTACCTGATGCTGGCTGCCGATTGTTTTCCAGCAGACATGGCCGACGAGGAGCGCAGCCTGCTGGCCGGGGCCTGCGCCTGTGGCAACCTCAAGCCCGACGCGCGCACCCGCGTCATCCCCATCCTCAACCAGGAAGCGGCTCCCTTACAGCGCTGTGCCAAGGCGGGATTCAAAAGCATTGTCAGTGTGCCCGTGCGCTTGCAGCACCGATTGATTGGCGAAATTGACCTGTTCTTTCGCACCCAGGCCACGCTCAGCCCGGACGAGGCCGAGCTGCTGGACGCATTGGCCAGCCACTTGGCCAGCGCGCTGGAGGGCCTGCGTGCAGCGGCCCTGGAGCGCGAAGCCGCCGTCGGCGAAGAGCGGGCGCTGATTGCCCGCGAACTTCACGACTCCATTGCCCAGTCACTGGCGTTCCTGAAAATCCAGGCGCAATTGCTGCGCACCGCCGTGCACAAAGCGCAGCCCACCCAGGTGCAAACCACCCTGGACGAGCTGGACACCGGCCTGCGCGAATGCATCAACGACGTGCGCGAACTGTTGGTGCACTTTCGCACGCGCACCAACACCGAAGACATCGGGGCCGCGCTGCAGGAAACCCTGCAAAAGTTTCAGCACCAGACGGGTCTGCCCGCCCGCTTGCAGATCACCGGCGATGGCCTGCCTCTGCCCGCCGATGTGCAGGTGCAGGTGTTGCATGTGCTGCAGGAGGCGCTCTCCAACGTGCGCAAACACGCATCGGCCAGCCACGTCCAGCTCACGGTCGTCAAAGGCGACGAATGGCGCTTTTCCGTCCGCGACAACGGTGTGGGGTTTGACCCCCAGCGTTCGCGGGGCGAGTCACATGTGGGCATGAAAATCATGCAAGAGCGCGCCGACCGCATTGGCGCACGGGTCAAAATCACGTCCACGCCCGACCAGGGCACCACCGTCCAGCTCACCCTGCCACCCTACCCGGTGGCCGCCACGTCGGCCTCCACCGTCGGGTTGGAGCCCTTCAATCTGCCCAGCATGGCCACTGCCACCGCCGACCACGCACACACTCCCCCATGATGGCCAACACCCCTCCCCGAATCCAGTTGCTCGTGGTGGACGACCACTCCTTGTTTCGGCGCGGCCTCAAGGCCTTGCTGGCGCAAGACCCGCGCTTTGACGTGGCCTGCGAAGCCGCCGACGTGGGCGAGGCCCTGCGTTGCGTGGGGCAGAACAAGCCCGACCTGATCCTGCTGGACAACCACCTGCCCGGCGTGCGCGGCATCGAGGCCATCCCGTCTCTGAAGGAGGCGGCGCCGGGCACCCGCATCCTGATGCTCACGGTCAGCGAAAACGAAAACGACCTGGCCGCGGCCCTGCAGGCCGGGGCGGATGGCTACCTGCTGAAAACGGTGGAGTCGGACCACTTGTGTGACGCCATCGTCAAGGTGCTGGATGGCGAGTCTGTGGTCAGCCCCGAAATGATGACCAAGCTGCTGCAGGTGTTCCGCCAGCAGGGCGGCGGCCCACCTGCGGTCCAGGGCGCCAGCCCGGCGATCCAACGCCACCCGGCCTCCCCCACGGCGGGCGGCCCAACGGGGCAACGGGACGACGGCACCCTTGCCCTGCTGTCGGCCCGGGAGCGGGAAATCCTGCTGCTGATTGCCCGCGGCGACAGCAACAAACTGATTGCGCGCGCACTGGACATTGCCGAAACCACGGTCAAGATCCACGTCCAGCACATTTTGCGCAAGCTCAACCTCACCTCGCGCGTGCAAGCGGCGGTGTTTGCAGTCAACCACGGCTTGCAGGCGCCCGGCTGAGCAGGCCCCGGCGGGGCCGCCGGCATAGTTCTTTCGGCAGTCCGACGGACTGCCGCCATCGTCCGTCTGGAATCTCCAGCCCTTCCAAAGAAGGATGTTCAGCCCAGGGCGATGGGTCCACAGTCTCCAGGTAAACCCTGACCCAACCAAGGTCATTGCACCCACCGGAGAAAACACCATGGACATCATGCTGGCCTACGACCACTCCCGCAATTCGCGGATCGCACTCAACGCCGTCAAGCAGTTGTTTGCCAAGGAACTGCCCACCGTCACCCTGATCTCGGTGATTGAAGAACCGGGCAGCACCACCAGCGCGGGCGACGACATGTTCAACGCCCAGTACCAAGAGCAAAAAGCGGGCGCCGAAGCGGCCGCCGCAGAACTCTCCGCCATGGGGTTTGCCGCCAAAGTGCTGTTCGCCGAGGGTGATGCACGCAAGATGATTTTGCGCGCCACGGAAGAACGAAACCCCGACGTGCTGGTCATGGCGCGCCACTCTTACAAGCCCGACGGCAACTTCATCTCCCGCCGCCTGGATGCGCTGGTGGAAGAGTTTGACCACATGACCTTTGGCTCCGTCAGCGCCTTTTTGGCCCGCCGGGTCCAGTGCCCGCTGCTGATCATCCCCACCCACCACGACTAAACCCGCCGCGCCTCGCGCGTCTGCGGGGCAGGGTGACCCCTTTCATTGTTCGAGGTTCATCATGCAAGTCAGTGACTTATTCCGGTACAAAAACCGGGAAATCAAGGCGCTCCACCTGACGTGGATTGCCTTTTTCATTTGTTTTTACGTGTGGTTCAACATGGCCCCGTTGGCTTCGTCCATTTTGAAGACGGCCAACTGGCTGACCAAGGATGACCTGCGGCTGTTTGCCATTGCCAACGTGGCCCTGACCATTCCGGCCCGCATTTTGGTGGGCATGGCACTGGACCGGTTCGGTCCCCGCCGCGTGTTCTCCATCTTGATGGTGACCATGGCCATCCCGACCTTGGTGTTTGCGTTTGGCGACACCAAGGAACAACTGTTCATCTCCCGCCTGGTGTTGAGCTCCGTCGGGGCCAGCTTTGTGGTGGGCATCCACATGACGGCCCTGTGGTTCAAGCCGCGCGACATCGGTTTTGCCGAAGGCTTCTACGCAGGTTGGGGCAACTTTGGCTCCGCAGCAGCGGCGATGACGCTGCCCACCATTGCCCTGACCATGTTCGGCGGCCCCGATGGCTGGCGCTGGGCCGTGGCCACCTCAGGCGTGGTCATGGGGGTGTATGGGATTTTTTATTGGTTTGCCATCACCGACGGCCCGTCGGCGGACACCCACAAAAAGCCCCGCAAGTCGTCCGCATTGGAAGTGTCCACCTACAGTGACCTCGTGCTGCTGATGCTGTTCACCGTGCCGCTGGTGGGCATTCTGTCCATCCTGGTCTGGCGGGTGCAGAAAACCGGCTTCATCGACCCCATGACAGCCTGGATCTGCTACGGCGCCATTGCGGTGACCATCGCTTACCAGCTGACACAAATCCTCAGGGTCAACCTGCCCATCCTGAGAAAAGGCGTGCCGGCAGACGACCGCTACCCCTTCAAGTCGGTGGCAGCGCTCAACACCACCTATTTCGCCAACTTCGGTGCGGAACTGGCCGTGGTGTCCATGTTGCCCATGTTTTTTGAACAGACCTGGGGCCTGACCGCCGCCATGGCGGGTCTGGTGGCGTCGTCGTTTGCCTTCGTCAACCTGTTTGCCCGCCCCATGGGGGGACTGGTGTCCGACCGCTTTGGCAACCGCCGCTTTGTGATGCTGACCTACATGCTGGGCATCGCCATCGGCTTTGCGCTCATGGGCATGATGAACAGCAACTGGCCCCTGATCGTGGCGGTGGCGGTGACCATTGGCTGCTCGTTCTTTGTGCAGGGAGCAGAGGGCGCCACCTTCGGCATCATCCCCTCCATCAAGCGCCGCCTCACCGGTCAGATTTCGGGCATGGCGGGCGCCTATGGCAACGTCGGTGCGGTGTTCTACCTGCTGATCTTCATGTATGTGGACCCCTCGGACTTCTTCCTCATCATTGCAGCAGGGGCATTCATCAGCTGGGTGGCCTGCCTGCTGTGGTTGAAAGAGCCCGAAGGTGGCTTTGGTGACGAATACCTCGTGTCGTCCGTGGACGAGGCGATTGCCCGCGAAGCCAAAGACAAAAAGGATGCCGAAACCCGCCTCAGCCAACTGTTCACCGGCAGTGGCAAGGTCGAATTGCTGGAAAAAGGCGACGGCCTGATGCTGACGGCCCGCTTCAACAACCTGGATGAGCTGCGCGCCGTGGTCAACCGCATCGACCCCGCCACCGCCACATCGAAGTAGAGCCCGAGCGCACCGGCCTTTCGGTGCTTTTTCCCCACATCCCAGGCCGTGCCCGTCACGGCCTTTTTTGCGTCTGCCACAGACCTACCCGCCAGTCCACACACGGGCTCATGCCGGGGTCATAGTTCTTTGGAACGATGGCGCCTCGGGCAACGTCGTTCTTTCAGACGGGTGGGTGCGTCCCTCTGGAGGATGTTCAGAGCAGGGGGGGTGCGCGACAGTCAAGCCCATACCCGAACGCCCCACCACCATGTCCGACACCCTGAAACACCAACGCCAAGCCTGGTCCGTGCTGCTCGTCAGCACGCTGGCGTTCACGGTGTGCTTCATGGTCTGGATGATGTTCGGCGTGATCGGCATCCCGATTCGCCAGATGCTGGACCTGAACGCCACCCAGTTTGGCCTGCTCATGGCCACGCCCATCCTGGCTGGCGCCTTGGTCAGGGTGCCACTGGGCGCCTGGACAGACCGTTTGGGCGGCCGACGCGTCATGACCGCGCTGATGGCGCTCACCATCCCTGCCATCTGGGGCCTGTCGCTGGCCACCGAGTACTGGCACTTCCTGAGTGTGGGCTTGGTCATTGGGCTGGCCGGTGGCTCTTTTTCCGTGGGCACACCCTATGTGGCGCGCTGGTTCCCCCGGGCCCAACAAGGCATGGCCATGGGTGTGTACGGCTCGGGCAACGTCGGTGCAGCACTCAATCAGCTGATTGCACCGGTGCTGCTGGTGGCGTTCGGCTGGACCATGGTGCCCAACGTGTACGCACTGATGATGCTGGCCGCGGTGCTGGTGTTCTGGGTGTTCAGTCACCACGATGCCGCCCACTGCAACACCGAAGCCATGGCCTGGCGTGCGCAGCTGCGCATGCTCAAAGACCCCCGCGTGCTGCGGTACTGCCTGTACTACAGCGTGGTGTTCGGTGGGTTTGTGGCCTTGGCGCTGTGGTTGGTGCAGTACTACGTGAGCGAGTACGGACTGAACATCCGCATGGCCGCCCTGATGGCCGTGTTTTTCACCCTGCCCGGCAGCCTGACGCGCGGCCTGGGCGGTGTCCTGGCCGACCGTTTCGGTGCCCACAGCGTGACCTGGTGGGTGCTGTGGGTGAGCTGGGTGTGCCTGTTTGTGCTGTCCTACCCCCCCACCCACCTGACCATTCAGACCGACAAGGGCCCCTGGTCTTTTGACATGGGGTTGAACGTGCACGTGTTCACCGCCTTGCTGTGTGTGCTGGGCGTGGCCTGGTCACTGGGCCGGGCCAGTGTTTTCAAGTACATCAGCGACGACTACCCCGGCCACCTCGGCGCCATCAGCGGCATCGTGGGCATGGCTGGTGGCCTGGGCGGGTTTGTGCTGCCCATTCTGTTTGGTGTGCTGATGGACTTGACCGGCATCCGCTCCAGCGCCTTCATGTTGCTGTACGGACTGGTCTGGCTGTCTCTGATCTGGATGTATTGGACAGAGGTCCGTCATACCGATGTGATGGCCCGCTAGCCCCTGGCCCACCTTTTTCCTTTTCACCTTTTCACCTTTTCGCATTGTTGATTCGCTTTTTTCCCACAGGAGTCCCTGTCATGAGTACCAAAACCGCCAGCAACGCCCCTCCAAAGGCTGCGCCCATCGCCACCTATTCCAGCGCCGATATAACTGATTGGCGCCCGGAAGACAGCACCTTCTGGGCCGCCAAGGGCAAGGCCATTGCCAACCGCAACCTCTGGATCTCCATCCCCAATCTGCTCATCGGCTTCGCCGTCTGGCTGATGTGGGGCATCATCACGGTGCAAATGTTGAACCTGGGCTTCCCGTTCAAGCCCAATGAACTGTTCACCCTGACCGCCATCGCCGGCCTGATGGGGGCGACGCTGCGCATCCCCGCCTCGTTCTTCATCCGCCTCTCGGGGGGCCGCAACACCATTTTCCTGACCAGCACGCTGCTGATCATCCCGGCGGTAATCACCGGTTTTGCCCTGCAAGACAAGACCACCCCGTTGTGGGTGTTCCAGTTGTGCGCCTTCCTGTCGGGCATCGGCGGCGGCAACTTTGCCTGCTCCATGTCCAACATCAGTGGCTTCTTTCCCAAGAGCCAGCAAGGCACGGCGCTGGGGCTGAATGCGGGTCTGGGCAACTTCGGCGTCACCACCATGCAGGTGCTGATTCCCCTGGCCATGACCGCTGCGGTGTTTGGTGTGATGGGCGGCGAGCCCATGACGTTGGTGAAAGATTCAGGCTGGATCCTGGGCAAGATCACCGCCGGTACCGCCACCTACATCCAAAACGCCGGATTCATCTGGGCTGCATTACTGGTGCCGCTGGTCATTGCGGCCTGGTTCGGCATGAACAACCTCATGCCTCTGTCGCCCAACTACGGCGGTACCCTGGTGGCTTTCGCCAAGATTCTCTACCTCTGGGTGCTGACGGCCATCGTCGGCTTGGTGGGCCTGTACCTGTACCTGCCAGCGCCCACCGGCCTGGGCCTGCTCAACATGTGGGTGGCACTGCCGCTGATCATTGTGGCCACCGTGGTGCTGATGAAGCTGGCCGCGTTTGGCGAAATGAAAGCCAACATCGGCAAACAGTACGCCATCTTCGGCAACAAGCACACCTGGTCCATGACGGTGCTCTACATCGTCACGTTCGGCTCATTCATCGGCTTTTCGATGGCGCTGCCCCTGTCCATCACCGTCATCTTCGGCTTCCAACACGTGGTGGACCCTGCCACCGGCCTGATGACCCACGCGTTGAAGAACCCCAATGCCCCCTCGGCCCTGACCTATGCCTGGATTGGCCCCTTCGTTGGCGCACTGATCCGCCCACTGGGTGGCTGGATTTCCGACAAAGTGGGCGGTTCCATCGTGACCCAGATCATCTCTGCGGTCATGGTATTCGCCTCTGCTGCGGTGGGCTATGTCATGTTGCTGGCCTACCAGTCCGCCACGCCCGAGCAGTACTTCTTCATCTTCATGGTGCTGTTCGTGGTGCTGTTTGCCGCCAGCGGTATTGGCAATGGGTCGACCTTCCGGACCATCGGCGTGATTTTTGACCGCCAACAGGCTGGTCCCGTGCTGGGTTGGACATCGGCCGTCGGTGCCTATGGCTCATTCATTGCCCCGGTGGTGATTGGCCAGCAGATCAAGGCCGGCACCCCCGAGTACGCCATGTACGGTTTTGCCATCTTTTATGCGCTGTGCTTGATCGTGAACTGGTGGTTCTACCTGCGTGCAGGTGCCGAAATCAAGAACCCCTGACCCCCGTCGCACACCCCACAAATGCCCCACTGGAGTTCCCCATGAGCCATTTTCTCGACAGACTGAACCACTTCTCCAACCCCAAGGAAAGCTTTTCCGATGGTCATGGTGTGACCACCGGTGAGGACCGCACCTGGGAAGATGCCTACCGCAACCGCTGGGCACACGACAAAATTGTGCGCAGCACCCATGGCGTGAACTGCACCGGCTCCTGCAGCTGGAAAATTTACGTCAAAGGCGGCATCGTCACCTGGGAAACCCAGCAGACCGACTACCCCCGCACCCGCGCCGACCTGCCCAACCACGAGCCCCGGGGCTGCGCCCGCGGCGCCAGCTACAGCTGGTACCTGTACAGCGCCAACCGCGTGAAATACCCCATGGTGCGCGGGCGCTTGCTCCAGCACTGGCGCGCCGCCCTGGCTGTGGCGAAAAGCCCGGTGGATGCCTGGGCCAGTGTGGTTGAGAACGCATCCGCCCGTGCAGAGTGGCAACAACAGCGTGGCCTGGGTGGCTTTGTGCGCAGCAGCTGGGACGAAGTCAACCAGATGATTGCCAGCGCCAACGTCTACACAGCCAAAAAGTACGGCCCTGACCGGGTGATTGGTTTCTCCCCCATCCCGGCCATGTCCATGGTCAGTTATGCCGCCGGCAGCCGCTACCTGAGCCTCATCGGTGGCGTGTGCATGAGTTTCTACGACTGGTACTGCGACCTGCCCCCCTCCAGCCCACAGATTTGGGGTGAGCAGACCGACGTGCCTGAGTCCGCGGACTGGTACAACTCCAACTTCATCATCGCCTGGGGCTCCAACGTGCCCCAGACCCGCACGCCAGACGCCCACTTCTTCACCGAGGTGCGCTACAAGGGTGCGAAAACCGTGGCCATCACGCCCGACTACGCAGAAATCAGCAAGCTGGCCGACATCTGGATGCATCCCAAGCAGGGTACCGATGCCGCCATCGCCATGGCGATGGGCCACGTGATCCTCAAAGAGTTCTACTTCGACAAGCGCAGCAGCTACTTTGACGACTACGTCCGCCGCTACACCGACATGCCCAACCTGGTGCAACTGGAGGAGCGCACGTTGCCCGACGGCCGCCAGGTCGTGGTGCCAGGCCGCTACCTGCGTGCCAGCGACTTCAACGGCAAGCTGGGCCAGGACAACAACCCCGAGTGGAAGACCGTGGCCATCGACCAGGACGACAAAATCGTCCTGCCGAATGGCTCCATCGGCTTCCGTTGGGGTGCTGAGGGTCGCAGCGATGCGGGCAAGTGGAACCTGGAAGACAAGGAAGCCCGCGACAACGACACAGTCAAACTCAAGCTCAGCCTGATGGAAGGCGACGAAGCCAACTATGAAGTTGGCGAAGTGGGCTTCCCTTACTTCGGTGGCATCGACACGCCCAACTTCAACGCCAACAAGCAGGCAGAGGCCACGGGCGATGTGTTGGTGCGCAAGGTACCGGTGCGCCGCATCAAACTGGGCAAGGCGGGCGAAGAGCGTTTCGCCTTGGTGGCAACCGTTTTCGACCTGACCGTGGCCAACTACGGCGTGGCCCGAGGCCTGCCGGGTGAAAACGCTGCACAAAGCTACGACGACGACACACCCTACACCCCCGCCTGGCAGGAAAAAATCACCGGCGTGCAACGCGACCAGGTGATTGCTGTGGCCCGCCAGTTCGCCGACAACGCCGACAAGACCAAGGGCAAGTCCATGGTCATCATCGGGGCAGCCATGAACCACTGGTACCACAGCGACATGAACTACCGCGGCATCATCAACATGCTGATGATGTGCGGCTGCATCGGCCAAAGCGGCGGCGGCTGGGCGCACTATGTGGGCCAGGAAAAGCTGCGCCCACAGACCGGCTGGACCGCACTGGCTTTCGCGCTGGACTGGGTACGCCCACCGCGCCAGATGAACAGCACCAGCTTCTTTTACGCGCACACCGACCAGTGGCGCTACGAAAAGCTGGGCGTGGAGGAAATCCTCTCGCCGCTGGCCGACAAGGTCAAATTTGGTGGCAGCCTGATTGACTACAACGTGCGCTCCGAGCGCATGGGCTGGCTGCCCAGTGCACCGCAGCTGCAGACCAACCCCATGCAAGTGGTGCGGGATGCGCAAGCAGCGGGAATGGACCCCAAAGACTACGCGGTCAAGGCGTTGAAAGACGGCAGCCTGAAGATGAGCTGCGAAGACCCCGACCACCCCAACAATTGGCCGCGCAACCTGTTTGTGTGGCGCTCCAACCTGTTGGGCTCCAGTGGCAAAGGCCACGAGTATTTCCTGAAACACCTGCTGGGCACCACCCACGGCGTACAAGGCAAAGACTTGGGCGCAGACGAAGCCAAACCAACCGAAGTGCAGTGGCACGACAAAGCCCCAGAAGGCAAGCTGGACCTGCTGGTGACATTGGATTTCCGCATGAGTACCACCTGCCTGTACTCGGACATCGTGCTGCCCACCGCCACCTGGTATGAGAAGAACGATCTGAACACCAGTGACATGCACCCCTTCATCCACCCGCTGTCCACCGCTGTGGATCCAGCGTGGCAAAGCAAGAGCGACTGGGAGATTTACAAAGGCTTTGCCAAGGCCTACAGCGAAGTGTGTGTGGGCCACCTGGGTGTGGAAAAAGAGCTGATGCTCACCCCGTTGATGCACGACACCCCTGCCGAGTTGGCCCAGCCATTTGGTGTGGCCGAATGGAAGAAAGGTGAATGTGAGCTGATTCCCGGCAAAACCGCACCGCAGATCACTGTGGTGGAACGCGACTACCCCAACACCTACAAGCGCTTCACGGCCTTGGGACCGTTGATGGACAAGGTCGGCAACGGCGGCAAAGGCATTGCCTGGAACACACAAACCGAGGTGGCGCAACTGCTGGAGCTGAATGGCGCAGTCAAGGCCGAGGGCGTGACCCAGGGCATGGCCAACATTGACACCGACATCGATGCCTGCGAAGTCGTGCTGCAACTCGCCCCCGAGACCAATGGCCATGTGGCCGTCAAGGCCTGGGAGGCGCTGTCCAAAATCACCGGGCGTGACCACACCCACCTGGCCCTGCACCGCGAGGACGAAAAAATCCGTTTCCGCGACATCCAGGCGCAACCCCGCAAGATCATTTCCTCTCCCACCTGGAGTGGGCTGGAAAGCGAAAAGGTGAGCTACAACGCCGGTTACACCAACGTACACGAGCTGATTCCATGGCGTACCCTCACCGGTCGTCAGCAGTTTTACCTGGACCATCCCTGGATGATTGCCTTCGGTGAAGGCCTGACCAGCTACCGCCCCCCCGTGGACCTGAAAACGGTGGACGAGATCAAGGACCGCAAGCCCAACGGCAACAAGGAAATCAGCCTCAACTTCATCACGCCGCACCAAAAGTGGGGCATCCACAGCACCTACTCAGACAACCTGATGATGCTGACCCTGAACCGGGGTGGCCCGGTCATCTGGCTGAGTGAGGACGACGCGAAGAGTGCCGGCATTGTGGACAACGACTGGGTGGAGCTGTTCAACACCAACGGCGCCATTGCGGCCCGCGCGGTGGTGAGCCAACGGGTCAATCCGGGCATGGTCATGATGTACCACGCCCAAGAAAAGATCGTGAACACCCCCGGCGCCGAGATCACTGGCACCCGTGGCGGCATCCACAACTCGGTGACACGCATCGTCACCAAGCCCACCCACATGATCGGCGGCTACGCGCAGTTCAGCTACGGCTTCAACTATTACGGAACCATCGGCACCAACCGCGATGAGTTCGTGGTCGTTCGCAAGATGCGCAAGATCGATTGGCTGGACGACGAAGGTCCTGCCACCAACCAAGCTTGAATCCACAGGAGAACACAATGAAAGTTCGCGCGCAAATCGCCATGGTGTTGAACCTGGACAAGTGCATTGGCTGCCACACCTGCTCGGTCACCTGCAAAAACGTCTGGACCAACCGCCCCGGCATGGAATACGCCTGGTTCAACAACGTTGAGACCAAGCCTGGCATTGGCTACCCCAAAGAGTGGGAAAACCAGGACCGCTGGAACGGCGGCTGGATCCGCAAGGCCGATGGCTCCATTGAGCCCCGGCAAGGCGGCAAGTGGTCGTTGCTGATGAAAATTTTCAGTAACCCCAACATGCCGCAGATCGACGACTACTACGAGCCCTTCACCTTCGACTACG
>CAYNGJ010000027.1:0-45762 GCA_964396895.1 uncultured Hydrogenophaga sp. | reverse complement strand
ACCCCGGCGGTGACCTGCTCGACCAGCGCCAGGATGTCGCCCATGCCCAGGATGCGCCCGGCGTGGCGTTCGGCATCGAAGGCCTCCAGGCCATCGATTTTTTCGCTCACGCCCGCGAACTTGATGGGCACACCCGTGATGTGCCGCACCGACAGTGCGGCACCGCCCCGGCTGTCGCCGTCGGTTTTGGTGAGCACGATGCCGGTCAGCGGCAACGCATCCTTGAAGGCCTTGGCCGTGTTGACCGCGTCCTGGCCCTGCATGGCATCGACCACAAACAGCGTTTCCACCGGCTTGATGGCGGCGTGCAGCGCCTTGATTTCCGCCATCAACGCTTCGTCGATGGCCAACCGGCCGGCCGTGTCCACCAGCAACACGTCAAAGTGGTGCTTGCGGGCGTAATCGAGCGCCGCCAGCGCAATGTCCACCGGTTTTTGGTCAGGTGTGCTGGGGAACCACTCGGCCCCGGCCTGTTTGGTCACGGTTTTCAGCTGCTCGATGGCCGCTGGGCGGTACACGTCGCCCGAGACCGTCAGCACCTTCTTCTTGCGCTTTTCAATCAGGTGTTTGGCCAGTTTGGCGGTGGTGGTGGTTTTGCCGGCACCCTGCAGACCGGCCATCAACACCACGGCGGGCGGCTGCGCGGCCAGATTGAGTTCGGTGTGGGCCCGTGCGTCACCGGCACCGCCGCTGATGGTGGCCACCAGTTCGCGGTTGACCACGGCCACCAGCGCCTGGCCAGGGGTGAGCGAGCCCACCACCTCCTGCCCCAGCGCCTTTTCTTTGACCCGAGCAATGAAGTCGCGCACCACGGGCAAGGCCACGTCGGCCTCCAGCAGCGCCATGCGCACCTCGCGCATCATGTCGGTGACGTTGCCCTCGGTGATGCGGGCCTGCCCCCGCATTTCCTTGACGATGCGGGACAGTTTGTCGGAAAGGGCTGAGGCCATGGTGTGAAGGGGGGAGGTGGGGAAGTGGGAAAGCAAAAACAACGCCGGTGAGCGCATGCGGGGCCGCTCACCCGCATGGGCCTGAACGCCACAGGCTGCACCGCTCACCGTTAAACTGTGCAGATGATTTTAGCCGCCAGCCCCCTGTTGACGACCGTGCTCTCGGTGGCGGCGGCCTTGGGTTACGCCGCCGTGGCCGTGGCCCAGCGCCATGGGGGGGGTGGCACGGTGCGCACCGGCCTCACCCTGGCCTGGCTGCTGCACGGTGCGGTGCTGGCCAGCAGTCTGTTGGCCGTGCCCCCCACCTTTGGTTTTGCCCCCGCGCTGTCGGTCACGGCGTGGCTGGTCACGCTGGTCTATGCCATCGAAAGTCACATCTACCCGCAACTCAAGGCCAAGGCGGCATTGTTGGGTCTGGGCATGGCAGCCGTGCTGATGGCGTTGCTCTTTCCAGGGTCCCCGTATCCAGCCATCCCATCCACCTGGCTGCCCTTGCATTGGGCGCTGGGCATTGCCGCCTACGGCCTGATCGCCGCTGCGGTGGTGCATGCCTGGTGGATGCAGCGCACCGAAAAAGCCATGCGCGAGGGTGTCACCCTGCGCGAAGGCAGCCTTCCCCTGCTGGCCATCGAACGGCTCACATTCCGGCTGGTCACAGCGGGTTTTGTGCTACTGACCGCCACCCTGGGGGCCGGTTGGTGGTTTGCTGAGCATTTGTACGGTCACGGCATCACCTGGGACCACAAGCGTGTGTTCGCCGTGCTGTCGTGGGCCGTGTTTGCCGTGCTGCTGCTGGGTCGCTGGCGCTTGGGCTGGCGGGGACGCACCGCCACCCGCATGCTGTACGCCGGATCCGGCCTGCTGTTGCTGGCCTATGTGGGCTCGCGTTTTGTGCTGGAAGTGGTGCTTCACCGGGCGTGAAGCTGCGGCACCCGCACCCACAGGAACAACCCTCGAGGGCATTCATGAAGTATTTGCTGGTTCTGGGCGTGGTGCTGTTCGCCATCTGGTTGTGGCGGCACAACCGCGCCACCGAGGCGCGCGACCAAGAAGCCCAGCGCCCCCCACCCAAACCCCAGCCCCCCACCGTGGCCCACATGGTGGCCTGTGCCCATTGCGGGGTGCACCTGCCTCAGCAAGACGCGGTGGTCGGTCAACGCGGCACTTACTGCAGCTTGGCCCACCGCCAGGCCAGCGAAGGCTGAGGCCCCTCACGCGCCAGCCTGGCCCGCTTGCGCCATGACCCCACCCCAGTTGCCGCAGCCCTCCCTGAACCCCGCGCCCGAATCACCCGACGCGGCCACACTGCAACGCTCTGCCGAGCGTTTCTGGCCCACCCTGATGCGCGCTCGCTTGGCCGTGGCGGGCGTGCTGCTGGCTTTGCAAGGCCTGGTGCTGTTGTTGGGCACCAGCACCAGCCTGCTGAGCCTGGGTCTGTGCGCCATGCATTTGGCGGCGGTGGTGGTGGCCAGCCATCGACTGCACCCTCCCCTGCGCCATGGGCTGGGGCATGTGCCGTGGGCCCTGACCGTGGGGGTGGACATGCTGGTGTTCGCGGGACTGCAGGTGCTGCAGCACGGGGGACTGAACTACACGCTGCTGTTTGCGCTGCCGGTGCTGATGTCGGCCATTCTGGGGCCCCAGCAGCGGGGCCTGGCCACCGCCGCCCTGGTGACGCTGTTCATGCTGGGCGAGGCCGCCTGGAACACCTGGCTCACCGACGCCGAATCCACGTCCCGGCTGTTTCAGACCGCCATCACCGGCACGGGCTTTTTCCTGGTGGCCCTGCTGGCGAGGCAACTCGCCCTGCGTCTGGCACGGGAAGAGGCGGTATCCGAACGCAGCCAACTGGCGGCGCGCACCCAGGTGGTGGTGAACGAGCTCATCATCGACGCCATGAGCGACGGTGTGGTGGTGGTGGATGTGCGGGGCATGGTGCGCACCGCCAACCCGGCCGCCCGCCACATGCTGGGCGACGAGTACGGCCCGGCGCCCAGCCTGTTCCTGCTGGGCGAGCGGCCCCACTGCGCCCCGCTGAATGAGCTGGTGCAGGCCACGTTCGAACGACAAGCCCCCCAACAGGCCGAGGTGCTGCTCGAAGCCCACCCCGGTCACCGCCAGCGCCTGAGGGCGCGCACCCGACCCACGGCCACCGTCCCCCCCCACGAGGCAGACGACTCAACCCGCCTGTGCGTGGTGTTTCTGGAAGACCTGCATGAACTGGAGGCCAGGGTGCGCACCGAGAAGCTGGCGGGCATGGGCCGCATGTCGGTGGCCGTGGCGCATGAAATCCGCAACCCGCTGTCGGCGATTGCCCAAGCCAACGAATTGCTGCTGGAGGACCTGCAAGACCCCCAGCAGCTGCGCCTGGCGCAGATGGTGGCCAACCACACGCAGCGCCTCAACCGCATCGTGGACGATGTGCTGAATGTGGTGCGCGTGCCTGGCCAGCCGGCACCGACCAACACCCCGGCCATCGGGCTGGACGCCTCGGTTCGCCTGCACCTGGACGAATGGTGCGCCCAGCACACCAATGCCCGCCGCGTGGCCTGGCAGCCCGGCTGCGGCGCAGCGCAGGTGCGCTTTGACACCGAGCACCTGCGCCGGGTCCTGGTCAACCTGTTGGACAACGCCAGCCGGTACGCCAGCCAGGCAGCGGGTGCCATCCGCGTCGGCACCCGGATAGAAACCGACGGCCAATTGAGGCTGTCCGTCTGGAGCGACGGTGCGCCCCTGGAGCCCAGCGTGAAACGGCACCTGTTTGAGCCCTTCTTCTCGTCCGAAAGCCGCTCCAGCGGCATGGGGCTGTACCTGTGCCGAGAACTGTGTGACCGCTACCAGGCCCGGCTGGACTACCGGCGTGTGGCGCACCAAGGCCAGTCGGGCAACGAATTTTTTGTGACCATTCCACCCGCAATGGCAGACTCTGAGCCATGACAACCGCCATCCCTCGCCCTGCGGCGCACATCCTGGTCGTGGACGACGAGCCCGACCTGCGCACCCTGTACGAACTGACGCTGCTGCGCGAAGGCCACCAAATAGAGGCGGCGGGCTCGCTGGCCGAGGCCAGGGAGAGCCTGCGCCAGGGCTCGTTTGACTTGCTCATCACGGACATGCGCCTGCCCGACGGCCTGGGCCTGGAGCTCATACGGGAGCTGGGCCAGCAAGGGCGCAGCGAGCGGGCCATTGTGGTCACCGCCCACGGCTCGGCCGAGAACGCCGTGGAGGCCCTGAAGCACGGGGCTTTTGACTACCTGACCAAACCCGTCGACCTGAAACAGTTTCGCACCGTGGTGGCCACAGCGCTGCAGGCCGCTGGGCAGGCGGCGGTGCCGTCACCCACGCCCTCGAACACCGCGCCCAACCGCGCCGCCAGCCCCGCCGCCCCGTTGCGCAAACTCGCGGGCGGTTCGCAGGTCATGACCCTGGTGCGCGAACGCATCGCACGGGTGGCCAGCAGCATGGCCCCGGTGATGATCCTGGGGGAATCTGGCACGGGCAAAGAGCTGGTGGCCCGCGCCATCCACGGGGAGAGCCACCGGGCACCGGGCCCGTTTGTGGCGGTGAACTGCGGCGCCATCCCGGACACCCTGATCGAGGCCGAGTTTTTCGGTGCCCGCAAGGGCGCCTACACCGGGGCCACCACCGACCGCGAAGGGTATTTCGCGGCGGCACGGGGCGGCACGCTGTTTCTGGACGAAATCGGCGACCTGCCCCTGGCCATGCAGGCCAAGCTGCTGAGGGTCATCCAGGAGCGGCGGGTGCGCCCCCTGGGTGGGGTGCAGGAGGAGCAGGTGGACGTCCGCCTCCTCTGCGCCACCCACAAAGACCTGGTGCAAGCCGTGGCCGACGAGCGCTTCCGCCAGGACCTGTACTACCGACTCAATGTCATCGAAATCCGCTTGCCCTCGCTGCGCGAGCGGCCCGAGGACTTGGACGATCTGGTCGCGGCGCTCATGCAACGCATCTGCCAGGAAAGCGACCAGCCGCCCCTGCCGCTGGACGAAACCGCCAGATCCTGGCTGCACCAGCACCCGTTTCCCGGCAACGTGCGCGAGCTGGAAAACCTGTTGCACCGGGCGCTGGCGCTGTGCGACGGCCAGCACATCACGTTGGCCGACCTGCTGGACCCCCTGGCCGGTGCCGCTCCACCTGCTGTGGCCGCAGCTGCCGCTGCGACCCTCACCCCGGCTGCATTGGCCGACCACGCGCCGCCCGTGACCCCCGAGGGCATCCCCGCCGACCTGCAACAACACCTGGACGAGCAAGAGCGCGCCATCCTGGTGCAGGCCCTGCAAGAAACCCGAGGCAACCGCACGGCAGCTGCCGCCAAACTGGGGCTGAACCTGCGCCAGATCCGCTACCGCATTGCCCGCCTGAACATCCAGGTGGGGGAACACGACGGGGAGCCCGATGCCTGAGCCCTCGCACTCCCCACCGACGCCCTGGCCCACAGACACGCCCACGCTTTGGCAGCAGGGTTGGCTGACCGGTGTGCGCCACTGCCCCTCCCCCCACTTCGGGCCCCGGCCCGATGGCGCGGTGGTGGACCTGGTGGTGGTGCACTCCATCAGCCTGCCGCCGGGTGAATTCGGCAATGGCCAGGTGGACCGTCTGTTTGCCGGCACGCTGGACTGGGAAGCACACCCCTATTTCCAGCGCATCCGCGGGCTGGAGGTGTCGGCGCATTTTTTCATCAGCCGCCAGGGCGAGGTGACGCAGTACGTCAGCGTGAACGACCGCGCCTGGCACGCCGGTGCGTCGTGCTGGCGGGGACGCCACAACTGCAACGACGACTCGGTGGGCGTGGAACTGGAGGGGTTGGAGGGCGACACGTTCGAGCCCGCCCAATACACCCGGCTGGCCCAGCTGTGCCAGGCCTTGCTGCTGGCCTGCCCCATCCAGTACGTGGCTGGCCACGAGCACATTGCCCCTGGCCGCAAACAAGACCCTGGCCCAGGCTTCAGCTGGCCCCGGTTGCAGCAATGCCTGGGGTGGTCAGCCGCGACCCTCCCAGACGTCAATACATAGCAAACTATTCAATTGAATCAAGCCACGGATGCCAATTTGATGATTAAATTGGCCACACCAGGCCGTTGTCGTTCAGGATGGCGTCCAGCGGCAGGTCGTGGGCTTCGGGTTCGAGGTCGTCCACAAACCCGTCGGTAAAGCCCAGGCCCACGGTGAACGGCTTGGGTTGCAGGCTGGCCAGGGTGCGGTCATAAAAACCCCCGCCGTAGCCCAGCCGGTAGCCGCCGGCGGCATACCCCACGCAGGGCACAAACAGCAGCGTGGGCACGATCACCTCGGTGTCTTTGGGCTTGGGAATGCCGTAGGCGTCTTCTTCCATGGGGCAACCGGGGTACCACACGTGGAAGGTCAGGGTCTTGTGCTGTTTGTCCACCACCGGCAGGCCAATGCGACGGGGCTGGGGCTCGTCCAGCAGCTCGCCGTCTTCCTTCCAGCGGTGCAGGGCGGGCAAGGGGTCAAACTCACCCTTGATGGGCCAGTACGCTCCAATCACGGTGTCGGGCCGCTCAATCAGCCACACCCGCATGACGCGCTGCAGCAACTCTGAGCGCCCTTCGCGGTCCGACATGGCCTGCCGGCGGGCCAGCAAGGTCTCGCGCAACGCCCGTTTTTGCAGCTGCGACTGCGTCAATACCGGTGAATCGGCCGTTGGCCCAGCGGGAGGTTGGTGAGGTTCTTTGTTGTCCATAATCAGCCCATGAATCTGCGTGTCCTTCGTCCCCCAGGTGCCCTGGCACCGCTGTCGGCAGCCCGGCACTTGGCCCTGGCTGCCATTGTCACCCTGATTGGCGTGTCCGCGCCGCCCGCGGCCGCGCAAACTGGAGCGGAGCACACGGCCACTGGGGCGGCGCCCGGCGATGCGGCCATGCTGGACATGCGCGAGGCCTTCCGCAAGGCCAACCCCCGCCAGCTGCAAGCCCTGATGCCCCGGGTGCAAGGCCACGAACTGGAACCACTGGCCGCCTACTGGGCCATGCGCCTGTCGCTGGAAACGGCCAGCCACGAACAAGTGCGTGCGTTCCTGACCCGCTGGCAGGGCAGCTACTACGAAGACCGCCTGCGCAACGACTGGCTGCTGTTGCTGGGCAACCGCCAGGATTGGGCCACGTTCCTCACCGAGTGGCCACGCTTTCGCATGAACGACGACAAGGCCTTGCGCTGCCACGGGCTGCACGCCCGACTGGCGACCCAGGGCCAGCTGTCAGCCGACGAAGTGGCCGACGCCGCTCGCCTGTGGCTGGACCAGCGCGACGCCGAAGAAGCCTGCGCGCCCCTGATCAACCGGCTGCTGGCGGCCCGGCAACTGGACCCCCAACTGGCCTGGCAACGCGCCCGTGTGGGCGCCGAGCAAAACCGCCCCCGCGTGGTCAGCCAGGCCGTGGGCTTGCTCAACCCCGACTGGGTGAGCACCACCAATGCCCTGCAGACACAGCCCGACAAATACCTGGACGAAAAGCTCACCGCCGTGCGCCACCGCACCAAAGAGCTGGTCACCCTGGCCTTGGTTCGCCTGGCCGCGACCGACCCCGAGGAGGCAGCTCAGCACATGGCCCGCGCCCGCTGGCGCACCCAGCTCACGCAGGAAGAAAAAAGCTGGGTCTGGGGCGCCATTGGCCGCACCGCGGCCCAACGCCTGATGCCCGAGGCCACCGACTGGTTTGCCAAGGGCAACCCCGCCGACATGCACACCGAGCACCTGGGCTGGTGGGTCAGGGCCGCGTTGCGCGCGGGGCGCTGGGAGCAGGTGGCCAAAGCGATTGCTGCCATGCCCGAGTCCATGCGCCAGGAACCCACCTGGACCTACTGGCACGCCCGCGCCCTCACCCAGCTCAAGACCCCCGACGGACAAACCCAGGCACGCGCCCATTTCCAGCGCATTGCCAGCCCCCACGCCTTTTACGGACAGCTGGCCATGGAAGAACTGGGCCAGGCCATCACCACGCCACCGCCCCCCCCTGCGCTGACGGAAGCCGAGGTACAACAGGCGCGCCAACACCCGGGGCTGCGCCGGGCACTCAAGGCCATTGCCATCGGATTGCGCAGCGAGGGCGTGCGCGAGTGGAACTACGAAACCAACCTGCACACCCCCGGCGGCATGCCCGAACGCGAGCTGCTGGCCGCCGCCGCCCTGGCTTGCCAGAAGCAGGTTTGGGACCGCTGCATCAACACCAGCGAGCGCACCCCCACCGTGGCCGACCACCAGCAGCGCTTCCCCACCCCTCACCGCGAAGCCTTGCTGCGACGCACCAGCAGCATCGGGCTTGACGCCGCCTATGTGTACGGACTGATTCGCCAGGAAAGCCGCTTCATCGTGGATGCACGGTCACACGTGGGCGCGTCAGGGCTGATGCAGGTGATGCCCGCCACCGCACGCTGGACGGCCAAGAAAATCGGCCTCACCCAGTTCCAGCCCGGCGACATCAACGAGCGCGACACCAACATCGCCATTGGCACCGGCTACCTCAAACTGGTGCTGGACGATTTCGAGGGCTCCATGCCCCTGGCTGCCGCTGCGTACAACGCGGGCCCCAGCCGGTCGCGCCGCTGGCGCGCGCCCGTGGACGGCACTGGCCCCATGCTGGAAGGCGCCATCTGGGCCGAGAACATCCCTTTCTCTGAAACCCGGGATTACGTCAAGCGGGTGCTGGCCAACACCACCAACTACGCCGCCCTGCTCACCGGCCAGCCACAGTCGCTCAAGGCCAGGCTGGGCCAGGTGGGGCCGCGCAGCGGTGCTGCGGCGCGCGAAAATACCGAATTGCCCTGAACCCCCACCTCTTCACAACCATAGGAACCCCCATGTCCAACATCCTTGTCCTGGGTGGCACTGGCTTCGTCGGTCGCCACGTGTGCGAGCAGCTGCAACGCGCGGGCCACCGCACCACGGTGCCCACACGCCACCCCAAGCACGCCGACAACGTGCGCCACCTCCCGCTGCTGACGGTGCTGACCGCCGACATCCACCGCGTAGACGAGCTGACACAGCTGATGGCGGGGCACGATGCGGTCATCAACCTGGTGGCCATCCTGCACGGTAACGAACGCAGCTTCGAGCAGGTGCACGTGGACTTGCCGCGCACCATTGCCCAGGCCTGTGAGCGCAGTGGGGTGACGCGCGTGGTGCATGTGAGCGCCCTGGGTGCCGCCACCGACGCGCCGTCCATGTACCAGCGCAGCAAGGCCAGGGGTGAGCAGGTGCTGCAAGCGGCACCCCTCGACCTCACGGTGCTGCGCCCCAGCGTCATTGTTGGCGAGGGCGACAGCTTCCTGAACCTGTTTGCCCGCGTCCAGCAATGGCTGCCCGTGTTTCCGCTGGCCGGTGCGGACACCCGCTTTCAGCCCGTCTGGGTGGAAGACGTGGCCCGCGCCATTGCACACGCGCTGACCCACCCCACCACCATTGGTCAGACGGTGGAACTGGTGGGCCCGGACGTGTTCACCCTGCGCGAACTGGCCCGCATGGCAGGTCAGGCGGCCGGGTGCCCACGCCCCGTGTGGGGCTTGCCACGGGCATTGGCCTATTTCCAGGCCCTGTTCATGGAAATGGCGCCCGGCGTGCCGCTGATGAGCACCGACAACCTGTCGTCCATGGAAGTCCCCAACGTGGCCAGCCCCGCGTCGGCGGGGGTGGCCACGCAAGCCAGTTGGGGTCTTCCGGCCGCCAGCCTGCGTGCCGTGCTGCCCACGTACATCGGCCCCGAGGCCGGGGGCCTGGGTCCGCGCAACCGGCTGCTGCGCCTGCGCGCCAAAGGCCGCTGGAGCGCCTGAGAGCTGCCGGGGTTCAGAACTTCCAACCGTACTGGATGCCGAAAATGGTCTGCTTCATGCGCACCGACTCCTGCATGTTGGTGCCAGGGGGCATGCCAGGCTGCATGTTGAACAGGGAACTGCCCGTGACCGTCACGCCTGGGGCATAGGCCACCATCCAGCTGAGCTCGGACTTGGGTGTCAGGTGGTATGTCCCGCCCATGGTCAGGTGGGTTGTCATGACCCCCGGTGCCAGGATGTTGGGTGTGATGTTGGCACCCGTCACGGGGTTGGTGCCACGGTTCACGCCCACACGCAGGGTGGTCTTGTCGTTCATTTGCCACTGAACACCCACCTTGACGGTCTCCACGTCCTTCCAACCGAAACCACCACCCGCGTCCGAGCCCATGGGGGACATGGACATGGCCGGGTTGCCAATGGACGGCACCTTGCTGTAGTTGATGCGGGTGTAGTCCACCGCCAGTTGCACGGCCGGTGTGACCTGGAAGGCCGCGCCCACGCCGTAATTCGCCGGAATGTTGAACTTGCCCTGCTCGGCAAACAGGCCGGCGTACTTATTGAAGCGGCTCATGCTGACCTCGGGCGAGTAGCTCGCGCCGACCGACACTTTGTCGGACAACTTGCCCATGTACCCCAGGCGAATGCCCAGGCCACGGCTGGTGTCCTTGCCGTTGTTGGTCAGGGCGGCCGGGTTTTGCGACTGGTTGGCAAAACCCTGTGCACCGTAGGCCTCGAATTGCTGCAACACCAGCAACGGGCTGACACCCACCGCGTGCTGGTCGTTCAGTTTGTAAGCCACCGTGGGGGCCACAATGAGCTGCATCAAGTCCACCCCCAATTTGCCTTGACCACACAGCGGGTTCAGGCCAGTGGTGGGCGGTGTGGCCGGACCGGTGGGGCACATGGTGTTGCCGCCGGGGTAGCTGGTGTTCATGCCACCGTTGCCGTACACGGAAATGCCCACGGCCAGCTGGTTGGACAGCACGGCGTTGTAGCCAAACTCGGGAATCAAGAAGGTGGTGCGGCCACTGGTCTCCGCCGCACCGAACGCGGGGCCAAAGGCAGCGGGCACGTTGGTGCGGGTCATGGCACGGTCGGGCATGAACAGGGCCGCGCCCAGTTCCATGCGGCTGCCGGCAAAGACGGCACCGGCCGGGTTGTTCACCCCTGCAAAAGCGTCATTGGCGGTGGCAATGCTGGCGCCGCCCATGCCTTGTGCCTTGATGCCAAAGCCGTGGGGGAAGTAGCCGTTGGTGGCGTGGGCTGCGGGCAACAGTGCCGCACCCAGGGCCAACACCAAGGCGGTGCGCTGGGAGGTGGGGTGGAAAAGGTTCATGGGGTCTCCTCGTTGTTGGTGTGTGGTGCGCAAAAAAATCGGCCCTCATGGGGCCGGTGGTGGGGCGTCGGTTCAGAACTCGCCTTTGGAGGCGCGCTCCATCATTTCGTAAATGGTGTTGCGCACGGCCATGGCCTCTTCCTTCAGGGGAGAAGGCAACCTGCGGCCCATCTTGACCATCATGTCCATGTTCAGTGTGTACAACCACAGGCCATCATCCTTCTCGACCAGGGACACGCGGCATGGCAGGTAAGCCGCCATGTGCGGACTGAAGTCCACCATCTTGCGGGCGGTGTCCGGGCTGCAGTACGAGTACACGGTCAGCACCGGTTCTTTTTTGCCCGAGCGGGCCTCCAACTCTTTGGACAGGGGCAGCGTGCCCACGTCGCGCATGTTGCGCTCCACCGCCACGAGCTTGAGGATTTCTTCCACGTCCTTGGCGCTCACGCCGGCTTTGACCTTGCGCTCCCAGGTGGTGGCCACGGCAATGTCGCCCTCGCCCTCGACCCAGCGGTCCCACATGCGGTTGGCTTCGGCGCCTGCGCCGTCTTCCAGCTTGCCAATGGTCGCCACCGTGCTGCAGCCCGTGGCGAGCAATGTGGCCACCAGCGCCAGGGCGAGAGAGGCTTGTCTGAACAAATTCATGGGGGTTCCTTTGGTTGTGGGTGGTGTGTGTGGGTTTGACGGCTCTTTTTTGACATTTATCAAGAAGACGCGGCGCTACCTTAGCGCCGCACAGGCGTCATTTGCATCCACATTTACCCTAGGGGGGTATGGTTTATCCGCAAAAGCCAACACCATCGACCGGTGGGCAGCCTCACACCCCCAGTCTTTTTTGGCACACTTGAAAGTTGCATACCCCACACAGGAGCCCCCATGGCCACCGCCAAAACCAAAGCCGCCCCCGTGGCCGCTGACAAAACCACTGCCCCATCAACCTACCGCAGCGAGCACCAGCGAGACGTGGTCAACCGGCTCAAACGCATCGAAGGCCAGGTGCGTGGCCTCATCGACATGGTGGAAAGTGGCCGTCCCTGCGAAGACGTGGCGCAGCAGATGTCTGCCGCCCGCAAGGCCATGGAAAAAACCTTCTACCGCATGATGGCCTGCACGGTGATGGAGGCGGTCACGTCCTCCGAGTCCGAAGTGGAAACCTTCCGCGAGGTGGAGCGCTCCACCCGCATCCTTGAAAAATACGCCTGAAAGACCCCTCATGTCCCTCACGCTGCTGATTGGCAACAAAAACTACTCGTCCTGGTCCATGCGCCCCTGGGTGCTGTTGAAACAGGCGGGCATTGACTTCACCGAACACCTGGTCCGGTTCGACTCGTTCGCGCCCGACTCGCGTTTCAAACACACCGTGGCCCTCCACAACCCCGTGGGCAAGGTGCCGGTGCTGTTGGACAACACCCAGCTGAGCGTCTCGGGCCAGCCACTGGCCGTGTGGGACACGCTGGCCATTGCCGAATACGCGGCCGAGTGCTTCCCCCAAGCGCGCCTGTGGCCGCAGGACGTGGCCGCCCGGGCCCGCGCCCGCAGCGTGTGCGCCGAAATGCACAGCGGCTTCGGCGCACTGCGCAGCCACTTTCCCATGAACATCGAGGCCTCGCTGCCCCACATTGGCCAGCTGGTGCTGCGCGACCAACCCGCCGTGCGCGCCGACCTGGCCCGCCTGGTCGCCATGTGGACCGAGCTGCTGGCCGAGCATGGCGGCCCCCTGCTGTTCGGGCACTTCACGGTGGCAGACGCCTACTTCGCCCCCGTGGTCATGCGCCTGAAGACCTATGCGCTGCCGGTGCCTGAGCGGGTGGCGTCCTATCTGCAGACGGTGAGCGAGCTGCCCGGCGTGCAGGCTTGGGTCGCCGGGGCACTGGCCGAGCACGACTTCCTGGACTTTGAAGAGCCCTACCGGCTGGGGCGCTGACCCTGGTCCGCAACCCCTGAGCACGGTAGGCCAAGCGGACCGCGCGACAATCGGCACATGGACATTTACATGGTGGGTGGGGCCGTGCGCGACGCGTGGCTGGGCCTCCCCGTACACGAACGCGACTGGGTGGTGGTTGGCGCCACCCCTGAAGCCCTGGCGGCACAGGGTTACCTGCCTGTGGGCAAAGACTTTCCGGTGTTTTTGCACCCGCACACCCGCGAGGAGTACGCACTGGCCCGGACCGAGCGAAAAACCGCACCCGGCTACCACGGCTTCACCTTCCACACCGCGGCCGATGTGACGCTGGAGCAAGACCTGGCCCGGCGCGACTTGACCATCAACGCCATAGCAACAAAACCAATAGGGTATTGCGGTGAAGGCCAATTGGATACAAAAAATCCGCCGCAGCCCGACCTGACACAGCTCGTGGACCCCTTTGGTGGCGTGGCCGACCTGCGGGCCAAAGTGCTGCGCCACGTCAGCCCCGCCTTCCGCGAGGACCCCGTGCGCGTGCTGCGACTGGCGCGGCTGGCCGCCCGGTTCACCGACTTCACGGTGGCCCCCGAAACCCAGACGCTGATGCGCGAGATGGTGGAAGACGGCGAGGTCAACCACCTGGTGCCCGAGCGCGTGTGGCAAGAGTTGTCGCGCGGGTTGATGTCGACTCAGCCCTCGCGCATGTTGCAGGTGCTGCGCGACTGCGGCGCCCTGCGCGTGCTGCTGCCCGAACTCCACCGCCTGTGGGGCGTGCCCCAGCGCGCCGACTACCACCCCGAGGTGGACACCGGCGTGCACATGATGCTGGTCATGGACATGGCCGCGCGGCTGAACGCCCCGCTGACCGTGCGCTTGGCCTGCCTGTGCCACGACCTGGGCAAAGGCACCACCCCCGCCGACGTGCTGCCGCGCCACATCGGCCACGAGGAGCGCAGTGTCCGACTGCTCAAAGGCGTGTGCGAGCGCTGGCGCGTGCCACGCGACTGCCGCGAGCTGGCCGACGTGGTCGCCCGCGAGCACGGCAACATCCACCGCAGCGCCAACTTTTCAGCCGCTGCCCTGGTGCGCCTGCTCGAACGCTGCGACGCACTGCGCCGCCCCGAGCGCTTTGTCGAGGTGCTGCTGGCCTGCGAATGCGACGCCCGTGGCCGTGGTGGACTGGCCGAGCAGCCCTACCCCCAACGCCTCCGCCTGCTGCAAGCCCTGCACGCGGCCCAGCAGGTGGACACCGCCGCCGTGGCGGCCCACGCCGCCGAAGTGGCCAGGGCACACGCCCCCGATGCCCGCCAGCCCCTGGGCGAGCACATTGCCCAAGCAGTGCACGCCGCCCGCGTGGCCGCCCTCAAGGCCGCCGGACTCGACGGCGCCCCACCCACCAGCCCCCCACCGGAGACCCACCATGGCGCGCCTGCTCATCGTTGAAGACGACGAACTGCTGCGCGACGGGTTGGACGAACTGCTCACCCGCGCCGGCCACACCACCCGCACGGCCAGCGACGGCGAAGCCGCCCTGGCGCAGCTGCAGGCCCAGGTGTTCGACGGCATGGTGCTCGACCTCGGTCTGCCCCAGGTGGACGGCATGACCGTGCTGCGCCTGCTGCGCGCCCGCCAATCGGCCATGCCGGTGCTCATCCTCACCGCCCGCGACGGTGTGGAAGATCGGGTGGAAGGCCTGAACGCCGGGGCCGACGACTACCTGACCAAACCCTTCAGCATGGACGAGCTGCTGGCACGCCTGCAGTCCATGCTGCGCCGCGCCAGCCTGCCGGCCTTTGGGCCCACGACCAGCCCGGCACCGGCCCTGCAGCCCCCCGCCGACACCCAGGCCACCCCGACCCTCAGCATGGATGCCCAACTGCCCCGGGCCTGGCTGGGCAGCACGGCACTGGACCTCACGCCGCGCGAGTGGGCCCTGCTGGACCTGCTGCTGAACCAGCAAGGCCAGGTCGTCAGCCGCGAAGCGGTGCTGGCCGCCTGGCAAGCCCAGCCCGGTGAGCCGGGGGCGGCGGGCGCCCTCTCGTCCAACGCCCTGGAGGTGTACGTGCACCGCCTGCGCCGCAAGCTGGCCGGGTCGGCCTACGGCATTCGCAACATCCGGGGCCTGGGCTACTTGCTCGACGGCCCCGGCGCCTGAACCGTGTTCACCCCCCGCTGGTGGCCAGGCCTGTCGCTGCGGCGCCAGCTGCTGCTGTGGCTGCTGCTGCCGCAACTGGTGCTGTGGGCGGGCGGCGGGCTGCTGGCCTACCGCATGGCGCTCAGCTATGTGGAGAAAGGCATTGACCAGTCGCTCAGCCAATCGGTGCGGGCGCTGGCGCGCCAAGTCAAACCCGTGGGCTCGGGCCTGCTCATCGACTTCCCACGCGCGGCGCAGGACGTGCTGGAGCAAGACCCCAACGACCGCCTAGCCTACATGGTGTCATCCCCGCCCGGTCAGTTTTTGCTGGGCAATGGCCGCCTGCCACAACCGCCCGCGGCTGGCAGCACCACGTCCACCGCCGCGCCCCAGTTCCACACCGGCGAGCTGGACGGCAAGCCGCTGCGCATCGTTACCCTGGACCTGGGCTACGGCGAGCCCGACGTCCCTCAGGTGCTGCGGGTGCAGGTGGGCAAGGGCTTGGCGGTGCAGCAGCGCATTGCCGGCGAGCTGGTGGCCGACATGCTGGCCCCGCTGCTGGCCCTGGGCGCCTTGCTCAGCCTGCTGGTGCACGCCGGCATACGCCGGGGCCTGGCCCCGCTGACGCGGCTGGCCTCACAACTGGAGCACCGCGCGGTGGATGCACTCTCACCCATCGCCGTTCAGCAAGCGCCCACCGAAGTGCACGCCCTGGTGCTGGCCGTCAATGGCCTGCTGGCCCAGGTGGCACGCAACCTGAGCCAGGAGAAGCGGTTTCTGAACGACGCTGCCCACCAGCTGCGCACGCCGCTGGCCGGGCTGATCAGCCAGGTGGAGCTGGCCCAACGCCAGACCAGCGACCCGGCCATGGCCGAGCGCCTGGCCAAGGTGCTGACCGGCGCCCAGCGCAGCGCCCACCTGGTGCACCAGCTGCTGACGCTGGCCCGCACCGAAACCCACGCCCGCCGCGAAGCCATGGACGTGGCCCACCTGGCCCGCGACGTGGCCCGCGAGTGGACGCCCCGTGCCCTGGCCGCTGGCATGGACCTGGGCTACGAAGGCGAAGACCAGCTGCCCCTGCACGGCGATGCGCTGCAGTTGCGCGAGGCCCTGGCCAACCTGCTGGACAACGCCCTGCGGTACACACCACGCGGCAGCCGCATCACCCTCAGGGTGTCGCGCGATGACACCCACCACACCGCCTTGCTGGCGCTGGAAGACAACGGCCCCGGCCTGCCGCCCGAGCAGTTGGCCCAGGTGTTTCAGCGCTTCTGGCGCGCCAGCACCCTGCCCGGCGGCTGCGGCCTGGGCCTGGCCATCGTGCAAGAGGTGGCGCGCCGCCATGGCGGTGGGGCCAGCGCGGCGGCCTCGCCAACCGGCGGGCTGACGGTGACGCTGAGCCTGCCACTGCCCGCCGGGGTCACCGGTCAGGCCTGACCCGCTGGCAGGTCATGCGGCCCGGGCCTTGCTGGTGGGTCACTGCGGACGGGCTGCGGACGGCCTCAGTCCGCCAGCCGTTGGCCGGTGGAGGCTTCGAACCAGCTCGCCCGCTGGGCGGTCACCGCCAGGCCCACGCGCTCGCCCACGGCCAGCGTGCTGTGTGGAGCCACGCGCACGGTGATGTCGCCCGCATCGGTGCGCACCACCACATAGGTATCGGCCCCTGTGGGCTCGACCAGTGACACCGTGCCGCGCCAGGCCGACGCATCGTCGAACCGGATGTGCTCGGGCCGCAGGCCCATCAGCACCTCGGTGCCCTCCTGGGTCGGGCAATCCAGTAGCAAACGGGCGTTTTTGATGTCAAAATCAGCCCTGCCGCTTTCAAACATTGGCTTTCCTGCTATCAGGTTCATGGTGGGCGAGCCAATGAAGGTGGCCACGTAGGTGTTGGCGGGGCGGTCGTAAATGGCCTCGGGCGTGCCCAGTTGCTGCAACACACCGCCCTTCATCACGGCAATGCGGCTGCCCAGCGTCATGGCTTCGATCTGGTCGTGGGTGACGTACACGCTGGTGATGCCGCTGAGCTGGTGCAGCCGCTTGATCTCGGCGCGCATTTCCACGCGCAGCTTGGCGTCGAGGTTACTCAGCGGCTCGTCGAACAGAAACAGCTGGGGCTGGCGGGCCAGGGCGCGGCCCATCGCCACGCGCTGGCGTTGGCCGCCGCTGAGCTGGGCGGGGCGGCGGTCCAGCAGGTGCTCGATTTGCAGCATGGCGGCCACCTCGGCAATGCGTTTCTGGCGCTCGGGTTTGGGCACCTTGCGCATCTCCAGCGCGAAGCCGATGTTGTCGGCCACGCTCATGGTGGGGTAGAGCGCATAGCTCTGGAACACCATGGCAATGTCGCGCTGCGCCGGGGCCACGCCCACCACGTTGCGCTGGCCAATGCGGATCTCGCCTTCGGTGGGGTCTTCCAGACCGGCGATGAGGTTGAGCAGCGTGCTTTTGCCACAGCCCGAGGGGCCGACGAGGATGAGGAATTCGCCGGGGGCGACGTCGATGTCGATTTTTTTCAACACCTCGACGGTTTTGTCGCCTTTGCCGAAGGTTTTGCGTATGCCCTGGATGTGCAGTGCGGAGGCCATGACGGAGCTTTCGAATCAAGAATAAAAAGGAGCTGTAAAGTATTTACAGACAAGCGATGGGTGCCAATTTGGCTATAAATCAACCTTTGACGGCACCCGCCGTCAGGCCTTTGAGGAAGTACTTGCCCGCCAGCACATAAATCAGCATGGTGGGCAGGCCCGCGATGAGGGCGGCGGCCATGTCCACCTGATAGTTTTTGACGCTGCTGCTGGTGTTGACCATGTTGTTCAGGCCCACGGTCACGGGCTTGCTGTCGGCCCCGCTGAAGGCCACGCCAAACAGAAAGTCGTTCCAGATGGCGGTGAACTGCCAGATCAGCGTGACCATGACGATGGGGGTGGACAGCGGCACGATGATGCGAAAGAAAATGCGCCAGAAGCCCGCCCCGTCGATGCGCGCGGCGTTGATCAAATCCTTGGGCACGGCGGCGTAGTAGTTGCGAAAGAACAGCGTGGTGCTGGCCAGACCGGCCAGGCAGTGCACCAGAATCAGCCCGCCCACCGAACTGGAAATGCCCAGCCAGCCCAGCACCTGGCTCATGGGCAGCAGCACCACCTGAAACGGCATGAACACCCCGAACAGCATGAAGCCAAACAGCAGCTCGCTGCCGCGAAACTTCCACAGGCTGAGCACATAACCATTGAGCGCACCCCACAGCGTGGACAGCAGCACGGCGGGCACCACCATGAGCACCGAGTTCCAGAAGTAGGGCTGCAGCCCCCGGCAGTCGGTGCCGGTGCAGGCCGTCCTCCAGGCCTGGCCCCAGGCGCTGAAATTGAGGCTGCCGGGCAGGCTGAGCAGGTTGCCGCTGCGGATTTCCTGGGCATCCTTGAAGGCGGTCACCAGCATCACGTACAGCGGGGCCAGGAAAAACAGCGCCGCCACCAGCAGCACGGCATAAATCAGGGCACGCCCCACGCGGGCGGGCCAGGGGTTGTGGCGCAAGGCCAGGGCGTCAGTGCTCATGGGGTTTGCTCCGCAGTTCGCTGTACAGGTAGGGCACGACGATGGCGGCCACGGTGGCCAGCATCATGGTGGCGCTGGCCGCGCCCAGCCCAATCTGGCCCCGGGTGAAACTCATCACGTACATGAAGGTGGCGGGCACGTCGGTGGCGTAGCCGGGGCCGCCGCCGGTCAGCGCCATCACCAGGTCGAAACTTTTGATGGACAGGTGCGACAACACCATGATGGTGGAGAACACCACTGGCCGCAGGATGGGCAGCACCACCCGCCAGTAAATGCGCGGCAGGCTGGCCCCGTCAATCTGGGCGGCCTTGATGAGGCTGTCGTCAATGCCGCGCAGGCCCGCCAGAAACAGCGCCATGGCAAACCCGGCGCTTTGCCAGATGCCGGCCAGCACCACGCAGTAAATGGCCGTCTCGCCCTGCACCAGCCAGTCGAAGCTGAAGCTGGCCCAACCCAGGTCGTGCATGAGCTTTTCCAGGCCCAGGCTGGGGTTGAGCATCCACTTCCAGGCGGTGCCGGTCACGATGAAGGACAGCGCCATGGGGTAGAGGTAAATGGTGCGCAGCGCACCCTCGGCGCGCACCTTCTGGTCCAGCACCACGGCCAGGGCCAGGCCAATGAGCAGCGAACCGCCCACGTAGAGCACGCTGAAAATGCCCAGATTCTTCAGCGCCAGCCACCAGCGGTCCATTTCCCACAGCTTGGCGTACTGCTCCAACCCCACAAAGGTCTCGTAGTTGGGCAGCATGCGCGAGCCGGTCAGGGACAGCACGCCGTTCCAGATCATCAGTCCGTAAATGAAGGCAAAACCCAGCACAAAGCCAGGCGCGATGACGAGCTTGGGCAGCGCCGTCTCTAAAGTTCTACTCATGGGAGGCTTTCCGGTGAACACCGGGCCTGCGGGGGCGGGCCAGCGCCCGGCCCCGCCGGCCGGTTGGCCTTACTGTTTGGCGGCGGAAGCGATCTTTTTCTGTGCGTCGGCGACGGAGATCTTGTCGTCGTTCCAGAACTGGCTCACCACGTCTTTGATGGCGCCTTCAGCCGCTGGGCTGATGGCCATGCCGTGGGCGGCCGAGGGCACCAGACCACCGGTTTTGGCGGTGTCCACAAAGTCCTTGGCCGAGAGCTTGGCGCAGTCGTCGAACTTGGCCATGTCCATGTTCAGGCGCACCGGGATGGACCCCTTGTTCAGGTTGAACACCTCCTGGAAGGCAGGGCTCATGATGGCTGCAGCCAGGTCGGCCTGGGCCTTCTGGGCACCGGCGTCTTTCAGCTTGTAGAGGGCAAACGAGTCCACGTTGAAGGTGAAGGCGTTGCCCGTGCCGGGGGCAGCGGCGCACAAAAAGTCTTTGCCCGGCACCTTGCCCGCGGCCAGAAATTCACCCTTGGCCCAGTCACCCATGAACTGAAAGCCCGCCTTGCCTTGCATGACCATGGCGGTGGCCAGGTTCCAGTCGCGCCCGGGGGAGGCCGCGTCGGTGTAGCCCTTGATTTTGCGGAAGGTTTCCAGCGATTGGGTCATGGTGGGGCTGGCCAGGGCTTTCTGGTCCAGCTTGACCAAGGCGTCCTGGTAGAACTTGGCACCCCCCACGCCCAGCACCACGGACTCGAAGGTGGTGAAGTCTTGCCAGTTCTGGCCGCCATGGGCCACGGCAATCAGGCCCGCTTTTTTGATTTTGTCGGCGGCGGCAAAAAACTCGTCTAAGGTCTTGGGCATGGCCGCCACACCGGCCTTTTTCAGCACATCGGCGTTGGCCCACACCCAGTTGACGCGGTGCACGTTGACGGGCGCCGCCACGTAGTGGCCTTTGTGCTTCATCACGTTGGCGACCACGCCGGGCAACAGGCTGTCCCAGTTCTCGGCCTTGGCCACGGCATCCAGATTGGCCAGCACGCCTTCGGCCGCCCATTCCTGAATGGCGGGGCCTTTGATCTGCGCGGCAGCGGGCGGGTTGCCCGACACCACGCGGCTTTTCAGCACCGTGGCGGCGTTGTCGCCACCGCCACCGGCCACGGCAAAGTCTTTCCACACATGGCCCTTGGCCTGCATGATTTTTTTCAGCTCGGCGGCGGACTTGGCCTCGCCACCCGACGTCCAATAGTGCAGGACCTCGACTTCGCCGGCCACGGCGTTCAGGGCAATGGCGGCCAGTGCCGCGGTCAGGACTCGGTTGAGTTTCATTCGGTTTGTCTCCGGTGCGCGGGTCGGTGGACCCTGGTTTGTCGCTGGCCCCGACACAAAGCGCGTCGGGTGCGTTCATTGTTAATTAATTAATTAACGAGTGCATTGGGGGAAACCCGCGAACCGGCGCGCCGTTGAAGGCATCAGCCCTCTGCAGCATCCAGGGCCCGCGCCGCGCCCAGCAAAGCGGGCGACGTTTCGGCCGTGATGACCCACACCGGTATGCCTTGCAGCAAGGGGGCGAAACGCCCCTTGGCCTCAAACCGGGTGCGAAAGGGCGAGGCATCGAACCACTGCCCCAGCCTGGGCACAATGCCCCCGCCGATGTACACCCCCCCGTGCGCCCCCAGCGTGAGGGCCAGGTTGCCAGCCACCGAACCCAGCAGCGCACAGAACAGCGTCAACGCCTCCACCGCCTGAGGAATGTGCCCGGCGAGCGCCGCTGCGGTGACTTCGGCGGGCGTGGTGCAGGACTGGCTGCTGACGCCGTCGGTCTCGCACAGCAAGTGCCAGGTGTCCAGCAGCCCCTGACCGCACAGCGCGCGCTCGGCCGAGGCGTGGCCGTAACGGCGTTGCAAGCCCGCCATCACCAAACGCTCGCGCGGTGTCTCCGCCGGGAGAGTGACGTGCCCGCCCTCGCCTTGCAGGGGAACCCAGCCACCCCGCCCGTCGGGCAACAGGCCAGAGACACCCAGGCCAGTGCCCGCACCCACCAGCCCACAGGCCGCACCGGTCCTGGCCACGCCACCGCCCACCTGTCGCAGGTCCCCGGTGGGCAGCGCAGGCAGGGCCAGCGCCAGCGCGGTGAAGTCGTTGAGCAGCAACAGCGTGTCCAGGGCAAACTCGCGCTGGACCTCGCGCTGGGAAAACGACCAGTGGTGGTTGGTCATGCGCACCTGGTCGCCGGTGATGGGGTTGGCAATGGCGATGGCCACCTGGCGGGGGACGCCCAGCCCCACCCCCGTCAGGTAGGCGTGCATGGCGGCCTGCAGGCTGGGGTGATCGGCACAGGGCAGCACCCGCACCCGCGACGGCGGCTGGCCAGGCCCGGCCTGCCAGGCAAAACGGGCGTTGGTGCCGCCCACATCGGCCAGCAGGCGGGCGCCTTCGGGGCGAGGGGTGGCGACAGAAAAAACGGGATTCACGACCATGGAAAAATGAGGGAGGGAGAAGGACTGGCGGGCACGACAATCGTGCGGGGGCGCAGGGGGAATGGTGTCACTTCATTGTGCCCCCGGTGCCCGAAATCCTGCGCCGCGCACGGGCTAAAAAAAAGACCGGTCAATGGGGCATTGACCGGCCAACGCTGTGTCAGCGACCTTGGAGAAACAGGGAGGGCCAGGGCCACACGCGTGGCACTGGCCGCAAGGCGATCAGAACGCGTAGTTGATGCGCACGCGCACCGCCACCTGGTCCTGGCTGCCGGCGGGGCCTTTGGCGTAGCTGATGGCCGGGGTCACCGTGGCACCCGTGACGCCCATCAGCGGCAGGGTGTAGGCCGCGTACACCGTGGTGGACTTGTTGGCACCTGCGCCGTTGGACTGGATCAGGCCCAAGCCGGCCGCGCCGATGAGCGCGTTCAGGCCCACGGATTTGTCGTCCTTCTTCTTGGCGAAGTTCAGGTTGACCGAGGTGTCCTTGCTCAGGGCATAACCCGCCGACAGACCCACGCCGGTCTGCGTGCCGGTGGCACCGTTGACCTTCACCGACTCCAGGCCGCCACGCAGTGTGAGCTTGCCAGCGGTGTAGGTCACGGCGGGCCGGAAACCTTTGGCCGCACCGGCGTCCTTGGTTTCGACCAGACCCAACTCCATCCGCAGTGCGCTGGACGCATTGAGGCCCAACGCACCATGGAAGATGCCGCTGCCAAAACGGCCCCGCAGCGTGTTGGCCTGGTAGCCACCGTAGGTGTTGAGTTCCACCACCGTGTCTTTGCCCAGGGGGAACAGGTCCATGGCTTCAAAGCGGCCCACCTTGACGTCGGCGGCGGCGTTGCCGAACTGCACCCACATGTCATCAACGGCCGAGGCACCTTTCTTGTTCAACAACAGGCTGGCGCGCGCAGTCACGAAGGATGCCCCATTGCTGGTTTTGGCGCCCAGGTTGAATTCGACGCGGCCGCCCAAGTCCACCCCGCCCGAGCGGGCATTGGCCTTGGTGGCGCCGATGGCGTTGGTGTGGGTGGTGTCGAGTTCGAGGTTGGCGTCGAACGTGGGCGCAGCCTGGGCCAGGGCGGTGCAGGCCAGCAGGGAAGCCAGGGCCAGGGTGTTGCGAGAAGCGGTCATGGAATGTCTCCGGTGTGGGTTTGATCGATTCCCAGCCGGCACACACGACGCACACCAGCGGGGTGCCCGTATTGAACCGTCATGCAAACGCTTGCATGACAGGGTTTTCCCGGAACAACGGGAATGTAACTTTCATGTAACCAACATCAGAACATGAACTTTTGCAACCAGATGATTGTTTTATATGGAATTTCTCAATGAATAATTGGTAACAAAATTTCGTTGCGAAAAAGTAACATCGAACTTCCACCTCATGGTGGATGGCATTTTTGGAATTTAGGCAAATGTTTGCACAATTCAGCCAACACAGCCCAAAACCCTTCGATGGGGTGAGCTGGCCGCAGGACACCACCACGGGACGTGGCGGCGCCCAAGCGCGGACTGAACCAGGGAAAACCGCTCAGGCGGCAGCGCCGCTGCTGTCGCGCACCACCAGGGTGGTGGGGAGCAACTGGGCCGCATCGGGCAGGCCTTGCACCTGCCGCTCCAGCACGGCCACCAGCGTGCGGGCAGCCAGCGCCATGTCCTGGCGCACGGTGGTCAGGCTGGGGTGCACATGGGCGGCCAGGGCCACATCGTCAAACCCCACCAGCTTCACATCGGCGGGCACCGACAGCCCGCGCGCCGCCAGCGCGCTGACCACACCCATGGCCACCAGGTCACTGCAGGCAAACACGCCATCGGGGATGGACTGGTCAGCCAGCCACTGGTCCACCACCGCCTGTGACCCGGGCTGGGAAAAGTCCACCGGGTGTTGCAGCCCGGGCGACACCACCACCCCGGCTTCGTGCAACGCCCGCAGGTAGCCCCGGTGGCGCAGCGCCGACTCGGGCTGATCCAGCCGGCCCAAATACGCGATGCGCCGGCACCCCTGCGCCAACAGGTGGCGCGTGGCCAGGTAGCCACCGTGCTCGTTGTCACTGCCCACCACCGGGTACACCGTGCCCGGCACGCTGGCACCCCACACCACCATGGGCAGGCCTTGCCTGGCCATGGCGTTGAGGGCCTCATGCGCCACCCACTGCCCCATGACCACCACCCCCGCCGCGCGCCCGGTGCGGACCAGGTCGGGGAGCATTTGCAGCCTGTCTGGCCCGCAGCGGGCCAGCAACATGTCCTGGCCGCGCTCGGCCAACACATCGGCCAGGCTGGCCACCATGGTCATGATGAAGGGATCTGCCACCGCCTGCGCAGGGCGTTCGGCGCTGCCCAGCATGACCACCCCCACCGTGGACACCGCCTGCTTGCGCAGGTTGGCAGCGCTGGCGTTCACCCGGTAGTTGAGGGACCGTGCCAACTCGGTGATGCGGTCGCGGGTTTCCTGGGGAATGAGGGGGCTGCCGCTGAGGGCCCGCGACACCGTGGCGTTGGACACCCCGGCCATGCGTGCGATGTCCACCATCTGGATGCGCCGCCCGACACGTGCTGGGACAGGCGGTGTGGCGGGCAGCTGGACGGCGGGTTTGTCTGGGGGTTGGACCATGACCCCATTATTCCAGCGGCATGTGTCTACTTGGTTTCCGGGTGAAAGCGTTTGCACACCGGGTGTGCGCGGAAGGCATCGGTGAAACAGGCCTTCCACAAACAGCTCTCGCGCTCCAGGAAAGTCTGGGCCTGGGCCAGGCACGGTTCTGCGGGGATCGCCACCGCCGCGCTGGGCGCAGGGACAGCGGTGGGCTCCACCTTGGGCTTGGGTTTTGGCACCTCGGGGGCAGAAACAGGCGCGGCGCCCAGGCCAGGGGCAACCGGGGTGCCGGGCAACCCGATGTCCTTGCGGCGGTCGCTGGGCTCCGACGGTCTGGGGGCGGACAACCCGGCTGGTGCTGCGCCCTGGCCCGCACCCATCGGTGTGCTGACATCTGTGGGCACCGTCATCGGTGGCGGCACCGGCCCGGGGGCGGGTGCGGCGGCAGGCGTCGTCACCAACTCTTCCTGGGGTGACAGGCTTTGTGCGGGGTCGGCCACTGCGGGCAGGGTCCCGTCGGGTGCGGTGGGCCTGAACAGCAGCGCCAGTCCGAGCAACACCGCGACCCCGCCGAGCAGCACCCATGGCCAGCGCCCGCGACGGGCGGCGGGTGTGGTGGGCCATGTGCCCGACGCCAGCGCGGCGGACTGGTCTGGAACGGGCGTTGCCGACGGCGCCTCTGGCGGTGGAAAGATGCTGGGATGGAACATCGTGCCGTCGTCCGGCGGTGGGGGGGCCACCGGTTCGGCGGCGCCCAAGGGGTGGGTGGATGCGGTGTGGTGGGGCACAGGAGCATCCACCACCGCCGGTCCACCTAGGGCCACAGCGGCGGCGGGCGCATGGGTGGCCGACATTCCTGCACCGAGGGCGCGGTCCAGCAGACCCCGCAAAATGGCGATGGTGTCCGGGCGCACAAAGCAGATGGCGGAATCCACCGCACCCAGCGCCAGCTCAGCGGGCTCGGTGGCCACGGCGCGGACCAGGTCGGCCCTGAAGGCCTGGGCGTTGGGATAACGGTCTTCGGGGCGTTTGGCCAGGGCACGCTGCACGACCCCGTCCAGCACGGTGGGAATGTCGGCCTGCCGGGCAGAGGGGGGCGCGGGGTCGTCGTGCAGGATTTGCGTGGCAATGGCCATGTGGTGCGAACCATCGAAAGGCTGCGCGGCGGTGAGCAGCTCGTACATCAACACACCGGCCGAGAACACGTCGCTGCGCTCGTCGGTGGGCAAGCCGCGCACCTGCTCGGGTGACATGTAGCGTGGCGTGCCAATGGATTTACCCGCCAGCTGGGTGCCGTTGTCCACCTCGTCGTCCAGAATTTTGGCAATGCCGAAATCGGTGAGCTTCACGGTCCCCAGCACATCCATCAGGATGTTCTCGGGCTTGATGTCGCGGTGAATGATCTTTTGCGCGTGGGCGTGGCTCAGTGCTTCCAGCATGTCCATCAGGATGCGCACGGTCCCTGCCGGCGTGAAGCGCACACCCCGGCGCAAGCAGTGCTTCAGGTTGACGCCCTGCACATATTCCATGACCAGGAAGGTGTCATCCCCCGACTGTCCGGCGTCGAACACCCGGACGATGTGCGGGTGGTTCAAGCGGGCGACCGATCGGGCCTCGGTCAGAAAACGACGCTCGTAAGACTCGACCAAGGTGGCCGACAGGTCATCGTGGCGGATGGTTTTGATGGCCACCTTGCGGTCCAGCCGCGGGTCGCGCGCCTCGTACACCACCCCCATGGCCCCTTCGCCCAGGATGCGGATCACGTCGTAACGGCCAATGCTGCGGTCTGTCATGGTGGACTCTGGCAACCCTTTGCTTCCAACAAAGCAATGTGTAAGGCCCCATTCTCCAACATTGGGCGTCTGTTGGTGCGGGCGCGTGCGCCCGGGCCGTCAGCGCAGCTGAGCCCGCGTCCAGCGCACGATGTCAGCCGCCCCCATGGCACCGGCCTGGCGCGCCACCTCACGCCCACCCACAAACAGCGCCAGGGTGGGAATGCTGCGGATGTTCAGACGTGCACCCAGCTGCTGGGCCTCTTCGGTGTTGACCTTGACCAAGCGCACGTGCGGCTCCAACTGCGCAGCGGCTTGCTCAAAAGCGGGGGCCATCGTGCGGCAAGGGCCACACCAGGGGGCCCAGAAGTCCACCAGCACGGGCAGGTGGCTGCGGCTGATGTGGCGCTCAAAGCCCGCCTCGTCCAGCGCCAGCGGGTGGGCGGTGAACAGGGGCTGCTGGCATTTGCCACAGGTGGGTTGGGCGGCCAGGTCGGCCTGTGCCACGCGGTTGGTGGTGTGGCAGTGCGGACACACCACATGCAAAGCGGGGTTGGCGGTGGGGTTCATGGTTTGAATCATCGTCGGTTGGCGGGCAATCTGATACCCAATGGGGTATGTAGCTGGCGACGGATACCCGCATTTCAAGGGCCACACACCGGGTCGCAGCCCCACTACAGCCAGCGCGCCACGGCACTCGCCAGAAGGCTCAGCACCACGGTGGTGGTGACGGGCAGAAACCACTCTCGGCCAAACAGTCGGAAACGAAAGTCGCCCGGCAAACGACCAAAGCCCAGTCGCTGCAGCAATGGCGTGAACCAGCTGATGAGCAGCAGCGCCAAAAAAATCACCAGCATCCAGCGGATCATGGCTTGACCCTCACAGTGTGTGGGTGCGGTCACCCACCGCCAGGCCATCGGGCAGCCAACCCTGTGCACTGGCCACCGGTGCCAACGCCAGCACTTTGAACAGCTCACCCATTTCGTGCTCGTGGATGAGTTTGGCCGCCATGCTGCGCGCCGCCAGGCCCGTGTTGTCCTGCGGCAAAGCAGCGAGCACCTCGGCCAGCCCGCAGTTGATGAGGAAGCGGGCCTGGCTGGTGTAGCCCAGCACCGCCAGCCCAGCCTCCTGCGCCGCCAGGGCAGCCCCGGTGAAGTTGACGTGGGCGGTGATGTCCTTCTCGCCCACGGCCAGCAGGGGGTTGTCGTCCAGCCGGTGGCGGTGGTGGCAGGCCAGCGTGCCCATGCTGCGCTGGGGGTGGTAGTACTCGGCCTCGGGAAAGCCGTAATCGATGAAAAAAGCCGCGCCCTGCACCAGGTGCTCGGCCAGGGTGCGCACAAAGGCCTCGGCCTGCGGGTGGATTTCGGTGACGTAATCGTGCTCGCCGGCCACCTCCAGCGGGGGGCGCAGGTCGGTGGGGCGGTCTGCCCAAGCCAGTGGGCCACCGTCGGCCTGGGCCACACCGCGCTCGTGCCACTGCCCGTCCACGCGGGCCAGCAGCTTCACGGGCATGGCGTCCAGCACCTCGTTGCCCAGCACCACACCGTGCAGGGTGGACGGCAGGCGGTCGGCCCATTGCACCCGGTCGCCAAACGCGGCCAGCGTGGCTTGCTGGCGCTCGCGCAGGGTGCCCGACAGGTCCACGATGGTGTACTTTTCAATGATATTGGCACCCAGCGATTTCTCCCATTCACTTGTTTGCTGCAATATTTGTAAAGCCAGTGCACCACTGCCTGCGCCAAACTCCCACAGCTCGCGCGTGCCCGTGGCCACCAGGGCTTGGCGCACCTGGCGGGCCAGGGTGTGGCCAAAGACGGGCGAGAGCTCGGGCGCGGTCACAAAGTCGCTGCCCGCACCGGGCATGCGGCCAAACGTGGGGCGGGGGCTGCTGTAGTAACCCAGGCCGGGGGCGTACAGCGCCAGGGCCATGAAAGCGTCAAAAGGCAGCCAGCCACCGTGGTCACTGAGGGCCTGTTCCAGGCGTTGGGCAAGGGTCATCGTTAAACTCGAGCGCTGTTCAAACACACCCGGATTGTCCCCCAATGGCCCCTGGCTACTCCCCTGCTCCGGCCCTGGCCACCGCTGGCCGCCGCCGCACCGCGCTGGTCACCGGGGCCGCCCGCCGCTTGGGCCGCGACATCGCACTCACCTTGGCCGAGCAGGGCTGGAACGTGGCCATCCACTACCGGCACTCGGCCGATGACGCATCCAAAACAGAAGCTGATTGTTCAATAAAATCATGCGCTGAAGGCATATTTCATTCATTTTCTGCCGACCTGGCCGACGAGGGACAGGTGCGCCAGCTCTGGGCCCAGGTCGTGGCGCACTTTGGCACGGTGGACGCCGTGGTCAACAGCGCCAGCACCTTCGAGCACGACGATGCCGCCAGCTTCGGCTACGCCGCGCTGGACAAGCACCTGCACGCCAACACGGCGGCGGCCATTGTGCTGGCCCAGTGCCTGCACGCCCACCGCCTGTCGTCGCCACCCGCCACCCACGAGCCCCCGGCCGTGGTGGTGAATCTGCTGGACCAAAAGCTCTGGAACCCCAATCCCGACTTTTTCAGCTACACCCTGTCCAAGGCCGCACTGGAAGCCGCCAACACATTGCTGGCCCAGGCACTGGCCCCGCAGGTGAGGGTGGTGGGCGTGGCCCCCGGCCTCACACTGACCAGCCACCTGCTGAGCGACGACCAGTTCCAGGCGCTGCACCGGCTGTCGCCGCTGGGCCGCAGCTCCACCCCCGAAGACGTGGCCGCCACCGTCGCCTTTGCGCTGTCCAACCGCTCCATCACCGGCACCACGCTGCTGGTGGACGGTGGCCAGCACCTGATGAAGTTTGAACGGGACTTTTCCCTGATGCCCGCCAGTCCACCGCCCCCATACCCATGAGCGCCACCACACCCACCCACTTCAGCAAGGCCGGCACCCAAACGCTGGCCCTGACCGGCCTGCGCTTTGACGCCAACCTGGGCATCCTCGAGCAGGAAAAGTGCGCACCCCAGCCCATTCAGGTGGACGCGGAACTGAACCAGGGCACCCAACCCCTGCTGCCGCACGATGACGACATCAACCACGTGCTGGACTACCGAAAGGTGCGCCAGATCATCATTGACGAGTGCACAGCCGAGCACGTCAACCTGCTGGAAACACTCATCGGCAAACTCACCCACCGCCTGATGCAGTTGCCCGGCGTCATCGGCGTTCGGGTGAAAATCGCCAAACTCGAAATTTTTGACGACTGCGAAGTGGCCATCCGCATGCAAAGCGGGCAGTGGTGAGGGCAGACGCCTCGCCGCCACCGATCCCCCGAGTCCCTCACCGCCCCACCGCAGCGCACACACCCCCCATGACCACCACCCCATCCTGGACCTCCGACGCCCTCCCCACCGCCGCCACGGCCAAGGACGAGGCGCGGGCCAAGCAACTCAAGATTGAGCGCGAAGACCACAAACTCGAAAAACGCCTGTGCCGCCAAGTGGGCGAGGCCATCATCGACTACAACATGATCGGCGAGGGCGACAAGGTCATGGTCTGCCTGTCGGGCGGCAAAGACAGTTATGGCCTGATGGACATCCTGCTGAAATTGCAGGCGCGCGCACCCGTCAACTTCAGCCTGGTGGCCGTCAACCTGGACCAGAAGCAGCCCGGCTTTCCCGAGCACATCCTGCCCGAGTACCTGACCCAGCTGGGCGTGCCCTTTCACATCGAAAACCAGGACACCTACTCCATCGTCAAAGACAAGGTGGCCCCCGGAAAAACCATGTGCAGCCTGTGCAGCCGCCTGCGCCGAGGCATCCTGTACCGCGTGGCGTCTGAGCTGGGGGCCACCAAAATTGCGCTGGGCCACCACCGCGACGACATTTTGGCCACGCTGTTTCTGAACATGTTTTTCGGGGCGCGGCTCAAGGCCATGCCGCCCAAGCTGGTCAGCGACAACGGCCTGCACACGGTCATCCGGCCGCTGGCCTACGTGGCCGAGAAAGACCTGATCCGCTGGGCCCAGCTGCAAAAATTTCCCATCATCCCGTGCACACTGTGCGGCAGCCAGGAAAACCTGCAACGCCAACAAGTGGGCCTCATGCTCAAGGAATGGGACAAGAAGCACCCCCGCCGCCTCGACAACATGCTGCGCTCGCTGCAAACCGTGGTGCCCAGCCACCTGATGGACCGCCAGCTGTTCCCCTTTGAAACCCTGGTGCCCAGTGGGGAGGCCAACGAGAACGGTGACATGGCCTTTGACAGCGAAGAACTGCCAATGGACGACCTGTCAGCCGCCAAGCGGCCCGAGTTGCAGGTGATTCAGCTGATCTGACACCGTCCGCCATGCACCCTGCCCACCCCCGTACGCCAGCGCGCCTGCTCCAACGGAACGAGGGGTCGGTGGCGTCGGTCCGGCGGTGCTGGGCGGCACTGGTCGCCGCGTGGGCATTGCTGGCCACGGGGTGCGCCAGCGTCATCCTGGTGGACAACCAGGTGCAAAGCCATGCCCAATGGCCATCTGGCGCTTTACCCACCGGGAAAGTCAGCTACGTTTTTGAAAGATTGCCATCCCAATCCAGCGGCGCCCACGCCCAGGCACAGGCCGAACTGGAAGATTTGGTTCGAGATGTCCTGGTACGCAAAGACTGGGTGTTGGCGGCGCCTGGCCCCTCCAGCCCCGGGACGTCCGATGCCCGCACACTGTGGCGGGTGCAGGTGTCGGCCACCCACACCACCTTGCCCAGGGCACCGTGGGACGACCCGCGCGAAGGCCCCTGGTCTCACTGGGGCCTGCAGGCCGACAACCGGGGCGTGGGTTTGCGCTTGGGCGGCCTGTGGCGGGTGGACATGCCCTACCACCTGCGCCGTGTGACGGTGGTGGTGCGCGACGAGCGCCGCGGTGAACTGGCCTATGAAACCACCGCCAGCCACGATGGTCGATGGAACAGCAGCCCCACCCTGTGGCGCGCCATGCTGGAAGCCGCCCTGACCGACTTCCCCTCGCCGGCACCCGGCACCCGGCAGGTCAACCTGGAAGTGCCCCGCTGACCCCGTCGCTGGCCGCTGGCCGGGCGGGCAGCTGCTGCACCAAGCGGGCAATGCGGACCGCCAGTTCCTCCACACTGTCTTGCTTGTTGAGCACCTGCAGCACACCCACGGTGTGCGCCTCGGCACTCATGCCAGGTGTGACATGGCCCGAAGTGATGACCACCGGCAGCGCCGGTGCCCAGCCCTTGACCTGGCGCACCACATCCAGCCCGCTCATGCCGGGCATGTTGTAGTCGGTCACCAGCAGGTCCACGGCAGCGGGATTGGCCCGGATGAGTGCCAACGCATCTTCCGTGCGCTCAAACGCCGACACGCGTATGCCGTGCTTTTTCAACATGCGGGAGATGAGGTACACCATGGCCTCGTAGTCGTCGATGTAGACCACATGCCTGGGCTGCGGCGCACCCGGCACCACCGGGGGCGGGGGAGGTACGCGCACGGGCACGGTGTGTGCGGGTGGAGGCCTGACCGGGGGTGCGTCGGGCACCCGGGGGATTTCCGCCTTCACCTCAGGCAACCACACCTCGAACCGGCTGCCCTTGCCCAGCACGCTGTGCACACCCACACTGCCCTGGTGGGCCTTGACGATGCCATGCACCACGGCCAGCCCCAGCCCGCTGCCGCCACTGGTGTGCGCCTTGGTGCTGAAAAACGGTTCGAACACACGGGCCAACACCTCGGTGGACATGCCAGGACCGCTGTCTTGCACGGTGAGTGTGGCGCCGCCGTGGGTGCCCGGTGCCACACTCACCACCACCTCACCCACACCGCCTGCCTGTGCCTGCCAGGCGTTGGTGCACAGGTGGGTGACCGCCTGCCTGAGTTGATCCGCATCGGCCAGCACCCACAGCGGCGGGCCGGGCGGTGGAGCCACCAGCGTCACGCCCGCCGGCACCAGCGGCTGCAGGGCCTGCAAAGCGTCGACCACCAGCCGCCCCAGGTCCAGCACCTTCATGTGCTGGGTTTGTTGGCGGCTGAACGTCAGAATCTGCTGCACCAGCGCCTTGGCCCGCTCGGCGGCCTGGACAGCCGCTTCCACGTGCGGGTAGGCGCCCGCCTGGGGTGCCATGTCTTTGCGGGCCAATGCCAGATGCCCCAGCACCGCAGACAAGAGGTTGTTGAAGTCCTGTGCCACACCGCCGGCCAGGGTGCCCATGGCCTCCAGCTTCTGAGCCTCGCGCAACTGAACTTCCATTTGTTGCCTGGCCCGCTCTGACTCGACGCGCTGGGTCACATCGGTCAAGTGCCCGGCAAATCGGGTGGGTAGCCCCTGGGCATCGGGACTGGCCGTCTGCCCTCGGCCATGGAACCAGCGGTAGGTGCCTTGGCGGGTGCGCAGCCGATACTCCGCGTCAAAGCTGCCGCTGCGTCCCGCCAAATGGGCGCGAATGGCGCTGGTCACCCGCTCCCGGTCCTCCGGATGCAAATGGCTGCGGAAGGTGAACCCGGCCTCAAACGCCGCCGGGCTTTCGTAGCCAAGCAGCTGCTGAAAGCGGGGGGAGTAATACACCTTGTCGGCCTGCAGATCCCAATCCCACAACCCATCGTTGGACCCGCGGGTGGCCAGCGCCAGGCGCTCACTGGTTTGCGTGTGCACCAGCTCGGCCGATTTGCGGCCTGTGATGTCGGTGTGGGTGCCCACCATGCGCAGGGGCTTGCCGTCGGGACTGCGGCTGATGACCAAGCCGCGTGTGAGCACCCAGATCCAACGCCCATCGCGGTGTCGAACGCGGTGCTCGTTGCGGTAGATGGGCGTGTCCCCACGCCAATGGGACTCACGATCGGCCTGCAGGCCGGGCAAATCCTCGGGGTGGGTCAGTGCATCAAGGTCAATGGCGTGCGTCAGCGGATCCGCATCGGTGTACCCATAAATGGCCCGCAAACGGGGGGAGAAAAACTCCCGCCCCGTGACCATGTCCCAGTCCCACACACCGTCACCCAAGCCTTCCAGCACGCGGTCCAGGGGCATGTCCTGGCCCGGCGCACAGGGCGAGAGGTCACTGCTGACGAGCTGAGGTGAAAAAGGGGTGGGTGGCGGTGCTTCGGTCATGAACGTGGGGGCAGCCTGGGCCGCTGGGGATGCAGAGCCCCCACATGGTAAGACCACGGTTACAGTTTGGACATGCCCCCGAGAATGGGCAGGTTGTGCTCCCTACCTTTTCCCTTCCCTCAAGGTCTCCCCCGTGCAAGCCACCCGTTTGATCGTTGTTCGCCACGGCGAAACCAGCTGGAACCAGGACACCCGCATCCAAGGCCACACCAACATTGACCTGAACGACACCGGCCGCTGGCAGGCCGCCCGCCTGGCCGCAGCCCTGGCCGACGAGCCCTTGAGCGCCGTGTACGCCAGTGACCTGAGCCGCGCCCACGACACCGGGTACGCCGTGGCGCAGGCACAGGGCCTGGCGGTGCAGCCGCACACAGGCCTGCGCGAGCGCTGCTTTGGGGTACTGGAAGGCAAAACCTGGCTGGAAATTGAAACCCAACACCCGGAACAAGCCACTCTGTGGCGCACCCGCGTGCCCGAATGGGTACCCGCGGGCGGTGAGTCCCTGGTGGACTTGCAGGCCCGCGTGCTGGCCACGTTGAACGATCTGGCCCGGCGTCATGTGGGCGAGCACATTGCCCTGGTGGCACACGGTGGCGTGCTGGACGTTTTCTACCGCGCAGCCACCGGCCTGGGCCTGCAAGCCCCCCGCAGCTGGCTGCTCAAGAACACCGCGATCAACCGCCTGCTGTGGACACCCGAAAGCCTCACGCTGGTGGGCTGGGGCGATGTGGCCCACTTGGAATCCGACCAGGCGACAGGTCCCTCGCTGGATGAAAAAACCACCTGAGTGCGCAAAAGCACACACGTCGCCAGCCAACCGACAGCCGTCGCGGCTGTGACGCACCCACAAGGTCGGCTAAAGTGATGCAGCGCTCGCCGGACTCCCCCGGCACCCCTCAACCCCGTTTGACAAGAGAGACACTCATGGCCAACCGCAAGATCGAAGACGTTGAAGGCATCGGACCCACCATCGGGAGCAAGCTGCGCGCCGCAGGTATCAAAGACACGGACACGCTGCTGGCCCAATGCGGCACGCCCACACAACGCAAAGGCGTGGCCGATAAGTCCGGGCTGACCGGGGCACAGGTGCTGAAATTCGCCAACATGGTGGACCTGTACCGCATCAGCGGTGTGGGGTCCGAATACGCGGAACTGCTGGAGGTCGCGGGTGTCAACACCGTGCCCCAATTGGCCCGGCGCAACGCGGCGAACCTGGAACAGGCGATGACCGAGGTCAACGAGCAGAAAAAACTCACGCGCCGCGCGCCTTCGGCCACTGAAGTCGCCAAGTGGGTGGAGCAAGCCAAAGCCTTGCCCCGCGTGCTGACCTACTGACCCATCCACCGCCAGCCCGGCCTGACCTGCGGACGGGGACCAGGGTCACTCGCCAAACAAATCCACCTTGCTCGCTGACGGCACCACCCCCAGGTGCCGGTACGCTGCCTGGGTGGCAATGCGTCCGCGCGGCGTGCGCTGCAAATAACCCTGCTGTATGAGGTAGGGTTCAATCACATCCTCAATGGTGTCGCGCTCTTCGCCGATGCTGGCCGCGATGTTGTCCAGCCCCACAGGCCCGCCATCAAAGCGGTGAATGACGGCCTCCAAGAGCTTCCTGTCCATCAGGTCAAAGCCCTGCGGGTCCACGTCCAACATGGCCAGGGCCTTGTTGGCCACGTCCAGCGTGATGTGGCCGTTGCCCTTCACCTCGGCGTAGTCCCGCACCCGGCGCAGCAAGCGGTTGGCAATGCGCGGCGTGCCCCGGCTGCGTCGCGCCACTTCAAAGCCCCCTTCTTCGTCCATGCCCACATTCAGCAGTCCGGCGCTGCGCCGCACGATGCGCGCCAACTCGTCGGCGGTGTAGAACTCCAGCCGTGCCACGATGCCAAAGCGGTCGCGCAGCGGGTTGGTGAGCATGCCCGCCCGCGTGGTGGCCCCCACCAGGGTGAATGGCTGCAAATCGAGCTTGATGCTGCGCGCCGCCGGACCTTCGCCAATCATGATGTCGATCTGGTAATCCTCCAGCGCGGGATACAAAATTTCCTCCACCACCGGGCTGAGGCGATGGATTTCATCGATGAACAGCACATCGTTGGGCTCCAGGTTGGTCAGCAGCGCGGCCAGGTCTTTGGGCTTTTCGAGCACGGGGCCGCTGGTCTGGCGCAGGTTCACGCCCAGTTCATGGGCAATGATGTGGCTGAGCGTGGTCTTGCCCAGACCGGGCGGCCCAAACAGCAGCACATGGTCCAGCGCCTCGCTGCGTTTTTTGGCCGCACCAATGAAAATCTCCAACTGCTCGCGCACCTTGGCCTGGCCCACGTACTCGTCCAGCAGCTTGGGGCGCAGGGCGCGTTCCAACGCCTCTTCGCGCGGGGACTCGGGCACGGCCGCCAACATGCGCTTGGGCGGGGCCGGAGAAAAATCGTCGGTTTGTATGCTCATAGCGTCAACGGGTACAACAAAGGCAGGGACCATCCTCAATTGGAACGGGAAAGGGCCGATAAGCTCGAAGTATCCCCTGCTTTCCCAACCTCACACCTTCTGCGCCCCACCATGCCATCCACCTACCCCCTGTTCACCCGCTCGCTCACGCCAGTGGTGTGTGCCGTCGGCGGCTGGTTGGTCGTGGCGAGCATGGGCGCCGCCATGGCGGCGGACAATGAGCCCCCCATCGACGTGCCCATCACGCGGGGGAAAATTGACTTGGGCAGCATCCGCCCCACCCTGGGGCCCATGGGCAAGCCGACCACCCCAGAACCCCCTTCTACCGCCGGGGCTGCTCCCGGACCAAACGCGGCGACTGCCCCGACCGCATTTCCCCCTGCCACGGCGGCATTGCCAGGTCCAGCCGCTGCACCGAATACGGCCCCCACCAGCGTGACCACGTTGGGTGAGACCATCAACAACCCACCCCGCACCGTGGCCGACTTTGCGGCATTGGCCCGTGCCAAAGCCGTCGCAGATGCCGCCGCCAAGCCGGGCGCAGTGGCTGCAACGGGCGGCTCACCGCCCGCCGTCGCAACGCCTGCAGCCCCGCCACCCACCGCACCCCAGCCAGCGATGGTGGCGGCACCCACCCAAGCCCCCTCCGAAAAACCCCAGGCAGACCACACGCCACCCGCCACGGCCACACCCCCATCGGCCCCAACCGTGCCCGCGAGAGCGGCCGCCACACGTGCCCCAGAACGGCCCGCACCCCTGCCCGCGCCAGACAACGGCATGCAAACGCTGGCAGAAAAAATCATCGCGGCCATGGCACGTGCCGAAGACAAACAAAAAGCCAACGGCAAGGCCACCCAACCCACCGCCAACAAAGAGAAAGCCGCCCCCCAGGCGAGGACGCCGACACCCGACAAGACCCCCACGACCAGCCGGGACTACATCCGCGCCAAAGCCGCAGAATTGTCTGGCCACCAACCAGGTGCCCTTGGGGACGCGCATGAAGAGTTTCTGGGCGACGGCCACTGGAGCTACGAGGGGGCCACAGGCCCGGAGCACTGGGCCAAACTCAACCCCGAGTTTGCCCAATGCGCCCGTGGCAAGCGGCAGTCCCCCATCGCCATCGACAGCGCCACCACCCTGCAAGGCCCCGCCGAGGCGCTGGACCTGCGCTACGAAGCGGTGGCTGGATCGGTGCTGAACAACGGCCACACCATCCAAGTGGACCTGGCACCTGGCAACTTTTTGACGGTGCGGGGCGCTCGGTACGAGCTGACGCAGTTTCATTTCCACCACCCGGCCGAAGAACAGATCAACGGTAAGACCCACCCCATGGTGGCCCACTTGGTGCACCGCAGTGCAGAGGGCAACTTGGCGGTGCTGGCCGTGCCATTGGCCGCAGGTGCGGCCAACCCCGTGATCAACACGGTGTGGACGCACATGCCCCTGGACAAGCAAGACCGCGTGCCCCTGCCTAGCACGGGACTCAACCCCCAAGGCCTGTTGTCCAGCGATATGCGCTATTTCCAGTACATGGGCTCACTCACCACACCGCCGTGTTCTGAAGGGGTGTTGTGGCTGGTGCTGAAAACACCCACCACACTCAGCCCGGCACAGCTCACGCTGTTCGGTCAGCTGTTTCCGAGCAATGTCCGGCCCCTGCAACCCGCACACGACCGCCCCGTGCGGGAAGCGCTGTGACGCACCCGGTGACCCTGCTGTAGCCCTGGATGTGGTTGACCTCGCTCAGCGGGCCAGTGACTTCAGGGCCAGCTTGATGCCCTCGCTCACGCCCACGTCGGCGGGCAGGGCTTTGAGGGCGGCGGTGGCTTCTTTGTCGCTGTAACCCAGTGCCATCAGGGCCTGGCCGATGTCGTGCTGGTGGTCGGTGGTGGTCACACTGCCCAGTGCGCCCATATCCGCCCCCAGTTTGCCTTTCAGCTCCAACAAGAGTCGCTCGGCGGTTTTTTTGCCAATGCCTGGCACCTTGACCAGCCGAGCCACTTCCTGGCGGGTAATGGCATCGGACAGATCCGCCACACTCATTCCGCTGAGCAAGCTGAGGGCCATGCGAGGCCCCACACCAGACACCTTGATGAGTTGGCGAAAGGTTTCCCGCTCTTGCGCGGTGCCGAATCCGTACAGGATCTGCGCATCCTCGCGCACCACAAAGTGGGTCAGCAGGGTGACTTTTCCACCGGTATCGGGCAGGTGATAGAACGTGCTCATGGGGACATCCACCTCATAGCCCACGCCGTGGCAGTCCACCAACACCTGGGGAGGCGATTTGTCGGCCAGCAGGCCTTGCAGTCTTCCGATCATGGGGCGATGGGGTTTGTTGGGTTGAGGGTCGGAGCGGCCCACAGCATAACGAGGCGCAGGTCAGGGATTGACCAGACCGCGGCGGGCCGCTTCCAACGCCGCCTCGGCGCGGGACGACACATTGAGCTTTCGGTACACCTGCTTGATGTGGTCGCCCACCGTGTGCCGGGACAAGCCCAGTTGCTGGGCAATTTCGACCAGCGTGTATCCCTTGGCCACACGCTGCAGCATTTCGGCTTCCCGCTCGGTGAGGCGCACCTGATCGTTCACCTGGCGCAGCAACACCTCCCGACGGGATGAGCCATCCGCAAAATGGGCCAACACCCGACGGGCAATGGGTGGCGACAGCGGCGGTTCACCGCCCATCATGCGCACCAACTGGGCCACCAGAACGTCTTGGGGCTGCTCTTTGAGCAAGTAACCGAAGGCACCCGCCTGCAGTGCGGGGAACAGGTGATCGTCATCGTCGTAAATGGTCACCACCACCGACACTGCCAGCGGCTGGTACTGGCGCAACGCACCCACCACGTCCACACCCGAGCCATCGGGCAAGCCCAGGTCCACCAAGGCCAAGTCAAACGGCTGTTGCGCAATGCACGCCATGGCCTGATCTCGGCGACCCACCGGCGTCACCCGCACGGACGGGAAGGCCTGCGCCAACACCGACACCAGCCACTCCCTGGTTTGGGGCAAATCTTCAACAACGAGGGCTTGGTCCATGCGCGAATGGTAGCGACACAGGGACGCCCGGATGGGCGTCAGTCTGTGCCGTGGTCAACAGGTGGGTTCACGGGTACCTGTACCCACACCCTGGCGCCACCCAGCGCAGATGACTCAAACAGGTGCTCCCCCCCCAGCTTCTTGGCACGCCGCTCCATTCCGGGCAAACCAAAACCGCCACTGGCCGGTACCGCACCGCCCTGCCCCCCCACAGGAGTCGAAATCGGCCACCCGTGGCCATCGTCATCCACGGTCAGCGCCACATGGTCGGCAGTGGCGACTATGACTACCTGGCAACGCTTTGCCCCACTGTGCTTGATGACGTTGGACAGTGCCTCGCGCAGCAGCCGGGTGAGTTGCAAATGCAGCCTGGGCGGCCATACCAGGTCAAGTGGTGGGTCGCTGACCTCCCACTGCACCTCCAGCCCGGCCGCTTGCAGGCGCGATATGCCTTCCGCCCGCCAGTCGGCCAGCACATCGGCAGCGGCCACGGGCTGGCCAGCCATGCCGCGCACGCTCTGGCGCATGTCGCTCAGGGCTTCGCGGGCCAGCTGACCCGTGGCACCCACGCCGCCTTGGTGGGCCAGGGTCAGCAGCTTGGCACCCAGGTCGTCGTGCAAGTCCGCGGCAATGCGCTGGCGCTCCTGGTCCACCGCGGCCTGCGTCAGGCGCTGTTGGTGCAGGCCATGGGCCAGCAACTGCCACAGCTGGGCGGCCACCTGCACATGCTCGGGGGTGAACAGTTGACGCCCACCCTGGGCCAGCGTCAGCTGCCAATGGCCCTGCCCGCCCACATCGGGCACCCGCAATTGCCGCCCCATGTCGGCAATGTGAACGCCATCGGCTGAGGCACCCGCCAACCGGTCAGCAGCCCACAGTGGCTGGTGTGAATGGCCAGGGCCCAACCGCTGCAGCTCAAGGGGTGCAAACACCCGCTGCAACAGGGCGGCCCAGGCCGTGCTGGCGGCCCGCTCGCCCTGCAGCCCGGCGTTGACGGCCGCGATCAGATCGGACATGTAGGCGCTGATTCGTGGGCGCGTAGACACCTGCAACCGCGCCAACAACCACTGCCGCAGGGGAAAGTACAGCCAGCCAATGCCCAGCAGCGACAAACTGATGGCTGCACCCGGGTCCACCTTGAGGACAGTGACCAGCGCCAGGTCCACCAGCACCACCAGCGCCCCTCCCAGGTACCACAGGCACAGCGGCACCCACCAGCGTTCCAACTCAAACAAATTGGCCCGGCCCACCGACACCATCAGCCCCACATACAACAGCGGCACCGACAGCCAGCGGTAGCTGTTGCTGATGACCTGCACGTCGTACACCAGCGAAATGGCAAACGCCACCATCACCACGCTGAAGCTGACCAGGGCCGATGCCGCCAGCCAGCGCGCCGCCGCCCGGTGCACGGGGTCGTGGCGGTGCATCAGGCTTTGTGCCACGGCCAGCGCAGTGAGGGCCACGCTGCCCACCACCAGCCACAGCTTGTAGCGCATCTCCAACTGCCCCGGCCACTGCAACACATTGAGCACCAGCAACAGCGCTATCAGCGCGGCACTGCCCCGCGTCCAGGCGCGGGCGTGGCGCAGGGGGGTGGGGTAGTGCAACATCATCATCACAAAGGCCCACACCGCCACCAGCGAGGTGCAGCGCACAAACACCTGCCCGCTTTCTGCAAACCAGGGGGCCAGCAGCCCCAAACGGCCAGTGACCACCGACACCTCGGCCAAACTCAGCAGCGCCATGACACTGGCCAGCCCCAGAAACCGCGCGCCCAGGCTTTGCCAGCGCCAGACCGAGACGGCCACGCCCACCACAAACGGCAACATGCCACAGGCCAAGGGCACCCAAAACAGCCAGCCCAGCTCGCCCCAGTCGCGGTCTCGCACCGCGCGTGGAGCCCAGCTGCCATCGGCCAGCTGCACCTCCACAGGCTGGCCGACGCGGCGGGCACTGTCCAGCAAGGCCCACACCTCGTGCTGCAACACAAAAAACCGCTCCAGTTCGGCCTGCCGCTTGAGCATGGACGGCGCCTCCACCGCCCACAGGCTGTCCAGTGCCACCGTCTGTGCCGCCTCTCCAGCAGCGGGCACCGTGCGCACCGCCAGCAAGCGGGCCTGAGCCTGCTCCCGGCTGGCAATCTTCACGGCCGCTTGTGGGCTGTAGGCCAGCACGCCCTGGCCCTGCGGGTCGGGCACAAAGCGCCAGCCCAGGCTGGGCTCTTGCAGAGCCACCCAGACCGGCAGCAGCGTCCAGGCCAGCAACCACAACAGACCCGCGCCCAGCGCGAAGCGGTGCCAGCGGCCGTCCAGCGGGGTGGCTTGGCCCGCCTGCGGCGAGACTGGGGTGGCAGCACCGGTGGCCGTGGCCGCATGGGCATCGCTTTGAATCATGGAACCTCCCGCCTCATCACTGAAACGCCCACATCTGGCTCGCCCAAATGGTCCAAATTGCCTGACTTGCCGGCCATACCCCTCACACCCTCCATGCCCGCCGCCCCCATGGGCACAGTCACCTTCACCTTCAGGCCACCCAGTTCGCTGCACTCAAAGCGGTGGGTACCGCCCAGCTTGCGGGCGCGCCGCTCCATGTTGGGCATGCACAAGCCGTGGCCAGGGAGCGATCCGGGTGGCAAACCCTGACCATCGTCTTCCACCGACAACACCAGGCACGGGTTGGGCGCATGGGGCACCGGCAGCCGCGCCGACGCCCGGCAGCGCGTGGCCCCGCTGTGGCGAATCACGTTGCTCACGGCCTCGCGCAGCACGCGGGTCAACTGCACATGCAGGCGCGACGGCAACACCTGGCCGAGCGGAGGATCATCGGCCAGCCACTCGGCCTCCATGCCAGCGTCCGCGAGCCGCTGCACGGCTTCTGCCCGCCAGTCGGCCAGGGCGTCAGACACCAGGGCTGCCTCGGTGGTGAGGCCGCGCACGCTCAGGCGCATGTCGTCCAGCGCCTGCCTGGCCAAGCGCGACACCCCAAAAGGGTCTTCCACAGGCGCTTGGGAGCACTGGGCAATGGTCAGCAGCTTGGCCGATATTTGGCGCAGCGGGTAGCCCGCCACCTGCACCACCAGCGTGTTGCCCGTGGGGCGCATCAGCGCCATGGGCAAGGTAAACATTTGGGGAACAAAGCAGTTGCGGGTGTAGGGCAGCTCCATGCGCCCACCTGTGGCCACCAGCGCACCATTGAGGTACACGGCCGCATTGCTGCACACCCGGCGCATGTACAGCACAGGCACATCCAGCGGGGTCCACAGGCCGTCGGCATCAAACACCACCTTGTAGCGAATCAGGCCGCCATGCTGCGGGCGGGTGTGAGCCCAGTCGTCGGGCAGCGCCTGGGGTGCCCACTCGCCCGTGGCCTCGTCCAGCACCTGGGCAGCCTCCAGTTGCAAGGTGCGTGCATGGCACTGCGGCACCCAGCCACCCCACAAAACCACCACTAAAGCGACAATCCGCCACCACTGTTGACACATGACCATGATTCTGCGCCACACCTTCTCTCCCCCCGACAACGTCCGCATGGCCCACCTGTGCGGCCCCATGGACAGCCACATCCGCACCGTCGAAGCGGCCTTGCAGGTGAAGGTGGCGCACCGCTTCGAGCAGTTCCGCATCGAAGGCCCCAAGGCCAGGGCCGAACAGGCCTTGGAAGCCTTGCAGGCCATGTACGAAATGGCGCGCAAGCCCATTCCGCCCGAGCAGGTGCAGCTCATGCTCAGCGGCGACACCGCCCTCATGGGCGTGGACACCGAAACGCTGGGCATGCAAAGCCGCAAGGGGGAAATCCGCGGGCGCACGCCCAACCAGGCCCACTACCTGGCGCAGATGGCCACGCACGACATCACCTTTGGCATTGGCCCGGCGGGCACGGGCAAAACCTACCTGGCCGTGGCCTGCGCGGTGGACGCGCTGGAGCGCAGCGCGGTGCAGCGCATCGTGCTGACCCGCCCTGCTGTGGAGGCCGGCGAAAAACTGGGTTTTCTGCCCGGCGACCTGGGCCAGAAGGTAGACCCGTATTTGCGCCCGCTGTACGACGCGCTGCACGACCTCATGGGCTTTGACAAGGTGCAAAAAGCCTTTGAGCGCCAGCAAATAGAAATTGCGCCCCTGGCCTTCATGCGCGGGCGCACGCTCAACCACGCGTTTGTCATATTGGACGAGGCGCAAAACACCACGCCCGAGCAAATGAAGATGTTCCTCACCCGCATCGGCTTTGGCAGCAAAGCGGTGGTGACGGGCGATGTGAGCCAGATCGACCTGCCCCGCACCCAGCTCAGCGGCCTGATTGACGCGGAGCGCATCTTGAAGCGGGTGCAAGGCATTGCCCTGTGCCGCCTGACCAGTGTGGACGTGGTGCGCCACCCGCTGGTGGCCCGCATCGTCGATGCCTACGACGCGCGCGGCAGCCAGGGCGGCGGTGGCCTGTACGGCGACGTGGCCGAGGTGCCACCCCCCGGCGCACCAGGGGCCACACCCCGGCGCAAAAAACCCATTCAGGTGGATTGAAGCCAACTTTGCCGAAAAACAGAGCAAACAAACCAATCCAGCAAAGGACAAATGCCAAATTTCTTGCGGATATTTATTTGTATAGCAAACAATGATTATAAATAAAGCGCTAGAGCACTATTTTTCATATAACCATGCTCGATGACATCCAAAAAACCCTGTGGGCCACCGCCGACAAGCTGCGCGCCAACATGGACGCCGCCGAGTACAAGCACCTGGTGCTGGGCCTCATCTTCCTGAAGTACGTGGCCGACACCTTTGCCGCCCGCCACGCCGAGGTACAGGCCCGGCTGCAAAACCCGGCTGACGAGTTTTACTTTGCCGATGCCACGCCAGAAGACCTGGCCACCGAACTGGAAGACCGCGACTACTACACCAGCGCCAACGTGTTCTGGGTGCCCGAAGTGGCCCGCTGGGAAACCCTGCGCAACCTGGCCAAAACCCCTGAAATTGGCAAGCTGATTGACAACGCCCTGGCCGTGATTGAGGCCGAGAACCCCAAGCTCAAAGGCATTCTGGACAAACGCTATGCCCGCGCGCAGTTGCCCGACGGCAAGCTGGGCGAGCTGGTCGATTTGGTGTCCACCATTGGCTTTGGCACGGACGCAGCTGTGGCCCGCGATGTGCTGGGCCAGGTGTACGAATACTTCTTGGGCCAGTTCGCCAGTGCCGAGGGCAAAAAGGGCGGGCAGTTCTACACGCCCGCATCCATCGTCAAAACCCTGGTGGCCGTGCTCAACCCGCACACCGGCAAGGTGTACGACCCCTGCTGCGGCAGCGGCGGCATGTTTGTGCAGAGCGAAAAGTTCATAGCTGCCCACGGAGGCAGACTGGGCGATGTGAGCATTTATGGCCAAGAAAGCAACCCCACCACCTGGCGGCTGGCGGCCATGAACCTGGCCATTCGCGGCATTGACTACAACCTGGGCCGCGAACCGGCAGACACCTTCACCCGCAACCAGCACCCCGATTTGCGGGCCGACTTCATTTTGGCCAACCCGCCCTTCAACATCAGCGACTGGTGGCACGGCAACTTGGAAGGCGACCCGCGCTGGCACTTTGGCGACCCACCCCAAGGCAACGCCAACTACGCCTGGCTGCAACACATGCTGCACCACCTGAAAGACACGGGCCGCGCAGGCATTGTGCTGGCCAACGGCAGCATGAGCAGCAGCCAGAACAACGAGGGCGTGATTCGCGCCGCCATGGTCGATGCCGACGTGGTGGAGGTGATGGTGGCCCTGCCCGGCCAACTGTTCTTCAACACCCAAATACCCGCCTGCCTGTGGTTCTTGGCCAAACAAAAGAAGCGCAAAGGCGAAGTGCTGTTCATCGACGCCCGCAAACAGGCCAAGATGATTTCTCGCGTGCAGTGCGAGCTGGACGATGAAGCCATCCAACGCATTGCCGACACCGTGGCCGCCTGGCGCGGTGAGATGCTGGCAGGTTCAACGGTGACCGACTACACCGACCAGCCCGGCTTTTGCCGCAGCGTGCCCTTGGCCGAAATTGCCCAGCACGGCCATGTGCTGACCCCTGGGCGTTACGTGGGGGCCGAGGCAGTGGAAGAAGACGACGAAGCCTTTGACGACAAGATGCGCAAACTGACCGAGAAGCTGGGCGAGCAAATGGCCAAGGGCGCGGAGCTGGATGCGCTGATTCGGGTGAAGTTGGGGGGGCTGGGGTATGAGTTCTGAGGCTGCGTGGGCAAGACTTAGCCTTAAGGCCGCTGGCGTTGAGTTGATTGACTGTGACCACCGAACTCCGGCAGCAGCACCTGACGGAGTCCCCTACATTGCGATACCACAGCTACGTGATGGGCACATTGCCTTGGACGGTGTGCGGCGTATTTCCGAGACTGACTACTTGGAATGGACTAAGAAGCTCACTCCGCAGACAGACGATGTGGTCGTTGTTCGGCGCTGCAATTCAGGTGATAGCGCGCACGTACCTGCCGGTCTAAAGTGCGCCATTGGCCAGAACCTCGTGATACTTCGCGCCAACGGCCCAAAGGTTCTTCCGCAGTATCTGCGTTGGTTGGTCCGAGGCACTGAATGGTGGGACGAAGTCGGCAAATACATCAATGTCGGGGCCGTCTTTGACAGCCTGCGATGCCGTGATATTCCAAACTTTGAACTCCCAATCCCCCCGCTCGGTGAGCAAAAAGAAATCTCCACTGTCCTTGCTGCACTCGACGACCGCGTCACCCTCCTGCGCGAAACCAACGCCACCGTCGAAGCCATCGCCCAGGCGCTATTTAGTCGGCCCTGAAATATTCAAAAAGCGGCGTTGGTAACCAGCCCCAGCGGCGG
>CAYNGJ010000026.1:0-46127 GCA_964396895.1 uncultured Hydrogenophaga sp. | reverse complement strand
TTGGAAATGCACTCGCATCATAAGTTCCCTCAAGAATCAAACACTGCACTAGATGGATGGGAAGTCAAGCCCTGCGTCGTCATAGTGGTATTCCCTGAATCAACGCCACAGCAAACACAAATATGAACATACTTGTTGAAACTGTTCACTATTTAAACTAGCATTGACTTTCCAGCCCATGGTTCGGCTGCCACTTTGCCCAGCCAGACCCCCCACATCCCAAGGAGACATGATGAAACTTGAAGACCTCATCCTCGTCAGCGTTGACGACCATGCCATTGAACCGCCGAATGCATTTGCCCGCCACATGCCAGTCAAATACAAAGGGCGGGAGCCCCATGTGGAGAATCACAATGGCCGCGACGTCTGGGTGTTTGAAGAAAAAGCCACCGGCTACATGGGCCTGAATTCAGTGGTGGGCCGCCCAAAAGAGGAATACGGCATGGAGCCGTTGGGCTACGAACAGATGCGTCGCGGCACGTGGGACATCAAGGCCCGTGTGGACGACATGAACGCCAATGGCGTACTGGGTTCGATGTGCTTCCCTACTTTCCCAGGCTTCGCCGGGCAGCGTTTTCAGACCTACGACGACCGGGGGGTTTCGTTGGCCGCCATCCAAGCCTACAACGACTGGCATCTGCAGGACTGGTGCAACGCCGCACCGGGCCGTTTCATTCCCCTGATGATGGTCCCGTGGTTTGACATGCAGGCGGCTGCGGCTGAAGTGACGCGCATGGCCAAACTAGGCGTGCATGCGGTGACCTTCTCCGACAACCCCACCGTGCATGGCTATCCCTCCATCCACAACAGCCACTGGGACCCGCTGTGGAAAGCCTGCGCGGACAACAACGTGGTGATCTGCTGCCACATCGGCACTGGTGCCAAAGCTGCCCATGCGTCGGACGAATCGCCCATCGACGCCTGGATCACATCCATGCCCATTTCCATTGCCAACTCGGCCGCCGATTGGATCTGGGCACCCATGTGGAAAAAGTTCCCGAAGCTGCGCATGGCCCTGTCAGAAGGAGGCATCGGCTGGATCCCCTACTTGCTGGAGCGCGCCAACTTCACCCACAACCACCACAACGCCTGGACCAACTCCAACTTCGGTGGGAAGAAGCCCAGCGACATTTTCAACGAGCACATCATCACCTGCTTCATTGAAGACGAGTTCGGCCTGCGCAACTTGGATGCGATCAACGTGGACAAGGTCACCTGGGAATGCGACTACCCGCACTCAGACTGCACCTGGCCGGAGTCGGCCGATGTTTTCTGGCGGCAGGCCGGCCACCTGAGCGACGAAGTGATCAACAAGATCACGCACCTGAACACAATGCGCGAGTTCTCCTACGACCCGTTTGCCATCCTGGGCCGTGAAAATTGCACCGTTGGCGCACTCAAGGCGCAGGCCAAGCACGTGAGCATCGAGCCCGCCTGCGGCATGGGCGGCGCAGCACCTCTGCGCGAAGCGGCCAAACCTGTCACATCCGGTGACATCAACAAGATGTTTGCCGCAGCGGACGCTCAGACGGCCCTGTAATTCACGACTGGCCCAACCCACGGAACCTGGCATTCATGGCTCTTCCATCTTTCCAATACCAACGTGTGCCGACAGAGGCCGAACCGCTCCGTGGCGAAGTGCGGGGCTTTCTCGCCGAGTCGCTGAAGGACCGCAGCGCGCTCCGACGGGCAGACTCCTGGATGGGTGCCGATCCGGCATTCAGCCGCGAGCTGGGACGCCGGGGCTGGCTGGGCATGACCCTGCCGCGCCAGTACGGCGGCAACGACGCCGGCCCATGGGCGCGCTATGTGGTGATCGAAGAGTTGTTGGCTGCCGGTGCTCCGGTGTCGGCCCACTGGATTGCAGACCGCCAGAGCGGTCCGTTGATCTTGCGCTACGGCACAGAGGCGCAGCGCCAGAAATACCTGCCGGGCATCTGCCGGGGCGAAGTTTATTTCTGCATTGGCATGAGCGAGCCAAATTCGGGATCGGACCTGGCCTCCATCCGCAGTCGCGCCGTGCGTGACGACACGGCTGGCGACGGAGGCTGGTGTCTCAACGGCCAGAAGGTCTGGACCACCAACGCCCACCACGCGCACCACATGATTGCCCTGGTGCGCACGGGCGCCCCGACCAGCGAAAAAGCGGCGCGCCACGAGGGCATGTCGCAATTCATCATTGACCTGAAGGCCCCTGGGGTCACCGTGCGCCCCATCCGCGACCTGGCAGGTGGCGAGCATTTCAACGAGGTGTACCTCGACAACGTGCGCCTGGAGGCCGACGCCCTGATCGGGACCGAAGGCCAAGGCTGGGAACAAGTCACGGCCGAACTGGCTTTCGAGCGCAGCGGGCCGGAGCGTTTTCTGAGCAGCATCGCCTTGCTCCACACACTGATCGACGCGGTCGGGCCAAGGCCCGATGCCTTGCAGGCCCACGCAGTGGGGCGCCTCAGTGCCCGCCTAGTGGTGTTGCGCCAGATGTCGCTGTCGGTCACCGCCGAGCTGGCCAAAGGCGGCAACCCCGCATGGGCCGCCTCCTGCCTGAAAGACCTGGGTGCCGCGTTCGAGCAAGAAATCCCCGAACTGGCCCAGCAGGTGCTGGACGTCGCACCGGCCGTGGGCGGTGGTGGCGACCATGCGCAGGTATTGGCTGCGCTGATGCAGATGGCTCCCTCCTTCTCGCTGCGCGGAGGAACACGGGAAATCCTGCGCGGCATCATTGCCCGCGGTCTGGGACTGCGTTGAGAACACCACCATGCGCGAATTGTTTGAATCCACCATCGAGCGACTGCTCGCCGACCTCGTCACCCCGGAGCTGATTCGCCATTGCGAGGCAGGCCACTGGCCCACCGAACTGTGGGCGGCCATTGAGGAATCGGGTTTTGCCGTGGCCGCAGCACCGGAAAGCCTTGGTGGTGCAGAAGCCTCCTGGGAAAACTTGTACGGTGTCGTGAAAGCAGCGGGCCGACACAACTTGCCCTTGCCACTGCCCGAAACCATGCTGGCCAACTGGGTGCTGGGCCTCTGTGGGCTGAAGGCCCGCAACATCCCGCTCGGCCTGACCACGCACAGCACCCTGGCGCTGGGCGACCTCGGCGTCACCGGAACCTTGCGCGACATCCCCTGGGGCCGCCACGTGGAACAGGTGGTCGCAGTGGTCTCCGCTGGCCCCGGTGTCTCAGCTGTGCTGGCGGTGTTGTCGCGTAGCGATGCCGAAGTCACGCCCAAACAAAACACCGCAGGCGAACCGCGCGACGACCTCTGCTTCAACAACGCCACGCCCCTGGCCACCGCCAGCCTGCCGGCCCATGTGCCTGCCGATGTGCTCTGGTGGGGCGGAGCCATGCTGCGCGCGGCGCAGATGGCGGGGGCACTCGAAGTGACCCTGGACCTGAGCACGCGCTACGCCACCGAACGCGTTCAATTTGGCAAGCCCATCAGCTCGTTTCAGGCCATTCAGCACCAGCTGGCGCAGATGGCCCAGCACACAGCCAGTGCGACCGTGAGCGCCGAGGCCACCTTCGCCGAGTCGGGCGACCACTTGGCCACCTGGCAAATTGCCGCCGCCCGAGTGTGCGGCGCCGAAGCAGCTGGCGCCGTGGCGTCCATGGCCCATGCGGTGCACGGCGCCATTGGCTTCACCCACGAACATGCCTTGCAACTTGGGACCCGCCGCCTGTGGGCCTGGCGCAGTGAGTTCGGCAATTTGGGCCACTGGGCACAGCGGTTGGGACGGGCCGTCGCCCTCGGTGGCGCTGCCTCGCTGTGGCCCGCTGTCACCCATGGCCACCTGGCCGCATTGGCCTCCCCCCAGGAACCAACACCATGACCGAAGTGAACAACACCCCATTCCTGCGGATTGTCCGCGACGGCGCCGTGATGACGGTCCACCTGAGCCGCCCCGAAACCCGTAATGCGCTGACCGATCCCGCACACATGAACGAGCTGGTGGGCCTGTGCCACCAGATCCGCAGCGACCACAGCGTCAAGGTGTTAGTACTGACGGGTGAAGGGAGCGCCTTCTGTGCCGGGGGCAACGTGAAGGACATGCAGCAACGCGGCGGCATTTTTGCCGGTAGCCCCTACCAAGTTCGAGACAGCTACAGGGACACCATCCAACGAATTCCGCTGGCGCTGTACGAACTGGACGTGCCGGTGATCGCGGCCATCAACGGTCACGCCATTGGCGCGGGCCTGGATCTCGCCTGCATGTGCGACATCCGCATCGCCAGCGAAAAAGCCCTGTTCGCCGAAAGCTTTGTCAAAGTCGGCATCGTGCCGGGTGACGGCGGCGCGTGGCTGCTGCCGAGAGTGATCGGCTTGCCCAAGGCCAGCTTGCTCGCCTTCACCGGCGACACCATCGATGCGGCCAAGGCCCTGGCGTGGGGTCTGGTGGCCGAAGTGGTTTCTGCCGACGCCTTGTTGCCCCATGCCCAAGCCTTGGCGCAGCGGATTGCGCTCAACCCCTCACACGCCCTGCGGCTGACCAAGCGCCTGCTGCGAGAAGGCCAGCACGTACGCCTCGACACCCTGCTGGAGCTCTCTGCGGCCTACCAAGCGCTGGCGCACCACACCGAAGACCACCTGGAAGCGGTCCAGTCCTTTCTGGACAAACGCCCCGCGCAGTTCACCGGACGTTGATCGCCACCATAAAGAGACTGGAAATCACCATGCGAACCGTATTCAGAGACGACCATGAGCAATTCCGCGAGCAGGCGCGGCGCTTCATCGAACGTGAAATCGTGCCCCACCTGCCCACCTGGGAGTCAGAGGGCATGGTGCCTAAGAGCATCTGGATCAAGGCGGGGCAAGCCGGTCTGCTGTGCTCCACCGTGCCCGAAGCATACGGTGGCGCCGGAGGCGACTTTGGCCACTCCGCCGTGATGATCGAAGAGTTGGCCAGGGTCAACGCCACCGCCGTGGGCTTCACCACGCATTCGGAGATCGTCGCACCGTACCTCGTGGCCTATGGCACCGAGGAGCAAAAACATCGCTGGCTGCCCCGAATGGTGAGTGGCGACTTGGTGGGTGTGATCGCCATGAGTGAGCCCGGCGTGGGCAGCGACCTGCGCAGCATGCGCACCTCCGCCGTTCGCAACCAGGACGGTTACACCATCAACGGCCAGAAAACCTTCATCACCAACGGCGGCAACGCCGACCTGGCGGTGACAGCCACCAAGTTGGACCCTGCGGCCAAAGAGCTGACGCTGATCTGCGTCGAAACCGATCGACCCGGTTTCTCCAAAGGGCGTCTGCTGGAAAAAATTGGTCTAAAGGGCCAGGACACGTCCGAGCTATTTTTCGACAACGTGTCGGTTCCGCTGGAGAACAGGCTCGGGGAAGAAGACCAAGGCTTCAAGTACCTGACCCACCAGTTGGCCTGGGAGCGAACGATCATCGGCATCCGCGCAGCGGCTTCGATTGAATCGCTCATCGAACAGACGGTTCAGTACACCCGCGACCGCAAGGTGTTCGGGAAGACGGTGTTCGACTTCCAGAATACCAAGTTCAAACTGGCCGAATGCAAAGCCCAGTCCACCATGCTGCGCGTGTTCGTTGACGACTGCCTGGCCAAGGCCATGCGCGGTGAACTCAGTGCAGAAGTCGGTGCCATGTGCAAACTCATGGGCTCTGAAATGCAGGGAAAAATCTTGGATGAACTGCTGCAGCTGCATGGTGGCTACGGTTTCATGAGCGAATACATGATCAGCCGTGCCTGGGTAGACGCCCGGGTAGCCCGCATATACGGCGGTACCAGCGAAATCATGAAAGAGATCATCAGCAGATCGCTGTAACCCCTACCCCTGGAAAGAAACACCCATGCCACAAATCATCTGCATCACCCCCGACGGCCAACGAACCGAACTGCAAGTCACCGAAGGCACCAGTGTGATGCAAGCTGCACTGGCCAGTGGCCTTCCTGGGCTCAACGCCGATTGCGGCGGCGCCTGCCAATGCGCCACCTGCCATGTCTACATTGAGCAGCCTTGGGCTGATCAACTGGCGGCCATCGACGACACCGAAGACGCCATGCTGGACTGCACCGGCGAACCCCGGCAACCCAACAGCCGCTTGTCGTGCCAGGTGATGGTGACCGCCGCACTGGACGGCATGGTGGTTCGGCTGCCTGCGGTGCAGTGACGCACAGACCCGCCAGCCCCCAAACCGGGGCTTTTCGGTTTCACAGATCCAGCAGGCGCTGAAGTTTCTCGAAATGGGTCCAGGTGATGAATCCCTTGGCATTTCCAGATCGGGCGAGGTAGCTCGCATCCTGTTCGATGCGGGTGAACAAGATGGCCATGCGCCACGTGGCAAACACCTCGTAATAGTGCAGGTTCTCGACCTTACGGCCTGTCACCTGCTCGTAATGCGCCATGGTGGTGGCCATGTCAGGCAAGCCCGACATGCGTGGAAATGCGCCTTTGGCTCGACCCACGCTGGTGGCCCAGTCGATGTGGGCGAACCAGCCCAGGTCCGACTCCGGGTCACCCAAACAGGCCATTTCCCAATCCAGCACAGCGGCCACTTCATGGCCTCGAATGAGCAAGTTGCCCAGCCGGGCGTCGCCCCAGCACAGACCGATGTGCTTGGGTGCAAAGCTGTTGCGCAACAACCAATCGCGGGTGGTGGCCAGTATGGGGGGCATGGGTTCCCCGTTCAAGTTGAAGACTTCGTCGTACAAGGCGACCTGGCGCTCGATGAAGTCGCTGCCGTTGCCGGGCACACCCAGAAAATTCAAACCGACCTTCGCCCAGTCCACACCATGAACCTGGGCCATGGTGTCGATGGCGTTCCACCAGACCTTGGCGCGATCGTCTTCGCAGGCCTCAAACAACGGCCCTGCAATGTGGTAAGGCGGAAAGTCCCCGGGCACCCACCCGTCCACCTTCTCCATGACGTAGAAGGGCAGCCCGATCACCGAAGCGTCCTCTTCCATCCACAGCACAGGGGGCACCGGCACCGCCGTGCTGGCCAGCCCCTTGAGCAAACGGTACTGTTTACCCATGTCGTAGGCGTGTCGCGGAAACGCGGTGAACCCAGTGGGGGGCCAGCGAATGACCAGTTGTTTCTCGACAACCGCCGTGCCTTGCTGCCAACGCAGGTCGAAAAAATAAGTTTCGTTGGAAATGCCAGCACCCGGTCGCTTCAGCGGCGACAGTGTGAGTTGCTGCGCCTCAGGCAGCTGCTGGGCTGTCCATGCCGACAGGCGAGCATGAACGGTGTCGAGGCCGAAAGTTGCGTTGGTCATGGGGTGGTTTCCTTTGCGGGTGCGTATTTGGCGTGTTGACCGTAGACCCCGAACTGGATCATCCCGTGACCCACCTGGTCGCCACAGCGGCATTCCACGATGAAGGTGGGGGCTTCGGACACTTCTGTCAGTTGGATGGGGTCGGCAATGTCGAAGCGCTCGCCATCCATCCAGTCAGCACCCATCCAACGGCCCAAACGGAACCCCTTGTATGGCCAGTAGCCTGCGGCTTGCAGGTAGATGGTGGCAATGGGGTGTATCTCGATGTCCCGACGAGAACCGTCTTCACCCAGCGCCGTGATGCGGCCGCCTCGCAGCAATTTGGTGCCGGGCACCAGCTGGAAGTCGTGCTCCTCACCCAACAACCTGATTTCTGCGCGCGGGTCACCGTGGGCATGCACCACGCCGCCCGTGAAATGCAGCACTTGCGCGTTGTGGTTTTCCCGCAGGCTGGAACAGGTGTACCAGTCGTCAAACTGGAAGATGTGCCAATCCCCCAGAAACCCTTGCTGCCGCTGAGGCGGCTGAAAGCCTTGGGCCTCGGTGTACAGGTTGTGTTGCCAGCGTACTCCCCAGGAATGGTCTCGGTGGGCCAGCCAGGTCGATGGTCGGATGTCGTGTGTTCTTCCGTCCACCTTCAACCAACCTTTGGCTCTGCCCGTCTGTGCATAACGCGCGATGTTTTCCGTCAGACGGCCCCGTTGGCGCGCGAATTGCAGCGACTCTTCGTGCGGGGGCATGTCGGCAGAAAATTCCACCTCCCAACTCATGCCGTAGGGGTTGTCGTCCAGTTGCCAGTGGATGGTCTTCATGCCTTCCACCACGTGGTACGACAGCGGCCCCACCTTCACCTCGTCGATGCGCGGGCGGAGTTCGCGGGACGCCCGAACGTTGTATTGGGTGGTCCGCTCCACCGCCAGCAACCCCGACGCGTCCATCACATTTCGGTTCGGGGAGACGCCGAAATGGGAACTCAAAAAAAACCGACCGGACACATCGTGTGCACAAATCCAAACGTTTTCGCGCCAGTTGTCCCCGCTGTCCACCACGTGGTCAAACGTTGTTGGCGTCTGATGGCACAGCATTTCATCGTATTTGCTCAGCATGTTGCTGTCTCCTGGTGTGTGCTTGAACCGCTTCGAATGGTCCGAAATGAAGCTTAGTCAGAAGACAGACAACTGTGCAATTCTTCGTTTGACTCCCGGTCAAACGAAGGGCGAAAAATTGGAGCTCCCTGGCGCACCTTTGCCTTTGTGTAGCGGGGCGGCGCTGAACCCCGTGCCCAAAAAACGCCAGACTTTGGCGCGGGTGTTGACGGAGGCGAGGCAAGCGTTCTGTGAAAAAGGTTTGGCAGGTGCCCGGATTGAAGACATTGCACGGTCTGCGGGCGTCACCAAGCAGCTGATTTACCACTACTTCCGCAGCAAAGAAGACCTTTTTTCCTGCGTGCTGGACGAGTCGGTGCACGACCTCCTGGGCGACCTTCTGGCCTTGGAACTGGACCACCTGCCACCTCCCCGAGCACTGCGGGTGTTGTTGGAGCATTGCTTCGATCAGTACCGCACCCACCCCACCTTGAGTGCACTTGCCCAAGAAAGTCTGCGCCAGCACGAAATTCAGGTCGACCATGTCAACCGGTTCACCCAACTAGCGCCGATTTTGATTCGCCAGATGGAGATGATCTTGCGGCGCGGAGAGGCCAATGGCGAATTCGTGTCCGGTGTCGATGCCCACATGTTCTGCGCCGCGTCCGGTCTGCTCACCACAGGCGGGTTCACCAGCCGCTACATCGTTTCCACCCTGGCCGGTTTCGACTCCACCACGGCCGAGGGCGCAGCTGCCTGGCGGCGGTATTCCATCGACTTTGTCATAGCAGCGGTGTCGACCCAAGCCGGAGAACGTGCCCCATGAGCGCACCTTCGGCGCCGAGCGGCGGGGTCGATCTCGGCATTGTTTCCATCGTTTGTTTCAATTTTTTTGCTTGCATTGGTGTAGGACTGCCTCTGGCCGTGCTGCCCGGCTATGTTCTATACGACCTGCACCTGAGTCCGGTCGTGGCAGGTGGCGTGATCGGCCTGCATTACTTCGCCACCCTCCTGGCCAGACCTTTGAGCGGTCAACTGGCCGATCGTTGGGGGTCCAGGCGCGTGGTGTGGGGGGGACTCGCTGGGTTGATGGTCAGTGGAACGCTCACCAGTGCGGCCATTGCACAGCCAGCTCATTTGGGATTGAGTGTTGGCTTGCTGCTGGCGGCCCGCGTGGTGCTGGGCGTTTCGGCAGCCCTCATCTCCACGCCCAGCTGCACCTGGGCCATTGGTCTGTACGGGATCAACAACGCTGCGAAGGTGATGTCGTGGAACGGCATTGCGGCCTACGGTGGCACGGCGTTGGGTGCTCCGCTCGGGGTGCTGGTTCGCGATGGCCTGGGACTTGGCGCAATCGGGTGGTGCACCGCCGCGTTGGGTCTGCTGCCCATGGTGCTGGCGTTGGCCCGCCCCTCCGCGCCCGTGCTGTCCGGCAGGGTGCTTCCGTTTCGCCATGTGTTTCTGACGGTGATGCCCAACGGCATCGCCATGGCATGCAGCTCAGTAGGTTTCGGCAGTCTGGCGGCTTTTGTGGCCCTCTATTTCGACAGCCGTGGCTGGGATAACGCCGCTTACTGCCTGAGCATTTTCGGTGCAGCCTTCATCGTAGCCCGACTGGCCTCACCCCAGGTGCTGGTTCGGTTTGGCGGCTACCGCGTGGTGGCCGCTTGCATGCTGGTCCAAAGCCTGGGTTTGCTGCTGATGGGGATGGCTCCCTCCCCCCAACTGGTCATGCTGGGCGCCGGACTGACTGGTCTCGGTGTGTCCTGGGTCTACCCCGGTCTGGGAGTGGAGACACTGAAGCGCACATCCGAAGCCAACCGAGGCACCGCGCTGAGCGCACTGTCGTTGTTTTTCGACCTGGCCGCAGGTCTGGCGGGGCCACTGATGGGTTTCATTGCGGCTGGCGCTGGGCTGGCGGAGGTGTTTCTCGCATCCAGCATGCTGTCCGTGCTCGGTTTTTGCCTGGTCGTGCAACTTCAGCGTGGTGCCCACCGACCTCGTACCTGACAGCGCAAGGCCGGCCCAACCAGCCCCGCCTGCACACCCGAATTCACCCCGCATTCACAAGGCACTTTCTGTGATCAAGCGACCCGACCATTTCACCATCGTCACCGACCAACTGGAGCTCACCCGCGCCTTCTATGTCGATCTGCTGGGACTGCGCGAAGGGCCCAGACCGCCATTCCCTGTGCCGGGCCTGTGGCTTTACGCCAACGACCAACCGGTGCTTCATGTGGTGGTCGTGACGCAGATGCCCACCCCCCGCCGGGGGGCCATCGACCACATGGCCTATGGCGCAGAGGGCTTGCAAGCCACCATCGCCACCCTGCGTGCGCAGGGATTGGACCTCCGACTGATTCGCTCACCCGGCGCACAGCGCACTTGGCAGTTGTTCTTCAACGACCCCAACGGCGTCGAGGTTGAACTGGATTTTCCGGAAACCGAGTCACCCCCTGAGAACTGGAAAGCGCTCAGGGGAACTGCGCCTCAAATCAAGCCGTCGTAACTGCCCCCGTCGATCTGCAGGTTTTGGCCACTGATGTAGCCCGCTTGTGCCGAACACAGGTAGGCGCAGGCATCGCCCAACTCCTCTGGGCGGCCAAAGCGCCTGGCGGCCACCGGTTTGAGCAAGTCGGTCCGCGCCTGCTCCAGAGTGATCTGCCTGCGCACAGCCAGTTGCTCGGTCATGTACCGGATGCGCTCGGTGTCGATGCGCTCGGGCAGCAGGTTGTTGATGGTGACGTTGTCCCGAATCACCTCTTTGGACATGGCTTTGGAAAAAGCGGTGAGTCCGGCGCGGGAGGCCGTGGAAAGCCCCAGCATCAACTGTGGGGACTTCACCATGGCCGACGTGATATTGACGATGCGCCCGAAGCGGCGCGCCCTCATGCCAGGAACCACGGCCTGAATCAACAAGATGCCGCTGAGCATGTTGCTTTCGACCGCCGCAAGCCAGGTGGCGTGGTCCCACAGACCTGTTTCGCCGGGTGCTGGCCCACCGTTGTTGGTCACCAGGATGTCAGGCTCGGGGCACGCGTTGAGCAAAGCGTCACGCCCGGCGGCCGTCCCGACGTCGGCCACCACCACCACCGGGCGCTGTCCCGACGCCGTGGCGATCTCTGTGGCCGTCGCGTGCAGCGCATCGACCTGGCGGCCATTGATGACCACCAGGCAACCTTCCCTCGCGAGCGCGAGCGCGCAGGCCTTGCCCAGCCCACGCGATGACGCACACACCACGGCCTTACGGCCTGCTAATCCCAGGTCCATGTCGGTCCCATTGAAATGGCCCCTGTGCAGGGTCGGTTGCAACAGGCACCCGGTCCGCAGGCTCACGCCAACGCCGAACCGGGCGCCGTGAGGGTTGCAGGCTTTTTGGTTGCACGGGTTTGACTAGTCAATCCCACACCACACGCAGTTCATGGGGCCCACGCAGCTGAGCTCCGGTGATTTTGGGTGCCGGGTAGGCGGGGTCCAAGCGCAGATTGGGCAAGAGATCGAGCACCGCATTCAAGGCCACTTGCATCTCCGTCTTGGCGATGAACTGGCCGATGCACATGTGTGGACCGAAGCCAAATCCAAACGACGGTTTGGGCTTGCGATCGATGTCGAATTGGTCTGCATGCTCAAAGGCGTCCTCATCGCGATTGGCCGACATGACAATGGCTTGCACCATCGCCCCTTGGGGAATCTTGATGCCGTCAATTTCCAGATCCTGCGCCACCTGACGCACCTTGAAGGTGGCAACGGGCTCGAACCGCACCGCCTCGTCGATCGCCTTGCCCACCAATGCACGGTCGTTGCGAACGCGCTCCAGCAATGCCGGGCGCTCCAACAGCAACACCAGCAACGACCCGAAGGTTCGCGTGGTGGTCTCCCCCGCCGCCGGCAGCAATGAGCGGACAAACGTGGTGATTTCATGATCATCGAGTTGACGACCCTCGTACTCGGCCCGAATCAAGCGACTGATGAGGTCTTCACCCGCCGCACCGTCGGCGCGCACTTGAACCACCGCTTCCTTGACCGCGTCGTAGAGTTGCTTGGCGGCAGACATGGCGGCACCACGTGCCTGGGAGGCCTTCTCTGGGTCCACCTGCGGTCCGGCCAGAATGGCCAAGGCCCAGGCCGCGACTTGCTTCACCCGTTCAGGGTCGTTCTCGGGAAACCCAATCAAGGAATAGATGAGGCGGATGGGGAAGAGCAGCGCAAAGTCCATGAGGTCGGCGCGCTGACTGCCAACCAAGGGTTGCAGGTACTCGTTGCGGATGATGGCGTCCATCTTCGGCTTCCACCGGTTGACCACGTCGGGCATGAAGATGGGTTGCAGTAGTGCACGGGCCCGAAGGTGCTCTTCACCATCCATGCCGGTCAAGATCAGGCCATCGAAAAAAGCCCCCAATCCTTCCGCAATGAAGCCACTTGTGAAGTTGCTGGCGTCTCTGAGCACAGCCATCACCTCGCGGTATTTGAAGATCGTGAAAGTGGGCCGGTTCGCGTCCATCCCAGCGATGTTGGGGACACCAAGTTCCCCCATGAAATTCTGGGCGATGACCGGGGAGTCCCGACGCATGACGGCATAGACCGCATGCAGATCGACGTCGGAGCCTCGGTAATGGTTGGCCACGCTGGCAAACGCCTGTTCCAGGTTGACTGTGTCGGTGCGTGTCATTTGGAGCCTTCTGCAACGTACTTGAATGATCAGCAAGTGCCCATCTTTATGGGACACTTTTATGAATTCTGCATCATTTAACACAGAACAACAAGTACAAGGGACTCCATCTAGTCATAGTAAACACCTATGTCACTTCGACAAACTTATGATCAAAATATAGATAAATGTTCAATTTAAGAACCTCAGCCGCATGACCGAAAATCCTGTTGAAATTGCGCAGTCACTGGCTCCGTTGCTGGCCGAACAGGCGGCCTTGGCGGAGAAAGGTCGCAGGGCCACCGACGTGTCCATCGAGGCCATACGCAGTGCTGGGCTGTTCCAGATGATGTTTCCCATGCGATCGGGGGGCGTGGGGCGCCCACTCATCACACAGATTGAAACCATCGCGGCACTGGCGCATGGGTGCCCCGGCACGGCTTGGGCATTCGGTCTGCTGGCAGGGGTCACCGCATCGGCCGCATCGATGTCGCCAGAAATCAAACGCCTGGTGTTTCGCAGTGGGGCCGAGTTGGTTTGCAGCGTGGCTGGGCAAATTGGTACTGCCCGCCCCGCCGAGGGGGGTTACACCATCGACGGCGCCTGGGGTTACGCATCGGGCTGCATGCACGCGACATGGGCACTCAACGGCGTTCGCATACTGGACGAGAATGGCCAGCAGATTGATGCCGGATTTGCGTTTCTGCCCTTGGCCGGCCCGGATGTAACGATCCAAGACACTTGGCACATGTCGGGCCTCTGCGCGTCGGGCAGCAACACCGTGGTCGCCCGCCAAGCCTTGGTGCCACACCCATTGGTTTTGCGCTTCTCCCAGCTGCGCGCTGCAGCCGGAAAAACGCCGGCAGCCGCATTGGAGCCTCGTGATCGCTGGCCCGTAGAGCCACTCTTTCCCTTGGGGGTGTTGGCCCCCATGCTGGGGGCGGCAGGGGCCATGCGCGACATCGTGAGCGCCAATATGCCCCACCGGCCGGCCATAGGCTGGAAGTACACCAACCAGGTCGATTCACAAACCCTGGTGGGGCAATTCGGCGAAGCGGCATTGGAAATTGACTCGGCCTGGCTGCACGTGCGACGCGCAGTGACCGCCATCGACGTGACGGCACAAACATTAACCCTCAGTGGCTTTGAAAAAGCGCAGATTCAAGCCGACTGTGGCTACGCCATGCGCCAACTCCGCCGTGCGGGGGAACGCCTGATGGAAATTGCGGGACCTGGCGCCTTCGCCTTGTCGAGTCCGCTTCAGCGCCTGTGGCGCGACCTGTCGGTGGGTACGCGCCACACGGCGCTCAACACCATGCTCTCTAGCGAGCTCTATGGGCGGGCCCTGCTTGCACAAGACTCCAATCTGGCCTTGCTCAGCGACATCCGCCGCCAGCCTCGCCCATCATGAGCGCGCTTCGAAATCCGCCAGCACCTGTAGCCGAGCCGCCATCGGCCGAAGACCACCGCTCCCGCGTGGCGCGGGAGCGCCGCACCCGCATGCGGGACCGCCTGGTGGCCGCTACTAGGGACGTCTATGGCCAATGTGCAGGGGGCCGTGTTCCCGTGATCGATGACGTGATTCGCGCAGCGAAGGTGTCGCGCGGCACGTTTTACAAGTACTTTGATTCGCTGGACGAGGTGTTGACCGAAATCGGCCACAACGCGGCAAACGACATGCTGCACAGCTTTGACCGCTTGTTCAGTCCGCTGGATGATGGTGCCGTCATGCTCGCCACAGGACCGTTGATGGCGTTGGCTCGCGCGGCCATGGACCCTGCGCACGGCGTGATCATTTCACGCGCCGACATGGTTGACCGCATCAGCGGTGACGACCCCAGGCGGTTGCTGGTGTACCGCAGCCTGAACTACGGGCGCGATCAGGGCACCTTTCACTTCACGTCCATAGAGGCCGCTTTCGATCTGGTGATTGGCACCAGCGTGGAAAGCGCTCGGCGCATCTCCCGCACAGGTCAGCTGGACGGCGCGTTCATCCGGGAAGCCGTGGTCATGATTCTTTTGGGTCTGGGCATGAAGGCATCGGCCGCCCGCACCGCGGTGGCCACGGCATGGCAACAGCTGCAGGCAGCTTCCCACGACCTTCACTGGTGGAAGCCAGTCCACCCCGTTTGAGTTGACCGCTTTTTTCTGGAAACCACATGAACACCACCACCCCCTGCGACACCATCATCATTGGTGCCGGTCACAATGGCCTGGCTGCGGCCTGTTACCTCGCGGCAGAAGGCCGCAAAGTCATTGTTCTGGAGTCCCTTGCCAAGGTGGGCGGCATGGCATCGTCTGGCTACCTCATCCCGGAGGCACCCAACCACCTGGTACACCCCTGCGCCCTGGACCTGATGTCCTTGCGCGTCCACCCCATGATGGCGCAGGAGCTGCAACTGGAACGCCACGGTTTTCGGCAGACCGAGATGGACCCAGGCTATGTCTACCTGCACCCGGATGGCAGCTCGTTGGTGTTTGGCCGCAGTGCAGAACAGACAGCCGCCGAGATTCGCCGCTTCAGCGAGGCGGATGCCACCGAATTTTTGGCCCTGATGCAACTGGTGAACGCCTTCATCGACCTGGCCATCCCCATGATGCGGGTGGATCCATCGCAACGGAATTGGGGTGCTAAATGGCAAGCGCTCAAGGTATTGATCAAGAACCGACATCTGAAGCCAGAGCTGATGGGATTGATAGGCAGCCCCGCATACACCTCCATCATGGAACGGTTCGAACACCCGGTCACGCAGTCCGCACTGTGCTGCCTGTTGGGCGCGGCCGGACCGATCACTGGTGAAGCAACAGGTGTCTACTTTGCCCTGCTGGGCTTCATACAACGCTTTGGCCTGGGTCGCGCCGTGGGCGGCATGCAGACACTGTCCGACGCATTGGGAGCCCGCCTGACGGCGCTGGGCGGTGAAATTCGACTGAATGCCCCAGTCGCTGAAATTCTAGTCGCCAACGGAAAGACCCAAGGTGTCCGACTGGCCGGCGGCGAAACACTGACATCGCGCAGCGTGATCGCAGCAATCCACCCCAAAGTGGCGCTGCACATGGTGACGCCGGGTGCCGTTGAACGCCGCTACCTGACGCGCATTGATCTGGCTCCCGCCAACGGACATGGCGGTTCACCCATGAAAATCGACGTTGCACTCAGTGGGCAGGTGCGGGCAAGCCGCCACGAAGGCCAGCGCACCGACGGCTTGAGCATTCGCAAGAGCGTGCTGTTGATCGGCACGGTGGAAGCGGTACTCGACAACTTCAAATGCGCAGCCCGTGGCGAAGTGTCCAAAATGCCTTACCTGTGGGCGACCGCGCCCAGTGCGGTCGATCCCTCTCAGGCCCCGGACGGCCAGGACATTGTCTACCTCTACCCGATCGCCATGCCGCTCGAACCGCGAGACGGTTGGGATGCCATCCGTTCCGACGTGACACAGATGGTGCTGGACCAGACGGAGGCCTACCTGCCAGGCCTCAAGTCGCTGGAGATCGGACGCCGCGCCGAAGCAGCCCCCGACTTCGCCCGCCGCTTGAACGTACCCAATGGCTGTGTCGTGCACATTGACACAGGCGCTTCACGCACAGGCCTGATGAGACCGGCCTTTGGACTGGGTGGCGATACGTTGCCGGTTAAGGGTCTCTTTTTTGGTGGTGCTGGCGTCCACCCCGGGGGCGGCATCAACGGCATTCCTGGCCGAATCGCCGCCGGTCGCGTCAAACGCTATCTGAAGTGAGTTCCACATGAGAGATACCACCACCCCCTCCGCAGCAGAGCAAGCGCTCCGAGACTTTGTGTTCCAACAAGTCGCCCTCTGGAACACAGGCCGCAAGGCCGACTTCTTCTCCCTTTATCGCAACGTGGCTGCCAAGAGTTTGACCATCGAATACGTGGCCAAACAAACGCTGGCCGACGACGCGGCCTGGGCCGGTCTGGAGCAAATGTGGATAACGTACAACACCAAGGTCAAACTGCAGCTCTTTGAATGCATTGTCAATGGCAGCGACGCTGCTTGCTACTTTCGCAACCTCTGGTCGAGTGAGCAAACCCTCTCCAGCGGCATCGAGGTGTACCACCTGAATGATGGGGCGTTGCATGTTCGCCTCTTTCATTGAACCGAGTGGCACTGTCATGAGCAGCCAACAACGTTTCCTTGACAAAGTGGTCCTGATCACCGGGGCGGGACGAGGCATTGGCAAGGCCATCGCCCTGGCATTCGCTGCCGAGGGTGCCCAAGTCGTCGTTCAGGCGCGCACCGCCGCTCATGGCCAGGCCGTGGTCGACACCATCGTGCAGCGAGGCGAGCGAGCCCGTCTGCAGCCGGGTGACGTTGGCCAACGCGCCGACGTTCAGGCCATGATCAACGGAGCCCTCGCGGGCTTCGGCAGCCTGGACATCCTGGTGCATTGCGCCGCAGATGCAGCCATCGGCAAGGTATCCGACATGCCCGATGCGGTATTTGAAAATCAAGTCAACGCCAACATCCAGTCGTTGTTCTGGCTGACCAAAGACGCCCTGCCAGCCCTGTCCAAAGCCACAGACAAGGGCCGCTTGATCTTCATTTCCTCGGGTGAAGGCAACCGCAGTCACACCCCTGGTTTGGCACCCTACGGCGCCAGCAAGGCCTACATGAATGCCTTTGCCCGGACCTTGGCCCGGGAAATCGGACCCCAAGGTGTTCTGGTCAATGTCGTGGAACCCGGACTGATCCTCTCGGACCGCATGCGTGAACACCTGGCAGACGAGGTCACAACAAGCTTGACTCGGAACTTCCCAGTACCCCGGGCCGGTTTGCCCAGCGAAATCGCGTCTGCCGTCTTGTTTCTCGCCTCTAAAGACGCCGCCTACATCACCGGCAGCTCGCTGCTGGTGGACGGGGGTGCCACCCTAGCACCCATTCCTGCCATCGAAACCCATTTGCAACCTTGAAGGAGACGCCCCATGAACGCCACCACCAAAACCAGTACAGAGAACGCGCAAAAGCTCGAAGCGGCTTATTCCAGCGTCTCCGACCTCTACCGCGGAAAGACCGACGACTTGTACGCAGCCTGCCGAGAAATGCGCAAGACCACGCGCGTTTACGAGGGCGACTTCATCGCGAAATTTCTCGGCGTTCCGACCAATGCTGGACTTCAAAAGCGAACGACCTACGCGGTGTTTCAGTACCAGGATGTGATGAACGTCCTGAAGGACGCCAACTCCTTCACCAGCGGATTCATCCTCGAAGGGATGGGCAAGGTGTGGGACGGCCTGATGATTCTGGGCATGGACGGTGAAGCCCACCGCAAGGTGCGTGCACTGCTGCAGCCCGCCTTCATGCCGGAGAACGTGAACAAATGGCGTCCGAAGATCGACCGGGTGGCGCGTGAAGACTTCCTGAAACCCCTGGTGCCCAACAAAAAGGCCGACCTCATGGAAATGGGCCTGCACTTTCCCGTGCGCGCCATGTATGCGCTGGTAGGGTTCCCCGAGGACCAACCCGATCGGTACAACCAATACGCCACCTGGGCGCTGTCCATGTTGGCTGCCAACCAATTGGACAAGGCCAAAGCCGAAGAGGGTCGCAAAATTGCGGCCATTGCCGTGAAGAGCCTCTACGACGCGCTCATGGAACAAGTCAAGCTGCGCAGGGCAGACGGGGCCACAGGCGACGACCTGATCACCCGCCTGATGAACGCCGAGTACGAAGGACACCAGTTGGATGACCACGAGGTCGCGACTTTCGCCCGCTCGTTGTTGCCTGCCGCTGGGGAAACCACCACACGCACCTTCAGCGCCGCCATGACTTTCCTGCTGACCGTCCCCGGCCTGCTGGATCGGGTGCGCAACGACCGCAACCTGGTACCCAAGCTGATCGACGAAGCCGTTCGCTTCGAGCCTTCATCCACGTTCAAGGTCCGTGAGACCTCGACAGACGTTCAAATCGGTGACGTCACCATACCCAAGGGGTCGTTCGTACAGTGCATGGTGGCAGCGGCCAACCGCGATGAGGCAGCCTTCGAGAACCCCGATGTATTCGACATCGACCGCCGCCAGAAACCCTCGTTCGGCTTCGGCTTCGGACCACACATGTGCATTGGCCAGTTCGTGGCCAAGCTCGAGTTGAACTGTGCCATCAACGGCATTCTGGACCTGTTCCCCAATGTGCGCCTGGACCCGGATATGCCAGCGCCCACCATCGAAGGGGCCCACCTGCGCGGCGCGAAGAGCGTGCACGTGATCTGGGATTGAGTGAGGACACCGGACCATGCGAACCTTTGACACGATTCCCGAACGCGCCGACTTCAGCTACCAGTGCCTGGTCGGACCACAAAAGGTCAGTGGCGCCAAGCTTGCGGATTTGCGCGATCATTTTGGCCTCAAGCTCACCAAGCACATGCCATTTGGCAGCGTGCGAGACGAAGAGGGCCACATTTACTCCATGGTGCGGGCCCTCAACGCACCCGGAAGCACCCCCAACCCAACCAAGTTCATTTACCAGAGCACGCGGTTGGATGGTGAAAACATCCGGATTGACAAGGCAAAGATTGCGCCCAGGGCGCTCACCATGTTCCCTGCACGGGGCTTGGAGGGTGACATCGCCTGGTGGTCCAGCCACCCGGAAGACACCGGTCAGGCGTGGCGCCTGACCGCATCCGGCACCGACTTCAGCTGGAAAGAGGACGGGCTCTTCGAGCTCACGGGACGGCTGATCGGGAATGGCATGCAGTGGTACCTGCCGGGCGTGGACTGGGGGACCTTTTATGTGGCGCAACTCTACGACGTGCAAGGCATCTGCGAGGGCCGGAAGGTCAAGGGCATGATTTCCCTGGACCAGGCTTGGATGGCTGAAGGTGCTGCAATCCACATGCACAAAGACCTGGTGGTCAACAACAAGATGCACGTCATCTGGTGGAACTTCGCCACGATTTACAAAGACGGCACCTGGGACGTGGGGTCCTTTCTGGTGGGCCACGACAAGCTGGGCTATGCCATTTTTCAGAATGAAAAAGGCGAAGTTCGCTGCACCACAGACACTGAGGGCACGGTGCGCCATGAAAAGGACGGCTGGTTTGCCGAAGCGGCGCACCTCGTGCTGGACGGCGATGAGGAATGGGAGTTCCTGCCCGATCCCAAGGGCCGCATGGTCGACTTTGTGGGTGGTTTTCCCATCACGGCCCAGCAAGAGGGCCGGTGGCGCCGCGTGGGCGACACGCGAGTGCCCGACCGCTGGATGGCTTGGGGTGAAAGCGACAAACGCAACGGCACCGCACGCAATGTGCGGGGCACTGAAACCTGAGGAGACAACACACATGGACAAAGCAGCCATAGAACAATTCCTGCACAGCCAGGTTCAGGCCTGGAATGCAGGCGACAAAGACGGCTTTTTCTCGGCCTACCGCACAGCGGCGCCCAAGGGGCTGAAGATTGAGTACGTGGGTCAACGCCCCCTGACCGACGGTTGGCCGGTGCTGGAAGGCATGTGGACGCAGCAAAGCGCCAAGATCGAGATCGAGGAAGTGACCATGATCGTCAACGGCAACGAAGCCGCCTGCCACAACCGGAACAAGGTCCGGGGCACGGCCGTGGCCATTGAAACCATTGAGATGTACACCTTCGACGGCGGCCAGGTGACGGTTCGTTACTTCATCCTCCAGCCCTGAAAGCGTCATGGTGGAAGTCAACTCTGCACCGGCCCTGGACCCCAAGGCCTTTCGGGCCGCGTTGGGCACATTCGCCACCGGTGTCACCGTGATCACGGCGCGTGCCGACGATGGCACGCCCGTTGGCCTGACGGCCAACAGCTTCAACTCGGTTTCACTCGACCCCCCCATGGTGCTTTGGAGTCTGGCGAAGAAGTCACACAGCCTACCGGTCTTCAGCCAGTGCAACCATTGGGCAGTCCATGTGCTGGCGGCTGATCAGGAGGCATTGTCCGGCCGCTTCGCTCGCTCCGGCACCGACAAGTTCAGTGGTCTGGACATAGACTGCGGGGTGGGCGATGTTCCCCTCCTGACCGGCTGCGCCGCCCGCTTCCAGTGCAAGAGCTTGTTTCAGCACGAGGGAGGGGATCACCTCATTTTTGTCGGAGAGGTGGCCGCCTTCGACCACACGGATCGCGCGCCCTTGGTGTTTCATGCTGGCCGCTACGCCTTGGCAGCCCAACGCGACCCTGGTCTCCCGGCTGCCCGCAGTGCGCGCGTAGGCGGCGGATTGGACGAGGACTTGCTGGGATACCTGTTGGGGCGGGCCTACTTTCAGTTCCACCAGGGCGTGCGTGAAAAAGCCCGAGCAGCCGGGCTCACCGATGGCCAATGGACCGTCGCAGCGGCATTGACCGCACAGGATGGGGTACGCACCAGCGATCTGGAGGCCTCAGTAGGTTACGTCGTTGATGAGCCCTTGCTTCCGTTGCTGCAAACCATGCAAGTCAAGGGGTGGGTTCACCAGGAGGTCGGCGGCGCCTGGCATCTGACCGACAACGGGCGCGACCGCTCGCTGCACCTGTTGGCCTCAGCGAAGGCCCATGAAGTCGACCTGTTGTCTCGCTGGAGCTGCGACGAAGGCACCTTGCTGAAGCTGCAACTCCAAAAATTCATTGCAGCCACCAATCCCGGTCTACCCGACCTCTGGTCGGCGACCTGAGTTATTTCACCGAAAGCAACGACCATGTCCCAGATCAACTCTGAGCAGATTGAACGTTTCATGAGCGGCCAGGTCCGCTGCTGGAATGAACACGACAAAGCGGGCTTGCTGGCGCTTTACCGCGAAGTGGCCCCCGCCTCGCTGGACATCGAATACGTGGGTCGTGCCCAGCAGGCCGATGGCTGGCTGGTCATCGAGGAGATGTACGACAAGCACAACGCCCAGTTTCGGCTGGAGGTGGTGTGCACCATCGCCAACGGCAACGACGTTGCCGTGCACCACCGCAACTGCATTGTGGGCACCCACCAGGTGATCGAAAGCATCGAACACTACCGCTTCGGCCCTGGAACCCTGCATGTGCGCTATTTCCTGCAGCCCCCCGAAGACACAGCCCTGAATTTGGATCAATTCCGCGGTTTCGCCGCCAAACCGACCGAGACCGCGCCATGAACAAGCCCCCACTCCCCGGTCCCCATGAGGGGCGTTTCACGGGACAGGTTGCCATCGTCACCGGTGGCGCCTCTGGCATTGGTGAAGCCACCTGTAGGCGCCTCGTTGCCGAAGGCGCGACGGTGGTCGTGGCCGACGTCAACGTCGAGAGGGCCCAGACATTGGCATCGGAGCTGGGCCCCCACGCCAGCGCTCAAGCCTTTGACGCAGCAGATGTGCGCAGCATCCAGCAACTCGTTCAGGGCACGGTGGAACGGTTCAGGCGCCTGGATGTGCTGCACAACAACGCAGCCTTGAGTTCGCCGGCCATCCACGCCAAAGATAAGAACGCCATTGACATTGAATTCGAAGTCTGGGATCAGGTCATGGCCGTGAATTTGCGGGGCTATCTGGCCGGCTGCAAGTACGCCCTGCCGACCATGCTCGCCCAAGGGGGTGGGGCCATTGTGAACACGGCATCGACAGGGGGCTTCTCCGGCGACATCACGCGCATGGCCTACAGCGTTTCCAAGGCGGCCATCATTGGCCTGACCCGCCAGATTGCCACCCACCACGGTGCACAGGGCATACGCTGCAACGCCGTGGCACCTGGCCTGGTGTTGACACCCGGCACGCGAGGTGCCGCCGCCAGTGTGATTGCCGTGATGCAACGCCACTTGCTGGTTCCCGAGTTCGGCGAGCCCGAAGACATCGCCGCCTTGGTCTGTTTTCTGGCCTCCAGCGAGGCGCGCTACATCAATGGGCAGACCTACATCGCCGACGGCGGCATGCTGGCCCACAACCCCACCATGGCCGACCTCGTCGACATGGCCAGGGCCAAGGCCACCTGAATCCGATGTCCTCACCTCGCTGTCCCAACAGCCCCCCCTGATGCGCCCCACCCCCTACGACTCTCTGCTTGAACCTTTCCGCAGTGTGGGTTTTAGGTACCTGTGGCTGGCCTGGCTGTCGGGCAACATGACTATGTGGATGCACGAAGTAACCGCTGCATGGCGCATGACCCAGCTGACGGAGAGTCCTTCCTGGGTGGCTTGGGTTCAGGCGGCAGGTACGCTGCCCCTCTTTGTTTTGGGGCTGGCCAGTGGGGCGCTGGCCGATTTGCTCAACCGCAGACGCTTTTTGGCCGTGGCCCAAGCCTGGATCGCCGTGGTGGCTGCTGCGCTGGCGGTTCTCGCAGGCACCGATGCCCTGACGCCGGGAACGCTGTTGGTGCTCTGCCTGCTCAACGGCGTCGGACTGGCATTCCGGTTTCCGGTGTTTTCGGCCCTGGTACCCGACTTGGTCGAGCGCCGCCTGCTGTCCCCGGCCCTCACCCTGAATGCCCTGGCCATCAACCTCACCCGAGTGCTGGGGCCCATCGTGGCAGGCGTTGTGTTGGCCTGGCAAGGCGCAGCCACCGTTTTTGCATGCAATGCGGTGCTTTCTGTTTTGGCTGGCGTGCTGATCTGGCGGGCGCCCATTCCGGCACACGAGGTCCCGGTGCGGCGCACCCCACTGCTGCAGGCCATGCGCGATGGCGTGGGCCACGCCAAATCCTCTCCCATCCTGCGCGCAGTGTTGTTTCGTGCCTTCGTATTTTTTGCCCAAGCGGTGGCGCTGGTGGCCTTGCTGCCCTTGGTTGCCAAAGGCATAGGTGCCGACGAAACCACCTACACCGCCCTGCTCGCGGTCATGGGTGCGGGGGCTGTTCTTGCCGCCATGGTCCTGCCCCGGCTGCCGGCCATGGCTGCGCGCAACCGCATCCTCGATGCAGGCGTGTGGTTGCACGCGCTGGCCACCTTTGGTGCCGTCTGGGCCCCCACCCCTTGGACGCTGGCTCCTGCACTCGCCCTGTCTGGAGCGGTCTGGCTGTGCGTGGCCAACACCCTCACCATGGCGACCCAGCTGGTATTGCCCTCCCAACTGCGCGCTCGCGGCATGGCGATCTACCAGATGAGCATCATGGGCGGCAGCGCAGGAGGCGCAGTGCTGTGGGGCTCGGTTGCGGAGCACACCTCGGTGAATTCTGCATTGGTGGCGTCGGCGGTTGCCAGCCTGCTGCTTCTGCAGTGGACCCGCGGCACTACCCTGGAAAATCGGCCCTCGCCCTGAGTGTTGGGCGCTGCCCGCTATGCAACCAGCTGGTGGCTGGGTTTGAACCCGAAAACCTCAACGCCCACCGCTTCGCAGTCGGGGTAAACATCGGGCTTTTCAGTTGACACACGTGCGGCCAACACCTGGGGATGAGCCAACAAGACCTTGAGCAAATCGTCCGCCAGTGTTTCCTGCAATTGAATGTGTCCCCGCGCCACCCTCTCACGGACCACCTCACGCACGAAATCGTAGTCCACCACCTCGGCCAGCTCATCGCCCAGCGGTGTGCTGTGGGAAAGTGGCACATACAGATCCACATTGATTCGCACGCGCTGCGAGCGCCCTCTTTCAAAGGAGTGCGCTCCAATGCCCATGCTCACCTCGTGGTTGCGCAGGAACAGGCGCCGACAGTGTGCCAGTGTGAGACTCAACAGCGTGGGGAACATATCAGCGGGACTCCATGTTGCGTGCCAGAAACATCACATCGCGCGTCTGGCGTGACAGGTGCTGCCCGCCGTCCACCAGGATCGTTGACCCCGTCATGGCATGGGAACCCAACAAGAAGCGCACAGCGCTGGCGATGTCTTCGGGTGTCGAGTTGCGAACGAGCGGATTGAGCTGCCGCCCAGTCTCAAACTCCTGGTCGTTCATGCTGCCAGACAGAAGCGTCAACCCTGGAGCCACACCGCACACCCGCAAACGCGGTGCCATGGCCATGGCCAACATTCTGGTTGCAGCCTCCAGGGCCACCTTGGACAGGGTGTAAGAGAAGTAGTCCGGATTGGGATTCCAGAGTTTTTGATCAAGCAGATTCACCACACACCCCTTCCGTCCTGTGCCATCCAAGTGTTGGTACAGATCCTGCGCCAGAAAGATGGCTGGTGCGGTGTTGGCTCGCCAGTGCAGCTCCATAGATGCAAGCCCGCAGGTCTCAGCGTTGTCGTACTCAAAAGCAGAGGCGTTGTTCACCACCGCATCGATGCGGCCAAAACGCTTCACCACTTCGGGAATCAGCGCACGGCAACTCGCCTCGTTGCTCAGATCGGCATGGAGGGCTTGCGCCTGCTCTGAGCTTCGTCGAAGCTCCCTCAATGTGTCCTGCGCCTCCGCCTCAGAATGGAGAAAACTGAACGCAACATCCCATCCGGCAGCGGCAAGGTCCAGCGATATGGTGCGTCCGATGCGGCGTGCGCCACCCGTGACCAGTACAACAGGTCGGGAGATCAAAGGGGAGCTCCAGGTTGGTGAATTTCTTCGCCCGTAGCAGCGTTGGTCAAGTCACCAACCATCAGAGATCCCGCACCAGGGCTCGCCGTCGGGCAGGCCTATCGGCCCGAACCAGGTAAGCGTCAATGACGGGACATGCGCCCAGAAGCGGTCTCGCCAACTCAAACAGGCTCATGAACAGAATGTCTGCCGCTGTGAAGCGTTGCCTCAGCAGATACGGGCCGTCCTGTAGCGTTTGTCGGATGTGCTGCATCATCGACACATTCAAGCCACCCATGGCAGGGTCGTGCACCAATTGGCCCCGTCCCTTCATGTATACCAGTGGTTCGGTCAACCCCACTTGGTAAAACAGCCAGGTGAGGTAGGCCCCTCGCAGTGGATGACCCAAAGGGACACCAACCTCGGCATGGGGATGCAAATCGGTGACGTATAGCGCAATGGCCGCCGTCTCGGACACCAGGGCACCGTTGTGGCCGAGCGCCGGGGTGAAACCGTGCGGATGCGGATTGCGCGGGTCGGCATTGCTGCCATCGTCGCGAGGCATCTTCACCACCACGATCTCCCGTTCGGCACCCAGCTCTTCGAGCAGCCAAAGAATTCGCGCTGAATTGGAACCGGGTGCGTGGTACAGCGTCAACATGGCAGGACTTTCCGTTCAGGTGGCGAGAGGCAGGTCATCGGTGGGTCCGTCCCGCCTGTCCGGCGTGCGGGGCCCTGGAAGGCAATCCAAAAGCGGACCAGGCGCCCGCAGACAACGCGACGCCGGTGATCCAAAACACCGGTGCCACACCCAGCGCAGCGCCAACGGTGCCAAAACTCAAGGGCATCACCAACGTCGAAAAATGGATCACGGTGGAGCGCAAACCCAGCGCCTCGCCCTGGCGATCGGCTGGTGCAAAGGTGTGGAGACTGGACATGACCGCCGGTTGGATGGCCCCCAGCCCCAGCCCCATGGTGCCCGCACAAACGGCCATCGCCCATGCACTGTCCAACCACGGGTAGAGGAGAAAGACCGATGCGGTCAAGGCCAGCGCACCGGTCATTACCCACCGGGGTTGAAGCCGTTCTGCCAGCAACGGAATTGCCAGGCGCACAGATGCCGACGTGACGGCATAGGCGGCCAACACCGAGGCAATGGCGGATGCGCTCAACCCTCGTTCATGGCCCAGGATGGGCAAGGCGAATGCGTGTGCATCCCAGCAAGCGGCAATCAGCCAATTGATGAAGAAGAGGCGACGAAGTGCCGGGTCCGCCAGCAAATCCCACGCCTTTTGTTGCCGCGGGGCTGATGTCGGTACTGCCCTGGGTGCTTCCTGGGGCACCCACAGGGTGGCCAGCCAGGTGGCCAATGGAAACAGCGCCAGACCGACAAAGGCCGCCCGAAACCCCAGGTGGTCTATCCACAGGCCAGCAGCCATTGGCCCAACGAACGTGGCGATGGAGGGGGCGAGCGCTACCCAGCTGAAAATCCTCAGCCGCTGAGCCTCACTACGCGCCAGCCGACCAGCGGTGCGTTGCAAGGCAATCATGCCCATTGCCGAACCTGCGCCCACCAGGGCCGCAGCAACGCCCAGTGCCCAGACCTGGGAACTGAACGCAGCCACCGCCGCTCCTGAAAGAGCCAATGTGGCACCCAGGCGCACCGGCAGGTGGTAGCCACGCCGGTCAACCAGTCGGCCGATGGGTATGGCCAGCACAAAAGGAAATGCGGCGAACATGGCCAGCAGCAAGCCGATGACAGCCGCGCTTTGCGCCTCGCGCATGGCCAGCAGCGGCACGGCCATGCGCATGCCGTTCAGGCAGCCGTGCAACCCCACTTGGGCGGCAACCAGTGCGGGCAATGTCCGCCGGGCACCGGTCGGAGCGTCGCTTACAGTGGAATCAACCGAGGGCACGCTCTATGGCCGAAATCAGCTGTGCGTCGTCGGGGGCCACGTCGGGCGCAAAGCGAACGACGACGGTGCCATCGCGACCAATCAGAAATTTTTCAAAATTCCAAATCACGTCGGTCTCTTTGTTGGGCAGCAGTTGATGCTTGGTCAAGGTGTCGCGCAGCAGCGAGTTGCCTGACGCCACGGCATGGGGCTGCGCAGCAATCAAGGTGGCATACAACGGGTGCCTGGGCTCGCTGTTGATCCGCACTTTTGCAAACAAGGGAAAGCTCACGTGGTAGTTGGTGTCGCAAAAATCGCGAATCTCGTCCTCACTTCCGGGCTCCTGGCCCGCAAAGTCGTTGCAAGGGAAGCCCAATACCCGCAGGCCCCGCAAAGCAAATCGGTCGTGCAAGGCCTGCAGTCCGGTGTACTGTGGTGTGAGCCCGCATTTGGACGCCACATTGACCACCAGCATCACCTGCCCCTGATAGGCGGCGAGGCTGGTTTCTGAGCCGTCCAGGCCTTGAAGAGAAATGTCAAAAATCGATGTATTCACTGAGGTTGCTCCTCGTAGGCTTGTTGAACCAAAGTCATGCGACCGCCTGCCAGCATCAGCGCGCAGAACATTTGCAATTCGACGACTTCCGCTGTCGAAAAATGCAGCTCCAAAGCAGCAAAGTGCTGCGCGTCCACAGCATGCGGGTCTGTCGCAAACAATTGGGCATAGGTCAAGGCGGCCCGCTCGGCTGGCGCGAAGAACGCGCTGTCGGCTTGCAAGCAGTTGAGGGCTTCAATGTCTTGCTCGTCAACGCAGTCGCTCTTGCGCGCCAGTTGACAAGCCTGGCACTGGGTGATGCTTGCAATGCGCAAGCGCACCAGCTCTCGAAGTCGCGCGTCCAACAGCCCATGGTTGTGGAACTGGTCCAGCAGCGCCAACCACGCCAAAGCGGCCTTTGGTCGGTGGGCCCACACCTGAACGGGTACCGTGGAGCTGAGCATGCGCGTTTCAACCCCGCGCTGAACGGCCTCGGCAAGGGAATGCGGAAATGCGCCTGTCGGCACCAGCGGGAGACGGGCCATGCTACAGGCGCTCAATCAGCGTCGCTGTTCCCATGCCCCCGGCACAGCAAATGGCCTGCAAAGCGTACCGACCACCTCGTCGCTCCAATTCATGTAGCATAGATGTCATGATACGCGAGCCACTAGCCCCCAAAGGATGTCCAAGTGCAATGGCCCCTCCGTTGACATTCAACCGTTCTGCCGACTGGCCCAACTCTTTCATCCACACCAGGGGTACCGATGCGAAAGCTTCGTTGATTTCAAAGAGGTCGATGTCGTCCAGCGTCAAGCTCGCCTGCGCCAATACTTTACGGGTGGCCGCAATAGGCCCGGTCAGCATCAACGTGGGGTCGGAGCCCACCGTGGTCATGGCACGAATCCGGGCACGGGGCGTGAGACCCAACACCTCGGCCTTGGCCGACGACATGAGCAGAAGCGCCGCTGCCCCATCGGAAATCTGAGAAGAATTACCCGCCGTCAGACGCCCGTCGGTTCGGAAACTGGTCTTGAGCGTTGCCAACTTCTCGGCCAGGGTTCCGGGACGAATGGTTTCATCCACCGAAAACACTGGAGCATCGCCCTCAACACTTCGCTCCCGCACGTGGGCCACGGGCACCGCAACGATCTCCTTGCGAAAATGGCCCGCCTCGGCTGCGGCAGCTGCGCGGCGGTGGCTTTCGACGGCAAAGGCATCGAGCTCCTCCCGACGCAGACCCCATTGGTCGCACAGCCGCTCGGCCGCTTCGCCCTGCCCCGTCAGCTCGTACCGGTCGGCGGCCATCCAGCCAAAGGCCTCGCCGTGGATGCTCCGGTTGCTGCCCATGGGCACCCGGCTCATGTTTTCGGCGCCTCCGGCCACCACCACGTCGGCCGATCCAAAGGCAATCAGCCCTGCCGCCACGTGTACCGCCTCTTCTCCCGAGCCGCATTTGCGGTCGATGGTCAGTCCAGGAATCGTGCAGGGCCAACCCGCGCCGAGCAAGGCTGTGCGCGCAATGTTGGCCGACTGCTCTCCCACCTGGGTGACGCAACCGAAGATCACGTCATCCACCTGCTCTGGTTCGAGTCCGGAACGGGTGATGAGCTCGTCCAGCACGACCGCACCCAGGTGATCGGCACGAACGCCAGCCAAACTACCCTTGAACTTGCCCACGGCCGTGCGAACGGCACCAACGATCACCACATCAGGGCGGCTCACAGAATGCTCGCTTTCAGGCCCGATCCGGGAATGCGCTGGCCTTTGTCATCGTATTGGTAAACCCCGGCACCTGTTTTTCGGCCATGGCGGCCGGAAGCCACCATCTTGATGATCAGCGGACAGGGGCGGAACTTGTCCCCCAGCGTGCCATGCAGGTAACGCAACACCGACAGGCGGGTATCCCAACCGGTGAGGTCACCCAATTCCAGAGGACCCATGGGGTGGTTGAAGCCCAGGCGCAACGCGGTGTCGATGTCTTCCGCCGTGGCAACGCCTTCCTGCAGCATCCACATCGCCTCGTTACCAGCCATGGCCGACATGCGACTCGTGGTCAAACCGGGCGACTCATTGACGATGATGGACGTTTTTCCCAAGGCATCGCTGTATTCCCGCGATTTCGCCACGGTCTCGTCGCTGGTGGCAATGCCGCGCACCAGCTCCACCAACTTCATTTTGTGCACCGGATTGAAGAAGTGAATGCCCACCACCCGTTCAGGGTGGGACACCGCCGTGGCAATTTCCGTCACGCTCAGGGCAGACGTGTTGCTGGCGATGATGGCACCCGGCAGCATGTGCGCCGCCGCAGTGGACACCACCTGCTTCTTGACCGCAATGTTTTCGGTCACTGTTTCCACCAGCAAGGCCGCACCGGCCGCCGCCGTGGCCAGATCAATTTGCGTGGTCAGGCGGGACTTGGCCGCCTCTGCCGCTGCGGCCTCGACTTTGCCCAGGCGAACGCCGTCGTCCAGTATTTTGGCCACGGCGGCGAGCGCCTTGGCGGCGGCGGCCTCATTGCTGTCCACCAGTACGGTGGCAAATCCGGAACTGGCGAAAGCATGGGCTATGCCGGTGCCCATCAGGCCGCCACCAACGACGACCACTTTGTTTTGCGTGATGCTCATATCCTGTCCTTCTGGAAATTTATGGCGACACCGTGACGGTGTTGCGCAAGAGGCCGATGCCTGGAATTTCTGCCTCAACCACGTCGCCAGGCCGAAGGAACTTCCCAGATCCCTGCGCTGTTCCTGCAGGTGAACCGGTGAACATGACGTCACCACATTCGAAGCTGGAGCGTTCGTCTACAAACTTCACCAGTTCGGCCACATCCCAGGTCATTTCGGCGGTATCGCCGTCCTGCCGGAGTTCTCCGTTCACGCGCAACAACAGCCTCAGCGACAACTTGCCATCGGCTGGGAATTCATCGCGGGTCACGATCCATGGGCCGAGACCTGTGGTTCTGTCACCGCTCTTGGCCGCGAACAGGTCCATCCCCACTCCGGGTGGACCACTTCGCTGCAAGTCCCGCGAGCTGACATCGTTGCCCACGGTGTAGCCCAGCACGCTTTTGATGGGGTCATCGCGATCGACCGCATCCCCAATTACGGCCACCAGTTCCACTTCATGGTCCAGTTCTTGTGTCAGGGGGGGGTAGCGCAGGGGATCGTTCGCCCCAATGAGCGCCCCAAAAGCCTTCAAGAAAGCAATGGGTTGGCTGTGCCCTTGGATGCCGAAATCAGCGGCCAGGTGTTTGGCGTAGTTCGCGCCCGCCACGACCACACGGTTGGTCCTTTCTACGGGTGCAAGCAGCCGGACTGAAGCCAGCGGCCGCGCCGCGCCGGTGAATCGGAGTGCGGAAACGCCCTCGCCCCGGGTGAGCGCTGGCCCCCAATCGGAAACGCCCCCTTCGATGGGACGGACCTCGTCACGCCCGGTGTCCACCAAGGACCAGAACGGCACTCCGCCGTCGGAGCAGCGTGCGATCTTCATGCCACGACCTTGGCCGTGGGGTGGCCCAGCTTGGTTGGATCCAGGTGCAGCAGTTCGCACGCATTTTTCCAGCGAATTTTTTGCAGATCATCGTCCGACAGGCGAAGTCCATCGGTCAGATCATGGCGAACCGCGTCGCTGCCGCCAAAGTTGCTTCCGTACAGAACCCGGTCGGCACCAATGATGTCAACCAACGCCTGGCGCATCGGCACTTCATGGAGCTCCACGTCGAACCAGAAGTTCTTCATGTACTCCTCGACGGGTTTCTTGTTGAACTTCACGTCCAAGTTGCGGTTGGTTTGCGCCAGACGACCTAACTGGTAAGGAATGTACCCACCACCATGGGTGATGTACACCTTCAGATTGGGGAAGCGGTCCAGCACACCACCGTTGATCAGGTACCAGAAGAAGCGCGTTTCGTCGTAGTTCATGCCCACGATGGCCGTTGTTTCGTACTTGTCGTGGTCGGCTTGCATACCCCAAGTGACCGACTGGTTGTACCCGTGAATGAAAATCGGCAGGTCCAGGTCGCACATGGTTTTCCAGACCACATCGAGCTGTGGCGAATCCGCCTCCAGCCCGCCAAAGTTCGCCCCCCCGGCGACCAGGCCTTTGGCACCCAGCTCCGTACAGGCGCGGCGAATTTCCTTGGCGGCATCGTGGGGCGCGTTCAGCGGCGCGTGGGCCCAAAACATCAGCCGATCGGGTGCGGCGGAACAGTAGTCGGCCAATATGTCGTTGACCTTGGTGGCAAAGCGCACCGAAAACTCGGGGTCGGCCCAGTACATGTAGCAATGCGAAGGCACCGAAAGCACCTGCACATTTTGCCCCGCAGCGTCCATGCCATTCAGGCGGTTTTTGGGGTCTGCCCAGCGCGCCATGTACTCCTCGACGCTCGGACCTTTGCCGGCGCGAACCGCCGCCTTGCGCTCGGGTGAGCCCAGGCGAAGCACCCAGTGGCCAACGCGCAGCTTGACGTCCCCATCGGGGTGTTGCTCAAAAAAAGGCCCCCAAAACGGATGCTGGTTGTAGTACCCCGGCAGGGGAGCGTGGGCGTGGAGGTCGATCAACATGGTGGTTCCTTCAAGTTCAAACACGGCCGTTTTGGCCTGTTCAGATGTCGTTTGGTGCGGCAAAGAAGCAGCTGCGCGCATCGGGTTATTGATGACAATTTGCGCTGCATCAACGACATATTAATCAAAAAACACGATTCTGTTCAAGTTATCGAAAACACTGAGCCTCACACCCCCAGTGTCGGCGTTACTCTTCTGGACTGTTTTTCGTGGAGACCCATATGTACAAGCACCTGCTCGTCGCTGTTGATGACACCCCGCTGGGAACGACCACCGTGACGCGCTCCATCGAGTTCGCGCGCGCCTTGGGAGCCCAGATCACGTTTTTTCATGCGGCATCCGATCTCACGGCGACGGGCGAAGGAGCCATGCTGTACTCGCTGGACCGCTCGGCATTCACGGTAGAGAGCAACACGCCCTCGCATGCCGTGTTGCTCAAGGCCGCCACAGCAGGAAAAATGGGCGGCGTGGCTTGCTCAACCGACGCCAGCGTGAGCGACCACCCCGCCCAGGCCATTCTGGATGCGGCGCACCGGCACGGCTGCGATCTGATTTTTGTCAGTTCACATGGACGCGTACCAGGATTGCGGGGGTGGCTTCGCAGCAGTGCCACCCATCGACTTTTGCAAATTTCCAACCTGCCGGTCCATGTGTCCGGCGTCCAGTCGAACGATGTCCTTGCCAACGCCACCCGCGCATTGGCCATCGTTTCCGGTGAACATCGGGCCATCGCTGCTGTTCTGACCGGCCTTCAGCAACTGGGCCGAGATGGACGCGCCCGCGGCGTGGCACCCGATGTGGCCTTGATGCAGCTGATGGTGCAATACCTGCGCGAATTTCCAACGAAGCTGCACCACCCCAAAGAGGAGACGTTTATTTTTCGTTTGCTGCGGCAGCACACGGACGAGCACAACGCGGCGCTCGATGAGCTGGAGCGGCAACACGACCAGGAAGTGGTGCTGATTGACGCGTTGTCGGTCGCTCTGTCCTCCCTGGAACGCGGGGACGGTGGTGCGCCAGACGCGATCAATGCGGCGGTTCAACGGCTCAGTGGCGCGATTTGGGAACACATGTCGCTGGAGGAGTCCACCATATTTCCAGCAGCCCTACGCCACCTGTCAGATGCGGAATGGGGTCTGGTTTATGACGCTTTTTCATCACACCAAGATCCGTTGCGCGCACCGTCATCCGAACTTCCGATGGCGCAGCTGTTCGCACGCATCGCGGCGGCCCTTCCGACTGTACATAGCTCCGCATCGCTACCCCAATGAGCGCCATGCCCCCGGGGTAACGAAGGGATCAGCGCCTAGCTCGTGGGGATGAGCCTATCGTCAAGGACTCCACCATCCTGCCTATGCGTCGTGGCAACGCCTTTCGGTCAGTGTCGCCCGGAACCAGTTGCTCACTCAGCACGTAGCGAATCAGCATTTCGCACACCAACTCTCTGTCGAGCTTTACGCCAAGGCGTTTGTCCCAAGCATCAAACACCACAGCCAGTACGTCCTGGAACCTGACCACCGAGTCGTGAAAAATACGCCGAAAGAAACTGATCGCGTACTCGGGAGCCACGACCAGCAGCCGACGCGCCCGCCCATGTTCCAAGTAGTGGTCTAGGTAGCGAACCAGGGCAGCAAACCGCTCGTCAGGGTCTTGGTAGGGCTCCACCGCTTCGGCCAGCGCCACATGAAACCGCTCTCGCTTGTGGCGCGAGAAGGCATCCAGCAGCTCGTCCTGCGACGCAAAGTAGCGGTAGAAAGTGCCGCGAGAAACATCGGCGGCCCGGCAGACATCCAGTATCGAAATTCGCTCGGCACCCGATTCCAGAACAATGTTCTCGGTCGCAGACAAGATATTCGCAATGGTTTGCTCAGAGCGACGGTTGCTGCGCACACGCCGTACCCCGCCCGATGCAGGGGGAGGCACAGGTTTTTCAGTCACCTCGACGGGAGCAGCCATCGCTGGCTTCACGACAGGGGCCATGCCAACGTCCTTGCCTCCCTTGCCTGCAGCCTTGCCTTTGGAGTTGACGCCCTTTTCGGCAGCCAAAACGACAGAGTTCTTGCTATTCGCACTCTTGAGATTCATTTCCATACTTTCTTAAGGTCGGTGAAAGTTGCTGCAGCTCAGCAAAGTTAAGGGTTAACCAGAATCCCTCACAGGGGAATCTACAATTAGAATTTCAATCTAAATACAGAATTTTTCGTCTTTTGGCGCGACATGGAGTTTTCACATGGCAGGTATGGGCAACCCCGACACGTGGTCCCTCGGTCCACAGGATACGGTTATCGCGGCGCTGGAGCGCGCGGTGGCCACCCACCCTGATCGGGTTTTGCTCGATTTTTCCGGGCAGTTTCACACTTACAAGGACATCGACCAGCAATCTACCCGCCTGGCTCACGCCTTTGCTGCACTGGGCGTGCAACCGGGCCAAACCGTTGTGAGCATGCTGGACAACAACGTGGACGCCGTACTGTGCTGGTTCGCCATCAACAAGCTTTGCGCTGTCAGCGTCCCCATCAATACGGCCCTCAAGGGCGAGTTTTTGCGCCACCAGATTGCCGATGCAGGAGCGGCGCTGGTGGTTTGCGAGGCCACCTATGTGGACCGAATTGCAGCCATCTCTGATGGTCTGCCCGAGGTCAAGCAGGTGCTGACCCGTGGTGCCACCAACGAACGCACATGTGGCACGCTGCCTCTGAGCTCGATCGACGACCACCGCGGAAGCGATGACAGTGCTCTCGAACGCAAGCCCAGCCCTTGGGATCTGGCTTGTCTGATTTACACCTCGGGAACGACCGGCCCCTCCAAGGGCTGCATGATCAGTTACAACTACATGTGCAACTTGGCACGCCTCCAACTGAGAGCTGGCCCCGCCAACGAAAACGATGTCACCATCACCCCGTTGCCGCTCTTCCACATGAACGCCATGTGCGTTGGTGTGTTGGCGTCGATATTGGTGGGTGCGCGCGTGGCCTTCGTTCCGCGTTTTTCGGTGTCGAATTTTTGGCCTGAAGTGGAACGCAGCGGCGCCACCATTGCATCCATCCTGGGCAGCATGGGCGCCATGTTGGCCAATGCCCCCGATACCGAAGCGGGACAGCGGTGCAAGGGACAGATCCACACCGTTCGCGGCAACCCGTTCACCGAGGAAGTCAAGTCGGTCTGGCGCGAACGCTTTGGCGCCCGCCAAGTGGGCGGCAACGGCTATGGACTCACGGAAGCGGCGGTGATCACGTCGTTGGTTGGCGGTGAGTATGCGGCACCGGGCTCTTCGGGCACCCGCATTCCCGAGTTCGACGTACGCATTGTGGACGACCTCGACAAGGAGGTTCCCGCAGGCACCTCCGGAGAAATCATCGTGAGGCCCTTGCGCCCGGACATCATGTTCATGGGCTACTGGCGTCGGCCGGAAGACACACTCAAGATCATGCGCAACCTTTGGCTGCACACCGGGGACATTGGCAAGTTCGACGAGCAAGGCTTCTTTTATTTTGTGGACCGCAAGAAGGACTATTTGCGCAGGCGGGGAGAGAACATTTCCAGCTTCGAGATGGAAGCGGCATTTGCCCGCCATCCCGCTCTTGCCGAAGTCGCGGTGCACGCTGTGCCCTCCGACAAGGGGGAAGACGATGTCAAAGTGACCGCCGTGCTTCGCCTCGGTATGCCTCTGAGCCCCGAAGAACTCTTTCGCTGGGCGATGGACGCTGTGCCCTATTACGCTTTGCCACGCTACATCGAGTTTCGCGACACACTGCCCAAAAATCCCCAGGGACGCGTCCTCAAATACGAGCTTCGCGACCAGGGCTGCACGCCCGCGACCTGGGACCAGGAAGCGAGCGGCATTCAGGTCACCAAGCGCTGAGCACGCCGCTGGGTACATCAATACTCACGTACCGGAACATGGGCCGGGCGTGAGTTGTAGCCTGGCAGATGCAGACCACCATCCACGTGCATGGTGATGCCAGTGACAAAGCGGGCCATCTCAGACCCCAGAAACACGACCACCGGCCCGATATCCAGCTCTGGATCTCCGGAACGCCCCAGGGGCCTGGCCGCTGCGGAGCGCTCGGCAAAACCAGGAATTTCTGCGGCCAATTTGTGAAACGTTGCACCCATGGCAGTCGGTGCGATGGCGTTGCAGGTAATGTTGAAACGCCCCCACTCCGCTGCGGCACTGCGGGTGAGCCCCACCACGCCCGATTTGGCGGTGTTGTAGTCCGCATGCTGCCAGGCACCAATATCCACATCGATCGAGGTGAAGTTGATGACGCGTCCGCCACCACGCTTGCGCATGTGAGGCAAGGCAGCGCGCATCGCCCACCAACTGGCCCAGACGGTGGATGTCAACGTTCGCTCCAGCATCTCGTCTGTCTTGTCTTCCAGCAACACGTTCTCAGAGGGTACGAAAGCGTTGTTGACCAGTATGTCGAGCCCACCAAATGCGTCCACCGCAGCCTGCACCGACGCCTGCACACTCTCCTTGCACAAGACATCGGTGGGAACATACAGTGCACGCGCTCCCATTTGCCGGAGTTCGCGCTCGGCGTCGGCCCCAGTCATGGCGTCGATCTCGGCAATCAGCACCGCTGCACCCTCGCGCGCAAAACAACGTGCGACACCGCGGCCTATACCACCACCGGCACCGGTGATCAATGCCACCTTGTCTTTCAGCAAATTCATAGAGCCTCCAAATATTAAACACTAATTGAATTATCGTACACTTTAAGGCCATCCATGTCAGCGGCGAAATGAACAATTCCCACGCTTCTGGCTCAGTAGAAACCCGAGGACCACCACATGCCCGTATTTCGACGCCGCATCCTGCTGGCCGCAGATCCCCTGGCGAGCGGCACCCGGTACCGGGCGGCCCTGGAAGACGATTTTCATCATTTCAAGGTCGACATGCAGGTTCAGAACGGGCGCATTGCCTCTCTCAAAGGCGAAGCACCCCGACACCCTTACAGCTTGTGCACGTCGGCCACGGATCGGCTGGATTTGCTGGTGGGATCAACCCTGGAAGCGAGTGCGCACGCCGTGATGCGGCTGGTCGATCCCAGCCAACAATGCACGCATCTGTTGGAACTCAGCGGTCTGCTCGCAGCCGCAGCTGCACGCTCAGTGCCGCAACGACGCTACGACATTGAAGTACCGTTGCGAGTCAACGGACGCACGCTGGCAACGCTGGAACGCGATGGCACCCGCTTGCTGGCTTGGGATGTGCAGGACCTGAACATCCTTGGACCCGCGCCCTACACCGGCGTAGAGCTGCGCCAAGGCATGGCCCGCTGGGCATTGACCCACCTCAGCCAAGACATGGCCGAAGCCACCCTGGTGCTTAGGCGCTGTGCGGTGATTTCACTGGGCAAAAATCACCCTCTGGACGCACAAAAGCACGCAAAGTCCACCGGTGCCTGCTACGCGCAACAACCCGAAAGAGCCCCCTTGGCACTTCGCCAAGTGGGGTCGACCTGGAACTTCACCTGGCAACCCGGCCAGCTCTGCCAAAACGACAGCGACTGGATGGCCTTCAAAACCTGAAAACCCCCGCCTCCATCAAAGAAAAATAGCCAGGTTCGGGGTGCCCAGTACCGCCTGGTCCAGCAGTATCTCGCGACGTGCCAACTTGAAGCTCTCGCCATCGACCCGCAACACATCTCGTCGCTCGGCGCTGATCAGATCAAATTCATCGAAGTTGAATCGGCTGCGGGTGACCAGCAGGTAGCTTCGGACCACGTACTCGCCAGGTTGGTCGCTGGCTTCCACCATGACGTTGGTCACCAGCCGCCGCGTGCGTGAGGGGGGATCTTCTGCCCACGCGCTCTTGGTGCCCGTGAGTCGAACAATGCGGCCCATCACGGAACGCCAATCGTCGTGAAAGTGCTGCATGGTCCGCACCACCGACGCCGCCTGCTGGCTGACGGGCCGAGTTTCTCGCAGCGGCGCGTTGTAGATCAGGTCTGGTGCCAGCGTCTCGCCCCATTCCTTGAGGCGAATTTCGTCGAGCAACCGCGCTTCGGTGTACAAAAATTGGAGAACCTGGTTGTAAACAGGCGATCCAATGGGCACCAGGGTACCTTGGGTTTCACTCATGGGTGTCTCCGAAATGGGTGTATTGGGTTGGAAAATAGCTCAGGCAGCGCCGCTCATGAGTTGGCGCCAATACATCCACCAATGCCATTGCGTGTCGTCTTTGGTGAAGCCCTCGTTGACGATGCCAGGACCTGGCCAACCCTTGGGTGCCCCAGTTTCGTAGGCCGCTTGGTATTTCAGGGTCATCTTCTTGCCCTGGGCGCCTTTGGCCGCCAAGGTCATGTGGGGCCAAGTATCGGAGTCGTCTTGCTCGACCATGCCAGAGGTGCCAAACAATTGGATCGTCTGCTTGAGCATCTTGTCTCTCAACTCTTGCGGTGCATCCTTCTCCGCAAATATCCAGTTCACAAACTCCAGCTTGTCGGGACCTTTAGGGACATAGGCGTGCATGGTCATGGAACCCACTACAGTACCGTCCGCCTGAGGGATGTAAACAAAACCAAACAACACGTTCGGAAAAATGCCGCCGACCTGGGGAGGCATGCTGGTCTGCACCTGCAACTGTTCAGGTGTGAGGTTGCGGGGGAGCTGCCCGACCATGTCCTTGGTCATACCTGCGGGCGGCAGCGCGTTGAGCTTTTCTTCGACACTCAGCACATCGGGGTCCAGTCCGGTCATTCGGCGGATTTTTCGACCCAAGTCGATGCACCGAAGCGCGTGACCGTGTGGCGAGCTCACCTCGACGCCGTACATCTCGGGACTCAAATCGCCTCCGCCGCCTTCGCCCTCACCCTTCTTCGAGTAGTTGCCCACCTCGCCCAGCCAGCGATGCAGCGTGAGCGTGTGGTAGCCGTCGGCTGCCGATTGCTCGCCCGCTGCCTTCCAGTTGGCGCGCACTGTGAAGCGCTGGGGTGGACCCAACACCTCCATGCCCTTGTCGGTGCGCTTGAAGAGAATGTCGTAGTACCACTTGGCATCACCCAGGAACTCATCGAAAGACGGACCGTCGATGTTCCAAGTTGCAAAAATCAGTCCGCCATACAAAGTCACCCGTGCCTTCTTCAGGCCCAGTTGCTCCTTGGTCATCATCTTGCCGTGCATCGTCTCTTTTTCAACGGGCGCGCCGAGGAAGGCCCCATTGGGACGGAACGCCCAGCCGTGGTAAATGCAAGTGTGTATCTGGGTATTGCCTGCATCAAGGGTCGACACCCTCATGCCTCTGTGCGTACACAGATTCAACAGCACATTCACGTCACCCGACTTGTCGCGGGTGATCAGCACGGAGTCGGACCCCATGTCTCGGGTAACGAAGTCCCCAGAGTTGGGTATCTCCGATTCATGGCCCAGAAACACCCAGATCTTGCCAAAAATCTGCTCCATTTCCAGCTCATACAGCTCGGGGTCCGAGAGCGTGCGCATCTGCACCTCACGGGTGGCAACATTGACCAAGTCAGAGACTGGGGTCCCATCGGAAAGCGTGGGGGGGGTCGGGCTTGACATGAGCGTCTCCTGTGTCCGTTTAAGCGTCGGCGGAGACCAAATATAAACAATTTAGCTAAGTGTGTACATATAAAATCGGTCGCACCCGTGCAATCCTGATGAGATCAAGGGTTAACACTGAGCGATTGGGCGCCCCTACTGCGTGCGCCACTCCTCCCTGGCCGGGAACATGCGCCACCAGGGCGCTGATCCGCAGCCCACTGCACGCAGGTCCGACGACCCGCAGCTTTTCGATTCCCACTGGTTGGCCAATCGGCCAATCGGGTCAGCGGGTCAGCGGGTCAGCGGGTCAGCGGGTCAGCGGGTCATGGTAGCCGTGATTTTGGCATGAGGTCCGGCCACCTGGGCCGCCCAGGCTGCCGTCAGATCGCTCAACCCGTAGCCTACGTGGTCGAACGTGATCTGATGCGCTTTCGCCATCAGCAGAAGTCTGCGCCAAGTGGCTTCGCGATCAACGGCAGGGTGCTGTCCCGTTCCCACGCAACTGAGGGTTCTGAACAGCAGGTCGGCAATGTTGAGGTGGATTTCTCGCCCGGCACCCGTGCCGATGGTCATGATGCGCGCCCCCCAGCGTGTGGCTTTCAGCGCGGCGAGTAAGGGCGCACCGCACACACCATCCAGCACCACATCGAAACCATCGCCCGCCACGGCACGCAGGGCTTGTGCGTCGTCGCCGCCGCCCAATGCCACGACCGCGTCGGCCAGCCCACGCTCGCGCAAGCGCCCCAACGCCGCTGCGTTCCGGGCAGCGCCCACCACGTGGCCAGCCCCCAGAATCCGGGCAAGCTGAAGCGCAATCTGGCCCAGTGTTCCCGTGGCACCGAGGATCAACACGCTTTCACCCGGCTTGATCTGGGCTTGCTCCAGTGGTAGCAACGCGCCGGTTCCCGCAATACCCATGGTGATGGCCAGTACGTCGTCCACCTCATCGGGCACGTCCCACACTTCTTCTGACGGCACCAAGGTCCAGTCGGCCCATGCCCCGAAGGGGGCGACCGAGCGCTCGCCGAAGTAGACCCGACGCCCATCCGGGCGGCGACCTACGCCCTCCCCCCGAATGACACACGGGAATTGCACGCCCAATCGGTAGGCACCCAGCACATCCCAGCCACCCAGCCCTGCGGTTTCGACGCGAACCAAAGTGGCCCCCTCCTGCGCCAGGGGCATTGGGAATTCTTGCAACACCGGGGGCAGGTTGCGCGCGGCAATGACAGCTGCCCGCATCAGGCCGCCCCTGCCGTGTCAGTGACCGCCAGAAAAGCCACCGCCAGCGGCATTCGTGTCACAGCGCTGTCTCGGCGTCGGCTGCGGCAAACATTTTGTTGATGTCGCCCGAGGTCACCGGTTTGCCCGCTTCACGCACCGGCTTGGCACCCCCCATGCCCAGCATGGGCTCCACACTCACGTGCTGTGCCTTGGCGCGCAAGGCCCCCACGGTGCAGTTTTCGCGCCCCAGAATCGAGAATGGGTCGTAAGAGAACTCGCGCATCGCGTTGAGGTGACCGATCTTGTTGATCTGCACATCGGTGAGGTGCTTGGTTTGCGCGTGAAAAATTTCGGGTGAGCCGGGCCACGTGCAGTCCGAATGCGGGTAGTCGCATTCCCAGGTCACTTTGTCCTCACCGATGTCGGCCAGATTGCGCAGACCAAACTCATCCTCAATGAAGCAAGTGATGATGTGCTGCTTGAACACATCGCTGGGCTTGCCGCCGCCGAAGTCGGTCAAGGTCCACTCGTGGTGGTGGCGATAGGTGAAGTCTGCCCGCTCAAGCAGGTAGGGAATCCAGCCAATGCTGCCCTCTGACAGGGCCATGCGCAGATTGGGGTATTTTTTCCACATGGGTGCCCAGATCCAGTCGGCGGCGGAGTTGGCGATTGATATGGGCATAGATGTGATCCACGCATCGATCGGAGTCAGGTCGGAGGCGTGTTCGGCTTTGACCCCGGTGCCAATGTGGCAGCAGATCACCACGTTGTTGTCGGCGCAGGCTTTCCACACCGGGTCCCAATGGTCGGCGTGGATGGAGGGGAAGCCATGCAGCGCGGGATTGTCGGACAGCGATATGGCGTGCACACCCTGCTTGGCCATGCGGCGTATTTCCTGCGCCGCGAGTTCCCCATCCCACCACGGAATCAAACTCAATGGAATGAACCGACCGGGCGCAGCGTTGCACCAATCCTGCAAATGCCAGTCGTTGTAGGCCTGAATGGCAGCAAAGGAAACATCACGCGCCTCTTTGTACTGCTGAAACCGCTGACCGGCAAAGCCGGGGAAGGTCGGAAAGCAAATGGAGCCGAGAACGCCATTGGCGTTCATGTCGTCCACCCGGGCTTGGATGTCCCAGGTCCCGCGGCGCATGTGCTCGTAGCCCAAAGGCTCCATGCCGTATTCGTCTTTGGGTCTGCCCACAACCGAGTTCAGGCCCATGTAGCCCGTGGCACGGCCTTCAAAAACCCACACGTCGCGGCCTTTGCTTTGAACGACTTTGGGTTCACGGCCCTTGAATTTGGCGGGCATGTGGCGATCGAAAGCACCGCGCGGCTCAATCGCGTGGTCGTCAACACTGACAAGAATGAGGTCGTCGAGTTTCATGATGGTCTCTTTAAAAACAAATGAAGCTGCAATAGGTGGGTAGGGGATGAAGCGCCGAAGGGACGGGTAAAAGTCACCCTGCGACGCTGCGGTCGGGGTCTTCAGTCCCAGATCACCGGCACGGAAGACGCGCCGCGCAACATGCTGCCGGCGATGACGGGAGCGGGACGGTCGGGATCGAGCCGAACGTTGGGAAACAGGTCCAACACCGCATTGATGGCGATGGACAGCTCCATCTTGGCCAGGTATTGGCCAATGCACATGTGCGGACCGAACCCGAATGTGAATGAAGGCTTCTGGCGGCGGTCGATGTCAAATGTGTCGGCGTTGTCAAACACCTCTTCATCGCGATTGGCCGATGCAACCACGCACTGAACCATCGCGTCCTTGGGAATGGAGACGCCCCGGATCTCGACATCGCGAACCGCCTGTCGCACCTTGACGGTGGAAACCGGCTCAAAGCGCACGCCCTCGTCGATCAGCTTGGACACCAAACTCCGGTCGTTGCGGACCCGCTCGACCAACGCAGGACGCTGAAGCAGCAGCGTCATGATGGAGCTGAAGGTGCGGGTGGTGGTTTCCCCCCCTGCTGCAACCATGGAGCGGGCGAAGGTGGTGATCTCGTGATCGTCCAGCTTGCGCCCTTCAAATTCGGCGCGCAACAGGCGGCAGACCAGGTCATCGCCGGGTGCCCCCTCAGCACGACGGCGTTTGACCAGCGCGATCACCGTCTCGTACAAGGTGTTTGTGGCCTTCATGGCGCGTTCGCGGGATGTGGCTTCTTCGACAGGGTCAATCTTGGGCCCGCCCAGCACGGTCAGCCCCATCGCGGCGTACTCGTAGAAATTGCCCAACTCCTCGTCTGGAAAGCCGATCAGCCCGTAAATCACCCGAATGGGAAAGTACAGCCCGAAGTCAAGCAGGTCGGCGCGTTTGTCGGGCACCAGCGGCAGAATGAATTCGTCCCGGATCTGGCGCTCTATCGCCGCGCGCCAGGGCAGCACGGCATCCGGTGAAAACACCGGCTGCAACAGCCCTCGGGCTTTGCGGTGCGCCTCACCGTCCATGGCCGTAATCACCAGGCCGTCGGCACTGAAAAAGCTGCCGAAGCCTTTGGCCATGAAACGGCTGTTGAAGGTCGCGGAGTCTTGAAGAACGCTTTTGACGTCGTTGTACTTGAACAGGGTGAACGTCGGGTTGCCGTGGTTGGCTCCGGCATGGGTGGGCACGCCGATGCTGTTCATGAAGTCGCCCGCGGTAACGGGTGTCGCGGCGCGTTTTTCCCGGCACACCGAGTACAGATCGATGTCCGTGCCGCGGTAGTTGGCCGACAGCTCGGCAAAGGCTTCTTCCAGTTTTTCGGAGCGGTAAGGGGTTTGCATGGTCGGATCCTGACAATTGAAGGTGGGGCCGCTGTTCACAGAAAAATGCCAAGGTTGGGCGTTCCAAGCACGGCCTGGTCGATCAGGACTTCACGCCGGGCCAACTTCATCACGCCATCCTCCTGGCGCAGCACGTCATGGCGGTCACAGGGAATGAGGTCAAAGTAGTCAAAGTCAAAGCGGTTGCGGGTCAGCAGCATGTAACTCAGAACTTTGAACTCGTTGGGTTTTTCGGTGGTGTAGACACGAACGTTGCTGACCATGCGGCGCGTGCGGGACGGCGGGTCCTCGCACCAAGCACTGCGGGTTTCCGTGATGCGACGCACGCGCAGCATCATCGATCCGTGGTTGTCGTGCATGTGCTGAACCGTGCGAATGGTGGTGCCGTCCTGCATGCGCACCGGCCTGGTCAAGCGCTGAGGAACGTTGTACTCAATGTCCTTCGCCAAGCGTTCGCTCCATTCGACAAAGCGGAGCTCGTCAAGCATTTCGGCTTCGTCGATGAGGAATTCGACGCACTCGTTGTACATGGTGCTGCCCACAGGCAGGCGGTTGGCGCGTAAGCTTGGAGGCAGTGGGGTGGGTTCGAGCAAGTTGGCAAGCATGGTGTTCTCCTGGGGGGTTCGGGCTGACTGCGTCATCTCAAGATTCCTGGGTCATCAGCTCGTGCCAGTACTGCCAGAAGCTCCAGTTGGTGTCGTCTTTGGTGAAGCCGCTTCCCACATGGCCAGGGCCTGGCCACCCCTCGGGCTTGCCGGTTTCGTACTTGGCCTGGTATTTCAGTGTGATGTTCTTGCCCATCGCGCCTTTGGACACGATGGTCTGGTGCGGCCAGGTGTCGGAGTCGTCTTGCTCGACCATGCCCGAAGTGCCCAGCAGCTGGCAGGAAATGCGCAACATGGCGGCCTTCTGCTCAGGTGGGGTGTCTTTTTCGGCCAGTATCCAGTTCATGAACATGAACTTGTCAGGTCCCATGGGCACGTAGGTGTGCAATGCCATGGCACCGGTGACCTTGCCATCGGCGGTGGGCAGGTACAGGAACTCGAACAAACCGTTGGGAAAGAAGTTGCCCACTTGGGGTGGGTTAGAACTCATGACCTGGATCTGCTCGGGTGAGAGGCGACTCACGACGTCAGGGATCATTTCAGCGGTGAGGCCGGGGGGGGGCAACACGGTGAGCTTTTCCTGCGGCGAGAGCTCAGCGGGATTCTTTCCCGTGATGCGCTGCACCTTTCTATCGAGATCTATGCAGCGCATGGTGTGACCGTGGTCGGTCCAGACTTCGACGCCGTACATCTCCGGCGTCAAGTCAGCGCCACCGCCCTCAACGCCGGGTTTTTTGGCGTAAGGGCCGATTTCGCCCAGCCACCGGTGCAAGGTCAGCGTGTGATACCCGTCGCACGCACCTTGCTCTGCCGCTGTCTTCCAGTTGGCCTTGATGATGAAACGCTGCGGCGGACCCAGCACCTCCATGCCTGCGGTGGTGCGGCACCACATGGTGTCATAGTAAAACTTAGCATCGCCCAGGAATTCATCGAACGAAGGACCGTCGGTGTTCCAGGTCGCAAAGACCATACCGCCGTAAACCGCCACCCGGGCTTTGGTCAACGAGAGTTCGGCCTTGGTTTTCATTTTCCCGTGCATGCACTCCTTGTCGACGGGTGCACCGATGAAATCACCATTGGGCTTGAATGCCCAGCCGTGGTAAATGCACATGTGGGCTTGCGAATTGCCCATGTCCAGCGTGGACACCTTCATGCCCCGGTGCGTGCAAACGTTGAGCACCACATGCACTTGACCGTCGCGGTCGCGCGTCACCAGCACGGAGTCCGAGCCCAAGTCCCGTTGAACAAAATCACCCGAGTTGGGTATTTCGGTCTCATGGGCCAGAAAGACCCAGGTCTTGGCGAAGATTCTTTCCATTTCGAGCTGGTACAGCTCGACATCGGACAAAACTCGCATCTTCACCTCACGGGTGTCCAGGTTGATGAGGTCCGACATCCTGGTTCCGTCGGCCAACACCGGATTGCTACGCGTCAACATATCTGTCTCCTTGAGTCCGGCACCATTGCCAGAACAAGCTAAATTTAAGACAGTTTTTGCACTTGTGTGCAACTTACAAGGGTTTACCCGGAATGGAAAACTTCCGGCATTTGATCTACCTCAAACTTCAGGGGTATTGGGGCCATAGTCAGCAGCTCAAATATTTTTGCTATAGCTAAATTAGTCGACCCTGAAATAGTCGTCCCTGAAATATTCATAACTCCTTGATTTTGAATGATATTTCGGTGTT
>CAYNGJ010000025.1:0-50146 GCA_964396895.1 uncultured Hydrogenophaga sp. | reverse complement strand
GCGAAGGCGGTCGTACCGTCGGTGCCGGCGTCGTGGCCACCGTCATCGCCTGATTCCGAGAGGGTGCCGGCGCAGGTCGGCACTTTCATCGCTCATTCGATCCCTCTAGGAACAGACATGCAAAAACAGAAAATCCGCATCCGCCTCAAGGCCTTCGATTACAAATTGATCGATACCTCTGCTGCCGAAATCGTTGATACCGCCAAGCGCACCGGTGCCATTGTCAAGGGCCCCGTGCCGTTGCCAACGCGCATGAAGCGTTTTGACATTCTGCGTTCACCACACGTCAACAAAACCAGTCGCGACCAGTTCGAAATCCGGACTCACCAACGCCTGATGGACATCGTGGATCCCACGGACAAGACGGTTGACGCACTGATGAAGCTGGATTTGCCTGCTGGTGTGGATGTCGAAATCAAGCTTCAATGAGCAAATGAAGTTTAGCCCTTGCATGTTTTTCATGCTCGGGCTAGAATGAAAGGCTTCGCCCTTTGGGTGAAGTTGAAGAGTTGGCGTGTGTTTGTCTGGTTTTCCAGTCAATCAGCCGCCGTTTTTGTGCCGTCGGTCAAACGACATGAGGCACGACATCAGCCCTGGCCAATTGAAGTCAGGAACGGAGAAAACAATGAGTCTTAGCAACTCCCTCGGGTTGTTGGGCCGCAAGGTGGGCATGATGCGTCTGTTCACCGATGATGGGGACGCAGTGCCTGTCACGGTGGTGGATGTGTCTGACAACCGCGTCGCTCAGGTCAAAACCCAAGCCAACGATGGTTACGATGCGCTGCAAGTGGCGTATGGCAAGCGTCGCGCGTCCCGCGTGACCAAGCCAGAAGCGGGTCACCTGGCCAAGGCCGGCGTGGAGGCGGGCGAAATTCTGCGTGAATTCCGCGTGCCCGCCGACGTGGCGTCGCAGTATCAGGCTGGTGCCCAAGTGCCCGCCACGCTGTTCAGTGTGGGCCAGAAAGTGGACGTGCAGGGCACCTCCATTGGCAAAGGCTTTGCTGGCACCATCAAGCGCCACAATTTCAGCTCGCAACGTGCTTCCCACGGTAACAGCCGCTCGCACAACGTGCCTGGCTCGATTTCCATGGCGCAAGATCCCGGTCGCGTGTTTCCTGGCAAGAAAATGTCGGGTCACCTCGGCGATGAAACTGTGACCACGCAAAACCTCGACATCGTCCGCGTGGACGAGGCTCGCCAGTTGCTTCTGATCAAGGGCGCCGTGCCTGGTTCCAATGGTGGTTTTGTCACTGTGCGTTTGGCTGTCAAGGCCAAGTCTGCCAAAGGAGATAACTGATGCAAGTTGAACTCCTGAATGAACAGGGCCAAGCTGCATCCAATGTGGATGTGCCTGATACGGTGTTTGGTCGCGATTACAACGAATCGTTGATTCACCAGCTCGTGGTGGCCTATCAAGCGAATGCCCGCCAGGGCACACGTGCTCAAAAAGACCGTGAAATGGTCAAGCACTCGACCAAAAAGCCTTTCCGTCAAAAAGGTACCGGTCGCGCTCGCGCTGGTATGACTTCCTCGCCATTGTGGCGTGGAGGCGGTCGCACATTCCCCAACAGCCCGGATGAGAATTTCACCCAGAAGCTGAACAAAAAAATGTTCCGCGCTGGCATGGCGTCCATTCTGTCGCAGTTGGTGCGTGAAGGTCGTTTGGCAGTGGTGGAGTCCATCAAGCTGGACACGCCCAAAACCAAGCCGTTGGCCGAGAAATTCAAGGCCATGAATTTGAAGTCGGTGTTGTTGATCGCCGAGGAAGTGGATGAAAACCTCTACTTGGCCTCGCGCAACCTGCCCAATGTCCTGGTGGTTGAGCCCCGTTATGCTGACCCCGTCTCTCTTGTTCATTACAAGAAAGTGATCGTGACCAAGGGTGCACTCGACAAGCTCAAGGAGATGTTCGCATGAGCACCGCACAATTCGACGAAGGTCGTTTGATGGCTGTCTTGGTTGCGCCTATCGTGTCCGAAAAGGCCACCATGGTTGCTGAAAAGACCAACGCCGTCATGTTCAAAGTCCTGCGCGACGCCACCAAGCCTGAGATCAAGGCGGCTGTGGAGTTGATGTTCAAGGTCGAGGTCAAGGGCGTTTCCGTCCTGAACCAAAAAGGCAAGACCAAGCGTTTTGGTAAGACCATCGGTCGCCGCGACCACGTGCGCAAGGCCTTTGTGACCTTGATGCCTGGTCAGGAACTCAACCTTGGCGGGGAGGCTGTTTAATCATGGCTGTCATCAAAATGAAACCCACTTCACCCGGCCGCCGTGCTGTGGTGAAGGTCACACGCGACCACCTGTACAAAGGTGCACCGCACGCGCCCTTGCTTGAGCCGCAAATTCAAAATGCTGGCCGCAACAACAACGGTCACATCACCGTTCGTCACAAAGGTGGTGGTCACAAGCACCACTACCGTGTCGTTGATTTCCGTCGCAGCAAAGACGGCATTCCGGCAAAGGTCGAGCGCGTCGAGTACGACCCCAACCGCACTGCCCACATCGCGCTGTTGTGCTATGCGGACGGTGAGCGTCGTTACATCATCGCCCCCCGTGGTGTGGAAGCCGGTGCAACGCTGATCAGCGGTGCAGAAGCCCCCATCCGTGTCGGCAACACCCTGCCCATCCGCAACATCCCAGTGGGTTCCACCATTCACTGCATTGAGTTGCAAATTGGCAAAGGTGCACAGATTGCGCGCTCGGCCGGTGCTTCCGCTGTGCTGATGGCACGCGAAGGCATTTACGCCCAGGTTCGCATGCGCTCGGGTGAAGTGCGCAAGATCCACGTGGATTGCCGCGCCACCATTGGTGAAGTGTCCAATACCGAGCACAGCCTGCGCCAGTTGGGCAAGGCCGGTGTCAAGCGCTGGATGGGCATTCGCCCCACCGTGCGTGGTACCGCCATGAACCCAGTTGATCACCCACATGGTGGTGGTGAAGGTCGTACGGGCGAAGGCATGGCTCCTGTGGATCCATGGGGTAACCTGACCAAGGGCTACCGTACCCGTAACAACCGTCGTACGCAGGGCATGATTGTCTCGCGTCGCAAGAGCAAGAAATAAAGGGGTAACGGTATGACTCGTTCACTCAAAAAAGGCCCTTTCGTTGACCATCACCTGATGGCCAAGGTCGAAAAGGCCGTGACTACCAAAGACAAGAAGCCAGTCAAGACATGGTCGCGCCGCTCCATGATCCTGCCTGAGTTCATCGGTCTGACCATTGCCGTGCACAACGGTAAGCAGCACGTGCCGGTTTACATCACCGATCAGATGGTCGGGCACAAGCTGGGTGAATTTGCGCTGACCCGCACGTTCAAAGGTCACCCGGCCGATAAAAAAGCCAAGAAGTAAGGACACAGCATGGAAACAAAAGCAATTGTTCGCGGTGTTCGCCTGTCTGTTGACAAAGGCCGTCTGGTTGCCGATCTGATTCGCGGCAAAAAGGTTGACCAAGCACTCAACATTCTGGCCTTCACGCAGAAAAAGGCCGCTGGCATTGTCAAGAAGGCGCTGGAGTCCGCCATTGCCAACGCCGAGCACAACGATGGTGCCGACATCGACGAACTGAAGGTGAAAACCATCTATGTCGAGCAGGGCACCACACTGAAGCGTTTCACCGCACGTGCCAAGGGCCGCGGTAACCGCATCAGCAAACCCACCTGTCACATTTACGTGACGGTTGGCAACTGAGAGGCACAGCACCATGGGACAAAAAATCAACCCCACCGGCTTTCGTCTGGCCGTCTCTCGCAATTGGGCCAGCCGTTGGTACGCCAGCAACCGTGATTTCGCCGGCATGTTGGCCGAAGACATCAAGGTGCGCGAGTACCTGAAGGCCAAACTCAAGAACGCGTCCGTGTCGCGTGTGCTCATCGAGCGCCCCGCCAAGAACGCGCGCATCACCATCTTCTCTTCACGTCCTGGTGTCGTGATCGGCAAGAAGGGTGAAGACATCGAGAAGCTGAAGAAAGAACTCGCTGTCAAGTTGGGCGTGCCCGTCGCTGTCAACATCGAAGAAGTGCGCAAGCCCGAAATCGATGCCAAGCTGATCGCCGACAGCATCACGCAACAGCTGGAAAAGCGCATCATGTTCCGTCGGGCCATGAAGCGCGCCATGCAAAACGCCATGCGCATGGGTGCCCAGGGCATCAAGATCATGTCCGCTGGTCGTTTGAACGGCATCGAAATTGCCCGTACCGAGTGGTACCGCGAAGGCCGTGTGCCATTGCACACCCTGCGCGCTGACATCGACTACGGCACTTCAGAGGCCAAAACCACCTACGGCATCATTGGCGTGAAGGTCTGGGTTTACAAGGGTGACACACTGGGCCGCAATGACGTGCCCAGCTTGGACAGCACCCCTCGCCCAGAAGAAGAGCGCCGTCCCCGTGGCCCACGCCGCGATGGTGCACGTCCTGGTTCCGATCGCCCCGCTCCTCGCGGAGCGCGTCGTCCTGCTGGCGCCAATGCGGCACCTGCAGACGGCAGTGACAAACCCGCAGAGGCTGGTGCCAATGCAAATGCCGCCGTTAAGCGCGTCCGCAAAGCCGCGCCCGCAACCCCCGCAGCCGCGGACGGCAAAGGAGAATAAACATGCTGCAACCTGCTCGCCGTAAGTTCCGCAAGGAACAAAAGGGTCGCAACACGGGTGTTGCCACCCGTGGTGCCACCGTGGCGTTCGGTGACTTCGGTCTGAAGTCCACCGATCGTGGTCGTCTGACGGCCCGCCAGATTGAATCCGCACGCCGTGCCATTTCCCGTCACGTCAAGCGTGGCGGCCGTATCTGGATCCGCGTGTTCCCTGACAAGCCGATTTCCAACAAGCCAGCTGAAGTCCGTATGGGCAACGGCAAGGGCAGTGTGGAGTACTACGTGGCTGAGATTCAGCCCGGCAAAGTGCTTTACGAAATCGTGGGTGTGCCTGAGCAACTGGCTCGCGAGGCATTCCAGTTGGCAGCCGCCAAGCTTCCTTTGCGCACGACGTTCGTCGCGCGTCAGTTGGGCCAGTAATCAGGAGATGAACCATGAAAACTGCTGAACTGCGCCAAAAAGACGTCGCCGGCCTGGAAGCCGAAATCAAGTCCTTGCAAAAGGCCCATTTCGGTTTGCGCATGCAAAAAGCGACACAACAACTGAACAACACCAACACGTTGCGTATCACACGCCGTTCCATTGCTCGCGTCAAGACCATCTTGACCGAGAAAACCCGTGCCAACTAAGGAGTGACCATGACGGAAGCAAAAACCTCCCTCAAGCGCACCTTGATTGGCAAGGTGGTGAGCGACAAGCGCGCCAAGACCGTGACGGTCATGGTGGAGCGCCGTGTGAAGCACGAGCTCTACGGCAAGATCGTGATGAAGTCGAGCAAGTACCACGCGCACGACGAATCCAATGAGTACAAGATGGGCGACGTGATCGAGATCACCGAAAGCCGTCCGCTGTCCCGTACCAAGAACTGGGTGGCCACCCGCCTGGTCCAAAAGGCCGAACTGGTGTAAGCCTGTTCACTGTGCCTCAAGCACAGTTCAAAAAAGCGACTGAAAATCCAGTCGCTTTTTTTTCGTCTAATCACATGAAGGACTACAGATGATCAAGGTTGGAGACAGGTTGCCCGCGGGCACGTTGATGGAGTTCAACGAGGTCGCTGCGGAGGGTTGCGCGATCGGGCCCATGCCCGTGGATGTGGTCCAGGCCACCGCAGGCAAAACCATTGCCCTTTTTGCGCTTCCAGGGGCGTTCACGCCCACCTGCTCGGCCAAGCACGTGCCCGGCTACGTGGCACAGGCTGAAGCATTCAAAACAGCGGGTGTGGACGAGATCTGGTGCGTCAGTGTGAACGACGCGTTTGTGATGGGGGCGTGGGCCAAAAACCAGCACACACAGGGCAAGGTGAGGATGCTGGCCGACGGTTCGGCAGACTTCACCAAAGCCACGGGCCTGACACTGGACTTGACCGCCCGTGGCATGGGCTTGCGCAGCAACCGATATGCCATGCTGGTGAAGGATGGTGTGGTACAGACCTTGAACGTGGAGGGGCCAGGAAAATTCGAGGTCAGCGATGCCGAGACATTGCTGGCCCAGGCAACCGCGGCGGCCTGAACCGGCCAACCACACACCCCTCAGAGTTGAACTTTGAGGTGGTGTGCGCCGGGGATAGGAGACGGCGCAAACGGTGGGACAGGCGCAAAGCCCATCTCCTCGTACAAGGCCCTCGCGGACTCCATCTCGCTCAACGTGTCCAGCAGCATGCAGGAGTAGCCGCTCACACGGGCGGCGTCCAACGTTGCCGCCACCAACAGGTGACCCAGTCCAAAGCGGCGAAAGGCGGGGAGCACGAACAAGCGCTTCATTTCGCAGGCATTGGTGTGGTCGGTGTCCGAGCGGGCCCGGAACCCGCAGCAACCGGCGGCCAGCCCATCCTTAAACGCCACGAACAGCCCGCCATGTGGGGGTGCGTACATACGGGGCATTTGCAGCAACTCTTGCTCAAACCCAGGGAAGCACTCGGGGCGAGCCACACTGTCTGCATAAGCCACAAACAGGGTTCTGGCTTGGGCGAAATCCTCCACCGCATGTGCTTCACGCAGTTCAATGCCCTGTGGTGCCTTGTCTTGCATGGTCAAAATATACCGTTGTTCAGCGCTCAGGCCGCACCCAGCGAAACCACCCAGGCCACGAACAGCGCGCAGGCCAGCATCAAGCCCAGCGCGAACAGCCGGGACCCGGGTGTGTCCACGGACGGGGGGGGCAGCGGTTCATTGGCGGTTTGGTCCCCGGTGAGCATGGCCTTCACCAGCGACCGCTGTTTGGTCAGACGGTAATACGCAATGGCCACCAGGTGGAGGACCACCAGCACCAGCAGCGCCAGTTTGCCGATACCGGTGTGGTACCAAGTGGCGAGGCCACTGGTCTGGCCTGACACAAAACGGTACAGAGGACCGGTGAACGCAATTTCATCGTCGGCCACCAGTCCGGAGCCCACCTGGGCCGCCAACACCAGCAACATGGCCAATACCGACAGCGCCCCCAACGGGTTGTGCCCGACCTGGTGACCCTGCGTGCCCGGCGTGTGGCGGAGGTAGGCCAGCAGGCGTGAGGGCGAAGGCACAAACGATGCAAACCTGGACCACCGACCACCCACCACGCCCCACACCAGCCGAAACAGCAACAGGGTGGTCACAGCATAACCCGCGCGCAGGTGCCAGACCAACCAGTTGCCACCCACGTTGCCGGTCACGAACAAGGTCACCACGGCGGCGAGCAGCAGCCAGTGAAACACTCGGGTGGGCAGATCCCAAACACGAACAACCGTCATGAACATTCCCTTTCGTCGCCACAGCCTCCACCGTGACCAAAGTCACCAAGCGGTGGCCAGCAGACCTTGAGCAAACTTTTTACACTGCTCGGGTCAGACGCGATTGTCTGATCCGAGTCAACCAAGGAGATTGAATGAAAAACCTGCCCCAATGGGCATTGGCAACCGCTGTCGCACTGAGCGCCCTGCCGGCCGCCGCCCAATTTCAGAAAACCGAAGACGCCGTCAAATACCGCCAAGGCGCGTTCCAAGTGATGGGTCAGCATTTTGGCCGATTGGGTGCCATGGCCAATGGCCGCGTGCCGTTTGATGCCAAAGTGGCACAGGAGAATGCCGCGGTGGTTGACGCATTGGCCAAATTGCCCTGGGCCGCCTTTGGCCCTGGCACAGACGGTCATCAGACCAAAGCCAAGCCAGAGATCTGGACTGAAAAGGCCAAATTTGACCAGGGAGCTGACAAGATGGTGACCGAGGTTGGCAAACTGGTTGCCGCCGCCAAAATGGGCAACCTCGATGCCCTGAAGGCCGCATTTGGCGACACCGCCGCCACCTGCAAAGCTTGTCACGACAGTTACAGAAATAAATAGCAAATAGTTGAATCAGAGTGAGCGCTGGAAGCCAATTTCACTGAGTATTGATGCCCGGCGACGCCCTGTGAGCCACGCAGCGGATCAACTCTCGGCCAGCAAGCTTTCCAGCAGCTGGTGCAGGGCGGTGAAGTCGGGCTCCCCGACGTAGCGTTTCACGATCTGCCCCTTTTTGTTGACGATGAAGGTGGTGGGGGTGAGCTTCACATCCCCCCAGGCGCGGGCCAGTTCGCCGGTGTTGTCCAACGCCACTTTGAACGGGAGCTGGCGCGACTGCGCAAAGTTCACCACGTAGCTCGGTGGGTCGTAACTCATGGCCACGGCCACCGTTTCAAAGCCCCGGTCTTTGTATTTGTCGTAGGTGGCCGACAACTGGGGCATTTCCTTCACGCAACTCACGCAGGTGGTGGCCCAAAAATTGACCAATGTCACCTTGCCTTTGAGATCAGCGGTGGTAGATTTGCTGCCGTCCAGCAACACGAAGGTCGAAGGGGGCGCAGGCTCAGAACTGGAGCAGCCGGCGCTCACCAGCGTCAGCGCGGTGGCTGCACTCAGCAGCCAAATTCGGAAAGCGTGTTTCATGGCGTGATCGGTTTCTCGCCGCAGCGGGCGTGACAAACAACAAAAGGAGACCACCGTGCAGCGAAGACAATTTAACCATGCTGCCCTGGCGCTGTTGGCAAGTGCCGCTGGCTGGCCGCTTGGCCCGGCTTTGGCACAAGGCGTTGCCGGGCTTGGGGCAGACGATGCACAGGCGGGCATTCGGGCGGCATTGTCGGCGGGTGCACAGGTGGCCGTGAGTCAACTCGGCCAAGGGGGTGGATTCCTGAACAACCCGAAAGTTCGCATTCCCTTGCCGGGCGTGCTGGCCGATGCAGCCCCTTTGCTCAAAGCGACCGGGCAAGGCAAACGCCTGGATGCCTTGGAGTTGGCCATGAACCAGGCGGCCGAGCAGGCCGTGCCCCTGGCCGCAGACTTGCTCAAGCGCACCATTGCCCAACTCAGTCTGGCCGACGCGCACCGCATCCTCACCGGCGGTGACACGTCCGTCACCGATTTTTTTGCCGTCAAAACCCGCGAGCCCCTGAGCGTTCAGTTTTTGCCGGTGGTGAAAAAGGCCACCGATGGTGTGCAGTTGGCCGACAAATACGATGCCGTCGCGGGGCGAGCCGCCAAGCTGGGATTGATGAAGCAGGAGGATGCCAATCTGACCGCTTACGTGACGAACAAGGCGCTGGATGGCCTGTATGCCGTCATTGCCGACGAAGAGCGCAAAATACGGCAAAACCCCGCGCAGGCAGGCAGTGCATTGCTGCAAAAAGTGTTTGGCGCTCTGCGCTGACGCACAGCTGGCCGCCCAGGGCGGGGGAACACCAACGGACCACTGGCGCCGCAGAGTGCCGGGGTTTGCCGCACAGGGAGTGGGATCGATCACCATGACTCAGATGAGCACAACCAATCCTGCCCACCGCGCCTTGCGCGTACTGGTGGCCGACGACAACCCCGTCAATTTGCGCGTGGCCACCCGTGTGCTGCGTGACATGGGCCACAGTGGCGTGCTGGTGACCGACGGGGAAAAAGCCCTGAAAGCCATGGACGCGCACACCTTCGACGTGGCGCTGATGGATGTCACCATGCCCGTGCTCGATGGCTTGAGCGCCGTGGCCGCCATACGCAAGCGAGAACAATCGGGCCAACGCAAAACCCCCATCATCATGGTGACCGCGTTTGACCTGCCCAGCGACCGCGCGCGCATGCTGGCAGCGGGTGCCGATGGTTACCTGGCCAAACCCCTGGAGCGCCAGGCACTGGAAACCGAGTTGAACCGGGTGCTGGGCTGATCCGCCCAGGCCAAACCGACGGCCCACGCGGGCGGGACACGCATGCAGAACAACAATCACCATTCACCACACCACCGCACCTCCTTGGTGTGGGCGGCGCTGGTGTTGGCGGTGGGCGCCTTGGCCACCGCGACCTTGGTCCACCTGCTCAGCAGCAGCATCCAGGCGCACAACCAGCTCCGGTTTGACCAAGAGGTGGAACGCCTGCAACTGGCCTTTCAGCGCGAGTTGGATCACCAGACGACCCTGATGCAGGCGGCACGCGGCGTGTTCGCCAGCAGCGAGGAGGTGAACCGCGAGGAGTTCACCCAGTTTGTGGGCTCGTTGGACTTGCCCGCACGGTACCCGGCCATTGCGGGGTTCGACTACGTGCTGCGGGTGCCCGCCCACCAGCTGCCCGCCCACGTTCAAGAGCGCCAGGAGGTGTTGCCGCACTACCAGTTTCGGTACGTGCAGCCGCCGGCGTCGGTCATCGAGCTGGGGCTGGAGGGTGCGCCCGCCTACGACCACTTGGTGGTGGAATACGCAGAGCCAGTGGCGCGCCGGGGCCGTGTCGGCCTGGAGGTGTCCACCAGCCCCGAGCAACTCAGCGCCATGGAGCGCGCCGCGCGCAGCGGCAGCGGCACGCTGACCCCCCCCATGGTGGTGCAGCACCAGGGCACCGACACCTATGGCTTCGCCTACTACATGCCGGTGTACCTCACCGGCTATGTGCCCAACCTGCAGGCGGACCGAGACCGCCTGTTGCAGGGCTACATGGCATCGCATTTTGTGTTGAAGGAGTTTGTGGACGTTGCCTTGCGGGACCTACCACTGAGCATTGATTTCGAATTGGCAGACCCCGCTGCGCCGCTGCTCGATGGCAGCGGTCATGGCGCGGTTCTCTATGACCATCAAGGGGCGCATCAAGGGAAAACGGCTCACTTGGCCCATGAGGGCTCTGAGGGGTGGCACCAGGCGCGCCAGCACCAGGTGCGCCTGGGCGACCAGTTTCTGGACCTGTACACCCGCAGCACACCCGCGTTTGAGGCCCTCAGCCGGACGTGGGAAAGCTGGGCGCTGGCCGGGGCCGGTGCCCTGGCGACGCTGGCCTTGGCCTATGGTGCTTATGTGTCGTCCAGGGCCAGGCACAAGGCCGAATGGCGGGCGCAGGGCATGGCCGCTGACCTGGTTCGTTTGTCGCTGGTGGCAAAACACACCACCAATCCGGTCATCATCACCGACGAAAACGGTCTGACCCAATGGGTCAACGACGCGTATGAAACCCTGACGGGTTACAGCCTCGCGGAGTCAGCGGGCAAAAAACCGGGTGCCTTGTTGCAAACAGAGCGGACCGATCATGCCGCTGTGGCCACCATGCGGGCAGCGGTGGCTGGGCGACATGCCTGCCGGGTGGAGGTGCTCAACCGCTCCAAACACGGCCACGAATACTGGCTGGACGTGCAACTGCAGCCCCTGTTCAACGAGGCAGGTGACTGCACCGGGTTCATGGCGGTGGAGGTGGACATCACCGCCCAGAAGGGGGCGCAGGAGCGTATCGCCGCCGCCTTGCGTGAAACCAGGGCTTTGATGAACACCATCAAGACCCATGCCATTGTTTCCCAAACCGATCCTCTGGGCACCATCACCGACGTGAACCAGGCGTTCATCGACATCAGCCAGTACAGCGAGGCCGAGTTGCTGGGTGCGTCCCACCGCATCATCAATTCCGGGTTTCACCCCCAGGCGTTCTGGGCCGAGATGTGGACCACCATACAGGCGGGCAAGCCGTGGCGGGGCGAGGTGTGCAACCGCGCCAAATCGGGCAACCTGTATTGGGTGGACACACTCATTGCCCCTTTTCTGGACGAGGCAGGTCGCATTGAGCGCTACGTGTCCATCCGCACCGACATCACCGGCCCCAAAATGGCCAAGCAGCGTTTGCAAAAGGCACAGCGCGCGCTGGAAATGTCCAACCAGGCCGCCCGCATCGGCACCTGGGAGTTCGAGGCCGATGGCGATGCGCTCATCTGGTCACGCACCACCCGCGAGATTTTTGGTGTGCCGGCTGGCTTCGAGATCAACCGGCGAACGGCCCTGGATTTTTTCCCCGACGGCCCCACGCGCGACAAAGCCCGCCAGATGATGGCCGATGCCCGTGCACTGGGGCAGGGTTGGGACGAGGAGCTGCTGATTCGGGCCTACGACGGCCACGCCCTGTGGGTGCGCAGCATTGGCGTGGCCGAGGTGCAAGACGGTCAGATCGTGCGGATCTACGGCACCTTTCAGGATGTGAACGAGCGCAAGGCCCGCGAACTGGAGCTGCACGCCGAGCGCCAGCGCCTGACCAACATCATCAACAGCACCCGCGCAGCCACTTGGGAGTGGAACGTGCAGACCGGTGAGTTGCGCCTGAATGAACTGTGGGCGCAAATGCAGGGCCACACCCTGGAAGAGCTGGCACCCATTTCCATCGACACCTGGAACCGCTTTCTGCACCCGGACGACAAACCCCGCAGCCAAGCGGCGGTGGCCCGCCACTTCAGTGGCGAGGCGGACAACTACGAGTGTGCGCTGCGTTTGCGCCACAAGGCCGGCCATTGGGTGTGGGTGCAAGACCGGGGGCAAGTCATTTCCCGCACCGAAGACGGTCAACCACTTTGGGTGTTGGGTGCACACACCGAAATCTCCGCCCTCAAGGCCGCCGAAGAGGCCGCCCATGCCAACGAGCGGCTGCTGAAAAGCGCCATTGAGGCGCTGGGCGAGGCGTTTGCCATCTACGACCCGCAAGACCGGTTGGTCTATTTCAACGAACCCTACCAGCGCCTGTACGCCGCGTCCACCGAGGCCATACGCACCGGGGTTACGTTCGAATCCATCATCCGCTACGGGGTGGCCCATGGCCAATACCCGCAGTCGACCGGTCGGGAGGAGGCCTGGCTGGCCGAGCGCATGGCGCTGCACCTGAGCACCAGCGTTGACTTCGTCCAGCAGTTGGACGACGGCAAAGTGCTGCACGTCAAAGAGCGCCAGACACCGGATGGCTACCGAGTCGGCTTCCGCCTGGACGTGACCGAGCTGGAGTTGGCCCGCACCCAGGCGCAGGAGAAGGAGGAGTTGCTGGTCAGTGCCCTGGAGGTGGTGGGCGCGGCGCTGTCGGTGTTCGATGCCGAGGGGCGCCTCATGCTGGCCAACGACCGCTTTTACGCCATGCACGAGCCGCTGCGCGGTGTGCTCCAACCGGGCATCACCTTCGAGGCATTCATCCGGGCCGGTGTGGCCGCTGGGGCCCTGGTGCTGGACGAGCGCGACACCGAGGCCTGGATTGCCGAGCGCCTGGTCAAGTTCCGGGAAGGCTCCACCGACATGGTGGTCCAGTTGGCGGACCACAGCGCCTTGCGGGTGGTGGAGCGCCGCTTGCCCAACGGGCGCACGGTGGGCTTGCGCATCGACGTGACCGAGCTGGAGGCGGCCCGCGAAGCCGCCGCCCACAGCGAGCGGCTGCTCAAAAGCGCGATTGAAGCCCTGGACACCGGTTTTGTGCTGTTCGACCCGCAGGACCGCCTGGTGCTGTGCAACGAGCAATACCGCAGCCACCGAGGGGCGTCGGCCCATGTGGTGAAACCGGGGGTCACGTTCGAGGAGATTCTCCGGGCGGGGGTGGTCGAAGGGCGGGTGTTGGACGCCGTGGGCCAGGAAGAGGCCTGGGTGGCCCAGCGCCTGGCCGCGCACCGCCAGGACAGCAGTGACTTTGTCCAGAACCTGTCCAACGGGCGCGTGCTGCGCGTGCTGGGTCGTACCACCCCCGAGGGCTACCGCGTGGGGGTTCGCGTCGACATCACTGAGTTGGTCAAGGCCCGGGAGGAGGCCGAAGCCGCCTCGCAGTCCAAGAGCCAGTTTGTGGCCAACATGAGCCACGAAATCCGCACGCCCATGAACGCCATTTTGGGCATGTTGCACCTGCTGCAAACCACCGAACTCACCACGCGGCAGAAGGACTACGCGCAAAAAAGTGAGGGTGCGGCCAAGTCGCTGCTGGGCATCCTGAACGACATCCTGGATTTTTCCAAAGTTGAGGCGGGCAAGCTGGAACTGGACCCGGAGCCCTTCAGCTTCGACAAGCTGGTGCGTGGCCTGGCCACCATCTATTCCAGCAACCTGAAAAGCAAGCACTTGGAGTTGCTGTTCGACATCGATCCGGCCATTCCCAACGTGCTCATCGGCGATGCGCTGCGCTTGCAGCAGGCCCTCATCAACCTGGGGGGCAACGCCATCAAGTTCACCGCACAGGGTGAGGTCATGCTGCGGGTGAAGCTGCAGTCGCGCACCCAGGTGGCGGGGGTGGACACGGTGGCGCTGCGGTTTGAGGTGCACGACAGCGGCATTGGCATTGCTCCGGACGCGCAGGCCAAAATTTTCAGCGGCTTCACGCAGGCCGAGGCCTCCACTTCGCGCAAATACGGCGGCACCGGCCTGGGCTTGGCCATCAGCCAGCGGCTGATCCGGCTCATGGGCGGCGAGCTGGCGCTGACCAGCGTACTCGGCGAAGGCAGCACCTTTTACTTCACCATTCCACTGCAGGTGCCCAGCAGTGTGCCGGCCGAGTTTGCCCCCAGCGACCGCAGCAGCCTGCGCGGGTTGAAAGCCCTGGTGGTGGACGACAATCTGGTGGCCCAGCAGATCATGACCGGCATGTTGCAGTCACTGGGCTGGGAGAGCATGGCCGCCGAAGGTGCAGAAGACGCGCTGGCCATGGTCCAACTGGGGCTGATGCAATCGGACAAGCCCTTCGACATCATTTTCCTGGACTGGGACATGCCCGGCAAAGACGGCCTCACCCTGGCCGAGGAGCTGGACCAGTTGTACGGCCAACGGCCCAAGCCCATTGTCATCATGGTCACGGCCAGCGGGCGCGACCTGCTGCAGCAGGCCCCCGACGCGCAGCAAAACCTGTTGGACGGCTACCTGGTCAAGCCCGTGACGGGCTCCATGCTGTACGACGCGGTGGCCGAGGCCAGTGCGGTCGTGTCGGGCAAACTGCCGCGCCTGGTGGAAGTCAAGCAGGGCCAGCGTCAACTCAATGGCATGCGCTTGCTGGTGGTGGAGGACAACCTCATCAACCAGCAGGTGGCCGACGAGCTGTTGCGCCGCGAAGGTGCCCGCGTCACCCTGGCGGGCGACGGGCAGCAGGCGGTGGACGCGCTGCGCAATGACTCTGATGGGTTCGACGCCGTTCTCATGGACATGCAGATGCCGGTGATGGATGGCTTGCAAGCCACCCACGCCATTCGCCAGCGACTGCACCTGAGCGATCTGCCCATCGTCGCCATGACAGCCAACGCCATGGCCAGCGACCGCGAGGCCTGCCTGGCGGCGGGCATGAACGACCATGTGGGCAAACCGTTTGAACTGCAGCACCTGGTGCAGACGCTGTTGCGCTGGGCGGGTTCGGCCGTCCAGCCCGAGCTTCCCGGCGAGCACCCGGTCAGCAAGGGTGAATTTGGGTTATCTGTAGCGGACAATTCAACGCTGACAAGCGCTGGCGGTCAATTGGATTCAAAAAACGCTGCGTGGGAAGCACCCTGGCCAGGGGCAGACCGTGTGGAAGTCGTGGCCGCGTTGCAACGGCTGGGCGGTGACCCGGCGTTCTACCAGCGCGTGGTGCGCAACTTCTGCGCCGATTTGCAGCCGCAGTCCGTGCGCCTGGCCACGCTCAGCGAGGCGGGGCCGTCGGTCGAGCTGGCCGCGGTGCTGCACACCCTGAAAGGCACGGCCAGCACCGTGGGCGCCTTTCAGCTGGCGGCGCTGGCCGCCGAGGCCGAGCGCTCGGTCAAAGAGGCGTTGGGCGCAGCACCCCGCCCCAGTCAGGACGCATCCGCACCCTCCACCGCCCCGCCCTGGTTGACCGGCTTGCGCACCGAGGTGGCGCTCAGCGAGCTGGCCCTGCGCCAGGTACTGGACGCCATGCAGCAGCGCCTGCAACCCACCCAGTCCGTGCCCGAGTCTGGCGACGATGCCCTTCTGGCCGCAGGCGAACCCGCTCCTGTCCATGGCGACTGGCGACCCGTGTGGCTGGAGCGCCTGCAGCACCTGCGGGTGCTGTTGCAGGCATCCGACATGCAGGCACTGGAGTTGCACGACGAAATGCTGCAAGATGCCGCTGTGGTCGCGCACCCCGATTGGCAGGCAGTGCACGCTGCCATGGAACTGCTGGATTTCGAACAGGCTCTCACCGCTGTGGACACCTTGCTGGAACCAACCACCCCATGACACAGCCCGACTTTGTGCCCACTCAGCCCCCCGTGGCCAGCGACAACGCTGAGGTGGACTTGCCATTGCCGCTGACCGCCCCCCGGCGCAAGCCCCGGCTGCTGGTGGTGGACGATCAGCCCATCCACCTCCAGGTGTTGCACCGCGCCCTTGCGCGCGACCACCAGCTCTTCATGGCCACCACCGGTGCCCAGGCCCTCAAGGTGTGCCGCAACCAGGCCCCCGACCTGGTGTTGCTGGACGTGGTCATGCCCGACATGGACGGCTTCGAGGTGCTGCAGGAGCTGAAGGCCGCGCCGGAGACCACGGACATTCCCGTCATCTTCGTCACCGCGCACGGTGGGGACGAGATTGAAACCCAATGCCTGCAGGCCGGCGCGGTGGACTTCATCCCCAAACCCGTGAACCCGAGTGTGGTGCGCGCCCGCGTGAAAACCCACCTGACGCTCAAATTCCAGTCCGACTTCCTGCGCGACATGGCCTTCATGGACGGCCTGACCGGCGTGTCCAACCGCCGCCAGTTCGACGAACGCTTGGCGGTGGAGTGGGGCCGTGCCCAGCGCAATGGCACCTCGCTGTCGCTGGTGCTGTTGGACGTGGATTTTTTCAAGGCCTACAACGATCACTACGGTCACCAGGCGGGTGACGACTGCCTGCGCCAGCTGGCCAGCGTGCTCAAGACCGCGTTGCGCCGCCCCACCGACCTGGTGGCGCGCTACGGGGGCGAAGAGTTCGTTTGTCTGTTGCCCGAAACCGCGTTTACCGACGGGCTGGACATGGCCAACAAGCTGCTGGCGGCCGTGACCCGGCGCGCCATGCCACACCACTTTTCAGCCGTGGCGCCGGTGGTCACCATCAGCCTGGGTCTGGCCACCCGCGAAGGCAGCAGCCCGCTGGGGCGGGCCGAAGACCTGCTGGCCCTGGCCGATGCCCAGCTCTACCAGGCCAAGCACGCCGGTCGCGCACGCGTGTGCGGCGAACGCCTGGGCCCAGGGCCGACCCATGGGCAGTCGTGAGCGCGAGGGTGGGAGATCGGGGCCGGGCGCATCCGATTTGACGCGTGCGCCCTCCCTGTGGCAGTCATGGCTGGACCGCGCGCGCGCGCTGTCTCCGGCCTCCAGCGCCGCCACCGTGTGCCTGGTGTTGGCCTGTTTGTCGGCGGTGTGGGTCATTCAGGGTGAGTTGCAGCGGCGCAGCGTGCGCCAGAGCCAGGCCCTGGCCGTGGCCCAGTCCCAGGCGGGCGCCATCCGCCAGACCTTCGAGCGCAGCATGGCTTTGGTCGGCGTGCTGCAAACCATGGTTCGCCAGGGCCATGGTCAAGTGCCCGACTTTGGCTTGCTGGCGCAGAACATGTTGGCCAGTCGGCCCGATGTGATGTCGCTGAATCTGTTGCCCGGCGGCGTGATTCGGCAGTCCGCCCCCGAAGCGGTGGTCCCTTTTCTGCTCAATTTGGACGTGCTGCAAGGGCCACACCGCCATGCGGGGGCCGTCCTGGCCTGGCGGGAGGGCCGCGCGGTGGTGTCGCCACCCACCCTGTTGCCCATTGGCCGGGAAGGGCTGCTCGTCCACGCGCCGGTGTACCTGTCCTCGGCCGAAGCAGGGCCAACGGCCCAGCCTTGGGGCCTGGTGCGCATTGCCATCAGCCTGTCCGAGTTGCTCGCACAGTCACACCTGGGTGATCTGGCGGCCCTGGGGTTGAACCACGAACTGCGTGCCGCAACGCCCGACACCGCGTCGGGCGGAGAGCGGGGTGGCGCACTGTTGTCCCGTTCGCCGCCCGAGGGGCGGGCTGAACCATTGGTCGGCGCCTTGCGGGTGCCGGTGCAGCTGGGTGACCTGACCTGGGTGCTCAGCGTGGTGCCGCACCAAGGCTGGTCGGACGCATGGACCCTGTGGTTGAGTGTGGGCTGGGCCGCACTGTTCAGCGGTGGCAGCGCCGCGTTGGTGTACTTTTTTCTGAACGGTGTCCAGCTCAGTCGCCGCCTCATCCAGAATCTGACCCACCACGTGCCCGGCCTGCTCTACCAGTACCACCAGACGCCGGATGGTCACACGGCGTTTGTGTATGTGAGTCCAGGGGTCGAGGCCTTGACGGGGTTGTCCGCAGGCGCACTGCAGCGTTCCGATCAGGCTTGGCGCGAGCAGTTGCTGCCCGACGATTGGCGCCGCCTGCGGGCGGCCTTGCAAGTGTCGGCACGTGACCTCAGCCCCCTGAGCGAACAATTCCGCATGGGCTTGCCCAACGGCCAACTGCGCTGGTACTGGACCAAGGCGCAACCGCAGCGCGAGCCCGATGGCTCGGTGCTGTGGAACGGCTACATGGCCGATTGCACGGCCGAGCACACCACCGAACAGGCCTTGGCCCAAAGCACGCGTTTGCTGACCGAGGCCCAGGAGGTTGCCCGGCTGGGCTATTTTGTGACCGACCTGGCCACTGGGGCATGGACCAGCTCGGACTTGCTGGATGACATCCTGGGCATTGGCCCCGACCATCCGCGCACACCCGAGGGCTGGCAGGCCTTGCTGGAGCCCGAATTCCGGGGTCCCATGCGGGCCATTTACCGCGAAGCGGTGGCCAAGCGAACCAATTTCAACATGGAGTATGCGGTGCGCCGCCCGTTGGATGACCGTGTCATCTGGGTGAACGTGATCGGCCGCCTGGAGTTTGATGCCAGCGGGCGCGCCACCCGCATCGTGGGCACGGTGCAAGACATCACCACCCGCAAGAAGGCCGAGACCGACATCCGCAACCTGGCCTATTACGACCCTCTCACAGGCCTGCCCAACCGCCGCCTGCTGTTGGAGCGCCTGGACCAGGCCCTGACCGAACGCGCCATGGACCACACCCATGGGGCGGTGTTGTTCATCGACCTGGACAATTTCAAAGACCTGAACGATGCCATGGGCCACGAAACCGGGGATGCCCTGCTGCGCCTGGTGGCCCTGCGCCTGTTGAGCTGCGTGCGCGAGTCCGACACCGTGGCCCGCATGGGGGGCGACGAATTCGTGTTGTTGCTGCACCAACTGGAGCTGGCGCCCGGTGACGACCCGGCCAGCGTGGCCGAGCAGCGCGCGTCGCTGGTCATGGGGGCGTTGGGCCGTCCCTATCCCCTGGCGGGCAGCACCCACACCAGCACCCCCAGCATCGGCGTGGCCTTGTTTTCGGACGAGGGGCTGGCGGTGGACGAGATCATCAAGCGTGCCGATGTGGCCATGTACCAGGCCAAGGCGGCAGGCCGCAACGCGCTGCGGTTTTATGACCCCGCACTGCAGCACCAGGTTGCCGAGCGGTGGCTGCTGGTGGAAGACTTGCGCACCGCGCTGACGTCTGACCAGCTCTTTTTGCAGTACCAGCCACAGCACAACGGTGCGGGGGCCATGGTGGGCGCTGAGGCTTTGCTGCGCTGGCGCCATCCGCAGCGGGGTTTGGTGTCGCCCGCGGTGTTCATCCCCTTGGCCGAGCAGGCGGGTCTGATGGAGACACTGGGGCAATGGGTGTTGAACACCGCCTGTGCCCAGCTGGCGCAGTGGTTGGCAGACGACACCATGGCCGCGGCCTTGGGCGATTTCGCATTGGCCGTGAACGTGAGCGCCCACCAGTTCAGCCGGGGCGACTGTGTGGAGTCCGTGGCCAGGGTGGTGCGCCATTGGGGCATTGCACCGGGGCGCCTGAAACTGGAGCTGACGGAAAGCATGATGGTGCACGACGTGGACGACATCGTGGCGAAGATGCACGCCATCCGCCGCCTGGGTGTGTTGTTCTCGCTGGACGACTTTGGCACGGGTTATTCGTCGCTGTCGCAGCTCAAGCGCCTGCCGCTGGACCAGCTCAAGATTGACCAGTCGTTTGTGCGGGAATTGCTGCACAGCACCAACGACGCCGCCATTGCACGCACCGTGGTGGCCTTGGGGCAGACGCTGGGCCTGGAGGTGATCGCCGAGGGCGTGGAAACCGAGGCCCAGCGCGACTACCTGCGGGGCATGGGCTGTTACCACTGCCAGGGCTACCTGTTCAGTAAACCCTTGAATTCAGAACAATTTAGGTCTTACGCGCTTGATACTAAACAATAGTTTGCTATCTAAACAGAGATTTTATCAACCCGCTTTGCTGGTGCGTTGGATCTCGTCCAGCGACTTCACCGCGCTGCGGTAGGCGCCGCAACCGATCAGGCGCTGGCCGTCCAGTGGCAGGACGTAGGAGGCCTTGCCCTTCACGTCGCCGGTCACCAGGTTGATGATGTTGTATTCCACCCAGCCGCCGCCCTGTTCGGCGCGCTTCCAGGCATCGGCCAGCAGTTGGGCCGCATCCAGTCCGGGGGCCGCGCTCAGGGGGGTGCCCACCTTGGCCTCGTCCATGCCCATGACGCGGTAATAGCCCTCGCGGTCAAACACAAACACGTAGAGGTCGCGGTCGATGTACGGGCCTGGCTTCTGGTGAAAGTCGCGGTAGGCCTTGTCGAACCCGACGCGCTTGACCAGCTCGGCTGCACGCTCGGTCATGCGTTTGGCTTCGTCGGCCGTGCCTTGGCGCAGGTGGATGTGTCCGACCGCTTCGGTCAACTGGGCGGCGCGCTCGATCAGCCGGTGGGAGCGGTGCTGGGTGCGCTCGACCAGGGCAGAGTTCTCGGCCGTCACCGAATCGAGGTCGCCCACGGCGACCACCACTTCGCTCAGCGAGGTGCTCTGGTTGCTGCTGGCATCGGCAATGCCCTCCATGCCAGCGGTGACCTCGTTGATGCTTTGCACCAGGCTGTTCATGATCTGGCTGACCGATGCAATTTCGGTCACCGAGGTCTGCACCCGGCCGGACGACTCGGCAATCAGTTTGCGGACTTCGGACGCGGCCTCCTGGCTGCGCCGCGCCAGGTTGCGCACTTCCGAGGCCACCACGGCAAACCCGCGCCCTTGTTCACCCGCACGGGCGGCTTCAACCGCCGCGTTCAGCGCCAGGATGTTGGTCTGGAAGGCGATGCTGTCGATGGTGCCGATGATTTCGGTCATGCGGCTGGACGAGGTTTTCAGCGTGTCCATGCCACGGACGGTTTTCACCATGAGCTCACTGGCGGCCCCGGTCTGCTGGTGCAGCTGGCGGGTCATGCCGCTGACACTCTGGGCCACGTCGGCGTTCTGTTTCACCATGTCGCCCACCGCACGCACGTTGGAGGTGGTTTCTTCCAGACTGGCGGCCTGGGATTGGGTGCGGTCGGCCAGCAAGCCACCGTCTTGCACCAGGCTTTGCCCCACATCGCCCACCAGGGCCGATGCGCTGCGTACTTCGGCCACCAGGTTGGACAGGCTGGTCAGCATGGTTTCAAAGGTGTTTGAAATGTGGGCCATTTCGTCTTTGCCCTGCACCGGCACAAAGCTGGCCAGGTTGCCGGCGGCGGCTTCGTTCATGGCCAGCGTCAGGGCGCGAAGGCTGTTCAATGTGCTCATGCCAAAGCACACGAAACCATAGATCAGCAGCGCCAAGCCCAGTGCCACCAAGCCAGTCACCCACCAAAACTGTTGCTCCAGCCCGGCGATGCGTGCTTGCAAGCGGCCCTCCAGGGCATCGGCGCTGGCTTTTTGCAGCGCGACAGCAGCGGCAATGGCCTGGGTGCCGGTCTGGAAAAAGGCGTTGGAGTCGCCCTGGATGCTGCCTTGGCCAAATGCCGCCTGGGTGGCACCAATCAGGGTGTTGGCCTGGGCCTGTACGTCGGCCCAGTGGGGCAACTCTGCCAGGTCGGCGCGGCGCAAGGCACCCATGGTGCCGTCCATGTTGCGCAGTTGGGAGGTCAGTTGCCCGGCGCGCCCCAGCACGGCAGCCAGTTCGGTGGGGGTGACCTGTGTGGTGTCCCGAGCCAGCACACCTGCGCCCGCGCCCCGGATCAGCCCCATGGACTCGGTCAGTGGCAGGGCTTGGTTGACCACCAAGTCCATCAGGAAGTAGCTGGTCGGCTCAGGGTCGAACAACAAGCCCGAGGTTTCGCCCACGTACACCACCAAGGCCTGCAAGGCGGTGACCTGTTCGGTGTGCAGGGCAAATGTTTTGGCGCGGTCGTCGCCGCTGTTGCTGGCGATCAGGCCGTCCAAGGTGTTGCGCACGGGGGCCCAGCGGCTGTCCATGTCCAGGGAGGGCATTTGTTTGGCCAGGGTGTCCAATTTGGCCATGGCCTGTGTCAGGGCCTGTCGTGTCGTGTCGCGTGGGCCGGTGGCGCCGGTGTTGCCCGACAGCACCTGGTTGGTTTGCCCTCGGTGCGTCTGAGTCAGGGTGGTCACCTGCGTGAGGGCGTGCACGGCGGCCACACCTTGCAACTCCTGCCGGGCAAACGTCACGTTGCTCTGTATGGACTGCAGCAACAGGTACAGCACCACCAGCAGCGGGATGACCAGGACAGCGGCCATGCCCATCAGTTTGGGCTTCATGCGCAGGTTGCGCATGAGGCGAATGCCGGGGCGCATCAGCAGGTTGGGCGCGTGTGGACTAGGGCTGGTGGCTGCAGTGGTCATGGCGGTGTCTGGTGGGTGTGGTGGTGAGGCCCTGCACAAAGTGTAACGAGGGTGACTTTGGCTTCAGCGGCGGGATTTCCCCAACTTGCCAGCGGCTTCGTGCAGGCGTGCGTTGAGGTAGTCGCCGTACAGGTCTTGCACGGCGATGCCCACCAAGCGTTCCGCCAGTTCCTCACCTGTGGGGCCCAAAAACAGCACGGTGGGTGCCATGGGTGCCTGCCAGGCCTTGACCTGTGCATGGGGGGTGGTGGGGCGGCCATCAAAACCCAGCAACGGGGTGCGGCGGTCGGTCATGTCCAGTTGGATGGCGTGCACCTCTCCCGCCCGCGCCATGGGTGCCAGGTAGTGGCCCCTGACCACGTCGCAGTATGGGCAGCCGTGCAGTGTGGTCATCACCACCAAGGGCTTACCCCGTGCGGCGGCGGCTTGTGCGGCGGCGGGCAAAGAGTCGGGGGAGGGCAGTGTGGCAACACCGGGGCGGGTGGTGGGGGCCGGCGTGGCTTGGGCGATGGTGGACATGGGCAGGGGCCTCAATTGGCAGCGGGTGGCAGGGAGATGACCCCGGCATTCGCCAGTTGGTCAATGCGCTCGGCAGAGCAGTGCAACACCTCGGACAGCACGTCCTGGGTGTGTTGGCCCAGCATGGGCGGTGGTCGCTGGCAGACCACCGGCGTGGCGCTGAGTTTCATGGGGCTGCCCACCAGCTGCAATTCGGGTTGCAAGGGGTGCGCCCAGGTGTGGACCATGTGGCGGCTTTGCACGTGGGGGTCGGCAAACACCTCGGCCAGGTTGTTGATGGGGCCGCAGGGCACTTTGGCCGCTTCCAGCGCCGTCAGCCAATCGGTTTTGCTGCGGCTGCGCATGGCGGCCTCCAACAAGGGCACGAGGGTGGCGCGGTGGCGGACCCGGTTCTGGTTGGTGGCAAACCGGGCATCGGTGGCCCACTCCGGGTGGCCGGCCACCGCGCAGAATTTGGCAAACTGGCCGTCGTTGCCCACCGCGAGGATGAGGTGTTGGGTGTGGCCATGTTCATCGGCCGCCACCTCGAACACTTGGTAGGGCACGATGTTGACGTGGGCATTGCCCGCCCGGTTGGGCACCTTGCCCTCGGCCTGGCCCCGCACCAAGTAGTTGGCGCCCAGGTTGGCCAGCATGGCCACCTGCGTGTCCAGCAGGGCCATGTCAATGTGCTGGCCCTGTCCTGTGCGTTCGGCATGGCGGAGGGCGGCCAGGATGGCGGTGGTGGCGTACATGCCGGTGAACAGGTCGGCCACGGCCACGCCCACTTTCTGGGGCCCACCGCCGGGGAGGTCATCGCGTTCGCCGGTCACGCTCATCAGGCCGCCCATGCCTTGGATGGCGTAGTCGTAGCCCGCGCGTTCGCTGTAGGGGCCATCCTGGCCAAAGCCGGTGATGGAGCAATAGACCAGGGCCGGGTTCAGGGCGCGCAGCGATGCGTGGTCCAGCCCGTACCGGGCCATGTCGCCCACCTTGAAGTTCTCGACAAATACTTGGCAGTGGGGCACCAGCTCGCGGATGAGTGCCTGTCCATCGGGGTGGGACAGGTCGCAGGTGATGGAGCGCTTGTTGCGGTTGGCGCCCAGGTAGTAGGCGGCCTCTGCACTGTCCTGGCCGTTGGCGGTGGCCAGAAAGGGGGGGCCCCAGCCGCGGGTGTCGTCGCCGGAGCCGGGCCGCTCCACCTTGATGACGTCTGCTCCCAAGTCTGCCAGTGTTTGGGTGCACCAGGGGCCTGCCAGCACGCGCGACAGGTCCAGCACGCGGATACCATCCAGCGCTGCGGTTGCATGGCCGGGCGCCAGGTGGCTGGTGTTGGGGGGAGGGGGCTGCTGGTTCATCCCCGAATTGTGATGAATGTTGGGGATTTGGGTCACGGGGTTTTCACCCCAAAAGCCCCCTTTTTGAAAGGTTTGTATGGCGGTTGGCATGGCGGGGGCAAAGCCTGGGTCACCGGCGGGGCGCTGGGGTGCGCGGGCGGTGGGGTTGGGGTGCCTGTTGACGCTGGTGGCGTGCAGTCCCACCTTCAACTGGCGCCAGGTCCGGCTGGCCGATTTCGACTTGCGGGTCATGCTGCCATGCAAACCCCAGTCGGCCCAGCGAACGGTCGGGGTGGAGGGGCTGTCGGCCGATCTCCACATGCTGAGCTGTGATGCCGGCGGTGTGACGTTTGCCGTGTCCGCCATGCGGATGCCCGCAGGTGCTGAGGTGGGCGCCGTGCTGGATGGGTGGAAGCAGGCCAGCCTGCTCAGCCTGAAAGTGCCTGTGGATCAGGCCAAAACATGGCAACCGCCCGTGCGTTGGGTGGGGCGAGTCTCGGGCTGGCAGGCAGATGGCGTGCGCCACGATGGCGTGCCCGTGAAGGCGCAGGCCGTGATGCTGGCGCACGGTGCCGAGGTGTACCAGGTCGCCATTTACGGTGCGGTGACGCAGCAGGTGCTCATCGAGCTGCTCGACGGACTCCAACGCGACCCGACGCCCTGACAGCCTGTCAGCGTGGCGGTCTGTTCCCCGCACATAATCGCGGTCATGAACGGGATTCTTGTGATTGCTCACGCACCTCTGGCCTCTGCCTTGCGGCAGTGTGTGTTGCACGTATTCCCAGATGCGGCCGCCACGGTGGTGGCGCTGGACGTGCAGCCCAACCTGCCACCCGAAGAGAGCCTCCAGCAGGCCCGCCTGCTGGTGGAGCAGATGGGGGCCGACACCATGCTGATGCTGACCGACGTGTTTGGCGCCACACCCTGCAACGTGGCGCAACGTTTGCTGGACAGGGGGGGGGCACGGCTCATTGCCGGTGTCAGCCTGCCCATGCTGTTGCGTGCGGTGACCTACCGCCACGAGACGTTGGACATGCTGGTGTCGCGTGCGATGGCCGGGGGGACGCAGGGCATCATTCCCGTGAACGTGACCGCTCCGCAGAACCAAAACCGACGAAGCCATGATCAAAACCACCACGACCATCAGCAATAAGTTGGGCCTGCATGCCCGAGCATCCGCCAAATTGACCAAATTGGCCGGCAGTTTTCAGAGCGAAGTGTGGCTGTCCAAGGGCGAGCGCCGCATCAACGCCAAAAGCATCATGGGGGTCATGATGTTGGCCGCCGGGTTGGGCTCCACCGTGGAGCTGGAGACCGACGGCCCCGACGAGCAAGCCGCCACCGATGCCTTGCTGGCGCTGATTCACGACAAATTCGGAGAGGGTGAATGAGCTTTTCCGTACACGGCATTGCGGTCTCCAGTGGCGTGGCCATCGGCCGTGCCGTGTTGGTGGCTTCCAGCCGCCTGGATGTGGCGCATTACTTCGTCGAGCCGGAGCAGGTCACCGATGAAATCTGGCGGCTCAAGCGGGCCCGGGATGCCGTGGTCGCGGAGATCGGCAAGGTACAGGAGAGTCTCCAGGACCTGACCGACAAGGACGGACATGTGGAGTTGTCAGCCCTGCTCGATGTGCACCTGATGCTGCTGCAGGACGAGCAACTGACCGATGGCGTCAAGGCCTGGATCGTGGATCGCCGCTACAACGCCGAGTGGGCATTGACCTCCCAGCTGGAGGTGGTGGCACGCCAGTTCGACGAAATGGAAGATCCCTACCTGCGCGAGCGCAAGGCCGACCTGGAGCAGGTGGTGGAACGCATGTTGCGGGTCATGCGGGGGGTGGCCTCGCCGGTGGCGCAGCCGCCAGTGTCCAGCCGAAAGTCGCAGCAAGACCTGCTGCTGGACGACACCGTGGACGTGCCCCTGGTGCTGGTGGCGCACGACCTGTCGCCGGCCGACATGTTGCAGTTCAAGCAAAGCGTGTTCGCGGGGTTCGTCACCGATGTGGGGGGCAAGACCAGCCACACCGCCATCGTGGCGCGCAGCATGGACATTCCGGCGGTGGTGGGTGCTCGCTCGGCCAGTCACATCGTTCAGCAGGACGACTGGGTCATCATCGACGGTGACGCGGGGGTACTCATCGTGGACCCCTCGCCCATCATCTTGGCCGAATACGGATTCAAACAGCGGCAAAGCGAGGTGGAGCGTCAGCGCCTGAGCCGTTTGCGCAACACCCCTGCCGTGACTTTGGATGGCCAGAGAATCGAGCTGTTGGCAAACATCGAACGGGCTTCCGACGGTGCCACCGCACTCAGCGTGGGCGCGGTGGGTGTAGGCCTGTTTCGCAGCGAGTTTTTGTTCATGGGGCGCCAGGGCAACCTGCCAGATGAGGAAGAGCAATACGCCGCCTATGTGGCTGCGGTCGAGGCCATGGCGGGCTTGCCTGTCACCATCCGTACCGTGGACGTGGGCGCAGACAAGCCGCTGGACCGCACCACCCGTGGCGGCGATGACCACCTGAACCCGGCCCTGGGTTTGCGGGCCATCCGCTGGAGCCTGGCCGAGCCCACCATGTTTCTGTGTCAGTTAAGGGCCATTTTGCGGGCGGCTGCCCGGGGGCCTGTCCAACTGCTGGTGCCCATGCTGGCCCAGGTGGACGAAATTCGGCAAACCCTGGCCTTCATTGACCGGGCGCGCGGACAGCTGAATGCCCGTGGGGTGGCCTATGGCCCTGTGAAGGTGGGGGCCATGATTGAGGTGCCGGCGGCCGCGCTCATGGTGGACGTGTTTTTGCGCTATTTCGATTTCCTGTCGATTGGCACGAACGACCTGATCCAGTACACCTTGGCCATCGACCGCGTGGACGAGTCTGTGGCCCACCTGTACGACCCCATGCACCCGGCGGTGCTGGAGTTGATGGCTCGCACCATTGCCGCAGGCCATGCCCATGGAAAGACCGTCAGCGTGTGCGGCGAACTCGCTGGGGATGTGGGCATGACGCGCTTGTTGCTGGGCCTGGGCCTGCGCAGCTTTTCCATGCACCCGTCGCAAATTCTGGCGGTCAAACAGCAGGTGTTGCGCAGCGACACCGCCAAACTCAAGGTGTTGGCGCAGACCGCCTTGCAGGCCGAGGAACCCGCCAAGGTGATGGCGGCCTGAGCCTGGACCAGTCGCGCAGGGTTCGGTCAGTTCTTGACGCGGCTGCCCAGCCAAGCCGCAGCCATGATCAGCAGCGCTGCCAGCGCAATGTGGCCATTGAGCGGCTGGCCCTGCGCCCACAGCAGCAGGGCGGTGGACAGCAAAGGTGTCAGGAACGAGAGCAACCCAATGTGGCGTGGGTCGCCACGCTTGAGGGCTGCATCCCACAAAAAGAAGGCCCCACCCAGCGGGCCCAACCCCATGGCCACCACCAGCAACCAGTCCTGCGGGCTGAGCACGGTGGGTGGCTCCAGCACTGCATGGCAGGCCAGCGACAGCACCCCCGACAGTGCCGCAAAGCCACCGATGGCCGAGGTGGGAAAGGGTGCCACCCGGCGTGTCAACAGCGAGTAGCTGGCCCACATGAACGCAGCCGCCAGGGCCAGGGGGTAGCCCCATTCGAATTGCACCAACAGCCCACCGGAGTGCCCTCCGCGACCCAGGATGGCCAGCGCCGCGCCGACGAACCCCAAGAGGGCGGCCACCACATGCACCAGATGCAAACGCATCCCAGGTAAAAAGAGCGGTGCCATTACCACAATGCCGAGTGGCCACAGGTAGTTGATCAGGTTGGCCTCCACGGGAGGGGCATGGCGCAGGGCCAGAAACAGCAGGAAGTGGTAGCCAAACAACCCGTACACCCCCAGTGCCAGGGTGGGCCATGGGACCCGCCAGCGTGCGAGTTGAAAGCGCGAGAGCGGAAACGCAATCAGACTGCCCACCAGCAGGGACAGCCCGGTCAACAGGAAGGGAGGCAGGTGGGCCAGCGACACACTCAGTGTCGCGAGCGAGCCCCACAGGGCAATGGCGGCGAGGGCCAGCAGTTCGGGTTTCATGTGGGCGACGTTAAGGCAGGAGGCCGTCGAGCGGCAGCGGTGAACCCTCGGGCACCGCAGGGTGTGGGCGCGCAAGGGCTTGCGCCCCCCCGACGTGTGCCTGATCCGCCCACGACGCCAACAAGAGGTGCAGCGCCCCGATGGGGACCACACGCCAGGTGAGCAGACAAAAGCCGCACGGCCTCGGCGTTGACCGGTTGCTGGGGTTGATGTGCCCAGATGGCTTCGTGGGAGTCCAGCACCAGGCACTGGCTGCCATCGCGGGATTCGAAGTCATGCGGGGTGTGGGGCGGCAAGACCAGCGCAGCGCTTGGGCGCAGATGGGCCGCGTAGCCAGCCAAGTCCAACTCCAATGTGCCCTTGCGCCCCATGAGGGTTTGAAAGTGCGGGTGCGGGTGCGGGTGGCTGCGGGGTGCGCTGCCGTATCGGCGCACCGAGAGTGTGTCGGGATGGGTCATGGCGAAAAGGCTTGACAGACGATGCGGTGGGTTTGCGTCAAGTCAATGCATACCCCAGGGGGTTGGTGCAGACTGCCATTTTTTTGTGGCGTTGGCCATATTTCAGGAGAGACCGACATGAGCACTTTCAACCACAGTGGGCTGATCAACGACATCAATGCCAGCCTGGCCCCGTTTCGCAAAGCGCAACCCGAGGCCATGGCTGGATTCGGGCAGTTGGCCCGTGCCGCCATCAGCGACGGGGCGCTCAACGCCAAGCAAAAGGAGCTGATCGCGCTGGCCATTGGCATCACCCAGCGCTGCTCGGGGTGCATTGGCTTTCATGTGAAGGCCTTGCACAAGCTGGAATGCACGCGGGACGAGTTGGAGGAAATGCTGGCCGTTTGCGTGTACATGGGCGGCGGCCCCGCCCTGATGTATGCCGCAGAAGCGATCAAGGCCTGGGAAACCCTGTCGGAGTCTGCTAAGACATAAATTTTAAATAAAAACAGCTTCTAACGCTTGTTAATGTTGGCGTTTAAGCTATCGAATCAGTTGTTGGCAACACGTGCCCAGCCTGCTGGTCCGCGTGGTAACTGCTGCGCACCATGGCCCCCACGGCCGCGTGGCTGAAGCCCATTTCGTAGGCTTGGGCCTCGAACATCTTGAAGGTGTCGGGGTGCACATAGCGGCGCACAGGCAGGTGGTGGCCTGACGGTGCAAGGTATTGCCCAATGGTGAGCATGTTGATGCCGTGTGCGCGCATGTCTTTCATCACGGCCAGGATTTCTTCGTCGGTTTCGCCCAGGCCCACCATCAGTCCACTCTTGGTGGGGATGTCGGGGAAAAGGGCTTTGAACTTCTTCAGCAGGTTGAGGCTGAAGTGGTAGTCGGAGCCAGGACGCGCCTCTTTGTACAGGCGGGGGGCGGTTTCCAGGTTGTGGTTCATCACATCCGGCGGCGCCGCCTTCAGGATGTCGAGTGCCCGGTCATCGCGGCCCCTGAAGTCGGGCACCAGCACCTCGATCTGGGTGTGAGGCGACAGGCTTCGGATGTGCTGGATGCACGCCACAAAATGGGCGGCGCCGCCGTCACGCAGGTCATCGCGATCCACGCTGGTGATGACCACGTACTTCAGCTTGAGCGCAGCGATGGTCTTGGCCAGGTTGAGTGGCTCGTTCACGTCCAGCGGGTCTGGGCGGCCATGTCCCACGTCGCAGAACGGGCAGCGGCGGGTGCACTTGTCGCCCATGATCATGAACGTCGCTGTGCCTTTGCCAAAACACTCACCGATGTTGGGGCAGCTGGCTTCCTCACACACGGTGACCAACTGGTTGCTGCGAAGAATGTCCTTGATTTCGTAGAAGCGGGTGGTCGGACTCCCCGCCTTGACGCGGATCCAATCCGGTTTTTTCAGGGTTTCGGCGGGCACCACCTTGACGGGAATCCGAGACACCTTGGCCGACGACTTCTGTTTGGCGCTGGGGTCGTAACTGGTGGCCGTTGCGGGGTTGGGCGTGCTGGGGGTGGTCATGCTGAAGGGTGGGATGGGCCCGAAAGCGCGGGCGGGGGTGGGGCAGGCGACGAATGGCGCAGCAGCCTGACGCCGGGCAAGTTCAGCCCAGCAGACGCTGCAGTTCCTGCGTCCAAGCATCGACCACGTCGGGCATGGGCACAGGGACACCGATTGTAGAAAGGTCAACCGTTTGCAAGCCCGCATAACCACACGGGTTGATGCGCTGGTAGGGAGAGAGGTCCATCGCCACGTTCAAGGCCGCACCGTGGTAGGTGCAGTGGCGTGTGACCTTGATGCCCAGCGCAGCAATCTTGCCCAGCCCGGCGAAGGCATCGCTGGGCAAACCAGTTTGCCCCTTGCTTGGCCGCTGGGGCAACAGGCCATGGGCATGCGGGTTCTCCAGCCGCACGTAGATGCCGGGCGCGCCGGCGACCCGGTGTCCCGTGACAGCCCAGTGGGCCAGCGTGCGGATGATGGATTCCTCCAGTCGGTACACGTACTCTTTGACGAAATAGCCCGCCCGCCGAAGGTCCAGCAGCGGGTAGGCCACGGCTTGGCCGGGCCCGTGAAATGTCACTTGCCCCCCGCGATCGGTGGTCACCACAGGAATGCCTCCGGGCGAAATCAGGTGGTGGGCCGCACCGGCCAAGCCCTGGGTGAAAGTGGGGGGGTGTTCGCAGACCCACAACTGGTCGGGGGTGTCCTCCGTTCGCAGGGCGGTGAAGGCCTGCATATCGGCAAACGTCGGGCCGTAGGGCACCAGGCCCAAGTGCTTGGTGAGCATGGGCAGGTTGACCGCTGTCACAGCACCACTTTGACCATGGGGTGGGACGACAGCGTGCGGTACAGCTCGTCGAGCTGGTCCCGGTGGGTCACCCACACGCTCAGGGTCAAACCCAGGTAGTTGCCCGCCTTGCTGGGCCGGTGTTCAATGGTCTGGCGATCAAAGCCGCTGTCAAACTGGCGGGCCACATGGGCCATGGCGTCCACAAAACCGGGCACGGCAGCGCCCATGACCTTGATGGGAAAGTGGCACGGGTACTCGATCAGCGAGGTTTCATTGGGGGAGGTGGTCATGGCATTCGTGGCATGCGTCAAAAACTGAAAGTGTAGGCAACCCGCCATGGGCGAGGTCGACCCAACGACCCAGCGTCAGGCAAAAGAAAGTGCTTGACGAATTCCTCGGGTTTCTACGTATAATCGCGGGCTTTGCAACGTTTGCCAATGCGTGTGTAACCTGGCTGTAATGTCTGATGGACACAATTGAAAAGTCGCCACAAGCGACGGCCCCGGGTTCGTGCGCTGAATCAGAACATGCGGACACCGAGGTCGATTTCAAGCCCCTGAGCGCACAAGAAGCAGTCATCTGGCGAAAGACGCAAGTCAATCTTTCGGTTTGGCGCGTGATCAGGTGGCAGTGGTTGTCGGTGCTGATGGTGGGGGCATTGGCGTGGTGGTGGGGTGGGCGCCCAGTCGGGTGGTCTGCTGCATACGGTGGCTTGTCCATCGCCCTGCCATCCAGTTTGATGGCTTGGGGCATGACGGCTGGCCGGTTGTCGCGTCTTTTGTCGGCGTTTGCCCAAGGGTCGCTGGCGGCCCTCATGTTCTGGGAAGGTGTCAAGGTGCTGCTGTGCATCGCCTTGTTGTCCCTGGCAAGCGTTGTGGTGCCCAATTTGAATTGGCTCGCCCTGGTGGTGGGTCTTGTGTTTGTCCTCAAAGTCTACTGGTTGGCATTTCTGATGCTCTCCAAGGCGGCGAGATAACTGATGGTTGATGTGAACTATGTCCGCTGAAGCGAGCGCTCTCACGCCAGGTGAATACATTCGTCACCACTTGGTGCATCTGCAGAACAAGAAGCAGACGTCCATCATTGACTTTTCCGTTATCAACATTGATTCCGTGGTGGTCAACGTCATTCTCGGTGCGCTGGTGTGCTGGGTGTTGTATGCCGCTGCCAAAAAAGCCACTGCTGGTGTGCCCGGTCGCTTTCAGGCGGCTGTGGAAATTCTGGTTGAAATGGTGGACAGTCAAGCCAAGGCTGTGATTCACAACGCGACCAGCCGCAAGTTGGTGGCGCCGATGGCGCTGGTGGTGTTTGTCTGGATTTTCATGATGAACTTCATGGACATGCTGCCTGTCGACCTGCTGCCCTCCATTTGGCACAGTGCCGGTCCTGCCATGGGTTTCCCCGACTACCTCCGTGTGGTGCCTTCTGCTGACCTGTCCACCACCCTCGGCTTGTCGACATCCGTGTTGATCATGTGCGTCTTCTACAACATCAAGATCAAGGGTCTGGGTGGTTGGTCGCATGAACTGGTTTGTGCGCCCTTTGGCACGAGCAAGAACCCGATTTGGGCGGTTCTGCTGGGGGTGGTGAATTTCGCCATGCAAATGATTGAATTTGTGGCAAAAACCGTGTCTCACGGCATGCGGCTGTTTGGCAACATGTTTGCGGGCGAGTTGGTGTTCATGCTGATTGCTCTGCTGGGCGGCTATGCAACGCTGTCGCTGTCTGGTGGCCTCTTTTTTGTGGGTCATGTGATTGCGGGCACAGTCTGGACGCTGTTCCACATCCTGGTGATCACACTCCAGGCGTTTATTTTCATGATGCTGACTCTGATTTATCTGGGTCAAGCGCATGACGCGCATTGACCGGGCGCATCGGTTGTTTTTTCTCTTTCTTTCTTAACTTTCGTCATCTCAAAGGAGTCATCATGGAAAACGTTCTGGGTCTCGTCGCTCTGGCTTGTGGTCTGATTGTTGGTTTGGGCGCCATCGGTGCCTCCATCGGCATCGCACTGATGGGTGGTAAATTTCTGGAGGCGTCTGCTCGTCAGCCCGAACTGATGAACGATCTGCAGACCAAAATGTTCATTCTGGCCGGTCTGATCGACGCGGCCTTCCTGATCGGCGTGGCCATCGCTTTGTTGTTCGCATTTGCCAACCCCTTCCAGTTGGTTGCCTAATTCCGGGCGCCACTGCATTTGCCCTTGGTGAAAGATAGAAATGCACCTCGAGGCGGGCGTGTCGCCCATCTCGAGGTTCAATCTGCCGCCAGGTTGGTGAGTTCTTAGCGTACAACCCTCGATTACACAAAGAAAGGTGTTGCTGTGAATATCAATGCAACCCTGTTTGCACAAGCCATTGTTTTTGCAATTCTGGTGTGGTTCACAATGAAGTTTGTGTGGCCGCCCATTGCAAAAGCGTTGGATGAGCGTGCACTCAAGATTTCAGAGGGCCTGGCAGCTTCCGAGAAGGCCAAGTCCGAGTTGTCTGTCGCCAACAAGCGTGTTGAAGAAGAGTTGAGCAAATCGCGCAACGAAGCTGCTTCTCGTTTGGCAGATGCAGAGCGTCGGGCGCAAACCGTTTTGGAAGAGGCGAAAGCCCGCGCCAACGACGAAGCTGCCAAAATTGTGGCTGCTGCTCGCCAAGAGGCTGAGCAGCAAATCATCAAGGCCCGCGAGGTCCTGCGTGAAGATGTGGCCAATTTGGCGGTCAAGGGTGCCGAGCAAATTCTGCAACGTGAAGTCAACGCTTCCGTGCACAGTGAGCTCCTTGGTCGCCTGAAAACAGAACTCTGACACCACAAGGTTGACCATGGCTGAACTTGCCACTATCGCACGCCCTTACGCGGAAGCACTGTTTCAGGCGGTGGCTTCGGAAGCGGCCCATGCCAGCGAATGGCTGGATGAGCTCGCTGAAGTTGCTGGCAACGACGAGCTGAAGCAGTTTGCAGATAACCCCAAGGTCACTGTCGATCAGGTCTTTGATCTGGTCAGCGGTGTGGTGAAAAATGCGCTGCCGGATGCGGGCAAGAACTTCTTGCGTCTGCTCATCGAAAACGGTCGTCTTTCTGTGCTGCCCGAAATTGCCACGCAGTTCAGGACGCTGAAAAACGCAAAGTCTGGAATGGCCGATGCGACGGTGTTCAGTGCCTATCCGATCGATTCCGCTGCGCTGGCAGAGTTGGCTGGTCTTCTGGAGAAACGCTTTGCGCGCAGGCTCAATTTGAGTGTGGCGCTGGCGCCAGAGTTGATTGGCGGCATCCGCGTAGCGGTGGGGGACGAAGTATTGGATACCTCCATCAAAGCCCGTCTTGAACAAATGAAAGTGGCCCTGACGGCTTGAGCCGCGGCAGCCTGTCACAACCATAGAAAGAGGAAAGAGTCATGCAACTCAATCCAGCTGAAATTTCTGAGCTGATCAAATCACGCATTGAAGGCATTTCTGCATCTGCAGACGTGCGCAACCAAGGCACTGTCGTGTCCGTCACCGACGGTATCGTGCGGGTGCACGGTCTGTCCGATGTGATGCAGGGTGAAATGCTTGAATTTGCCCCCACGGCAGAAGGCGTGGCCACATTTGGTCTGGCATTGAACCTGGAGCGTGACTCTGTGGGCGCCGTGATTTTGGGCGAATACGAGCACATCTCCGAAGGCGATACAGTAAAGTGCACCGGTCGTATTCTGGAAGTGCCTGTTGGCCCTGAGTTGCGCGGTCGTGTGGTCAATGCCCTGGGTCAGCCCATTGATGGCAAAGGCCCCATCAACGCCAAGATGACCGACGTGATCGAAAAGGTTGCACCTGGTGTGATCGCTCGTAAGTCGGTGGATCAGCCCATGCAAACAGGGTTGAAATCCATTGATTCCATGGTGCCCGTGGGCCGTGGCCAGCGCGAGTTGATCATTGGTGACCGCCAAACCGGTAAAACTGCCGTGGCGATTGACACCATCATCAACCAAAAAGGTCAGAACATGACCTGCGTGTACGTCGCGATTGGTCAGAAAGCCTCATCGATCAAGAACGTGGTGCGCGCTCTGGAGCAGGCTGGCGCCATGGAGTACACCATTGTAGTGGCCGCATCAGCGTCTGAGTCTGCCGCCATGCAATATGTGTCGGCCTATTCCGGTTGCACCATGGGTGAGTATTTCCGGGATCGTGGTGAAGATGCGCTGATCGTGTACGACGATCTGTCCAAGCAAGCCGTGGCCTACCGTCAGGTTTCCTTGCTGTTGCGTCGTCCTCCAGGTCGCGAAGCTTACCCAGGCGATGTGTTCTATCTCCACAGCCGCCTGCTGGAGCGTGCTGCTCGTGTGAACGCCGATTACGTGGAGGCTTTCACCAAGGGTGAAGTCAAAGGCAAGACTGGCTCGTTGACCGCGCTGCCCATCATCGAAACCCAGGCTGGTGACGTTTCTGCGTTCGTGCCAACCAACGTGATTTCCATCACCGACGGTCAAATCTTCCTGGAAACCAGCTTGTTTAACGCGGGCATCCGCCCCGCCATCAACGCCGGTATTTCTGTGTCTCGTGTGGGTGGTGCAGCACAGACCAAGTTGATCAAGGGCTTGTCAGGTGGTATCCGTACCGACTTGGCACAATACCGTGAACTGGCCGCATTCGCTCAGTTTGCTTCCGATTTGGATGAAGCCACCCGCAAGCAATTGGACCGTGGGGCGCGTGTGACGGAGTTGTTGAAGCAGGCTCAGTACAGCCCGCTGTCCATCAGCCTCATGGGTGCAACCTTGTTTGCAGTCAACAAAGGTTTCATGGACGACATCGAAGTCAAAAAGATCCTGTCTTTTGAATCCGGTTTGCACGCACAGTTGAAAGACAAGCATGCAGCATTGCTCTCCAAGCTTGAGGCCAGCAAGGCGATGGACAAGGACGCGGAAGCTGAGTTGACCGCTGCGATTGCAGAATTCAAGAAAAACGGCACTTACTAAGCTGTCCAGCGGACCCGACTAAGGAGCATCTATGGCAGCAGGCAAGGAAATACGCGGCAAGATCAAATCGGTGGAAAACACCAAGAAGATCACCAAAGCCATGGAAATGGTAGCTGCGTCCAAAATGCGCAAGGCGCAAGACCGAATGCGATCCGCGCGCCCCTACAGTGAAAAGGTCCGTCAGATTGCTGGCAATTTGAGTCGGGCCAACCCCGAGTACACGCACCCGTTCATGACGGCGCATGAGTCAGATTCTGTGGGTTACATCGTCGTCACCACGGACAAAGGTTTGTGCGGTGGACTGAACACCAACGTGCTCAGGGCGGTGACGAATCAGTTGCGCGATCTACAGGCTGAGGGCAAAAAAGCCCAGGCTGTTGCTTTTGGCAACAAAGGTCTGGGTTTTCTCAACCGGATTGGTGCCAACGTGATTTCCCACGCCGTGGCGCTGGGTGACACGCCTCACCTTGAAAAACTCATCGGGCCGGTGAAGGTAATGCTGGACGCTTTCACCGAAGGGCGAGTGAGTGCGGTGTACCTGTGCTACACGCGTTTCATCAACACGATGAAACAAGAGCCTGTGGTTGAGCAACTGTTGCCCTTGAGCGCGTCCACGCTGCAAGACGGACCATCCTCGCACGACTGGGACTACATCTACGAGCCCGATGCCGCCAGTGTGATTGACGACTTGCTGTTGCGCTACGTGGAGGCACTGATCTATCAGGCCGTTGCAGAAAACATGGCGTCCGAACAGTCCGCGCGCATGGTGGCCATGAAGGCGGCCACGGACAACGCGGGCAGCGTGATTGGCGAGTTGAAGTTGGTCTACAACAAGACGCGCCAAGCAGCCATCACCAAAGAGTTGTCGGAAATTGTGGCTGGTGCCGCAGCCGTCTGACGCAGCACACAAACGAAATCAGAGAAAAGAGAAGGATTCAATCATGGCTCAAGTTCAAGGCAAGATTGTTCAGTGTATCGGTGCTGTGGTGGACGTCGAGTTTCCCCGCAACCAGATGCCAAAAATTTACGACGCACTGAAGATGGAGGGCTCCACGCTGACCCTCGAAGTGCAGCAGCAGTTGGGTGACGGCGTGGTTCGTACCATTGCGTTGGGTTCATCCGATGGTCTGCGTCGTGGCATGATCGTTCAAAACACCGCCAACCCCATCATGGTTCCCGTGGGAAAAGCCACGCTGGGCCGCATCATGGACGTGTTGGGTGCGCCCATTGACGAGCGTGGCCCTGTGGATCAGGAGCTGACCGCGTCCATCCACCGCAAGGCCCCGGCCTACGACGAACTCTCACCCTCACAAGAGTTGTTGGAAACCGGCATCAAGGTGATTGACCTGGTCTGTCCGTTTGCCAAAGGCGGCAAAGTGGGTCTGTTCGGCGGCGCCGGTGTGGGTAAAACCGTGAACATGATGGAACTTATCAACAACATCGCCAAGGCTCACTCGGGTCTGTCGGTGTTTGCGGGTGTGGGCGAGCGTACCCGCGAGGGCAACGACTTCTACCACGAGATGGCTGATTCCGGCGTGGTGAATCTGGAGAAGCTGGAAGACTCCAAGGTCGCCATGGTCTACGGTCAGATGAACGAGCCTCCAGGCAACCGTCTGCGCGTGGCGTTGACGGGCCTGACCATTGCCGAATCTTTCCGTGACGAGGGTCGCGACGTGCTGTTCTTCGTGGACAACATTTATCGCTACACCTTGGCGGGTACCGAAGTGTCCGCGTTGTTGGGCCGTATGCCTTCTGCCGTGGGCTATCAGCCTACGCTGGCCGAAGAGATGGGCCGCTTGCAAGAGCGCATCACGTCCACCAAGGTCGGCTCGATCACTTCCATCCAAGCTGTGTATGTGCCAGCCGATGACTTGACGGACCCTTCTCCCGCCACCACCTTTGCCCACTTGGACTCCACCGTGGTGCTGAGCCGTGATATTGCTGCTTTGGGTATTTATCCAGCGGTTGATCCATTGGACTCTACCAGCCGCCAGCTGGATCCGCTGGTGGTGGGGGAAGAGCACTATCAGACTGCCCGCGCGGTGCAAGGTACCCTTCAGCGCTACAAAGAGCTGCGCGACATCATTGCCATTCTGGGCATGGATGAGCTGGCACCTGAAGACAAGCTGGCCGTGGCGCGTGCCCGGAAAATCCAGCGTTTCCTGTCACAGCCGTTCCATGTGGCCGAGGTGTTCACGGGTTCGCCTGGCAAGTACGTGCCACTCTCAGAAACCATCCGTGGCTTCAAGATGATTGCCAACGGTGAGTGCGACCACTTGCCCGAGCAGGCCTTCTACATGGTGGGTACGATCGACGAAGCCTTCGAAAAGGCCAAGAAGATCGCTGCTTGATCGCGGCGGGCTGAAGACAACAGTGTCACTCCCAAAGCCATGTGCGTGGGAGTGACCTCAAAGGAAACATCATGAGCTCGATTCAAGTCGACGTGGTCAGCGCGGAAGAATCCATCTTCAGTGGTCCCGCCAAATTTGTGGCTTTACCGGGTGAGGCTGGGGAGTTGGGCATTCTGCCAGGACACATTCCATTGATCACCCGTATCAAGCCAGGTGCTGTCAGGATCGAAAAAGCCGACGGCACTGAGGAGTTTGTGTTTGTGGCAGGTGGTATTTTGGAGGTTCAACCCCATCACATCACCGTGCTGAGTGACACCGCCATTCGCGGTCATGACTTGGATGAAGCCAAGGCGACAGAAGCCCGGCGTTCGGCCGAAGAAGCCATCAAGAACGCCAAGAGCGACATTGACATCGCCAAGGCGACGTCTGAGCTTGCTGTCATGGCTGCTCAGATTTCGGCACTTCGCAAGTACCGGCAGAAGAAGTAAATCCGCGCTAAAAATGTTTGAAAATCCGGCCTTGAGCCGGATTTTTGCCTTTTGAAACTCCCATGTCAGATATCTTGCCTCCGTATTGGCTTCCGGATAGACATTCCCAGACGATTGTGCCCGCGTTGATGGGGCGGCGCCTGATCGCTTCCACAGGGTTGGTGCGCCAGCGCTGGGCAACGCCCGATGGGGACTTCATCGATGTGGATAGAAACCAAACCTCGTTGTCGGACGTAGACCGACCGTTGCTGGTGTTGTTTCACGGTTTGGAGGGGTCTGCAGGGAGTCACTACGCTCGCGCGTTCTCGGCTTGGGCCAGTGGGTTAGGGTTGGGTTACGCGATACCCCATTTCAGGGGGTGTTCTGGGGAGTTGAATGCCGGTCCCCGCGCCTACCATTCGGGGGACCATGGGGAGGTGGATTGGATACTGCGGCGACTGAAAATGGAGTCGTCAAGCCGATCGCTGATGGCAGTGGGCGTTTCCCTGGGTGGAAATGCCCTGGCCCATTGGGTCGGTCTGCAGGCGGAGACTGCGGGCACAGTAGTGGACGCAGCCGCTGCTGTCAGTGCTCCCTTGGACCTGACGGCCTCCGGCCATGCGATGCAACGGGGGTTCAATCGCCATGTGTATGGCCGGTTGTTTTTAAACACCATGCTGCCCAAGGCGAGGCAGAAAGCGCGTCAGTATCCGGGCCTGTTCTCGGTGGATGCGTTGGCCGAGGTGCGAACACTGTACGATTTTGACAACGTCTTCACCGCACCCGTTCATGGCTTTGGTAGCACCGAGCACTACTGGCGCAAGGCCTCAGCCAAACCGTTGTTACACAATGTGCGACTGCCCCTGTTGCTGCTGAACGCACAGAATGATCCTTTTGTGCCTCGGCAATCGCTGCCGGGGCCTCGGGACGTTTCTCGCGTGGTCTCCCTGTGGCAGCCAAAGGCAGGAGGGCATGTGGGTTTTCCGGGTCGGTGGATGCGCAGTCGTCCTGTGGGGAGTTGGCTGATGGGTATGCCTGAGCATGTCGGCCGGTGGCTGCTGAGACATGTGTCTCCTGGGTCAATCTGAGAAAGGCGTATTCAGTGGATGAAATGGTGTTGAAGGCCATGCTCAAGTGGCCGAACGTGCCCAGTTGCGCGGGCTGGTTGGGATTGGATGGCCGAGGCGATTGGTTCATGCGCGATGATCGCGCCCAAGGTTTGGGGCCATTTTCCGGAGAGCAGAGCGGTAAAAAGGCCAATGTCGACAGCAAAGGCTCAAAACTAAACCATGATGGGTTGTTGGCCTTCATCGGACGAAACTACGCCTGTGACGACCTGGGCCAGTGGTATTTTCAGAATGGCCCGCAGCGGGTGTTCGTGGAGTTGACGCATGCGCCATGGGTGTGGCGGTTGGACCCCAGCGGATCAGGGCAGGTCGTGTCACACACGGGGCGCCCAGCGGTGGTTCAAACGGCACTGTGTGACGAGGACGGACTGGTCTACTTGAACACAGATCTGGGATTGGGTCTGGTCCATAGCCAAGACATGTGCCTGTGCGCTGACGCAATCGATCAGGGGCTATGGCCAATGTCAGCCACTGTCAAACGGCAAGATCTGCCAGCCACATTCCACTTTGTGCGCAGCCCACAGGGTGCGCACAATTGAGTGCATTAGAACTTGGCGCGACGGCCGTTACTTGCCAGCCGCGGCAGGTGCCTCAGGTTCAGTGAATTTGCCGCCACCGGCATTGGCAAGGTGAACAACGGCACGAGCGATTTCGAGGTCGCTCAAGTCGCCACCGGCTTGCGGGCCCATGGCACCTTTGCCTTTGATGGCGGATGCAACCAGTGCTTCCAAACCGCCACCAAGGCGCTTGGACCACGCATCTGCATCCCCGAACTTGGGCGCTCCGACCAGGCCGCTGGCGTGACAGGCAGCGCATTGGGCGGCGTAAGCCTCCGCACCTTCGCGCAACTTCCGATTACCCGCCTTGAGTTCCACGGAGCCCACACGCTGAATGCGGATCGCTGTGGCGAGTTCGGAATTGTCTGCGCCTGCCGAGGGCTTGTCACCTGACGTCACGACGTACACCAAGCCGATGATCACGAACACGGGAACGACAAACGAAAAGAAAGAAGTCCACAACAACTGGCTGGGGGTCTTGATGGGCCCGGTGTGTGATTCGTGTGCGTGGTCGCTCATGGCATCCTCAAGAAGAATAGGGGCAACACAGCCCGGCGATGTGGTGTTAACCCTCGATTATAGCGAGCCCTTTCGGGTCGACCCGGTCAGGCAGGGCAGTCTCCATTGTCTGCAATGGTGATGATGGATGATGCACTGGCACCGGTGGCATCGATGACGGTGATGGTGACCGGTGTACTCAGGTCCACGCAAGGCGGTACTGGCGATGCGGTGGATCCGGGAGTGGTGACGGAAATGGTGTTGCCGCTGACGGTTGGTCTGAGGAGGTTGGGGTGACTGGTGAATACCAGATACGGCGACACACCCCGCACCGCCAGAATGGGCAGTACGGTCTGCTGGGGTTGCCCCAATGCATTGAGCGAGAGCAGTTCCGAAATGGTGGCTGCTGCGGGGGACAGGCTCAGCGTGGACAGCACCGCAGTGGCTGTGACGGCGATGGTGGCCGAGTTGTCCTCCGAATCTTGCATGGTCACCCAGCCAGGACCGCCCACAAAGGCCAGGTCCAGCAACAAAATGTCCCCCCGTACCACGGCACCGCTGGCCAGCAGCACCGATGCGGTGGATGCAGCCCTGTAAGGCGGCATGCCACCGGCGATGCCCACAGTGACTTGGGTGCCCACCTGGCCTGTGACCGAGGACTGTGTCAGCGTCAAGGGGGCGGATGTGGTGGTGACGTAAATCCGTTGGGACAGCGTGGCACCCGCACTGTCGGTCATGGTGAGCAGGGCATTGCCCCCGCCCACCGACTGCAACATGAGGGCCGCACCGCGCACGGATGCAGTGAGCACCGCGGTGTTGGACGATGTGGCGGTGTACGGTGCTGTGCCTCCCCCCAAGGTGAACGTGCGCGCATTTTTCGGACGCAGGCTGAGGTTGGCTGGCAGGTTGCTGAACAGTGCCAAGCCCGATGCGGACGGCATGGGCGCTGCCACCGTCACGAACGCCGATTGCACATGGCCTTTGCCGTCGATGACGCGAATTTCCGCGTCCGCACCCTCGGCCAGTCCGGACACCGTGACCACACTGCCGGTGACGCTGGCGGTGGCCACACCGGGCTTGAGGGCAGACACCGCAAATGGCGCTGTGCCACCGGTGATGGTGATGGCCCGTGTGGCGCCGGGCAACACCGACAGCACCCGTTCAGACAGCGTAAAGCTGCCCTGTTGGGGGTTGTTGGTGACGGTGACCTGCACCAAGGCCTGGTTCCCTTTGGCGTCAGAAACCGTGACTGCCACGGGCGCCACATCGCCCTTCACCGCCGCAACGCTCAGCGTGCCGTCGCTGATCGAGGCAATGGCGATGGCGGCGTTCTGGCTTTTGGCGGTGTAGGGGCGGGTGCCGCCGGTCACTTCATAGCGGCCCATTTCGGTGGGCACCAGGGTGACCGCCCCGGTGGTGGCCACCGTCAAGGGCATGTTGGTGACCGTGTTGGGGGCGGGTGAACCTTCGTACCCGCCGCCACACGCGGTCAAGGCCAGTGACAAGCAGATGGCGATCAGTGTGGTGGTGTGCTTCATGCGGCGAACTCCCCAGTGCAAAATGTGCTGTTTCCCGATCATGCCTCAACCTTTGGCTGTCCCAAGCGCAATGCCTGGTCCGTGCTGGCTGACCCGAAGGAAAAGTGACATTGTCCCCAGAGCGCGTGGCCGCGTCCATGGGGGCAACGCCGTCAGCGGCTGCTGGGGAAGCTGAACACCGTGCCCTCGCGCACGCCCGCACTGGGCCAGCGCTGGGTGATGGTCTTGCGCTTGGTGTAAAAACGCACGGCGTCGGGGCCGTAGGCGTGCAGGTCGCCGAACAGGCTGCGCTTCCAGCCACCAAACGAGTGGTAGGCCACGGGCACCGGCAGGGGCACGTTCACGCCCACCATGCCGACCTGGATGTGGTCGGAGAAGAACCTGGCGGCCTCGCCGTCGCGGGTGAAGATGCAGGTGCCATTGCCGTATTCGTGCGCGTCGATGAGGGCCATGGCATCTTGCAGGCTTTGCACGCGCACCACGCCCAGCACCGGGCCAAAAATTTCCTCTTGATACACCACCATGCCGGGTTTGACGTGGTCGAACAGGCAGGGACCGAGGTAATAACCCCCCTCGTGGCCAGGCACCACCAGGCCACGGCCATCGACCACCAGCGTGGCACCTTCCTTCACGCCTTGGTCCACATAGCCCTTCACTTTTTCGAAGTGGGGTCTGGTGACCAGCGGACCCATGTCGCAGCTGGCGTCGGTGCCGGGGCCGACCTTCATCTTGGCAATTTCCACCTTCAACGCGGCCACCACGTTATCGGCCGTGTCATCGCCCACGGCCACCACCAAGGGAATGGCCATGCAGCGCTCACCACATGAGCCATAGGCGGCACCCATGAGGGCGGTGACGGCGTTGGCAATGTCGGCATCGGGCATGACCACGGCGTGATTTTTGGCCCCGCCCAGGGCTTGTACGCGTTTGCCGTGAGCGCAACCTGTGGCGTAGATGTACTCGGCAATGGGGGTGGAGCCCACAAAGCTCACGGCTTTCACGCGCGGGTCGGTCAGCAGGGTGTCCACCGCTTCCTTGTCGCCGTGGACCACGTTCAGCACGCCGGGTGGCAGGCCGGCGGCCAGGGCCAGTTCCGCGATGAGCAGCGTGCTGGACGGGTCGCGCTCAGAGGGCTTGAGGATGAAGCAGTTGCCGCAGACCACGGCCATGGGCCACATCCAGAGTGGCACCATGGCCGGGAAGTTGAATGGTGTGATGCCCGCCACCACGCCCAGTGCCTGGTGCTCGCTCCAGGAGTCGATGCCGGGGCCCACGTTGCGGCTGTGTTCGCCCTTGAGCAACTCGGGCGCGTAGCTGGCGTACTCCACGTTTTCAATGCCGCGCTGCAACTCGCCCATGCTGTCGGCCAGCACCTTGCCGTGCTCATCGGTGATGAGCTGGCAAATTTTCTCGGCATTGGCTTCCAGCAACTCCTTGAACTTGCTCATGACCCGCGCACGTTTGAGCGGTGGGGTGTTGCGCCATGCCGGGAACGCGGCTTCTGCGTTGGCGATGGCGAGCTGCACCGTGGCTTTGTCGGCCAGTTGCACCACCGCGTGGGACGCCCCCGTGGCCGGGTTGAACACAGGCTGCGTGCGGGAACCACCAGAAACCAGTTGACCGTTGATGAGGTGTTGAATGGTGTTTTTCATAATTAATAGCTAACAAATGAACAGATACTAGCGCTGGATGGCAAAAATAGTCATTAATTTGGCGCAAACCTGGTCGATGCGCTCCAACCCGTGTGGGTGTGGGTCAGTCGGTGGCCTGCAGGGTGTCGCCCAGCGCACTCACCAGGCGGTCAATGTCGGCTGGTGTGCTGATGAAGGGCGGGGCCAATTGGATGGTGTCGCCGCCATAGCGCACATAAAAGCCCTTGGCCAGCATGGTCATGGCGATGTCGTACGGTCGCTTGGCCGGTTCACCGGGCAAGGGATGAATGCTGAAGCCTGCGGCCAACCCGAAGTTGCGGACGTCGGCCACGTGTTTGGCGCCCTTCAATCCGTGCACCGCTTGCTCAAAGTGGGGCGCCAACTCACGCACGCGCTGCGGTGCAGCTTCCCGCGCCAGCAAGTCCATGCACGCCACGCCTGCGGCGCAGGCCACCGGGTGGGCCGAGTAGGTGTAGCCGTGCGGAAACTCCAGCATGTAGTCGGGGCCGCCTGCCGCCATGAAGGTGTCGTAGATGTCGGTCTTGACCACCACGCCGCCCAGCGGCTGTGCGCCGTTGGTCACCTGCTTGGCAAAGTTCAAGATATCGGGTGTCACACCAAAGGCCTCGGCACCGGTCCATGCGCCCATGCGCCCAAAGCCGGTGATGACCTCATCAAAAATCAGCAGAATGTGGTGTGCGGTGCAAATCTCGCGCAGCCGCTGCAGGTAACCCTGCGGCGGAATCACCACGCCCGCCGAGCCAGACATGGGCTCCACAATCACGGCGGCGATGTTGCTGGCATCGTGCAAACCGATGATGTTCAGCAGTTCGTCGGCCAGCGCAGCACCGTGGGGGCCATCAGCCGGTGGCATGCCCTTGAAAAACGACCCCGCTGGCGGTTGGGTGTGCGGCAGGTGATCGGCCTCCACCCCTTGGCCAAACAGCTTGCGGTTGGCCACCAAGCCACCCACCGAAATGCCACCGAAATTCACGCCGTGGTAGCCCTTGATGCGACCAATGAGTCGGGTTTTGCTGGCCTGGCCTTTGGCGCGCCAGTAGGCACGGGCCATTTTGAGCGAGGTGTCGGTCGACTCGGACCCCGATCCGGTGAAAAACACATGGTCCAGACCGGCTGGCATGCGTTCCACGATCTTGTTGGCCAACTCGAACGACAGGGGGTGGCCGAACTGAAAGGCGGGCGAGTAGTCCAGTGTGGCCATTTGCTTGGCCACGGCCTGCGTCAACTCTGTGCGGCCATGACCCAGTCCGGAGCACCACAGGCCGGAGAGGCCATCAAAAATGCGGCGCCCATCCACGTCGGTGAAATAGGCCCCTTGCGCCCCGGTGATGAGGCGAGGGTGGGCCTTGAAGTCGCGGTTGCCGGTGTACGGCATCCAGTGGGCTTCCAGCCAAGCTGCGTCGGTGCGCGGACGGGCCGAGTCGGCGGAGTCAATGTGCTGGCGATCGGTCATGTCCATGGGTGCACCTGGGTGAAGTTGTGGCGATGGACCCATTGTTGGGGTAAATTTGCATGACAAAAAGCGCAACATATGCAGACTCAGTTGTGATTTCATGCAACAAACCACGCCATGACCCATCCCCCCAAGCGCAGGGCCGTGCTCGGCCAAATCAGCGATGCCGACCTCCGGTTGCTGCGGGTGTTCCAAGCGGTGGCCGATTGCGGCGGCATGACCGCAGCGGAGCTGGAGCTCAACATCAGCACCTCCACCATCAGCCGCCACGTCAAAGACCTGGAAACCCGGTTGGGCTTGACGCTGTGCCGCCGGGGGCGCGGAGGCTTCTCCTTGACGCCAGAGGGAGAGCGCATCCACGCCGAAACCCGGCAACTGCTGCTGGCCACCGAGAGCTTTCGGGCCAGTGTGGACGACTTGCACCGGCGCCTGGGCGGCGTCATCCATGTGGCGGTGTTCGACAAAACCGCGAGCAATCCCCAAGCGCACATCGCCCGGGCCGTGGCCTTGTTTCGCCGCCAAGCACCCGATGTCGTGCTGAATTTGCACGTGGGCACCATTCAGGCCATTGAGCGGGGCGTGATTGATGGACTGTTTCAGCTGGGCATTATTCCTGAGCACCGGCGCAGCGACAGCCTGGTCTACGACGAGTTGTTTGGCGAAACCATGTTGCTGTACTGCGCGCAGGGGCACTCCCTGTTTGCTCGGGCGCCCGCCGACTTGGCATGGTCAGACGTGCGCGAACATGCCTTTGCCGGGCTGGGGTACCACTCGCCGAACATGGAGGTGTCGCACCGCGAACGGCTGCAGCGCAGCGCCACGGCGTTTGACCAAGAGTCGGTAGCCACTTTCATTTTGTCGGGTGATTTTTTGGGCTTTTTGCCCGATCATTACGCGCAGGGTTTTGTGCACAGCGGCCTGATGCGCCCGGTGTGCCCGGACCGCTTCAACTACCAGTGCCATTTCTCCGCCATCACTCGGCAGTCCCCAGAGCCAACGCGCGCGACGCGCATGTTTCAGCAATGCTTGACAGCGGCCCACACCGCCGCGCAGGCGGGCGGTGAGGGCGAAGCACCGTCGGCCTGATCGCCTCCGCCAACGGTGTCCGCTGCGGAGTGCGGTTGTGGCGCGGGTTAAACTCCAACATTGGTCTTGTAGAGAGTTGCGGCTGTAGCTCAGTGGATAGAGTATTGGCCTCCGAAGCCAAGGGTCGTGGGTTCGATCCCCGCCAGCCGCACCAATATCGAACAGTTTGCTCTGTTATTTGATGATTGAACTCATTGTTGAGCAGGCCTTTCGTTGGCCGGAGTCTGTTGAAGCAGTGGACAGCGGCCCAAGAAGCTGCAGGTGAGGTAATGGTGTGGGACCTGCTGCGTGCAGACACCATTGGTGCCGCCCCAGGTGGGCTGTCCGCACTTCCAATCTTTTTCACTGCTGCGGTGGTGACGAATTGCACACATTTCTGCCTTGAAATGCAGCGCGCCTTGCAGGCAACGTGAGGCTGTGAGATAACAGCCGTCGGCACCCCGCCATTACTTTCCACCGCTTGTTTCATTGGTGGCTGCTCACATGCAAGCGACTAACCCTTCCGACCCATCGGCGGCCATTGGTACGCTGGAAATGCCACCTGAATTGATTCGCAGTGTGGTGGACAACATGCCGACGTTAATGGCCTATTTCGACAGCGGTTTGCGCTGCCGGTATGGCAACGCCAGTTACCGTCGCATGTTTGAGCGCCCAGGCCAGCCGTTGGTAGGGGTGCGTTTCGAGTCTTTGGTGATGCCCGCCATGCGCGACCTCATCATGCCCCGTGCCCACGCCGCCTTGCGGGGGGAGCCACAGTCATTCGATTACGAAAGGCCTGGACCGGGCAAGCAGCGCGTCCATGTGGAGGTCAAGTACACGCCCGACTGTCGCGATGGGCGGGTGCATGGCATGCTGGTCGAACTGCACGACATCACCAGCCACAAGCGAATTGAAGACTTGGTCCTGCAGGCCAACCAGGATCTGGAGGCGCGCATCCAAGAGCGCAACGCCAAGCTTTTTGAGAGTGAGCAGCGCTTTCGCTTGATGGTGGACGGCCTGCAAGACTATTGCATCTATTTTCTGGATGCGCAGGGTCACATCACCGACTGGACAGAAAGCGCACAGCGCATGCATGGGCTGGCCGCACCCCAAGTCCTGCGCCAGCATTTTGGTTTGTTGATGGATGCCGCTCACCCCGGTCGAAACCCGGGCACCCGTGCCCAAATGCTGCGCCAAGCCATTGATGCGGGACATTGCGAATCGGATGGTTGGCAAATTCGCAACGGCCAGCCCGCGTTCTGGGCGCATACCACATTGACGGCATTGCGCGACGCCCGTGGCACCTTGCAAGGGCTTTCGGCCATCACCAAAGACATGACTGCGCTCAAGCGTCTGGAAGATGTGATGAACGACCTGAACCAAGACCTGGAACAGCGCGTACAAGACAGAACCCATGAATTGAGCACCGCGAATCGGGACATCGATGCGTTCTCTCACATGGTGTCCCACGATTTGCGAGCACCTTTACGCCATCTGTCAGCCTACCTCACGTTGCTGCGGGAAGACGTTCACGAGCATGTGCCCGCCGCAGCCTGCGAGACCATGCTGGCCCACTTGGATGCCATGGGGAAGTCCAATCAGAAGCTGTCCAGCATGATTGAGGGCGTGCTGGAATACGCCCGACTGGGGCGCTCTGGCGTTGCTGCTTCGCCGGTTGCTCTGGGGGCGTTGGTCAGTGCGGCCGTCGGTCAGGCGCGGCAAGCGGCTGGGCCACGGCACATCGATTGGCACATTGCGTCTGGCTGGCCTGATGTGACGGGTGACGCCCCTCTGTTGGCCAAGCTGTTGACCAGCCTGCTGGACAACGCAGTGAAGTACACGCGCCACACCCCACAGGCCCGTATTGAAGTGGGGTGGCGCGATGGCACCGACGTCGATCCGACGCCTTCAGGGTTTGCCCACCCTGGTGCTCACCTGATGTTCTGGGTGCGCGACAACGGTGCAGGCTTTGACAGTGCACACGCGCACTCGCTGTTCATGATGTTTCAGCGCCAGCACCATTCCATGGACTTTGAGGGCTCCGGCACCGGGCTTGCGTTAAGTCAACGCATCGTTTCACTGCATCGGGGGACAATCCGCGTCGAGAGTCAGCCAGGCCAAGGTTGCGTGGTTCGCGTCACGCTGCCGCTGGCCAGTCTCACTCCCCAACCTGATTGACTTCCAACACCATGCCCGATCTGAGTCACCTCCTGGAAAGTCACGGCGAGGGATTCGTCCTCGCATGGGGTGGTTTGTTGGTTGGTCTGTTGTTTGGTTTTTTTGCCCAACGGTCCAAGTTTTGTCTGCGGGCCGCCGTCATCGAATTCTGGCATGGGCAGTTCGGTGAAAAACTGCCGGTGTGGCTTCTGGCATTTGCGTCGGCGGTGGTGGCCGTTCAGGCGTTGATTTTGATGGGGTGGCTGGACGTCAAGACGGCGCGCCAAATGGCCAATACCGGCAGCTTGTCGGGGGCCTTGGTGGGCGGAGTGCTGTTTGGCGTGGGCATGATCCTCACGCGAGGCTGTGCCAGCCGCTTGTTGGTGTTGTCTGCCACCGGCAACCTCCGGGCCCTGTTGTCTGGGTTGATCTTTGCCGTGGCGGCACAGGCCTCCCTTGGCGGGGCGCTCTCTCCGGTGCGTCTGAGCATCAGCGGGTGGTGGACGATCGACGGTGGTTCAGCCCGCGACCTGCTGATCTGGACGGGGGCGGGCCACTGGGGGGGATTGGCTTTCGGTGGCGTCTGGTTGCTGGCGGGCATTTACTTTGCGGTGCGCAACCGGTGGCGACCCCTCAAGTGGGTGGTGGCGATTTGCACCGGCCTGACGGTTGCGCTGGCCTGGTGGTTCAGCTACCAGGTCTCCCAATCCTCTTTTGAGGTCATCAACGTTCAGGGGCTGACATTCAGCGGACCGTCCGCCGAGTGGTTGATGCGGGTGCTGGCTTCGCCTGCACCTCCCATGGGGTTTGATTTTGGCCTGATGCCTGGCGTGTTTGCCGGCTCGTTCCTGGGGGCTTTGATGGGCAAGGAATGGAAGTTGGAAGGCTTCAAAGACGGGCACAGCATGCGGCGCTACATCCTGGGCGCCACCCTCATGGGGTTTGGCGCCATGCTGGCTGGCGGCTGTGCGGTGGGTGCGGGCATCACGGGTGGTGCTATTTTTGCCGTCACTGCCTGGCTGAGTTTGCTGGGCATGTGGTTGGGTGCCGGTCTCACCGACCGTTTGATCGACGGTCGCACCGCCCGCCCACTGGTAGCCATCCGCTGACTGGATTCGCTGCAGTGCCCGCCTGGCCATCAGCCCATCCGTCAATGGGCTGCCACAGATCCCATTAAACCTTTTCCAACACCAAGGCAATGCCCTGCCCCACGCCAATGCACATGGTGCACA
>CAYNGJ010000024.1:0-55874 GCA_964396895.1 uncultured Hydrogenophaga sp. | reverse complement strand
CCGCTGACCTCTTGCATGCCATGCAAGCGCTCTCCCAGCTGAGCTATACCCCCAACAGGTCTACAATCTGTAGCAATTACTTGCTATCTGGTAAGCCTCGAATTATAGAGTAGTTTTTAGCAACTCCGCAAGTTCGTTAAAACTTTTTCTTGCCCCTGCAATTCCAGCACCGCATCGATGGCCGGGGTTTGGGACGTTCCCATGACCAACACGCGCACGGGCATGGCCAGTTGCGGCATTTTCAGGCCGTGTGTGACCAACACCTTTTTCATGGCGGCAGCGATGTCGGCACGCGTCCAAGCACAAGCAGCCAACTCCGTCGCCAAATCGGCAATGGCAGGCTTGACGGCGTCGGTGAGGTGCTTCTCCAACTCCTGCGCATCGCGCTGGACAGGGCCGTAAAACGCCTGGGACCAACCAGCCAACTCGACCAGGGTTGCGCAGCGGTCTTTGAACAGCGAGCAAATGCCCTGCAGGCGGTCATCGGGCGCCACACCACTGGCGCGAAGCAAGGGAGCCACCAGATCGGCCAAGGCAACGTCGGTCATGGCCTTGAGGTGTTGGGCGTTCACCCAGCGCAGCTTGGCCTCGTCGAACTGCGCCGCACTTTTGCCCAAATGGTCGAGATTGAACCAGGACAGGAACTGTTCGCGGGTAAAAATTTCGTCGTCCCCGTGACTCCACCCCAGGCGGGCCAAGTAGTTGACCATGGCCTCTGGCAAGTAGCCCTCGTCGCGGTATTGCGTGACTGGCTTGGCACCGTTGCGCTTGCTCATTTTCTCGCCCTGCTCGTTCAGGACGGTGGGCAAGTGGGCGTACACGGGCGGCTCCTTGCCCAGCGCACGGAAGATGTTGATTTGCCGCGGGGTGTTGTTCACATGGTCATCGCCCCGAATGACGTGGGTGATGGCCATGTCGATGTCGTCCACCACCACGCAGAAGTTGTACGTGGGGGTGCCATCGGGCCTGGCGATGACCAGGTCATCGAGTTCGGCGTTGCGGATGTCGATTCGGCCTTTCACCTTGTCTTCCCACGTCACCACACCCTCCAGGGGATTTTTGAAGCGAAGCACCGGCCGAACACCCGCTGGCACGGAGGGCAACACCTTGCCGGGCTCTGGCCGCCAGGTGCCGTCGTAGCGGGGTTTTTCCTTGGCAGCCATTTGTTTTTCCCGCAAGGCATCCAGCTCGACCACGGACATGTAGCAGGGATAGACCAGCCCTTGCGCCTGCATGTCGGCCAGCACGGCTTTGTAGCGGTCCATGCGTTGCATCTGGTAGAAAGGGCCTTCATCGTGGCCCAAGCCCAACCAGGCCATGCCTTCAAGTATCACGTCCACTGCGGCCTGACTGGAGCGCTCCAGGTCCGTGTCTTCGATGCGCAGGATGAAATCTCCCCCCGTGGAGCGGGCGAAGGCCCAAGGGTACAGCGCGGAACGGATGTTGCCCAGGTGAATGAAGCCGGTGGGCGACGGGGCGAAACGGGTGCGGGTCTTGGCGGTCATTGGCGGGTATCGGGCGAAGCTTCAGGACTCTTGGGCATTGGGCAGTGCCAGGCGTGACGTGTCTTCCTGGGGTTCGGCGGAGTCGGTGCGTTGCCCGTTCATCCTTTCGATGTCGACCTGCGTGATGTCCCCGGTGCAATACACACCGTCAAAGCAGGAGGCATCGAAGCCAGCCAACGCGGGGTTCAGGGCATGAACCACTTTCTTCATCGCATCCACGTCTTGGTAGATCAGGGCATCACACCCTATGATTTGGCGAATTTCATCCACGGTGCGACCGTGCGCGACCAGCTCACCAGGGGTGGGCATGTCGATGCCATACACGTTGGGATAGCGCACCGGCGGGGCCGCACTGGCCATGAACACCTTGGCTGCACCCGCATCGCGGGCCATTTGCACAATTTCCTTGCTGGTGGTGCCACGCACAATGGAGTCGTCCACCAGCAGCACGTTGCGGCCACGGAACTCGCTGGCAATGACGTTGAGCTTTTGCCGCACGGACTTTTTGCGAACGCCCTGGCCAGGCATGATGAAGGTGCGCCCGACGTAGCGGTTTTTCACAAAACCTTCGCGGTAGGGCAACCCCAGCAGCTGAGCCAGCTGCATGGCACTCGGGCGTGAGGACTCGGGGATGGGAATGACCACGTGGATCTGGTCGGGAGGAACGGTGGACACCACCCGCTTGGCCAGCGTTTCACCCATGTTCAAACGGGCCTGGTACACCGAAATGCCATCCATCACCGAATCGGGGCGAGCCAAGTACACGTACTCGAAAATACAGGGGAAGTGGGCGGTGGTGTCGCAGCACATCTGCGAATGGACTTGGCCGTTGAGGTCAACGAACACGGCCTCGCCGGGCAACACGTCCCGGTCAAACGCCATGCCTACGCCTTCCAACGCCACCGACTCGCTGGCCACGGCCACATGACCATCGCCATGGCCCAGACACAGGGGACGGATGCCGAACGGGTCGCGGAAAGCCAGCAAACCGTGTCCCGCAATCAAAGCCACCACCGCGTAGGAGCCTTTGACCCGTTTGTGCACACCCCGAACAGCGGCGAACACGTCAGCGGGCGTCAGCGCCAGCCCGCGCGTTGTGCGCTCGAGTTCGTGGGCCAACACGTTGAGCAGCACCTCTGAGTCGCTGTCGGTGTTGATGTGCCGGTGGTCTGAGCTGAACAGCTCGGCCTTGAGTGCAGCCGCGTTGGTCAGGTTACCGTTGTGGGACATGACCAGGCCAAATGGCGCGTTCACGTAAAAAGGCTGTGCCTCTTCCTCACTGTGCGCGTTGCCCGCCGTGGGGTAACGCACTTGGCCCAGACCCACATTGCCCGGCAGGGCACGCATGTTGCGGGTGCGAAAGACATCGCGCACCATGCCCTTGGCCTTGTGCATGTAGAACTTTCGCCCGTCCTGGGTGGCAATGCCTGCGGCATCCTGCCCACGGTGCTGCAGGAGCAGCAAAGCGTCGTATATCAGCTGATTCACAGGGGCGTTGCTGACCACGCCGACAATTCCGCACATTAGGGTAAAACCTTCAAAAGTTCTTCAGGCAACATGGATTTGCCTTGCTGAGCCACACCAACGAAAAATTGCGCACCCGAGGATTGAACCCAGGCATCGTGTTTGGCCAAGGGTGTGAGCGTCACACCGAACGCCAGCACCACCAACAACACGGCGGCGCGCACCGCGCCAAAAAATGCCCCCAGTACCCTGTCCACCGGGCGCAGACCCACCTTGACCGCGAGCTTGCGGATCAGCCAGGACAGCAGGCCAGCGATGAACGCGGCCACCACGAACACCACCACAAAGGCCACGCCCAAGCGCAGCCCCTCAGAGGCGGTGCCCATGGGCAATTGGGTGGCCACATCGGCGGCCAGCCAGCGGGCCGCGAAAAATGCCGCCACCCAACCCGCCAGCGAAAACACCTCGTAAAGAAAGCCCCGCCACGCGCCCACGGCGAGCGACAGGCACGCACCCAACGCCAAGGCCATGTCCACGGCATTCAGCTCCATGCGGCACCTGCCTGGGGTAGGCCATACGCCCGTATGCCCACCCCCGGCGAGGGACACATCGCGACCATGATGGGGTGACTCACAGCGTCAGGATGGCGGCGGGCAGTCCGGTCGCCTTGGCCTTGGCGGCCGCCTTTTCGGCGTCCGCCCGCGTGGAAAAAGGCCCCAGGCGAACGCGAATGCGCTTGCCCTCGGGGGTGTCGGCCACGTGGGTATAGGTTTTGAGACCTGCGCGCTCCAGTTGCTGGCGCACCTGCTGTGCCCGGCCAGTTTCAGCAAAAGCCCCCACCTGCACGATGAAACGTCCTTCGGTGGCCACTGGCGCGGCTTTGGCGACGGGCTTGCCCTCCAGCAGCGCCCTGGCACGCGCGGCCTCCGCAGCAGCTACCGTGGCACTGGAGTTTGAGGGGGCCGACTTGGGCGCAGGGGCAATGGCCGCCTTGGGTTCAACCGCTTTGGCGGCGTTTTCTTCGGTTGCGGCCACCGCTTTGGGTGGTATCGGGGAAGCCGCAGGCGGGGCCACCGGCACAGGCTTGTTCGCCTCTGTCGCTACCGCCTTGGGAAGCATGACCTCTTCCTCAGCAACAGTCCCCTTATGTGGCGCAGGGCCTTGGGCCATCTGCGGCGTGGCCTCGTTCACCACCGAACCAGGCGCAGCGGCCACCGTTGACTCGGTTTTCAGCGGGGGGGGCGACTGACGAGATGGGATTTCAATGGGAATATCGACCGGAATGGGGCGTGGCTGCGTGTCAAACAGCATGGGAAACAGCAGCACACCGGCCAGTACCAGCACGCTGACCCCCATCAGGCGGTGTTTGGCGCGCGTGCGGACCCACTCGATGCTGGGTGGGCTGACGGGAGACACAGGTGCCGAGGCTTGACGGGACTTGAACATGCGCAGTGAGTCAGGGAGGTGGGGCAGCCCAACGGCCCCCGGGGGCCGCGTGGCGCTGAATCAAGGCAGCAAGTGTTTTGCGGCCAAGCGCGGTGTACCGTTGATCAAAACACCACCGACGGTATGGAAGGAACCGAAGACGACGATTCTATCAGCGGGGTCTGCCGAGGCGACCGCCGCCGCCAGCGCCGCCAGCGGGTTGGCGTACACGCCGGCCACCTCACCCTTGCGGCCCGACAAAGCAGACCAATGGGCTTGCAGGTCGGCCGCTGCGGCGGCCCGCGCGGTGGGCAAATCGGTGAAATACCAGCGGTCCACCAGCGGCGCCACCCGGGCCAGCATGGGCGCCAGGTCTTTGTCGGCCATGGCCCCCAGCACCACATGGGTGGTGGGGTAGTAGCCCATGGCGTCGAGGTTGACCGCCAGTGCCGCCACCGAATGGGGGTTGTGCGCCACGTCCAGCACCAGCGTGGGCTGGCCAGGGACGATCTGGAAACGGCCCGGCCAATCCACCAGCGACAAGCCGGTGCGAATGGCCTGCGCCGTCACGGGCAGGCGGGGCCGCATGGCCTCCAGCACCGCCAGCACGCCCGATGCATTCAACAACTGGTTGGCTCCCCGCAGCGCGGGGTAGGCCAACCCAGCGTAGCGCCGCCCCCCCCTGGCGGGCAGGCTGGCCCAGCCCCATTGCTGCTTGTCACCGGCAAAGCTGAAGTCGTGCCCCACCCGCCACAGGTCGGCGCCCACGGCCTGGGCCGCATCGACCACGCTCTGCGGCAGCATGGGGTCGCTCACCACCACCGGACGACCAGCGCGCATGATGCCGGCCTTCTCCCGGCCGATGGACTCGCGGTCAGGCCCGAGGTAGGCCACATGGTCGATGTCGATGCTGGTGATGACGGCGCAGTCGGCGTCAAACAGGTTGACGGCATCCAGCCGCCCGCCCAGACCCACTTCCAGCACCAACACCTCCGGCGCGGCCCTGACCAGGGTCAACACGATGGCCAGGGTGGTGAACTCAAAGTAGCTCAGGCTGATGGCTGCTTGATTTATTTCATCATTTTGGCACCTGGCGCTCTCCACCATTGAGAATGAAGCTACTAAGTCAGAAGCATCGACCGATTCACCCGACAACCGGCAGCGCTCCTCGAAGCGCACCAGGTGGGGTGAGGTGTAGACCCCCGTGCGGTAGCCCGCAGCGTGGTAAATGGCCTCCAGCATGGCGCAGGTGGAGCCTTTGCCATTGGTGCCCGCCACCGTCACCACGGGCATGGGCAGCCCGGGCCCCAGCCCCAGTCGGTTGGCCACCTGGCGCACGCGGTCCAGGCCCATGTCGATGGTGGTGGGGTGAATGCGCTCGCAATGGGCCAGCCATTCGGCCAGGCTGGCTGACTCGCCGGGGGCAACAGGGGGTTCGTGTTGAGGGGACATGGGCAGATTGTCTCAGGACGGCAATGGGTCGGCAGAGGTCCGGCACAATGCCACCATGCTCAAGATGTATGGCATTCCCCACTGCGACACCGTGAAAAAAGCGCGCACCTGGCTGCAAGCCCAGGGCGTGGCCTTTGAGTTCCACGACTTCAAAAAGCAAGGTGTGACCCCGGAACAGGTTCAGGGTTGGCTGTCCTCGCCCCATGGCCCCGACTGGTCTGTGCTGCTCAACCGCAAGGGCACCACCTGGCGCGGTCTGCCCCCGGCCACGCAGGCCTTGGCCGTGGATGCGGCCAGCGCCGTGGCGCTGATCGCGGCGCACCCCAGCCTCATCAAACGGCCGGTGTTGGTGTGGCCGCACCGCATCACCGTGGGCTTTTCGCCCGACGAATGGGCCAAAGAGCTGGCGGCCATGCTCCCCTAAAATCAGTGGTTTGGCCCCACCCACCGCAGGACTGGTCACGCCCACCCTGCCACCCTCGTTTTGAACAGCAAACGCCCCATGACCACCAGCCTCATCCAGAACGTCAGCGTCACCACCCAAGCCAATGTGTACTTCGACGGGAAGTGCGTGAGCCACAACATCACCCTGGCCGATGGCACCAAAAAGTCCGTGGGCGTGGTGCTGCCCGCCAGCCTGACCTTCAACACCGGTGCCCCTGAAATCATGGAGTGCGTGGCCGGCAGCTGCGAGTACCAACTGGCGGGCACCACCGAATGGCTGACCGCCAAGGCTGGCGAGCGCTTTTCGGTGCCAGGCAACAGCTCGTTCAACATCCGGGTGACCGAGGCCTACCACTACATCTGCCACTTCGGCTGAGCCCCCTGAGCGCACAGCCCCGCCTGACCGCTGTGCCATCGGCGATTCAACTGTGGGTTACCGAAAAATCATTTCAATAGCTATAAACGCTTACCAATCAAGCGATAGAGGGCAATTTCATGTCAAATACCATTCTCCAACACATCCCCGCCGGTCAAAAAGTGGGCATTGCCTTCTCGGGCGGCCTTGACACCAGCGCCGCCCTGCTCTGGATGCGCCAAAAAGGCGCTGTGCCTTACGCCTACACCGCCAACCTGGGTCAGCCCGACGAGAGCGACTACGACGAAATTCCCCGCAAGGCCATGGCCTACGGCGCTGAAAAGGCCCGCCTGATCGACTGCCGCAGCCAGCTGGTGGCCGAGGGCATTGCCGCCATCCAGTGCGGCGCCTTCCACATCAGCACCGGTGGCGTGACCTACTTCAACACCACCCCGCTGGGCCGTGCCGTGACCGGCACCATGCTGGTGGCGGCCATGAAGGAAGACGATGTGCACATCTGGGGCGACGGCTCCACCTTCAAGGGCAACGACATCGAGCGCTTTTACCGCTACGGCCTGCTGACCAACCCCAGCCTGCGCATCTACAAACCCTGGCTGGACCAGACCTTCATTGACGAACTGGGTGGCCGCGCCGAAATGTCGGCCTTCATGACCCAGCACGGCCACGGCTACAAAATGAGCGCCGAAAAGGCCTACAGCACCGACAGCAACCTGCTGGGTGCCACGCACGAAGCCAAGGACCTGGAGTTTTTGAACAGCGGCATCCGCATCGTCAACCCCATCATGGGCGTGGCGTTCTGGAAAGACGAGGTTGTAGTCCAGCGCGAAGAAGTGACCGTGCGCTTTGAAGAAGGCCAACCCGTGGCGCTGAACGGCCAAACCTTCGCCAACCCGGTGGAGCTGATGCTGGAGGCCAACCGCATCGGTGGCCGCCACGGCCTGGGGATGAGCGACCAGATAGAAAACCGCATCATCGAAGCCAAGAGCCGTGGCATTTACGAAGCCCCCGGCATGGCGCTGCTGCACATTGCCTACGAGCGGCTGGTGACCGGCATCCACAACGAGGACACCATTGAGCAGTACCGCATCAACGGCCTGCGCCTGGGCCGCCTGCTGTACCAGGGCCGCTGGTTCGACCCACAAGCCCTGATGCTGCGCGAAACCGCCCAGCGCTGGGTGGCCCGCGCCGTGACCGGCGAGGTGACGCTGGAACTGCGCCGTGGCAACGACTACAGCTTGGTCAACACCGACAGCCCCAACCTCACTTACGCGCCCGAGCGCCTGAGCATGGAGAAGGTGGAAAACGCGCCGTTCAGCCCGCTGGACCGCATCGGCCAGCTGACCATGCGCAACCTCGACATCACCGACACCCGCGCCAAGCTGGGTGTTTATGCCAAAACAGGTTTGCTGTCTGCCGGTGACGGCACCGACATGCTGCGCCTGAGCGAGTAACACCACCGCACCCCACGCCCCACCGACCACCGGCGCATGACCTGCGCCGGTTTTTTTTGTTCGGTCGGCTGCAGGTCAGGGCTGAGCGGCGGGCAGGGCCTTGACCCATTGGGCCATGCGCTCGGCCATGGGGGCTGTGGCTTTGGGTGCACGGATGTCGCCCGCCAGCACATGCTGGCCTGTGGCCTCGCTGTAAGCAACGGGCTCCAGCACCTTCAACGGGCTGCCCAGGCGCGCAAACGCCAGGACGGTTTCGTTGGCATCCACCGTCTGGTCTGCCGGTGAATAGAGCACCAGCACCGGTGTGCGCACGGCCGACAGGTCGCTCTCGCGCACCTGCTTGACCAGCGCCATCATGGGAAACAGTGCCTTGGTCGGGTAGCGCTGGGTCCATGCGTTGTTTTCACGGGGGTCGTTGGTGGGCTGGCCGCGCATCTCGCCTTCCAGCGCCAGGGCAATCTGCTGCCCCCAAGGGCCGTTGATGAGTTCCGAGCGCTTGACCGCAGGGCCATAGTTGGGCGACACCCACACCTGCGCCGCGACGGCCTGACCCAGCGGCTGCAGTGCCAGCCAGTTGCCCAGCGTGGCCCCGGTGGACACGCCCAACAGCAGCACCCGCTCCCCCAGCCGCTGGCCCACCTGCACGGCTTCCACGGTGTCGGCCAGCCAGTCTTGCACCGTCGCATCGCCCATGGCCTGGGCATCGGCGCCGTGGCCGGTCAAACGGGTTTCAAACAGGTTGGCCCCCAGTTGCTGGGCCAGGTGTTGCGCCAACGGCGCCGTTTCCAGCCGGGTGGCAGTGAATCCATGCAGATACACCACCGCCCACGGTGTGCGCTGCCCCGGCGCCCCGTGCCACCCCACGCGCTTGGCGGTGTCGGGCCGCAGGTGGGGCTGAGCGGCCTCACCCTGGGCCAACCAGGCATCCAACTGGGCCACATCAGCGGGCGGCGCAGCCCGGGGGCTGGGTTCATGGGGGCCAAAGGCGTTGCGCGGCCCCAGCGTCCACAACAACGCCAACACCAGCGCGACCGCCAGCGCCCAGCGCCAACGGCGGAACGCTTTTGGTTGGGAACGGATGGCGCGGCTCACACCACCACCGGCTCAATGTCCAAGCGCAGACCGAAACGCTCATACACGCTGGTCTGGATGGCGCGCGCCAGCGTCATCACCTGCCCGCCCGTGCAGGGGTGCTCGGTGTCGCCCCGGTTGACCAGCACCAGGGCCTGCTTGTCATACACACCGGCCTGGCCCACGGTTTTGCCCTTCCAGCCGCAGGCGTCGATGAGCCATCCAGCGGCCAGCTTCACGCTGCCGTCCGGCATGGGGTAGTGCACCACCTTGGGGTCGCGTCCGATGATGTCGGCGCACTGCTCGGGCGACACGGTGGGGTTTTTGAAAAAACTGCCCGCATTGCCCAGCACGGCCGGATCGGGCAACTTGGCGCGGCGGATGGCGCACACCCAGTCAAACACCTGCCGGGCCGACGGGGCCTGCCCCGCCTCCTCGGCCTTGCGGGCCAGCTCCAGGTAACCCAGTTCGGGCGACCAGCGCTTGGGCAGGGCCAGCCGCACATGGGTGATGAGGGCCCTGCCCGCCAACCCGAGCTGCCCCTGTGAGCCCCCGACGTGCTTGAACACCGAGTCCCGGTAGCCAAAGCCACACTGCGCCGCGTCCAGCGTGAACACCTGGCCCGTGTGCAAGTCCACCGCATCCAGCGAGTGGAAGCGGTCTTGCAGCTCCACGCCATAGGCACCAATGTTTTGCACCGGCGAGGCCCCGACGGTGCCCGGGATCAGCGCCAGGTTTTCCAGCCCCGGCAACCCTTGGGTCAGCGTCCACGCCACCAGGTCGTGCCAGTTCTCGCCCGCCCCCGCCTCCACCACCCAGTGGCTGGGGGTGTCGGCCAGCAGCCGCCGACCGGCAATCTCGACTTTGAGCACCAGGCTCTGCACGTCGCCCGTCAACACCAGGTTGCTGCCACCGCCCAGCACCAGGGGCTGGCTGCGCAGCCACGCGGGGTGTGCCCGGTGCAGCGACTGCACGTCCGCCACACTGGCCACACGCACCAACTGGTGCGCGCGCGCCTGTATGCCAAAGGTGTTCAACGACTGGAGCGGGACCTGGTTCTCGACTAACATCCCAGGATTGTCTCACCCTGGTTTCCACCTGAAAGTCTGAGTACCCATGCCCTCTTTTGACACCGTTCTCGAAGCCGATTTGGTTGAAGTGAAAAACGCCGTGGATGTCACTTCACGCGAAGTGGGCACGCGGTTCGACTTCAAGGGCACCTCCGCCAATCTGGAGCTGAAGGACAAAGTCATCACCCTGTTTGGCGACAGCGACTTCCAAATCGGCCAGGTGGACGAAGTGCTGCGGGCGAAGCTGGCCAAGCGTGGCGTGGATGTGCGTTTTCTGGACGCCGGCAAAATTGAAAAAATCGGCGGCGACAAGGTCAAGCAACTGCTGACGGTGCGCAACGGCATCGAAGCCGAACTGGGCAAAAAAATTCAGCAGGCCATCAAGGCCAGCAAACTGAAGGTACAAGCCGCCATCAACGACGGCAAGGTGCGCGTCACCGGCGCCAAGCGCGACGACCTGCAGGCCGCCATGGCCGTGATCCGCAAAGACATTGCCGACCTGCCGCTGAGCTTCAACAACTTCCGGGACTGATGCCGGGCGCCTGCCCGTGGTACCGCACACATGGCCGAACCCTCCCCCAGTCCATCGCATGACCTGATTGCCGTATCGCCCGTGCAGCTGCACGTGGGCGCCCAGTTGCGTTTTACCCTGCGCGACGATGCAGGGCGGGTGCTGCTGGCCAAGGGCCTGCGCATCGAAAACCAGGCCGCGCTGGAGTCGCTGCAAAGGCGCAAAGCCGTGTTCGTGGAATACGAAGAGTCAGACGAGGCCCTGAAGGTGCTCATGAGTGGCCTGAACGAGGCCACTCGGCGCGACGCCCCGCTCAAAGACATCGACAAGCTGGTGTCCTTCAAAAGTCCGGAGGTCGAGACAGTAATCCAAGGCACGCTGCCTGAGGCCTGGGCGCAGACCGAAGCCAGGCTCAAAATCACGTTGGGCCAATTGGCACAGGGCGGCGAGGCGGGCACAGAGGCGCTGCAGCGCCTGCACAGCCAGGTGGACCAACCCCGCCAGCAACTGCTCAACCGCGACCGCGACGCCGCCATGTTCTTGCTGCTGCACCGCGCCGTGACCGGGTTCAGCGGCTACAGCGCCCTGCATTCCCTGCTGTGCTGCTGTGTGTGCCAACTGGTGGCCGAGCCCCTGAAGCTGACGCCCGAAGAAACCACCAGCCTCGGGTGCGCCGCACTCACCATGAACCTGGCCATGACCACGCTGCAGGACCTGCTGGCGGGCCAGAAAGCGCGGCCATCGCCCCAGCAGCAGGCCCAGATTGACGGGCACCCGACCGAGGCCGTTCGCCTGCTGCGGGCCGCCGGGGTGAACGACCCGCTGTGGCTGAAGGTGATACTGAGCCACCACGCAGAGTTGCCCTGCAACCTGCCCCTGACACAGCGCAGCCCGGCTGAGCGGTTGACCCGGATTTTGCAGGTGGTTGACCGCTACACCGCGGCCATGAGCCCGCGCATTTCCCGCGCCGGTCGCGACGCGAAAGACGCGGCCCGCTCGGCCATTGTGCAAGCCGGTGCGGGCGGGCACGACGAGGTCGGTCTGGCCCTGGTGCAGGTGCTGGGCCTGCACCCAGCGGGCACCTACGTGAAGCTGGTCAACGGCGAAACCGCCGTGGTACTGCGCCGGGGCGCCAAAGCCAGCGAACCCTATGTGGCCAGCGTGCTCAACAAGCGCGACGAACCCATTGCGGAACCCCGCCTGCACCACACCGCCTCGGCGGCGGTGGCGGTGGCCCAGGCGGTGTCGGCCTCGACCATCCGGGTGCGCCTGAACATGGATGCCATGCTCAAGGCACTGGCGTTTTCCAAAACCGGCCCTGAGCGCGGCCTGGGCCTGCGTTAGGCGCGCTGCGCCGCCGTGGCCACCACCTCGATTTTCCAGTCGGGGCGGGCCAGGCGGGCTTCCACCGTGGCACGCGGAGGTGCGTGGCCTGCGGGCACCCAGGCGTCCCACACCTCGTTCATGGCAGCAATGTCGCTGATGTGCGACAGGTAAATTTGCACCCGCAGCAGGTGGGCCTTGTCGCTGCCGGCCTCGGCCAGGCGCTGGTCAATCTGGGCCAGCACGTTGGCGGTCTGGCTGCGAATGTCCAACTCCGCGCACTCGGGCACCATGCCGGCCAGGTACACCACCCCGTTGAACGCCGCAGCCTCGCTGTAGCGGGCCGACACATGCCAGCGCTGCACGCCCGTGTGGTCAGCAGATTGCGCTGGCGCGTTGACGTTGGTGTGATTGGCATCGTTCATTTCTTGCTCCCCAGTCGGGATTCTTTGCCCTGAATCAGGCGGTTGATGTTCTCGCTGTGGCGCCACACCAGCAGCGCGCTCATGGCCACCAGGGCCACCACCACCGGGGGGGCGGTGACCCAGACCACGTCAGACCCCATGAGGTAGAAGGTGGGCGCAAACACCGCCGCCACCACCGAGGCCAGCGACACGTAGCGGGTGAAGGCCACCACAATGGCAAACGTCGCCAACGTGGCCACCCCCAACACCCAACCCACGCCAAACAGCACACCGGCAGCGGTGGCCACCCCTTTGCCACCCTTGAAGCGGAAAAACACCGGGAACAGGTGCCCCAAAAAGGCCGCCAGGGCCACCAGGGCCACGGTGGCGTCGCCCCAGCCCATGTCGGCGGCCCACCGCTGGGCCAGCCACACCGGCAACCAGCCCTTGAGGGCATCCAGCACCAGCGTGGCGATGGCTGCTTTTTTGCTGCCCGAGCGCAGCACGTTGGTGGCGCCGGGGTTTTTGCTGCCGAAGGTGCGCGGGTCGCTCAGGCCCATGACACGGCTCACGATCACGGCAAACGACAGCGAACCCAACAGGTAAGCCGAGAGCACCGCCAGCACGGAATAGACATCAACCAAGGTGTGGCCTCCAACGAAATTTATGAAGAAAAAGGCATCCAGCGCTTTTCTCGTATGCCTGTGCAGCTACAGAAATAAAAAGGCTGCACCCCTCATTCTGCCAGTGCGCATTGCACCGATACCGCGTCCAAGGGATGGCGCAGCACCTGCGGGTCCACGCCCACCAGAAAACCCCGGCGCCCGCCGTTGATGACGATGCGCGGCAGCGCCAGAACGGTTTCTTCCACGTACACCGGCATGGCCTTGCGCGTGCCAAACGGGCTGGTGCCGCCCACCAGGTAGCCGCTGTGGCGATTGGCCACCTCAGGCCGGCAGGGCTCCACCGATTTGGCCCCAATCTGGCGTGCCAGGTTTTTGGTGGACACCTGTCGGTTGCCGTGCATCAGCACCAGCAGCGGTTTGGCATCCTGGTCCTGCATGACCAGGGTCTTGACGACGGTGAACGGGTCCAGCCCCAGCACCTGGGCGCTGTGCTGGGCGCCGCCGTGCGCCAGGTACTCATAGGAGTGCTCGGTGAAGGCCACACCATGCGCCTTGAGCCAAGCCGTGGCGGGCGTTTCAGACACATGCGCAGCGGCGTTGCCTTTTTTGGCCATGGCCCACCCGTGTCACTGCGCGGGGTCGTGCCACTGCTTGCGGACGGCGTCCACCCCAGCCAGCAGTTCGGGGCTGAGCTGCACACTCCACGCGTCCAGGCATTCGTCCAGCTGGGCCACCGAGGTCACCCCGATGATGGTGCTGGCCACGCGCCAGTTGCGGTAGCAAAAGGCCAGCGCCAGCTGGTTGGGGGTGAGGCCGTGGGCGCGGGCCAGGGCGTTGTAGGCGCTGGCGGCGGAGAGGCTTTCGGGGCGCCCCCAGCGCTGGGCCTTCATGCTGTCGTACAGGGCCATGCGGCCTGCCTTGCCCTCGGGTGTGGCGGGGGCGTGGATGCCGCCGTCGTCGTATTTGCCACTCAACAGGCCAAACCCCAGCGGCGAATAGGCCAGCAGGCCCACGTTCAGGCGGTGGCAGGTTTCATCCAGCCCGTTTTCCCAGGCACGGTTGATGAGGCAATAGGGGTTTTGCACGGTGGCCACACGGGGCAGGCCATGCTGCTCAGCCAGGCGCACGAACTCATGCACGCCATAGGGCGACTCGTTGGACAGGCCAATGTGGCGCACCTTGCCCGCTTTCACCAGCTCGGCCATGGCCTCCAACTGCTCGTGGATGCTGGCGCATGGTTTGTCCTTTTTGGGGTCAAACGCGGTCTGGCCAAACGCTGGCACGTTGCGCGCGGGCCAATGGATTTGGTAGAGGTCAATCACCTCGGTCTGCAGGCGACGCAGGCTGGCGTCGCAGGCGTTGAGGATCTCGGCCTTGCTCAGGCCAGAGTTGTCGCCGCGTATCCAGGGCATGCCGCGTGAAGGCCCGGCCACCTTGGTGGCCAGCACCACCTTGTCGCGCACGCCAGGGTTGGCGGCGAACCAGTGGCCAATGATGGTTTCGGTGGCGCCACAGGTCTCGGCCTTGGCGGGCACGGCGTACATCTCGGCCGTGTCGAGGAAATTCACGCCCCGCGCCAGGGCGCGGTCGAGGATGCGGTGGGCGGTGGGTTGGTCCACTTGCTCGCCAAAGGTCATGGTGCCCAGACAGATGGGGGTCACCTGCAGGTCGCTGGTTCCGAGGGAAATGGTGTTCATGAAACGGTTTGTAAATTCGGGGAAAAATCACCGGCACGCGGTAGGCAGGTGGCGGCATTGGGCGTACAAGTTTAGGTTCTGAATCAACACATGGAGAAAACCGCATGCAATTTCCCTACCCCCACCTGACACGCGGCCTGGGCCTGACCACCCTGGCAATGGCCCTGGCACTGGGCGGCTGCGCCAACATGACCGAAACCCAGCAAGGCGCCACCAAGGGGGCGGTACTCGGCGCCTTGGGCGGCGCGGTACTGGGAGCGGCCACCGGCGGCTCCCGGGGCGCCACCACCGGGGCGGTGCTGGGCGGCGCGGTCGGCGCGGCTGGGGGCTACATCTGGTCGAAAAAAATGCAGGACCAGAAAGCCGCCATGGAAACGGCCACCGCCGGCACGGGCGTGACCGTGAGTCAGACCACCGACAACCGCTTGAAGCTGGACGTGCCCAGCGACATTTCGTTTGACGTGGGCCGCTCGGCCATCAAGCCGGACTTTGCCCAGGTGCTGGGCCAGTTTGCCGCCTCGCTCAACGCCAACCCCGGCACCTACCTGTCCATCGTGGGCCACACCGACAACACGGGCAGCGAGCCCAGCAACCAGGCGCTGTCGGTGGAACGGGCCACCAGCGCACGCGATTTCCTGGTGGGCCGAGGTGTGGCGTGGAACCGCATCAGCACCGACGGGCGCGGCGAACGCGAACCCATCGCCGACAACCGCACCCCGGAAGGCCGCGCCAAAAACCGCCGGGTGGAAATGTTTGTGGCAGAACCGGCCCCAGTGGCCGCACCTGCGCCTGTCGCCAGCCCGGCGCGCTGAGCGCACGCCGCCCCGTCCGCACGCGCACGCACCCGCACCAGGGCGCGGGGTCAAGCGGGGCCGGTGCCCGATGCCAGCGCCTGGTAGCGCGCCTCCTCTTGCAGGCGCAGGATGCGCCGCTGCACCTTGCCCGTGGTGGTCATGGGCAGGCCCTCGACAAATTCCATTTCCTTGGGGTACTCGTAAGGGGCCAGCCGGCTTTTGACGTGGGCTTGCAACTCGGCCACCAGTGGGGCCATGGTTTCAGCATCCGAAAGGCTCTCAGCGCTGATGCCGTATGAATTATTTGCCACAAATTCAGGAGAAAGCACCACATACGCTTTGACCAGCGCGCCGCGCTCGGCGTCGGGCTTGGGCACCACGGCGGCGTTGAGCACCGCCGGGTGCTTGACCAGACAGTTCTCGATCTCGCTGGGGCCAATGCGGTAGCCCGCCACCTTGAACACATCGTCAGCGCGGCCGTGGTACCACAGGTAGCCGTCGGCATCGCGCACCGCCATGTCGCCGGTGCGAAACCAGCTGTTGTCAGCATCCCCGGTGAATTTGGCCAGGGTGGCATCGGGCTTGCCCCAGTAGCCCAGCATGAAGATGGGGTCGAGCTGGCCCTGCGGCTCAGGGTACTGGCTGCGGCGGTGCACGGCCACCTCGCCGGGCACGCCCACGGCACATTCGTGGCCACCATCGTCAATGGTGGTGACGCGGTGGCCGGGGTAGCCCTTGCCCATGCTGCCGGGCTTGGCGGGCCAGCCCAGGGCGTGGGGCATCGCGGCGGGGGTGGCCTCGCCCCACACCTGGTTGAGCGCGAAATTGCCCACCACGTAGTTCACCTCGGTCTGGCCGAACATTTCGTTGACCACCACGCCCAGTTGCTCGCGGCAGTAGGCAAACACGGCGTCACCCACGGCCTCGCCCGCGCTCATCAGGCCTTGCAGGGCCACGCGGAACTGCTCGCGCGGCCGGGGGTAGGTCTTCATCATGGCCTTGAGAGCGGTCGGGAACAAAAAGCTGTGCGTCACCCCGTGGCGCTGCAACAGGCCAAAGGCCACCTCCGGCGAGAACCGACCGTTGTAGGCCACGATGGGGCGGCCAAAGTACAGGGTGGGCAGCAAAGCGTCCATCAGGCCGCCGGTCCAGGCCCAGTCCGCCGGTGACCAGAACACCGCCTGGCTGCCCAGGGGCAGCACTGGCGCAGGTTCCAGGGCCTCCAGCGCCGCCAGGCCGGCCACATGCGGTGGTACAGGGGCCGGGCTGGCCGAGGGAAACGGCAGCTCGCCCGCCGGACCTGGTGCAAAACCAAACAGGTTTTGGCTGCAGACAAAACCGCTGAGGTTGCCCACCAGCGCCCGGTGCGGAATGAGGCCACCCTTGGGGTTGCCGGTGGTGCCACTGGTGTAGATGAGCACGGCGGGCTCGTCGGCCAGGGTGTTGACGCACGCGAAGTCGGGGCTGGCGGCGGCCAGGCTGGCTGCCCAGGGGCGCACCGCACCGCCGCCCCCCTGCCCCACCGAGCTGGCGTCGCCCACCACCAGCACGGCCCGCAGCGCCGGGCAACGGGCGCGCACCTCGTCCAGGTTGGCCCACCCGGCTTCGTCGCAAATGGCCACCACGGCCTGGCTGTCTTGCAGGCGGTACTCCAGCGCCTCGGGGCCAAACAGCATGGACAGCGGCATGCCCACCGCACCCGCCTGCATCACCCCCATGTAGGCCACGGCGGTTTCAAACCGCTGCGGCAGCACGATGGCCACGCGGTCGCCGCGCTGCACCCCCAAGCCACCGGGGCCACTGAGCACGTTGGCCAAGCGGCACGCCTGCTCATTCAACTCAAAATATGAATGAAAAGTGGCATCAGCGCTTGATTGGTCTTGTATGACAGCTATGGTTTCATTTGCCTTCTCGGTCGCAGCCCAGCGCACGCAACACAGTTGGGCCATGTTCAGGTGTGCGGGCACCTGCCAGCCAAACCGCTGCTGCATGGCGTTGTGGTGGTCGGTGGCGGGGCCTTGCAGGGCGGCGGCGGCCGCGTCGCGGACCGGGGTGGTGGGCATCGGATGGGTCATGGGCGGGCTGTGCGGGTGGAAAACCCCAAAGGATAGGGCACGGCAGCGCCCATCCTGCAGACTGTCACCCGCCCGACTGCACCCAACCCTGGGGGGCGGGCGTTTTTCTTAAGATGGCCGCATGCAAGCACCCCACCCCACCCCAACGCCCTACGCCCCCCATTGCACCGCCCACAGCAGCCGCGTGACCGTGCGCCACCTGCCTTACCACGTCATGCAATGGGACCAGCCCGTGCCCGGCCAGGTCCCCCTGGTGATGGTGCATGGCTGGATGGACGTGGGGGCTTCGTTCCAGTTTGTGGTCGATGCGCTGGCCCAGCTGGGCGCTCCCCGCTGGGTGATTGCGCCCGACTGGCGGGGTTTTGGCCTCACCCCCTCGGGCGGGGCAGACTGCTTCTGGTTCCCCGATTACCTGGCCGACCTGGATGCCCTGCTGGACCATTTTTCGCCCGATGCCCCGGTGGACCTGGTGGGCCACAGCATGGGCGGCAACGTGGCCATGATGTATGGCGGGGTGCGCCCCCAGCGGGTGCGCCGCCTCATCAACCTGGAGGGCTTCGGCCTACCCGCCACACGCCCCGCCCAGGCACCCGGGCGCCTGGGCGCTTGGTTGGACGAAGTCAAGGCCTTGCACCAGGGCGACAAGGCCCTGCGCAGCTACGACAGCGCGGCCGATGTGGCCCGCCGCCTCATCAAGACCAACCCCCGCCTCTCACCCGACAAGGCCCAGTGGCTGGCCCAGCACTGGGCACAGCCCGACGCGCAGGGCCGGTGGCACATCCTGGGCGACCCCGGCCACAAGGTGGTCAACCCGACGCTGTACCGGGTGGAGGAGGTACAGGCCATTTTCCAGCGCATCGCCGCACCCGTGCTGGCGGTGGAGGCCAGCGACAACCAGATGGCCCAGTGGTGGCAAGGCCGCTTTTCGCTCGACGAATACCACGAGCGCCTGAAAGCCGTGGCCACCGTGCAACAGGCGGTGGTGGACGATGCAGGGCACATGCTGCACCACGACCAGCCGCTGCAAGTGGCCCGCCTGATCCAGTCGTTCACGGCTTGAAAGGGCTTGCCCGTCCGGGCAAGGGGCGCGCCACCCCGACGCCCACGGCCCGGCATGAGAAAATTGCCGTTTTGAATCAGACAAAGACGGCCACACCATGGAAGCAGAACGCATCAACACCATCAGCAACCGACTCTCCGACCTGAGCGAACGGGTGGTTGAGTTACGGAGGTATCTTTGACTACGATGCCAAAGCACTCAAGCTGAGCGAAGTCACGTCCGCGCTGGAGGACCCTGCGGTCTGGAACAACCCCAAGCGCGCCCAGGACCTGGGCAAAGAAAAAAAATCCCTCGAAGATGTGGTGTTGGTGCTCGACAGGCTGACCAGCGAGCTGGCCGACAACACCGAGCTCTTTGACATGTCCAAAGAGGAAGGCGATGACGACGGCCTCGTCACCATCGAGGGCGAAGCCGCCAAGCTGGGTGAAACGGTGGAGCAGCTGGAGTTCCGCCGCATGTTCAACAAGCCGGCCGACCCGCTGAACTGCTTTTTGGACATCCAGGCCGGCGCCGGGGGCACCGAGGCGTGCGACTGGGCCAGCATGCTGCTGCGCCAGTACCTGCGCTATGCCGAACGCAAAGACTTCAAGGCCACGGTCGAAGACGAAACCGCGGGCGACACCGCAGGCATCAAAAGCGCCACCATCAAGGTGGAAGGCGAATACGCCTTTGGCCTGCTGCGCACCGAAACCGGCGTGCACCGCTTGGTGCGCAAGTCGCCGTTCGACTCGTCGGGTGGGCGTCACACCTCGTTTGCGTCGGTGTTTGTGTACCCCGAAATCGATGACTCCATCGAGATCAACATCAACCCATCCGACGTGCGCACCGACACCTACCGCGCCAGCGGTGCGGGCGGCCAGCACATCAACAAGACCGACTCGGCCGTGCGCCTGACGCACATCCCCACCGGCATCGTGGTGCAGTGCCAGGACGGACGCAGCCAGCACAGCAACCGCGATGTGGCCTGGAAGCGACTGCGCAGCCGCCTGTATGACCACGAGCTGCGCAAGCAGCAGGAAGAGCAGCAAAAGCTGGAAGACACCAAGACCGATGTGGGTTGGGGTCACCAGATTCGCAGCTATGTGCTGGACAACAGCCGCATCAAGGACCTGCGCACCAACGTCGAAATTTCGGCCACGCAGAAGGTGCTCGACGGCGACCTGGATGCCTTCATTGAAGCCTCGCTCAAGCAAGGCGTGTGAGCCCATGGCCGGTCTGCGCCAAGCCACCGGCCATGCCTGGCACACGCCCGCAACCCACCCCCACCTTAAGGAACACCCATGATGTCCATGCGAGAAGGCCCGTCCATCCTCGTCAGGCGTGAGGACTACAGCGCTCCGGCGTTCTGGATCGACACCGTTGACCTCACCTTCGACCTCGACCCCGCCAAAACCCGCGTGCTCAACCGCATGCGTGTGCGCCGCAACCCCGACGTGGATGCCCAGCCCCTGAAGCTGGACGGGGAAGACCTGAACCTGGCGCGTGTGCTGGTCAACGGCCAGGGCACCTCCTTCAAGATGGAAGATGGCCGTCTGGTGCTGGCCAACCTGCCGGAGGGCCACGAGCCCTTCGACCTGGAAATTTTCACCACCTGCATTCCCGCCAAAAACACCAAGCTGATGGGCCTGTACCTCAGCAACCAGACCTTCTTCACCCAGTGCGAGGCCGAGGGCTTTCGGCGCATCACCTACTTCCTGGACCGCCCGGACGTGATGGCCAGCTACACCGTCACGCTGCGTGCCGACAAGGCGGCCTACCCCGTGCTGCTGTCCAACGGCAACCTGGTGGAGCAAGGCCCGCTGGACGACGGCCCCAACGGCCCCCGCCATTTCGCCAAGTGGGTGGACCCGCACAAAAAGCCCAGCTACCTGTTTGCCCTGGTGGCCGGGCAACTGGTCAGCCGCAGCCAGCCCATCACCAGCCGCAGTGGCACGCGCCACCTGCTGCAGGTGTACGTGCGCCCCGGCGACCTGGACAAGACCGAGCACGCCATGAACTCGCTCATGGCGTCCATTGCCTGGGACGAAACCCGCTTTGGCCTGCCGCTGGACCTGGAGCGTTTCATGATCGTCGCCACCAGCGACTTCAACATGGGCGCCATGGAAAACAAGGGGTTGAACATTTTCAACACCAAGTACGTGCTGGCCAGCCCCGCCACCGCCACCGATGTGGACTTTGGCAACGTGGAAAGTGTGGTGGCCCACGAGTACTTCCACAACTGGACGGGCAACCGCGTGACCTGCCGCGACTGGTTCCAGCTCAGCCTGAAAGAAGGCCTGACCGTGTTCCGCGACCAGGAATTCAGCATGGACATGGCGGGCAGCCCGTCGGCCCGTGCGGTCAAGCGCATCGAAGACGTGCGCGTGCTGCGCACCGCACAATTCCCAGAAGATGCGGGCCCAATGGCCCACCCCGTCAGACCTGACAGCTATCAGGAAATCAACAATTTTTACACCGTCACGGTGTACGAGAAGGGCGCCGAAGTCGTGCGCATGATGCAGTCGTTGGCCACCGTCAACGCCTCGGACAGCGGGCGTGACGGCTTTGCCAGTGGCATGAAGCTGTACTTCCAGCGCCACGACGGCCAGGCCGTGACCTGCGACGATTTCGCCGATGCCATTGCCCAGGCCAATCCCCAAAGCCCGTTGGCGCAACACCTGCCCCAGTTCAAGCGTTGGTACAGCCAGGCGGGCACCCCCAGGGTCACGGTGCGTGACCACTACGACAGCGCCTCGGGCACCTACGCCCTGACCTTCAACCAGCAGTGCCCCGCCACCCCCGGCCAACCCGACAAGCAAGCCTTCGTCATCCCCCTGGCCATGGGCTTGCTCAGCGCCGACGGCCAGCCCTTGCCCGTGCAACTGGAGGGTGAGCCACCCGCCACCTCAGACACCCGCACCTTCGTGTTGACCTTGACCAGCCAGACCCTGGTGTTTGCGGGCCTGAGCGCCAAGCCCGTGCCCTCGCTGTTGCGTGGCTTCAGCGCCCCGGTGGTGCTGGACTTTGAGTACACCGATGCCCAGTTGCTCACCCTGCTGGCGCACGACCCCGACGCGTTCAACCGCTGGGAGGCCGGCCAACAGCTGGCCATGCGCATTGCACTGAAATGGATAGCTGAAAAGTCAACACCATCAAGCGCTGAAGCACTGAATGATTCATATATTCAGGCCATGCGCAGTGTGTTGCGCCACCCCGACCTGGACCCGGCCTTCAAAGAACTGGTGCTGACCCTGCCGTCGGAAACCTACCTGGCCGAGCAGCTCGCCGAGGTGGACCCCCAGCGCATCCACGCCGTGCGCAACGCCATGCGCCTGGCCCTGGCCCAAGCCCTGCACAGCGACTGGGTGTGGGCCTTCGATGCCCACAGCACCTCGGGCGCCTACGTGCCCGACGCCGCCTCCTGCGGCCGCCGAGCCCTGGCCAACCTCGCCCTCACGCACCTCTGCCTGGCGGCGGTGGCCCAGGGTGACACCGTGTGGCCGGGCAAGGCCTTGCAGCGCTTCAAGGACGCCGGCAACATGACCGACCGCCTGGGTGCCGTGGCGGCCCTGGTCACCGCCGGGCACCCCCTGGCGCAGAACGCGCTCGACCGCTTTCACACGCTGTTCAAGCCAGAAGACCTGGTCATTGACAAGTGGTTTGCCCTGCAAGCTGGCAGCCCCGACCACGGCGGCCAGACACTGCCCCTGGTCAAGCGGCTGATGGCCCACCCGGACTTCCACATCAAAAACCCCAACCGGGCGCGCAGCGTCATCAGCACCTACTGCCACGCCAACCCAGCCGGTTTTCACCGCACCGACGCGGCGGGCTACGTGTTCTGGAGCGAACAGGTCATTGAGCTGGACGCCATCAACCCACAAGTGGCCGCCCGCCTGGCGCGAGCGCTGGACCGCTGGCGCAAACTGGCCGAGCCCTACCGTGGCGCCGCCCGCGAGGCCATCGCCCGCGTGGCCGCCCGCGCCGACCTGAGCAACGATGTGCGCGAGGTCGTCACCCGCGCCCTGGCCGACTGAGCCGCCCACACCGCCCCCTTCACAGGAACAACCCGCATGTCCAAACGCATTTCCTTCACCCGCTATTTGGTGGAGCAACAACACGAACACGGCCACATTCCCGCCCAGCTGCGCCTGCTGCTGGAGGTGGTGGCGCGCGCCTGCAAGCAAATCAGCATGGCGGTCAACAAAGGTGCGCTCGGCGGCGTGCTGGGCACCGCCGAGTCCGAAAACGTGCAGGGCGAGGTGCAGAAAAAGCTGGACATCATCGCCAACGAGGTGCTCATTGAAGCCAACGAATGGGGCGGCCACCTGGCGGCCATGGCTTCAGAGGAAATGGACAGCATCTACCTCGTGCCCAACCGTTACCCAAAAGGCGAGTTCCTGCTGCTGTTCGACCCCCTGGACGGCTCCAGCAACATTGACGTCAACGTCAGCATTGGCACCATCTTCAGCGTGCTGAAAAAACCTGACGGTGACCGTGGCGTAGAAGAAGGGGATTTTCTGCAGGCCGGCAGACAGCAAGTGGCCGCCGGCTACTGCGTGTACGGCCCACAGACCACCCTGGTGCTGACAGTGGGCGACGGCGTGGCCATGTTCACCCTGGACCGCGAGCAGGGCTCCTTCGTGCTGACCCAGGACAACGTGCAGATTCCGGCCGACACCAAGGAATTCGCCATCAACATGAGCAACATGCGCCACTGGGACGAGCCGGTCAAGCGCTACATCGGCGAGTGCCTGGAGGGCAAGGACGGCCCGCGCGGCAAAGACTTCAACATGCGCTGGATCGCCAGCATGGTGGCCGACGTGCACCGCATCATGACGCGCGGCGGCGTGTTCATGTACCCCTGGGACAAACGCGAGCCCAACAAGCCCGGCAAGCTGCGCCTGATGTACGAGGCCAACCCCATGGCCTGGCTGGTGGAGCAAGCAGGCGGTGCCGCCACCAATGGCCAGCAACGCATCCTGGACATCGCGCCCAGCAAATTGCACGAGCGCGTGTCGGTGTTCCTGGGCTCCAAAAACGAGGTGGACAGGGTGACCAGCTACCACGAGAAGCTATAATCCTGGGCTTCGTGCCGGTGTAGCTCAGTCGGTAGAGCAGCTCATTCGTAATGAGAAGGTCGGGTGTTCGATTCATCTCTCCGGCACCAATACAGTAAAGGAAAGCCCGCTACTCAAAAGGTAGCGGGTTTTTTCATTGCATCAGCGCAGGCACCCACGCCTGCTGCTGCGCCACAAACCCGTCAAACGCGCTCAGCAAGGGCGCCAGTCGGTCGCCTGCGCTTTCGCCTTCCAGCGCGGACAACGCGGCACAGGTGGCCTCCAGGGTAGAGAGCTGCCCCGCGCGGTGCGCTTTGCGGATGGTGTAGCGCGACGCAGGGGCATCGGTCAGCGCCAGCCTGGGCAAACCCTGCAACCAGGGGCTGAGGTGCAGCATTTTTCGGCTTTTGCGCCAGGTGGCGTCGAGTACCACCAGGCAATTGCGCGGGGTGTTCTGCGCGGGCCCATTGACGGTGAAGTCGCCCAACGGGGCGGGATCACTGGCGGCACGCGGATACAACAACCAGGTGGGTGGAGAGGTCAGCCCGGCGTCGGTCCAAGCCTGTGCGGACCATACCTCACCCACCAGCAGACGGCTGTTGGGCAGGCTCAGGTGCAGCAGCAGTCCGGTGTTTTTGGCGTGTGCCACCTCTGCCGGGTGCTGAAGAATGACCACCTCGGTGTCCACCTCCGTCGGCCTGACCCACTGGCACAGGCAGTTGCGCTGGGGGCGCGAACAGGTGCCGCAACGCGGGCGCTCGGCGCTCAACCGCGGGCGGCGGCCATCAGTGCCGCAAAGCCCACAAATACGCCACCGGTGGCGCGGTTGAACACTTTCAGCACATTGGCTCGCTTCAAATGCACGGACAGGCGCTGGCCGCTGAGCGCGTACACAAAATACCAGGCGACTTCAATCACGGAAAACGTGGCCAGCAACAGGGCGAACTGCGGCAACTGCGCCGCCGAGGGATTGAGAAATTGCGGGAAAAACGCCGCTGCGAACAAAATGGCCTTGGGGTTGCTGGCCGCCACCAGAAAGCCTTGGCGGGCAATGCCGCGCAGCGCAAGCGGCACCTGCGTGTGCACGGCGTCAGGTGCTGCGGCAGCGGGCCCCTCTTGCTCAGGCGTCGACACTGGCGAGCGCCAACACTGAATGCCCAGGTAGGCCAGGTAGGCCGCACCGGCCAGCCGCAGGGCGTCGAACACGGCGGGAAAACTCTGCAGCAACGCCCCCAGCCCGGCGGCGGAGAGGCTCATCATGCCCACCAGCGCCACCATGCACCCGCCCATGGCCGCCACGGCGGCGCGCACGCCGTGGCGGGCACTGACGCTCATGACGTAAAGCATGTTGGGACCGGGTGTGGCCGACACCACAAAGGTCATCACGATGAACAGCCACCAGGTACTGAGGGTCATGGCACGGGCTCCCGAAAGGCACACCAAAAGAACAAGAGCCTACCCCATTGCCTGGCCATGGAGCAGCAAACGCTTTGTCGGCACTGCCTGATCCGCAGCCACCATGTCGATGACGTTCAACGGGCACTTGACCGCGCACAGGCTGCAGCCGGTACATGCGTGGGCATCGTGCAGCACCGCACGCTTGCGCCAGCCTTGGCGCTCCAGACTGAGCAAATGCCACGGGCACGCCGCCACACACCAACCGCAGCCCGTGCAGCGTGCGGCGTTGATCACCGGCAACAACAAGGATGGCGATGTACTCAATTAATCAAAACAATAGCTAACAATGACGCCAATAAAGCGCTGGAGTGCTTTTTCTCACAAAAAAACCAGGGCAAGCCTGGTCCATTCATGGTAGAGGCGTGTGGGCCAGCGCGCCGACCTTGCCCGTGTGACACGGGCAAGGTCAGGAGTACCCCACCCGGGACTCAGGCAACCATGCTGTCCAGAATGCTGTTCAGCGTGGCACTGGGACGCATGATGCCGGTGACCTTGGCCTTGTCGGCCAGGTAGTAGCCACCGATGTCAACCGCCTGGCCTTGCACGACGCGCAGCTCTTCCACAATGGCCTGCTCGTTGGTGGTCAGTTGCTCGGCCAGGGCTGCAAACTTGCCCGCCAGCTCGGCGTCGTCGGTCTGCGCGGCCAGCTCCTGCGCCCAGTACATGGCCAGGTAGAACTGGCTGCCACGGTTGTCCAGCTGTCCTGTCTTGGGGCTGGGGCCCTTGTTGTTGTCCAGCAGCTTGCCGGTGGCAGCGTCCAGCGTGCGGGCCAGGATCTTGGCCTTGGCGTTGTTTTTCTTGATGCCCAAATCTTCCAGGCTCACGGCCAGGGCCAGGAATTCACCCAGCGAATCCCAGCGCAGGTGGTTTTCTTCCACCAGCTGCTGCACATGTTTGGGCGCTGAGCCACCCGCACCGGTTTCGTACATGCCGCCGCCTGCCATCAAAGGCACGATGGACAGCATCTTGGCGCTGGTGCCCAGCTCCATGATGGGGAACAGGTCGGTCAGGTAGTCGCGCAAGATGTTGCCGGTGGCGCTGATGGTGTCCAGCCCACGCACCACGCGCTCCAGCGTGTAGCGCATGGCGCGCACCTGGCTCATGATCTGGATGTCCAGCCCGGCCGTGTTGTGCTCGTGCAGGTACATCTTGACCTTGGTGATCAGCTGGGCTTCGTGCGGACGGTACTGGTCCAGCCAGAACACCACAGGCATGCCCGAGTTGCGGGCACGGGTGACGGCCAGCTTGACCCAGTCGCGAATGGCAGCGTCTTTCACTTGGCACATGCGCCAGATGTCGCCGGCCTCAACCTCTTCGCTCAGCAGCACTTCGCCGGTGTTGAGGTCGGTGATGTTGGCCGTGCCACCTTCGGCCAGCTCAAAGGTTTTGTCGTGCGAACCGTATTCCTCGGCCTGCTGGGCCATCAGGCCGACGTTGGGCACGGTGCCCATGGTTTTGGGGTCAAACGCGCCGTGCCATTTGCAGAAGTTGATCATCTCCTGGTAGATGCGTGCGAAGGTGGATTCGGGCATCACTGCCTTCACGTCCTTCAGGCGGCCGTCGGCCCCCCACATCTTGCCGCCGTTGCGGATCATGGCGGGCATGGACGCATCCACAATCACGTCGTTGGGCGAATGGAAGTTGGTGATGCCCTTGGCAGAGTCCACCATGGCCAGCTCGGGGCGGCCTTCGTGGCAGGCGTGCAGGTCTTTGATGACTTCTTCGCGCAGCGACTGCGGCAGCGTGGCCAGCTTGTCGTACAGGTTGACCATGCCGTTGTTCACGTTCACGCCCAACTCATCGAACAGCTTGGCGTGCTTCTCGAACGCGTCTTTGTAGAAGATGCGCACGCAGTGGCCGAACACGATGGGGTGTGACACCTTCATCATGGTGGCCTTGACGTGCAGCGAGAACATCACGCCGGTTTTGTAGGCGTCCTGGATTTCTTTTTCATAGAACTCGCACAGCGCCTTCTTGCTCATGAACATGCTGTCAATGACTTCACGGTCCTGCAACGACACCTTGGGCTTCAACACAATGGTTTTGCCGCTGTGGGTGATGAGTTCCATCTTCACGTCACGGGCTTTGTCCAGGGTCAGGGACTTTTCGCCGTGGTAGAAGTCGCCGTGGTGCATGTGCGACACGTGCGAGCGCGACGCTTGGCTCCACTCGGCCATGGAGTGGGGGTTCTTGCGGGCGTATTCCTTCACCGCACGGGGCGCGCGGCGGTCCGAGTTGCCCTCGCGCAGCACAGGGTTGACGGCCGAGCCGGTGCACTTGGCGTAACGGGCCTTGATGGCCTTCTCCTCATCCGTCTTGGGCTGCTCGGGGTAGTTGGGGATGGCATAACCCTTGGCCTGCAACTCACTGATGCAAGCCATCAGCTGCGACACCGACGCGCTGATGTTGGGCAGCTTGATGATGTTGGTGTCGGCCTTGAGCGTCAGGCGGCCCAGCTCACTCAGGGTATCGGGCACCTTCTGGTCGTCGTTCAGGTACTCGGGAAACTCGGCCAACACGCGGGCCGCCACCGAAATATCGGCCTCTGCCACGTCCACACCAGCGGGTGCGGCAAAGGCGCGGACGATGGGCAGAAACGCGCACGTGGCCAAGTAAGGGGCCTCGTCGGTCAGGGTATAGATGATTTTGGAGGGGGCAGTGGCCATGGTTGTCCTCGTTCTTTTGGGGTAAGGGGATGTGCTTGGGTGAGCGGTGGGTTGGAACACCACCGCACATCTTAAGGCTGTCATCTGACGCAATTCTTGTGCACCATGTGAAATAGCATCAAGGTTTGCGTGTTCAATCACCCAAATCCATCCATCCCCTCCCAGACAGACATGCCGCCCAACCATCCCCGAGCACTCCCGACAAGCGCACCATCGGTGAGTGCGCCCTGGGTGGTCATGCTCGCCGGTGTGGCCGCGGCCATGCACATTGGCAAAATGCCTCCTGCCATCCCCGCACTGCAGGCCTCGCTGGGTGTGAGCCTGCTGGAAGCAGGCTTTTTGCTGTCCACTGCACAACTGGCCGGCATGCTGATGGGCGCATTGATGGGCGCCCTGACCGATGGCATGGGCTTGCGCCGCAGCCTCCTGATGGGCCTCGCACTGATGGCAGCGGCCAGCCTGGCGGGCACACTGGCCACCACGGCCCACTTTCTGCTGACGCTGCGTGTACTGGAAGGACTGGGCGTACTGCTGGTGGCCTTGCCCGTGCCCAGCCTGCTCAGGCGCTTGGTCGCACCCGCCCTGCTGGCGCGCCACCTGGGCTGGTGGGGTGCCTACATGCCCACGGGCACTGCGCTGGCGCTGCTGGGGGGGCCCGCACTCATCCACGTCATGGGGTGGCAGGGCCTGTGGGGGGTGCTGGCCGCCATGACCGTGGGCATGGCCGTGTGGGTATGGCGCAGCGTGCCTGCAGATCCAGCCCACGCACCCCAGCCGGTCGCTGCCCCCACCGGTTCGGTCCCCAGCGTGGCAGCAGGCTTTGTGCAGCGTTTGCGCCAGACCCTGAGCAGGCCGGGGCCGTGGCTGGTGGCCCTGGCTTTTGCCATGTACTCCAGCCAGTGGCTGGCGGTGGTGGGTTTTTTGCCATCGGTCTATGCACAGGCGGGGTTGGACGTTGGCACCGCCGGTGCCCTCACCGCACTGGTCTGTGCCGTCAACATCGTGGGCAATGTGGGTGCGGGGCAACTGCTGCACCGGGGCCGGTCGCCACGGGCTTTGCTGGTGGTGGGTTTTGTGACCATGGCGGCCTGCGCCTGGCTGGCCTTTCACCCGTTGACCGCGACATGGCCCATGCTGCGCTACCTGGCCTGCACGGTGTTTTCTGCCGTGGGCGGGCTGATTCCAGGCACCTTGTTTTACTTGGCCGTTCGTGTGGCCCCCAGCGAGCAAACCGCATCCACCACGGTGGGTTGGATGCAGCAGTGCTCGTCCACTGGGCAGTTCATGGGCCCGCCCCTGGTGGCGTGGGTTGCCCACCGCGCAGGGGGCTGGCACTGGACCTGGGTCGTCACTGGCATGGCGTGTGCGCTGGGCCTGCTGTTGGTGTGGCGCCTGCCGCACCACCGCTCGCCCGAGCGTCCACCACAGGCTTGAGGCACATGGCGAATGGAGTAGGCTTGTCACCCCCATCGACAACATGTCCTTGCGCCGAGGAGACCCCATGAGCCACACCAACACCACCCCCCTTTCACCCGCCGAGCAGGCCCTGCACGATGCTGCCTGCGACTACCACCGCCTGCCTCAGCGCGGAAAAATTGCCGTTGCCCCCACCAAACCCCTGAGCAACCAACGCGACTTGTCGCTGGCTTACTCGCCTGGCGTGGCCTACCCCTGCCTGGAAATTGCCGCCGACCCCGCCAAGGCCGCGGACTACACCAGCCGGGGCAACCTGGTGGGCGTCATCACCAATGGCACAGCCGTGCTGGGCTTGGGCGACATCGGCCCGCTGGCCAGCAAACCGGTCATGGAGGGCAAAGGCTGTCTGTTCAAAAAGTTTGCCGGTGTCGACGTGTTCGACATCGAACTGGCCGAACGCGACCCCGACAAGCTGGTGGACATCATTGCTGCCCTGGAGCCCACGCTGGGCGGCATCAACCTGGAAGACATCAAGGCCCCCGAGTGCTTCTACATTGAAAAGAAGCTGACCGAGCGCATGGGCATTCCGGTGTTCCACGACGACCAGCACGGCACGGCCATCATCTCCAGTGCGGCCCTGCTCAACGGGCTGGAGCTGGTCAACAAAGCCATTGGCGACGTCAAAATTGCCGTCAGCGGCGCAGGCGCAGCGGCCATTGCCTGCCTCGATGTGATGGTGGGCCTGGGGGCCAACCCCAACAACATTTATGTCTGCGACTCCAAAGGCGTGATCTACCAGGGCCGCCCCGGTGGCTACGACGAATCCAAAGCCCGCTATGCCCAAGACACCAGCGCACGCACTCTGGCCGATGTGGTCGATGGTGCCGACGTGTTTCTGGGTTGCTCCGCCCCCGGTGTGATGACGGCCGCCATGGTCAAGACCATGGGCAACCAGCCCATCATCTTGGCGCTGGCCAACCCCGAGCCCGAAATTCGCCCCGAACTGGCCAAGGCCGTGCGCCCGGACTGCATCATTGCCACCGGTCGCTCGGACTACCCCAACCAAGTCAACAACGTCCTCTGTTTCCCTTACATCTTCCGGGGTGCACTGGACTGCGGAGCCACCCGGATCACCGAGGCCATGAAGTTGGCCTGCGTGCGCCAAATTGCCGACCTGGCCAAGGCCGAAACCAGCGATGAGGTGGCCGCTGCTTACGCAGGCCAGGAATTGAGTTTTGGCCCCGATTACCTGATCCCTAAGCCGTTTGACACCCGGCTGATTCTGCGCATTGCCCCTGCCGTGGCCCAAGCCGCAGCCGATTCGGGTGTGGCGGCGCGCCCCATCACCGACATGGATGCCTACCGCGAAAGCCTGGGGCGCTTCGTGTACCAGACCGGTATCCTGATGCGGCCCATCTTCAACGTTGCCAAAGCCCTGCCCAAGGCCAACAAGCGCGTGGCCTTTGCCGACGGTGAAGACGAGCGCGCGCTGCGCGCCGCCCAGATGGCCATCGACGACAACCTGGCGGTGCCCATCCTGATCGGGCGGCCCGCCGTCATCAATGCGCGGATCGAGAAGGCCGGCCTGCGCATGCGCTTGGCCGTGGACGTGGAAAACGTCAACCCGGAAGACGACCCACGCTTTCGAGACTACTGGGAGCAGTACCACCGACTCATGGGCCGCAACGGCGCCACACCCGAAGTGGCCAAGGCGGCCGTGCGCCGCTCCAACACCATCATCGGCTCGCTCATGGTGTCGCTGGGCCATGCTGATGCGTTGATCTGTGGACTGGTGGGCTCCTACACCACTCACCTGGAGCGCATTGACAGCATTCTGGGCAAGCAAAAAGGCGTCAGCAACTACGCGGCCCTGAACGCACTGATGACCGATCAGGGCCCGCTTTTCGTGGCCGACACCTACGTCAACGAAGACCCCAATGCCGAACAGCTCGCGGAAATCGCGTGGATGGCGGTACAGGAACTGCTTCGCTTCGGACTTCCGCCCAAAGTCGCCTTTTTGTCTCACTCCAGCTTTGGCTCATCCAAACGCGCGTCGGCCCGAAAGATGCGCCTGGCCCGAGACCTGTTTGTGGCCCAGCACCCCGACATCGAGTGCGACGGCGAACTGCACGGTGATGCCGCCCTGCAAGAAGACATCCGCAAGGCCTACATGGCCGACACCACACTGACCGGCTCGGCCAACCTGCTGATCTGCCCCAACCTGGATTCGGCCAACATTCTTTACAACGTGCTGAAAACCACCACCAGCGGAGGTGTGACCGTGGGGCCCGTCCTCATGGGTGCAGCGGCCACGGCCTACATCCTCACGCCCGCCGCGACTGTGCGCCGGGTGCTGAACATGACGGCACTGGCTGCGGCCAGCGCCAGCCGGTCAGCGTGAGCAACGCGCCAGTGACGGGGCAGCGCCACTCAGAAGTCACCAATGTGGTGCCTTTTTGCCAGTCGCTGGCCCGATACTGGTGCAAGCTCACGTAAGATTTTGAATGTCACGGCATCGCGGGTTTACAAGGATGCGCACGACCACCAGGTCGTGGACAATTTTGTATACATACCTGTGTTCAACAAGTACAGCTTTGCTGGGCCATGACTTGCCATCGGCCTGCGCGGACCCCAGCCAACCCAATACTTGGCATTGTTGTTGCTTATTGATTCCCTGACCCAACGCACTTTCCCTTCAGACAGCCCCCAGGAGCCCTGCATGTCCAAACGCCACTTCATCCGAGCCACCGTCGCTGCCATCGCTTTGGCCACACTGGGCTCAGCCCAGGCACAAAACAAGCCCATCAAGTTCCAGCTCGACTGGCGCTTCGAAGGCCCATCGGCTCTGTTCCTGCAACCTGCAGCCAAGGGCTATTTCAAAGACGCCGGGTTGGATGTGTCCATCGACGCGGGTAACGGCTCCGGCGCCACGGTCACGCGGGTGGCCTCTGGCACGTATGACATGGGCTTTGCCGACATGGCAGCCCTCATGGAATTCCACGCCAACAACCCCGATGCGCCCAACAAGCCGGTGGCCGTGATGATGGTCTACAACAACACACCCGCTGCGGTGCTGGCATTGAAGAAGTCAGGCATCAACACGCCAGCCGATCTGAGTGGGAAAAAACTGGGTGCGCCGGTGTTTGACGCCGGGCGCAAAGCCTTCCCCATCTTTGAAAAAGCAAACAAAGTGGGCAATGTCACCTGGACGGCCATGGACCCCCCTCTGCGTGAAACCATGCTGGTTCGTGGCGACGTCGATGCCATCACCGGCTTCTCGTTCACATCGCTGTTGAACCTGGAAGCCCGCGGCATCAAACCCGAGGACGTCGTCATCATGCCGTACGCCGATTTCGGGGTGAAGCTGTACGGCAATGCCATCATCGCCTCGCCCAAGCTGCTCAAAGAGAATCCGGCTGCCGTCAAGGCCTTCTTGGCCGCATTTGCCATGGGCGCCAAAGAAGTGATGGCCAACCCGGAAGCCGCCATTGGCGTGGTCAAGGAGCGTGACGGCATCATCAACGCCGCACTGGAAACACGCCGTCTGAAACTGGCCATTGACTCCGTGGTGGCCAGCCCCGATGCCCGCAAAGAAGGTTTTGGTCAGGTCAACCCCGCCCGCCTGTCGCTCATGGCAAGTCAGGTGTCCGACGCCTACAAAACCAAAAACCGCGTAGACGTGAAAGACGTGTGGGACGGCTCTGCCTTGCCCGACGCCAAGGTGCTGGACATCCTGCCCAAAGCGAAAAAGTAAACAGTCCCTCACCACACGGGCCAGCCTGCCACGACAGCGGACTGGCCTTTTTCTTGCCCATTCAGCCTGAAATTCGCTTGGAGTCCCATGCCAGCCAGCCCAACCCCGCCGTCACCCGCTTTTGTGGAGTTCCGAAATGTCTGGCTGGCCTACAACGCCGAATTGCAAGCCAAGGGCCAGTACGCAGTAGAAGACATCAACCTGAGCGTGCAACAGGGTGAATTCATCGCCATTGTGGGTCCATCGGGCTGCGGAAAATCCACCTTCATGAAACTGACCACCGGGTTAAAACGCCCCAGCAAGGGCAGCATTCTGGTGGATGGTCAGCCGGTCAACGGGCCGCTGAAAATATCGGGAATGGCTTTTCAGGCGCCGTCGCTTCTGCCCTGGCGCACCACACTGGACAATGTGCTGTTGCCACTGGAAATCGTCGAGCCCCACCGCAGCCAGTTCAAAGCCAAGCGTGCGGAGTACGAAGCCCGGGCCTCCGCCTTGCTGGCCAGCGTGGGCCTGGGCGGCATGGAAAAGAAATTTCCCTGGCAACTGTCCGGCGGCATGCAGCAGCGCGCCAGCATCTGCCGAGCACTGATCCACGAGCCCAAAATGCTGCTGCTCGACGAGCCATTTGGTGCACTCGATGCATTCACCCGCGAGGAACTGTGGTGCACCTTGCGTGACCTGCAGTCGGCCCAAAAATTCAACGTCATCTTGGTGACGCACGACCTGCGTGAAAGCGTTTTTCTGGCCGACACCGTGTATGTGATGAGCAAAGGCCCTGGGCGTTTCGTCGTCAAACGCGACATCGACCTGCCCCGCCCCCGCGACCTCGAAATCACCTACACACCCCATTTCACCGACATCGTGCACGAGCTGCGTGGCCACATTGGCGCCATGCGAAAAACCAGTGCCAGCGCCGCCATCACCCAATAAGCGAGGACCACCCCATGTCACAAAAACAATTGGAACGCTGGGCCCCGTGGGCCTTGATGGTGTTGACCGTGGTGATCTGGCAGGCCGTTTGCAGCCTGTTCAATGTGTCGGAATTCATTTTCCCCAGCCCACTGCGCATCTGGGAACAGACGCTGGAGCACAGCGTCACCATTGCAGGCCATGCCTGGCGCACTTTCTGGGTGACGATGGTGGGTTTCGCGATCGCCATCGTGGTGGGTGTGCTGTTGGGTTTTCTCATTGGCAGCTCGCGTCTGGCTTACGCCGCCATGTACCCGCTGATGACCGCCTTCAACGCCCTGCCCAAAGCCGCATTTGTGCCCATCTTGGTCGTCTGGTTCGGCATTGGCGTCGGACCGGCGGTGCTCACCGCATTCCTCATCAGTTTCTTTCCCATCATGGTCAACATCGCCACCGGTCTGGCCACGCTGGAGCCCGAGCTGGAAGACGTGCTGCGCGTGCTGGGTGCCAAACGCTGGGACGTGCTGACCAAAGTGGGGCTGCCCCGCTCCATGCCCTACTTCTATGGGTCGCTCAAAGTGGCCATCACGCTGGCGTTTGTGGGCACCACCGTGTCCGAAATGACCGCTTCCGACCAGGGCATCGGCTACCTGCTCATCTCTGCCGGATCGTCCATGCAAATGGGTCTGGCCTTCAGTGGCCTGCTGGTCGTGGGCATCATGGCCATGGTCATGTATGAGCTGTTCAGCTACGTCGAAAAGCACACCACCGGCTGGGCCCACCGGGGTTCACAAGGCGAATGAGCTCACACGGTCTCGTCACACCAGCGGCCTGGTCGCCCGACCAGGTGCAACGCCACCTGCGGCGTGCAAATGCAGTCGCCCAACGGGCCATGTCCATGGGGCACCACCCGTTTGGCGCACTGCTGGTGGCCCCCGATGGTGAAACCGTGCTGGCCGAGCAGGGCAACATTGACACCGTGCACCACGCAGAAGCCACTCTGGCTCGCACGGCCTACCTCAACTACCCCGCGGATTACCTGTGGCGCTGCACGCTGGTGACCACGTTCGAGCCCTGCGCCATGTGCACCGGCACCCTTTACTGGGCCCACATCGGCCACATCGTGTACGGCGCCAGCGAAGAGGCCCTGCTGACCCTGACCGGCAACCACCCCGAGAATCCCACCCTGAGCCTGCCCTGTCGGGAGGTGGTGGCCAGGGGCCAAAAACCCATTCGCATCACTGGCCCGGTGCCTGAATTGGTTGCCACCATGGTGTCAGTCCACCAGCATTTCTGGCAAAAAAATGCCAGTGCGGGTGGTTGAATGCCCTGGAATGCCCAACTGAAGCTGGACTACAGCCTGGAGTCCAATCGCAGTGTGCTGCGGTTTGTCCACGACGGCCCGTTGCGCGTCCTCAAAAGCCTTTACCCCGAGGGCGATGCCATCTGCCACAACGTGTTGGTGCATCCTCCGGGGGGCTTGGTCCAGGGCGACACGCTCGACATCCACGTCAACGTTGCCCCCGGTGCCCACGGACTGGTCAGCACACCAGGCGCCACCCGCTTTTACCGGAGCAGCGGCGAACCCGCGACCCAGCAAGTGCACATCACACTCCAACCTGGAGCACGCTTGGAATGGCTGCCGCTGGAGACCATAGCGTACCCAGGCTGCCAGGGCCGCAACCACATGCTGCTCGACTTGAACCAGGGGTCGGAGTTGCTGGCATGGGACATTTGCGCCCTGGGACTGCCGGCCACAGGGCTGGCGTTTGACCACGGTGGGCTGCACCAGCGCATGCACTGGCCCGGCCATTGGCTGGACGAAGTACGGCTGCAAGCGCAGGACACACGGCTGTTGAACTCTTCCCTGGGCATGTCAGGCCACCGCTGTCTGGGCACCCTGGTGCTGGCCTGTGGCACACCCATTTCCCCCTTGCGGCGAGAGGCCGTGCTCACAGCACTGCGCAGCGTGATTGAAGGGCACCCGCTGGCCGCAAGCACAGGTGTCACAGCTCCCCAGGCCAACACCTTGGTGGTCCGCTGCCTGGCGCCGATCGTGGAACCCATGATGAACTTATTCCAGGACCTGTGGCGGCAAATTCGACAGGAGGCGTGGGGCATGGGTACCCAAACACCTCGCATCTGGCACGTCTGATGCGTTGAGGGGCCGGGAGATGAACTCAGTATTTCTACTGGGTATCGAGATCCGCCACCGCCTGCTACGATGAAAAGTTACGCCATGGCGATCGTGGCAAATCCGCAGCCCACAGAGTGTGCTCACACACCTCCGGCTCAGGAACGGACCTCCACCTTGTTGACACACCGGGAGAACGTGTGCCGATGCTTCCCCTCCTCTGCCGCACCTTGCTTGCCGTCTCTCTGCTGGGACCTGGGTTGGCATGGGCGGAGGAGACAGGGGCAGAAAGTGCGACGCCCACGCAACGGGTGACCAGCCGCCCCCTCACCCTCGGGGTTTTTGCATTTAGACCCAAACCCATCATGCAGGAGCGGTTTGAGCCGCTGGCCCGCTACCTGTCCGATCAGCTGCCAGGTCACACCGTGGAGCTGCGCCCACTGCTGGAGCAAGAGTTGGAAGAGTCCATGCAGGCGCGCCAGATCGACTTTGTGCTGACCAACCCCAGCCACTACATCAAGCTGCGCGAACACCATCGGCTCACCGGCGCCCTGGCCACCCTGGTGATGCGCCAGGGTGGCCAGGGCGTTCATGGCATCGGAGGTGTCATGGTTCGGCGCACCGAGCGCAACGACATCCAGAAGCTCACAGACATCGCGAACAAACGGGTGGCCATTGCGGGCAAACACTATCTGGGCACCTACATGGCACCAGCCGCCGAGTTGCTTCGTGCGGGCGTGGACCTTGATGGCATCAGTTGGGTGGAAACCTCGCAACCCGTGGACCAGGTCATCACCTCCGTGCTCAGTGGGCGATCCGATGTGGGCTTTGTCCGGACCGGCGTGCTGGAGGATTTGGAGCGTGAAGGCAAACTGCAGCCGGGTGATCTGACAGTGATTCATCCGCTGAAACATCCAGGGTTTGAATTTCGCGCATCCACCCAGCTGTACCCAGAGTGGCCCTTTCTTGCCGCCGCTGATGTGGACGCCAGCATCAGCCAGCAAGTGTCTGCGGCCTTGCTGAATCTGCGGCCCGATCACCCGGCTGCACTGGCGGCGGGTGTGTATGGCTTCACCATCGCGGCCGACTACGCATCGGTGGAAAACGCCATGCGCGAATTGCGCATGGCGCCGTTCGACCAAACACCAACCTTTCTTTGGAAAGACATCTGGCAGCGATATCACCTGTGGATCTTGGGCGTGAGCGCGTTGAGCCTGCTCACCTCCCTGATGGCGCTGGGACTGGTGGCACATCGGCGCCAACTTCTGCGCACCCAGGCGCGCCTGGAGGCCGAGCACCTGAAGCTCACCGCCACCACCGAGCGCTTGAATTACCTGATGGATTCCAGCCCGGTCATGTTCTACACCCTGCGGGTCATGCGCCACCAGACCGAACCCACCTGGGTGAGCACCAACATCGAGCGACTGCTGGGTTACACCCCTACCCAGGCCCAGTACATGCGCTGGTGGCGTGATCATCTTCACCCGGAAGACGCCGCGCAAGCGATTGCCGCCATCCGCAACCTGCACCTCAGTGGCCATGTGCGCCACCAGTTTCGATTCGCCCTCGCCGATGGCACTTACCGTTGGTTTCACAACGATCTGAGGCTGTTGAGCACCACGTCCGGCCATGTGGAAGCCCTGGGCATCTGGCGTGACATCACCAACGCCAAACTCCAAGAGGACCGCCTGCAACTGGCCGCGAGTGTGTTCGACAACAGCTACGACGGCGTCATCATCACCGATGCCCAGCACCGGGTGGTGGACACCAACCCGGCGTTCAGCCGCATCACCGGTCACCCGCGCGAAGCGGTGCTGGGCCACACCCTCGCGGAGCTGGCCATCAGCACGCCCCCGCAAACCGACCAGCCGTCTGGGGCGGCGCAACACATGATGGCCGTGTTGACCGCACAGGGGCACTGGCAAGGTGAAATGGTGCTGCGGCGCCAGGATGGCCAGTCACTGGTGTGTGCCATGTCTGCCTCGGCCGTGTCCGACAGCAGCCAGCACACCGGGCACCACGTGGTGGTGTTTTCCGACATCGGTCACATCAAAGCCCACCAGGCCGAGCTGGACCGGCTGGCACACTACGACGCACTCACGGGTGTACCCAACCGCCGCATGCTGGTGGACCGGTTGACGCAGGCCATCGAGCGCGCCAAGCGCAACGGCCAGTCGCTGGCCGTGTGCTACCTGGACCTGGACGACTTCAAGCCCGTGAATGACACACTGGGTCATGCGGTGGGCGACCAGCTTCTCATCAACATGACGCGCCGCCTCGAAGGCGCCCTGCGCGGCCAAGACACCTTGGCTCGCCTCGGGGGCGACGAATTTGTGCTGCTGTTGACCGACCTTGCCCACCCCGACGAATGGCAACCGGTGCTGGCACGCGTGATGCGGCTGGTCCAACAGGCCGTTCCCCTGGGCGAGCACAGTGCCACGGTGTCGGCCAGTGTCGGGGTCACGGTGTACCCCGCTGACGACGTGGACACCGACACCTTGCTGCGCCACGCTGACCAGGCCATGTACAGCGCCAAACAGGCGGGACGCAACCGCCACCACGTGTTTGACCCAACGCAGGACAAAGAGGTCGAGGTTCAACGCGAGCTGCACAGTCGCCTGGCGCAGGCCCTGGCGCTGGGTGAACTCGTGTTGCTCTACCAACCCAAGGTACACATGGAGACTGGGCAGGTGGTGGGGGCAGAGGCCCTCATCCGGTGGCAACACCCTGATCTCGGCCTGCTTCCACCAGGGGAATTTTTGTGGCAAATCAATGGCAGCGACCTGGAAATCACCCTGGGCGAATGGGTCATTCACACCGCCCTGGTTCAGTTGGGTGCATGGAAGTGCCAGGAGCAGTGGCTGCCACCGGGGTTCAGCGTCAGTGTCAACCTCAGTGGGCACCAGTTGCTCAAACCCGGCTTCCACTGCTGGCTGGCGGCTGAATTGAAGCAGCACAGCCATTGGCAGACGGGTGAGCTTGAGCTGGAAATACTGGAAAGCGCGGCACTGGCCGACATGTCTTGCGCCGCCAAGGTGATGGCGCAATGCCGTGAATTGGGCGTGCGTTTTGCGTTGGACGACTTTGGCACCGGCTACTCATCGCTGGCGTATTTCCGCACACTGCCAGTGGACATGATCAAAATTGACCAGAGCTTTGTGCGCGACATGCTGGTGGACGCCGATGACCACGGCATTGTGCAAAGTGTGGTGCAGCTGGCCCGTGCCTTCCAGCGACCTGTGATTGCCGAAGGGGTGGAAACCCTGGCCCATGCAGCGGCCTTGCTGCAAATGGGCTGCCCGCTGGCCCAAGGCTACGGCATTGCCCGCCCCATGCCTGCTGACCAACTGGCCGATTGGGCGCGCCAGTGGGCATTGCGCCGACCTTGGCTCGACCGGCCTTTTACCGGAGAGCACTCCCCGGCAGATCGCGCGTAGGCAGGCTGATGTGGAACCCCTGCACATAGTCGATGCCCATGTGCTTGAGGGCATCGTGTATGGACTGGGACTCCACAAACTCGGCCACCGTGCGAATGCCAATGTCTTGGCACAGCCGAGACAGGTTGTGCACCAGCGCGTAATCGATCTTGGAGTTCAGGATGTTGCGCACAAAGGCACCGTCAATCTTCACGTACTCAAAACGCAGCTCCCGCAGGTAATGGAAGGAGTTGTAACCACTGCCGAAATCGTCCAACGCAAAAGCAAACCCCTTCTCGCGCAGGTTGGCCAGAAATTTGCGCATGTTGGTCATGTCGCTGATGGCATCGCGCTCCAGTATTTCAAACACCACACACTCGGGCGGTATGCCGAGCTGGTTGCACAACGATTCGGCATACCCCAGCACACCCCGCCCCTGGATTTCCTGCGCGGAGAGGTTGAGGAACAGTTTGGTCCCCAGAGTACCAGAGCCCATGCTGTCACGCTTGGCCTGAAACGCCTTGTTGATGACGATGCGGTCCAGCTCACGACCCATGCCGTACTTTTCCACCGTCTCGATGAACATGCCCGCTGACAGCACCTCGCCCGTCGGCTCCACCATGCGGGCCAGGGTTTCGCAGGCAAACAGCTCACCGGACTTGCAGTCCACAATGGTGTGGTAGTAGGGGATGATGCGGTCTTGCTGCAGGGCTTCGCGCAGTTTTTCCACAAAATCACGCGTGGTTCGCCCTGCTTTGGCATGGGGATCCAAGCCATCCAGGTTACAGGCGCTGTCCTTGCCAATTTCTTTGGCCTTGTACATGGCCAGGTCGGCGCCAGCCATCAAATCGGTTTCATTTTGCGCATCGCCAGGGAACGTGGCCATGCCGATGGAGACCGTCAGGTGGAAGTGCTTGCCATCGGGTGCGGTGAACACCCGCTCGCGCAGGCTGCGCCCCAGGTTGGTGGCCACCACCGAAGCCCCCTCCTTGCCCGTTTCCATCAGTACCACGGCAAACTCGTCACCCCCGATGCGGGACGCCAGATCGCCCTTGCGAATGTGCTCACGCAGCACTTCCGCCACGCCACACAGCGCCTCGTCGCCGGTGGGATGACCGTAGGCATCGTTGATGTCCTTGAAGTTATCCAAATCCAGCATCAGCAGGGAAAATTCGTGCTGGTGACGTTCGGATCGACCCACCTCGTACTCCAAAATGTTGTTGAAGTGCCGCCGGTTGTACAGCCCGGTGAGCGGGTCGTGGATGGAGTAATACTCCAGCTCGGCCAGTGTGCGGGACAGCACCTTGCTGGAACCCACCACCATCACCATGACTGACAGGATGGAGCGAACCACACTCTCTTCCTGGGCGCTGAGGTCGCCACTGGACACGTAGGCCACACCCAGCAAACCCGCCAGTCGGGGGGTGTGGTCGGGCACCGCCACGGTGATCATGCGGATGTCGTCAATGCTGTCCACCGGACCGTTCTTGCGGATGGTGAACTCTTCAATCTGCAGCAACCCATCCACGGGCAACTGCAGGTTGCTCATCATCTGGGCCGACAGGCGGTCCCTGGCGTTCTTCTTCAGCTCCTCGGAATAGTCGCCCAGGTAGTAGAGGTACAGCGACATGCCGTGCTCTTCGGCGAAGGCAATGTAGAAAAAATTAAATGGGAATATGGAATGGAAGTCGATGAGGATTTCCTGCACAAACTCCTTCCACTGGGCCACGTGCTCGTGCGACAGGATGATGCGTTCCAGCACCCGGCTCTGACGCTCCAGCAGATCTTTTTCGATCATGGTGCGGGACAAGCGGGTCAGCGTGTCGTTGAACTCTTCGATGGTGGCGCACACATCGTCGCCATTGCGCTGCCACTGCCGCTGGCGCTCCTTGTGCAGAATGGCCAGGGCAGCGTCCAGGCGCCCACAGGTCTGGACGATGTTGTCCAGGCTGGCCGCCAAGTCAGGTGTCAGGGGTTGCTCGGCCATGGCGCGCAAATCGGCCATCAGGTCACGGTGCACCTCGCTGACCAGCGCGCCCATGTTGTTCCCGAACACCTTGGTGCGCGTCCGGTTTTCCAGTTGTGCGGCCAGGCGCCCCATCACCCTCAGGCGCACGTCCTCCATCGGGTTGTTGGGAGAGTTGCTCATTCGCCGAACCGCCCGCCGCTTTGCAACAGGTCCACGCCACAGCGCAGTTCGCGCAGCCAGGCCAGGAACTCGCCCACGGCCGCGCCCCGGAACACAGGGCCGTGCTGGGGGGCAATCATGTCGATGTCCAGGTGGGCAATGGTGTCCAACCAGCACCGAATGGCTTTGTTGGAGCACATGTAGCGGCGGTGAAAACCTTCAATGTGGGGGATGTGACTCGCAAAGTCGTCCACATACGCAGCATCGGTGTCGGCGGGCATCATGGCGGCGCCAATGTCCCCCGAGAACAGCACCTTGGCCACCGGGTCGTACACATTGATCTGCCCCTCCGAGTGCAGGAAATGCGCCGGTACCGCCTGCAAAGTAAAACCGGGGGCCACCTCCAACGCCATGCCTTCGTCGGGCACGCCCACAAACTGAGACATGTCGTTGAGGCCGTAATGCGGCAAAAACCGCAACCAGATGTGCGAGATGTACACCGGCGCTTTGATCAGCTCCAGCCAGGTGGACAGGCCGCCCACAATGTCCGGGTCCTGGTGCGACAGGAAAATGCCCTTGACCTGTTCGGGCGGCAGGTACCGCAGCATTTCTGCCAGCACGCGGGGCATGACGCCAAAGCCACCCGGGTCCAGCAACACACCGGCCCCCTGGTGCTGGATCAGGTACTGGTTGGACCGCACGCCGCCCTCCTCGCCAGGCTCACTCTCGTTGAGCAGGATGAATTTATGTTCGTCTGTCTCGAACAGCTTGATGTTGCGCATGGGGCTTTCCGCCAAGAGTGGGCACAAATGGGCAATCAGGCGGGCCTGATCGCACTGGATCTGCAGCAGCAGAGCCAAAAGGCACAGTCTAGGCCAGGGCGGCCCTCATGCGGTAGAGGCCCCACCCGTCAATGAGAGGTAAATCACCCGGCGTTCACACCCGCACGCCCTGCGCCATGGGCCATGGGCCATGGGCCATGGGCGCAACCCTGGCAGGGCTTGGCCCAGTGTCAGATGGACACCAGCTGGCGCACGCCCTTGGCCTGCATCTCGCTGCCAGGGCCACGGGCAATCACCTCGCCACGCTCCATCACCAGGTAGTCGTCGGCCAGTTCTTCGGCAAAGTCATAGTACTGCTCGCACAACAGAATGGCCATGCGCTGGCCGTTCAATCCCTGGTCGGCCAGCATGCGCAGCACCCGGCCGATGTCCTTGATGATGCTGGGCTGAATGCCCTCGGTGGGCTCGTCCAGTATCAGCAGCTGTGGCCCCGCCGCCAGCGCACGCGCGATGGCCAGTTGTTGCTGCTGACCGCCCGACAAGTCCCCGCCCCGGCGGTGCAGCATTTGTTTGAGCACCGGAAACAGCTCGAACAGCTGCGGGTTGATGGGCGTGCTGGCCGGGCGGTAAGCCAGGCCCATGGCCAAGTTTTCCTGCACCGTGAGGCGGGCAAAAATCTCCCGCCCCTGGGGCACGTAACCCATGCCTGCCCGGGCGCGTTCGTAGGGTGGCGCGGCGGCAATGGCCTGCCCGTTGAAGGCAATGCTGCCACTGCGGATGGGCACCAAACCCATCAGGCTTTTGAGCAACGTCGTTTTGCCCACCCCGTTGCGGCCCAGCAGCACGGTGATGTGACCGGGCGTGGTGGTGAGGCTGACGTTGCGCAGGATGTGCGAACCGCCGTAATACTGGTTGACGTTCTCGACTGTGAGCATATTTTTAAGCTTTTTAAGCCTCTGGCGCTTGATGTGTATTGAGTGACAGCTATTGATTTATTTAACCAACAGCCTCAGCGGCCCAGGTAAACCTCGATCACCCGCTCGTCGGCCTGCACCTGGTCCAGCGTGCCTTGCGCCAGCACCGAGCCATCGCACAGCACGGTCACGATGTCTGAAATGGTCTTGATGAACCCCATGTCGTGCTCCACCACCATCAACGAATGTTTGCCCTTGAGCGACAGGAACAGCTCGGCGGTGCGCTCGGTTTCCTCGTCGGTCATGCCCGCCACGGGTTCGTCCAGCAGCAGCAGTTTGGGGTCTTGCATGAGCAGCATGCCAATTTCCAGCCACTGCTTTTGCCCGTGGCTCAGCAGCCCGGCTTGGCGCGACACGCTGGGTGCCAAATGAATGGTGTGCAGCACCTCGGCCAAGCGATCGCTCTGGGCGCTATCCAGCCGGAAGGTCATGGACGGAAACACCCGCTTGTCGGCCTTGAGGGCCAGCTCCAGGTTCTCAAACACGCTCAACTGCTCGAACACCGTGGGCTTTTGAAACTTGCGGCCAATGCCCAGCTCGGCAATCTCGGCCTCGCGGTAGCGCAGCAGGTCAATGGTGGAGCCAAAAAACACCGTGCCGCTGTCGGGCCGGGTTTTGCCGGTGATGATGTCCATCATCGTGGTCTTGCCCGCGCCGTTGGGGCCAATGATGCAGCGCAGCTCGCCGGGGGCAATGTCCAGGCTGAGGTTGTTGATGGCCTTGAACCCGTCAAAGCTGACGTTGACGTCCTCCAGGTACAGGATGCGGCCGTGCGTCACATCCACCTCGCCGGGGGTGTGCACGCGGCCAAAGCCCGCCTGTCGCCCGCCCGACTCGGTCTGGCCCAGGTCCACTTTCTGTGCCATGGCGGCGCGGCGCTGCGCGCCTTGTTCCATCAGATCGGGGGTCATGGCTGCGGTCCTTTCTGGGCAGCCGCTTCACCGGTGGCCGCCTTGCCTTTTTTGAGCTTTTTCACCAACCCCACCACCCCCTGTGGCAAAAACAGCGTGACCGCGATGAACAAGGCACCCAAAAAGTACAGCCAGTACTCAGGTGCCGTGACGGTGAGCCAGCTCTTGGCCCCGTTGACAATGAATGCCCCGGCAATGGGCCCCACCAGCGTGGCCCGGCCACCCACGGCAGCCCACACCGCCATTTCAATGCTGTTGGCCGCGCTCATCTCGCTGGGGTTGATGATGCCCACCTGCGGCACATACAACGCCCCGGCCAGCCCGCACATCATGGCCGAGATGACCCAAATGCTCAGCTTGTAGGGCAGCGGGTTGTAGCCGCTGAACATGACGCGGGTTTCCGCATCGCGGATGGCCTGCAACACCCGTCCGTATTTGCTGGCCACCAGCCAGCGGCCGAACAGGTAGCAGCCCAGCAGCGTCAGGCCGGTGAGCACGAACAGCACCATGCGCATGTCGGGTGTGGCAATGGAGATGCCCAGGATGCGCTTGAAGTCGGTGAACCCGTTGTTGCCACCCATGCCCGTTTCGTTGCGGAAGAACAGCAGCATGGCCGCGTAGGTCATGGCCTGTGTGATGATGGAAAAGTACACCCCTTTGATGCGCGAGCGAAACGCGAAGTAGCCAAACACCCCGGCCAGCGCGCCCGGCACCAGCAACACCAGCACCAGTGTGGCGGCAAAGCTGTCGCTCAAGGCCCAGTGCCAGGGCAGCTCTTTCCAGTCCAGAAACACCATGAAGTCGGGCAGGTCGCTTTGGTAGTTGCCGTCGCGCCCGATCTGGCGCATCAGGTACATGCCCATGACGTAGCCACCCAGCGCAAAGAACAGGCCGTGGCCCAGGCTCAAGATGCCGGTGTAGCCCCAGATCAGGTCCATGGCCAGGGCACAGATGGCAAAACACATGATCTTGCCCAGCAAGGCCACCCCGTAGTCACTGAGGTGGAAGGCGCTGCCCTCGGGCACCCACAGGTTGAGCACGGGGGCCAGGGCGCACACCAGCAGCAGCGCCACGGTGAAAGCTGTCCAGCCAGCGCGGGTCAGCAATGCGGGACGGGCAGGCAAGGCCACAGCGGGAGAAATGGAGGGCATGGCTGCGGGAAAGGTGGGTTTGGAAGGAGTGGGCGCGCTCATGTCAAGCCTCAGCAGAGCGGCCCTTCATGGCAAAAATGCCCTGAGGTCGCTTTTGAATGAACACGATGATGAACACCAGCACGGCAATCTTGGCCAGCACGGCGCCGGTCCAGCCCTCCAGCAGCTTGCTGGCCAGGCCCAGACCCATGGCGGCATACACGGCACCGGCCAACTGGCCCACACCGCCCACCACCACCACCATGAAGGCGTCGACGATGTAGCTCTGCCCCAGGTCAGGCCCCACATTGCCCACCTGGCTCAGTGCGCAACCGGCCAGCCCGGCGATCCCCGAGCCCAACGAAAAGGCATAGGTGTCAATGCGGGCGGTGTTCACGCCCATGCAACTGGCAATGGGGCGGTTTTGTGTGACGCCGCGCACAAACAAGCCCAGGCGGGTGCGGCCAATCAGCCAGGCCATGCCCAGCAACACAGCGGCGGCAAACGCAATGATGACCAAGCGGTTGTAGGGCAGCGTGAGGTTGGCCAGCACCTGCACGCCGCCGCTCATCCAGCTGGGGTTTTCAACACCCACGTTCTGCGCACCGAACAGGCTGCGCACGCCCTGCATCAGCATGAGGCTGATGCCCCAGGTGGCCAGCAGGGTTTCCAGCGGGCGACCGTACAAAAAGCGCAGCACCCCGCGCTCCAGCGCCGCGCCCACCAGGGCCGACGTGATGAACGCCACCGGCACCGCCGCGACCAGATACCAGTCGAACGCATCGGGCAGGTAGCTGCGGAACAGACCCTGCACCACGTAGGTGGCGTAGGCGCCAATCATCATCAGCTCGCCATGCGCCATGTTGATGACGCCCATCAAGCCGTAGGTGATGGCCAGGCCCAGTGCCACCAGCAACAGCACCGAGCCCAGGCTGATGCCAGTGAACAGCGTGCCCAGGTACTCGCCCCACACCAAGCCCTTGGCAATGCTTTTCAGGCTGGCGGCAAGGGCGGCTTTCACGGCGGGGTCAGCCTCTTGCGCCAACCGCTGGTTGAGCAGCAGCTGGGTGGCGGGCGTTTGGCTTTCCGCCAAGGCCTGCGCGGCGTGCAGGCGCTGGGTCACGTCGTCGCTGCCCAGCAGCGCGGCCTCGCGGGCCAGCGCCAGTTGGGTTTTCAGGCTGGCGTCGGTTTCGGCGGCCATGGCCTTGTCCAGCAGCGGCAGCAGCGCGGGGTTGGGCTCGCGGGTCAGCTCGGTCACGGCTTGCTGGCGCCTGCGCAACTCGGGCGACAGGAGGCGAATGGCCGCCAGCGCGGTGTCCAGTTCGCCGCGCAGGCGGTTGTTGTTCATCACGTCTTCGGCGTCATCGGGCACGGTCACGGGCTGACCAGTGACGGGGTCTGTGCCCACGCCATCGCGCACCACCAACACCTGGTCGCCCGACACCTTGACGGCATCGTCCACCAGTGCGCGGATGAAGGCGGCGGTGGCATCGTCGGGCTCGGCGACCAGCACGCGACCAATGGCAGCCACGCGGTCATCTGTGTCACCAATTGACAAGCTTTTTACCGCATCAGCGCTTAGCGCATATGAATTTGCAGCTATCAACAAAGAAGCGATGAACAAACCAAGACTTCGGATACCTGGTGAACCTGTGCGCATGTGGCATTTCCCAAATGGTGAACAGTGGCCGATTGTGGGCAGTGCACCAAAATGGGGGAATACGCCGTGTGGCGTACGCACAGAGCCGCCACTGAGCGGAACATCCCGTACGTCACGGCACCGTCGCCGCCATCAGGCTGCGAACCTGCTGCTCCCCATGAGCACGTCCACCCAGGCGTGCAGCGCCAAGACCAGAAAGACCGCCAGCCAATGGGTGCGTGTGATGTGCCGCATGAGAACAGGTGTGGTCGGCAAAGCCATGTCAGACCATGCGACTCATGATGGCCGCTTGGCGAGCGCAAACGCGACTCACCGCAAGCCCTGGGCCAAAGCGTCGAACACCACACGAATGCGCCTGGAGGTGCGCAGTTCGCGGTGGGTGACCAGCCAAACCGGGAAGCGCACCGGGGGCAACTCGTCCAGCACTTTGACGATGCCCGGCGTGCCTTGGGCAATCTCGTCCATCATGGCCCCTATGCCCATGCCCTGGCGCACCAAGGCCCAGTGCGCGACCGTGTGGTCGGCATAACAACTGAAGTTCGCCTCATCCAATGCCAGGCCGTGCTGGCGGAGGTAGGCCAGGTAGCGGCCTGCGCGGTCAGAGCCCACAAACGGCAGGCTGGCTGCGTCTTCGGCGGTGCGCGGGTGCCCGTGTAGCCGCACCCAATCTTCAGACGCATAAAAGCTGGCCGATGCCTCGCGCACCAGCTGGGCAATGAGGTCGGGCTGCTCGGGCTTGACGTGGCGAATGGCGATGTCGGCCTCGCGGCGCAGCAGATCGCTCAGCGCATTGGACGAAATGACCTCAATGGCAATGCCGGGCTCTTGCTCGCGCAATTGCCGCACCAAGGCGGGCAGCAGACGGGCGGCCACCAAGTCGCTGGCCGACACCGACACCACGCCCTCAATGGCCTGTGAGCGGCCCGTGGCGGCCAGGGCCAAGGCCTCAGCGGCGGCGCCCATGGCCTTGGCATGCTCCAGCAAGTCCAGCCCCGTGGGGGTGAGGGCCATGGACTTGCCCACGCGCTCGAACAGCGTCACGCCCATGCGCGCCTCAATGGCCGCCACCTGCCGACTCAGGGTGGGCTGCGTCAGCCCAAGCTTGCGGGCAGCGGCGGACAGCGAGCCGGTTTCAGCGGTCTCCAAAAACGCCCTGAGCTGGTTCCAATCCATTTTGTTCATGCATGAATGTATATCTTCACTGCAAAAAACCGGGATTCCTCTGGCCGCAACGCATGGATAGCATGTGGGCACTGGCCAGTGGCTCACCCACCAACGCTTGCGATTGGCCGCCTGCCCCCTCGCCCAATGGCGGGCTTTTGCGCTGACCCAGACGACCGCCTCACACCCACACCGCCATGCCCGCCCCCTGCCCCACCCACGACGCCATTTCAGCGCCCGCAACCCGCCAGGCGGCTTTTTGGGACCGCATGGCGCGAAAATACGCGACCGACCCCATCGCCGACGTGCCCGGCTACGAGGCCACGCTACAACGCGTGCAGGCCCTGCTCTCCACTGACCAAAACGTGTTGGAACTGGGCTGTGGCACTGGCACCACCGCATTGCGGCTGGCGCCTTTCACCCGGCACTATCTGGCCACCGACATCTCGGCCCAGATGGTTGCCATTGCACAGGAAAAGCTCGCTGCCCAGCCCACACCCCAGTTGGGCTTTGCCGTGGCCAATGCCGAAGAGGCGGTGTCCGCACACGGGACCTGCGACGCTGTGCTGGCCTTCAACCTGCTGCACTTGGCCAGCGACCTCGACGCCACCCTGGCCCTGGCCGCCCAAGCCTTGCGCCCCGGCGGCCTGCTGATTTCCAAAACACCGTGCGTGGCCGAAATGAACCCCCTGATCACCCGGGTGGCGCTGCCGCTGATGCGCGCCATCGGTAAGGCACCCGAAGTGCGTTGCTTCAAGGGCGAGGAATTGCAGGCAGCCATCACCCAACAAGGCATGGAGGTGATCAGCGTCGAGCGCCACGGTACGCGCGGCAAAGACTTTCGGGTATTCATCGTGGCCCGAAAGCGGGCTTGATGTGGGAATTAAACCGACTTGAAGCAGGCTCACATCCCCTGACCGAACCGAACCGAACCGAGTCGAGTCGAGTTCAGCCTGAGCACCCCGAACCCCGATTCACTACTCAATAGTCACCGACCGCCACACTTCGCCATGAGCCGTTTCAAAATCCTGTTTCCGCTGCTGGCAATGTTTTTGCTCGGCTGCACCACACTGCCGGGCACCGTCACGCAAACCTCCGGGGGACGGCAGGTGGAATACATCATGGGAGGCCACGGCATGCCAGTGGTTGTCTTTGAAAATGGCCTGGGTGGCACGCTGGACTGGTGGGTCAAAGTGTGGCCTGAGGCCGTGCAAACCACCACGTCACTGGCCTACAACCGCGCCGGCTACGGGAAAAGCGACGCGGTAAACACCCCGAGCAATGGCACCCATGCGGTGAACGAACTCAGGGCGCTCTTGGCTGCGCGCCAACTGCCACCGCCCTACGTTTTGGTAGGGCACTCTTTGGGGGGCTTGTACATGCAGCTTTTTGCCAGAAAGTACCCCCATGAGGTGGCCGCGCTGGTGCTGGTGGATTCCACCCACCCGGAACAACTGCGAGGTGCCGGTGACCAAAAATACTGGCCCACGTGGCTCAAGCTGGGTTTTGGCATGCTGAGCTCAGAAGCCGCCAAACAAGAACTGGCGACGCTGGACGCCACAGGGCAAACGGTATTGAATTTGCCTGTGGACCCGGCCATCCCCGTGTGGGTGCTCAGCGCACTGGGGCCCATGTCAATATCGTCGGCCATTGCTGACGATGCCAACCGCAAGCGCGCCGAGTTGCACATGCTGTACCCCGGTGCCCAGCAAATATGGGTGGACAGTGGCCACGCTATTCCACTTGAAAAGCCGGAGACCGTGGCCCAATCCATACGGGAAGCGGTTCAATGGGTGCGTGAGCACCCCAAATCCAAATTGCAGCAGAGACCCTAAAGCTGCCTCCTCGCCCTGCGGGATCCGCTAACCCAACGACCGCCCATGCTCAAACACGCCAACACCCTGGCCGACCCGCTGCTGCGCCAGCGCTGCCTGGACGATGCCAATCCGTCCCACAGCAAGTACCAACAGCAAACCGCCCCCCTCCAACGCACGGGACCTGGGCACAACGCTACCCGTCAACCAGCCCCATCACCTGTGGCGCAACCCGACCAACCCCCTGCCGATTGACGCCTGCCCCCGGCACTGCGGACACCCACCCAACCGGGCATCCCCAGCCTCCACTTCACCATCATCCCCAACCCCATTGCCATTGCCATTGCCATCGACACAAGAGGAAAGTCAAACCACCAACGACAAAGGGCCAACTGCTCACACAGTTGACCCTTTGTCGTTCCACCACCCCGGCTGAAAGCTGGGGTGGGTGGCGGGTGACTTACTTCTTCTCGGGCTCGTCCTTCTTCTTGTCATTGCCTTCGATGAAGGGGCTCCATGGCTGGGCCTTCACTGGGCCTGGTGTTTTCCAAACCACGCTGAACTGACCATCGGCCTTGATTTCACCAATGAACACGGGCTTGTGCAGGTGGTGGTTCTTTTCGTCCATCTTGGACGTGAAACCACCGGGTGCCTTGAAGGTCTGGCCCGCCATGGCGGCAATGACCTTGTCCACGTCGGTGGTCTTGGCCTTTTCAACCGCCTGCTTCCACATGTGGATGCCGATGTAGGTGGCTTCCATCGGGTCGTTGGTCAGGGGCTTGTCCATGTGGCCGGGGATCTTCTTGTCCTTGGCGTAAGCAGACCACTTCTTGATGAACTCGGCATTGGTCGGGTTCTTGATGCTCATGAAGTAGTTCCAGGCGGCCAGGTGGCCCACCAGGGGCTTGGTGTCCACGCCGCGCAGCTCTTCTTCACCCACGCTGAAGGCCACCACAGGCACGTCTTTGGCCTTCAGGCCGGCGTTGCCCAGTTCTTTGTAGAACGGCACGTTGGAGTCGCCGTTGATGGTGGAGATGACTGCAGTCTTGCCACCGGCAGAGAACTTCTTGATGTCGGCCACGATGGTCTGGTAGTCGGAGTGACCGAAGGGGGTGTACTTCTCGTCGATGTCCTTGTCGGCCACGCCCTTGCTCTTCAGGAAGGCGCGCAGGATTTTGTTGGTGGTGCGGGGGTACACGTAGTCGGTGCCCAGCAGCACAAAGCGCTTGGCGCTGCCACCGTCTTTGCTCATCAGGTATTCCACCGCAGGAATGGCCTGCTGGTTGGGCGCGGCACCGGTGTAAAACACGTTTTTGCTCAGCTCTTCACCCTCGTACTGCACGGGGTAGAACAGCAGGCCGTTCATTTCTTCCACGACGGGGAGCACGGACTTGCGGCTCACGCTGGTCCAGCAACCGAAGATGACGGAGACTTTGTCCTGACCCAGCAGCTGCTTGGTTTTTTCAGCGAACAGGGGCCAATTGGAGGCCGGGTCAACCACCACAGGCTCCAGCTTTTTGCCCAGTACACCGCCCTTGGCGTTGATTTCGTCAATGGCCATGAGCACGGTGTCTTTCAACACGGTCTCTGAAATGGCCATGGTGCCCGACAGGCTGTGCAGCACACCGACCTTGATGGTGTCGGCGGCCTGTGCGGACAGACCGGTGAATCCCAATGAGGCCACCACAGCGGCGGCCGACAGGGTTTTCAGCGTAAAGCGACGGGAGTTTTCAGTGGACATGGGGCGCTTCTCCAAAAGAGTTGACAAACGGGTGGGCAAGGTGAAATCCGTGCTGCCTGGGGGAGTAAGACCCCCCTTTCACAGCGGATGCACAGACTTTAAGGAGAACCCTTTCCACCGTCTGTACGCCGCATGGCGTACGGGGATGTGACAAAGGCGACACACCGCTAGGGTCATTCCCGATGCCCCGGGGCGTATCTGTCCGTATCCTCCGCAGCCACTCTGTGCCTCAGGCCTACCTGAACAACCTCCGATTTCTTTCGCACACACCATGAACCATTTCAAAATCTCCACCCGCCTGCTGCTGCTGGTGGCCCTTCTGTCTGTGTTGCTGGTGGTCGTTGGTGGCATAGGACTGTTTGGCATCAGCCAATCCAACGGCGCATTGAAAACGGTGTACGAGGACCGCACCGTGCCATCGACCCAGATTGCCGACATCAACCGGCTGCTGCTGCGCAACCGACTGGCCATTGCGAACGCCCTGAATTCGCCCATGCCCGAGGCCATCAATGCCGCGGCCAACGAGGTCGAGGCCAACATCACGGCCATCGGCAAAATCTGGCAGCTCTACGCCGACACGGCGATGACCGCAGAAGAGGCCCAGGTGGCCAAAAAATTTGCGGACGACCGGGCACGCTTTGTCAAAGAAGCCTTGCAGCCGGTGGTCACAGCCCTCAGGGCCGACGACATGCAGGCCGTCAAGATCCTGACCGTCGAGAAAATCAGGCCACTGTTCACCCCCGTGGAAGCGGGTGTGGAAGCGCTCATGCAGATCCAGTTGACCGAGGGAAAGCGAGAGTACGAGACTTCTGTGGCCCGCCAGAACACCATCCGCTGGATTGCACTGACGTCCGTGCTGCTGGGTGTGCTGTTTGCCGCCCTGTTCGGGCTGGCGTTGATGCGTGGCATTTCCAGATCGCTCAAGCAGGCGACCCTGGCCGCCGACGCTGTGGCCCACGGTGACCTGACCCACCCCATTCACCCCGAGGGCAACGACGAAGTCGCCCAGCTGCTGAAGTCGCTCGCAGACATGCAGTCCAGCCTGCTCAAGGTGGTGAGCAGCGTGCGCCAGGGCTCTGAGGGTGTGTCCACCGCCAGTTCAGAAATCGCCCAGGGCAACCACGACCTGTCGGCACGCACCGAGCAGCAGGCCAGCTCGCTGGAAGAAACCGCGGCCAGCATGGAGCAACTCAGTGCCACCGTGAAGCAAAACGCCGACAGCGCCCGCCAGGCCAACCAACTGGCCCTGAGCGCCTCCGAGGTGGCCGTCAAGGGTGGCGAGGTGGTGGGTGAAGTGGTGCAAACCATGAAGGGCATCAACGACGCATCGCGCAAGATTTCCGACATCATCAGCGTGATCGACGGCATCGCCTTCCAGACCAACATCCTGGCGCTCAATGCCGCCGTGGAAGCGGCGCGTGCCGGTGAACAAGGCCGGGGGTTTGCGGTGGTGGCGGGCGAAGTGCGCTTGCTGGCTGGCCGCAGCGCAGAGGCGGCCAAAGAAATCAAGGCACTCATCAACACCAGCGTGGCCAGGGTGGAAGAAGGCTCGGCCCTGGTGGACCGCGCCGGCACCACCATGAGCGAAGTGGTCACCAGCATCCGGCGCGTCACCGACCTGATGGGTGAAATCAGTGCTGCCAGCAGCGAGCAGTCCGCCGGTGTCAGCCAGGTGGGAGAGGCCGTGACCCAAATGGACCAGGTGACGCAGCAAAATGCCGCGCTGGTCGAGCAGATGGCGGCAGCGGCCAGCAGCTTGCAAAATCAGGCGCAAGACTTGGTTCAGGTGGTGTCGGTGTTCAAAATGAATGGTGCCAGCGCTGGCGGGGGCCGTTCTCAGGCCAAGCGAACACCACTTGTGTCTCCCCCAAAAACCGTGCCCCCAGCCACCACCCGATTGGCTGTAGCCTCACCACCAAAATTGACAACCTCAGCCGCCGCCAAGGCGGGACGGAGCGCCCCGGCTAAGCTGGCCACCACGACCAGTCCGGCCAGCAAACCCGCCGCCGCGCCCTCCCGGGCGGTGGCCACCCCACAGGGCGACGAGGGCGACTGGGAAACCTTCTGACCCCAGCCGCCAGGGGTTTCGCGTATATTCGCGCCCAGTTTCAGCTGGGCCAATTGCGAGGAACGCCGCGCGGCCCAAGCGAACCAGATAGTTGACCGCCCAACGCAGGCGGGCTGGTCATGTGTGTGCATGGCCGCCACAGGGAAGGGACCAGAGCACTCGCCCCACCGCCACCCCCGATTCCCTGCCCCATGAACACCCAGATCGACATTTTTGTTTGGAACGACCACTTCAACACTGGTCTTCCGACCGTCGATGCGCAGCACCGCCAACTGCTGGCCATGCTCAACGTGTTGGCCAGTCGCTTGGTGTTCGCCCCCGATGGCCCTGGCTTGCAGCACATCCTGCGGGATCTGACCGAATACGCCACCATCCACTTCCACGACGAAGAAGCCATCTGGGCCCACTACCTGCCCGAGGACCCACTGGAGCTGGCACACAAAGCCAGCCACCGGCAGTTTTTTGACCAAATCGCCCGGCTCAGCCAGGACCTGCAAAGTCGCCCTCTGGCGGAACTGGCCGAAACCCTGCTGGGTTTTCTGGCCCGGTGGCTGGTGTCGCACATCCTGGGGGCCGACCGGCACCTGGCCAGCTTGGTCAACGGCTTGCAGCAGGGGCTGGACATGGCCACCGCCAAGCAGCGCGCGGCCCAGCAGATGGTCACCTCTGCCCAGTCGCTGATCGAGATCATCTTGTCGGTTTACGGTGCGTTGGCCACCCACACCCCGCGCCTGATGCGCGAGGTTCATGAGCATGAATTGGCCTCTGCCGCCCTGCAAGCCAGTGAAGCCCGCATGCGCAACCTGTTTGACAAGGCACCGCTGGCCTACCAGTCGCTGGACATGGGGGGCCACATTCTGGAGGTGAATGCCGTCTGGCAAACCCAAATGGGCTACACGCGCGACGAGGTGATGGGCAGCTTCATTGGCGACTTCATTGCCGACACCTCGCAAGAGACCCTGGCCTGTGAGTTTCCCCGGTTTCAGTCCACCGGGCGCACCGACGGCCCGGTGTTTGAAATGGTGCGCAAAGACGGCAGCCGGTTTCTGTGGCAAGTGAACGGCCGCATCGCCCGCGACGAGCAGGGCAATGCCTTGCACACCCACTGCCTGCTCACCGACATCACCGAACGCCAGCAGATGGAAGCGGCGCTGGCCCACGAGCGCCACACCCTCAAAACCCTGATACAGACCATTCCAGACCTGGTCTGGCTCAAAGACCCGAACGGTGTCTACCTGGCCTGCAACCCCCGGTTTCAACAGCTGTACGGCGCCACCGAGTCCGACATTGTGGGCAAGACCGATGCCGACTTTGTGGCCCCCGAACTGGCCGAATTTTTCCGGGCTCACGACCAGCTGGCCGTGTCCAACGGAGGCCCCACCGTCAACGACGAGTGGCTGACCTTTGCCAGTGACGGCCACAGCGAATGGGTGGAAACCACCAAAACCCCCATGTTTGACGCCCAAGGCCAGCTGATGGGAGTGCTGGGCATTGGCCGTGACATGACCGAACGCCAGCGCAGCGCACAAGAACTGCAGCGCCGGGAACAGTACCTGCGCGCGGTGCTCGACAACTTCCCCTTCATCATCTGGCTCAAAGACAGCGACAACCGCTACCTGGCGGTGAACCAGTCCTTTGCCCACGCCAGCGGGGCCAAACAGCCCGAAGACTTGGTGGGCAAATCGGATCTGGACATCTGGCCCACCGCCCTGGCCAACGCCTACCGGCGCGACGATGACGAGGTCCTGCAATCGGGTTTACCCAAGACGGTGGAAGAACCCATAGACGGCCCTGGTCAGAAGGGCTGGGTAGAAACCTACAAGTCCCCCGTGCGCATCGATCAGACAGTGATTGGCACCGTGGGCTATGCCCGCGACATCACCGAGCGCAAAACCGCCGAAGAAAAGCTGCTGCTGGCCGCCAGCGTGTTCACCCACGCGCTGGAAGGGATCATGATCACCACGGCAG
>CAYNGJ010000023.1:0-67382 GCA_964396895.1 uncultured Hydrogenophaga sp. | reverse complement strand
GTGCCGCCGCTGGGGCTGGTTACCAACGCCGCTTTTTGAATATTTCAGGGCCGACGAAATATTCATAACCCATTGATTTTTAATTAATTTTTATTGATTTTTGGTAAAACATCTCCCAGTCAACTTGCCTTTGGATGCTGATTTCTGGGAGTTTTTCGATGTTTGCCTGCCCCGCCACAGACGATTTCTTTCGTTCACGCATCGACCAGATGATCGACCTGCGCCACCCACTGGCCGTGCTGTCCTCCCGCATGCCCTGGCAAGACATCGAAGCCCGTGTGGCCCACCTCTTCGTGCGCAAAGCCCATGCCAGCCAATCGAGCCCATCATCGGACACCTCAAAGCCGACCACCGCATGGACCGCTGTCACCTCAAAGGGGAGATGGATGACAGGCTGCATGCTGTGCTGTGTGCGGCTGGGTACAACCTCAAGTGGTTGCCGCGCATGATTGCCAAGAAGGGGGGGCCTTTTTGGAACACTTTTTTTTGCGCCTGCTCGGGCAGCAATATCAGGGAGACGTCCACCGATTGCAGGCTGCAGTGCGCACGAAGCTGCGCTGGTTGGCCATGCCGTCGGCATCAAAAACCTCGGCTTCGCCACTGCGGCTGGCTACCAGCACTGCTGTTTGAATATTTCAGGGCTGACGAAATACACCATTTCCCCAAGAACACGGGTTACCCACCGGGTGCTGCGGATCTGTGGACAGCACGCTTCTTGCACTCGATGGGTGCGGCGAGCTGCCCACAGACCCGCCCGGTGGATAACCCTGCATCCCTGATTATTAATCCGCTTCCTCAAGAAGCTAAAAACTGTCCGTGAAAACGGGTCAAGTCCAGACTGAGCCCTGTGGCTACTGGTGCCCGGCCCCCGTGCGGCTGTGGGGCATGCGCCCGCTGTGGCAAATCAAGGCAACAGGGTGCACAGGCCCCGGCCAGTCGCCAGCCCCCTGAAATCGCTGCGCCACGCGGGCTGCGACAGGTCGAGCTGGATGCGCTCGTTGTCCAACGAGGTCAGCACCACCGGCCCACTCAGGGCAAAGGTGTACACCACCACCCCATCGATGGTCACCGTGCGCAGGCGCTTGCCGCGGTGCGTCAGCACCACCTCGCGCACCCAAGGACTGTGTGCGGGCAGATAGACCACGTCACAGCGCAAGTGGGTGTCGGTGGCACCGGTCGTCGGGGTGGTGCCACTGGCCGGGATGGTGGCCAACGCCGGTCCAGCCAGCCCCACCGCCAGCAGGCACCCCAGCGGCCAAGACGACCGGCCAGGGCGGGCCCCAGACACCCTGTGGGCGAGAAAAAAACCGTGCCAAATGTTCATGCTGCGCATTTCACCGCAGAGTTCACCCGGCCACCCACACTGGCCACCAAAAACCACGTCGCCATACCGACGTCCCCGGGAAAACCCCAGTGCCCGCAGTAACCGGGTGTTACCCCGCACCAGCCCCCCACTTCAACAATGCAGTCTCCACCCCCTTTCATGGCATTCCCAATTTCAGGAGACACACATGGGCAAGAAACTGTTGATGATGTGCGGCGACTACTGCGAGGACTACGAAACCATGGTCCCGTTCCAGACGCTGCAGGCCGTGGGCCACACCGTGCATGCGGTGGCACCTGACAAAAAGGCGGGTGACTTCATCCTGACCGCCATTCACGACTTTGAGGGCGCGCAAACCTACAGCGAGAAGCCCGGCCACCGCTTCACGCTCAACGCCACCATGGCCGACATCCAGCCCGAGGCCTACGACGGGCTGGTGATTCCCGGCGGGCGTGGCCCCGAGTACCTGCGCATGCACGCCAACGTGATGGCGCTGGTCAAGCACTTCACGTCCAGCGGCAAGCCCGTGGCGGCGGTGTGCCACGGCGCACAGTTGCTGGCCGCCACCGGCGACATCAAGGGTCGCACCATTTCAGCCTACCCCGCTTGCCAGGTGGAAGTGGAGCTGGCCGGGGCCACCTACGCCAACATCCCTGTGGACCAGGCCGTGACCGATGGCCCCTTTGTGACCGCCCCCGCCTGGCCCGCACACCCTGCGTGGATGGCCCAGTTTTTGGCCGTGCTGGGCACAACCATCACCCACTGACCCCCTGGTGCGCGCCATGCCTGCCGTGGCTTGCCCATGTTCCCCGACGACCCCGGTCACGGTTCCAGGCCCGGCAGGCACTCGGCGCCCACCCGTGCATTGGCCGAAACCCCGCGCGGTTGACAAGCCTGCGCCGGGTGCCCACCATCGCCACCACCATGTGTGAAGTCTTCATCAGCGCCAACCCCGACAGCTACGCCAGCCGCACGCGCTCTGTGCGGCTTCACGGGGTGGTCACCAGCATCCGGCTGGAAAACCTGTACTGGGACGTGCTGGAAGAAATCGGCCTGCGCGACGGCATGACCGTGGTGGGGCTGATCGAAAAGCTCTACGACGAACTGGTGCAGGCGCGCGGCGGGGTGGGCAATTTCGCCTCGTTTTTGCGGGTGTGCGCGCTGCGCTACCTGGCGTTGCAGGCACACGACCGCATCCCGCTGGACAAGCGCGTGGCCATTGGGTCGCTGGACGCCCGCACGGTGCTGCACGCCCTGCCCGACCATTGGGCGCTGAACGCCTCAGCCAGCCAGCGCCGCCAGCCGCCACAGTGAGGTCACCTCGGCCGCGCGGGCGGCGTGCAGCGGGTCACTGGTGTCACGGGCTTTGGGGTGCAGAGGCCGAGCATTCAGCTGGCCCACCACGCGCAGCCCAGCGGCAGTCACCCAGTCGGTCAGTTCGGTGGGCGCGCGCAAACCCAGGCGCTCGGCCAAGTCGGACATGATGAGCCAGCCCTCGCCGCCCGGTGCCAAGTGGTCCGCCAACCCGTTCAGAAAACCGCGCAGCATGCGGCTGCCTTCGTCGTACACCGCGTGCTCGATGGGCGAGCTGGCTCGGGCGGGCAGCCAGGGTGGGTTGCACACCACCAGCTGTGCCCGGCCGGGCGGGAACAGGTCGGCCTGCACCAGTTCCACGACCTGGCCCTGCGTGTGTGGCTCACCCGGTGACGCCTGCAGCCCCAAGCGCTGCAGGTTGGCGCGGGCGCAGGCCAGGGCGCGCTCGTCCAGGTCGGTGGCCACCACACGGGCCACGCCCCGCCGCGCCAGCACGGCGCTGAGCACACCCGTGCCGGTGCCAATGTCAAACGCCAGCAGTTGCTCGGCCGGTGCGGGCAGCGGTGCCGTGGCCACCAGGTCCACGTACTCGCCGCGCACGGGTGAGAACACGCCGTAGCGCGGGTGAATGCGGTTGTGCGGCGGCTGGCCCAAAGCGGGAATTTCCACGCCCTTTTTGTGCCACTCGTGCGCGCTGACCAGCGCCAACAGCTCGCGCAGCGAAGCCACCGAGGGGGGCGTATCGGCCGTCGCAGGCCCCCAACCTTCGGCACAGGCTTGGCGGACATCGGGCGCACGGCGCAGGTCAATGCGGTGGTCGACCCCGAAAGGCAACAAGACCATACCCAGCACACGGGCACGGTGGCCCTGGGCCTGGCGGTGGAGGTGAAAGGCCTGAGACACCTCCTGGGCGGCCATCGGCGTTAAATTTGAAACAAAATTGGCCGACAGCGCTTGATTTGATTGAACAGTTAGCTCTGTTTTTTGCAATACCGAATTGGCCTGCTTTCTGGCTTGACTGGCCTGGGTGGCTTGCGCGGACCGGTCCAGTCGGCGGCCCAGGGCTTGCAGCATTTGCCGCGCCTGGTGGTAGTCGCCACGCCAAAGCAGGCCCGTGCCCTCGCAGGCCAGGCGGTAGGCCACGTCAGCATTCAGGGTGTCGTCCACCACCCGCACGCGCTGGGGTGGCGCGGCACCACGCTCCGAGCGCCACCAAGCGCTGCAAGCCCGGCCGTTTTCCGTCCAGTGCAGTTGTGGCGGGATGGCCGCCGCCCGTGTGGTGGGGGTGGCGATCGGCGTGTGCGCAGCCACCCGGTCAGCCCGCTTCGGCCTGGGCCATGCGCTCGCTTTTCCAGTACACGTCGTCGCCCACGCCGCCGTCGGGGCGGTGGCGATTGAGGGTTCGGGCCAGCACAAACATGAGGTCGCTCAGGCGGTTGAGGTACTGGCGGGGGGTGTCGTTCAGTGCCTCCACGTTGCCCAACGCCACCACGGCGCGCTCGGCGCGGCGGGCCACGGTGCGGCACACATGGGCCAGCGAGGCGGCGCGGGTGCCCGCAGGCAAGATGAACTCTTGCAGCCGGGGCAGGGGCTCGTTGAAGGTGGCCAGGGCCTCGTCCAGCGCCAGCACGGCGTCGGCCTTGAGCAGCTCGAAGCCAGGAATGCTCAGCTCGCCCCCCAGGTTAAAGAGCTGGTGCTGCACCTCCACCAGCAACGTGCGCACGGCGGCGGGCATGTCTTCGCACAGCAGCACGCCAATGTGGCTGTTCAGTTCGTCCACGTCGCCCATGGCGTGCACGCGCAGGCTGTCTTTGCTGACGCGGTCGTTGTTGCCCAGGCCGGTGGTGCCGTTGTCGCCGGTGCGGGTGGCAATTTGAGAAAGTCGGTTGCCCATGGTGGTTGGATTCGAAGTTGGAAGTAGATGGTGGGGGGCCACCTGGCCCTGGTCAAGGGTCAGGTCGCCAGTCACCTGCGGCTGGGCGCAGGCCCGCGCACGCTCAGGGTGCGTACAGATTGTCGGGCACGGCGGCTTCGGGCAGTTCGGGCACGTACCGGGGCAACCACACGGTGAGGGTGGTGAGGTTGTCGGCATCGTTGGTGCTCATGCTGATGGTGCCGTTTTGCGCCATGGTGAGCATGCGGGCCGAGTAGGTGCCCAGGCCACTGCCACTGTGTTTACCGGAGGTGACAAACTTGTCAAAGAAGGTGTCACGGATTTCGTGCGGTACCACGCCCTTGTTCTGGATCTGGACGCACAGGGGGTTTTCGTCTTTCAGCACCACCACCACCTTGCTTTTGCGCGGTGCGGCCTCGCAGGCGTTTTTCAGCAGGTTGTGAAACAGGGAGTAGCACAGGCCCTCGTCCCCCTCGGCCTGGGGAATTTCCTGGCCCACAAACACATCGGTGTCCACCACCACTGACAGCTCTTTGTCGGCATGGGCTGCCCTGGCGAGCTCGACAATGCGGCGCAGCACTTCACCCAGGGGCACGGGCTTGGCAGCCAGCTGGTAGCGTCCGGTTTCAATGGCAAACATGTCGCCCGCCAAATTGACCGATGACAGTGCCTGTTGCGCACTTTCTTGCACCAGCTTGAGCTGGCCCGCGTAACGCTCGGGCATGGCCTCGTCGCTCACCATGGTCTGTACCATGCCCACAATGCCGCTGAGTGACCCTTTCAGGTCGTGGCGGGTCATGTTTTCCACCTCTTCGCGCAGGCGGGCGTTTTCCAGCATGTGGTCGTAATCGGATTGCAGTTGTTTGCGCAGCTCCACAAACCGCAAGAAATTGCGCACGCGCTGGCGCAGCTCCTTGCCTGGCATGGTCTTGGGCACAAAGTCCACCGCACCCAGCTCCATGCCCTCCAGCCTGGCCGCATCGCTGGTATCGGCGGTGATGAAAATGACCGGGATGTTGGCCGTGGCATGCGTCTCGCGCAGGCGCCGCACCATGGCAAATCCGTCCATGTCGGGCATGGCGGTGTCACTCAGCAACAGGTCGGGCAGTATCTTGGCCCGGCAAGCCTGCAGCGCCGCCACCCCATTGCGGGCGATGCTGAGGTCGTAGTCGTCTTTGAACAGGGCCAACAGTGTGGCCATGCTCTGGGCATTGGCGTCCACCAACAGAATGCGCGTGGGCGGCAGGGCTGCGGGCGAGTCGGGGTTGAGTGCATCGCCATCGCTGGAGGCCTTCGCCGCCGCCTTGGCCACTTGCGTCGCGATGTCGCTGGGGTCGGTGGCCAGAATGCGCTCCAGGCGGGCGCGCAGCACAGCGGCGTTGTAGGGCTTGACCAGCAAGCCATTGACGCCAGCGGCAATCACGTCTTGGATGCGCGAACGGGCGGTTTCTGACGTCACCATGAGCACAGGCATGAGGGCCAGCCTGGCATCGCTGCGCACCGTGCGCAGCAGGTCCAAGCCGGACATGACGGGCATGTTCCAATCCGCCACCAGCACGTCCACACGCTGTCCGCGCAAAGTGCGAAGCGCGTCGGCACCGTTTTTGGCGGTCAGCACCTTGCCCCAGCCCATGCTGCGCAGTTGGTTGGCGGTGACGGCGCGCATGAGCTCCTGGTCGTCCACCACCAGTGCGGTCAGTCGATCAAACATCATGGATGGGCACGTGCTTTCTCAGCAGCTCAGATAATGGCTTTCATTATGTCGCCTCAACCCGGAACCGCACCATGAACGCCCCCACTCACCCCGCCGATGGGGCTGCCTTGCCCCCGCAGCGTGACATTCCACACACACTGGTCACGGCACTGAAGGACCGCTTTGGTGCCGCGTGTTCTACCGCGCTGGCAGTGCGTGAGCAGCATGGACGCGATGAGTCGGCCTTCACCCACATGCCCCCGCCCGCCGCCGTGGTGTTCGCCGAGAGCACCACCGACGTGGCCGACGCCATCCGCCTGGCCGCTCAGCACAAGGTACCGGTGATTCCGTTTGGCGTGGGCTCGTCGCTGGAGGGCCACCTGCTGGCGGTGCAAGGCGGCATCAGCCTGGATGTGGGCCGCATGAACCGCGTGCTCAGCGTCAACGCCGAGGACCTGACCGTGACCGTGCAACCCGGCGTGACCCGCAAAGCCGTGAACGAGGCGGTGAAAAGCGAGGGGCTGTTCTTCCCCATTGACCCCGGAGCCGACGCCAGCATCGGCGGCATGGCGGCCACCCGCGCCAGCGGCACCAACGCCGTGCGCTACGGCACCATGCGCGAGAACGTGCTGGCGCTGGAGGTGGTGACGGCACAAGGCAAGGTCATCCGCACCGGCACGCGTGCCAAAAAAAGCAGCGCGGGCTACGACCTGACGCGCCTGATGGTGGGCAGCGAGGGCACGCTGGGCGTGATGACAGCAATCACCCTCAAGCTCTACCCCCTGCCAGAGGCGGTGTCAGCGGCAACGTGCTCGTTCCCCAGCATTGAAGCGGCGGTGCGCACCACGATACAGATCATCCAAATGGGCATCCCCATTGCCCGCTGCGAGCTGATCGACGCGGGCACGGTGCGCATGGTCAACGCCTACGCCAAACTGGGCCTGCGCGAAGAACCCATGCTGCTGATGGAGTTCCACGGTTCACCGGCCAGCGTGCAGGAGCAGGCCGAACTGGTGCAAGAAATTGCGGGCGAGCACGGTGGCCAAGCCTTTGAGTGGGCCACCACGCCCGAAGACCGCACCCGGCTGTGGACGGCACGGCACAACGCCTACTTTGCCGCCATCCAAAGCAAGCCGGGCTGCCGCGCCATCAGCACCGACACCTGCGTGCCCATCAGCAAGCTGGCCGACTGCCTGCTGGACTCGGTGGCGGAGGCCGATGCTTCTGGCCTGCCCTACTTTCTGGTGGGCCACGTGGGCGACGGCAATTTCCACTTTGGCTATTTGATTGACCCCGACAGCGCCGAGGAACGCGCCACCGCCGAAACCCTGAACCACCAACTGGTGGCCCGCGCCCTGGCGCTGGAAGGCACCTGCACCGGTGAACACGGCGTGGGGCTGCACAAAATGGACTTTTTGGTGGACGAGACGGGTGAAGGCGCGGTGGACATGATGCGCAGCATCAAACTGGCGCTGGACCCGGACAACATCCTGAACCCCGGCAAAATCTTCCGCGACCGGACGGCCTGAGCCCGCCACGCCTCAGCGCGCGGGCATCCGATACAGCCACAGCGGACGTCCGTCGGGACAGCGCCATTCGACGGTGGGCGTCACATCGGTCACGGCAAACTCCAAACTGGCCAGCCAGGCCCCGGGGGCCAGGTCCTGCTGTGCCTTGGCCCAGGCCCTGGCCATGCTCTCTGGCCGCTGGAACAGGTAAACCAGGTCGTAGCGCGCCCAGTCTTCCCGCCACATGTCACCCTGACGCACCCGGGCGGTGGGGCAACGCAGGGCACACATCAGCCGCAAGGGCCAACTGCGCTCCAGTCCGTGCAGATGCACCTCGGGCCAGGCCCGCTCCATGGCCTGCAAACCGTCGCCCAGCCCACACCCGGCATCCAACACGTGCCCAGCCAGTGGCAGGGACACTTGCTCGGCCAATCCGTCCATGGCACCCCGTGGCGTAGGAAACAAAGGCGCATCGCGCCAGGTGCCCGGGGGATACAACAGGCACACGGCAGCCAAAGGCAGCAGCCAGACCCAGGCTGGTAAGCCAGACAGGGCGCTACCAGTACCCGCAGTGAGCACCCACCACGACAGCGGAAACCCCAACGCCATCAGCAACCGGCGCACCGGCGTGCGGCCCCACACACTGCCGAAAACCCCCAGAAGTGTGGCCACCACCCAAGCGGACATCAGGGACAAGCCCACCCCCCGCAGGGCCACCATGGTCACCCAAGCCAGCACCCACACCAACAGGGCAGGCAATGGCCAGGGCCAGGACAGGGGAGCCAGCAGGTTCATGGGCCTGTGAAAATGAGGGAATGGGCAGAGGAAGACGGGGAAGTGGAAAGGCAGTCAAATTTGCATCCGCGAGCTGCGGCGCCTGGGGGAATTATCCGCACCGCCATGGGTCTGAAAGTTACCATTCTTTTCCACGCCACCACTCACCGTTGGTGTAACCCCACCGTTCCCCTTCCGCCATGCCTCCGAAATCACCCCTGCTCCCCACTTCCCGTTGGATCCGGCCCGCGTTGACACTGGCGGTGTCGCTGGTGCTGGCCGCCTGCGGTGGTAGCTCGGGCACACCCGACACGCCAACGCCAACGCCAACAACGCTGGCACAAAAGGCTGGGCAACTGGCACAGACCTTGGGCAAGCCCCGCCAGCTGCTGCTGGGCTTGGGTGGCACCTCGTCGTCGGTGGCGGTGATCCGTGCGCAGGGCCTGCGCCCTGACATCTACGAGCGCTATTTGGTGGGTGCGGGCAGCAGCGGCTGGCCGTCGTGGAACAGCCCTTCGGGGGCTTACGTGGGCCTGGTGGCGGCCAATGCCGATGCCGTGGGCGCCACCCCCATGTTCACGCTGTATCAGATGGCCACGCTGGGTGACGGCAACATCTCCGGCCTGAGCGATGCCAACTTCATGCGCGGCTACTGGGACAACGTGCGCCTGATGTTCACCCAGCTGCGCGCCTACAACAAGCCCGTGCTGGTGAACTTCGAACCCGATTTCTGGGGTTACACCAACCAGGTGACTGCCGAGCCCACCCAGCACTTTGCCCACGTCAATTCGCAAAACAGCGATTGCGCTGCGCTGCCCAATTCCGTTACCGGCATGGCACAGTGCCTGCTGTCCATGGCCCGCACCCAAGCACCCAAAGCCTTGGTGGGGTTTCCTCCGTCGTTGTGGGGCAACAGCGTGGCCGCTGAGGTGAGCTACATGCACAAGCTGGTGGCGCCGCCGCAGGCCGATTTTGTGGTGATGCAGACGCTGGACCGCGATGCCGGCTGTTTTGAAGCCAGCTACACCGGCGACGGGGCCTTGTGCACACGCCCCAGTGCGGTGCCGTACTACTGGGATGCCAGCAACCTGACGGAGCCCAGTTTCACCAACCACTTGGCCAACGCTCGCCAGTTCCACGAAGGCTTGCAACTGCCTTTGGTGTGGTGGCAAACCCCCATGGGCGTGCCTTCGGCCACCCCTGGTGGCTCGGCCTTGGCGTTTCGGGATAACCGGGTTCAGTATTTCCTGACCCACCCGCAAGAGCTGGTGGCCGCCGGTGGCATGGCCGTCGTCTTCAGCCCGGGGCACACCAGCCAGACCAACGTCACCACCGATGGCGGGCAATACCAGCGCTTGTCCACCCAGTACCTGACCTCTCCCGCCGCCTTGCCTTGACACGGCACCCCATGCAGACGCACCCACTTTCGCCATCCCCCCATAACGCAGCAAAACCCCAGGTGCGCGGATGGTTGGCTCACTTCGTGGGCCTGGCGTTGCTCGGCCTGTCGGTGGCACTGCCCCCCGCCATGGCCATGGGACCCGCGCTGACGGCCACCGAGTTGTTTGACTGGGCCGAAGTCACGTTTCCTGAATTGTTCCCCACAGAAGAGGGCACCCGGTCAGTCGATCAAACCTATCTGACTTACACCTTCCGTCACTACCCCGCCGCAGATCACCTTCTGGCTGTCAATCTGACTGACAGCACCATCTTGGGCATCACTCGACTGTCCCTGCCGACGCCGTTACACGTTCCATTGGGACAGCTGCCAGACTACTTGTGCCGAATTTTCCCCGCACGGTGCATTGCGGTGCCCTTGCATCAAAAAGCCGGCCAACTGGCACAGACCTTGGGCAAACCCCGCCAGCTGCTGCTGGGCCTGGGTGACACCTCGTCGTCGGTGGCGGTGATCCGTGCGCAGGGCCTGCGCCCTGACATCTACGAGCGCTATTTGGTGGGTGCGGGCAGCAGCGGCTGGCCGTCGTGGAACAGCCCTTCGGGGGCTTACGTGGGCCTGGTGGCGGCCAATGCCGATGCCGTGGGCGCCACCCCCATGTTCACGCTGTATCAGATGGCCACGCTGGGTGACGGCAACATCTCCGGCCTGAGCGATGCCAACTTCATGCGCGGCTACTGGGACAACGTGCGCCTGATGTTCACCCAGCTGCGCGCCTACAACAAGCCCGTGCTGGTGAACTTCGAACCCGATTTCTGGGGTTACACCAACCAGGTGACTGCCGAGCCCACCCAGCACTTTGCCCACGTCAATTCGCAAAACAGCGATTGCGCTGCGCTGCCCAATTCCGTTACCGGCATGGCACAGTGCCTGCTGTCCATGGCCCGCACCCAAGCACCCAAAGCCTTGGTGGGGTTTCCTCCGTCGTTGTGGGGCAACAGCGTGGCCGCTGAGGTGAGCTACATGCACAAGCTGGTGGCGCCGCCGCAGGCCGATTTTGTGGTGATGCAGACGCTGGACCGCGATGCCGGCTGTTTTGAAGCCAGCTACACCGGCGACGGGGCCTTGTGCACACGCCCCAGTGCGGTGCCGTACTACTGGGATGCCAGCAACCTGACGGAGCCCAGTTTCACCAACCACTTGGCCAACGCTCGCCAGTTCCACGAAGGCTTGCAACTGCCTTTGGTGTGGTGGCAAACCCCCATGGGCGTGCCTTCGGCCACCCCTGGTGGCTCGGCCTTGGCGTTTCGGGATAACCGGGTTCAGTATTTCCTGACCCACCCGCAAGAGCTGGTGGCCGCCGGTGGCATGGCCGTCGTCTTCAGCCCGGGGCACACCAGCCAGACCAACGTCACCACCGATGGCGGGCAATACCAGCGCTTGTCCACCCAGTACCTGACCTCTCCCGCCGCCTTGCCTTGACACGACCCGCTGGAGGTCGGCTGGTGCGACGCATCAGGGTGGGGTGACCACGTCGCACAAGGCCGCATCGGGCGACCTGGCCCACCGTTCCAGCTGGGCCCACAGCCACTGCACGCCGTCCTGCGTCGGCGTTTGCAGGCCGTGATCTGCCTGGGGCAAGCGGACATCACACCAGGGCGCAGCGCGGTGGGCGGCCAGCACCGCAAACCGCGTGTAGGCCGCTGGGGCCACGGCCTCGTCCCCATCACCCCAAACGCGCAGCAACGGCCATGGCCCGGCCAGCAGCGGCTGCGCCAGAGGCCACGTCCAGAATGAGCGCCAATAACGCAAGGTGCGCCCCTGCACCACGGTCTCGTCAGCCCAGGCACCAGACTGCCCCGCGCGGAGATGTTGCCACGCCGCGGCTTGGTCCAACCGCTGTGCCTGCAACTCGCCAGCCTGCACCGGGTCCAGCCCGGGGGCAGACACCATGACCACCCCGGCCACTGCAGGGAGAGCGTTGGCCAGTTCGGGCAACAGCTCAGCCCCTTCCGAAATGCCCACCAGCAACAGCCGAAGATCGGTTGACGCAGTGGGGTGCCCAGTGCCATGGGCGACCAGCGCCGACTGCGCCGCAGCCCGCCAATGGGCCAGGTCGTCCGACGCCTGAAAGGCGGCTGAACACGCCGCGCCCGCACCTGCACTCGGATCGGCGCCCGGCTTGTGCAGCACCAGCAGTTCGGCGTGCAGCAGCCCGGCAAAGTAGCGCGGCGCCAACGGCACCCAGCCGGTGCAACCCGACCCGGGCACCACCACCACCCGGTAGCGCGCTGGCGGCACCAGCGCAGACCGCTGCAGTGCCGCGACCTCGACCCCGGCTGCCTGTCCTGGCAAGCTCAGCAACGTCCACCCGCCAGGCAAGGCCATGGGGGTTGCCACGTCGGCGTGGCCGCCAGGCGGCGCGGCGCACCCAGCGGCCCACAGCACCGTGCACAAAGCGGCGCACACCCACCGCCGCCGACTGCGCCCGCCAGAAGGAGCAGAAGGGGTGGCCAGTGCGTCAGGCGGCACCCGAGGTCACCGCAGGATCATGACCGAGTCAGGTGCTTGCTGGGGTGGGGCTGGCGTGGGTTGGCCTGGCACCACCTGCATGCCTGGGCGGACGCCGCGGGCCATGCCTGGGTCAGAATGACCCAACTGGCTGGTGAGTTGCTCGTAAACACCCATGGCCAGACTTTGCGAGGTCTCGCGCATGACCTTGGCGCGGTTGGGGGGCATCACATCGCCCCGGTTGGACAAGATTTTGGTGTCGTTGCCCGCCCCCTGTGCCGAAAACGAGGCCTTGATTTCGTAGGTCTTGGTGTGGATGAGCGAAAAATCGGCCAGGAGGTCCAGCCCGTACTGCATGGTGGCACTGGTGGAGCCCTGCAACGGCGAAAACTGGTCACGGAACTCGATGCTGGACAGGGTGCCAAACAGCACATAGTCGGCCCCGTTGAACTCCCCCTTGCGGATGCGGGCAATGATGTCCTTCACCTCAGGCTGGCGCACCGGCTTGGCCATTTTGCCGGTCTGAAGCTGCTGGAGGGCCTGCTCGGCCTTGGTGGGTTGGGGATCCCCCGCATCAAAGCCCTTGCCCTGAACCAGCTTGAAAGCCGTGCCCCTGAGCAAGGCACCCTTGATGTCGTTGGTGAACGAGCCCAACTCCCGCTGCTCCAGGTAGCTGTAGGTGCCCGCGACGTAGGTGCCACTGCTCTGGTGACTGGCCGTCACGCTGTGGCGGTTCGCATGCAGCTGGCCTTGGTCACGGAAGGTGCCCGCCTCGAAGTACTGGGCCACTGCCTGGGTGTACGCCAAGTCAGTGACAGCAATGCGCGGCGCGGGCTGCGCCTGCACCGTGCCGGCCACCGCCAGGGCCCCCATCAGGGCGCCGAGCGTGGGGATGAATGTGCGTCGTTTCATGTGGTGCTCCCTGCGCCGTTCAGCGTTTGCTGGTCTTGCGGATTTCTTTTTCATCTTGCCATTCGATGGTGCCTTCCTGCACATCGAACATCTTCAGCGTGAACTTGTAAAACACGTCTTTGGTGGTGTTGTTCTGTTTGACGATGCTGGTCAACTCACCTTCCAGCGTGTACTTGGCCGCCGTCATGTTGCCCACCTTGGCCGTGGTGCTTTGCTTGTACAGCCCGCTTTGGTTCTGGCGTTGCAGCTCGTCCACCCCCTGCTGCATCTCGTTGATGGAGCGGGTGAAACGCACTTTGCCCGACTTGACCAATGCGGTCTGGATGGAGCTCATGACATTGGTGGTATCGATGTACTCGCTGGTCTTGTTCTTGACCGTCGAAATGGTGACGGTGGGGCGTCCCTGGAAAATGCCGGTTTCCAACAGGCTGCCCACCATCTTCTCCGCAATCATCTGCAGGTCGCTGGACCCGAATTCGTTGGTGACGAGTTCCACGGCTTTGGCGTCACCGTAGTTCACCTGACGGTCGAGGCGAACCACGGGAGACGTGACCAGTGGCTGGCACGCGGACAGGCCCAAAACGGCCAGCAGCAGCAAGGCGGGTGTGCGAATGGGGTGGAATGGGAGGGACATGGTGTGAACTCTTTCGGGGGTGCTGGCGAGGGTCATTTGGCTTCGACGTTCATTTCCAGGCGGAAATCAACCGCCGATGACATGGGGGCCACACTTTTCACGGTTTGCTGGCCCTGGCCCATCAGGCCCATTTGTTTCCAGGACTCGCCATCGCCCACCAGGTTGCCCACGTTGTCGAGCCAGCGGTAGCGGTAAAACACCATGCGGTCACTGTTGCCGACATTCACCAGGTCGGTCTGCACACTGAGGATGTCGTTGCGGCGCACCGCCCGCATTTCGGCAATTTTTACGCCTTGCGCATCACCGCGCAACATGGTTTTGGCGGCCACCGCCAGCGGCGTACCAGGGTCGTGCTGGGCGTGTGCCACCAAGGTGAGGCTGGCCACCAGCGCAGCCAGGAAATGTTTGGCATGTGTCATGGGTATCTCCGCTGAAAAATTCATGGCGCAACCGCGGGTTTGGCGGGCATTCTGGTCGCGGGCTTTTTGGGGGGGGCTTTGGCTTTTGCCGCTGGCACGGGTGCGACTGGCGCATCCACCGCAGCAGGTGTGCTCACCGGAAGTGGGGCCACCAGGGCACCAAAGCTGCCCACACGGCCCGACACCACGCTGTGGTGGTACAGGCGCAAGGGCACCATGGCGTATTGGCCTTTGACATCCACCTTCACGCCCAAGTCGCGCCCATTGATCACCACCTGGTGCTCGCCCTCGGGCAAGTAGCCACGCGCCACATAGACGCGGCCAGGCAGCATGCGCCACATCCGGTCGTCCGCCTGTTCGGTCACTGCGGAGGCCACAGAGCCCACCAACGCCCCCAAAAGACCCGCGTTTTTCTGAAGCTGGTCTTGCACAGCGCCCTTCACGACGGCGCGTGTGATGCCACGCAACACCATGCCCGGCATTTCGTCCTTCAAGGCGCGGCGAGCCATGACGTTCACGTCCACCACTTTTTCCAGCTTGAGCACGCGCCCCGCCACCGTGAGCTGGCTCAGCAACGGGTCGGTCGACGGCTCAATCACTGGGTAAGACACGCTGACGGTGCGCAACCCACCCCGCACGGGTACAGGCAACGTAAATGCCTTGGGTTTGCGTGCTGGGGCATCCCCGGCTTCGATGAGAAAGAGCACATCCGTCATGCGCTGGCGACGCCGGTGGGTGAAGCTGGTGCGGTCATCCAGGCCGCGCAACCCTTCCTCGAGCACGCCGGTGTCGGGCTTGAGTTCGATGGCTTTGCGATAACCCGGTGCGGCCAGTCCCGGCTCGTTCAGCACCTCGTACACAAAGCCGGCCAGGTAGTGGCTCAATGCGTTGGAATAGCCGTTCTTCAGGGCCAAGACCTCGGGGTCGTTCAGGGTTTCCACGGGATAACCGTTGATGTCTTTGCCTGTGCTGCTGACGCCTTTGGTTTTGGCCTCCTCTTCGGCCGCGGCCGTTTCCTGGGCGCGGAACTCGGCAATCACCGCCTCGCGCTCGTGGGTGCGTTTGATGTCCACCCGGGCGGTGTCCAGGTCGCCCGAGGACAGGCGGTTGAGTGCCAGGCGGGTGGTCAGCCAGACTTTTTCATAGTCCTGGCCCTCATACACCTTCAGGCGCTCGCTGATGGTGGCTGCCCCCACGGTGGCCAGCAGCTTCTGGGGGTTGGTTTTGGCGGCTTCTTCCCACTCTTTGACCTTGTTGTCGGCCAGCATGAAGGCGTGGGTGCTGGCGTCATACGCCTGGTTGAGCCTGAGCAGTTCGCCGCGCTCCAGGTTGTAGAGCAGCGCGGTTTTTTCCTCTTCGGTGGTGGCCGAGGCCTCCAGCGTCGCCAGGGCCGATGCCAGCCCCCCGCTGCGCTGCGCGGATTGAACCTGATTGGTCAGGTCATCGTGGCTTTTCAGGGTGGCACAGCCGGACATGGCCAGCACCAATGCCAGCGGCGCCAAGATGTGGCTTCTCGCGGTGAACGTCATGCGTCACTCCCCCCTGTTTGTTGTTCGAGCCGCACATTATCGCCAGTCACACGCCGCGCAGCCGCTCGATCAGGCCGTTCAACTCTTCCAGCGAGCCAAAACCGATGCTGAGTTCCCCCACATCTTCCAGGCGGCCGTGGCGTTTGACGCGCTTTTTCACACGCACCTCCACCTCGGCCATCAGCAGGTCGGACAGCTCTTCTTCCACACGCTTGATGTCGCGCGATTTTTCTTTTTTGGGCTTCTGCGGGGTGAGCGCAAATTCGGCCGCCAGCTTTTTGACCAGTCCCTCGGTCTCGCGCACCGACATTTTTTTGGCCACCACCTGATTGGCCGCCGTGATCTGGGTGGCGCGGTCCAGGGCCAGCAGGGCACGGGCATGGCCCATGTCCACGTCCCCGGCCATGAGCATGGTCTGTACCGGCTCGGCCAGGTTGAGCAGGCGCAACAGGTTGCTGCCCGCGCTGCGCGAGCGGCCCACCGCCTGCGCCGCCTGCTCGTGCGTGAGGCCAAACTCTTGGATGAGGCGCTGCAGCCCCTGCGCCTCTTCCAGCGGGTTGAGGTCTTCGCGCTGGATGTTCTCGATCAGGGCCATGGCCGCCGCGGCCTCGTCGGGCACGTCGCGCACCAGCACGGGCACGCTGTCCAGGCCCGCCAGCCTGGCCGCGCGAAAGCGCCGCTCGCCAGCAATGATTTCGTACACCGGGCGGGCGCCCCGATCGGCCACGGCCTGCCCTTGCTTGGTTTGCAGCTGGGCCAACCGCGCCAGACCAACGGCCTCGGCCAGGCGGCGCACCAGGATGGGCTGCATGATGCCCTGCACCTTGATGCTCTCGGCCAGCTCGTACAAGGCCCCTTCGTCCATGCGCGTGCGCGGCTGGTAGGCACCGGGCACCAAATCCCCCAGCGCCAGCGTGCTGGGCAGGTCAGGCTGGGCGGCGGTGCCTTCGGGTGATGCGTCGCCAAAACTGGCGCCCAGCTTGGGGCCCAGCAATGCTTCAAGGCCACGGCCCAGGCCTTTGGGTTTGGAAGTTGCCATGGAAAAGGTCCTTCAGTGAAAACAAGTGGGGGCGGGCATCAGCCCGCGCACAGGGCGCTCAGCCAGGCGTGGCCCTGGGGCCAGTCGCCCAGGCCACTGTCGGCATTGATGTGTCCGCAATGGCCCAGGTCCACCAGCGTGCTGCCCCAGGCGGTGGCCAGGGCGGTGGCCCGCCCAAAGGTGCAGAACGGGTCGTTGTGGCTGGCCACCAGTGTGCTGGCAAAGGGCAGGCGCGCCATGGGCACGGGCTGCCAGGTTGGCAGCTGGGGGCGCACATCGGCCTGCTCGACATCGCCTGGCGCCACCAGCAGCGCACCCTTGACCCGGCCAGTGAGCTGGCTGTGCCCGGCCCAGGCCGCCACCTGGATGCAGCCCAGGCTGTGCGCGACCAACACCACGGGCCGCTCGCTGGCCAGCACCGCCTCCTCCAGCTGGATGAGCCAGTCCCCGCGCAGGGGGCGCATCCAGTCGTGCTGCTGCACGCGCAGGTAACCGTGCAAGGCTTCCCAGCGGCTTTGCCAGTGCGCTGGGCCACTGTTTTGCCAACCCGGCAAGATGAGCACCGTCACCGGCAGGGGGGCCTTGGGGTCAGAAACATGCATAGCAAACTGTTCAATCAAATAAAGCGCTGGAGACCAATTTTTTATAAATTACCGTGAAACACCTTGCGACCAGGGGTGTGGCCGAACACCCTGGCACTTGGGGCAGCGAGCGATCCAGGCCGCTACCAGGTGCGGATGCGCTCCACCATTTCGTGGGCAAATTCCACAAAGGCCACACTGCCCTTGGCCGACGGATCAAACACCACGCCGGGCAGGCCGTAGCTGGGGGCCTCGGCCAGGCGCACGTTGCGCGGGATGACGGTGTTGAACACCTTGTCGCCAAAATGCCCCTTGAGCTGGTCGCTCACCTGTTGCTGCAAGGTGATCCGCGGGTCAAACATGACGCGCAGCAGGCCGATGATTTTCAAGTCGCGGTTGAGGTTGGCGTGCACCTGCTTGATGGTGTTGACCAGATCGGTCAACCCCTCCAGCGCAAAGTACTCGCACTGCATGGGCACCACCACACCGTGCGCCGCACACAGCCCGTTGAGCGTGAGCATGCTCAAAGACGGGGGGCAGTCGATGAGCACAAAGTCGTACTCGGCGTCCACCTCGGCCAGCGCAGCCTTCAGGCGCTTTTCGCGCCGCTCCATGGTCACCAGCTCGACCTCGGCACCGGCCAGCTCGCGGTTGGCCCCCAACACGTCGAAGGCACAGCCGCTGTCGGCCAGTTTGTCGGTGCGCACCCGCGCCTCGGCCACACTGGCCGAACCCAGCAGCACGTCGTACACGCTGTGGGCCAGTTGGCGCTTGTCCACACCGCAGCCCATGGTGGCGTTGCCTTGGGGGTCCAGGTCAATCAGCAGCACACGCTGCCCCACCTTGGCCAGTCCGGCGCTGAGGTTGACGGTGGTGGTGGTTTTGCCCACCCCACCCTTTTGGTTGGCAATGCAGAAAATGTGGGCCATGGGCACTCTCAGGCGGGGAGGTATCGGTTCATTTGGACAACGCGAGCTTGATGCCAAACCCAATCAGAAACACCGCCGCCAGCTTCTCCAGCCCGCGCGACACCGTGGGATTGGCCCGCAGGCGCTCGGCCATGTGGTGGGTGAGCAAGGTGGCACACAGGCCATACAGAAAGGTCAGCACGGCAATGGTGAAAGCCATGGCCCCGTAAGTGAGCAGGCCCTGGTGCCGGACGGGGTCCACAAACAAGGGGAAAAAAGCCATGTAGAACACGATGGCCTTGGGGTTGAGCAAGGTGATGGCCAGCGCCTGACGAAAGTAATGGCGCGGCTGTATGGTCAGCACCGGCGCGTCGCCGGGTTTGGCCAGCAACATGCGGACACCCAACCAGGCCAGGTAGGCCGCCCCCAGCCACTGCACCGCGCTGAAGGCTGCGGGGTAAGTGGCCAACAGCGTGGCCACGCCGGCCACGGCCATCCACATCAGCACCTGATCACCCGCCATCACGCCCAGTGTGGCCGCCAGACCACCCCGAACACCGCCCTTGCTGGTGGAAGTGACGAGCGCCAAATTGCCCGGCCCGGGAATGGCCAGAAACAACACAATGGCCGCTGCAAAAGCGCCGTAATCTGCAATGCCAAACATGGGGGAGCCGTCTCGTAGAGGGGGGTGGGGCGCTTGAGTTTACGTGAAGGCCGCGCGCGGCCTGCGCCCACTCAAGCGGCCACAGGTCGCATCCACACCATGCACCGCTCGGCGTCCAACCCCGGCACCTGCAGAGGTTCCACGTGAAACACGTCCACGGTCGAACCCAAGGCCGCCAGCTCCGCCTCAGGGTGCTTGCCTTTCATGGCCATCCAGACACCACCGGGCTGCAGGGCCGAGCGTGACCAAGTCGTGAAATCCACCAGCGAGGCAAACGCCCGCGAGGTCACCACATCGAAACCGCCCTTCACCGTTTCGACGCGCGCGTGCAAGCCCTTGAGGTTGGGCAGGCGCAAGCTGGCCGCCACCTGTTGAATGAAGGCGGCTTTTTTGTTCACCGTGTCCACACAGGTCACCCGAACATCGGGCAGACAGATGGCCAGCACCACGCCGGGCAAACCGCCACCAGAGCCCACATCCAGCACCGTCACTGGCGCATCAGCGGCTTTTGCGCCCGCCGCACGCCAGGCGCTGAGGTGACGCTGCAACGGCGCCACCGCCGTCAGGCTGTCCATCAGGTGGTGGCTCAGCATTTCGTCCGGATGACGCAGCGCTGTCAGGTTGTACACCTTGTTCCACTTGTGCAGCCAAGCCATGTAGGCCAGCAGCAGGTCCACCTGGGCGTCTGTCAGGCTCAGGCCCAGGGCGCGGGCACCGGCCAGCAACACATCGCGCGGGTCGTTCGCCATGCTCACACCTCCTCGACCGCCAATGGCGTGAAGCCTTTGAAGCCGCCTTTTTTCAGGTGAATCATCAGCAGCGAGATGGTGGCCGGGGTGATGCCCGTCATGCGCGAGGCCAGGCCCAAGGTTTCGGGCCGGTGCTTGGACAGGCGTTGGCGCGCCTCCATGCTCAGCGCCGTCACCTGCATGTAGTCCAAGTCAGGCGGCAGCTTGAGATTTTCGTAATGGGCGGCACGCTCCACCTCACCCTTTTGGCGGTCGATGTAGCCCGAATATTTGGCGGCAATCTCCACCTGTTCCACCACCGCATCGTGCAAGGCATCCCAGTCGTCGCCCAATGTTTCGACCGACACCACCGTGCCTGCGCCGTGCTTGCCTTCGTCCATGGTCATCAAGTCGGCATAGCCCACACCGGGGCGGCGCAGCAGGTCGAACAGGTTGTGCTCGTGCTCAATGGCCTTGCCCAACACCCGCTCTGACTCTTGCGCCGGCAGGTTGCGGGGGTTGACCCAGGTGCCGCGCAGGCGCTGTGTTTCACGTGAAACAGCATCGCGCTTTTTGCGGAAAGACGTCCAGCGCGCATCGTCCACCAGGCCCAGTGCCCTGCCCGCTTCGGTCAGGCGCATGTCGGCGTTGTCTTCGCGCAGTTGCAGGCGGAACTCGGCGCGGCTGGTGAACATGCGGTAAGGCTCGGTCACGCCCTTGGTGATGAGGTCGTCCACCAGCACACCCAGGTAAGCCTGGTCCCGGGCGGGCAGCCAGGTGTCCCCTGTGTAGGTCACGGCACCAGCCGCACTGGCCGCGTCGTTGCCACCGCCCATGGCGCGGGCCTGCAACCCAGCGTTCAATCCGGCAAACAAGCCCTGGGCCGCAGCCTCTTCGTAGCCGGTGGTGCCGTTGATCTGCCCCGCAAAAAACAGCCCGCCAATCTGTTTGGTTTCGAAGCTGCTTTTGAGCGAGCGGGGGTCAAAGTAGTCGTACTCGATGGCGTAGCCGGGCCGCAGGATGTGTGCGTTCTCCAGCCCCGCCATGCTGCGCACCAGTGCGTACTGAATATCGAAGGGCAGGCTGGTGGAGATGCCGTTGGGATAGAACTCGTGGGTGGTCAGGCCCTCGGGTTCCAGAAAAATTTGGTGGCTGTCTTTGTCGGCAAAGCGGTTGATCTTGTCTTCCACGCTGGGACAGTAGCGTGGGCCCACGCCCTCGATCTTGCCGGTGAACATGGGGCTGCGGTCAAAGCCGCTGCGGATGATGTCGTGCGTGCGCTCATTCGTGTGGGTGATCCAGCACGGCACCTGCTGCGGATGCATGCGCGCGTGGCCCATGAAGCTGAACACCGGCACGGGTTTGTCGTCGGTGCCCGAGCCGGGCATGCCGTCGCCAGGCTGTTCCTGGCACTTGCTGAAGTCGATGCTGCGCCCGTCAATGCGCGGCGGGGTGCCGGTTTTCAGGCGCCCCTGCGGCAGCTTCAGCTCTTTCAACCGGGCTGACAGGCTGACGGCGGGCGGATCACCCGCGCGGCCTGCGGCGTAATTGTTCAGCCCCACGTGGATCTTGCCGTCCAAAAATGTGCCGGCCGTCAGCACCACGGTTTTGGCCCGAAAGCGTATGCCCACCTGCGTGACGGCACCCACCACGCGGTCGGTATTGCCATCGCTCTCCACCATCAGGTCGTCCACCGCCTGCTGGAACAGCCACAGGTTGGGCTGGTTTTCCAGCCGATGGCGAATGGCGGCTTTGTACAAAATGCGGTCGGCCTGGGCGCGGGTGGCGCGCACGGCAGGGCCTTTGCTGCTGTTCAGAATGCGGAACTGAATGCCCCCCTCGTCGGTGGCAATGCCCATGGCCCCGCCCAGCGCATCCACCTCTTTCACCAGGTGGCCCTTGCCAATACCGCCTATGCTGGGGTTGCAGCTCATCTGCCCCAGCGTCTCAATGTTGTGGCTCAGCAGCACGGTTTTGCAGCCCATGCGGGCAGCGGCCAGCGCTGCCTCGGTACCGGCGTGGCCACCACCGACCACAATCACGTCAAATTCTTCAGGGTAGAGCATGGGGCGTCCGAGGGAAAGAGCAGCAAAATCACAGGCAGCCACATGACCACCACAGACCTGAATTTTATAGACCCCTGTTTCACGTGAAACAAACCATGCCCACAATCCCCTGCTTGCGCGTTGAACAGTGCACGCCTCACTGGCCGTGAACTGTCGCCCCCGATGCGGCGCCTGCTGCACCGCCCCCTCCATCAGCACCCCCATTCCCGATCCACTGGGCGGCCCCGCTCGCCCCAAGGCCGCAGGCGTGCCCTGTGTGCAGCTCGATGCCGACCGGCGCTGTCGGCTGTTCGGCAAGCCGGAGCGGCCCGCCGTTTGCCAGTCTTTGCGTCCAGCGGCCGAGATGTGCGGCACCTCAGCAGCGGACGCCCTGCACACGCTGACACGACTGGAGCGGCTGACCACACCCGCAACGCTCCACAGGGACCGTCCGTAGAATGGGCGCATGAAATTACTTGTGTTCGCCGGCAGCACCCGTGCCGCCTCCCTCAACCGCCAATTGGCCAGGGCCACCGCCCAACTGGCCCGCGACCGTGGCGCCCCTGTGACCTTGCTGGAATTGGGCACCCTGGACATCCCGCTCTACAACGCCGACCTGGAAGCACAGGGCACGCCACCCGACGTCATTCGCCTCAAAGAAGTGATGCTGGCGCACCCAGGCTGGATCATCTGCTCACCCGAGTACAACGGCGGCATGACCGCCCTGCTCAAGAACGCCCTGGACTGGGCCTCCAGCCCCGTCAAAGGCCACCCCGAATGGGGCAGCGATGGCATCCGACCCTTTGCAGGCAAAGTGGTGGGCATGTTGTCGGCATCGCCCGGCAACCTGGGTGGTCTGCGCAGCCTGGGGCAATTGGCCCCATTGCTGCGCAACCTGCAATGCTGGGTCGCACCCCAACAATTTGCCCTGGCCCAGGCACACCAGGCTTTTGCCACCGACGGCACTTTGATGAACGCCCCTGCACAAGCAAGCGTACAGGCCGTGGTGGACCAAGTGCTGATGGCCGCCCACCTGCTGCACCCCGACAGCGCCTGACATGACCACGGCCCCCACTCCCCTGCCCACGGATCGCATCGCTTGGCAACAGCTGGTGGCCATCTACCCGTCGCTGGACGGGGGCTTGCAGGCGGCCGCCCAGGCTAGGGTGTCCAGCGGCGAACGGGCGGAACTGCCCGTGCTGGAGGTGCCGGAAGGCAGCACCCTCTTTCGGGAGCGCGAGGCCTGCCAGGGTTTCCCGCTGGTGTTGTCGGGCGAGGTCAAGGTGTCACGCAGCGCCAGCAATGGCCGCGAGCTGGAGCTGTACCGGGTCACGCCCGGGGAAATGTGCCTGGTCTCATCGGCCTGCCTGTTTGCCGGCCAGCTGTTCACGGCGCGCGGCGTCACCACCCGCCCCACCCAACTGGCCCTGTTGCCCGCACCCCAGTTCCGGGCCGCACTGGCCAGCGAACCGTTTCGGGACTTTGTGCTGGGCCTGTTTGCCGCCCGCATGGCCGACCTGACCAGTCTGATCGAAGCCGTGGCGTTCCAGAAGCTGGACAGTCGACTGGCCGCCACCCTGCTCGGCCACGGTGCCCAGTTGCGCGCCACCCACCAGGCATTGGCCGATGAACTGGGCACCGTCAGGGAAATGGTCACCCGCTTGTTGCACCGCTTTGAACGGGCTGGCTGGGTGGAGTTGTCCAGGGAGTGCATCACCATCAAAGACAGCGTGGCCCTGCGCCACCTGGCCACCCCAGGCACCTGAGGGGCGAGGCGCTGCTGCGTGACCGTTGTCACAGACAACACCGGCCGCTCAGCGTCCAATGAGTGCTTTGCAACCCCCCAAGGAGTTTCCCCATGACCAAGAACGTTGGCGGCATTGACCGCATCCTGCGCATCGTGGCCGGCCTGGTGCTGATTGGCCTGACCCTCATGGGCACCCTGCCCGTGTGGGGCTACATCGGCATCGTGCCACTGGCCACTGGCCTGATCGGCTGGTGCCCGCCTTATGCCATATTGGGTTTCAACACCTGCAGCATGAAAAAGCCCGACTGAGGACGGCCACGCCGCCGCCCCAAGCCGGAACGCTCACTTGTAGACAGATACTGCCTCGGCCAGCCGCTTGGACTGCTCGCGCAGGTTGGCGGCCGCCGCCGAGGTTTGCTCCACCATGGCAGCGTTTTGTTGGGTCATCTGGTCCAGTTGACCCACCGACACGTTCACCTCCGAAATGCCGGTGGACTGCTCCTGTGTGGCCGAGCTGATCTCCGAAATCAGGTCAGACACCCGCTGCACTTGCGCCACGATGTCGTCCATGGCCCGGCGCGATGCCTCCACCTGCGCGCCACCCGATTCCACGTTGGCCACGCTGTCGCCAATCAGCCCCTTGATTTCGCGCGCAGCCCCTGCGCTGCGCTGGGCCAGGCTGCGCACCTCACCGGCCACCACCGCAAAACCGCGGCCTTGCTCGCCCGCCCTGGCCGCTTCCACCGCCGCGTTCAGCGCCAGGATGTTGGTCTGGAAAGCAATGCCGTCGATCACGCCAATGATGTCGGCAATCTTGCGGCTGGACGTGCTGATCTGCTGCATGCTGTGCACCACTTGGGACACCAGCGCACCACCTTCTTGCGCAGAACGTGCCGCATTGACCGCCAGTTCTTTGGCCTGGTGGGCCGTTTCGGCGTTGTGCCCCACGCTGGAGGTCATTTGCTCCATGGCCGAAGCGGTCTGCTCCAGACTGGAAGCGGCCTGCTCCGTGCGTGACCCCAAGTCGTTGCTGGCCTCTGCAATTTCTCCGCTGGCCGTCTGCACGCCATCCACCTGCAGGGCCACGTCATCGACCAGCGAGCGGACGTTCAACCCCGATTGGTTGAGGGCACGCAGGATCATGCCGATGTCGTCCACCCTGTCCAAGCGGACATTGGCATCGAAATCACCACTGGCCACCGCAGCGGCCTGTTTGGCCACCATTTTCAGCGGCCCGGCGATCTGGCGTTCCAACCACCAGCAGGCCCCTGCCGTGGCGACGACCACCAACGCGGCCATGGCGCCCAACAGGTCGCCACCCAGCCCGGCGACCTGTCCCATGCCCAGGCCAGCACCCAGCATCGACAGGCCCAAGCCCCACACCGCCACGCGGATGCGCGCCCGCACTGAAGCCGTTTGGAAAAACGACAAGCCACTCAACAGCCCCTTGCGGACCACCAGACCTTTGAAAAAAGCCAAGCCACCCGCGCGGCCCTCGCGGAAACGTTGGTACAGGTCTGATGTGGCCTGAACTTCCTGAGACGTGGGCCGGGTGCGGACCGACAGGTACCCCGTCAGGCGCCCGTTGCGCACCACGGGCGCGGCGTTGGCCCGCACCCAGTAGTGGTCCCCGTTTTTACGGCGATTTTTGACCAGTGCGGTCCAACTCTGCCCCAATTTCAGGGTTGCCCACATGTCGGCAAACGCCTCGGGCGGCATGTCGGGATGGCGCACCAGGTTGTGGGGTTGCCCCAGCAGTTCGTCCAGCTCGTAACCGCTGACGGCAATGAAAGCCGAATTGGCGTACTGAAGGTGGCTTTTTTCGTCCGTGACGGACATCAGCGTCGAATTGGCGGGAAATTCATGTTCCCGCTGAGTCACTGGCTGGTTGTTTCGCATGGTGTGTGGGGCTGCCGTTGGTTGATGTACGTCAACCATTCTGTGGAAAGCTGAGGTCCATTTCCCTGGCACGTCACGCGAATGTGATCATGCTCACCTCTGGTGCGGCAATACCCGCAAAACGTGACGGGTGTGCCCCGTCGGCGTCAGGACAAACCCGCGATGGCCTGCACCACCGCCGGAGCGGGCAAAGCCACATCGGCGTAGCGACGGTCAATTCGGGTGAACACCCCTTCCGCTTCCAGTGCCCGCATGGTCCTGCCCAGGCTTTCCCGGGTGATGCACAACAACTCCGCCAAATCGGCCTGTCGGGGCAGCAAAATTCGAGCGCCACCGCCCTGCGCCTTGACCAGCAAACCCAATGCGGCCAGCACCCGGTTGCGCAGCTTGCCCACGCGGACCACCTGCGACCAATCGGCCAGGGCCAGCAAGGTGCGGGTGTACAGCTCAGGCAACATGGCCTGGCCGGCAGGGCCACAAGGGCTGGGCAAGGTCGGCAGGTGCAAGCAGCACACCGCCACGTCGGACTGGGCCCGCGCCCACATCAACGCGGGGGCCTTGGACAAGGCACGGGCACCCAGGGTGTGGCCACGGCCCACCAGTGCCAAGGGCTTGTTCAACCCCTCGGGTCCGCGCTGCCCCAGCATGATCAGACCGGTTTTGACCACTTGCAGGCGGTGGGTGGGCTCCCCCTCGGTCAGCAGCAGCTCACCCGGCCGAAAACGCTGGTGGTGAACGGTGCTGGCGGCCGACGACGGACACTGGAGCGCCAGGCCGCTGATGACACAGGTGTGCGCCAGCACACAATGGCGACAACTGGTGACCGTGGTTGTTTGAAGCATGCGGTTAACAGATGGAGGAAAGCACTGGCCCGCCGTTGGGCCGAAAAGACAACCAGGAAATGGGTGTGCGGAAAGTCATTTTGGCACCAGTCCACCCGCGGGAGCTTGCGTTGGCACAAGCAAAGCAATCAACAAATACATAGCTATAACAGATTATGCAGTAAGCGCTGAAGGCTGATTTTATTCAATATTGACGTCCAACAATGTCGTCAAGCCAGCTGCTGCCATGCCGATGTGCCCGCCGCCATACCCACTGGAGGCGCCTGCCGCAGCAGGATGGGCACCTCGCCGGCCGTCACCGCCTTGGAGAACAACCAACCCTGGTAACTCTGGCAGTGGTGTCCGCACAGAAAGTCCAGCTGTGCTTGGGTTTCCACCCCTTCGGCCACCACCGACTTGCCCAGCGTACGGGCCAGCCCCATGACGGCTTTGGCCAGCACGGCATCGCTTTCGCTGTGCATCACCCCGCGGATGAACGTGCGGTCAATTTTGAGGCGGCTCACCGGCAAATCGCGCAAATAGGCCAAAGACGAGTGGCCCATGCCAAAGTCGTCCAGCGCCACGCTCACGCCCAGGGCCGTGAGCTGGCCGAGCATGTCCGCCGCCTGGGCCGTGTCGATCATGGCCACGGACTCGGTCACCTCCAGCTCCAGCAAGTGGGGTGGCACCTGCCAGCGCAGCAGCAAAAAGCCCACGCGGGCCACCAGATCACGCTGGCGGAACTGCTGCACCGACACATTGACCGCCACCCGCAGGTCCAGGCCCTGTTGGTGCCAGGCCGCAATTTGGCGGCAGGCGGTTTCCAGCACCCAGTCGCCCAGCGCCTGCATCAGGCCGGTGGACTCGGCCACGGGAATGAAGCGCTCGGGCGACACGCTCCCCAGCTCGGGGTCGTGCCAGCGCAACAAGGCCTCCACCCCGTCCATGCGGCCTTCGGGCAACACAATCTGGGGCTGGTAATGCAGGGTCAGCAGGTTGTTTTCCAACGCATGTTTCAGGCGGTCGTGCAGCAGGATTTTTTCTTCCAGCCGGTAAGACATGCTGGGCGCATAGGTGGCGTAGGTGCCCCGCCCGTTGTCCTTGGCCTGGTACATGGCCAGGTCGGCAAAGCGCATGAGGGTGTTGGCATCCTCCGCGTCCTGCGGGGTGTACACCACCCCCACACTGCCACCGGGGTACACGGTGAAGTGCTCCAGGCGAAACGGCTGGCTCAGGGTGTGCACCACCTTGCGGGCCACCAGCAACGCATCGCTGGGGTCTTTCAGGTCGCGCAGCAGCACGGTGAACTCGTCGCCCCCCAGGCGGGCCAGGCTGTCCCCGCCACGCAGCACGGCGCGCAGCCGGCGGGCCACTTCTTTCAGCACCTCATCGCCTGCGGCGTGGCCATGGCCGTCGTTGACGGCCTTGAAGTCGTCCAGGTCAATCAGCAGCACGGCCAACACCAGCCCGGTGCGCCGGCTCTGGTAAATGGCCTGCTCCAGCTGCTCACCGAACATCCAGCGGTTGTACAGGCCCGTGAGCCGGTCGTGGGTGGCCTGGAAGTCCATTTGCGCCTGCAGGTCGCGCACCTCGCTCACGTCGCGGATGAAGGCCATGGCGCAAGGCTGCCCCCGCCGGTGGCCATGGCCCAGCGCAATGTCCACGCCCAAAGGCGTGCCGTCTTTGCGGCAAATTTCCAGCTTGCTCAGCATGCCCATGGCCCGTGCGTGCGGGTTCAGGAAGAACTGGCTCACCTTGTCGCCGTGGTGGGCGCGCGCCGCAGGGGGCAGCAGCAGGGCAATGGGCTGGCCCAACAACTCGGGCAGCGCGTAACCCGTCATCCGGCAGATGGCCTGATTGGCCAGAAAAATACGCCCCTCAGGGTCAATCACCACGATGCCATCGGGCGCGTAATCGATCAGGCGGCTGTCAAACTGGGTGTCGTCGTCCAACAGGAACGCCCCGCCGTCTGTGCCGGGCGGCGCTGAAGGAATCAGGGAGTGAACAGACATGGGTCGACCCGTGAGAGCTGTGAATGGGCAGCCAAGAACAGCCATCTGTGCCGATCTTTCCTTTGCCCGCGTGGTCGGCCGTCAGCCGCCGCAGGACATTCTGGTTTCCCCCAGTGGCAACCAACTGACCAGAGTGGAAGGAATGTGCGCACAATCACAGTTCACACCCCGTCAAGGTGACCGAATTGACGCGGATCATGGAAATTTCGAGCGCTGTGGGGCAAACACGCCGCGCTTGGCAACGCCGACCTTGCCGCGTCACCCCTTGTGGGCCAGTCGGGCACAGGTGGCCCCCCTGGGCGCGGGCTTGCTGGCCAGCTCCAGCACCTCATCGGCGGGCACCGCCTTGGAAAACAGCCAGCCCTGGTAACTGTGGCAACCGTGCGCGCACAGAAAGTCCAGCTGCGCCTGCGTCTCCACCCCTTCGGCCACCACCGACTTGTCCAGCGTGTGGGCCAAACCGATCACCGCTTTGGCCAGCACCGCGTCTTTGTTGCTTTCGGTGATCCAACGGATGAAGGTGCGGTCAATCTTCAAACGCGTCACCGGCAGGTCACGCACATAGGCCAAGGACGAGTGGCCCATGCCAAAGTCGTCCAGCGACACACTCACGCCCAGGTCCGTCAACTCCTGCAGCATCTTCGCAGCCTGATCGGTGTCGATCATGGCCACCGATTCGGTCACCTCCAGCTCCAGCAAATGGGGTGGCACCTGCCAGCGCAGCAGCAAAAAGCCCACGCGGGCCACCAGGTCACGCTGGCGAAACTGCTGCACCGACACATTCACCGCCACCCGCAGCTCCAGCCCCTGCTGCCGCCATGTGGCGATTTGGCGGCAGGCCGTTTCCAGCACCCAGTCGCCCAGCACGTGCATCAGGCCGGTGGACTCGGCCACCGGAATGAAGCGTGCGGGCGACACATCGCCCAGCTCGGCATCGCGCCACCGCAGCAGGGCTTCGACGCTGGTCATCCGACCGAGCGACAAATCGATCTGCGGTTGGTAATGCAAGGTCAGCCTGTCGTTTTCCAAGGCTTGCTTCAAGCGGTCATGCAGCAGGATTTTTTCTTCCAGCCGGTAAGACATGCTGGGTGCGTAGGTGGCGTAGGTGCCGCGCCCGTTGTCCTTGGCCTGGTACATGGCCATGTCGACAAACCGCATCAGGGTTTCTCCATCCTCGGCGTCCTGGGGCGCGTAAGCCACCCCCACACTGGCACCGGGATACACCGTGAATTGACCGATGCGAAACACCTCGCCCAGGGCCTGCACCACTTTTTGCGCCACCCACAAGGCATCGGAGGGGTCTTTGAGGTCGCGCAGCAGTATGGCAAATTCATCGCCTCCCAGCCGGGCAACGCTGTCGGCCTCCCGCAGCACCGCCGTCAACCGGCGGGCCACTTCTTGCAGCACCACGTCACCGGCGGCATGGCCGTGGCCATCGTTGACGCCCTTGAAGTCGTCCAGATCGACCAACAACACCGCCAGGCTCTGGCCCGTGCGCTGACACTGACTGACGGCCTGGCGCAGCAACTCGGCAAACATGCTGCGGTTGGGCAAATGGGTCAGGGCGTCGTGCGTGGCCTGAAATTCCATGCGGTGGCGGATTTCCAGCATGTCGCGGACATCGCGGATGAAGGCCAGCGCGCAAGCTTCACCCCCCCGGCTGGCGTGACCCAGCGCAATGTCCACCGGCACAGGGTGCCCCTCGCGGTGCCACAGGGCCAGGCCAGGCACATTCCCCATCGCCCGGGCGTGGGGTTGCCGAAAGAACCGCAACAGGTGCTGGCCGTGACCACCCCGCACCGCTGGTGGCAGCAGCACATCCATGGGAAAGCCCAGCAATTCATGGGGGGCGTACCCCGTCAACGCGCACAGCGCCGCATTGGCCATGAAAATGCGCCCTCGCTGGTCCACGCCCAGGATGCCATCGGGGGAACAGTCGATGAGCCGTTGGTCATCCAGCGACACCTTGCCGTCCGGCGCCGCAGAAAACGTGCTTGAACTAAACGCCGATGGCAACATGGCAACAACTCAATTTTCAAAAAACCCGATTGTTGGTCGCATGGCACCACAGCGGCGAAAAAACAACAATTTGTGTGCGGCACATCACCCCAGGGGGTATTTTTTTGGGATCAAATGCATGGTCACACGCCTTTTATCAAGGCGATAAGTTACGTTTTATGGTAACAAACCAGTCAGCCAGGGCGGCTTCATCGACCTCGACCACGGCCCGTCCGACCCGCCCGATCAGCCCCCATGCGCACAAGTCATCCAGCGCCCGGCCCACGCTCTCACGGGTCACGGCCAGCAACTCGGCCAGCAGGCGTTGGCCGGGCAACTGAATGCGGACGGTGCCTTGGTCCCTGGCCATGAGCACCAGCGCAATGGCCAAGCGACGGTGCAAACTGCGCTCCCGCATGACTTGGCTCCAGTCCACCAGCGCCCGCATGGCCTTGACGTTGAACGCCACCACGGCATTGGCACCCCGTTCATCCAACGACCCCAGTCGGCGCAAAGCGGGATGCTCAACCTCGCACACACCCACCACGCCTGCGGCCTCGAAACGGATCAACGATGGCAGCCCGTGCAGGCCCATTTGACCGGTCATGAAACCCCGTCCCACCAGGCCAATGGGCCGGTCCACCCCGTCGGGCCCCTGTTGGCGCATCACCACCAGGCCCGTCTTGATGAACCGAAACACTTGGCTCACCTCACCCGCCGCCAGCAACACCTCACCTTTGCCAAACACGCCGGGTTTCATGAGGGCGCGCACGCCCTCACCCCAAGGCGAGGGGCGAACGCCTGCTGGACACAACTCTGCCGCAGCACAGGCGCTGCAAGGGGGAACAGAAGGGGTTCCTTGACGGGGAAAATGTGACATGGTTGCAAGCAGGTGACGCCAAGACGCCAACATTCAACTGCGCCAAAAGAATTACTCAGTTCGGCTGATAGGGAGGAACGTGGGGGCCAGCAACCCCCCTGCTTCCGTTCAGAAACACGGGGACAACTTTGACATTTGTCAAAGTTCGGCGAAAAAACCGCGATTGTGGTCACATTTGCACCGCGCCACACCTGCAATTGCACCCTCTGTGCGCCAGCGCACACCTGGCCCAAGCGCGAGCTGAAACGCGCGCAAGCTGAGGGATACATTTTCAAGCGCCCGTTGAAATGACCACCAGCGCTTCACCCCGAGGGGCGCAACCCACGCCCCCCGAAGCCGCTCACGCGTCCAGCGCGAGCTCCAGGATGTGCATGGCCTCTTCAAACACCGCGTCTTGAATGGTCAGCGGGAACAAGAAGCGAATCACGTTGCCATGCACGCCGCAGGTCAGCAGCAGCAAGCCCGCCTTCAGGGCTGCCGCTTGCACGCGCTTGGTTTTGTCGGCATCGGGCGCGCCGGTGGCCGGGTCGGCCAACTCGCAGGCCACCATGGCACCCAGGCCGCGCACATCGCTGATGAAGGGCCGCGAGTCCTGCAGCTGGTTCAGTCGCGTGGAGAGGCGCTCGCCCAGCACGGCGGCGCGCTCGCACAGCTTTTCTTCGGCCATCACGTCCAGCACGGCGTGCGCGGCAGCCACGGCCAACGGGTTGCCCGCGTAGGTGCCGCCCAGGCCGCCGGGGTTGGGTGAATCCATGATGGCCTGCTTGCCCGACACGGCGGACAGCGTGGTGCCGCCCGCCATGCTCTTGGCCATGGTGATGAGGTCGGGCTGCATGCCCAAATGCTCACACGCAAACATCTTGCCGGTGCGGGCAAAGCCGGTTTGCACCTCGTCGGCTATCAGCACAATGCCGTGCTGGTCGCACAGCTGGCGCAGCCACTGCGCCGCCTCGGCCTGGATGGGGTTGAACCCGCCCTCGCCCTGCACCGGTTCAAAAATGATGGCGGCCACGCGGGTGGGCTCTATGTCGCACTTGAAGAGCTGCTCCATGGCCTTTTGGGTGTCGGCGAGCGAGGCGCAGTGGCACGGAAACGGCACGTGGTACACCTCGGGCGCAAACGGGCCAAAGCCCGCCTTGTAGGGCTGCACCTTACCTGTCAAGCCCACGGCAAACAGGCTGCGCCCGTGAAAGGCCGCGCCGAACGCAATCACGCCACCGCGCCCGGTGGCGTGGCGGGCGATCTTGATGGCGTTTTCCACCGCCTCGGCCCCGGTGGAAAAGAACGCGGTTTTGGCCGGGCCGTCCACCGGAACGATGGCGTTGATGCGCTCGGCCAGGCTCACGTACTCGGCGTACGGCACCACCTGGTAGCAGCTGTGGGTGAAGCGCTGCAACTGCGCCGCGATGGCCGCCTGCACCTTGGGGTGCACATGGCCGGTGTTGAGCACGGCAATGCCCCCCGCAAAGTCGATGTAGCGGCGGCCCTCGATGTCCCAAAACTCGCTGTTTTTGGCGTGGCTGATGAAAAAGTCCCCCATCACCCCCACCCCACGCGGCGTGGCCGCCAGGCGGCGGGCGTGCCAGGCGGCGTTGGTGCCGCTCAGGGGGGCTGCAGAGGTCATTTGGGCGGTGGTGGTGGGTGCGTTCATGGGGTCATCCTCTTTATTGAGAGCAAACAAGTACACAAGATAAAGCGGTACAGGCCATTTTTTGCAATAAATCAATGCAAGCGGGCGCGGGCCACTTCACTGGCCAGCGCCAGACCGGCGGCCCAGGCCCCATCCATTTGCGCGTGCAAAGTGGGGGGAATGCGGGCATCGGTGCGGTGCTGGGCCAGGGTCTCCACCATGGCGTGGGCAATGCGCTCAATCACCTGTGCGGGGTCGGCCACACCGCACACGCGGCGGCCAAAGTCCACCAGCTCATGCGGCAACGGGTAGACCTTGGACGCTTTGGGTTTGGCAAAGAGTTTCAGCGCCATGGTCTGGTCTTCCAGATCGGGGCCACCTTCATAGCGCTGGTAGGTGTAGATGGCAGTGGTGACCACATCAAACATGGGGGCCAGCCGCACATCGCCCACCTCCTCGCCATTGCCGGTGTACAGCACGCCGAAATTCTTCAGGTGCCCATCCCCATTGCGCACCATGACCATGAAAGCCACCTGCTCAAAAAACCGGGCCAACTCTGCGGCGGGCAGGTTGATCAGCTTGAGCGCCTGGGCAATGCGCTCATAGCTGCCATGGTATTTGCGGTCCGTCAGGGTGTCGCGCACCCGCTGCCCCATCAAGGCGGCGGCATCTTCAAACCCCAGGCGCGTGCCGTCGGGCGCGAGGTCAAAGCGGTCAATCACCAGCAGCGAGCCGTCTTGTGACAGGTCAAATGGCGCCACCTCAATCTGCGCGGCACGGGCTGCGCTCAGGCACAAAAACTCGTTGGCAGAGAGGCCGGGGTAACGGTCTGCCGCCATCTTCACGATCAGCGTGGGCACAGGCACCGTCACCCGGTCGGGCACCATGATTTTGGGCTGCACACCCGAAATGCCCGCGCCCGTGGACAGGTAAGCGCCCATCAATTCCTGAAACAGCGCAGGCCCGTGGCCATGCGACAGCAATTCAGCCCGGCTGACCACGCCCCCCGACGCTGTCGGCACCGCCCCCGGCAATTGGTAGCCCAGACGCCCTATGCCGTTGTCGCCCATCAGCGCCAGCAAGTGCATGGGTGTGATGGACTGCTTGGGAAACAGCGCCCGAATTTGCATGAACAAATAACCCTCTGGCAGGTTCATGTCCATGGCCGGAAACAATGCCCCGCCACCATCGAAGTGCAAGGCAGAAGGAGGCATCAGCAGCGACACACCGAGCTGACGCGCGTCGTCGGTTTGATAGTCAAACGTGTACGTGGACGCATGGGCCAGCCGACCACTGGGTCGGCCATTGACCGTCACGTCCAGCAAGCGGATGCGTTCAGGCAGCATGGCCAACACCTTGTGCATCGGCATGGCTGCCCGCATTGCCGCCCGCATCGCCAACGCTGTCGTCCTCGCCATCGAACCCATCTTCGGCAAAGCGGCGCTGCATGTCGGCCAGGGTGGGCATGCCTGCTTTTTCAAGGGTGATGCACAGACCCATGGCGCCCAGAATGGCCAGCAGCGACGACACCGTCACGTCCTGCCCGTGCTCCAGTTTGTGCAGCACCGTGCGGCTGCGGCCCGCCCTGGCAGCCACATCCACCGCCGACAGCCTGTGGTCTGCGCGGTGGCGGGCAATGGCGGTGCCCAGGTCAGAAATGAGTTTTATTTTGTCCATGATGGTGGACATTTTGGTGTATTTGGTTAAATTTGTCCATGATCGTGAACTGTGTTTGCCTGCCACGCCAGCCAGTGTTCGGAATCAGGTCAGGCGACATAAAAATCAAATAAATAGCAAACTATTTATATATTTAAAGCGTAAAGTACACTTTTTATCAATAATCACACCGGCGAATCAATCCGAATCCACGTCGTCTTGGTTTCCGTGTACTTGTCAAAGGCGTGCAGCGATTTGTCGCGACCCACGCCGCTTTGCTTGAAGCCGCCAAAGGGCACGGTGATGTCGTCTTCATCGTAGGAGTTGACGTGCACGGTACCGGCGCGCAGCGCCCTGGCCACGCCGTGGGCTTTGTTGATGTCGCGCGTCCACACGGCGGCCTGCAGGCCGTATTCGCTGGCATTGGCCTGCTTGACCACATCGGCGGCTTCGGTGAAGGACAGCACGCTGAGCACGGGGCCAAAAATTTCTTCGCGGGCAATGGTCATGCCCGGGGTCACGCCGTCAAAAATGGTGGGCTGCACGTAGCAGCCGCCGCTGTCGGTCATGGCCTGCTGGCCACCGGCCAGCAGCTTGGCACCCTCGCTTTGCCCCAAGCCGATGTAGCGCAGCACGTTGTCCAGCTGCACCTTGTCCACAATCGCGCCCATGACCGTGGACTTGTCCAGCGGGTTGGCGGGCTGGTAGTTGGGCACCAGGGCCAGGGCTTTTTCCAGGAAGGCGTCTTTGATGCTTTCCTCCACAAACAGGCGCGAGGGTGCGTTGCAGCTTTCACCCTGGTTGAAGAAGATGCTGCCCACGGCGGCGGCCACGGCCTTGTCGAGGTTGGGGCAATCGGCAAACACGATGTTGGGCGACTTGCCACCCAGCTCCGTCCAGGCGCGCTTCAAGTTGCTTTGCCCAGCCATGACATGAATCTGCTTGCCCACGCGGGTGCTGCCCGTGAAGGCGATGCAGTCGACATCCATGTGCAGGGCCAACGGGCTGCCCGCCTCGGGGCCATAGCCCGTCACCACGTTGAACACGCCGGGCGGTATGCCCGCAGCCAAGGCCAGCTCGGCCAAACGCAATGCGGTGAGGGGCGATTTTTCGCTGGGCTTGAGCACCACGCTGTTGCCTGCAGCCAGGGCTGGCGCAATCTTCCAGGCGGCCATGATCATGGGGTAATTCCAAGGCACGATGACGCCCACCACACCCACCGGCTCGCGGGTGATCAGGGCCAGCGCCGTGCGGGCCGTGGGCGCAATTTCGTCGTAAATCTTGTCGGTGGCCTCGCCGTACCAGCGTATGCAGTTGGCCGCCGCGTTCACGTCCACGCCCTTGGCGTACTGAATGGGTTTGCCCATGTCCAGCGTCTCGGTCAGCGCCAGTTCGTCGGCATGGGCCAGCAGTTGGTCGGCAAACTTGATGAGGATGCGTTTGCGCTGCGCGGGGGCCATGCGGCTCCATTTGCCCGCCTCGAAGGCGGTGCGGCCTGCGGCCACTGCGGCGTCCACATCGGCCTGGCCGCAGCGGGCCACGGTGGTCAGCAAGCGGCCATCGACGGGCGACACACAGTCAAAAGTCTGGCCATCGGCGGCGTCCACGCGCTGGCCGTTGATGAGGGCGCGGCCGTCAAAAGTGGGGGTGTACTGGGGGTCGGTCATGGGGTTCTCCGGGTGATGGAAGTCATGCTAACCCGACCGTCCGCCCCGTGTAAGCACCCATTTGACAGGGGCTGGATGGGCCGGTTGGGCGGTGCACCGCAGCGGCAATGCCCCCAGTGGGGGGAAAGGCCGGGGATAAGGACATTGGTTCTTCTGGTCAAGCGGTTACATTTCAATGACTGAATGCTATCTATTTTGCAGCTAAATGACTTCCCATAATTCCCCCGTTCCCGCCGCCACTCCCTCTCCCCAGTGCGAACCCTGCGCAGGCGTACAACTCAACTGGCGCAAGGCCCCCGGCCACCCCGAGCTGCTGCAGGGCCGCAACCGCAAAGAAGACCGCGATGGCCGCCCCGTCACCATCACCCGCTACCGTTGCGACCGCTGCGGCCAGATCTGGGACTCTGAAAACGACAAGACCAACCTGCACGCCGGTTGGTCGGTGGTGCGCCGCTGAAGGCCCCGCGCATGAAAGCCCCTCCCCGTCTGCAGTCGCTGGTTGAAGAAGGCCTGATCGACACCGTGGTGCGCCAGCTCATGAGCGGCAAAGAAGCCATGGTGTACGTGGTGCGCTGTGGCGACGACACCCGCTGCGCCAAAATTTACAAAGAGGCGACACACCGCAGTTTTCGCCAGGCGGTGGACTACACCGAGAACCGAAAGGTCAAAAATTCGCGCTCGGCCCGTGCCATGGCCAAAGGCAGCAAGTTTGGTCGCCAAGAGCAAGAAGCCGCCTGGCAAAGCGCCGAGGTCGATGCCCTTTACCGCCTGGCCGCCGCCGGGGTGCGCGTGCCCCAGCCCCACAACTTTCACGACGGTGTGCCGCTGATGGAGCTGGTCACCGACGCCCACGGCGACGCCGCCCCGCGCCTGAACGATGTGGCCTTCACACCCGAGGCGGCCCGAGCCCACCACGCCACCCTGGTGGCCGAGGTGGTGCGCATGTTGTGCGCGGGCGTGGTGCACGGCGACCTGTCCGAGTTCAACATCCTGCTGGCGCACCACGAAGCCGACGGTGGATCTGACGTGCCCGTCATCATCGACCTGCCACAGGCGGTGGATGCGGCGGGCAACCACCACGCCCAGCGCATGCTGCTGCGCGACGTGGCCAATCTGCGCGACTTCTTTGGCCAGTTTGCCCCTGACCTGCTGGCAACGGCCCATGGCCCGGAAATCTGGAGCCTGTACCAAGCCGGGCTGCTGACCAACGACACCGTGCTGACGGGTCGCTACACCCCGGCTGTTGGGGCGGTGGACCTGGGCAGTGTGCTGCGAGAAATTGACGACGCCCGCGCCGAAGAAGCCTCCCGCCAACTGCGCATGGCCATGGGCTGATGGGGCAGGCCAACAACAGGGTTGGCCGCCACACGCAGCCCCGCCCTACCCCTATGATCGCGGCGCACCGGGCACCCCGCCCCGCCACACCCCTTTGACCCGCCCACCATCCCCACCGCCATGAAACCCGTCATCCGAAGCTTCTTCAAAGTCCTGCGCATCGTCCTGGGGCCGTTCATGCTGTTGAAGGAGTGGGCCACCCGCCCCACCGGCGTGGTGCGCCCGCCCGAGCAACAACAGGCCGTGGACCGCCAATGCCAGGCGCTGGCGCTGTACCAGTTCAACACCTGCCCGTTTTGCATCAAGGTTCGCCAAGAAATGCGGCGACTGTCGCTGCCCATTGAAAAGCGCGATGCCCAACACGACGCTGCCCACCGCGAAGCCCTGCAACAAGGCAGCGGCGCCACCCAAGTGCCCTGCCTGCGCATGGTCGATGCCAGCGGCGCCACCCAATGGCTGCAAGACTCGACGGCCATCATCAACTACCTGCGCGCCCGCTTCGGTTGAAGACCCGTCGGCTCAGCCTCGCAAGCGGGCGCTAACCTCGGCGGCGTCCAGCACCTGGCACACGACCGCGTTCAAAGGGACAAGCTGCAACCAGGCGGCCACGGCTTCAGCCTGCGGCCCTGACCGGTTCGTGGTCCAGGTCGGGTTTTTTCCAGGGGTCCAGGTGGGTCATGAGGCTGAGCACGCGGTGGCGTTGCAGCACACGGTCGCGCGCGTCCACGGAAATGTCGTGGCCCGCCTCCACGGTCTGGGCGGCATCCACCTCCAAGTGGGCATCGACCACGATCATGTCGCCCATCTTGCGCGTGCGCACGTCGTGCACGCCCATCACCCCGGGTGTGCCCAGCAGGGTCTGGCGGATGGCGGCCACCTCTGCTTCGTCCACGGCCCTGTCCATCAGGTCGTGCAAGGCATCCCAGCCAAAGCCCCAGCCCATTTTGGTGACCATCAGCCCCACCACCAGTGCGGCGATGGGGTCCAGAATGGGGTAGCCCAGCAAGTTGCCCAAAATGCCCACCCCCACCACCAGGGACGACGCGGCGTCGGACCGCGCATGCCAAGCATTGGCCACCAGCATGCTGGACTTGACCCGCTTGGCCACCGCCAGCATGTAGCGAAACAACAGTTCCTTGGACACCAGCGCCCCGCCGGCCACCCACAGCGCCAGGGAGTGCACCTCGGGAATGGCCTCGGGCGACTGCAGCTTGAGCACGGCCGCCCACAACATGCCCACCCCCACCGCCAGCAACAGCAGCCCCAGCACCAGAGAGGCGGCGGTCTCATAGCGGTGGTGGCCGTAAGGGTGGCCTTCGTCTGCGTCCTTGCCGGCATGGTGGCTGGCCAGCAGCACCACAAAGTCGGCCACCAGGTCAGACAGGGTGTGGATGCCGTCGGCGATCAGCGCCTGGGACTTGGAGAACACCCCGGCGGTGATTTGCAACACCGTCAGGCACAGGTTCACCACCACGCTGACCCAGGTGCTGCGCCGTGCCGCGTCCAGGCGCTCCTGGGGGGTGTGGGTGCTGCTCTCGGGGTCGTCAACCAGATCGGAGAAGTTCAAGGTGGAGCCTGCGCAGGAAAAATGGAACGCCTGATCTTAGGGGCCACCATTGAACGGCAGATGAACCCGTCCGGTGTGGCGTGACACCCGTCAGGGCTGAGAGACTGGCCCCACGGTTTCCATGCGCACGGCGGCGGCCATTTCGCGTTCGCGCTGGCGGGTTTGCCGCGCCACCCAGACGGCGTAGCCCACCACCACCACGGTCACGGTGAGGATGAGCAGGGTGGCCGCCGCATAAATGGTGGGGTTGATGCCCCGGCGGGCGTACCCAAAGATGACCTGGGGCAGCGTGCTGACGCCGGGGCCAGACAAAAACTCCGCAATCACCACGTCGTCAAAACTCAGGGTGAAGGCCAGCAGAAACGCCGCCAATATGGCCTGAAAGATGTTGGGCAAGGTGACCAGGAAGAACACCTGGGCGGGCCGGGCCCCCAGGTCCATGGCCGCCTCTTCAATGGCGCGGTCCATTTCCAGCAACCGGCTCTGGATGACCACCACGCCGTAGGCCATGCCCAGCAAGGTGTGGCCCAGGATGATGGTCAGCATGCCGCGCTCGGGCCAGCCAAAGGCGTTTTGCACCCCCACCATCAGCAGCAGCAGCGACAGGCCAATGATGACCTCGGGCATGACCAGCGGCGCATTCACCATGCCCGAGAACAGGGTGCGCCCCACAAACCGGCGGTAGCGCACCAGCACAAACGCGGCAAACGTGGCCAGCACGGCCGACAGCACGCCCGTGATGGCTGCCACCTGCAGCGAGAGCAAAAAGCCGTCCACGATTTTGGAATCGTTGGCCAGCGCCTCGTACCAGCGCAGCGAGAAACCGGTGAAACGCGCGTCCTGGCGGGTGCTGTTGAAGCTGAACACCACCATGAACAGCAGCGGCAGGTACAAAAACAGGAACACCACCACCAGCCAGAGCTTGCTGAGGTGTTTGGTCAACCACAATTTCATGTCAAAACCTCTTTCAGCGCTTTATTCACGTCACTGTCAGCTATCAATTTCACTTCACTCAATCGGTGGTGCGCTGCGCGCCGTCGCTGAAGCGGTAGTACAGCGCCAGCGGCACCACGATGAGGGCAATCATGACCACGGCCAGCGCGGTGGCGCGTGGCCAGTTGTTGCTGGTGAACATTTCGTCCCACACCACGCGCCCGATCATGAGGTTCTCGGGCCCGCCCAGCAGGCTGGGAATGACAAACTCACCCACCGCCGGAATGAACACCAGCATGAAGCCCGCCACGATGCCCGCGCGCGACAGCGGCACGGTGATGAGCCAAAACGCCTTGAACGGCGTGGTGCCCAGGTCGTGAGCGGCCTCCAGCAGGCGCACATCCAGCTTGACCAGGTTGGCGTACAGCGGCAGCACCATGAAGGGCAGGTACACATAGGTCATGCCCACCAGCATGGACACGTCGGTGTAGAGCATCTGGATGGGCTCGACCGTCAGGCCCAGGGTCATGAAGAAGCGGTTCAACACCCCCTGGTCGGCCAAGATGCCCTTCCACGCGTACACGCGCAGCAGCAGCGAGGTCCAGAAGGGCAACATCACCATCAGCAACAGGGCCGGGCGAACGCTGGCCGGTGAACGCGCAATGAAATAGGCAAACGGGTAGCCCACCACCAGGCACAGCACGGCGGTGACAAAGGCATAGGCAATGGCGCGCCCGTAGGCCTCGACATACAGGGTGTTGAACAGCGCGCCGTCTTCCCCCGAGCGGAAGATGCTGGTGTAGTTCTCGTACTTGAGGTGCAGCACACCGGCCTGCGCGTCCCACAGGGGCTTGAACGGGTGAATGTCGTTGCCCATGTCCACAAAGCTGATGTAGAGCAGGATCAGGAATGGCAACAGAAAAAACACGCCCAACCAGGCAAACGGCACCCCGATGACAAAACGCCTGCCCGGCGCGGAAGCGGAAAACATGGCCATGCTCGGTCCTCCCGTTCAGTCGCGCAGCACCACGCCGGCGTTGTCGTCCCACCAGAAAAACACGTTGTCTTCCCAGGTGATGTCGGACAGGTCCTGGCGCGAGGTGTTGGCCTCGGTGATCTTGACGCGCTGGCCGCTGGGCGTGGCCACGATGTAGGTGTTGTAGGAGCCGAAGTAGGCAATTTCCTTCACCTGGCCGGTGAAGAGGTTGGCGGGCACATCGGTGGGGCGGGTTTTGCTGATCTCCAGCTTCTCGGGGCGCACGGCCACCGACACCTTCATGCCCAACGTGCCCGAAATGCTGTGGCCCACCTGCACCTCGCCCAGTTCGCAGGCGACGGCGCAACGGTCGGTCTCGTCCACGCTCAGCGTGCCGTTAAACAGGTTGACGTTGCCAATGAAGTCGGCCACAAAGCGGTTGGCGGGGTACTCGTACACCTGTTGCGGTGTGCCCACCTGCAGCACACGCCCCTTGCTCATGACGGCGATGCGACCGGCCATGGTCATGGCCTCTTCCTGGTCGTGCGTGACCATGACGCAGGTCACCCCCACTTTTTCAATGATGTTGACCAGCTCAAACTGCGTCTGCTCCCGCAGCTTTTTGTCCAGCGCGCCCAGGGGCTCGTCCAGCAACAGCAGCTTGGGCTTTTTCACCAGGCTGCGCGCCAGCGCCACGCGCTGTTGCTGCCCGCCCGAGAGCTGGTGCGGCTTGCGTTTGGCGTAGGGCGTGAGTTGCACCAGGGCCAGCATTTCGTCCACGCGCTGGACAATCTCGGCCTTGGGCAAGCCCTCGCGTTTCAGGCCAAAGGCCACGTTTTCCCAGATGTCCAGGTGCGGGAACAGCGCATAACTCTGGAACATCATGTTCACCGGGCGCTCGTAGGGGGGCAGACCGGCCACGTCCTGGCCACCCAGCAAAATCCGCCCCGAGGTGGGTTTTTCAAACCCCGCCAACATGCGCAGCAGCGTGGACTTGCCACAACCCGAGCTGCCCAGCAGCGCAAAAATCTCCCCCTTTCGGATGGACAGCGACACCTCATCAACGGCCAGGGCTTCGTCAAAGCGCTTGACCAGTCTCTCGGTCACCAGGTAGCCGTCGGGGTTGGCGGGGGTTGCGGGGTTGGGGGGGGTGGGATCAGCCATCGGGGGCCCTCATTCTTGTCTGCACACGCACAATGAAAAAGGGCTGTTCACCGGCGCTCTGACGTGCGCGATAAACAGCCCCAGCGTTCAGCGGGTGAAACCGGCTTACTTGCCTTGCTTGAAGCGGTTGTAGGCGTTGGCCATGGCCTCGCGGGCCTCGTTGGTGAAGCTGCCGGGCGGAATCATCTTGCCGGTCATGTACTCGGCGTCCACAAAGATGGACTTGTTGCCAGCGATTTCAGGCTTGATCTGGTCCTTGGCCGCCAGGTTGCCGCTGTTGTAGGTCATGTCGTTGGCCATGGCCGCAGCGTTTTCGGGGCGCAGGAAAAAGTCGATGAAGGCGTGCGCGTTTTGTGGGTGCTTGGCGTCTTTGGTGATGGCCATGGTGTCAAAGAACGCGGTGGCACCGCTGGAAGGCAGCAAGGCCTCGATCACGTCCTTGCTCTTGTTCTCGACAGCGCGCGCCGCAGCAATGTTGATGTCGCCCGCCCAACCGATGACGGCACAGGCCTTGCCCCCGGCCACGTCGTCGATCATGGTGGAGCTGAACATGCGGATGTCCTTGCGCACCTTGGCCAGCATGTCGGTGGCGGCCTTGTAGTCGTCGGGGTTGTTGCTGTAGGCGTCTTTGCCGACGTAGTGCAGCGCCACGGGCAGGATTTCGGTGGGCGAGTCGAGGTAGGCAATGCCACAGGACTTCAGCTTGGCCGTGTACTCGGGCTTGAACACCAAGTCCCACGCGTTTTCAGGCATGGCCATGCCTTTGAGGGCTTTTTCAACCTTGGTCTTGTTGATGCCCACGGTGGTGAAGCTCCAGGCCCAGGGCACCAGGTGCTTGTTGTCGGGGTCGGCCTTGGAGAGCACCTGCATCACGGCGGGGTCCAGGTTCTTCAGGTTGGCCAGCTTGGCCTTGTCCAGGGGCTGGTACAGGCCACCTTCGATTTGCGGTTTGGCAAACACCACACCGGGCACCACGATGTCGTAGCCCGTGTTGCCCGCCACCAGCTTGGCGTGCAGGGCTTCGTTGGTTTCAAAGGTGTCGTAGTTGACCTTGATGCCGGTTTCTTTCTCGAACGCGGCCACCATGCCCTCGGGGATGTAGTCGGGCCAGTTGTAGACGTTCAGCACCTTCTCTTCGGCCGGCGGTGCGGCGGGTGCAGCAGCCACGGGGGCAGGCGCGGGTGCTGCCACCGGAGCGGGTTCATCTTTTTTGCCACAGGCGGCCAACAGGGCAGCCGTGACGGCCAAAACCAAAACTTGCTTCTTCATGGTGCGTGTCACTCCAGACAATGAACAAAACGGGTGAGTGGGCGGCACAGCCAGGTGGCGCCGCCGCCCATCTCGGGTCCTCGCGCCGCCTGGGGCCGGATCAGGCCAGAGCGCACGCAAGTTTCAGACCCAAAAGATTGTAGTCAACCCCTTTGGCGAACCGCGCACGGGCCACCTCAGTCAGACCACTGGCCCAGGTCTTTCAACTCGGCCAGCGTCAAATCCAGCACCACGCGGATGAGGCGGATGAGTTCGTCGATGTCGGCGCGCGTCATGGTCAGCGGCGGGGCGATGATCATGCGGTCGCCCACGGCGCGCATGATCAGGCCGTTGGCCCAGCAATGGGCGCGGCACCTCATGCCCACGGCGAGGGCGTCTGGGAAGGGGGTCATGCGGCCATCGGCACCGCGCTGCTTGGACTTGACCAGCGTGAGCCCGGCCATCAGGCCGCACGATTCAGCCACCCCCACCAGCGGGTGGTGGGCCAGTTCGGCATATCGCTGTGCCAGGTAGGGACCGGTGTCGGTTTTCACGCGCTGGGGCAATTGCTCGCGCTCCATGAGCGCGATGTTGGCCAGCGCCACCGCGCAGGCCACGGGGTGGCCGCTGTAGGTGTAGCCGTGGTTGAACTCGCCGCCACGCTCGATCAACACCTGGGCCACGCGGTCGCCCACCATCACGCCACCCAGGGGCACGTAGCCGCTGGTCACGGCCTTGGCGAAGGTGATGAGGTCGGGCTGGTAGCCGAACTTTTCGCAGGCAAACCAGTGGCCCAGGCGACCAAAGGCACAAATGACCTCGTCGCTGATGAGCAAGATGCCGTACTTGTCCACAATGCGCTGGATCTCGGGCCAGTAGGTGGCCGGCGGGATGATGACGCCACCCGCCCCTTGCACCGGTTCGGCAATGAAGGCAGCCACCTTGTCGGGGCCAATGGCCAAGATTTTTTCTTCCAGCCAGCGCGCGCTGCGCACGCCGAAGTGGGCCTCGCTCTCGCCGGGGCGGGCGCTTTCCCACACACAGGGCTGGCCAATGTGGGTGATGTAGGGAATGGGCAGGTCGCCCTGGGCGTGCATACCGCTCATGCCGCCCAGCGAGGCCCCGGCGATGGTGCTGCCGTGGTAGGCGTTGTGTCGGCTGATGATGACCTTGCGCTGCGGCTGACCCAGCAAATCCCAGTAGCGGCGCACCATGCGCACATTGGTGTCGTTGCTCTCGCTGCCGCTGCTGCTGAAAAACACGTGCTGGAAGCCGCGCCCGGCCACCGTGGGCGCCAGACTGGCCAGCTTGGCCGCGAGCTGCACCGCCGGTGCCGTGGTGGTCTGGAAAAAGCTGTTGTAAAACGGCAGCTTCATCATCTGGGCGTGGGCGGCATCGGCCAGTTCACGGCGGCCATACCCGGCGTTCACGCACCACAGGCCGCTCATCGCATCCAGCAGGCGGTGGCCTTCGCTGTCCCACACATGAATGCCTTCCCCGCGCTCAATGACGCGGGCACCCCGCGTGGCCAGGTCGCCGTGGTCGGTGAAGGGGTGGATGAAGTGGGCACTGTCCAGCGCCTGCAACTCAGCCGTGCTCAGGGGGGTGGGGGCGGTGTCGGCCATGGTGGTCAAGGCCGCTTTCTTGCAGTTTTTGACATATTTTTGCCTTGTATCGCTTTATTTATATGGCTTTTAAGCTCTTATTTTTGCCATATATCACTGGATGCCCATGATCAGGGTGCGTCAGACGTGCAGCAGCAGGTGCTCGCGCTCCCAGGGGGAAATGACCTTCATGAACTCGGCAAACTCGAGTTCCTTGATCTCGGTGTAGATGGTGATGAACTCGTGGCCCAGCACCTCGTGCAGGTCGGGCTCTTTGCGCAGCCAGTCCAGCGCTTCGCCCAGACTGCGGGGCAGCGAGTAAGGTGCCAGGTAGGCGTCGCCCTTCATTTCGGGTTTGGGCTTGATTTTTTTCTTCATGCCCAGGTAGCCGCAGGCCAGCGTCATGGCCATGGCCACGTAGGGGTTGGCGTCGGCCCCGATCACGCGGTTTTCGACCCGGCGCGCCTGTGGCGACGAGATGGGCGAGCGTATGCCCACGGTGCGGTTGTCGTAGCCCCACTCGATGTTGATGGGCGCGGCCGTGTGGCGGGAGAGGCGGCGGTAGCTGTTCACGTAGGGCGCCACCAGCACCATGGCAGCAGGCACATAGCGCTGCAAGCCGCCGATGTAGTGGAAGAAGGCCTCGGAGGCTGTGCCGTCGTCGTTGCTGAAAATGTTCTTGCCGGTGGCCTTGTCCACGATGCTCTGGTGCACATGCATGGCGCTGCCGGGCTCGCCCGCGATGGGTTTGGCCATGAAGGTGGCGTACATGTCGTGGCGCAGCGCGGCTTCGCGCACGGTGCGCTTGAAGAAAAACACCTCGTCGGCCAGTCCCAGCGGGTGGGCGTGGAAGAAGTTGATTTCCATTTGCCCTGCGCCAATTTCGTGGATCAGCGTGTCCACGTTCAGCTCCATCTTGTCGCAGTAGTCGTAGATTTCTTCAAACAGCGGGTCGAACTCGTTGACCGCGTCAATGCTGTAGGCCTGGCGCGAGGTTTCGGCCCGGCCACTGCGGCCAATGGGGGGTTTGAGCGGCGTGTTCGGGTCGGTGTTGCGGGCGGTCAGGTAGAACTCCAGCTCGGGCGCCACCACCGGGGCCAAGCCTTCGGCCTCGTACAACTCGCACACCCGGCGCAGCACGCTGCGCGGGGCAAAGGGCACCAGTTTGCCGGCGTTGTCAAAACAGTCGTGAATGACCTGGGCCGTGGGGTCGGTCGCCCAGGGCACGATGCGCACCGTGCTGGGGTCTGGCCGCAGCTGCATGTCTTTGTCGGTGGGGTCCACCACGTCGTAGTAGGGGCCGCTCTGCGGGAATTCGCCGGTCACGCCCATGCCCACAATGGCCTGGGGCAGGCGCATGCCACGGTCTTCGGTGAACTTGCCGCGCGGCAAAATTTTGCCCCGGGCCACGCCGGTCAGGTCGGGCACCAGGCATTCGACCTCGGTCACGCGCCGGTCGTTCAGCCAGCGTTCCAGGTCGTTGAAGGTGAGGTTTTTTTGGGAATCGGTCATACGGTTGGTGTCTGCGTTGAAGAACCAGCGCCCCATTGTGGCGCTGCGGTGGCGGTCAAATGGGCGATGCCCCCTTGGGCCTGCCCCGTCGGCGTTCAATGCAGGCATCACCAAAGGCCTTGAAGATGGCGGCGTAAAAGCCGTTTTCCCAGCAGCGCCACTCGGGGTGCCACTGCACCGCGCAGGCAAAGGTGGTGGACGCGGACATCTCAAAGGCCTCCACCACCCCGTCGGGGGCATGGGCCACGGCCCGCAACCCCTTGGCCAGCCGGGCAATGCCCTGGCCGTGCAGCGAATTGACCCGTGCCGTGGTGCCGCCCGCCCACTGCGCCATGGGCGAGTCGGGAGCAATGTGGATGTCGTGCGTCGGCGCGTAGTGGTCTTGCAGCGAAGGGCCGTCGGGCTCGCGGTGGTCCATCAGCCCGGGCACGCGGTGCAGCTGCTGGTGCAGGCTGCCGCCCAGCGCCACATTGATTTCCTGAAACCCCCGGCACACCCCCAGCAGGGGCACACCTTGGTCCAGGCAGGCCTGGACCAAGGCCAGGGTGAGACCGTCACGCTCGGCATCCAGCGGCAGGCTGGGGTCCGTCACGGTTTCGCCGAAGTGGCTGGGATTCACGTTGGACGGGGAGCCCGTCAGCATCACACCGTCCACCAGCGGCAGCAGGTCAGGGATCTGGCTGGCCTGCGCCAGCGGAAACATAACCGGTTGTGCGTGCGCGCCCACCTGGACGGCACGGGCGTACTTGTCACCCAGCACCAAGCAGGGCATGCGGTGGCCGTCGGCACCCAACAGCCGGTGGTCGGCGGGCATCCACACCAAGGGCAGACTCATTGTGTTCTCCATCAGGACAGTGACCGGATCCGGTCCATTGTGCCGTGTGAATGGGTTTCACCGTTCGTCGAAGAAGCCCCACATCACCGAGTTGGCCGACAGCGCTGGTGACGGTGCACTTGTCCCCCAGGGCTTGTGGCCACCAGGCCAGCTGTGGCCCCCGGTGTCGGTCGTGCACAGCTGAACGCGGCTACCCCCCGCGCAGGACGGGTAACGCTCGCAGCGTGCGCCGGCTTTGTCCAACACACGCATGGGTGACTCACTGCAACGGTTGAAGCCAGTCCAGCGGGCCACGGTGTCAGGTACTGAGCGGTGATCCGTCACCAGCGCCTTGGCGGCCGATGCCGAACCAGCCCCCCCGTGAAACAGCACATGGTCGTCGTTCAGTGCATGGATGTGCAAGACCGACAACGGTCGCGATGGCTGGCAAGTGCGCGTGTTGTCGGTGCCCGCCACTGCCGCGACAGCCCTGAAAGTGTCGGCGGCGTCGCAGGCCAGGCGATAGGCCATCATGCCGCCATTGGACATGCCGGTGGCGTACACGCGGAGGGGGTCAATCGCCCAGCGGCTGGCCACTTCAGCCACCACCTGCTTCAAAAAACCCACATCGTCCACCTGCCGGTCACGCGCAGCGGCGCAGCAAAGCCCCGCGTTCCAGGTGGCCAGACGGCCAGAAGGCAAAGCACTGTATCCATTGGGAAACACCACCACATGACCCCGGGTGTCAGACTCCGTGATCTGGCCATACAGCCTGTCGTTGGCCTGCAAGTCCATGTGTCCGCCACCGCCGTGCAGCACCATCAACAAGGGCACTGCATGTTCCGACCGGTAGGCAGGAGGCACATGCACCAGGTAGTGGCGGGTCAGCCCACCGTGCTGGAGCGTCAAGCGGTGGTCGCCCGGTCCCCAGCGCTCGGTCGCCTGGGTAGGGCCCAGTGCCAGCAGTGCCGCCAAGCACCCCAAGACCCACATCCGCCCCCAACCGCGTCTCACGCGCCAACCCTGCGCCACAGGCGCTGCACCAGGCCCAGCAGCACCAGCACCCAGGCACCCATGGCCACCCAAACCATGACCTGGGCAATGACGTGCAAGGGTGGAAAGTCGGCCGCCAGACCCAGGCGGGCGCTGGCCACGGTGTACATGCCCAGCGGAAACACCAGACTCCACATGACCGGCTCGTAGTTCAGGGCCACGCGGTTGACCACGTGTTTCCAAAAACCAAAGATGACCAGCATGGGGATCCACCAGGTGGCCCAGGACCACATCATCAGCGTCACCCCGTCGATGAAGGGGCGCTGTGCCGCCAGAAACGACAGCCTGGCTTCCTCGGTGATGAGGCTGGTGCCTGCATTTGTGCTAATGGCGGCGGCCCCCATGACCACCCACAGCAAGGGCGAGATGTCGGTGGGCCGCAACGTCAAAAAGAAGATGCGGTAACAAAACAGCGTGACGAAGATGCCGTAAAAAATGAGCCCCAACCCCCACAGCATGTGCACCTCGACCATCATGTACATGCCCCAGGCACCCAGGTCGGGCGCAATGCGCGCACCCAACAGCACCAAGGACTGGGTACCCACAATGGCAATCAACCAGCCACCGTGGACGATGTTGACGTTGTGCTCGTGCGTCAAAAACGTGAGCACGCTGAAGGCGTGGTACAGCAGCAGGCACCACACCAGAAAAGCCATGAACCAGCAGGCCAGCGCCAGCGGCACCTGCCCCATGCCGTGCAGCAGCAAGCCCACGATGCTGGTGGCGGCCACCAGCGTGAAGTAAGAGAACACCATGCGCGGGTTGAGCAGGTCGATGCGCACCGCACTGGCGAACCGCAGCAGGCGAACGCCGCTCAACCCCACCAGCACCACCCAGGCCAGCAGCGCCACCAGTCGCATGCCGTCGGCCATGGCGTCAAAACCCAAGGTGCGAAACCCCAGCGAAATGATGCCGCTGGACATGACCAGTGCAAAGTTGCCCGGGTGCAAGCCCTGCAAGGTGTGGGAAGGGGATGGGGTGGCTGTGGGTGCAAGCATGGTGAATGCCTTCAGTGGCCATGCATTGTGAATGCCCTGGGAACGCGACCACCGGTTTGGCCTGCGCGCCCCATGCGCGTTCAGGCGAAAGGCAAGCGCTTGGGCTGGTTGACCCCCAAGGGCGGTGGCGACAGCGCCGACAAATGCTTGGCCGTCTGACCCGCCAGGTAGGTCCAGACGAAGTGCGCGGCAGCATTGCTGGTCAGCTCGGCATGGTCGTAGGCGGGGGCCACTTCCACGCAGTCCATGCCCACCAAGTTCAGGTGCACAAGGCTTTCCAGGAAAGTGAGCACTTGCGAGCTGGTCAGCCCGCCGGGCTCGGGCGTGCCGGTGCCAGGGGCAAAGGCGGGGTCCAGACAATCGATGTCCAACGACAGGTAGCAGGGGCGCTTGCCCATGCGCTGGATGATGGCGTCCACCACCCCGTCCAGCCCGGCACCGTCTTTGCTGCGCAGGTCGCGGGCGGTGTAAATCAGGCCGCCCTGGTCCTGCACGTACTCGCGGGCTTCGCGCGTGCCGCTGGAGCGCAGGCCAATTTGCACCGTGTGCGTGGCGCTGACCAGACCTTGCTCAATGGCTTCGCGCGTCCAGGTGCCATGGCCGGAGGGTTCACCGAAGTGGTCCTCCCAGGTGTCGCAATGGGCATCGAAGTGGATGAGGGCCAGCGGTTCGCCGTCGCCGTAGCGTGCCTGTGCCGCGCGCAACAGGGCCAGGGTGACGGAGTGGTCACCGCCCAGAAACACCACATGGTGCTGACCCATGAGCGCACGGGCCTGGCGCTCGGTGTGGGTGCGCACGTCGGTCAGTGGCGAGGCGTTGGGCAGGCGCATGTCGCCGGCATCGGCCAGGTAGGCCAGGGGCGACACGTTGAACACCGGGTGAATGCCGTCGCACAGCATGAGGCTGGCGCGGCGAATGGCTTCCGGCCCGAAGCGGGCACCGGGCCGGTTCGTCACGGCACCGTCAAACGGCACACCGGCCACCACAAACGGGGCCTGTTTTTGCTGCGACAGCGGCGGTGCAGCCAAAAAACGCGTGCTGTGGTTGGCGTAGGCAAATTCACCCAGGCTCATGGTTGTCCTTTCATGTTTGTGTGGCAGATGGCGTTGAAACCAAGCGCTTCAAGGGTCAGCGTGGCAAGGGCTTTTGCCGCCAGGCCAGGCCAGCCCCCACCCACAGGGCGATGGCCGACCACAACAGGCCCTGGGACAAGCCGCCGGGGCCATCGGCAATCCAGCCCACCAGTGAGGGGCCAAAAATCTGGCCCATCGCAAACACGATGGTGAAGGCACTGATGCCGGCTGGCCACTGCGCCACCGGCAGGTTGTGCCGCACCAGCGCGGTGGTGGACGCCACCACCGACAAAAACACGCCCCCGAACACCAGGCCGGACAACAGCATGAGCGGCCAGGCCGTGAACAAGGCCGGCAGCACAATGGCCACACCCAGCAGCGCATTCAGCACCGCCAACGCGCCGCCGCCCTGGGCCTTGTCAAGCAGCCCGGCCCACACCCGGCCCGACAGCACCACCGCCACCCCCAGCAACCCATAAAACAGCGTGATGTCGCCACTGGCCACGCCTTGCTCGCGCAACAGGGCGATGACAAACGTCATGTAGCCGATGTAGCCCAGGCCGAAACAGGCATAGGCCGCCAGCGAAAACCCCAGACGTCGCCACGCCAGTGGCGCAGCCCGTGTCGCCGGGGATGTGTCAATGTTGGTAGCGGACTTTCCAGCATTGACAAGCGCTAAAGCCTCTTTTTTCATGAAAAATCGGGCGGGCCACACCAGGGCCACCGTGACCAGGGCACACGCCAGTGCCAACCACCACCAGCCCCAGGCCCAGGCGTGGGGTTGGGTGGCGTGGCTGGCCAGCACCTGCGGCACCACCCAGGCCGACAACACAATGCCCCAGCCCACGCCGCCATACACCACCCCCAGCAGCAGCCCACTGCGCTGCGGGTGCCAGGTGCCCAACCGGGCCGCCAGCAACCCCCCCGCCACAAACACCCAGGCGCTGGTCACCCCCGCCAGCAGGCGTTGGGCCAGCAGGGGCCAGGCGTCCACCAGAAAACCGCTGGCCGCCATGAACAGGCTGGCCAGTGCGGCCCCACCCACCAGCACCTGGGTCACCGGGAAGCGCCGAACCAGCCACGGTGCCGTCAGTGCCCCCAGCAAATAACCCAGGGCATTGGCCGTGTTCATGGCACCGGCCAGGGTGTAGTTCCAGCCCAGGTCTTCGCGCATGGGGGGCAACAACAAGCCGTAGGCAAACCGGGTGATGCCCAGCGACACCGCCGCCGACAGCGACAACACCATCGCCACCAGCAGGCCTTGCCAGGCGCTGTCCGCAGGGGCGGGGGGTGGGGTGGAGGGCTTCATGTTGTCTTATCCATGTTTTCTATATTTCAATAGTCGTAGTAGTAGGAGTCGCTGTTTTTTGTGAACAAGCGCATTTTTATCTGCAAAAACAAGCACTTGGGTGGGATCAAACGCTGTGGTCAGCACCCTGCGCCCACTGTCATGCCCCTATGAACAACTTTCCGTTTTGAACACAGGCTGTGGATAACACCTGAAAACCCCCATTTTTATCCACAGGGTTGTGCCAAATTCAGGTTTGACGGGGTTTCCAGCGTTTGAGCAGCAGCGCATTGCTGACCACCGTGACCGAACTGAACGCCATGGCCGCCCCGGCCAGCATGGGGTTGAGGTAACCCAGCGCCGCCAAGGGAATGCCGGCCACGTTGTAGGCAAAGGCCCAGAACAGGTTCTGGCGGATTTTTTGCACCGTGCGCCGTGAAATGTCCAGCGCCTGGGCCACCAGCAAGGGATCGCCGCGCATGAGGGTGATGCCCGCCGCGTGCATGGCCACGTCGGACCCACCGCTGCCACGCTCGCCATGCGGGTTGCTCATGGCCATGCCCACGTCGGCCGCAGCCAGGGCGGGGGCGTCGTTCACGCCGTCGCCCACCATGCACACGGTGTGGCCACCGGCCTTGAGTTGTGTCACCTGGCCCGCCTTGTCGCCGGGCAGTACCTCGGCCAGCACCTCGTGGGCGCCGGGGTCCAGGCCCAGCTGGCGGCCCATGGCCTCGGCTGCGCCCCGGTTGTCACCGGAAATCATCAGCACACGCAGGCCTTGTGCCTTGAGTGCGGCCAGTGCGGGCGCCGACGCGGGCTTGGCCACATCGGCAAATGCCAGCAAGGCCATGGCCTGAGGCCCCACCATGAGCACCGACACGGTGGCCCCCTGTTGTTGAAGCGCCTGTGCGCCTTCTTCCAGTGGGCCCAAAACCACCCCCAGCTCCTGTGCCCAGCGCCAACTGCCCATGCGCACCACCTGGGTGCCTTCGGGCAGTGGCCACTCGGCCTGCATGCCCTTGCCAGGGACGGCGCTGGGTTGGTCCAGTTCGGGCAATGGGGGTTCTGGCTGAAACAGTGGTGGGGTTTCGCCTGGGGCCGTGGCGGCGTCGGCCAGCGCCTGGGTGCGCAGCGCCAGCGCGTGGACCACCGCCCTGCCCAGGGGGTGTTCGCTGTGCTGTTGCAGGCTGGCGGCCAGTTGCAGTGCCTGGTGTTCGTCCACCCCGGCGGCGGCCACCACCTGGGTCAGCGTGGGTTGGCCCACGGTGAGGGTGCCGGTTTTGTCAAACGCCACCACGTCTACCCGGTGTGCCAGCTCCAGGGCTTGCACGTCTTTGATGAGGATGCCGTGGCGCGCCGCCACCCCGGTGCCCGCCATGATGGCCGTGGGCGTGGCCAGCCCCAGGGCACAGGGACAGGCGATGACCAACACGGCCACCGCGTTCAGCACCGCCGTTTCCAGCGGCGCACCGGCCCACCACCACCAACCCAGCCAGGTGGCCAGCGCCACCAGCAACACCACGGGCACGAACACGGCGGCCACCTGGTCCACCAGGCGTTGCACCGGCGCTTTGGTGGCTTGTGCGTCTTGCACCAGGGCGATGATGCGGTTGAGCGTGCTCTGTGTGCCCACCGCCACCACGCGCACCTGCACCGCACCGTCGCCGTTCAGGCTGCCGCCGGTCACGGTGTGGCCCGCCACTTTGGCCACCGGCATGCTCTCACCCGTGAGCATGGATTCGTCGGCCTGGGTTTGGCCTTGCAACACCTCACCATCCGCGGGGAAGCGCTCGCCCGGGCGCACCGCCACCACGTCGCCGGGCAGCAGTTCGGCCACCGGTACATCCATTTCATCGCTGCGGCGGATGCCGTCGGGCAACAGGTGGGCCACTTCCGGGCGCAAGCGTTGCAGCGCCCGGATGGCCGAGGTGGTTTGCTGCCGCGCCCGTGCTTCCAGCCATTTGCCCAGCAGCACCAGGGTGATGACCACGGCCGCGCCTTCGAAGTAGACGTGCACCATGGTGCCGGGCTCGGCACTCAGCCACAGCCAGGTGGACATGCCCCAAGCCGCCGTGGTGCCGATGGCCACCAGCAGCTCCATGTTGCCGGTGCGCCCCTTGATGGCGTGCCAAGCCGATTGGTAAAACACCCAGCCCAGGCCAAACTGCACCGGCGTGGCCAGCACAAACTGTTGCCAGGCCGGCAGCATCCAGTGCTTGCCCAGCAAGTCGCCCACCATGGGCAACCCCAGCGGGGCCGACAGCAGCATGCCCAACAAAATGGGCCAAAAATCCCGCCTGACGCCCATCCACATGGGAACGGGTGCTTCAGTTTCCGACTCTTCGGGTGTCCTGGGTTCATACCCGGCATCGCGCACCGCACGGGACACGCGGGCCAACACCTCGGTCGCGGCGGGTGCGCCCACACCACCACCGGCCCACGTCACGCGGGCCGACTCGGTGGCCAGGTTCACGCTGGCACCGGTGATGCCAGGCAATTTTTTGAGCACTTTCTCCACCCGGCCCACACAAGAGGCACAGGTCATGCCGCCAATGCCCAAATCCAGGGTGCAGCCATCGGGCGCGGGGTCGTCCGAGGGGGAACGAGAGATGTTTTGGTTCATGGAGATAGGTTAAACCTTGATGCAGTGGGAAGGTCAAGCCCCCACTAACCTTGACCTTAAAGCCGCATCAAGGTTCATGATGGCGACTTTCCATCCACCCTTTCACTCGGTGACCACCATGATTTCTCCCGCCCAACCTGTTCACACCTTCACCGTCACCGGCATGACCTGTGGCCACTGCGAAAAGTCGGTGGTCCAGGCCGTCAAGTTGCTGGACCCTCAGGCCGAGGTCAAGGCCGACCGCACCGCCAACCAGGTGGTGGTGAGCAGCCACCAGACACCCGCAGCCCTCATGGCCGCCATTGCCGAAGAAGGCTACGCGGTGACGCCCGCCGCTTGAGGAGGGGAGGAGGGTGGCGACCCGTGGTGCCACACCTGCCACGCAAAACTTTACAAAGCATCACACGTTGGGCATGGGGGCGATACAGCCGAGGTTCACAGTCCAGTCATCCCACTGAACATCTTTTGGGAACGGAGGCAGCCGGTCTGCCAACCCATGAATTCCGAAGGAACCACCATGACCACCATCAAACAACGTTTTCTCATCGCCTCCACCGTGGCGTTGCTGGCCGGCACCTCCGTGTCGGCCATGGCTTGGGGCGGTGGCGACCGCTGCGACGGCCCACGGGGCGAGCAGTCTGGCCCCCGCGCTGAAAAAATGCAGCAGCGCATGGTCGAGCGCCACACCCAGCGCCAAACCGATCTGAAAGCCAAACTCAAGCTGGCGGCGGAACAGGAAAGCGCCTGGAACGCCTTTGTCAAGGCCACGGAGAGGCCCATGATGGACCCGAAAAACAGGCCCAACCCCGCCGAAATGGCCAAGCTGACCACGCCCGAACGCATCGAAAAAATGCAGACCTTGAAGGCACAGCGTGACACCCACATGAACCAGATGGCCGACGCCACCAAAACCTTCTACAGCAGCCTCACGGCCGAGCAAAAGAAGGTGTTTGATGACGAAACAGCCAAAGACCGTGGCGGTCGCCACGGCGGTGGCAAGCACCACGGTGGCCCCGGCATGAAGGGCTGATCGGGTCACACGCCCAGCGTTTTCCCACTCCCACAGAAGCAACCGGACCCCCGGTTGCTTTTTTTTGCCTGGAAAAGCCTGTGTATAAAAATTGAACAACACCATGGTTATCCACAGAATTGTGGGTAAGTTGAATGTTGTTCGCCTTCACCGGACAGCCGCAGCCACCCCTTGGGCACAGCGTTTGATTCCATCCAGCGCCCTGATTTCAAACCACAAAGTTCACTTGTGCACAGCCAATGCCGCCCCCTACTACTACTGCTATTTAAAAATAGAAAACCATAAGAGATAGCAGCAAAACCCTTTGCCACCCCTTTCAATGGCGTGCCATGGCCGCTGGTAAGATTTCTTTTTTTCTTCGAGGCACACCCTCACATGTCCGAAATTTCAAGGTCTGGCGCACCGCCGACCAAGCCCAGCACCTTTGAAATCAAGAGCGCCAACCTGCCCCTGGTGGCCTTGTTGCTCAAGACCACACACCTGCCCACCTTGAAAGCCGAGTGGCTGACCCAGTTTGGTGACAACCCTGATTTTTTTGACCTGGACCCCTTGGTCATTGACCTCAGTCCATTGGCCCAACAGCCCAATGCCGAGGACGTTCCCGATTTCAAAGCTCTGCTGAGCCTCTTGCGCGGACACCGTGTGTGCCCCATTGCGGTCAAAGGCGGCAACCCCGCCCAAATGGCCGCCGCACTGGCCACTGGGCTGGTGGCCGCCGCTGACGTGGTGCTGACCCGCACACCGGTGCCTGAACCAGCGTTGGCCGATCCGCCCGCCGCGCCCGCACCAGACACCCACCCCGAGGTCGCCGCTCTGGTGCCGCCCGCGCCCACTGCCGCCGGATTGCCCGCACTGGTGGTGGACAAGCCGCTGCGCTCGGGCCAACAGGTGTATGCCCGAGGTAGAGATCTGGTGGTCATGGCCATGGTCAACCCCGGGGCTGAGGTGATTGCCGATGGTCACATCCATGTGTATGCGCCGTTGCGCGGCAAGGCCATTGCCGGTGCGCGTGGCAATGGCGATGCCCGCATCTTTGCCCTCAGCATGGAGGCCGAGCTCATCTCCATTGCGGGCATTTACCGCACCAGCGACGTGCCCCTGCCAGCAGATGTGCAGGGTCGACCCGCCATGGTCAGCCTGCAAGTGGGACCGGGCGGCGACAAGCTGGTGCTCAGCCCCATCCTGGCCTGAGCGGTGTCCCAGAGTTTTGAGCCAGGTTTCGGACTGGCGCAAAATGGAGGGTTATGGGCCATGCGCGTTGACCTCGCACACATTCACTAGGGAAGTTTTCAATGGCAAAAATAGTTGTGGTGACCTCGGGCAAAGGCGGTGTGGGCAAAACCACCACCAGCGCCAGTTTTTCAGCCGGTTTGGCCTTGCGAGGTCACAAAACCGCCGTCATCGACTTTGATGTGGGCTTGCGCAACCTGGACCTGATCATGGGCTGCGAGCGCCGCGTGGTGTACGACTTGATCAACGTCATCCACGGAGAGGCCAACCTGAACCAGGCCCTCATCAAAGACAAGCAGTGTGACAACCTGTTTGTGCTGGCCGCCAGTCAGACCCGCGACAAAGACGCGCTGACCCAAGACGGGGTGGAAAGAGTATTGAAAGACCTGGCCGACATGGGGTTCGAGTACATCATTTGCGACTCACCCGCCGGCATTGAAACCGGTGCCCTCATGGCCATGCACTTTGCCGACGAGGCGCTGGTGGTGACCAACCCCGAGGTGTCCAGCGTGCGCGACTCGGACCGCATCCTGGGCATGCTGGGCAGCAAAACCAAACGTGCCATCGACGGTACAGGTCCCATCAAAGAGCACCTGCTCATCACCCGTTACAACCCGGGCCGGGTGCAAGACGGGCACATGCTGTCGCTGGAAGACATTCAGGACATCTTGCGCATCAAGCTCATTGGTGTCATTCCCGAAAGCGAGAGCGTGCTGCAAGCCTCCAACCAGGGCACGCCTGCCGTGCATTTGCAGGGCAGTGATGTGTCAGAGGCCTACAAAGACGTGGTCGCCCGCTTCCTGGGCGAGGACAAACCCCTTCGCTTCATCGACGCAGAAAAACCCGGCTTCTTCAAGCGCCTGTTCGGAGGGAAGTGAGCATGTCCTTCCTGTCTTTTTTGCTGGGCGAGAAGAAAAAAACCGCCAGTGTGGCCAAGGAACGGCTGCAAATCATCCTGGCCCACGAACGCAGTGGCCGCAACGCAGCCGAGCCCGATTACTTGCCCGACTTGCAACGCGAGCTGATCGCCGTGATCAGCAAGTACATCAAGATCAACCCAGACGACATCAAAGTCAACCTGGAACGCCAGGGCAACCTGGAGGTGTTGGAAGTCAAGATCGAGTTGCCCGATCCCAAATGACCTCGGCCACGCCGTTGCCAACACCGTCGGTGAGCGCGTTGTCGGGTCAAGCAGCTTTGCACATTGCCACACCACTGCTGATGTCGTTGCCGCTGACGGCACGCACGGGCTGCGAGGTGTGGCTGAAGATGGAGGCGTTGCAGCCCTCGGGCTCGTTCAAGCTGCGCGGCGTGGGTTTGGCCTGCCAAACACGGGTGGCCCAGGGTGCCACCCGATTGGTGTCTTCGTCGGGCGGCAACGCCGGCATTGCCGTGGCCCATGCCGGGCGTTTGCTGGGTGTGCCGGTGGACGTGTTTGTGCCGCAGACCACCCCCGCCAGGGCTCGCGAACTCATCGCCGAACAGGGTGCACGCCTCACGGTGCACGGTGCCTCTTGGCAAGAGGCCAACGACCTGGCGCAGGCCAGGTTGGGGCCCACCGACGCATTCATACACCCGTTTGACGACCCCTTGTTGTGGCAAGGCCACGCCACCTTGGTGGACGAAGTGGCCCAGGCCAACGCAGCGCCCCCCGATGCCGTGGTGCTGGCCGTGGGCGGTGGCGGCCTGCTCAGCGGGGTGTTGCAAGGCATGCACCGCCACGGTTGGGGCCATGTGCCCGTGCTGGCCGCCGAGACACGGGGCGCAGATTCATTGGCGCAGGCCGTGGCCGCCGGAGAGCGCGTGGTTTTGCCCGCCATCACCAGCGTGGCCACGTCCCTGGGGGCCAGGCAGGTGTGTGAGCAGGCCTTTTCCTGGACACACCGTCACACCATTCACCCCGTGGTGATGAGCGACGAACAGGCGCTGGATGCCTGCGACCGTTTTTTGACCGACCACCGCGTGTGGGTGGAACCCGCCTGTGGCGCCGCACTGGCGGCACTTGACGCGGTCCCGCTGCGACTGCCTAAGGCCCAGCGGGTGCTGGTGGTGGTGTGTGGCGGGGTGAATGTGGTTCGGACTGGATCAATATAAACCCCTACTTTGGGTGTATTGAATCCCCGCAGCTGAGGCGTACCATGCACTGGCATGGACACTCCCATTCCCACTTTGTTGCTGGTGGACGATGAAGCATTCATCCTCACTGCCCTCAAGCGCCTGCTGCGACGGGATGGCTACCACCTCCTGACCGCCGCCAGCGGTCAGGAGGGGCTGGACATCCTGGCCACCACGCGGGTGGATGTGATCGTGTCCGACCAGCGCATGCCGGGCATGAGCGGCGTAGAGTTTTTGCGCCAGGCCAAACAGGTGTCGCCGCAGTCGGTGCGCATGGTGTTGTCGGGCTACACCGAGCTGCAGTCGGTGACCGATGCCATCAATGAAGGCTCGGTCTACAAGTTCATGACCAAACCTTGGGACGACGAGCTGTTGCGGGCCAACATTGCCGAAGCCTTCCGCCAGAAAGGGCTGGAAGATGACAACCTCAGGCTGCAGGCGGAACTGGCCCAGGCCCACCGTGGGCTGTTGACCGCCCACGAACAGCTCAGGGGGCTGTCCCACGACCAGCAGCGCCGCTTGGAGCAAGACAAGGTGCTGATGGGCGTGTCCCATGAGGTGATGGATGCCTTGCCCATTCCCATGCTAGGTGTGGACGACGAAGGCCTGGTGGTGCTGGTCAACACCGCGTCCCAGCGCGTGGTCCCCGACGCTGTTCCCGGCGTGCTGCTGCAAGAAATTCCGGCCCTCGCCATCCTGGATCCGGGTCTGACGGCTTTTGAGGCCGGCGCGTCCCGCGTGTTGAGCGTGGATGGTGTGTCCTGGACGGTGCATTGCGCCCGCATGGGTGCCAAGTCGCGTGCCAGGGGGTGGTTGCTCACGTTTTTGCCTTCAGGGAGTCCACAACCATGAACCCACCCACACAACCCAACGCCACGCCTCTCGACGCTGACGTGCACGAAGCCACGGCCGCCGCCCGCAGAGCGACTGATCTGGCTGCAGTCCGTCAGCGGCTGGACTGGCTGTTCCGACACGCCCAACCTTCTCCCGCGATGAAGGCACTGAGGGACATGGTGCAGCGTTACCGGGAAGGGGACGCAGTATGACGCCCATGAGCTTGGACGAACTGGCCACCCGACTGAACAAGCTGGCCATCCTGTCACCCAACCGCAGCCATTTGCTGATGGCCGTCACCGCGGACGACCCCGACATGGGTGAACTGATCCGTTTGGTGGAGAGTGATGTGCTCATTTCCGCACGTACTTTGCGGGTGGCCAACTCGTCCTTTTACGGATTGCCCCAACAGGTGGATTCGGTGGGCCACGCTGTGACCCTGGTGGGGCTGCGGAGTTTGCAGTCCATGGTGCTGGCAGCGGTGGTCATGGAGCAGTTCCGCAGCCAGGATCCTCAGTTGCAGCACACCCTGACGCAGCACTGGAAGCACGCAGTGGCGGTGGCGGTGTGTGCCCGAAAACTTGCCCCGCGCGCGCGGTTGAGTGCCGACACCGCCTTCACGGCGGGGCTGCTGCACGACATTGGTCGTCTGGTCATGGCCATGCTGGACCCGCAGCGTTACCGGCTGGGTGTGCAAGGTCAGGACGACCCGGACCTTCGCCACACTGAGGAAGAGGTGGCCCCCCTGCTGCTGGCAGAGCGTCGTGTGTGGGGATTTGACCATTGCCAGGTGGGCAGCATGCTCGCGGCGCAGTGGAGGTTGCCCCCGACGCTCAGCCGCACCATGGCCCTGCACCACGACTGTGGCCACCTCGAGGCTGACGATCTGGTGTGCCTGGTGCAAGTGGCCAACGCCGTGGCCCATGCCCTTGACTTGCTGGAGGACCCTGACGACCAGGTGCCCAACATCCATCCCGATGCTTGGCGACGCCTCAACCTGGACTGGACCGACAGCGACGCCTTGCTCTCCGACATAGAAGCCACCTACCAACTGGTGTGCCGACAGCTGTTACCCTGACGCTTCCGACGGAAAGTGCCCATGCCTTCTCTCACCTCCGACGATTCACTGATGAGTGGCCTGTCCGCTGCCTTGATGGAAGGGTTCATGGTGGCCGTGGTGCACCCCAGTGGCCAGCTGGCCCTGGTCAACGACCACATGGCCAGGGCCCTGGGCCACACGGTCGGCGGCTTGGCGGGCCAACCGCTGCAGGCCATTGCGTCCGAAAGCGGTGATGGCTCCAGCGCCGCAGATGTGCTGGGTTACGTGGCCAACAGCCGCTGTTGGCTGGGCAAAATGCTGCTGAAAAAAGCCGATGGCAATACCATGCTGGTGCAGACCACGGTGGTACCCCTGAAGTCGCCCGAGGGCGTGCTGGAGCACGTGCTGATTCTGGGCACCTCGTCGGCCAGGCGGCTGGACTTTCCGGTGTTGGTGTCCAACCCGCAGGACAGTTTTTTTGGCATGCTGGAAGGCTTGGGCACACCCGTCATCCTGCACCGGGAGGGCCGTGTGGTGTACGCCAACCAGGCCGCGCTCAGCCTCACGGGCCACACCCTGTCTGCCATCAAAAAATTGCCCTACGAAGCGCTCACCCACCCCGACCACCGCGAGCAATTGGCGCAACACATAGAGGCCAGGTTGCGAGGGGATACCACCCACACCCGGTTCGAAAACACCCTGCTGACGGCCAGTGGCAAACTCCGCATGGTGGAGCAGACCGTGGGTCTGCTGCCGGTGGACGGCCAGCTGACCGTGCTGGACACCTACGTGGACCAGACCGCCCAGCGCCAGAACCTGGCCGCCCAGGCCCACATGCGCCGCATCCTGGCGCAGATCATCGACGGCAACCCGGTGCCCACCATCGTGATCGATGGCAAGCACACCATCACCCATTGGAACCGGGCCTGCGAACTGGTCACGGGCTTCAAGTCGCAGGACATGGTGGGCACCCAGAACCAGTGGATGGCCTTTTACCCCGAGGCGCGCCCCATCCTGGCGGATCTGATGGTGTCGGGTGCCGAAGATGCCGAGGTGGCCAAGTACTACGTCAACGCCTACAAGCGCTCGTCCATCGTGCCCGACGCCTACGAAGGCACAGGCCTGTTCAGCCACATGGGTCGCAACGGCCGCTGGTTGGAATTCACGGCGGCCCCGGTGCGAAACCTCAAGGGACAGGTCATCGGCGCGGTGGAAACCCTGGTGGACGTGACCGAGCGCAAGCAGGCCGAAATCCAGTTGAAAGCCGCCAACGACAACCTGGAGCGGCTGGTCAGCGAGCGCACCAGCCAACTCAACACCGCCACCGCCCAGTTGGCACAGTCCGAAAAATTGGCCTCCATTGGCCAGTTGGCGGCGGGGGTGGCGCACGAAATCAACAACCCCATCGGTTACGTGCATTCCAACATCGGGTCCTTGCAGACCTACATGAATGACCTGCTGGGCCTGCTCACCGCTTACGAGCGATTGCCAACCAACGCAGACATCGAGGCCCTGCGGCAAAAAATTGACGTGGCTTTTTTGCGCGAAGACATGCCGGCCCTCATCAGCGAGTCGCAAGAAGGCATCACCCGCGTCAAAAAAATTGTGCAAGACCTCAAGGATTTTTCCAGGGTGGACAGCAGCCAGGATTTTCAAACGGCCAACCTGCACGATGGACTTAACTCCACCCTCAACATCGTCAACAACGAAATCAAGTACAAGGCCGACGTGGTCAAGGTCTACGGGGACTTGCCCCTGGTGGAGTGCTTGCCGTCGCAGCTCAATCAGGTGTTCATGAACCTCATGGTCAACGCCGCCCATGCCATGGGTGAGCAGCGGGGCACCATCACCATCACCACGGGCGCCGAGGGCGACCGGGTTTGGTTGACCTTTTCCGACAACGGCAGCGGCATTTCACCCGACCACCTCAACCGCATTTTTGACCCCTTTTTCACCACCAAACCCGTGGGCCAGGGCACTGGGCTGGGCCTGTCACTGTCCTACGGCATCATTCAAAAGCACCACGGCAACATCACCGTGCACAGCGTGGTGGGCCAGGGCACCACGTTTCGCATAGAACTGCCCATTCACCAATCCGCAGAACCTGCCCAGGAGGACGCCGCAGATGCCTGAGCCACAAACCGCCGACCCGGCGGTACCACCCACGGCACAAGCTGTTCCCACAGAACCCCAGTGGACGGTGCTGTGTGTGGACGACGAGCCCAACATCTTGTCCGCCCTGCGCCGCCTGTTTCGGCCGGCAGGCTACCGGGTGCTGGTGGCAGAGGGCGGCGCGCAGGGGCTGGAGACACTGGCCAAGGAAAGCGTGGACCTGGTCATCTCCGACATGCGCATGCCCCACATGGACGGTGCGCAGTTTCTGAAGACCGTCAAAAACGGTTGGCCCGACGCGGTGCGCATTTTGCTGACGGGCTATGCCGACATGGCCTCCACCATCGACGCCATCAACCAGGGCGAAATCTACCGCTACGTCACCAAACCCTGGACCGATGGCGACATGCTGCTCACCGTGCGCCAAGCACTGGAGCGAAAGGCCCTGGAGCGGGAAAAAAAGCGGCTGGAAGCCCTGACCCAACAGCAAAACGAGGCATTGCGCTTGCTCAACGAAACCCTGGAGGCCAAGGTGCTGGCGCGCACGGCCGAGCTTCATCAGGCCAATGAGAAGCTCAAGGTCAATTTCATCAACGCGCTGAAAATTTTCACCAGCTTCATCGAGTTGCGTCACCCCATGTTGGCCGGACACTCGCGGCGGGTGGCCACGCTGGCGCGCAACCTGTCCACCAAGTTGGGGTTGGATGCCAAGACCACCCAAAACGTATTTTTTGCCGGCATGCTGCACGACATCGGCAAGATCGGCTTCCCCGACAAGCTGCTGGCCAAACCCATGCGCACCATGACCCCCGACGAGTTGGTGGTCTACCGCAAACACCCCTTGACTGGCGAGCACGCGCTGATGTCCTTGGAGGAGTTGGCCCCGGCCACCAAGTTCATGCGCCTGCACCACGAGCGCTACGACGGCCTGGGTTTTCCCGACGGCCTCAAGGGCAACGACATTCCCGCCGGTGCCCGCATCCTGGCGGTGGCCAACGACTACGACAGCCTGCAGATTGGCACCTTCTCTGCCCAGAAGTTCACGCCCAATGAAGCGCGCCAGATCATGGAAAAAGACCGTGGCAAACGCTACGACCCCATGGTGTTGGATGCCCTGTTCGCCCTCACCGCCACGCCACCCAAACCCCCGTCCAAAGAGCGCCAGGTGCTGGTGGCCGATCTCCAGCCCGGCATGATCCTCACGCGCGACTTTGTCAGCCGCGAAGGCGCGCTGCTGCTGGGTGCGGACCACGAGCTGGGGCCCAAACTCATCGAAAAAATGCAGGACTACCAGCAGTCAGAAGGGCTGAACCTGAGTGTCTACATCGTGACCAAGGACTGAGCACACTCGGGGTATCTTGGGCTTTGTAAGATGGGCTGCTGTCAGCCCCGCGTCCACAGGAAAGCCCATGCCCTGCACCCCCCTTCCCTTGCCCACCGCCGCCCCCGCTGACCTGGGCCTGTGTCCCGAGCGCACCCGGCGCGTGGTGCAGGTGTTGCAGCGCGAGGTGGACAGGGGCTACATCCCCGGTGCGGTGGTGCTGCTGGCCCGCCATGGCCGTGTGGCCCTGCACCAGGCCGTGGGCCAGCTTGACCCTGGCCGTGGCGCGCCCATGGGCACCGAAGCGGTGTTTCGCATCTACTCCATGACCAAGCCCGTGGTCTCGGTGGCCACCCTGATGCTGGTGGAGCAAGGCCATTTGCTGCTGAGCGACCCGGTGGCCAAACACCTGCCCGAGTTTGCGAACCAGCAGGTGGCGGTGGACACGCCCGATGGCGTGCAACGGCAACCCGTGGCCCAGCCCGCCACCGTGCAAGACCTGCTGCGCCACACCGCAGGCTTCACCTACGAATTTTTGGGCACCGCCCCCGTGCAGCGGCTGTACGCGCAAGCGCAAATTGGTGCCCGCACCCGCAGCAACGCCGAGTTCAGCCAGACCCTGGCCGCTATGCCGCTGCACCACCAACCCGGCACGCGATGGGCCTACAGCCGCGCCACCGATGTGTTGGGCCGCCTGGTCGAGGTGGTGAGCGGGCAAACGCTGGGCCAGCATTTGCGGGCCACCCTGTTTGAACCCCTGGGCATGGGGGACACCGCGTTTGTGGTGCCCGAGCACGACCACCACCGCATTGCAGAGCCCTTTGCCCACGACCCCGATGGCGGCATACCCCTGCGCGTCCTCGACCCCCGGCAGGTGCCCGCCATGGAGTCGGGCGGTGGCGGCCTGATGTCCACCAGCGGTGACTACGCCCGGTTTTTGCAGTTCATGCTCAACCGGGGTCAGCTGGACGGCGTGCGCCTGCTGGGCTCGGCCACCGTGGACCACATGACCGCCGACCACCTGGGCACCCTGCCCAGCCACGACGACCTGCTGCCTCCCGGCCACGGGTTTGGCCTGGGTTTTGCCGTGCGCACCCACGCAGGCGTGTGCACCATGCCCGGCTCGGTGGGCACCTACCACTGGGGTGGCATTGCAGGCACCACCTTTTTTGTGGACCCCGAGCAAGACTTTTTTGGCATCCTCATGACACAGGCACCCAACCAGCGCGACACCATTCGCGCCCTGTTTCGCCACTTGGCCTATGCCACACTGGCCGACTGAGGCCACCGACAAGCCCCTGGCCCCCACGGTTTTGACCCGAAGCCTGGGATGCAAGCCTTTATTGGACGCATTTCAACCCCCGCCATCCCGGTCATTGCCAGGAGGCTAACTTTCAGGAGACACGCATGTTCAGTCACGTCATGGTCGGCGTCAGCGACCTCGCCGCCGCCCAGCGCTTTTACGACGCCACCCTGGGCACATTGGGCATTGCGCCCGGTGTGGCCAACACCAGCGCAGCCGGTGTCCAGCGCTACTTCTACCGCAGCCCCACGGGCACTTTCGGCATCACCACGCCCATCAACGGTGAGCCCGCTTGCCATGGCAACGGCAGCACCATCGGTTTTGCCACGACTTCCACCGAGCAGGCCAATGCCTGGCACGCCGCTGGCCTGGCCCAGGGTGGCAGCACCTGCGAGGACCCGCCCGGCTGGCGCGGCGAGGGCGCCGGTCGGCTCTACCTGGCTTACCTGCGCGACCCCGACGGCAACAAGCTCTGCGCCCTGCACCGCCCACCCAAGTGAGTTTGCGCCGCACCGCGTTGCAGTGCTTGACCGACCATACCCCATGCCCACCCACATCTTTGTTTACGGCACGCTGAAAGAGGGCTTCCCCAACCACTGGCGCAACGCGGGTCGGCGGCTGGCGGGCACCTTCCGAACCCGCCAGCCCTACCCGTTTTATGTGGTCAGGCTGGCCACCGAAGACCGCGCGCCCTGGCTGCTCGACAGCCCGGGGCAGGGGCACCCGGTGGTGGGCCAGGTGTTCGAGGTGGACCCGCACGAGCTGGTGGAAATGGACGCGTTTGAAGAAGTCCATTTGCCCACCGGCTATGTGCGCGCTGAGGTGGAGCTGGTGGCCACGCACGACGACACGGTGCGCCTGCTCGCCCATGTGTACCTGAAGCGCCCCTCCGAACTGCCCGACTGCCTGAGCATCGAAGGGCCGTTTGCCGAATACACATTGGCCCTGGCCCAGGGCTACTGGCTGGACACCCCCGCTGACCCCCCTGTTCCCCCTTCCCCTCAGGACACCCCATGAGCACCCTTCTCAACATCCTCTGGTTCATTTTTGGCGGCGTGTGGATGGGCCTGGGCTGGTGGCTGGCAGGCCTGCTGTGTGCCCTCACCATCGTGGGCATTCCGTGGGCCAAGGCCTGTTTTGTCATCGGGCAGTTCACCTTCTTCCCGTTTGGCAAAGAGGCCGTGGACCGTCGCTCGGTCACCGGCGCCGACGACATTGGCACGGGCGCCCTGGGCCTGCTGGGCAATGTGGTCTGGTTTGTGTTGGCCGGTGTCTGGCTGGCCATCGGGCATCTGCTGACCGCGCTGGCGCTGTTCGTCACCATCATTGGCATCCCGTTTGGTTGGCAGCACCTCAAGCTGGCGGCGCTGACGCTGGCCCCGGTGGGCAAAACGGTGGTGGATGTGCGCTAATTTCAAGCAAAAACGGCATACAGCGCTTGATAAAATTGGGTTTTAAGCTCTTGTTTTGTTCAAGCTGCTGGGGGCACGTCCACACAGTAGCCCACCCCGTACACCGAGGCGATGCCAGGGCTGCTGGCGCTGTCGGGGGTCGCGGCGGCCATTTTGCGGCGCAGGTTCTTGATGTGGCTGTCAATGGCGCGGTCGCTCACGTCGCGGGCGTCGGCGTGCGCGCTCTCCAGCAGTTGTGCCCGTGAGAACACGCCCCCGGCTGACCCAGCATCAGCCGCAGCATGCGGAACTCCACCACCGTCAGGGCCAGCCACTCGCCGTGCCAGGCGACGCGCAGGCGGTCGTTGTCGATCACCCAGGGCACGGGTTGCGGGCTCAGGCGGCCCTGGGCGCGGCGCAGCTGGGCGCGCACCCGCGCCATCACCTCGCGCGGGCTGAAGGGTTTGCACACATAGTCGTCGGCGCCGGCGTCCAGCCCCATCGGGCGGTCCAGCTCGTCCACGCCTATATCCGCTGGTATAACGAAAAACGCATCAAGATATCCCTTGGCTTGCTCAGTCGTCCACCCTGAAATATTCATAACCCATTGATTTATAACGATATTGTGGTGTTGTT
>CAYNGJ010000022.1:0-71290 GCA_964396895.1 uncultured Hydrogenophaga sp. | reverse complement strand
TTGTAGTCGATGCCGTACTCGGTGTTGTCGTAGCCGATGCGCTTGATGGTGTCGCGCGCCACCTGGATGTAGTCCACGTGCGCGTTGGTGGTGATTTCACCGGCCAGCACCACCAGACCGGTGTTGGTCAGGGTTTCGGCGGCCACGCGGCTGCGGGGGTCTTGGGTGAAGATGGCATCCAGGATCGCGTCGGAAATCTGATCGGCCACCTTGTCGGGGTGGCCCTCAGAGACGGATTCGGAGGTGAAAAGAAAGTCGTTCGCCATTTGAATAAACTCCGTGCAAGGGTGTGCAATGTGGACAAGGCGTTTCGCCTGGTGCCGGAGCGCTGGCGAACGCTTTAGCGGTGGATTGACCTGGTACCTGAAAGGCATTGGCCCTGGCGCACCGACTGGGTGCACCGTCGTCCCGCAAGTTGTTCAGTAACTCGACGACGTTTCAAGTGTAATTCAGCGTCCAGCAGCGGGTGTGCCATGCCACCGCTGCCCCCAAGGTTGTTGCCCGGTTGATACCCTGCGCACCCATCCCGTGGCCCGTGTGGGGACTGCCCCAGATTTTTCTGCTCAAACCATGCTTGCTCACCGTGAAATGCCTGCCCCACGGGGCCGTTTCGGCGCCGTGCCAACCTTGTCAGGGGACTGCCCATGATGGGCCTGTTCCGGTGGCTCAGCCACTGGCCGTTGTGGGCGCTGCACGCCGTGGGCGCGGTGCTGGGCTGGGTGGTGTTTGCCGCATCGCCCACATACCGCCGCCACCTGCTGGCCAACGCCAGGCTGGCCGGTGTGCCGCGCGTGCAGGCCCTGGCCTCCGTGGCCCAGGCCGGCTGCATGGTGGCCGAATTGCCCCGCCTGTGGCTGGGGCGGCCAGTGGCCGCGCGCATGCAGGGGCTGGCGCACATCGAGGCGGCCCAGGCCAAGGGTCACGGTATTCTGTTTCTGACCCCGCACATGGGGTGTTTTGAGATCACGGCGCGCGCCTATGCCGAGCAGGTGGGCGCGCCCTTGAGCAAGCCCATGACGGTGCTGTTTCGTCCCCCGCGCCAAGCGTGGCTGCGCGCCGTGGTGCAGGCCGCCCGCCAGCGCCCGGGGCTGGAGACCGCGCCCACCACACTGGCGGGGGTCAAGCAGCTGGTCAAGGCCTTGAAGGGTGGCTCAGCGGTGGGGCTGTTGCCCGATCAGGTGCCGCCCATGGGCCAAGGGGTGTGGGCGCCGTTTTTTGGCCAACCCGCCTACACCATGACCCTGAGTGGCCGCCTGGCGCAAACGCCGCACACGACCGTGTTGCTGGCCTGGGGCGAGCGCCTGGGTTGGGGCAGGGGGTTTGTGGTGCATGTGCAACCCTTGGCACAAGCCTTGCCCACCGATGCGCTGGCCGCCGCCACCGCCATCAACCAGGCCATGGCCGACCTGGTGCTGGCCTACCCCGCCCAGTACCTGTGGGGTTACCACCGCTACAAAGCTCCCCGGGAGACCGCGGCATGAGCGGGCTGAAAACGGCGGTGCAACGCGCCAACCTCGCGGTCATGGTGGCCTTGGCGCGCCTGCCGCTGCCCTGGCTGCGCGCCTTGGGCTGGGTGTTGGGGCGGGTGCTGTACGCGGTGGTGTCCAAACGCCGCCACATCGCCTTGACCAACTGGCGCTTGTGTTTCCCCGAGCAAACCGAGGCGCAGCGCCGCGCTGCGGTGAAGGCGCACTTTGTGTGTTTTGCCCAGGCCTGGCTGGATCGGGGTTGGCTGTGGGAGGCGTCCCGTGCCGTGGTGGCCCGGCGGTTGCGGCTGGTGGGTGACCTGGCGGCGCTGGCGGGCAGTGCGCCCACGGTGGTGTTTGCCCCCCACTTTGTGGGCATGGATGCCGGCTGGACGGCCTTGACCGTGCACTTGCCGCGCAAGCTGTGCGGTCTGTACGCCCCGCAGAAAAACGCGGTGGTCGATGCCTGGATGGCCCGCGGTCGCCAGCGCTTTGGCGAGCCGCAGGTGGTCTCCAAGTGGCAGGGCCTGAAACCGTTGGGCACGGCCATTCGCGACGGGTGCCCCCTGTACCTGCTGCCCGACATGGACCATGGTTTGGGGGATTCGGTGTGGGCCTCGTTCTTTGGCGTCCCGGCGGCCACCCTCACGTCATTGCCCCGGCTGGCGCGGCTGGGCAAGGCCCAGGTGCTGTGTGTGACGGCCCGCCTGACGCCCAACGGCTATGACGTGGAGGTGGGCCCCGTGTGGACGCAATACCCCAGTGCCGACCTGCACGCCGACGTGCAGCGCATGAACGACGAACTGGCCCAGCGCATACTGACCATGCCCGAGCAGTACTACTGGGTGCACAAGCGCTTCAAGACCCGACCGGCCAACGAACCCTCGGTGTACGAACGCTGAGGCCGGCCAAGTGTCGGGGGGCAACTGCATGGGGCGTTTTATAGATAAAAATCCCACTCAGCGCTTGATGCCATTGACTTTACAGCTACGTTTTGAGGAACTCTTCCAGCAGCGCCGCCACGCGATCAGGTTGCTCGTGCACCAGCCAGTGTGTGGCATCTGCCACCCGGTCCACGCGCAACTGTGGCACCCAGTGGCCCAGTCCGTCCAGCAGGCTGGGGGGCAAGGCAGTGTCGTTCATCCCCCAAATCACCTGGGTGGGCACATCCACGCGGCACAGGGCGTCGGGCAGGCTCAGCCCGCGCACGTTGGGTGAGTCATCGGTGGCGGGGCGCAGGGGCGAGGCGCCGTAGTAGTGGCAGGGACCCTGCAAGCCCAGCGACCACAGTTCGCGGTAGCGCTCGCGCAACTCGGGCGTCAACCAGGCGTGGGGGCCGTCGGTGGCGCCCATGTCTTCGAAAAATACCCACAGGCGACGAAAGTCGTCCTGTGCCAGCCGCTCGGGCGCGTCGGGCCGGGCCAGAAAGTTCATGTAGGCACTGGCCGCTTGCTGCGTGGGCGAGTGCTGCAATTCGCGCAAAAAAGTGGCGGGGTGCGGCGAGTTGAGGATGCTCAGGCGCTGCAGGCACTGCGGTTGTGTGGCGGCCAGGTTCCAGGCCACGGCCCCGCCCCAGTCGTGGGCCACCAGCGCAGCCAGTGGTGTCGATGGCCCGGCCTCCAGCGCAACGAGGGCCTGCAGGTCTTGCACCAGGTGCTTGGCGCGGTATTGGGCTACGTCTGTGGGGGCGCTGGAATGTTCGTAGCCGCGCAAATTGGGGGCCACGCAGCGGTAGCCGCCGTTCTCGGTGGCCGCAAAGTGTTGCAGCAAGCCGTCCCACACAAACGCTGCTTCCGGAAAACCGTGCACAAACAGCAGCACCGGCGCGCCGGGTGGGCCGGTCACCCGGCAACTCAGGTCAATGCCGTGGGGCAGGGTGTGGGTACAGGTCTCAATCGGGGGCGGTGTGGGGTGCATCGTCCCCATTCTGGTCAGCCGACGCCACGTCGGCAGTCGCTTCAGCGTCAGCTGCGGGTTTGGCGGCGTTGGGCAGGTGGGCCCATTGCCACAACAGTTGGGCGACTTCATCGACCCCACTTTTTTTCAGGGCCGAAAACAGCATGACCTCGCCACCGCCACTTTGCAGTTTGGTGATGGACAGCACTTTCTGCCCCTCCATCCGGGTGAGCTTGTCGGACTTGGTCAGCAGCACCAGGAATTTCAGTCCCTCTTCCACGCGTGGACGGATCACGTCCAGCAGGATGTCGTCCAGCTCGGTCAGCCCCAGGCGGGGGTCGGTCATCATGACCACGGCGCGCAGGTTGGGGCGGGTGCGCAGGTAGTTGGCCATCACGCGCTGCCAGCGCAGCTTGGCCTCTTTGGGCACGGCGGCATAGCCATAGCCGGGCAGGTCGGCCAGCACGGCATCGGTCACGTTGTGTTTGCCCAGCGAAAACAGGTTGATGCTCTGGGTGCGTCCGGGTGTTTTGGAGGCAAAGGCCAAGCGCTTTTGCTGGGTGAGGGTGTTGATGCAGGTGGATTTGCCGGCATTCGAGCGTCCCACAAAGGCAATTTCCGGGACGTCCAGCGGCGGCAGGTGCTCCAATTGGGGCGCGGTGGTCAGGAAGCGTGCGGTGTGCAACCAACCGTTGGCGGTCTTGGCATCGGCGGTGGCAGGCGGCTCGCCCGACGGGTGGTGTGAAGTAGAAGGCTCGGTCATTCTGGGGCTTTGCAAAGCGGCATTGTAAAATCCGCTGGTTTTTTCCTGTACCGCAGTGGTTCCACGGCCCAGCCGCCCATCATCGCTCAAACCATCAGCACACGTCATGAAATTGTTTGTTACCTACTTCGGCGCCGCTGCCCTCGCTGCGGCTTCACTGGCTGCACACGGCCAGACAGCCAAGCCTGACCTGGCCAAAGGTGCCGCCCAGTACGGGCAAGTGTGTGTGGCCTGCCATGCGGCGGACGGCAACTCCACCACCCCCGTCAACCCCAAGCTGGCTCAGCAGCACCCCGAGTACCTGGTCAAGCAGTTGCACGAGTTCAAAACCGGCAAGCGCGAGAACGCGGTCATGGTGGGGTTTGCCTCCATGCTGTCGGACGATGACATGCGCAACATCTCCCACTGGTTGGCCTCCCAAAAAGGCAAGCTGGGCTCTGCCGTTAACAAAGACTTGGTGACGTTGGGCGAGCGCATCTACCGCGGTGGCATTCCTGACCGCCAGGTGGCCGCCTGTGCGGGCTGCCACAGCGCCAATGGTGCGGGCATTCCCGCGCAGTACCCTCGCCTGAGTGGCCAGCACGCCGACTACACGGCCAGCCAGCTGGTGGCTTTCCGCGATGGCGTGCGCAAGAACAGCACGCAAATGACCATGGTGGCGGCCAAAATGAATGACCGTGAAATCAAAGCGGTTTCCGACTACATCGCCGGTTTGCGTTGAGCCGCCGCACCCCGATTGCCCTTGGGTCATCTGGGTGTATATAAGCCATCATTAATATTGCTGGGCACAATGCCGCCGTTGAACCTTCGTTGAACGACGCGCATTGAACCTTTCCCAGCAGCCAGCTTCCAAGAGCGGGCGGGTCAGGTCACTGATCCGCCCTTTTCTTTTTCCAAAGCCCTGCTTTTTTGTTCCGGATTCCTGCATGACCGTCACGACCGAAGGCCTGAGCGTCAAAAGCCCTTCCCGCTGGCTCAGCAACGGGGTGGAGCTGTTGTCCTCCATGCGGTTTGCCATTTCGTTGCTGACCGTCATCTGCATTGCCTCAGTCATTGGCACCGTGCTCAAGCAGCAGGAGCCCATGAACAACTACGTCAACCAGTTCGGTCCGTTTTGGTCCGAGGTGTTTGCCCGGCTCAGTCTGTACGCGGTGTACAGCGCCTGGTGGTTTTTGTTGATTCTGGCGTTTCTGGTGGTCAGCACAACGCTGTGCATCGCCCGCAACACGCCCAAAATTCTGACCGATTTCAAGGCCTACAAAGAGAACATCCGAGAACAAAGCCTGAAAGCGTTTGGTCACCGTGCCGAAGCCACCCTGAATGGCAGCGCGCGTGCCCAGGCCGAGCGGGTGGGTCAGGCGCTGGTCGGGTCTGGCTGGAAGGTCAAGCTCCAGCAGCGCGAATCCGCCGGTGCAGAGGGCTGGATGGTGGCGGCCAAAACTGGGACCGCCAACAAGCTGGGATACCTGGCGGCCCACAGCGCCATTGTGTTGATCTGTATCGGGGGGTTGCTGGACGGTGACCTGATCGTCCGGGCACAGATGCTGTTCAATGGCAAATCGGTGTTTTCGGGCGGGGGGCTGATCTCCGATGTGCCCGAGCAGCACCGCTTGCCCCTGAGCAACCCCACCTTTCGCGGCAACCTGCTGGTGACCGAAGGGAACAACGCGCACGTGGCCATCCTGTCGCAACCCACCGGGGTGCTGTTGCAGGAACTGCCGTTCACGGTGGAGTTGAAGAAGTTTGTGGTGGAGTACTACTCCACCGGCATGCCCAAGCTGTTTGCCAGCGACATTGTTCTGCAGAACAAGGCCACCGGAGAAACCCGCGAAGCCCGGGTGATGGTGAACCACCCGGTCAAGTTCATGGGGGTGGAAATTTTTCAATCCAGCTTCGATGACGGGGGCTCCAGCCTGCAGGTCAAGGCTTTTCCCATGGGTGCTGACACCCGCCCGTTTCAACTGGACGGCGTGGTCGGCGGCAGCAACTCGCTCACCAACGGCAGCGAGAAAATGACCATCGAGTTCACCGGGCTGCGCGTCATCAACGTGGAGAACTTCGCGGGTGGCAATGGCTCTGGCACGGATGTGCGGGCCGTTGACCTCCGGCATTCCATTGAAAGCCGTCTGGGCGCCGCCAACAAAACGCCCACTGAAAAGCAGCTGCGCAACATTGGTCCCAGCTTCTCGTACAAGCTGCGCGACGCGGCCGGCCAGGCCACCGAGTTCAACAACTACATGCTGCCCGTGGACATTGATGGCAACCGCATGTATTTGTTGGGCAAGCGCGACAGCACGGGCACCCCGTTCCGTTACCTGCGCATTCCCGCTGACGACACCGACAGCCTGGATGGTTGGTTCCGCCTGCGTGCCGCGCTGGCCGACCCCACCCTGCGTCGCCAGGCTGTGCAGCGCTATGCCGCAGAGGCGGTGGAACCGGGTCGCCCCGACCTGAACCAGGCACTGGCCGCTTCCGCTGAGCGCGCCCTGGCCTTGTTCGCCGGTGTGGATCCGTCGATCAAAGACCTGAAAGCCGGTCCCAACCCCTTGGGTGGGTTGCAGGCGGTGTCCCAATTCATGGAAGCCAATGTGCCGGAGGCCGAGCGCGAGCGCGCCAGCGACGTGTTGGTGCGCATCCTCAATGGCGTGCTGTTCGAGCTCAACCAGCTGGCCCGCGCGAAGGCAGGACTTCAACCTCTGGCTCAAGACGAGGCCGCGCGCGGCTTTGTGACGCAATCGGTGCTGAGCCTGAGCGACTCGTTCTTTTACGGTGCGCCCATGACCTTCATGCTGACGGACTTCACCCAACGCCAGGCCAGTGTGTTCCAGGTGTCGCGCGCGCCTGGCAAGACCATTGTTTATCTGGGGTGTTTGTTCCTCATCGTGGGTGTGTTTGCCATGCTCTACGTGCGCGAGCGGCGCGTGTGGGTGTGGCTGGCCCCAACCCAGGACTCCGCCAAGGGTTCGCCCACCACGCAGGCCACACTGGCGCTGTCCAGCAACCGCAAAACCATGGAGGCGGACAAAGAGTTTGCTGTCCTGCGGTCCCGTTTGCTTTTGTTGTCCGAATGAAAGAAGAACGACATGAACACCACCACACTGAATGTGCCTGACCCCGTGGGCAAGACGCACACACTGACCCTGAACCAGGGCTACTTCGCGCGCCGAAGCGCCACCGATTGGGGGTTTGCGGTGGCCTTGGTGCTGGCCACCGTGGCGGTGTTCATGCGATATGGCAACCGCATGGATGTGTACGAAGCCTCGATTTTGTTGGGCACCGTGCCCAGCCTGGTCTGGATTGGCTGGTTCTGGCGCCCCCTGCAGAAGCTGATGGCGGGTGTGGCGGCGTTGTCGCTGCTGGCCATTTGGTTGTACCAGGTCAACGGGCAGGCCGACCTGGCCAGGGCGGACCAGGCGTTCTTGCTCAAGTACTTTTTGTCCAGCCAGTCGGCCATTCTCTGGATGAGCGTGCTGTTTTTCATGAGCACGTTGTTCTATTGGGCGGGTGTGTTCATGCGCCAGTCGTCCGATGCCATGGAATCCCTGGGTTCCCGGCTGGCCTGGACGGCGGTGACACTGGCCTTGGTCGGCACCATGGTGCGTTGGTACGAAGGCCACCAGATGGGGCCGGACATCGGCCACATCCCCGTCAGCAACCTGTACGAGGTGTTTGTGCTGTTTTGCTGGATGACAGCGGCGTTCTACCTGTACTACGAAGACATTTACCGCACCAAGTCCATGGGGGCGTTCATCATGTTGGTGGTCAGCGCGGCCGTGGGCTTTTTGCTCTGGTACACGGTGGTGCGCGAAGCTCACCAGATCCAGCCGCTGATCCCGGCCCTGCAGAGCTGGTGGATGAAAATCCACGTCCCCGCCAACTTTGTGGGCTACGGCACTTTTGCCATTGCCGCCATGGTGGCGTTTGCCTACCTCATCAAGCAGCAGGCCACTGAAACCCGCTGGTACAAACTGCTGCCACTGTGGGCACTGGGCGTGGTGCTGTGCTTCGAACCCATGGTGTTTCGCCAGACCAGCGCCGAGGCGGGCAGCAGCTATTGGTTTGTGTACTTTGGCATTGCTGCCCTGGTGACCGCGGGTATCCTGGCTGCGCGTCGGCGCATTGGCGAGCGTTTGCCCAGCTTTGAGGTGCTGGACGATGTGATGTACAAGGCCATTGCCATTGGTTTCGCCTTCTTCACCATCGCAACCGTGTTGGGTGCGTTGTGGGCGGCAGATGCCTGGGGTGGCTATTGGAGCTGGGACCCCAAAGAAACCTGGGCGCTGATCGTGTGGCTCAACTATGCCGCCTGGTTGCACATGCGGCTGATGAAGGGGCTGCGCGGCACCATCTCAGCCTGGTGGGCGCTGGTGGGGCTGGTCATCACCACGTTTGCCTTCTTGGGCGTGAACATGTTCTTGTCCGGTCTCCACAGTTACGGCAGCCTGTGAGATGGTGTGCCGTAAATTGAATAAAAAGTGCCTCTGGCGCTTATATTTATTCAGTTTTCAGCTATCAAAATAGGATATCGCATGTGCGACGGCGGTGGCGTCGGCGGTGCGGCTTCAATGGCGTTGCGGCGCCGCGCTGGGGGCAAGGGGCACTGATGTTCCCGCCGTGGGGTGGGCGTTGGTGGGCGGTGCAGGCAGATAGAGCGGGCCTTTCTGGCCACACCCTGCCAGGAAGCAGGCGCAGATGGCCAGTGCCAAGCGCCGGGACTGATTGCCACCTAAAATTCCATTCCATTTCAGCATGGTGGAATTGTAATGACCGACCTTGAATACTTGGACCGTGCAGAAGCGGCGTTGGAAGCCATTGAGCAGGCCTGCGACACGATCAACGACACCACCGATGCCGACGTGGACAACCAACGGGTGGGCGGCATGATCACGCTGACCTTTGAAAACAGCAGCCAGATCGTCATCAACCTGCAAAAGCCGCTGCAGGAAATCTGGCTCGCGGCTCGCCGGGGTGGTTACCACTTTCAATGGCAGAACGGTGCCTGGTTGGACACCAAAACCCAGGTGGAGTTTTTTGCCTTGCTGAGCGATGTGGCCTCCGAGCAATCGGCCATGCCCCTCAGCTTCAGCCCGCCCGTCTGACACGGCACGGCACGGCCACTGTTGCGGTGAGGGAGAGCGGCCGAGCCCAGGGCCTTGGCCCTTGTTGGCCAATCCTGGCCACTCAGTTGCGGAACAGGTCCAGAATGCTTTTGCGCTCTTCAGGTGCGACGGGCGGCGGTGCATTCGCGCTGCCGGGCGGGAACAGGGCACTGCGTTCACTGCCCAATTCGCGGACATTGTTGCCAGGCCCGAACTCGTTGAAGTACCAGTCGTTGTTGATGTGGACCACGCCTTCAGGCACTGGCACTTCCATCACTGGGATGCCTTTGAGGGCGTCCTGCATGAAGGCAATCCAGATCGGCAAGGCCAAGCCGCCGCCTGTTTCACGGCTGCCCAGGTTGCGCGGGTTGTCGTAGCCCACCCACACCGCCGCAGTCAACGTGGGCTGAAAGCCCACAAACCACGCGTCCATGGCATCGTTGGTGGTCCCTGTTTTGCCGTACAGGTCTGGTCGTTTCAGGGTGGCTTGAGCGCGGGCAGCTGTGCCGGATCGGGTGATTTCCTGCAGCAGACTGCTCATCACGAAGGCATTGCGTTCTTCGATGGCGCGGGGCACCTCAGCCAGCGTTGGCATCGGTGTCTCCAGCAACACCTTGCCCTGGGCGTCGGAAATTTTGCTGATCAGCATGGGGGGCAGCAGGTGGCCGCCGTTGGCAAACACGCTGTACGCCGAAGCCATTTGCAACGGGGTTGCCGAGCCAGCACCCAGTGCCATGGTCAGGTAGGGTGGGTGGCGTTCGGCGGGAAAGCCAAAACGCTGTATCCATTCCTGGGCACTCTGGGTGCCCACCGCTTGCAGGATTCGGATGGACACCATGTTCTTGGATTTGGCCAATGCGGTGCGCATGGGCATGGGTCCGTCGAATTTGCCGTCGTAGTTCTTGGGCTCCCAGGGCTTGCCACCGGTTTCGGTGGCGCTGAAGAACAGTGGCGTGTCGTACACCGTGGTGGCGGGGGAAATGCCTTTTTCCAGCGCAGCTGAATAGACAAAGGGCTTGAAACTGGACCCCGGCTGGCGCCAAGCCTGTGTGACGTGGTTGAACTTGTTTTTCTGGAAGTCGAACCCGCCGACCAGGGCTCGGATGGCGCCCGTTCGGGGGTCCATGGCCACAAACGCACCTTCCACCTCGGGCAGTTGGGTGATTTCCCAGCCGTGTTTGCCCGACCTCGTCATGCGGATCACGGCCCCACGGCGCAGCTTGATGTTGGGTGGGGCCTTGTCTGACAGGCCAGACTGAACGGGCTTGAGTCCATCGCCCGTGATATCGATGGGCTGACCGTCTTGCCGGACCACCGTCACCTTCCTGGGTGTGGCGTCCAGCACCAAGGCGGCCAGCACGTCACCGTTGTCGGGATGGTCGGCCAGCACATCGTCGATGATCTCGTCCAGCGCCGGGCCGTCGGGTGGCAGGGCCACAAAACGCTCCGGTCCCCGGTAGTGCTGGCGCCGCTCGAAATCCATCAGGCCGGCCCGCAGGGCGCGGTAGGCCACCTGCTGTTCGCCGCTGCGGATGGTGGTGGTGACGTTCAGTCCCCGGGTGTAGGCCTCGTCGCCATACTGGGCAAACATGGCTTGGCGGACCATCTCGGCGGCATAGTCGCCGCGAACGCGCTCGATGCTGTTGGCGGGTCGGATGTTCACTGGCGCTGCCTTGGCCTTCTGGGCGGTGGCCTCGTTGATGAACCCGTTCTCCAGCATGCGGTCAATGATGTACAGCTGCCGTGCCCGGGCGCGGCGGGGATTGCTGATGGGGTTGAATGCCGAGGGCGCTTTGGGTAATCCAGCGAGCATGGCGGCCTCATCCACCGTGATGTCTTTCAGGGGCTTGCCGTAGTACGCCTGGGCGGCGGCGGCAAACCCGTAGGCGCGGTGTCCGAGGAATATCTGGTTCATGTAGATCTCAAGGATTTGCTCCTTGGTCAACAGGTGTTCCAGTTTGAACGTCAGCAGTACCTCGTAAATTTTCCGGGTGTAAGTTTTTTCTGCCGTCAGGTACACGTTGCGGGCGACCTGCATGCTGATGGTGGATGCACCCTGGCTCTTGGATCGGCCAAAGTTGGCCAGTCCGGCACGGACCATGCCCACGTAGTCCACCCCGCCGTGCTCGAAGAAGCGGGCATCCTCAGCGGCGAGCACCGCATTCTTCATGACTTGCGGGATCTGCGCGATCGGCGTCAGCTCCCTCCGCTCTTCCCCATATTCGGCCAGCAGTTCCCCTTCGGCCGAGTACACCCGCATGGGCAGCTTGGGGCGGTAATCGGACAGCGATGTGATTTCCGGCAGGTTGGGGTAGGCCATTGCCAAGGCCACCGCGATGACCATGAGCAAGGAAAACACGCCCGCCACGGCCAAGCCAGACATCCACAACAAAGTCCTCATCAGCCAGCGTCCGGGGCCAGCGGTGGTGGGGGAAGGGTGTGCGTCGTTCTGCTGCCTGGCTGCCATGGGTGCTTTCATTTGGGCGTTTGATTATAAAAAGTGAACCCGCGCAGCAAGTGGTGGTGCACGTCGGCTTTTGGCAACGTGCATTCGCTTGGGCAACGGCAAAAAAATTGGGGTCGCAAAGTACTTGCTGATAGCATTGACCGGACTGTCCACTTGTTTCGTATTCACTGGGAGTTAGTCTTGACCGCTTTGGCATCATTGTTCAGCCGAGAACCGGCTTCACTTCTGGGCATTGATGTCAGCATGTCCAGCGTGAAAGTTGTCGAACTGGGCCGCAATGGGGCCGGTACGTTTGTGCTGGAGCGATGCGCCTTGGAGCCACTGGAACGAGGCTGGATTGTGGATGGCAACATCGAAAAATTCGATGAAGTGGCCGATGCAGTGCGACGGGTGGTACGCAAATGCGGCAGCCGCACCAAAAATGCTGCGTTCGCGCTGCCTGCTTCCGCGGTGATCACCAAAAAAATCATATTGCCCAGTGGCCTGTCGGAAGCCGAGTTGGAAATTCAGGTGGAATCCGAGGCCAATCAGTACATTCCGTTTTCCCTGGACGAAGTGAGTCTGGATTTTTGCGAGTTGGGACCGTGTGAAACGTCGGACGGGGACATTGAGGTCTTGATTGCCGCCTCTCGCAAGGAAAAGGTTCAGGACAGGCAGGGCTTGGCGGAAGCGGCAGGACTCAAGCCCGTGGTGGTCGACATCGAGCCCTATGCCTCGCGCATGGCAGCCTCTCGAATCATTGAGTACTTGCCAGGCGGCGGACGAGACTCTTTGGTGGCCTTGTTCGAGGTGGGTGCCGTGGCCACCAGCATGCAGGTCATTTGCAATGGTGAAATGCTGTACGAGCGTGACCAAGCTTTTGGAGGCGCCCAACTCAGTCAGATGATTGCGCGGCAGTACGGGTTTTCCCTGGACGAGGCAGAGTTGAAGAAGCGGACCTCGGATTTGCCCGATGATTACACGCAGTCTGTGCTCCGCCCTTTCACGGTGAGCATGGCTCAGGAAATCTCCAGGGCATTGCAGTTCTTTTTCACCAGCACGCCGCACAACCGCATTGACCACATTCTTTTGGCGGGTGGCACAGCCAGCCTGCAAGGGTTGACAGACGAAATCACTGAGCAAACGTCATTCGCCTGCATGGTGGCCAATCCATTTGAGGGGATGGACACTGGTGCTCACATCCGCGCCACCAAAATGACGCGGGAGGCGCCCTCCTACCTGACGGCCACCGGGTTGGCGCTGCGGAGGTTCTACCAATGATCCTCATCAACCTCTTGCCACACAGGGAGGCGGCACGCAAACGACGCAAGGAGCAGTTTGTGGCCTCAGCGGCGGCGGCTGCGCTTTTGGGTGTGGCTGTGGCCGGCGCTGTATTTGCCTGGTACCAGAGTCACATTGACGCACAACGCGCACGCAACGCCCTCCTTACCCAGGAAACGGCCAAGTTGGACGAGCAAATCAAAGACATTGCAGGACTCAAAACAGAAATTCTGCGCCTCAAGGCCCGCCAGACGGCCGTAGAAAATCTGCAGTCGGATCGAAATACACCTGTGTACCTGCTGTCCGAACTGGTGACCAACATTCCGGATGGGGTTTATCTGGTGTCTGTGAAGCAGGACAAGCAGTCGGTGCAGATGTCGGGTGTCGCGCAATCTCAAGAAAGGGTTTCGGAATTGTTGCGAAACCTGTCTGCACAAAGCAAGCACCTGAGCCGCCCGGAATTGATTGAAATTGTGTCCACTGTCCAAGCCATATCCGCTCGTGAACAGCGACGGGTGTCCAATTTCACCGTGCGTGCATCGATTGTCCGCGCAGAACCATCGGCAGCCCAGCCCGCTGATGCACAACCCCAAAAGCAGTAACTGGTGATGGGTGCAAAAGCATGAAACTGGCCAGCAAAATCGATTTTCAAGAGCTTCAGGGCAAACTGAGGTCCCAATTTCTCAACCTCAACCCGAATGACCCATCGCAGTGGCCAGCGCTGCCCAAGTCGCTCATGTTGCTGTTGATTTTTGCCGCCATGGTGGCGGTGCTGTGGTTCACTTGGCTGCAGGGGGTGGATGAGGAGCTGCAAGCAGAGCGCGCCAATGAGCAGCAACTGAGGGTGGTTTACAGTGAAAAGTTGGCCCAAGCCATCAACTTGGAACAACTACGCAAACAATTGGATGAAGTCCGGCAGTACGTTACCCAACTGGAGAAACAGCTTCCCAGCAAAGCCGAAATGGATGCCCTGCTGTCGGACATCAACCAGGCCGGGTTGGGTCGCAGTTTGCAGTTTGACCTGTTCAGGCCAGGCCAGGTGGTGGTCAACGAGTATTACGCTGAATTACCCATCGCCATCAAAATCACCGGCAATTACCACGACGTAGGGATGTTCGCCTCAGACATTGCGCATTTGTCTCGCATCGTCACATTGAATGACATTTCTTTGGTGCCACTGAAAGAGCGACCCTCGGCGTTGATCATGGAGGGCACCGTCAAAACCTTCCGCTACCTGGACGCTGAAGAAATCGCGGTTCAGAAAAAAGCCTCAGAAGGAAAAGCGACACCACTATGACCAAAAAAATCAGTTTCGGCTGGGTGGGTGTCGTATGTCTCCTGGGTGTGGCTGGGTGTGGTTCGTCTGCTGATGAAGAGCTCACCCAGTGGATGGCCGACCAACGCAACAGCCTGACGCCGGTGACTCAGACAGTGACGGAGCCCAAAAAATTCCAGCCCGAGACCTACGGCCGGAATGACCAACTGGAGCCTTTCAGTGTGCAAAAGTTGACCATGGGCATGCGCTCGGACGCCAGCCACGCCATCATGAATACCAGTCTGATTGCGCCCGAGTTGGCACGGCGCAAAGAGTATCTGGAAACATTCCCCCTGGATACCATGAGTCTGGTGGGCAGCTTGCTTCGCGATGGGCAGAAGGTGGCCTTGGTTCGTGTGGATAAGATGCTTTATCAAGTCAGGGCAGGTGCTTATTTGGGTCAGAATTTTGGCAAGGTGCTGAGCGTGGCTGAGGGAGAACTCGTCTTGAGAGAAATCGTTCAGGATTCGTCTGGAGATTGGATAGAGCGCAAGGTGACACTTTTGCTTCAAGGGGAAAACAAGCAATGAAAAACATGACGCAAATGTGTGACCCGCGATTGACGGGCTGGACCTTGAATGTTCGCCGTGGTCTTGAAATGGTCGCGTGCCTGTTCGTTTTTGCGTTTTCAGCGCAAGTTCATGCGCAGAACAGCGTCAAAGGGGTGTCCCGATCCGTGCAGGGGGGGCAAGAATTGATCCGCATCGACACGGCGCAACCCATCAAGGAAATGCCCCAAAGCTTTGCCATCCAGGATCCAGCCCGCATTTCATTCGATTTCCCTGGCTACGGCAGCAACGTAGGCAGGCGTACCACTGAAATTAACCAGGGCAGTGTTCGATCTGCGCAGGTGATTCAGGCAGGAGATCGCACACGTGTGGTACTCAATTTGAAACAGTCGGTGGGCTATAAGGCCACCATTTCCGGCGCTGCCTTGCTGGTGTTGCTGGATGCCGCGAATGCGGGTGACTCAGGCAAAGTTGGGGCGGCCGTTTTTGCGGACGACCGAAACAATGAAACCCTTGCGCTGCGTGACATTGATTTCCGGCGGGGCAATGACAACGCGGGGCGGGTTGTGGTTGAGCTCCCCAATACCCAGGTGGGTGTGGACATTCGCCAAACGGGCAAGGATTTGGTGGTGGAATTTCTGAAAACGGCATTGCCTGAGGGCTTGCGCCGGCAACTGGATGTGTCTGATTTCGGTACTGCGGTACAGTCGATCAGCACCACCCAAGTGGGTGATCGCGTCCGCATGACCATCAGTGCCAAGGGCAACTGGGAGCACAGTGCCTACCAGAGTGATTCGAAGTTCGTGGTGGAGTTGAAAGAGCTTAAGGTGGATCCGGCCAAACTGACGCCGGGTCCTGGTTTTTCGGGTGAAAAACTGTCCTTGAATTTCCAGAGCATTGAAATACGCTCACTGCTGCAGGTCATCGCCGATTTCACGAACTTCAACATCGTCACATCCGATACCGTCACTGGCACGGTCACGCTGCGGTTGAAGGATGTGCCCTGGGATCAGGCACTGGAGATCATCCTGCAATCCAAGGCCTTGGGCATGCGGAAAACTGGCAACGTGATCTGGGTCGCCCCCCGCGACGAAATTGCTGCGCGCGAGAAAAGTGAACTCGAATCCAAGGCCTCCATCGAGGACCTGGAAACGCTGAGAACCCAGGGTTTTCAGATGAACTATGCCAAAGCGGTGGATGTGGCCACCCAACTGACCGCTTCCGCCACCGGCACAGGCCAAGGGCAAACGGGCACCGTTCAAAGCACTGGCATTTTGTCTGCCCGTGGGCGGGTGATTGCCGAGCCTCGGACCAACCAGCTGTTTGTCACCGACATTCCCAGCCGACTGGTGCAGGTGCAGGAGTTGATCGCCAAATTGGATATTCCGATTCGCCAGGTGCTGATTGAAGCCCGCATCGTGGAAGCCGACGACAAGTTTGGCAAATCGCTGGGCGCCCGACTGGGGGGGGCTGATTTGCGCGGAGTGCGGGGCGGCGATGCCGGGTACAGCCTGGCAGGGGGCAATCGGGTGGCCTTTGCAGGCAATTACGACGCCATTTCGGCCACCACTGGTGCCTTTGATGCCACAGCCTTGAACACGGCGTCATCCAACTTCTTCAACTTACCTGCCAGTGGCTTGAACGGCGTGTCGGCCGCATCGTTTGCCATCTCATTGTTCAAACCCTCTGCCAACCGTTTCTTGAATTTGGAAATCTCCGCGTTGGAGGCGGACAGCCGAGGCAAGATAGTGTCCAGCCCTCGGTTGGTGACAGCGGACCAAGTCAAGGCCATCATCGAGCAGGGCGTGGAGTTCCCCTATCAAACCACGGCCCCCAACGGCGGCACCACCATCTCGTTCAAGAAGGCTGCTCTGAAGTTGGAGGTAACACCCCAGATCACGCCCGAAGGCAACATCATTCTGGAGGTGGAAGTCAGCAAGGACAGCCCCGGCGAAATTTTGCTGGGCGCACGGGCCATCAACACCAAACGGGTGCAGACACAGGTGCTGGTCGAAAACGGCGGTACGGTGGTCATCGGAGGTATTTTTGAATCCACTGAGGCTGAAAGTGAAACCAAAGTGCCCTACCTGGGGGATGTGCCCATCTTGGGCAACCTGTTCAAGAGCCGAACCCGTTCCAACGACAAGTCTGAAATGCTGATTTTCATCACGCCCCGGGTGTTGAAGTCTGGCGATAACCGCAGCTGACATCGTCGCCCTTGGCCGGTGGTGGGGCCTGTTCTCAAGCCGCACAGTGCATCCATGGGTGTATGTGACGGACGGCCCGGTGTGCCGCAATGACAGTGGGTGCCGGCCCAAAAAGGCGGTCGCTACAATCGCGTGGGTTTCCCCAGGCATGACCCTTGCAAATCCTGATACCCCACTTTGTGGGATGGACCGCGCGGGCCTCCATCGCCTTCCGGCATGTGGTTCGGGCTCGCTCGGCGTCCGATCCGGCAATGAGCATGCCACTGGGGCTTATCTCAACAAGGAAATTTCATGAGCCTCCAATGCGGCATCGTTGGCTTGCCCAACGTCGGCAAGTCCACCCTTTTCAACGCGCTGACCAAAGCAGGCATTGCGGCAGAGAACTACCCTTTTTGCACCATTGAGCCCAATGTGGGCGTGGTGGAGGTGCCCGACCCTCGGCTGCAGCAATTGGCGGACATCATCATCCCTGAGCGCATTGTTCCCGCCATCGTGGAATTTGTGGACATTGCTGGTTTGGTGGCTGGGGCCAGCCAGGGCGAAGGCCTGGGCAACCAGTTTTTGGCCCACATCCGCGAAACCGACGCCATTGTCAACGTGGTGCGCTGCTTCGAAGACGACAACGTGATTCACGTCTCGGGCAAGGTGGACCCCATCTCCGACATCGAAGTGATACAGACCGAGCTGTGCCTGGCCGACCTGGGCACGGTAGAAAAAAGCCTGCACCGCTTTGGCAAGGCCGCCCGCAGCGGCAACGACAAGGATGCGGCCAAGCTGGTGGCCATGCTCACCAAATGCCAAGCGGCGTTGAACCAGGGCAAGCCTGTGCGTGGCATTGATTTTTCCGACGAAGAAAAAGCGCTGCTCAAACCCATCTGTCTCATCACGGCCAAGCCCGCGATGTTCGTGGGCAACGTGAGCGAAACAGGCTTCGAGAACAACCCTTACCTGGACCGGTTGCGCGAGTACGCCGCCAGCCAGAACGCGCCGGTGGTGGCCATTTGCGCCAAGATTGAGGCCGAGTTGTCTGAAATGGACGACGAAGACCGCTTGGTGTTTCTGGCCGAAATGGGTCAGACCGAGCCCGGTCTGAACCGCCTCATCCGCGCGGCGTTCAAATTGCTGGGCCTGCAAACCTATTTCACTGCCGGTGTGAAGGAGGTGCGCGCCTGGACCATCCGCATCGGTGACACGGCGCCCAAGGCTGCGGGCGTGATTCACGGCGATTTTGAGCGCGGATTCATCCGTGCACAAACCATTGCTTTCGATGACTACATTGCGCTCAAGGGTGAGCAGGCTGCAAAAGATGCCGGCAAGATGCGTGCAGAAGGCAAAGAGTACGTGGTCAAAGACGGCGATGTGTTGAACTTTTTGTTCAACGTCTGAATCCACTTTCACTTGACCGGTGTCGCTGGACAGTGCTGCCGGTCCTTTGACACCGTTGGAAGGAATTGCCATGTTGCGCCGCCGCCCTGTTCACATTGGTCTCTCAGCCCGCATCACCCACCCCGAATTGGCGGGCGTGGGTCTCAAGTCCAAGACCCTGCAGGTACTGGAGCAATCGGTGGCGCAGTGGGCGGCTTCGCGTGACACGCTGGTGTTGATGGTGCCTTCCGTGCTAAAGGACGGACCGCTGATGCGCAGCAACATCCGTGTCCGTGACTACGCCGATTTTCTCGATGGTCTCATCCTCCAGGGCGGTGCCGATGTGAGCCCCCGTGCCTACGGTGAAGAGCCTCTGAAACCCGAATGGGGCGGAGACCCCGTGCGCGACGCCTACGAGCTGGAACTGGTGCACGAGTTCATGGAAGCGGGCAAGCCCATTTTGGGCATTTGCCGGGGCATGCAGCTCATCAACGTGGCCCTCGGTGGCAGCTTGTACCAAGACATTCCCACCCAGTGTCCCAGCGACTTGCCGCATGAAACGCCCGACTACGAGCGCAACGCGCACGAGGTCAGCTTTGTGCAGGGTGGCCACATGGCGCAGTGGTTCGGTGCCACCACCGGGGGCAAGGTGGCGTCCATTCACCACCAGGCGGTCCATCGGCTGGGCAAGGGTGTGGTGGTGGAGGCCACGTCTGCCGACGGTGTGGTCGAGGCCATTCGCTGGACCGGGCGCAGTTTTGTGTGCGGCGTGCAGTGGCACCCCGAATTTCACCACCTGGCTGGGCCGGACATGTTGGACTGCAACCCGTTGCTGGATGCCTTTTTGAAGGCTGCACGCTGACGGTGTGGTGGTGACTGGGTGAGTCCGTCAACGGGTGGGGAGCCGTGGCGCATTGCTTACCCGTTGAATGGGTGTAAAAATGCCATCTACCGATTATATATAAACAATTCTAAGCTACATTTTTATGTGATCTGGCTGAGGCGCGACGCGCGCCCCAGACGCTGGCCCCCATGGCGGTGAGCAGCAGGCCCAGGCTGACCCAATGCAGGTTCAACATCTGCCCGGCGGCAATCATCCAACCCCCCAGCGCCGCACCCATCGCCTGTCCGGCGTACATGGCCGAGGTGTTCAGTGCCACCGTCGCCGGTGCCAGTTGGGGTGACAGGCCGACCAGCCGGGCCTGTTGCGCAGAGTTGGCTGAAAAACAGCCCAGTGCCCACGGCACCACGACCAGCCCCATGGTCCAGAACGAGGTGCCCAGCGGCCACAACAGCTGCGACACCGCCATCAACCCCAGCGTGAGCAGCACGGCCCGGGGTGCCCCCAGTTTGTCGATGTGCCGCGTCAACGTCACATTGCCGATGAGCCCGAACACCCCGAACCACAGGAACATGAGTGAGAGGCTGGTGGCCTCGACCGACAGCACCTGCTTCAGGTAGGGGGCCAGGTACGAGAACAGGGTGAATTGGCCGAAAGCCGACAGCAGCGTGACCGCCATCACCAGCGCCAAGGGGGCAGAGCCCAGCACCTTTCCCCAGTCTTGGCGTGACAGGGCCGCAGGGCGTATGCCGCTGGGCATCACGCGCCACAGCCACCAACTGCACACCACGGCGCCTGCCGCCACGCCGGCAAATGCCCAGCGCCAGCCCAGCGTGCCGCCTACCCAGGCCGACAGCGGCATGCCCATGACCGACGCCACCGACCACCCCAGAAACACGAAGGTGATGGCCTGGCCCCGCCGCTCGCTGGGCACCATCAGGCCCACGCTGGCGGCGGCCTGGGGGGTGAACACCGCAGGTGCCACCATGGCCAGCACGCGCAACGGCAGCAAGGCGTCGTAGTCAGGGGCCAAGGCGCAGGCACCCAGCAGCACGCCGTACCACAGCAGCGAACCGACGAGCAGGCGGCGCCTGTCCCAGCCAGCCACCAGCGTGGCCAGCACAGGAGCACTCAGCCCCATGAGGATGGCTCCCGCAGTGATCAGCATGCCCGCCTGGGGGACGGACACCCCCAGCGAGGTACTGATGTCGTTGAGCGTGCCGGGCACCACCATCACGCCTGTGCCGATGACAAAGTTGCCCAGCAGCAACGCCCACAGGGCGCGCGGCAGGCCACCGGGGGTGTCGGCCCGCCGTGAGCGGACCATGAAGGCAAGCCGTTTCATGTGTGTCTGCCGGTTCAGGGCGTGTAAATGCCGGGGAACACCGACAGCAGCGCCGCGGTCATGGTGATGTAGCGCAGCAATTTGCCCACCGCCATGTAGGCCACGCAGGGCCAGAATGGCATCTTGAGCCAGCCCGCCACGGCACACAGTGGGTCGCCCACAGCGGGCAGCCAGCTCAGCAGGCAGGCCTTGGGACCAAAGCGCTGCAGCCAGTCCAGTGCATGCACATGGGTGGCGTGGCCGCGCGCCTTGTCCAGCGCGGCGTGGGCGCCCAAGCCCATCCAGTAACTGACGGCACCGCCCAGCGTGTTACCCGCCGTGGCCACCAGCACGGCTGGCCAGAACAGTTCCGGGTTGAGCTTGACCAGCGCAAACACCGCCGGTTCTGACCCCATGGGCAACAGCGTGGCCGACACGAATGCCACCACAAACACCGTGCTCAGGCCCACCTCGGGCAGGCTGAAGAGTTGCAACAGGTGGGTGATCCAAGCGTCCATGGGTGGGGTGTGTGAAAGGTGCTGGAGTATAGAAAGCACCATGCCCCACATCTGTCGCCAGGACATTTCTGCCACGTGCGTGCGGTGCGGGGTGCTCTGTCTCCACCGCGCCCGAGGGCCCATGTGTGGGTGCCGTGTCAGCGCCCGGGGCTACAATCGTGCTGCTTTTTTCAGCACCTCCTGGTTTTCTCCCCCCAACACCGTTGTCCGCCGTGTGTGTACCCCTGTCGTGGCGGTGCGCACCGGGGCACGGCGTGTGTGGCATTCGGATTTCATGCGCATCGGTCCCCATACCCTCGTCAACAACCTGTTTGTGGCCCCCATGGCGGGGGTGACGGACAGGCCTTTTCGCAAGCTGTGCAAGCAGCTGGGCGCGGGCTACGCCGTGAGCGAAATGGTGACCTCCCGCCCAGACCTGTGGGACAGCCTGAAAACCTCGCGCCGCGCCAACCACGAGGGTGAGGCGGCACCCATTGCGGTGCAGATTGCGGGCACCGAGGCCGCCATGATGGCCGACGCCGCCCGTTACAACATTGACCGGGGCGCGCAGATCATCGACATCAACATGGGTTGCCCCGCCAAAAAAGTGTGCAACAAATGGGCGGGTTCGGCGCTCATGCAAGACGAGGCCCTGGCCTTGCAGATCGTCGAAGCCGTGGTGGCCGCCTGCCTCCCGCACGGTGTGCCTGTGACGCTGAAAATGCGCACCGGCTGGGCCGAGCAGGGCAAAAATGCCCCGGCCATTGCCCAGGCCGCCGAGGCTGCCGGGGTGGCCATGCTCACCATCCATGGCCGCACCCGCGAGCAGGGTTACAAGGGTTTTGCCGAGCACGATACCGTGGCCCACATCAAAAGCCGCGTGGCCATTCCGGTGGTGGCCAATGGCGATGTCAACAGCCCCCAGGCCGCGCGCGATGTGCTGGCCCGCACGGGGGCCGACGCCGTCATGGTTGGTCGTGCCGCGCAGGGCAGGCCCTGGATCTTCCGCGAGATGGCGCACTTTTTGGCCACTGGCACCGAGTTGGCACCACCCACCCGCACCGAGCTGAAAACCTGGATGCTGGCTCACCTGCACGAACACTACGACCTGTACGGTGAGTACACCGGCGTGCGCAGCGCCCGCAAACACCTGGGCTGGTACGCCCAGTCGTTTGGCGCGGGTGAGCGTGCGCTGGCCTTTCGCCAGCACATCAACGGTGTGACCAGTTGCGACGCCCAGTTGCGCGCCGTGACCGATTTTTTTGACGCATGGGATGCCGATGCCGGCGCGCCCGGCAGCCTCCGCAAGTCCCTGATTGAACCCTGGAAGATGGCCGCATGACCCCAGAGACCCCGACCTTGCAGGACTGTGTGCGCACCAACATGTGCACCTACTTCGACGACCTGGACGGCACCGAGCCTGCCAACCTGCACGACATGCTGATGCGCGCCGTTGAGAAGCCACTGCTGGAGTTGGTGATGGAACGTGCCCAGAACAACCAGTCACGCGCCGCCCAGTGGCTGGGGTTGAACCGCAACACCCTGCGCAAGAAGCTGCTGGAACACGGCCTGACGGATTGATATTGGTAGCTTAAAGGCGTTTCATGGAAAGCGCTGAAGGCATATTTTGTTTGTAATTTTGACCACCTGACCTCAAAGAATCACCCATGCGAGCCCTTCTTTCCGTATCCGACAAAACCGGCGTTCTTGACCTGGCGCGCGAGCTGCACGCCCTGGGCGTGGCCCTCATCTCCACCGGCGGCACCGCCAAGCTGCTGGCCGACGCTGGCCTGCCCGTGACGGAGGTGGCCGAAGTCACCAGCTTTCCTGAAATGCTGGACGGCCGCGTCAAAACCCTGCACCCCAAGGTGCACGGCGGCCTGCTGGCGCGGCGCGACACGCCCGAGCACATGGCCGCGCTGGCCACGCACGGCATTGACACCATCGACCTGCTGGTGGTCAACCTCTACCCGTTTGAGTCCACCGTGGCCAAGGCCGGGTGCACGCTGGCCGACGCCATCGAAAACATCGACATCGGTGGCCCCGCCATGGTGCGCAGCGCCGCCAAAAACTGGAAAGACGTGGCCGTGCTGACCGACGCCAGCCAGTACGCCGAGGTGGTGGCCGAGCTGAAAGCCAGCAAGGCAGTGAGTGATGCCACCCGTTTCAAGCTGGCCGTGGCCGCGTTCAACCGCATCAGCAACTACGACGCCGCCATCAGCGACTTTCTGTCGGCCATCGACCTCTCCAACGGCCTGCCCGAGCAGGAAGCCGCGCCCGTGCGCACCCTGTTCCCCGCGCAAAGCAATGGCCGCTTCATCAAGCTGCAAGACCTGCGCTACGGCGAAAACCCCCACCAGCAAGCCGCTTTCTTCCGCGACCTGTACCCCGCACCCGGTTCGCTGGTCACGGCCACACAGCTGCAAGGCAAAGAGCTGAGCTACAACAACATCGCCGATGCCGATGCCGCTTGGGAATGCGTCAAGAGTTTTGAGGCACCCGCCTGCGTCATCGTCAAGCACGCCAACCCTTGCGGTGTGGCCGTGGGTGCGCACCCGCTGGAGGCCTACAGCAAGGCCTTCCAGACCGACCCCACCAGCGCGTTTGGCGGCATCATTGCTTTCAACCGCACCGTGGACGAGGCGACGGCGCTACAAGTATCGAAGCAGTTTGTCGAGGTGCTGATGGCCCCTGGCTTCACGCCTGAGGCGCTGGCCGTGTTCAAGGCCAAGGTCAACGTGCGTATTTTGCAAATCGCGCTGCCTGCTTCGTATGACGCTGATGCTGCGGCCCGTGCGGGCCTCACCGCCTGGGACCAGGGCCGCAACGCCGTGGACGTGAAGCGCGTGGGCTCTGGCCTGCTGATGCAAACCGCCGACAACCACGAACTCACCCTGGCCGACCTGAAAGTTGTGACCAAGGTACAGCCCACAGACGCGCAGCTGCAAGACCTGCTGTTTGCCTGGAAAGTGGCCACCTACGTGAAAAGCAACGCCATTGTGTTCTGCGGCAACGGCATGACCATGGGCGTGGGCGCGGGGCAAATGAGCCGCTTGGACTCGGCCCGCATCGCCAGCATCAAGGCGCAGGCCGCCGGGCTGTCACTGGCGGGCACCGCAGTGGCCAGCGATGCCTTCTTCCCCTTCCGCGACGGGCTGGACGTGGTGGTCGATGCAGGTGCCACCTGCGTCATCCAGCCCGGTGGCAGCATGCGCGACCAAGAGGTGATTGACGCCGCCAACGAGCGTGGCGTGGCCATGGTGTACTCCGGCGTGCGCCACTTCAGGCACTGAGCGCACCGTTGGCACCCGGGGGCGACCCCGGTCATCCATGAAAAAAGCGACCCGAGGGTCGCTTTTTTCATGCCTGAGGCAGAAGACTTACATCTTCTTGCACTCTTTTTTCTCGGCGTTTTCTTTTTTGGTGCAATCGGGTTTGTCGTCCATTTTGCCGCCGCCATGGCTGGCAGCAAAAGCGGGAGCGGACAGGGCCATCACAGCGGTCACCAGGGCAGAAAGAATCAGCTTCATATACACCTCAACTCATCAAGGGTTGGATCAAAACAGCAGAATGCAGGAACGTGCACTGTGCGCCTCCATGCTAACCCAACCAGGAGAGTTGATGCCCCTCACGCTGAATGCCTGTGCTGAAAAATGGGTTTCCATTTGTAACCGCGCCACGTCGCGCCGACGCATCCATGTCTGGATGGGGCCAGTGGCGTTGGCCTGGCTGGCCACCACGGGTGTGCCCGCACAAGCTGCCGCCAGTGGGGCTTTACCCGCACGGGTATTGCCAGCGCCGTCGCAGGTGATGCTGTCACCCTCTGCCCAGGCGCTGACCCCGCAGGGTGCCCCTTGGCGGGAGGCAGAGCGGGCCTGGCGGCGCAACCCCAGCGACGAGGCACTGGCCGTGCGGTATGCCCGGGCGGCTTTTGTGCAGGGCCTCAATGAGGGCGATTTGCGCTGGTACGGTGCGGCCAAGGCCGCGCTGCTGCCTTGGTGGGACGCGCCGCGACTGAGCGCTGCCGGTCACTTCATGCGCGGGCTGGTGAGGCAGGGATTTCACGACTTTGTGGGTGGGCTGGCCGATCTGGATGCGGCCATTTCCCTGGAGCCTGACCGCGCGGAAGCCTGGTCGTGGCGGTTTTCGCTGCACCTCTTGCTGGCCGACATGGCGGCTGCCCGCCGCGACTGCGTGGCCATGGCGCAGCGTTTTGGCACCGACGAGGGCCAGGCCTGTGAAGCCACGCTGCTCTACCGCAGCGGGCGCGCGGCCGAGGCGTTGCCCCTGTTTGCCCGCTTGGTGGCCTTGCCCAACCAGCAGGGCGAAGGCGCTCAGGCCTGGTTGCGCTTTCACCAAGGCCACGCCTTGTGGGTGGCTGGTCTGCCGACACAGGCCGCTGCGGTGTGGCGCACGCACCTGGGCGTTGCACCCCGGTCGCACGGCATTCGCCTGGCGCTGGTGGAACTGCTCAATGCCAGCGGCCAACACGCGAACGCCCTGCGCTGGGTCGATGTGCCCAACCCCAGCGATGCCCTGCTGGTGCAGCAGTGGTTGGCCAACCGGGCACTGAACACCGCCCAGGCTGCGGCACTGGCCGCCAACGTGGCGCAGCGTCTGGCCGCGCAGGAGGCACGGGGCGAAGGCCTGATCGAGCGGCCACAGATGGTGTTTTTCATCCGCGGTGGTCAGGATGTGGCCAAGGGCCTGCAGCTGGCCCAGGCCAACTGGGCCGAGCAGCGCGAACCGGCCGATGGCGTGCTGCTGGCCGAGGCTGCCCTGGCGTTGAAGCAGCCCCGCGCCGCACAGCCGGTGCTGGACTGGGCAACGGCCACCGGCTACACCGACCCGCAACTGCAGCCTTTGCTGGCACAGCTTCGCCAAAGCCTGGCGACAGATCAGGGGGGGCGCTGACATGGGCACGCCGTACACCCCCACGGGTTGGCGCCACTGGCTGGGTCGCTGGGCCGCCGTGGTTTGGCTGACCTTGCCGAGCTTGGCCTTGGCGCACGCCAGCAGCAACAGCTACCTGCACTTTGGCCTGCAAGATGGCGCACCCACCTTGCGGGTGGACGTGCCCTTGCGCGACGTCGACCTGTGGCTGGAGCTGGATGCCGACCGCAGTGGCGACGTCACCTGGGCCGAAGTTTCTGCCCGTCAGACCGAACTGCTCGCCTGGGTGCAGCAGGGCCTGCAAGTCGATGCTGGTCCGGTGGCTTGTTCCCTCACGCCCAGTGACCTGCTGGCCGCTGAGCACGCCGAGGGTTTTCACCTCAGCACCGAGTGGCGTGTGGCCTGCCCCACACCGCCCCAGCAGGCCGATGCGCCCTGGACGCTGCGCTATGGCCTGCTGTTTGAGCGCGACAACCTGCACAGGGGTCTGTTGCGGGTGGACACACCCGATGCAGACAGCGCCCCCCGCAGCGCCATCCTCAGCCCTGAGCGGCCCACGGCTGAGCTGACCACGCTGACCAGCCCGTCCGCCTGGGCCACGCTGGCGCACTACGTGGTCGAAGGCGTGTGGCACATCTGGATCGGGTTTGACCACATCCTGTTCCTGCTCAGTCTGCTGGTGCTGGCTCCGCTGGTGCCGCTGCGGGCACGGGTGTCGCAGTGGGTCGCCGTGGAGCGTTTCAAAACGGCGCTGTGGGAGGTGTTGGCGGTCGTGACGGCCTTCACCGTGGCGCACTCCATCACCCTCAGCTTGGCGGTGCTCCAGTGGGTGGAGCTGCCCGCCCGAGTGGTGGAGCCGATCATTGCGCTGTCGGTGGTGCTGGCCGCGCTCAACAACCTCTGGGGCTGGGGCGGCGTGCGGCGCTGGCGCCTGGCGTTTGGTTTTGGCCTCATCCACGGCTTTGGGTTTGCCAGTGTGCTGGTGGATTTGGGCCTGCCCGCCCAGGCACTGGCCTTGGCACTCGGTGGCTTCAACCTGGGGGTGGAGCTGGGGCAGCTGGCGATCGTGGCGGTGTTTTTGCCACTGGCTTGGTGGTTGCGCCATACCGCGTTTTACCGCTGGGGTGTGGTGGTGGGCGGTTCGGTGGCCATGGCACTGGTGGCCTCGGTGTGGCTGGTGCAGCGGGTCTGGGGTTGATGCAAACCCGTGTCCTGACACCCGTTTCTCAGAAGCGGTAGCGGACGTTCACCACATACCGCCGGGCTGAGAATCGGTTGGTGCCTCCCCCCAGGTTGAGGGCGCCTGCGCCCACGCCCCAGCGTTTGTCAGCGGACTCCATGAACGCCAGCAGGTCAAGCCGCCAGCCCGGGGCCATGGGGTAGAGGTTTTGTGCGTCGGCAAACCGCTGCGAGCGGTACACCGCACGGGTGCTGAGGTAGAGGCGCTGGCCGCTCACCCAGGTGGTGCCCAGGGCCAGCGTGTGGCGCGGAATGAAGGGCACGGACCGGCCATCGGGCATGGGGGCATCTTGGTACAGGTACCTGGTGTAGGCCGACCACCGAGGGCTGAACATTTGGCTCCAGCTGAGCATGCCACTGTCCACCGTGGCGGCCTGAAAGTGAGGCGTTTCTTCCATCAGCGACAGGGCGGACAGGTTGCCTATCTGGGCATTGCGCAGGTCGGCCAGGAAAAACTCCGCCGGTGTTTGCAGCGCAATGCCGCGCACGGCGGGGTTCTGCACCCGCGCGTGTGACCAGCGCGCCGACACAAAGGTGTCCCCGTTCCACACGGTGCTCGCTTGCACGGCACCACGCCGGTAGCGCCCACCGGCCTTGACCAAGTGGTCCTCAGCGGGCAGTCCGGCGGTTTCCACGCTGTCCAGTGTGCCCACACCCAGCGGACGCAGCCAGTCCTGGTAGGCGGCACGCACGGTCCATTCCCCGTTGGGTTGGAACACCAGGCCCAATTGCGGGGTGACTGGGCGTTGGCGATACACCCCGGCCAGGTTTTGGTAGGACACGGGGGTGTCTTCCTGCACCCCGTTTTCGTCAGTCAACAACTCACCGAAATAGGAATCGTCGCTGACGTTCAGGCGCAGGTGGTTGGCCACCAGTTTGCCTTCGACGCTGAGTGCCGGCGTCCACTGGTGGCGCACACCCAGGCGCAGGGCCAGGAAGCGGCGTTCGAAGTCATTCACCAATTGACTGCCCAGGATGTTGGTCTGGATTTCATCGGTGGCCGGGTCGCGTTCGACGTGCTGGCCCACCGACAAAGCGCTGCTTTGCTGGCGTTCCCGCCCGAAATCCAGACCCAGCGACAACTGGGTCTGGCGGCTCAGGTCGCTGGTGTGTTGCAGTTGCAACTCGTCAATGCGCTGCACCACCCGCTGGTCGCTGATGAGGGTGGCAAAAGCGTTTTCCCTCAACCACAGGGCGGGGGCATCGCTGTAGCGCTGGCGCAGGCTGCGCTGGCCCACCAGCAACCAGGTTTGTGACTGAGGTGCCCAGCGGTAGGACAGGCCGAGCAGGGTTTGGGCATTGCGGAAGTCCAGCAGGGTTCGGGTGGCAAAGGTGTCGGTGTAGAGGCTGTAAGGGTTGATGGCGTTGCGGCCCACCATGCCGATGCTGTCTGCGTGCCAGTAGCCGAAAATGCCCAGCTTTTCGGTGGGCCGAGCGCCCAAGGCCAGGGTGCTGAGGTTGGCGCGGATGTCCCCCTGGCCATCGGCCTGGTAAAAGTCTCGAATGCCTTGCTCCCGCCTGCGTGGCACGCCGTCCGATAAAAAGGCGGGCGCAACGATGGGCTGGTTCCAAGCCAGCGCACGTTGTGTCTTGACGAAATACGTGATGGGGAAGGGCGCGTGGTGCAGACCGTTGAGCGTGACCGCCGGTGCGGCCAGCTCGTAGCGGTTTTTTTCGAGTTGCATGTCCACGCTGGCGTGGTCGCCCGGGCGCTGCACCAGTGACGTGAAGCGGTTGCTGGCACCAAACGCCAGGGGGTCACTCAGGAATCCCTTGAACAGCTGTGAGTTTTTGTTGAAATCGCCCGTGTACCGGTCCGCCAGAAACAGGTGACTGGCGCCCCAGTAGGGCAGTTTGCCTTGCTGAGCCAGTTCCAGCGCCCAATCTTCCATGCCGAAAAATGCCAGCGCAGCGCCCAGATTGGCGCGCCCCTGCTGGTCGTTGGCGAGCTGGTTCAGTGACTTGAGGTAGGGCATGCGGGCCATGGCATGGCGCGAGGCCTGAACGGCGTCGCCAGGGCGGTACAGGTCGGTGTGCATCTGCGCCAGCAGCAGGTAGGGCACCGGGTCTTTGTCGTCCAGAGCGCTGGCCGCAGTCAGGGTGGCCAGCGCGTCCTGGTGGCGACCCAGCTGCCAGTAGGCCACAGCGGTGTAGGTTTTGGCGCGGGCGTAGCCGGGTTCCATCAGCCCGGCGCGCAGCAGGTGATCCAGCGCCACCTGGGGCTGGCCCTGCTTCAGCCTGAGCAGACCCAGCCCGGTGAGTGCCACGTAGTCCGATGGGTTGACGGCCAGTGCCTGGGCAAAAGCGGTGTCCGCCTGGGCGAACTGGTTGCTGAAGGTCTCCAATGTGCCCAGCTCCCCCAGGTAGCCCGGGCCGGTGGGGGCCAGGCGAAGCGCCTCTGCGAGCGCCGCGCGTGCAGGAGAGGTGTCTTCGCGCTCTGTGTGTGCGCTGCCCAAGCCAAACCAGCCACGGTCATCGCCAGGGGCCAGGGCAGTGGCCCTGGCGAAGGCCTGCAAGGTGGCATCGTTCTGGCCCTGGCGGCGGGCCAGCAGGCCCCGCACCAGCCAAAGAGACAGGTGGTCGCGCTGGTTTTGGGTGTCGGCCAGGGCGTTCGCTCCCTGGTCCACCCGGTCGGCCAGGATGTGTGCCCGAGCCAGCTGCGCCACGAGGTCTGGGTGGCGGGGCAAGGACTTCAGCCCCTGGATCAGGGTGGCGGTGGCCTGCTCGAAATCGCCGTCCACCAGCCATTGATCCGATGCCTGCAGCCAGGGCGTGGCAGCGGTGGGCTGCCCATCGGGGCCCAGGTGGCGTCGGGGATCGACCACCAGCGCATTGACCCATTGGATGCGGTCACGCGGTTGACTCAGCTGCAGCTTCACGGGGGCACGGCCCACCTCGGCCACCGCCGCTTCGTTGTTGGTGACTGTGATCTGTCCGAACGCATTGCCGAACGCCACCGTGCCCGAAAACACCGTGAGCAAGGTGTTGCCGTTGGGGGCCACCTCCACATCCCAGTCGGTGCCGCGGATGCCGATGGTCGCGGTGGGTGTGTTCAGTTGCAGCCGGCTGTGGGCGGGTCTCAGGGTTTGGGTCCAGGCCCGGCCCACGCTGATGAGCAGGTCGGTGAGGGCCGACCGCTGGTTGGACACGGCCCTGATTTCCATTTGGGTGTTCTGGCTCAGTCGGATCTGGGTTTCATCGTCCAGCAGCAGCCCCAGTTGGGAGCGGTGGCCGGTGCGCACCCGGGTGTTGGGTGGCAGGGTGTCTTCTACCCGCAGCTTCTGCCAAGGGGGTGCGGTCATGTCCTGCTGCTCCGCCTGCCCTTGGACATGGACCACCCTGGCGCTGCCCAAAGGGGCAGGGGCCGCATGAGCGCTGGCGCAGAGCAAGGCGGCCCAGGCCAGGGCCGCTGTGCAGCGGGTGAATGAATGCAGCATGGCCGTCACTCCTGCGGTGGTCGGCGCACCTGGCGGAAGTGCGTGCGCCCATGCGGACACAGTGTAGACCCATCGTGCCCGTGGCAGGATCTCAAGGCACTGACCATGCACCCGCAGGGCGGGCACACAGGGTCACAGTTGCCGGAACACCTCGGCAGCGGCGGCCACGGTGGCTTGCACGTCGGCCTCGGTGTGCGCCGCGCTCATGAAGCTGGCCTCGTACAGCGCCGGGGCGAAGTAAACGCCCCTATCCAGCATGCCGTGGAAGAAGGTGTTGAAGCGGGCGTTGTCCGTCTTCATAACCGTGGCGTAGTTCTGCGGCAGGCTGTCCATCAGAAAGAAGCCGAACATGCCGCCCTGGCTGTCGGTGGCAAAGGGCACGCCTGCGGCATCGGCTGCGGCTTGTAGGCCGCTGGTCAGCTGTTGGGTGCGAGCGCTCAGGGCTTCATAAAAGCCGGGTTTTTGGATTTCTTTCAGCGTGGCCAAACCGCAGGCCGTGGCCACGGGGTTGCCGCTGAGGGTGCCTGCCTGGTACACCGCGCCCAGCGGGGCGAGTTGTTCCATCACGGTGCGCTTGGCTCCGAAGGCCGCCAGTGGCATGCCGCCGCCAATGACCTTGCCCATGACCGTCATGTCGGGCTCAAAACCCGGAATCAGGTTCGCGTACACGCCCTGGGCGCTACCTGGGCCCACGCGAAAGCCCGTCATCACCTCGTCAAAGGCCAGCAACGCGCCGTGTTGCGTACACAACTCGCGGCAGCGCGTCATGAAGGGCACGGAGGCGCGCACAAAGTTCATGTTGCCCGCAATGGGCTCGATCATCAGGGTGGCCACGTCGGGGCCATGCTGGGCAAAGCAGGCCTCCAGCTGTTCGATGTTGTTGTACTCCAGCACCAGGGTGTGCTGAACCACCTCAGGCGGAACACCGGCGCTGGTGGGATTGCCAAATGTGGCCAAGCCTGAGCCTGCCTTGACGAGCAGGGCATCGGCATGGCCGTGGTAGCAGCCCTCGAATTTGATGATTTTTTTGCGGCCCGTGGCCCCCCGCGCCAGGCGGATGGCGCTCATGCCCGCCTCGGTGCCCGAGCTGACCAGGCGCACCATGTCCAGGCTGGGCACCAGTTTGATGATTTCTTCGGCCAGCTCCACTTCGCGCTCGGTGGGTGCGCCAAAGCTGAAGCCTTGCAGCAAGGCGTTTTGCACGGCTTGCAGCACGGCCGGGTGGCCGTGGCCCAGGATCATGGGCCCCCAGGAGCCGATGTAGTCGATGTAGCGCTGGTCGTTGGCGTCCCAAAAGTAGGCGCCTTGCGCGCGCTGCACAAAGCGTGGCGTGCCGCCCACTGCTTTGAAGGCCCGCACGGGCGAGTTCACGCCGCCGGGAATCAGGGCTTTGGCGCGGTCAAACAGTTGTTGGTTGCGGTCGGTGTTGGTCATTCTTAAAATATAGCTACAACATCAATGAAATAAAGCGATGGAAGGCAAAAAAGCTTAAAAAATTTACCCTGGACCGATCCAGGCGGCGCGGCTCAGTGGCGGGTGTTGTCCAGCGGGAAGTCCATGGCAGGGGGGGGATCTTCCCCATCGGCCTGGCTGTTGGTGTCGTCTTCGTCCTCGTCTTCATCGTGGGCCCAGAACATGCGGTCAGGCACGGCATGGCCCATGCCGGGTTGGAAACCCGCGTCCAGGCACTGGTCCAGGTAGGTCAGGCTTTCGGCCACGGCGGTTTGCAGGTCGGCGCCTGCCGCCAGCAGGGCGGTCAGTGCGGCGGCCAGGGTCTCGCCCGCCCCCGCGAAGGTGGCCTCGAAACGCTCATAGCGGGCCGTGGCCAGCACACTTTCGGGCGTGGCGAGGTGGCTTTCCAGGTGTTGGTCGGGTGCGTTGAAGCCCGTGACCAGGGTGTAGGACACCCCGTGTTCGGCGGCGGCGCGGGCCACGTCGCGCGGGCCAGGTGGCCGGTCAGACTCCCAGTCGGGCAGCAGCCAGCGGCACAGGCTGCTGTGGTTGCCCACCAGCACGGTGGTCTGGGGCAGCAGCAGTTCGCTCAGGGCGTCCAGGTAGGTGTCAATGGACAACTCGTCCCACCAGGACAGGTCGCCCATGTAGGTGATCAAGGGCACCTCGGGGTAGTCGCTGACGATTTCGGCCACCGTGCTCACGTTGTCGGGACTGCCCAGAAAACCCGCCTTGAAGGCCGACACCGTGATGTCTTCCAGCGCACAACGGGCCTGGTCGTCCACCGCGTCTTCGTCAAACGCCACGTGGTTGCGGATTTCGGAGGTGTCTCGGATGTAGGTGCCCGTGACCACGGGCAGCGCATAGCCCGAGGCCGATGCAATGGTGGTCAAGTCGGCCGACAGGCCGCCCACCCCACTGGGATCGTTGGCGTTGAACACCATGATGCAGGGCAGGCTGGTGCTGTCTTCAGGGGTGTTGTCGGGGGAGGGGGGAGTCTGAGTCATGCGTCGAACCGGGTGAGTGCGGGAGGCTTCTGGCCCAGTTGTGGAGCAGCCACCCCAGCAGGCCGGAAGGCGCGGGTTTCACCAAAGAGCTGTGGCTACAATGAACCTCATTCTAAGACCAATCAATCGCTGGACATGACTGACCCCAAGACTTGGATGTGCCTCATTTGCGGGTGGATTTACGACGAAGCAGCGGGTGCCCCCGACGACGGCCTGGCGCCCGGCACCGCATGGGCCAGTGTGCCCATGAACTGGGTTTGCCCCGAATGCGGTGCACGAAAAGAAGACTTTGAAATGGTCCAGATCTGACGCGAGGAACACCCAGCGCTGGTGTGGCCATCGTCAGGCGTGGTGGCCACCATGCGGGCCCTGTGCCCATTGAGCAGCCCCAACCCCGTTTTGCCCAAGGACACAGGCCGTGAATGAGACGACGCTCAAAATTTTGGTGGTGGACGACAGCAACACCATCCGGCGCAGCGCAGAAATCTTCCTCAAGCAGGGCGGCTACGAAGTGCTGCTGGCCGATGACGGATTTGACGCGCTGGCCAAAATCAGCGATTACCAGCCAGACTTGGTTTTTTGCGACATCCTGATGCCCAGGCTGGACGGGTACCAGACCTGCGCCATCATCAAACGCAACGCCCGCTTTGCCAACACGCCGGTGGTGATGCTGTCGTCCAAGGATGGGGTATTCGACAAGGCGCGCGGACGCATGGTCGGGTCGCAGGATTACCTGACCAAACCTTTCACCAAAGACCAACTGTTGCAGGCCGTCATGCAGCACGGTCAGCCCACACACGGAGCCAACTGATGCCCATTCAACACGTTCTGGTGGTGGACGATTCAAAGACCGAACTCATGGTGTTGTCCGATCTGCTGATGCGCCATGGCTACCACGTGCGCACCGCCGACAGCGCCGCCGAGGCTTTCAAATGCCTGGCAGAGGCCAAACCAGACCTCATCCTGATGGACGTGGTCATGCCCGGTCAAAACGGTTTCCAGCTGACGCGCACCATCACCAAAGACCCGCAATACGCCGGCATCCCCATCATCATGTGCACCAGCAAGGTGCAAGAAACCGACCGTGTCTGGGGCTTGCGCCAGGGGGCACGGGATTACGTGACCAAGCCAGTGGACGGCAAAGAACTGCTGTCCAAAATCGAGGCTTTGGGCTGACCAAGCCGGTGCATGCCCATGGCCACTTCCCAGCGTGAATCCCTCAAAAACCTGCAGGAACGACTGGCGTCGCGCCTCGCACAAGCCAAGCGGTCGGGGGTGGAAGCCTCTTGGTTGGCCGTGGAGCTGCGCGGCCAGGGTGTGCTGTTGCCATTGGTTCACGCGGGCGAGATTTTTCCTCTGCCCGTCATCCAGTCCGTGCCCTACACCGCCCCGTGGTTTCTGGGGGTGTCGGCCTTGCGCGGTGGTCTGATGGGTGTGGTGGACCTGGCCAGGCTGTTGGGCTTGGGTGCGGACGACCGTTCTGCCCCGGGTGTCGATGCCAAAGTGGTGGCTCTCAATGCGGCGCTGGGCGTCAACGCTGCCTTGCTGGTGGACAGGCTGGTGGGTTTGCGTGGTCCCAGCATGTTTGCAGGTGCCAACCCCCGGCCCGACGACAGTCCTCCGGTGTTTGCCCAACGGTTGACCGATGTCCATGGACAGCAATGGCAGGAGTTGAACCTCCAGGTATTGGTGGAATGGCCTGAATTTTTAAGCGTGATGGCCTGAAGGCCATGGCGCCAACGCTCTTTGAGGTGCGACATGTCCCTGCTTGACCAGTTTCAGAACCTGTTTCGAAAGAGGGGCGAACTGCATTCGCCCGATGACTCGGTGGCGTCCACCGACGTGGGTGTTGACGGTGTGCCTGTGCTGGCTGACGGTCGCAGGCCTCACCCAGTGGGTGAGGGTGAGACCCGCCTGGGGTTGGACTTGGGGGAGCAGGGCTTGGTGCCTTTGCCCTTGCTGGGGCAGCGCAGTGCCGCACAACACCAGCGCACGCTGGCCGTCTTGCTGGCGGTGGGCTTGGTGGTGCTGGGTGGCGTGACCGTGATCACCCTGGGACAGGCCGACAAGGTGGGCCTTCAGGTGGCGGCCAATGGGCAGGCGTTGATGCAGTCTCAGCGCTTGGCGAAGAGTGTGTCGCAGGCCCTGGTGGGCAGCGCCAGTTCGTTTGACGAGGTCAAAGACAGCAGCAATGTGTTGGGCAAAACCCTCAAAGGTTTGCGGGACGGGGACGCAGGCATGGCCTTGCAGCCTCTGGCCGCAAGCTTTTCGGCCGATTTGGATGCGCTGACCCCCCTGGTGGAGCGTGCCGAGAAGAACGCTGCGGTGGTGCTGGGACAGCAAAAAGTGTTGTTGCAAGTGGGCGATGCCTTGCGCACCATCAACCGCCAGTCGTCCGACTTGCTGGAGATTGCCGAAACGGTTTCCTCCCTCAAGCTGCAGCAGAACGCGGCGGCGGCAGAAATTTCTGCATCCGGACAGCTGGTGATGTTGACCCAGCGCATCGGTAAATCGGCCAACGAATTCCTGACCATGGAAGGGGTGAGCCCCGAGGCTGTGTTTTTGCTGGGCAAAGACTTGAATTCTTTTAAGGAAATCGCCAACGGATTGCTCAAAGGCAGCAGCGAGCTGCGCCTGAGCGCCGCCGGTGACCCGCAGGTGCGCGAACGTTTGCAGGCCTTGTTGGCCTTGTACGAAAACACCCGCACCGAAGCGAGTGCCATTCTGGGCAACCTGCAAGGACTGGTGGCGGCCCGTGAAGCTCAGGCGGTCATCGTGGGCGACAGCGAACCGTTGCGTGTGGGTTTGGAAAAGCTGCAATCGAGCTTGTCTGATCAGTCAGGCCTGGGTGGCGTGCAGTTCATCATGCTGCTGGGCTCGGCGCTGTTTGCGCTGTTGTGCGCGGGTGGTTTGGCCTTTGTGCAACTGCAAGAAAGTCGCCAGCGTCAGCGCGCCGCTGAAATGCAGCGCCTGCAGGCCGTGGACCTGGAGCAGGAAGCCAAGCGGGTGAATGACGCCAACCAAGCCGCCATTTTGCGACTCATGAACGAACTCCAGAACGTGGCCGAAGGTGACCTGACGCAGGAGGCCACCGTGACCGAGGACATCACCGGTGCCATCGCCGACTCGGTGAACTACACCGTGGAAGAGCTTCGTTCATTGGTGGGCAACGTGCAAAACACGGCGGCTCGGGTGGCGCAAACGACCACCCAGGTGGAAAACACCTCGACCGAGCTGTTGGCCACCTCCGCCGAGCAGTTGCGGGAGATTCGCGAAACTGGCCAGTCCGTGCTGGACATGGCGCAGCGCATCAACCAGGTGTCTTCTCAGGCGCAGGAATCCGCCCTGGTGGCGCGGCAATCGCTGCAAGCGGCGGAGTCCGGACTTGACGCGGTGCAAAACGCCATCGGGGGCATGAATGCCATCCGGGACCAAATTCAGGAAACGTCCAAACGCATCAAGCGATTGGGTGAGTCGTCGCAGGAAATTGGTGAAATCACCGAACTGATTTCGGACATCACCGAACAGACCAACGTGCTGGCCCTGAACGCGGCCATCCAAGCGGCCTCGGCGGGCGATGCGGGCCGAGGCTTCTCGGTGGTGGCTGAAGAAGTGCAGCGCTTGGCGGAGCGTTCGGCGGATGCCACCCGGCAGATTGCGGCGCTGGTGAAGGCCATTCAGACCGACACCCAGGACGCGGTCGCGGCCATGGAGCGCTCCACGCAGGGGGTGGTGGAAGGGGCCAAACTGTCGGACAACGCCGGCTCCGCCCTGTCCGAAATCGACAACGTGTCACGCCGACTGGCGCTGCTCATTGAGCAGATTTCCGATTCCGCCTCCCGAGAAGCCGAATCAGCCAACGAGGTGGCCGACAACATCCAGCACATTTTTGCGGTGACGGAGCAAACCGGCGAGGGTACGCGCTCCACCGCCCAGCAGGTCAGGGAGCTGTCCCGCATGGCCGAGGAACTGCGGCAATCGGTGGCCCGATTCAAGATTTCTTGAGGTTTTTGCCGAATGCCCACACCCGTTCTCGCTTGACACCCTTGGTGCCGTCGCCTTATGCAACCTACCCGCCACGCCCCCGATCTGGATGACGCGCCAGCGAGCGACCTGGGGCCCTTGGCCTGGGTGTTTGACGAATTGCGCAAGTCGCTGGATTCGGCCAACAAGGCCCTGAAGCGGTTTGCGACAGACGCTGCGCAGGCCCGGGAGTCCGATGTGTCGGCCGTCGATCCGGCACCCCTCCGGTTGGCGCGCACCCAGCTGCACCAAGTGGTGGGCGCGTTGGACATGGTGGGTTTCCACGCCCCCGCCACCGTGGTGCGCGGCATGGAAGCGGCCGTGCAGCGTTTCCTGACCCGTCCGGCACTGTGCACCGATGCGGCGCTGGCCAAGGTGGAGCGTGCAGGGTTCGCGCTGGTGGATTACCTGGAGGCCGTGCTCAATGGCAAATCCCTGAGTCCGGTGGCCTTGTTCTCACAGTACCGGGATGTGCAGGAGTTGGCCGGCGCCCAGCGCATTCACCCCGCAGACCTGTGGGATGCACCCAGCACAGGTGCCGATGCGCCCATGGACTTGCCCGCGCATGCCGCACCTGCACAAGCACTGGTGCCCGGCCCAGCCGTGCGTGCACAGTTTGACAAGTATGTGCTCCACGTCATCAAAAGCCAGCACCCGGGCGCGGCAGCGCAACTCAAGCAGGTGTGTGCGGGTTTGGCCGTTGGCGGAGGAGTGCCTGCCCAAGTGGCCTTCTGGCAATTGGCTGCTGCCTACTTCGAAGCCATACAGCACGGCCTGCTGCCGACGGATGTGTACGTCAAGCGAGCGGCATCCAGGGTGCTGCTGCAGTATTCGGCGCAAGCCCAGGGCAGTGGTGATGTCTCCGCTGCGTTGCGCCACGACCTGTTGTTCTTTGCCGCCCAAGCCAGGCAACCCGATCGCGTGAGCACACCCTGGTTGGATGCGGTGCGTCAGCGGCACAGTCTGTTGTCGCTCCCCGACATCGATTACGACCAACCCACGTTGGGCCGCTTTGATCCCGCCTTGCTGTTGCAGGCCAGAAAGCGCATCCATGCCGTCAAAGAGGGCTGGGCACTGCTGACAGGAGGTGACACCAGCAAAGTCAAACCGGTGGTGGACCAGTTCAGCTTGGTGTCGGATTCTTTGCAGAAAATTTTGCCTGCTGCCCATGCGTTGGGGCAAGCCTTGGCGAAGGCCTCCGAAGCGGTGCTGAAGGCGCAGGCCACGCCGTCCCCCGAGTTGGGCATGGAGGTTGCCACCGCTGTGCTGTTCTTGGAGGCGGTGCTGCAGGACATGGCCCCTTCCGACGCAGTGCTGACCGAGCGCATGGGCCTGATGGCCGAGCGCGTCAAGCGTGCGCAGGCCAAGCAGCCATCGTTGCCACTTGATGGCTGGATGGAGGAGCTGTACCGTCAGGTCAGCGATCGCCACACCATGGGCAGTGTGGTGGGCGAGCTCAAGGTCAATCTGGGCGAACTGGAACGTGGTCTGGACCAGTTCTCGCGTGATCCCGCCGACAAACAGCCGCTGCTCAAGGTGCCTCAGCAGTTGTCACAGATGCGGGGTGTGCTGTCGGTGCTGGGCCTGGACCATGCGGCGCAGACCGTGTCTCACATGGCCGTCAATGTGGAAGACATGCTGGCCGACGAAGTTGACCCTGACCGTGCCCGGGAAGCCGGTACGTTCAGCCACCTCGCGAACAACCTCAGCGCATTGAGCTTCTTGGTGGACATGCTCAACTATCAGCCCGTATTGGCCAGGAAGTTGTTTGTGTTTGACACCGCGCTGGGTGAACTCAAGCCCCTGATGGGGCGCACCCCGTCACAGGCCTCACTTCCCCCGTCGGCGCAGGATAAGGCCGCGCAGCAGTTGTCCGATTCGGTCGAGCAAGTGGTGCAGGACGTCGCCGATGGATCAGCCGACGGTGTGAGCCTGTCCGAACTGACGCAGCGCCTGGACGTGCTGGCAAACCAGGCCGACCTGTCCGAAAATCCCTCGTTGGCCCAGGCCGCGCGTCAGGCCGCCTCCACTGTGGCCATGCAAGACCCCGAGGCCGGTGCTCAGGCACTGGCCGGTTTGATGGCCGCGGCCAGTGCGCCCGTGGACAGCGCGCCGCCCATCGCACCGCCCGCTCAGGCCGATGCGGTGGAAGACGACCTGCTGGACATCTTTTTGGAAGAGGCCCGCGATGTCATTCAGGCGGCTCGATCGGCGATTGCCACTTTGAGCGGAGAGCCGTCCAGTCAGGCGGACATGACCACTTTGCGCCGCGCCTTCCACACGCTCAAGGGCAGTTCGCGCATGGTAGGTCTGAGCGAGTTCGGCGAGGCTGCCTGGGCCATGGAGCAGGTCATGAACGCCTGGTTGGCCGAAAACAAGCCCGTCACTGTCAACCTGTGCGCGCTGGGTGATGACGCCGTGGGGCAGCTGGCCCGCTGGGTGGACGACATTGCCGCTCACACCGACCGGCAATGGGTCAAAACACCGTTTTGCATCAGTGCGCAGGCCATGCGCGAGACGGGCGAGTACCTGCCACTGGTCGCTGCCTCAACGGGCGCCGTGGTGCACACCGATCCTGCCGAACCCGACTGGCTGGCAGACGAAGACGCGGATGGGGCAGCCGAACCTGTGTTGGGTGATGCGGTGGCCGACGCAGGGTCCACCGGTTTCCCCGACACCGAGGTGGGTGATTTCAGGGATGTGTCTGGTGCCATTGACGCGCCGTCAACATCCGAAAGCGCCGATTTGCTGGACATTGACTTTGAAGCACTGATGGCGCTGGACGCCGCCGAGCCCGAAGTCACAGTGGATGTGCCAAACGATGCCGCATCAGCGGCGGCAGAAGTCGGCCAGTCCGATGAGGAGTTGCTGGACTGGGGATTTGACCCCGTCGAGGAAGACAAGGCCCTGCCGCAAGACATGCCAGATCTGGATGTGCCCCAGGCAGAGTCCGTTGACAGTACCTTCGGTGTTGACGAACCACTTTCGGACACCGAAGGGCTGGAGCCTGACACATTTGACCTGTCCGAAGCCGTGGTTGCCAGCGATGCGCCTGAGCAGGGCATGGGTCAGTCTTTGCCGGTGTTTGAGTTGGATTTTGGTGAGCCCGCCAGTACCGAAATGCCCGACCAACCCTTGTCCTTCGCGGCAGACGGAGGTTTTGTGTCGGCCGGCGAGGACGTGAAAGTCATCGGTCCGTTGCGCATAGGTGTCAAGCTTTTCAATGTTTACCTCAACGAGGCCGATGAATGGTCTCGGCTCCTCAGTCACGAACTGGGTGAGTGGGCACTGGAGCACCAGGAGCACCCGGTGCCCGAGTCCGCTGCCGCTTGGGCCCATTCGCTGGCGGGTGCCTCTGCGGCCGTTGGTTTTGACGCGCTGGCCGACCTGGCCCGCGCGCTGGAGCATGCGTTGGATGCTTCGTGCGCTCACGCCCAGGACGGACGCATGGCCACGGCAACTGAATCTGCCTTGCTGGTCGATGCCGCCGACGACCTGCGGCGTTTATTGCACCAGTTTGCCGCCGGTTTCCTGAAAGAGCCCAACCCCGACATCCTGTTGGCGTTGGACGATCTGGCGCATGGGCTGTCGCCTGGACCGGATGAGGGCTCGGCGCCCATCGACCTGTCGGATGGTTGGTTGCTGCCATCGGACGACAGACAGGGTTCCCCATTGGCCAGTCCCACGCCCGCAGTCGATGCTGTGTCCGAGGACGACACACCGTTGCCCGAACCCGAACCCGAACCCGAACTGCCCATCCCATCCGTTCAAATTCCCATTGCCACCAGGGGTGCCACTGCCTACGTGGACGACGAGTTTGATGCGGTGGACACCCTGGACGCCGACCTGTTCCAGATTTTCGAGGAAGAGGCGCAAGAGCTTTTGCCCCGCCTGGGATCGGCGCTTCGACAGTGGGTGGCCAGACCAGGCAACACCTCGGCGCGGGTGGAGGTGCTGCGCAACCTGCACACCCTCAAAGGGAGTGCGCGCCTGGCAGGCGCCTTGCGCCTGGGCGACATGGCCCACCGGATGGAGACCCAGGCCGAACGCCTGGGATCCGATGTGACCGACAGCGCCTTGGTCGAGCCTCTGTTGGGCAGCCATGATGCGTTGGTGAGTCGCTTTGAAGAGTTGCGCCAACCGGCGGATGTACCGGTGCCCAACCGCACCACCACGTCCGCTGAATCGCTGGTGGAGGCCCCAGCGGTTGCGGTGGAGGCCGCGGACGGTGCGGGAACCTTGCCACCCGCCAGCCAGGTGCTGGCGACCACGCAGCTGCAGATGCCCATGGCCAAAGGCTCGGCAGCCGTCGCGGTGAGGGTGCGCCCCGAACTGTTGGACCGCTTGGTGAACCAGACCGGCGAAGTCATGATCACGCGCTCACGCATGGAAGCCGAACTGGGTCAGCTGCGCACTTCGCTGAACGACCTGACCGGCAACCTCGACCGGTTGCGCCACCAGCTGCGCGACATCGAGCTGCAGGCCGAGAGCCAGATGCAGTCCCGCATGGCCCAGGCCAAGGACGCTGACCAGACGTTTGATCCCTTGGAGTTTGACCGATTCACCCGGGTACAGGAATTGACCCGCATGATGGCCGAGTCCGTGAGCGACGTGGCCACCGTCCAGCGCAACCTGCAGCGTGCGGTGGACGCCACCGAAGACGGTTTGGCTGCACAGGCCAGGCAGACCCGCGAACTGCAGCGAGACCTGTTGCGCACCCGCATGGTGGAGTTCGAGGGCATTGCCGATCGGCTGTACCGCGTCGTGCGTCAGGTGTCCAAGGAAACGGGCAAGCAGGTGCGCCTGGACATCGTGGGCGGCACCATTGAAATGGACAGGGCCGTGCTCGACCGCATGACGCCTGCGTTTGAGCACCTGCTGCGCAACTGCGTGGGGCACGGCATCGAGACCCCGGCGCAGCGCCTGGCCGCAGACAAACCTGAAGAGGGCAGCATCCGGATTGATTTGACCCAGGAGGGTAACGACGTGTCGGTGGTGTTCGCCGATGACGGACAGGGCCTGGACTTGGCCAAAATTCGGACCAAAGCGCGGGCCTTGGGTTTGATCGCTGACACCGACCAGCCCAGCGAGGCCGAGCTGGCACAGCTGATTTTTGCCCCTGGGTTAACCACTGCCACCGAAGTGACCGGTCTCTCCGGCCGGGGCATTGGCATGGATGTGGTGCGTTCCGAGGTGGTGGGCCTGGGTGGCCGGGTGGAGGCCGTGTCCGTGGCGGGGCAGGGCACACGCTTTCGCATGGTGCTGCCGCTGACCACCGCCGTCACCCAGGTGGTGATGTTGCGCGCGGGTGATTTCACCCTGGGTGTGCCGTCTGGGTTGGTCGAGGTGGTGCGCCGCGTCCCCGTGGCCGACGTGGCCGCTGCCTACGACGCTGGTTTTCTCGATGTCGGGGGCGAGTCCGTGCCGTTCTATTGGGCCGGCGCCTTGCTCCAAACTTCCCGGCACAGCCAGCAGCGCGAGGGACGAACCTGGCCGGTGGTCATTTTCCGCAGTGCGTCGCAGCGGGTCGCCCTGCACGTGGACGAGGTGCTGGGCAACCAGGAAGTGGTGGTCAAGAACTTGGGGCCACAGCTGTCTCGGTTGCCGGGCTTGGCCGCCATGACGGTCCTGGCGTCCGGGGTGGTGGCGCTGGTGTACAACCCGGTGGCCTTGTCTGCGGTGTACGGTGCCGAGGTCAGGCGCTGGTTGGCGCAGGAAGTGCCCCAGTCAGCACTGCAAGGTGGTATGGACAGCGCAGCCTCCGCCGAGCACTTGCCTGTGACGGCCTCCGTGGCGCAGGCCCCGCTGGTGTTGGTGGTCGATGACTCCATCACCGTGCGTCGCGTCACCCAGCGTTTGCTGGTGCGCGAGGGCTATCGGGTGGCCATGGCCATTGATGGCCTGCAAGCCTTGGAGCGTTTGCAGCAGGAGCGTCCGGCGGTGGTGCTGACCGACATCGAAATGCCGCGCATGGATGGGTTCGACTTGGTGCGCAACATCCGATCCGACCCGCGCCTGGCCGATTTGCCGATTGTCATGATCACCTCGCGCATTGCCGAGAAGCACCGCGAGCATGCCCGCCAGCTGGGCGTGGACCACTACCTGGGCAAGCCCTATTCAGAAGACGAGCTGCTGGGTCTTTTGCAGCATTTCTGCGCCAACCCGTTGGTCTTGGGCTGACGCGGAGCCGTCCGGTCAGGTCACCGGCCTTCGGGCGGCTGCGTAGCGCTGCAGGGTGGTTTCTCGGGCCTCGGCATGGTCCACGACGGGCAGTGGGTACTGTTGCCCCAGCGTCACGCCTGCAGCGGCCAGCACCAGTGGCCCGGCGGTCCAGGGTTGGTGAATGGCGGGGTGCGGCAAGCCCGCCAACGCGGGCACGTAGCGGCGAATGAAGCGCCCCTCGGGGTCGAATTTTTGGCTCTGGCTCACGGGGTTGAAGATGCGGAAGTACGGCTGGGCGTCACACCCGCTGGAGCTGGCCCACTGCCAGCCGCCGTTGTTGGCGGCCAGGTCAAAGTCGTTGAGCTTTTCGGCGAAGTAGCGCTCGCCCCTGCGCCAGTCCAGTCCCAGGTCTTTGCACAGAAAACTGGCCACCACCATGCGCAGGCGGTTGTGCATGTAGCCGGTCTGGTTCAACTGTGCCATGGCCGCGTCCACCAGTGGGTAGCCTGTGCGGCCTTCGCACCAGGCAGCAAACAGTGCATCAGCGTGTTTGCCGTGCGCCCAGCGGATGTGGTCGTACTCTGGCTTGAAGGCCGCTGTCATGGCGTGGGGGTGGTTGGCCATGATCTGGTGGTAGAAATCGCGCCAGATCAGCTCGTTCAACCAGGCCATGGCCCCGGGCACCCCTTGCAGGTGCATGGCGTGGGCCGTGCGGGTCAGCAGCCGGATGGACACGGTGCCAAAGCGCAGGTGCACACCCAGGTAGCTGGGGCCTTTGACGGCCGGGAAGTCCCGCGCATGGCCGTAGTGTTCGATGCGCTGCAGGAAATCCTCGAACAAAGTGGCCGCGCCTTCGCTGCCCGGCGCCAGCTTCAGGCTGGACAGGTTGGTGGCTTCAAACCCCAATTCGGCCAGGGTGGGAATGCCCGGTGCTGGCCAGTCCAGGCCGGGATTGGCTGGGCTTGGGTGCCACTGAGGGTGCTCGGCCAGGGCGTGGGCGTACCGCTGGGCCGGGTAGGCCTTCAGATGAAAGTCGGTCAGGGCCTTGAGCCAGGCGTTTTTGTACGGGGTGAACACCGCAAAAGGCCGCCCTTGCTGGGTGAGCACCTCCTGGCGTTCAAAGACCACGTGGTCTTTGAAGGTGTGCAGCATCACCCCCAAATGGGCCAACTGGCCCAGTACCTGCGCATCGCGGGCCAGTGCGGCGGGCTCGTCATCGTGGTTGGCGAACACGGCCTGCACACCCAGTTGTTGGGCCAGTTGACCCATTTCGGCGCTGGCGTGGCCGTGGCGCACCAGCAGGCGCACGTGGGTCTGGCCATGGAACTGACCCAGTTCCTGCAGCTGGTGGTCCAGGTCCACCAGCGATTCGCGGATGAATTCCACCCGCCTGTCGGCGCGGGGCAGGTCGGCCAGGATGTCTTTGTCGAACACAAACACGCACCACACCTGGCGGCAGTGCTTGAGCGCGTGGTAGAGCGCGGCGTTGTCACGGGTGCGCAGGTCTCGGCGAAACCACATCAGTCCATGTTCGTATCGGGGGCTGTCGGTGGCAGGCATGGCAGGTGCGACCCTTAAAATCAGTCAATGTCCAACGATTCTGCCCCCATCAACCTGACGCACCATTTCCTCATCGCCATGCCCAGCATGCAAGACGAGGTTTTTGGGCGCAGCGTGGTGTACATGTGCGAGCACAGCGAACGGGGCGCGCTGGGCCTGATGATCAACAAACCCGCCGACATCTTGGTGCGCCACCTGTTCGACAAGGTGGAGCTGCCCCTGGAGCGGCCCGACCTGGCCGAGCAGCCCGTGTTCCAAGGTGGCCCGGTACAGACCGAACGCGGTTTTGTGCTGCACGAGCCCGTGGGTTCGGGAGAGGAGTCCGTGTATGCCTCCACGCTGCTGATCCCGGGCGGCCTGGAAATGACCACCTCGCGCGACGTCCTGGAAGCCATGTCGGCCGGCAGCGGTCCCCGCCGCGCCTTCATGTCCTTGGGCTATGCCTCTTGGGGCCAGGGCCAGCTGGAGTCTGAAATCGCGGAAAACAGCTGGCTGACCGTTGAGGCCAATGTGGAGCTGATTTTCGAGGTGCCCGTTGAGCGCCGCTACGACGAGGCGCTGGCGTTGCTGGGGCTGCAGGCGTGGATGATTTCGCCCGAGGCCGGCCATTCATGAGCACCACGCCCCACACCCACCCGACACCCACTGCCGAGAAAGTGGCCAAGCCCGCCGCCAAGTCCATGGGGCCATCGGCCAACCTGGCGGGTCCGGTCGAGGTGCCCGCCCGACACCAGTTGTTCCTGGGGCTGGACTACGGCGTGAAGCGCACCGGCGTGGCGTCGGGCAACCGCATCACCCACAGTGCCAGCCCCCAGCCCACCATACAGGCCAGTGGCGAGGCGCAATTGCTGGCCGTGGTCAAGCGCGTGAAAGAGTGGCAGCCCGATGCCCTGGTGGTGGGCGTGCCCTTTCACCCCGACGGTGTGGCCCACAAAAACACGCAGCTGGCCCGCAAATTCGCCAACCAGCTGCGCGAGCGCACCAAGCTGACGGTGTACGAGGTGGACGAGCGCTACAGCACCACCGAGGCCCACTCGCTGGGTGCCGCCGATGCGGATGCCGCATCGGCCTGCATCATCCTGGAACAATTTTTGAGGAGTTTGCCTTGAGCCGCACCACCCGCAGCGACCCCATTCCCAGTGCCGAAGCGCTGTACCAGCATCTGCTGGCCCACGTGCGTGGCTGGCTTGCGCAGGCGCCCCAGCCCGTGCACTTGGTGGGCATTGCCTCAGGTGGCGTGTGGCTGGCGCAGCGGTTGCAGGCCGACCTGGGCCGCCCCGGCGAGGCCAGTGTGGTGTCGTCCGTGATGCACCGCGACGACTTTGCCCAGCGCGGGCTGGCCAATTCCGTCCACACCCAGCTGGCGTTCGACGTGAACGGTGCGCACGTGCTGCTGTTGGACGATGTGCTCTACACCGGGCGCACCATTCGCGCCGTGCTCAATGAGTTGTTTGACCACGGCCGACCCGCCAGCGTCGCCCTGATGGTGCTGGTGGACCGGGCCGGGCGCGAACTGCCCGTGCAGGCCGACTGGGCCGCAGGTTGCCTGAGCCTGCCCGCCGACCAGTCGCTGGAGCTGGCCTGCGACGACGCGGGCCAACTCAGCTTTGCCGTTGACCGCCTGGCCAGCACCCAGTGAGTCCATCCCCATGAAAATCCACCGCAACCCACAACTGAACAAAAACGGCGAGCTGATCCACCTGCTCAGCACCGAAGGCCTGTCCAAAGACATCCTCACCCACATCCTGGACACCGCCAGCAACTTCGTGAGCGTGAGCGACCGCGAGGTGAAGAAGGTGCCCCTGCTGCGCGGCAAAAGCGTGTTCAACCTGTTTTTTGAAAACAGCACCCGCACCCGCACCACCTTCGAGATCGCGGCCACGCGCCTCAGCGCCGATGTCATCAACCTCGACATTGCCCGCAGCTCGGCCTCCAAGGGCGAGAGCCTGCTCGACACCATTGCCAACCTGTCGGCCATGGCCGCCGACATTTTTGTGGTGCGCCACAGCGAAAGCGGTGCGCCCTATCTGATTGCCCAGCACGTCGCGCCCCATGTGCATGTGGTGAATGCCGGTGACGGTCGCCACGCCCACCCCACGCAGGGTTTGCTGGATGCCTACACCATTCGCCACTTCAAGGGCGACTTTGCCAACCTGACCGTGGCCATCGTGGGCGACGTGCTGCACTCGCGCGTGGCCCGCTCCAACATCCACGCCCTCACCACCCTGGGCTGTGCCGAGGTGCGTGTGGTGGGCCCCCGCACCCTGGTGCCGTCCGACATGGCGGGCATGGGCGTGCGCGTGTGCCACGACCTGAAAGAAGGCATCAGCGGGGTCGACGTGGTCATGACCCTGCGCCTGCAAAACGAGCGCATGAGCGGCGCGCTGCTGCCCTCCAGCCAAGAATTTGCCAAGAGCTTTGGCCTGACCGAAGAGCGCCTGGCCTGGGCCCAACCCGACGCCATCGTCATGCACCCCGGCCCGGTGAACCGGGGCGTGGAGATCGACTCTGCCGTGCTCGACGGCCCGCGCAGCGTGGTGTTGAACCAGGTGACCTTTGGCATTGCGGTGCGCATGGCCGTCATGGGCATTGTGGCCGGTCATTCGGCGTAGATGCTTATTTGGTAGCTAACTATTGAATAAATAAAAGCGCTAGAGTGCAAAAAAGCTTAAAAAATCAGGACGCAGCATGAAAATCCTCATCCACGGTGGCCGTGTGATCGACCCCGCCACGGGCCGCGACGAGTTGTGCGACGTGGCCGTGGCCGCCGGTCGCATCATTGCCATCAAACCCGGTCTGGGCGAACCCGGCAGCGGCTTTGAACCCAGTCGCCGCATTGACGCCACGGGCTGCATCGTCGCGCCCGGTCTGGTCGATTTGGCCGTGAGGCTGCGCGAGCCCGGCCAGGAGTACGCGGGCATGCTGGAAAGCGAAATGTCCGCCGCCGTGGCCGGTGGCGTGACCAGCCTGGTCTGCCCCCCCGACACCGACCCCGTGCTGGACGAGCCAGGCCTGGTGGACATGCTCAAGTACCGTGCCGAAAAACTGCACCAGGCGCGGGTGTTCCCGCTGGGTGCCCTCACGCGCGGGCTGGCCGGCGAGGTGCTGACAGAAATGGTCGAGCTGACCGAGGTGGGCTGCATTGGCTTTGGCCAGGCCGAGGTGCCCATCGTCAACACCCAAGTGCTGCAACGCGCCTTGCAGTACGCCGCCACCTTTGGCTACACCGTGTGGCTGCGCCCGCAAGACGCGTGGCTGGGCAAGGGCGTGGCCGCCAGCGGGCCATTGGCCACGCGCATGGGGCTGGCGGGTGTGCCCGTCATGGCCGAACTGATTGCGCTGCACACCATTTTCGAGCTGGTGCGCAGCACCCGCGCCCGCGTGCACCTGTGCCGCCTCAGCAGCGCGGCGGGCGTTGAACTGGTGCGCCAGGCCAAGGCCGAAGGCCTGCCCGTGACCTGCGACGTGAGCGTGCACAACCTGCACCTGATCGACGTGGACCTGGGCTACTTCGACAGCCGCACCCGTTTGTCGCCCCCGCTGCGCCAGCAGCGCGACCGCGACGCATTGCGCGCTGCCCTGGCCGACGGCACCATCGACGCCCTGGTCTCCGACCACACCCCGGTGGACGAAGACGCCAAGGTGCTGCCGTTTGCCGAAGCCGAGGTGGGTGCCACCGCCGTGGAACTGCTGCTGTCGCTGGCGGCCCATTGGGCGCAGGCCGACGGTGTGGGCTGGCTGCGTGCCTTGGGCACCGTCACCCACGGCCCAGCGCAGGTGCTGGGCCACAGCCTGGGCACCTTGGCGGCCAGCGCCGGGCGGCTGGTGGAGGGCGGCGTGGCCGACCTCTGCGTGTTCGACCCGGCCGCCTGGTGGACCCCACGGCCCGATGGGCTGGTCAGCCAGGGCAAGCACACGCCCTTTGCTGGCACCGAGTTGCCCGCCGTGGTGCGCTGCACCCTGGTGGGCGGGCAGGTCGCCCACGACAACGCCCGCGAGGCCGCCCGCCGGGCGACCACGGCTGAGGCATGACGCTGCCGCGCACCGTCTGGCGAGCCCTGAGGGCCCTGGCCCATGTGCTGGCCGGGCTGTGGACCCTGCGCCGCCACTTTGCCCACCTGACACCCGCACAGCGCCAGCTCGCTGTGCAGGCCTGGTCGCAACGCATGCTCTCGCACATGGGGATTGCGCTGCAGGTGCAGGGCACGCCACCGGTGGCCGGGCCACTGCTGGTGGTGGCCAACCACATTTCCTGGCTGGACATCCTGGTCATGAACGCCAGCGGACCGGCCCACTTTGTGTCCAAAGCCGACGTGAAGCACTGGCCGCTGCTGGGTTCGCTCATTGCCGGTGCGGGCACCCTGTTCATTGAGCGCGACAGTCGGCGCGACGCCATGCGTGTGGTGCACCACATGGCCGATGCCCTGCGCGGTGGCGACGTGCTGGCGGTCTTCCCCGAGGGCACCACTGGCGACGGCCAGGGTGTGCTGCCCTTTCACGCCAACTTGTTGCAGGCCGCCATTTCCGCACCCTCGCCGGTGCAACCCGTGGCCCTGGCCTACCTGGATGCCCATGGCCAACCCAGCTCGGCACCGGTGTATGTGGGCAACACCACGTTGCTGGCCTCGCTGTGGCGCACCCTGGGGGCCGACGGGCTGCAGGCCGTGCTCACCCATGGGCAGCCACAGTGGCCCGAGGGGCGCGATCGCCGCACCTGGTCGGCCGACCTTCACCAGACCATTGTGGCCATGCTGGCCGCCATGCGCCCCATGCCGTCCACCCACCAGATTCACCCCAGCCGATCGACCCGCGCCGGTGGGCCACAGCCCGAATGACTGAATTGCAAGGTTCCATTGTGTTGGTGGGCTTGCCCGGGTCGGGTAAATCCACCGTAGGGCGCCACCTGGCGCGTCGCTTGGGGCTGGTGTTTGTGGATGCCGACCACTTCATCGAACAGCGCCAGGGCTGCAGCGTGCGCGAGTATTTCGAGCGCGAGGGCGAGCACGCCTTTCGCGACCTGGAGCAGGCCACCCTGGCCGAACTGGCGCAGCGCCAGGGGGTGGTGCTGTCCACCGGCGGCGGCGCGGTGCTGCGCGAGGCCAACCGCCAAACCCTCAAGCGCCAGGGTTGGGTGGTCTACCTGAAGTCGTCGCCCGAAGAGCTGTACCGCCGCTTGCGGCACGACACCACCCGGCCGCTGCTGCAGGTGGGTGACCCCCTGAAAAAGCTCAAAGAACTGTTTGCCGTGCGCGACCCGCTGTACCGCGAGGTGGCCCACCATGTGCTGGAAACGGGGCGGCCCACGGTGTCGTCATTGGTCAACCACATTGCCATGCAATGGGAACAACGTGCGCTGCATCAAGGCCCTGGGGATTGACGTCGGCTAAACTGTCTGCCATGTTCACCCTCCGGTTGCCGCGCCACATCTTGCGCCAGTTCACGGCTTGGCTTGCTGCCTTGTCGGTGCTGTGCGCCGGTGTGCTGCCGCTGGTGTCCCACGCCGTGGTGCCGCACCTGTCGGGTGCGGCGGGCATGGTGGAGGTGTGCACCATCACCGGCATGGCCTGGGTCAAGCTGGACAGTGCCTCACCGGCATCTGCCCCGCAACCGGGCCAGCCCGACGACCCGGCCCCTGCCATGGGCATGGCCAATTGCGACTGGTGCGCCATGCACCTGCCCCACCTGGCGGTACCACCCGCGCCAGCGGCGCTGGCCCTGCACGCGTCGGTGCTGTCGGCCTTGCCGCCCGCGTTTTTCCGCGCCCACCACCCTGTGTCGGCCTGGGCTGCTGCGCAGCCCCGCGCGCCCCCGCTCACCGCCTGATCGCCGCCTTCGTGCGTGCCTGTCCCTGTGACCCAGGGCGGGCTTGCTGGGATTTCTGGTTTCACGGTGGGTTTCATGTTTTCTGCACTGTCATCGGTTGGCGCGCACCGCGCCACCTTGGGGTCGTCATTGGCGACGACCACTGCGCCCTTGAGCCGGCGCACCTTCGGCCAGCGGCTGGGGGGCGCACTGGCATTGCCGCTGCTCGGCAGCCTGGTGCTGCCGGGGTGCCAAGGGGGTCAAGACACGGTGTCGTTCACGGGCATTGACCTGACGGGCGCTCCTTACGGCCAGGGTTTCGAGATGACCGACATGAACGGCCAACCCCGCAGCCTGGCCAACTTCTCGGGCCAGGTGGTCATGCTCTACTTCGGTTTTGTGCAGTGCCCCGACGTTTGCCCCACCGCGCTCAACCGGGCGGTGCAGGTCATGCAGTTGCTGGGGCGCGAGCAGGCCGCCCGGCTGCAGGTGCTGTTTGTCACCGTGGACCCCGAACGCGACACGCCCGAGCTGCTGCGCGACTACATGGCCGCGTTTGATCCCCGATTTCTGGCCCTGCGCGGCACGGCCGAGCAAACGCGGGCCATGGCCAACGACTTCAAGGTGTTCTACCAGAAGGTGTCCACGGGCAGCGGCTACACCATGGACCACACGGCCACCACCTACCTGTTCGATCCACAGGGCCGCTTGCGCGTGGCACTGCGCCACGAACAGACCGCTGACGACTACACCCACGACGTTCGCCTGCTGCTGGGCAAGGGCTGAGCGCACCGTTTCCCCGGTGGGTGGGCCACGGGTGCCCGCCACTCCCCCATTTGTTTTGTTTCACGTTCACAGGAGAATTTTCATGAACACACGTCCCTTCAAGTCCGCCGTGGCGGTCGCCTGCCTGGCCTTGTCGGCCACCACACTTTGGGCGCAGACCACCGTCAAGGTGGAAGACGCCTGGGTGCGCGGCACCGTGGCCCAACAAAAGGCCACCGGCGCCTTCATGCGCCTGACCGCCGACAAAAACGCCCGCCTGGTGTCAGCCAGCTCGCCCGTGGCCGGGGTGGTGGAAATCCACGAAATGGCCATGGAAAACGATGTGATGCGCATGCGCCAAGTGCCTGGCCTGGACCTGGCCGCTGGCCGCGCGCTGGAGCTCAAGCCCGGTGGCTACCACGTCATGCTGATGGACTTGAAGCAAGCGGTGAAGGGTGGCGACACCGTGCCCCTGACCCTGGTGTTTGAAGACGCGGCCAAACAGCGCTTTTCACAGGAAGTCAGCGCACCCGTGACCGCCCTGGGGGGCGGCAACGCCCCCATGAAGGGCATGGCGCCTGGCATGTCGCATGGCGGCATGAAGCACTGACCCACCGTTGAATGGGGTGCGCCTTGGCGGCGGCAACCACGCCCCGGGGCCAGCGCGTGGCCCCTTGTTTGAACCCATGGAGTTGTCATGACACCCATTCCCACACTCGCACGCAGCCTGACCTTGGCTCTCGCCCTGGCCGCTGGTGCCGGTCTGAGTCACGCCAAATCGGTGCCCGGCGACGGCGCCTTGCCCGTGGTCGAGCTGATGCCGCTGACCATGCGCCACGAAGCCGACCTGGGCCTGAGCACCGAGCAAATCAAGGCGTTGGAGGATTTCCGCAAAACGGCCATGCCTGGCCGCGTGGCCACCCAGAAAAAAATTCTGGACCTGCGCGGCGAACTGCGACTGGCCATTTTGGACAACGAGCCCCAGGCCAAGCGCGACGCGCTCATGCTCCGCATTGCCGACGCCGAGGTGGCTCACCTGAAGGGCCGCAGCCACTGTGTGGACGCGGTGCGGCTGATTCTGACTGCCGATCAGTTTGCAGCGCTCAAACGCCTGTACCTGAATGGTTTGCGCTGAGGATTACGGTATTTTGATAGCTGTAAAGTCAACTCCATCAAGCGCTGTAGTTGGTATTTATATGAAATAAGGTGTGTGCCATGTTGACATCTGTGCTGCGTTCCAACCCCCAACCCACCCCGGCCAGTCTGGCCGTCGGGCAGGCCTTGCCTGTTCGCGACCTGGCGGCGGGTGATGTGTTGTTCCACGCGGGTCAGCGGGGCGGCCTGTGGCGTGTGGTGTCCGGCTTGGTCAGGCTGGACCAGGTGGGCAACGACCACACGGTGCTGGTCATGCTCGCCCAGGCGGGGGATTTGCTGGGGTTCGAGTCGCTGTGCGACCAGGGCTACCAGTTGCAGGCCAGTGCCTTCAACGACGTGGTGCTGCAACCCCTGCAACCCGCCAGTGCCGAGCAGCGTCAGCAGTGGCTGGTGGAAGCCGTGCTGCAGCAGCCCCAGCGCAGCCACGACATGGCCCGCGTGCGCACCGGTCAGGTGCCCGTGCGCCTGACGGAGTTGCTGCGCCTGCTCGGTCACGCCCCCGTGCCCGGGTTTGTGCGCAGCCAACCGTTGGACGCAGACGCCCTGCGCAACAGCCTGCCGCCGCTGCGCGTGTTGGCCGAGGTGGTGGACGCCAAGCCCGAAACCGTGTGCCGCGCCCTGGCCCAGTTGCTGCCGCCCCGCAGCAAAAAGAGCGGGCCACGGCGCTGGCAAGACGCGGGGGCCGCCGCCGGTGCGGCCGCTGCCCAGGCCTTGGGGCTGGGCCTGTCCAGGGTGGCCACATGAAGCCACAGCTGGCGTGGCACGGCACCTGGACGGCCCTGGTGTGGCTGGTCATGGCTTGGTGTGCGCCGTTGCACGCCCATGGGGGCGGTGTACTTCCGCACCATTGAAAACACCGGTACCGAGCCCGACCGCCTGCTGGCCGCGCGCACACCGGTGGCCGCAGCGGTGGAGTTGCACCACATGGCCATGGACGGCGATGTGATGCGCATGCGTTCAGCGCGCCGGTGAACGCGAGGTCATGGTTTGGATACAAACCCCGCGTGACATGGCCGCCGACGCGGCCCACCGGCATTGATGGCCCAGTGATGAAGCCGCTGCTTCCATGACGCACCCCTTCCCCCACCTGGGCACCAGCCTGAGCGCCGAACGGGTTCGGGAGCGCACTGCTGCACCACAGGGCAATGGCAACCACTTGGTCCGGCATCAGAACGCGCTGCAGGCACTTTTGATGCAGAAAATGCCAGATCAGGCCTCGCGCGGGTTGCCCAACGTCATCCGCGACATCAGGCCGTCCTTGAGCACATGGTGGTGGCCCAGGGCCGCAGCGGCATGCAGGCCAATCAGCCAGTAGCCCGCCACGCCCAGGGTTTCATGGAGTTCCTTCAGTTCGTGGGCCAGGTTTTTGTCCGGGCCGATCAGGGCGGGCAGTTCCAGGCCGAAGAAGGGAATGGGTTTGCCCGAGGCGCTCAGCACCAGCCAGCCCAGCACGGGCATGCCCACCATCAGTCCGTACAGCGCCCAGTGGCCCAGCCCGGCCAGGCGCTGTGCCCAGGTCGCCGTGGGCGGCTCCGGCGGGCGTGGGCCAGACAGGCGGGCCAGCAGCCGCAGTGCGACCATGGCCAACACCGCCAGGCCCAGCATGAAGTGCAGGGCCTTCATGAAGTCGCGCATGTCGGTGCCTTTGGCGTACAGCACGCGCAGCTCGATGCTGGCGTACACGGCCACCAGCAGCAACAGCATCAGCCAATGCAAGACCACCAGTGCGGGGCCATGGCGAAAAGGTGAACTGCTGGTGGCGTTGGAGAAAGGTGAGCGGGTGGGAGACGGGTTGGGTGTGGCGGTCATGGTCAGAGGGGGGGGCAAGAGTGAAGCGGCAAAAAAAAATCGGTGCAGCGGTGTCAGGCAAAGGAGTCGGCCATCAGGGCGTTGAACCAGGTGCCCATGTCGCGGAAGTCGCCGCTGCTCCAGCCCACCGAGGCGGCCGATGACGCTGCCACGGCCTGCATGCTGGCGCTGGCCGCGTCGTACTGGAACACGGCGGTCAGCCACGAGGCCTGGCCCATGGTGATGGTGGAGTAGCAGGCTGAGCTGGTCACCGGGGCCGGGTCGGGGCTGCCACCGGCCAGCAGGCGGACGATGGCATCGGCACACACCTTGGCCTCCTGGTTGGCGATGTGGCCGGCCTTGGGCTGGGTGGTGGCGCTGCTGTCGCCAATGACGTGCACCTTGCCCGCCCCGGCCATGGTGCTGGCGTAGCTCAGCACGTTCACCCCGGCAAAGCGGCCCTCGGTGGCGTTGGCCAGCCCGTTGGTCGTGATGACGGTGCCCGCGCGCTGGCGGGGAATGAGGTTGACCACGTCGCCCTTGAATTGGCCCTGCGGGGTGTTCAGCGTCATGGCCACGGGGTCCACCTGCGTCACTTCGGCATTGGGCACGTACTGAATCACGTTGGCGTGCAGGCCATGGAAAGCTTGGCTGAAGTTGTCCTTTTCGGTCACGAAGTCGGGGTTGGCATCGAGCACCAGCAACTTGCTGCCGGGCTTGTTCAGCTTCATCCAGTCGGCCAGCAGGCAGGCGCGCTCATAGGGGCCGGGGGGGCAGCGGTACGGCACTTTGGGAATGCTCAGAATGGCCGTGCCCCCGCTGGGCATGGCCGCCAGCTGACTGGCCAGCAGGCTGGTCTGGGGGCCGGCCTGCCAGGCGTGGGGCATGCGGTCTGACGTGCCCAGGCCGGGCACGGCATCGAATTCAATGCCGGGGGCGAGCACGATGCGGTCGGCACTCAGCACCTGGCCAGAGGCCAGCGTGACCTTCACGCCCACGGGGTCTATGCCCACCACGTCGCCCAGCACCACGTTCACGCCGTAACGGCTGCGCAGGGCATCGTGGCCGTAAGCCAGGCTGCCCAGGCTGCGCTGACCACTGAGCACCAGGCTGCTCATGATGTGAGAGGTGTAGCTGCTTTGGCGCTCGACCAGGGTCACGTCGATGGCGTCGCCCCACAGCCGCAGGTACTTGGCCACGGTGGCGCCACCCATGCCGCCGCCGACCACGATCACGCGCGATTTGGCCGTTGTGCCGGGTGGCGTGCTCACCACCGGGCTGGTGGTGGGGGTGTCGGTGCTGCCACCGCCGCCGCAGGCGCTGAGCCAGCCGGTGGACAGGGCGAGGGTGCTGGCTTGGGCCAGGAAGTTGCGTCTTTGCATGGCGGGCTCCTGGCTCAGCGTTGGGTGGACAGCCACTGGGACAGGGCTTGCAGCTGCGCGTCGGTGTAGCCCAGCGCGTGCTTGGACATGATGCCGTTGCCCTCTTTGCCTGACTGGAACTCCTTCAGGTCGCCGTAAATGCTGCTGGCCGACTGGCCAGTCAATCTGTCAAAGCCCGGGCCTTGCCCGTTGGTGCCGTGGCATTGAAAACAGTTGGAGGCCAGCAGACGGCCGTTGGGTGGGGTGGTTTGGGCCACACCCGTGGACAAGGCCAGTCCCAGGCACAAGGCGACACCCGCAGTGGTCGCCGCACGGTGGGTGGGTGGGGGCGACGCCCGGCGGGTGCGGGCGGTCAAGGCGGTGGAGGTGTCGGGTGTGGGGCTGGCGGTGGGAGGTGTCATGGTGGGCTCTTCGGGTCAGTGGTTCACGGGGCGTGCGGGGTCAAGCACGGTGTGAATTTCAATCCCCTGATCTGAAGAGGGTCTTAAATGACCCGTTGCCCGTCGGCCCAGCCAACCCTCCCCGTCACGCCATGGCGTTGACGTTGGTGCCCGTGGTGTCGCCAATGCTGCCGCTGGCGACCTGGGTGTACTGCTCGGTCAGCTGCTGGATGAGCTGGCTCACCTCGGCCTTGTCGAGCACGCCGTCGGCATTGGCATCGGCCTGGTCCAGCAGGGTTTTCAGGGCCGAGCCGTTGGTGTCTGCGGCCAGTCGCTCCTGCATGGACACCACGCCGTCCTGGTTGCTGTCCAGCTCGTCGTAAGTCTCGCTGGTGCTGCTGGTGGCGCTGGTGCTGTCGGTGCTGCTGGTACTGTCCGCACCACCGACGCCGCCAGGAGGGCCACCACCACCGCCGGGTGGGGGTGGCGGAGGACCGTCCATGCCCTCAGGCCCCTGGCCCGCCTGCGCCGAGCGCGACTGCGCAAAATCCACCGTGTTTTTCGGTGGCAGCAAGGTTTCCATGGCCTTGCCCAGCTCGTCGCTGCTGAGGCTGCCGTTGCCGTCGGTGTCCGACTCGCTCAACAGGGTGGCGGCGTCGGTGTCCAGGCTGACCCCGGTTTTTTCGGCCACTTTACTCAGCACGGTCTGCAACTCGGTGGCGTTGATGCCGCCACTGCTGTCGGCGTCGGCTTTTTGGAACATGCGTTCCTGCATCTTGGCGTGGCGCTGCGCCTGGGAGGTTTGGCTGGTGTTGGCACTGGTCCAGGATGGACTGGTGCCGCTGATGCTCGTCATGGTGTGTGCCCTTTCAGGGGAGGTGGAGGGGGAATGGCCAGATCTGGTGGCACCAGTCTGGGTGGGCCGGGTAAATGCCGGGTTTCCGTTGTGTGTCACCCTTGACACAAAAGCCCCGGCCAAGCCGTGAACAATCGGGGTTTGGTTGACCATTTCCCGAATTGCCCATGGCACACATCCTGTTGGTCGATGACGACCACGACATCACCGACCTGCTCTCCAACTACCTGCGGCGCTACCAGCTCACGGTCAACTGCGCCCACGACGCGGCGGGCATGCGTGCTGCGCTGGGGGAGCACGCGGTGGACCTCATCGTGCTCGACTGGATGCTGCCCGGCACCGACGGGCTGACCCTGGCGCGGGAGGTGCGGCTGTCCTCGCGCACCCCGGTCATCATGCTCACCGCCCGCTCGGCCCCGGTGGACTGCATCATGGGGTTGGAGTCCGGGGCGGACGACTTCATGGCCAAGCCCTTTGAGCCGCGCGAGCTGGTGGCCCGCATACAGGCGGTGTTGCGGCGCGCGCGGGACGGTTCGGCGGTGTCGCCAGGTGGCGTGGGCCTGGCCAATGTGGTCTGGTTTGACCGCTGGCGCATGCACCGCATGGAGCGCCACCTCACCTCGCCCGACGGGGTGGTGGTGCCGCTGTCCACGGCGGAATTCCGTTTGCTCGACACCTTCCTGAGCCACCCGCGCAAGCTGCTCAGCCGCGAACAACTGCTGGACGAGGCCCGCGGGCGCGATGCCGACGGGTATGACCGCAGCATTGACCTGCTGGTCTCGCGCCTGCGGCAAAAGCTGGCCAAGGGCCAGACGCCTGCGGGGAGCGGGTCGCGGTCCAACGAGCCGGAGGGCCTGATCAAGACCGTGCGCGGGGCGGGCTACCTGTTCACCGCGCGGCAGGTGCACAGCCTGCCCACCTGGGGCGGCTGATGGCACGCTGGCTGCCCTCCACGCTGTTTGGCCGCCTGGCCCTGTTGCTCATGCTGGCCGTGTTGGCCAGCCACGTGATGGCGCTCACGCTGTTGTTTGAGGTGCTGCCCGGCCCGCCCCCACCGCCAGGACCACCCGGTGCCTTCGGGCCACCGGGGGCTTTTGGTCCACCCGGCCCGCCCGGCCACCTGGGCATGCGGCCGCCGCCCGGTGGCGACTTTTGGCGGGGTGGCCACTGGCCGCGCCTGGTGCTGGACGTGGGGGTGCGCCTGGGGGTGTTGCTGGCGGCGGCGTGGGTGGGCGCGCGCTGGCTGTCGCGCCCATTGCAGCAGCTGGTCAAGGCCGCGCAGGCCCTTGGCGAAGACATGGACCGCCCACCCATGGCCGAAACCGGCACCACCGAATGCCGCGAGGCCACCCGCGTGTTCAACCAGATGCAGCAACGCATACGCCAGCAAATGGCCGAGCGTGACCGCTTTCTGGCCGCCGTCTCGCACGACCTGCGCACCCCGCTCACCCGCATGCGCCTGCGCTTGGAGGCGCTGGAAGCGTCTCCCACCCAGCAGGGACTGGGGCGCGACGTGACCGAAATGCAAACCCTGATCGACGCCACATTGGCCTACCTCAGCGGGCACGACGGCAGCGAAGCCCTGGCCCTGGTGGACGTGTCCGCCCTGCTGCACAGCCTGGTCGATGACCGCGTGGCCAGCGGCGAGCAGGTGTCGGTGAGTGGCGACGCCCGCCCTTGCTGGGCGCAACCCATGGCGCTGCGCCGCTGCCTGGACAACCTGGTGGGCAACGCTGTGGTGTACGGGGGGCGCGCCTGGGTGCGCTGCCACGACAGCGATTCGGCACTGGTCATCGAGGTGCAAGACGCCGGGCCCGGCCTGCCCGATGACGAGCTGACCCGTGTCACCCAGCCCTTTTACCGGCTGGAGCCCTCGCGCCACAAGGCCTCGGGTGGTGTGGGCCTGGGCCTGTCGATTGCGCAGGAGGTGGCGCAACGCCACGGGGGCACGCTGGTGCTCTCCAACGTGGTGGGTGGTGGCCTGCTGGCCACGCTGCACCTGCCCCACCGGTCACCGGCGGCGGACTGAAGGTTGCGTGGTGCAAGGGTGTGGGTCAACAATATTCAATCAAAACGCCTTTTGGCGCTGGCAAATAGGGGTGTTTAAGCCATTGAATTGAGTGGCGCTTTGGTGGGCAGCGGCGCAGGGGGTGCCCCCGGGCCACCGCCCCGTGCGAAGGTGACCACGTGGTCCACCTGGGGGCGTATGCCAATCCACTCGCCCACGGCGTGGTTGTGGTGGCTGGGCACGTGGGTCATGACCACTTCGCCGGTTTTCAGCCGCAGGGTGTACAGAAACTCGGCCCCCCGAAAGGCCTTGCGCACAATTTCCGCTTTCACGGTGGCGTCGTCGTCGTGGACGATGTCGTCGGCCCGCAGCAGCACGTCGCACAGGCCCCCGTCGTAGGCGGTGGGCAGGGGGCATTCCTCCATGTCCAGCAAGGTGCCCAGGGGGGTTTGCACACTCACCTCGCCGCTGACCTGGCGGATCTGCGCCGGCGCAAACACCCCGTGGCCAATGAATTCGGCCACAAACCGGGTGGCCGGGCGGTGGTACAGGGCGTAGGCATCGTCCCACTGGTGCAACTGGCCCTGGTGCATCACCCCAATCATGTCGCCAATGGCAAAGGCCTCCAGCTGGTCGTGGGTCACGAACAGCGCGGTGGCCCCGGCGGCCTTCAGGATGCCGCGTACCTCGTGCGCCAGGCGCTCACGCAGGTCCACATCGAGGTTGGAGAACGGTTCATCCAGCAGCAGCAGCCGGGGCCGGGGGGCCAGCGCGCGCGCCAGTGCCACGCGCTGTTGCTGGCCACCTGAGAGTTCGTGGGGGTAGCGCGTGGGCAGGTGGGCCAAGCCCACCAGTGCCAACACCTCGGCCACGCGGGCCGCGCGCTCGGCCTTGGGCAGGTGGGCCAGGCCAAAACCCACGTTGGCGGCCACGTTCAGGTGGGGAAACAGGGCGTAGTCCTGAAACACCATGCCGATGCGCCGCTGCTCGGCGGGCACATGGGCGTCGGGTGCGCTGACCACTTCGCGCGCCATGGCAATGCTCCCCGCCGTGGCCCGTTCCAGGCCGGCCACCGCGCGCAGCAAGGTGGTTTTGCCGCAGCCCGAGGGGCCGATCAGCACCCCGATGTCACCGGCGGCCAGGCCGAGGGTGACGCCGTCCACCGCAGGTGCCGCCGCGCCGGGGTAGGTGATCGAGAGGTTGGAGACACTTAGAAACATGGCGCGATTGTAGGCAGTGGGGTTGTTTCAACTCAGCGCGCACACGACTGTGCAACATGGCATGCCCTCCGGGGCTGGTGCCGTGTTTCCAACGCCAGGAAGAAGCCAGAGGGGCGGGGTGGTCACCCACCGAAAAATGCGGGCCAAATCCCATAGGCCGCAAGCTGCGGACACCATCCACCAAATGGTGGAGGTAGCCACACTCGTGTTGCGGTGGTTTTCAAGCGCGGCTGGCGTGGGTAGGATGCCGACATACGCCGCAATTCAAGACGGCGATCAACCCGTTAGCCCGCAAACAGAGAGGAAAACCCATGCCCAAACTCCCCCCCCCCCGAAACACTCGCTGCGCACCCTGCATTTCAAACGCGGCGAGCTGAAGCAAGGCCTGCTTGCGCTGTGCGCCGCCGGGCTGATGGCTTCGGCCACAGCCACAGAGATTGATGCACCAACCATGGCTCAGCTTGCGGCCATGGCTGGCAAACAGGGCAGCGTGCCCGTGCATGTGGTGCTGATGCGCCCAACGATGGACGATTTGGCACAACGCAGCGCCCAAATTGAGGAGCAAACCCAATCCACGGCCAAGATGTTGCTGGACAGTCTGGAGGCTGAAGCTTTGCCTGAAGGGCGTTATATCAGTCCGCTGGGCAGCATGGATGTGCTGGTCACCCCCCAAGGGCTCGAACGCTTGAGTCAGAGTCCCTTGGCCCTGACGGCAAGGCTGGGTGACAACTGGCAGCACAACATTTTGCTGCCCGACATAGATGGCAGCTTGGCCGCTGTGGATGCCGAACTCAATAGCCAAGGCTTTGCCGTGGTGACCGTGACGCTCGATGTGGACGGGGCCGAGCACACCATCGATCCGGTCACCGGTCAAGCCCAATTGTTGCTGTCTACCACTCAACAACAGCAAACCGCCCAATCTCAGGCCCAACGTGTGCTCGCAATCCTGGATCTGCGCCCCAGTGCTCAAGGCAAAGCCACCAGCGCAGACCAGCGGCTGACCCTGATCAGTGACCAAAAAGTGCCGTCGCATGGTCAACTGACGCTCAAGCTTGATCGCCGGGCATTGCACAGCCTGGCCAGAAACCCCCTTGTACTGGCCATCAAGCCCGTAGGCTACCAAGATGCGCGCCCCACCACAGTGGACCCATTGGCCTTGGAGAATGCGCGCAAAGACGGCTGGTCTGATGTGCTGGTGCAACTGCGCATGCCGCTGGTTTCGGGCCAGAGCAGCCAGGCCACCCGCAACGCGCAAAAACGGGCCCAGCAACGCATGCTGGACGACGTGCTGGCCGGTGCCAAGCTGAAAACCCCCGCACGGTCCTATGCCATGTTGGGTGGTACCCAGGTCACGCTGAGTCTGGCCACCCTTGAAAAACTGGCGGCCAGCAAAGATGCACGGCTGCACAGCATCGGTCTGAACCGCCCTATGTTTCAGCACAGTCTGACCACATCCACTTTGACCATGAACCTCCCTGCCAACAGGTTGAACCACTCGCAATTCAATGGGACGGGGCAAACCATCGTGGTCTTTGACACAGGCATTCAGAAAAGTCATGCCATGTTTGCGCAGGATTTGGCGGGCAAAGTGGTGTTTGAAGCCTGCTTCCAAACCACGGCTGTGGCCCCTGGAAATGGTGGTGTGCCGACCCAATTCCAGTCAACCTGTCCCGGTCAAGACCAAGCTGGTGACAGCGCCCCCTACGGTGCAGTGCCCAATGCGGGCGAACCCATGCCCGAGGCCGCGTGCGGTACAGACCCCACGTTTATCAGCTCGCTGTGCTCCCACGGCACACACGTGGCGGGAATTGCTGCGGGGCTGCCCTTACCGGGAAACCCGGGCATTCAAGGTGTGACCCCGGCGGCCAAACTGGCATCCATCAACATCATGTCGCCGGTTTTAGGGGGCGGATGGGCCACCATCTTCCCCGCAGATTTGCTACTGAGCATAGACCTGATGGCCAACCTGTTTAACGCAATGCCCAACAATGGTCAGGCCCTGCCTTATGTGGTGAACATGAGCTTAGGTGGCAGCGACTTTCCGGTGCAGCGCCCCGAGTACGTGCAGTACGAGGCCATCGGGCCAGCCTTGACCACGGCCATAACACTCTTGAAAGGGCGGGGCGTGCCTGTCGTGGCTGCTATGGGTAACAACAGCCATGTGAATGCCATCGACATTCCAGCCGCCATTGCGGGGGTGATCAAGGTCGGGTCCGTGTCCAACAGTGGGTACACACATCCGGGCACCGGCGTGTTTTACCCGACCGGGACCTACGTCAGCGACTTCTCGAACCGAGGCTTGGCTCCCACCAACACCAGCAGCCCCTGGGTGGGTGAGGCCATGTTGTTTGGCCCCGGCGGTCTTAAACTGCAAACAGGCGTGGTCGGTATTCAATCCGCTGCGGTGTATTCGCATTTGCCCCACATCACCCCCACGGCGTCGGTGGCGGGCACTTCCATGGCCACACCGCATGTGGCGGGCCTGTATGCCGTGCTGAAGTCCCGCCAGCCCAGTTGGTCGGTGAACACCATCACCCAATACATTCAAAACAGCTGGACCTACCCGGTTTACAGCATGGCCGCCCCGCCGAACACGAGTATCACCGTTCCCCAGACCTTTCGCGCTGTTCGCGTTCAGTGAGGTGTTGCCATGATGAGTGTGATCTTGATTGCGGGGGTGCTCGCCCCTGCGTGCTTGCCTGGCAGCGATGGGCCCTTTCCCATCGCAGAAGAAATCCCGGCCCGCTATTACTCAGAGACGAATCCTTCTAAAACCATTGGTCGGTATTTCCCGCGCTTGTTGGAAACTTGCTTTCGCAACGGATCGCCCGATAACTGCAAAGAAGTCGTTGTAGAGGATTTAGAAACTCTCAAGAAATTGGATATTTTTCTTTTCGAGGGATCAGGTGATTCTTTCGTATGGAGCCAGTATTTTGAAAAAAATTTCAACTGGCGAGATCACAAGCTGGTGGCCGTTTACGCGAGTGCCGGTGCTTACCGCCTGGCGCGCGGTAGCTCAGTCACAACCAAAATCACGAAACAAGTTGAGTACGCTGACCGGTTGGAGATTGAATACACCATCCGTGACCGGACCAACGACGGATGGTCGGTCTATCCACTTATACCTGTGACACCTCCCCCTCTACCTGAATATGGCTCGGCACTGGTCATCCCCCGAACCTGCAAGCCCGTCGTTTTCAAACGAAACGTTGAAAACTTGATCGAGTGGAATTGATGGATCGCCTCCTTGGGTTTGAGGGCCGGTGAAGCATTCAGCGGTGCATCAGCTCGAGCAGGTCCAATCCGTTGCTGCGCCCACCCACGTTCAAGGTGTGGACGTTGCGCTGCAGCGGCATCTCGGTTTCTTCAGGTACTGGCTGGCTGAGTCCTAGCAACACGTGGCCAGCCAGGCCTTGGCGAGCCGATTGGGCAGGGGTGAAGAGCAAGTCGAAGTCGCCTGCTTTGGCGGCAAACTCACACAGCACATACAGCCACGGCTCAGGGATTCATTGAAAGTAGCGTTAATTGCTTACCAGTAAAGCGACGGATGGCATTTTGATTGATATTTTGGGTGACCGTGCCAGTCCTGTTCTGCACACGGATGATGGCGCGGACATTGCTTGCCCGCTCTTTGCACGCAGGCTTCGTCGCAATGACCACAGCGGGTGGCATCGGCTGCGGACTGAGGCCAAATGGCGGTGCCTGTTGATTGCGTAGATGCGTACAATTCTCATTTGATCAAGCTTTTCCTATTGACTGTGTTCGCGGCAGTTGCGCTTGGTGCCTGCGGCTTTCTTTCATTGTTCAACTTAAGTTCCACATGAGCCGTTGGCTGTTCCTGATCTTCCTGAGTCTGCTGGCCGCGGTGCTCACCTTGCCGGTGCTGGCGCTGGGTCTGTCGTGGGCGCAGTGGGACAGCGAGGTGGCCCAGGTGCTGGGCGAGATGGTGCAAACCGTGCTGCCGCAGTACGCACTCACCTCGTTGTGGCTGTGCCTGTCGGTGGCGCTGGGGGTGACGCTGGTGGGCCTGGTCACGGCCTGCGCCGTCACCCTGTTCGACTTTGCGGGCCGCCGCACGCTGGAGTGGGCTTTGTTGCTGCCACTGGCCATGCCCGCCTACGTGGTGGCCTACGCCTACACCGACTTTTTGCAGTTTTCCGGGCCGTTGCAGGTGGGCTTGCGGCAGGTGTTTGGCTGGCAGGGCCGGGTGTTTCCCGAAATCCGCAACACCGCCGGGGCGGCCTGGGTGTTCACCTTCTCGCTCTACCCCTATGTGTACCTGCTGGCCCGCACGGCCCTGAGCGAGCGCGCCAGCCAGTTGATGGAGGCGGCCCGGCTGCTGGGGGCGCCGCTGGCGCGCCGCATCCGCGAGGTGGCGCTGCCCCTGGCGCGTCCGGCGGTGGCCGCCGGTGTGGCGCTGGCGCTCATGGAAACCCTGGCCGACTATGGCGTGGCCAGCTACTTTGGCATACAGACCTTCACGGCGGGCATCTACAAAGCCTGGCTGGTGATGGACAACCGGCTGGCCGCCGCCCAGCTGGCCACGGTGCTGTTGGTGGTGGTGGCGGTGCTGCTGAAGTTGGAGCACCGGGCGCAGCACCGCATGCGGTTTTCGGCCGTCAAAGGCGGGCGCTCTGGGGGCGCTGAAGCGCAGGCCGTCCGGCTGCACGGTCGGCATGCCGCGCTGGCCTGGCTGGTGTGCGGCCTGCCCGTGGCCCTGGGGTTTGTGCTGCCAGTGGCGTTCATGCTGCGGCCGCTGCTGGGCGAGTGGGCCACACTGAACTGGCCCCCCTTTGTGGGCTGGGCGCTCAACAGCCTGAAGCTGGCGGGCATCAGCGCGGTGCTGGCCGTGGGGGTGGCGCTGGTGCTGGCGTTTGCGGTGCGGGTGCAAACCGGCCGGGGCCTGGCCGCTCGCTGCAGCCGGGCCGTGGCACAGCTGGCGGCCCTGGGCTACGCCGTGCCGGGGGCCGTGATCGTGGTGGGCCTGTTGCTGCCGGTGGGCTGGGTGCAGGGGCTGTGGCCCGAGTCGGGCGTGGGCTACTGGCTCACGGCCACCGTGTTGGGGCTGGTGTGGGCCTACCTGGTGCGGTTTGTGGCGGTGGCGCTGCAAGCGGTGCAAAGCGGTTACTCGCGGGTGCCCGTCAGCCTGGACGAGTCGGCCCGCATGCTGGGCACCACCGGGCTGGGCCTGGCCTGGCGGGTGCACTGGCCGCTGCTGCGCCGCTCCACCGCCGCCGCCGCACTGCTGGTGTTTGTGGACGTGATGAAAGAGCTGCCCGCTACCCTGGTGCTGCGGCCGTTCAACTCGGACACCTTGGCCGTGATGGCCTACCAGCTCGCCCGCGACGAACGCCTGGGCGAGGCGGCCTTGCCCGCCCTGGCCTTGGTGGCGGTGGGCCTGCTGCCCGTGGTGCTGCTCAGCCGTGCACTGCGCAGTCGTTGATGATTTTTCGCCTAAAAACAGTAGCTGAAATCGCCATCAATCAAGCGATAAAGCCGTTTTTGGTTCTAAAAAATAGAGTTAAAAAAGAGAGCAAACGTTTCAACCATTCATCCCCGCTTGCTGGGCCTGTACCTGGCGCCACAGCACCTTGCCTGAAGCGGTACGGGGCAGGGTGGCCACGAACTCCACGGCCCGTGGGTATTTGTAGGCCGACATGTGGGCCTTGGCCCAGGCCACGATGTCGGCCTCGGTGGTGCTGTCCCGAAAGCCCTCACGCAACACCACCACCGCCTTGACGCTTTCACCCCGGTAGGCGTCGCGGGTGGCCACCACGCACGACTCCTGAATGGCGGGGTGCCGGTGCAGCAGGGCTTCTACCTCCGCTGGCCAGACCTTGAAGCCACTGGCGTTGATCATGCGCTTGAGCCTGTCCACCATGTGGTAGTAGCCGTCACCGTCCACCCGGCCCAGGTCGCCCGTGCGGAAAAAACGCTGGCCATTCACTGGCACAAACGCGGCCTCGGTGGCCTGCGGTTGTTGCCAGTAGCCCAGGAACACCTGGGGGCCGCTGACGGCAATTTCTCCCACCTCGCCCGCGGCCACGGGCTGCAGCGTGACGGGATCGATGACGACGGCCTGCGTGCCAATCCACGGAATGCCCAGGCACTGGCGTTTGGGCGAGGGCATGGGGTTGAGGTGGGTGGGGGCGGCCGTTTCGGTCAGGCCATAGCCTTCGATGTAGTCCAGCCCGAATTGGCGGGACAGGTGGGCGGCCACAGGGTCGGGCATGGGGGCGCCACCCCCACCGATGTAGCGCAGGCTGCGCAGGTCAACGCGGTCGAGGTCCGGGTCGGCCAGCAGGTCAATGACCATGGTGGGGATGTTGGGCCAGTGCGTCACGCGCTGTGCCGCCAGGGTGTGGGCGGCCACCCGGCGGTCCCAGCGGGGAAGCAACACCAGGCGGCATCCGTGACGAATGCTGGCCAGCATGCCCATGACCAGCCCGGTGATGTGGAACAGGGGCACAGCAATCAGCGTGGCGTCTCCTGGGCGCATGTCCAGCCAGGGCGCGGCGCCCAGGGCGTTGTGCAGCAGCGTGGCGTGGGTGTGCATACAGCCTTTGGCGGCGCCGGTGGTGCCGCTGGTGTAGGGCAGCAGGGCCAGGTCCTGGCCGCTGGCCTGCAGTGGCGCGGTCGGCGCTTGCCAGGCCAGCAGTTCGCGCCACCGGTGCACCTGCAGCCCAGGGGCAGGGGTGGGCAGGGGGTGGCGGGTCAACAACCAGTCGCGCCAGTGTGGTGGCCAGTTGGCGGGGGTGGAGGTGTCGTCGGGCAAGGCCTCGACCAGGTCAAACACCACCAGGTGTTGCAGGGTGGACAGCTCGGCCAGTTGGTCGTTGGCCTGGCACAGCTCGGGGGCAATGTCCGACGAGGCCAGGGCCAACCGGGCGCCCGAATCGGTGAGGCAGTGGCCCAGCTCATCGGCCTTGTTCATGGGGTTGACGGGCACCACCACCCCGCCGGCCCGCAGCACGGCATGAAAACCCACCACGTACTGCGGGCAGTTCTGCATGAACAGCAGCACCCGATCGCCGCGCTGCAGACCCAGGCGCTGGAGTGCACCGGCCAGCGCCAGTGCGGCTTCGCCCAGCTGCTGCCAGGTGTGGTCACGCCCCAGAAAATGCAGGCCCACGGCCTGTGGGGTGTCGTGTACGCGCGCCTCAAACCCCAGCCACAGCGATTCGTCGGGCACCGTCAGCTGGCGGGGCACGCCAGCAGGCCAGTGGTCGGGTGGGGTGGCTGCGTCTGCCGTGCCAGGGGAGGTGTGGGGTGAGGTGTTCATGGGGTGCCTGGGGGAAGGTCGGGTGAAAATCGGGGCATGAAAGTCAAAAAGCTGTACCTGCGGCATTTGTTGCTGTCCCGCTCCGCCTGGATGGAGCAGCGCCTGTTTGACGGCGCAGCCCGCAATGGGTATGGCGACCTGACGGAGGCCATGGGTCGGCTGTGTGCCCACTTGGGGGGTGGGCCGCTCAGCCTGTCGGCGTTGGCCAGGCGCTTGACCGTGTCGCGCCAGGCGGTGCACAAGCTGGCCGCCGAAACCGCCAAGCTGGGGTACGTGGAAATTACCCCCAGCGAAACCGACGCACGGGTGAAGTTGCTGGGTTTCACGCCCAAGGGTTGGGCCATGGCCGAGTCGGCCATGGGCGAGATGGCGGCCATTGAAGCCGAGCTGTCTGCCCAGCTGGGGGCCGACAAGCTGGCGCTGCTGGTGGACCTGCTTGCCATGCCCTGGACCACAGCCGACCGTGACCGCCGGCGTTGATGCCTCACTCCACCTTCCAGTCTGCGCCGCTCACCCGCAGCATCACACCGCTGTGGGGAGTGTGGCCCCAGTGGTCTTCGCGGGTGTAGTTGAGCACGCCATTGGCCATGGGGGTGGGACCCATCTGTTCGGTGGCATCGCGCAGCGCGGTGCGAAAGGCCAGGGTGCCAGGTTTGCCGGCTTTCAGGGCCACGGGTACCACTTGGTTCAGCAGCAACACCATGTCGTAGGCGCTGGCCGCAAAAATGGAGCGGGTGCCCGCACCGTGCGCCGCTTCGTACTTCTGCACATAGTCAGCCGCCAGCGCCTTGGACGGGTGGCTGGCGGGCAATTGTTCGGGCACGATGGATGGCCCGGCAGGCAGCAGCGCCCCTTCCACCTCTTTGCCGCCCAGGCGGATGAAGTCTCGGCTGGCGGCGGCGTGGGTCTGGTAGATGCGGCCTTTGTAGCCCCGTTCCACCAGGGTGCGGTGCGGCAGGGCAGCACCGCCGCCCGAGGCCACCACCAGCACTGCGTCGGGGTTGGCCAGGGCCAGCTTCATGGCCTGCGACGTGACCGTGGCATCGCTGCGTGCAAAACGCTCCACGCCCACCAACTTGGGTGCGCCGGGCGTGGCCAGCAATGCGTTGAGTTCGGTCAGCCAGCCCTCGCCGTAGGCGTCGGCATAGCCCAGAAACCCCACGGTTTTGATGTGGGCCGCTCTCATGTGCGCCAGTATGATGCCGGCCATCAGCGTTGTGCTCTGCGGCAGGCGGAACGACCAGGCCTCTTTGCCCACAGGCAACACGATGGGTGCCAGGGAGAAATGGGGCGTCTGTGCCTCGTTCAAGTGTTGCGACATGCCCGCCGCAATCGGCGTGACCACACTGCCCAGCACCAGGTCGGCGTTGGCATTGATGAAGCGGCGGGCATTGTCCACGCCCTTGTTCACGTCGGTGGCGTCGTCAAACAGCAGCACGTTCAGCTTCTCACCGGCAATGTGCGTGGGCCAAAGCTTGACTTGGTTGGACAGCGGGATGCCCAGCGATGAGGCCGCACCCGTCAAAGGCAGGCTGACGCCGATGGTGATGTCGGCCCGCGCACTGCCCGCCAGCAGGCAAAAACCAAGACCGAGGGCGGGCAGCCATTGGCGGGGGGATGTGATGTCGGAACGGCGCATGCGGAACTCCTGGTGGGGAAATAGGGGTGGCGAGGAATCAAGTGGTTACTTTTTATAACGTCAACCTGATTGACATTATTCTCGTCAGACCAGATCGTGTGTCACCTAGGGTCAACCCTGGTCAGGGTTCGGAACTGTCCCGTGTGTGCCAGCTGTCAGCGAATGGCCTCGGTGGCCACCTCCACAAAATTCTGCATGTCTGGCAGGCGGTAGCCAAAGTCCTGCAGCGCCAGGCCATACACCTTGAACTTGACGCCCTGGCTGGCGTAATAGCGCATGCGCTGCACCACCTCCAAATAGCGCTCCTTGCCCATCTTGTCGGGGTGGTCCAGGTACACATCGGCCAGTGCCTTGGGCTGCTCGTAGGGCGTTTGCACGAAACGCGCTTGGGAATGCACTCCCGGAGAAGCCGATGGCATCAGACAAATCAGCAGCAAGCCCATCAGTGGATGGTGACCACAGCGCCGCCAAGAGACCAGAAAGGGAGCGCCTGGGCCAGTTGATCGGTTGCATGGGTTCATGTGCTGTCTCCAGTGCATTGCAAGTTGGGATAAGCAAGAAAAAACCCGTTGACCTATAAAAATCAACGGGTTATGGAGTTTTTTGGCATGTCATGAGACACCCGACTGGTACACCAACAGGAACCGCACTCAGCCTTGAAACCCTCATGGAATAAGTCTTCTGCTTCGCATGGTGCAAAATGTGCCCCCAAATGTGCCCCCAGACTGCTCCGGATACCCCCCAACCATGCCGCTGACTGACGCCAAACTTCGCACCCTCGCCACACCTGGCAAACACTTTGACGGTGGTGGCCTGTACCTGGAGCTGACCAAGGCGGGCGGGCGCTACTGGCGGTTGAAGTACCGCCACGGTGGAAAGGAAAACCGGCTGGCGCTGGGTGTGTATCCGGCAGTAGGGCTGAAGGATGCCCGAGACAAAGCCAACGCAGCACGGGAGCTGCTGCGCACTGGTCAAGACCCGGCACAGGTACGTGACGATCAGCGCCAGCAACAGGCCCATGATGCAGTCAACACCCTGCAAGCGGTCACAGAGGCATGGTTGCAACATCAGTCCACCGCATGGGCCGCCGTCACGGTCACCCGGATCAGGGCATCCCTGCAAGCTGACGTGTTCCCGGCCTTGGGAGCCCGACCGCTGACCAGCATTCGTCCTGGCGAGGTCATGGCTGTGGTCAAACAGATCGAGGCGCGGGGCGCTGGTGACCAGGCGTGTAGGGTTTTGCAACGCATCAAGGCCGTGTACCGCTGGGCAGTCACGCACGAACGCATCCAGTCAAACCCCATGCTCGACCTGGTGCCATCCGAGATACTCAAGCCCCGACAGGTAAAGCACCGTGCCGCCCTGTCAGATCGAGACCTGCCCGAGTTCCTGGCCAAGCTTGCCGCCTATGACGGCGACCCCCACACCGTCAACGCCCTACGCCTGCTGATGCTGACCGCCACCCGGCCCGGAGAGGTACGCGGCGCACGCTGGGCAGAGTTCCACCAGGGCGAGGCGCTGTGGATCATCCCTGCCGAGCGCATGAAGATGGGGCAGGAACACCGCGTGCCCCTGTCCCGGCAAGCCTTGGAAGTGCTGAACGTCATGCAGCCTTTGAGCGGTGGCCGTGAGCTGGTGTTTCCCTCACCGTTCTACCCGTCCAAGCCCCTGAGTGAAAACACCTTCAACAGCGCATTGGCCCGCATGGGCTACAAAAACATGGCCACGGCCCACGGCTTTCGGGCGCTGTTCTCTACGGTGGCCAACGAATCTGGGGCCAACCCCGATGTGATCGAACGCCAACTGGCCCATGCGGAGCGCAACGGCGTGCGGGCTGCCTACCACCGCAGCACCTACCTGAAAGACCGTATCGCCCTCATGCAGTGGTGGGCCGACTACCTGGACAGCAAGCGACTACCCAACCTGGTGGCCATGCCCATCAAAGCAGCCTGACACCCCGACGCAAACACCCACCGCCAGCGCCAGTCTCACCCCCAACAACCGCCCCCATGCACACCAGCCGGGCGGTTTTTTTACGTCTGCACGGGGCTGGCAGGCATCTTCAACCAGTTTTACCCCGGCATCTATTTCCCATTTTGGTGGGAACCATGGGAACCTGTAGCGGAAAAGTCAATGTCAGTAGTCGGCCCTGAAATATTCAAAAAGCGGCGTTGGTAACCAGCCGCAGCGGCGGCACCGAGGTTTGCGATGCCGACACTGTGACCAACCAG
>CAYNGJ010000021.1:0-75427 GCA_964396895.1 uncultured Hydrogenophaga sp. | reverse complement strand
TATACGGGATTCAGTCCATGTCAGTCGCTTCGGCGATGAGTTTTGAACATGTTCCTTAGCTCCACGTTGAACGACTCCTGTCCCTTCTGACGAGCGACATCTACTGGCCGATAGCCACCACCTCACCGTACTCGTGCTCAACAGCCCAGCGCAGCCACCCCGTCGAAATGAAACTGCCCTGGAAAATTGGCAGTGAGGCTCTTAGAGGAATTCCTGAAACAGTAGCTGCTATCGCTTATTCATCAAGCGCAACGGGCACTTTTTTCTTATAAATTTCCCACAAACGTCACCACCCAAACCACCATCTGCCCAATAAACAGGCAGCCCCCGCCCAACCCAAGCGGGGTATAGGTTTGATGAGGTTGTGCTGGGCAGGCACACAACTTATCCACAGCACCGTCTACAGCCTGTGGGGACAAGTGGCCCGTTGGTCCCACTACCGTTGCGCACAGGTGTACCCAGCGGCACACGGCTGCACACAGCGGCGGTTCAGCCCATGCCTGTGCGCCGTGCGGCCTGGGTGTGGCTGCCGTAGCCCCAGTCGGTGGCGCTGCAAATCAACAGTGACGGATCGTTTCCCACTGGTATTTGCGTCATCCCCTGCTGACAAACGGCCATCAGCAGCCAAGCTCACCCGCGAATGGGGTGCTCCGCAAGGTACTGGCGCAAGGCGGCATTCATGCGGGTTTGCCAGCCCTTGCCCGTGGCTTTGAAGGCTTGCAGCAAATCGGCATCCAGGCGAATGGCGGTGAACACCTTGGTTTCGTCAGCTGGCGGGCGGCCTCGCGGGCGCTTGGCCAGCAGCGCGGCGTACACGGTGGCAGGCAGTGCTTCGCTGGCGGGTTTGGCCGTTGCAAAGTCTTGGGCGGTCCATTCAGGGTTGTCTGGGTCAGCCGCGATGCCTGCATTGATGGCGGCGTTTTCCTCTGGCGTGGGCAGCACGGTTATGGGTTTAAGTTTCGGCATACTGCTTGCGCGCATCTTCACGAACCACCGCAGCTTGCCACCCTCCCGCATCCCCGCCCATGCCCACGCCCCAACCCACCATTCAAAAGCTGGAAGCCGCCCAGTTCCCCCTGTGGGGCAGCCGCCTCATTGAGGCCAGCGCGGGCACGGGCAAAACCTGGACCATTGCCGCGCTGTATGTGCGCCTGGTGCTGGGGCACGGCGGGGCGGGGCAGGCGTTTGCCCGGCCCCTGATGCCGGCGGACATTTTGGTCATGACCTTTACCCGCGCTGCCACCCGCGAGCTGTCTGAGCGCATCCGCTCGCGCCTGCTGCACGCGGCACAGTGTTTTCGGGGTGATGCGGCGGTGCCCACCGGCGATGCTTTTTTGCAGCAGGTGCTGGCCGATTACCCTGCAGGCCCCGAGCGTGCCCAGGCCGCATGGCGGCTGGCCGCCGCCGCCGAGGGCATGGACGAGGCCAGCGTGCACACCATAGACGCCTGGTGCCAGCGCATGCTGCGCGAGCACGCTTTTGACAGCGGCAACCTGTTTGATGAAGAGCTGGTGGCCGACGAGCAAACCCTGCTGACCCAAGCCACACAAGACTACTGGCGCCAGGCCTGCTACCCCCTTGGCGCGGCCACGCTGGGCGCGGTGCTGGCGGTGTGCAAAGACATACCCACACTGGCGCAAGACGTGCGCCAACTGCTGCAACTGGGCGTGGCCGCTGCGGATGACGACCAACCGCTGTCCGCCGTGCTGGCCGACTGGGCCGCTGGCCTGGCCCCGCTGGTGGCCGACCGCGTGCGCCAGGTGGCCGACATGCGCCAGTGGCTGCTGGCCCAGCTGGCTGACCACCGCAGTCACTGGCATGGCAGCAAGCTCAAGGCTGAAACCGTGGCGCAGTGGCTGGACAGCTTGGCACACTGGGCGGCCCAGCCCCAAGTTTTTGACCTGCCCGAACCAGACAAACTGGCCAAATTAACGGCCACCAGCCTGGCGGGTGCCAAGACGGCCAAAGCCCCGGCCGATTTGGTCATACCCCCCGCGTTCAGCTGGTTTGAGGCGGTGGTTGACTGGATCAGCACCCACCCGCTGGAGCCGCTCATCCGCGCCCACGCAGCCGGGCAGGTGGCGCGGCGCATGGCCCTGCTCAAGCGCCAGAGCGCCCGCTTTGGCTTTGCCGACATGCTGCACCGGCTCAACGTGGCTTTGCAGGGGCCGCAGGGGGCCAGCTTGCGCCAGCGCATCGTGGCCCAGTACCCGGTGGCGCTGATTGACGAGTTTCAAGACACCTCGCCGCTGCAATACAGCCTGTTTGATCAGGTGTACCGCACGCAGGCCAACGATCCGGCCAGCGCGCTGCTGCTCATTGGCGACCCCAAACAGTCCATTTACGGCTTTCGCGGGGCCGACATTTACAGCTATCTGCAAGCCCGCCGCGCCACCGAGGGCCGCCACTACGTGCTGATGGTCAACCACCGCTCCACGCACGCGCTGGTGCAGGCCGTCAACCACTGCTTTCAGCAGGCTGAAGACGGTCAGGCGCAAGCCGCCTTCATGTTCAAGAATGAGAGTGATAACCCATTGCCCTTTGTGCGTGTGGAGGCTAAAGGGCGTGAAGAATCGTTGCAACATACCCATGCCGTGCTGCCTGCGCTGACCCTGGTGCATGACCTGGAGCTGCAAAACGGCAACACGCTGCGCCAGCGCTTTGCCCAGCGCTGCGCCGAGCAAATCGTCGCCTGGCTCAACGACCCCAGCCTGGGGTTCGCGCAGCCAGGGGAAGCGTCCACCGCCAAGCGCCTGCGCCCCCGCGACGTGGCCGTGTTGGTGCGCACGGGCAAAGAGGCCGCCGCCGTGCGCCGCGCCTTGCAGCGCCGGGGCGTGGCCTCGGTGTACTTGTCTGACCAAGAATCGGTATTTGAAAGCGCCGAGGCGGCTGACCTGGTGCACTGGCTGCGCGGCGTGGCCAGCCCGCAAGACGCCGGGCTGGTGCGCGCCGCCCTGGGCGTGCGCACCCTGGGCCTGAGCCTGGACGAGCTGGGCTGGCTGGCCACCGACGACGAAGCCTTTGACGAGCGCAGCCAGCGCCTGCGTGAGTTGCAGCAGGTCTGGCAAACCCAGGGCGTGCTGGCCATGCTGCGCCAAACGCTGCACCGCTTTGACCTGGCCGCCCGCTGGCTGCAACAAGGCGACGGCGAGCGCCGCCTGACCAACGTGCTGCACCTGGCCGAGCTGTTGCAACACGCCAGCAGCGAGCTGGAAGGCGACCAGGCCCTCATCCGCTGGCTGGTGCGCCAGATTGACGAGCACGCCGCGCACAACGACGAGCAGGTGGTGCGCCTGGAGAGCGATGCGGACTTGGTGCAAGTCATCACCGTGCACAAAAGCAAGGGGCTGGAATACCCGGTGGTCTGCCTGCCCTTTGCCACCAGCTACCGCGAGGTCAGCAGCCGCTACCTCAAATCGGCCAGCCTGCCCAACGCCCAGGGCGAGCGCGAGCTGCTGCTCACCCTGACCAAAGACGACCTTGACCGCGCCGACACCGAGCGCCTGCGCGAAGACTTGCGCTTGCTGTACGTGGCGCTGACCCGCGCCCGCCACGCCCTGTGGCTGGGCTTTGCCGCCTTGAAAGTCGGTCTGAGTAAAGACTGCAAAACCCACCAGAGCGCGCTGGGCCGCCTGCTGGGCGGTGGGCAGGCGCTCACGCCCGAGGGCTGGCTGCCCGTGCTGGAGGCGCTGGCCCAAGGCTGCCCCGGCATTGAACTGCAAACCGCCGCGCCCATGCCGCGGCCCCTGACCGCGCTCAGCCGCAGCACCGCCGCCGCGCCGCTGCAACCCCCTGCCACCTACCGCGCCAGCTTTGACCGCGACTGGGGCATTGCCAGCTACTCCCGCCTGACGCGGGACTTGAAGGCGGTTACCTCCGGTGGGGCCACCACGGCGGCAGTGGCTGCGGCTTCGGGTATGGATGGGTTTGAAGTGGCCGCCACGCCAGATGCACCCTTGGCGGTGCCTGCCGCTGCCCCGGTGGAGCCGGGCAACCCGCTGTCACCCCTGCACGCCCACCGCCCCGCAGACGACGAAGGCACGCCGCGCTGGGACGGTCGGCCGGCTGCCCCAGCCCCGGCCACGGTGGCTGACATCTGGCACCGCTTTCAGCGTGGCCCCGTCACCGGCAATTTTTTGCACGACCAACTGGAGTGGATGGCCACCGAGGGCTTTGCGCACGCCGCCACGCCGGAGCGCGCCACGCGCCTGCACCAGCGCTGCGAGCGCGCAGGCCACGCGGCCCAGGCCGACGAGCTGGTGGCCTGGCTGCAAACGCTGGCACACACGCGCTTGCCGTTGCCAGATGCTGTGGCCGACGGGTCTTTACCCCAGAGTGCAGCAGGCGGGCAGGGCGGTGGTGTGTCGCTGGCCGAGCTGACCCAGCTGCAGCCGGAAATGGAGTTTTGGCTGCCCACCCAACGCCTGTCCACCCGCGAGGTGGACCAGCTCTGCCACGCCCACATCCTGCCCGGCATGGCGAGGCCAGGCCTGCAAACCAGCGTGCTGCACGGCATGCTGATGGGGTTTGCCGATTTGGTGTTTGAGCACCAGGGCCGCTACTGGGTGCTGGACTACAAGTCCAACCACCTGGGGGCTGACGATGCCGCCTACCACCCCGCTGCCCTGCGTACCGCCATGGTGCAGCACCGCTACGACGTGCAGGCGGTGGTGTACCTGCTGGCCTTGCACCGCCTGCTGGCCAGCCGCCTGGGCGCGGCCTACGACCCCGCCCAGCATTTGGGCGGTGCGGTGTACTGGTTTGTGCGCGGTTTTCGCGGCCACACGCAAGGTGTGTGCGTCATCACGCCATCGCCCGAATGGCTGGACCCCTTGGATGCCATGCTGGCCCGCGCCGGTGGCGAAACTTCGTCCGCGTCCGAAGGAGCCCCGGCATGACCACCACGTCCACCATGTCAGAAGCGCAGTTATCCCTGCCGTTCCCTGCCGAGGATGAGGCTGCCCTGGGCAGCCCATCCGCCATGCTCCACATGCTCACATCCGACGCCTGGCTGGCCACGCTCAATGCCTGGACAGACCACGGCTGGTTGCGCCGCCTGGACAGCGCCATGGCCCGCTTCATGAGCGAGCTTGACCCGGCAGCCACCCCCACGCTGCTGGTGGCCGCCGCCTTGCTCACGCACATGGAAGGGCGGGGCCACACCTGCCTGGCGCTGGCCCCATTGCTGGCGCGCCCGCAAGACACGCTGGCTTGGCCCACCGAGGCCCAGGCACCGTTTCAGCAGGCTTGGGGCCGCTTGCCCGCCAAGCTGGCCGATTGGCTAAACGCCCTGCGCACCAGCCCCCTGGTGCGTGTGGCCATGGCAACGGCACCCAGCGACCCTGACCACGGTCAGCCCCTGGTGCTGGGCGGCACGCCCCAAGCCCCGCTGCTGTACCTGCGCCGCTACTGGGGCTATGAAGAACAGGTGGCCGCTGGCCTGGCCCAAGCCACGACCCAGCCCCTGGCGGTGGACGTGTCCCAGGCCCGCCACTGGCTGGATGCGCTGTTCCAGCGCCCCGGTGCGGTCGCCAACACCGCTGCCACTGGCACCGAAGACCCAACCTCTGCGACCACCACCACAGCTACCACCGCCAAAGCCGCCGCAGCCACACCTGCCACCACCGGCCCAGACTGGCAAAAAGCCGCGTGCGCGCTGGCCCTGCGTGGGCGGCTGACCGTCATCACCGGCGGGCCGGGCACGGGAAAAACCTACACCGCTGCCCGGTTGCTGGCGCTGCTGCTGGCCATGCACCCGCAGCCTGAGTCGCTCAAGGTGTCGCTGGCTGCGCCCACGGGCAAGGCGGCGGCGCGGCTGCGCCAGTCCATTGACCAGTCGCTGGCCGATTTGCAGCAGCGCCTGGGCAGCGCGCTGGACTTGGCCGCGCTCACTCAGCGCATGGGGCCCGCCAAAACCGTGCATGCCCTGCTGGGCGCACGCCCCGGCACCCGCCAGCTGGCCCACCACGCGGCCAACCCGCTGGATGTGGACGTGCTCATCGTGGACGAAACCTCCATGGTCCACCTGGAAATGATGGCCGCGCTGCTGCAAGCCCTGCCGCCCACGGCCCGCCTGGTGGTGTTGGGCGACAAAGACCAGCTCGCCTCCGTCGAGGCCGGTGCCGTGCTGGGTGACCTGTGCGCCCATGCCGAGCAGCCCGCCTACAGCCCCGACACAGTGGCCTTTGTGCTGGCCGCTTCGGGCGAGGTGTTGCCGACTGCCGTGTCTTCGCAGGGCGGGGCGGGGCCGGACTCCCCCCCACTGGCCCAGCACACCGTCATGCTGCGGCACAGCCAGCGCTTTGGCGGCACCATTGGCGCGCTGGCCCAAGCAGTCAATGCGGGCCAGGCGGCCCAGGCCCACACCCTGCTGGGTCAAGACGACACCGGCGCCATCTGGCTGGCTCCCACGGCACAGGCCACGCCCGATGCCGTGCTGGCGCTGGCAATCGGCGGGCGCGCCCAAGCCCCGGCCAGCTATGCCGACTACGCCGCGCTGCTGGCCCAGCAGCCTCCCGCAGCACCAGCGGCTCAGCCTGCCCCAACAGGTTCACCAGCCAACCCGGCGACCGCCACCCCTGCAAGCCATGCGGGCCAAAAGGACGACCCAGCCCACCCCGCCCACACCGCTTGGGTCAAGGCCGTGTTGCGCGCCTGGGACCACTTTCGGGTGCTGTGCGCCGTGCACGACGGCCCCTGGGGCGACCGCGAACTCAACCGGGGCATCCAGCGGGCGCTGGCGCAGGCCGGTTGGCTCAAGCCTGAGGGCGAGTGGTACGTGGGCCGCCCCGTCATGGTCACCCGCAACGACGCGGCGCTGGGCGTGTTCAATGGCGACGTGGGCGTGGTGCTGCCATCGGCCACGGGGGGCAAGGCCTTGCGCGCCTGGTTTTTGGACGGCGACCACCTGCGCTCGGTGGCCGTCAGTCGCCTGGCCCATGTGGACACCGCCTTTGCCATGACGGTGCACAAAAGCCAGGGCTCGGAGTTTTTGCACACCGTGCTGGTGCTGCCACCGGGTGGTGGCGAGGTCATGTCGCGAGAGCTGATCTACACCGGCATCACCCGCGCCAGAACCCACTTTTCTCTGGTGGAGGCCGAGCCCGGCCTGCTGGCAGCGGCCATTCGCCAGCGCCTGGCCCGCGCCAGTGGCCTGCCGCTGCGCTTAGCGCAGCGGCTGCCGCCACAGCCGGTATAGACCGTGTCAGAGCCCCAGGTCTTGTAGGAAAGCGGCGGCGGGCACCGGGCGACCCAGCAGGTAGCCCTGGAACACCTCGCAGCCGCTGGCTTTCAGGCACTCCAGCTGGGCCTGGGATTCCACGCCTTCGGCCACGGTGGTCAGGTGGAAGCGTTTGGCAATGCCCAGGATGGTGTCCACCAGCGCGGCATCGTCGGGGTCGCGGGGCAGGCCGTTGACAAACGCTCGGTCGATTTTCAGCTCCCGCAACGGCATGCGCTTCAAGTAGGACAGCGAGGAATAGCCCGTGCCGAAATCGTCGATGCTGAAGCTCACCCCCAGGTTCTCCAACTCGTTCATGCGGGTGACGCCCTCGTTGATGTCGTTCATCAACAGGCCCTCGGTGATTTCCAGTCGCAGCCTGGGGGCATAGGCACCGGTTTGTTGCAGCAGCGTGCGGATGCGGCTGACAAAGTCGGTTTCGTGGAACTGCAAAGGGCTGACGTTGACGGAAATGTGCATGGGCCGCCCCGCGTCTTCCAAGCGCTTAAGCACCTGCATGGACTGGTGCAGCATCCAATCGCCCATGGGGACGATCAGGCCGGTTTCTTCGGCCAGTGCGATGAAGCTGGCGGGTGACATCAGCCCGCGCTCGGGGTGTTGCCAGCGCACCAGCGCCTCGGCGCTGACCACTTGGCCTTGCGCGTCAAATTGGGGCTGCAGGTACAGGCGCAGCTCTTCACGTTCCAGGGCCATGCGCAGGTCGCGCTCCAGGGCCACCCGCTCTGTGACGGTGGCTTGCATGGTGGGCTCGAAAAAGCGCAGGTTACCGCGGTCGCTGGTCTTGGCGTTGTGCATGGCGGTGTCGGCGCGGCGCAGCAGTTCATCGGCAGACTCTTCGCCCTCCGGGAACATGGCAATGCCAATGCTGGCGGTCACCGGGTGTTCGGTGTGGCCGATGAAAAAGTCCTTGGACAAGGCTTCCAGCAATTTTTCCGTCAGCCCGCGCGCTTTGTTGGCAGCGGGTTCAATCTGCTCGGCCAGGCCCACGAGCAACACAATGAATTCGTCACCCCCAATGCGGGCCACGGTGTCCACGGCCCGCACATGCGCTTTGAGGCGATTGGCCACATGGCGCAACAGCTGGTCCCCCACGGCATGGCCATGGGCCTCGTTGACCTGTTTGAACCGATCGATGTTGATGAACAGCATGGCGCCGAAGTCGCCGCTGCGCTGCGAGGACACCACGGCTTGTTGCAGGCGGTCCAGCAACAGGCGCCGGTTGGGCAGTCCGGTGAGCACGTCGGAATAAGCCAAACGCTCTATTTCGGATTCGGAGCGCTTGCGCTCGGTGATGTCCAAGTGCGTGCCGGTGATGCGCAGAGGCTGACCGGCGGCGTCCCTGGCGGTCACGCGGCCCCGGGTGAGTACCCAGCGCCAGCCCCCGGTTTTGGTGCGCAGGCGGTGCTCGGCCTCGTACTGGGGAATCAGCCCTTGCATGTGTTGGTGCATGGCCTGCATGACGGCGGGCAGGTCCTCGGGGTGGACAGCATCGCGCCAGGTGGCCACGTTGGGCTCGATTTCGTCAAGGCGGTAACCCAGCATGGCCGCCCAGCGCTCGTCGAACACCATTTCGCCGGTGGTGATGTTGCGGTCCCACAGGCCCAGGTCAGCACCTTTCAAAGCCAAAGCCAGCCGCGAACGGCTGTCTTCGAGGGAGGCGCGCAGGCCATAGGACTCGCTCACGTCATGGAACACCATGACCACCCCCACCAGCTCGCCTTCGCCATTGCGGATGGGTGCCGCGCTGTCGGCAATGTGGCGGCGGCTGCCATCGCGGCCAATGAGCACGGTGTGGTTGGCCAGGCCCACGATGTACCCGCACTGCAGCACCCGGGTCACGGGAATTTCGGCGGGCTCGCCGGTGAGGGCGTTGCGGATGATCATGATTTCCACAATGGAGCGGCCCATGGCCTCGGCCTCCGGCCAGCCCGTGAGCGCCTCGGCAATGGGGTTGATGTAGGTCACCCGCATGGCGGTGTCGGTGGCAATGAGTCCGTCACCGATGGACTGCAGAATGGCCGACACGCGGCTCTGGCTCTCGGCCAGCTCGTTGACGGAGGCGTGAATCTGGTCGGCCATGTGATTGAAGGCGAGGCCCAGGTGCGAGATTTCGTCGTTGCGTCCGTCGACGGGCACCCGGGTGCCCAGCTCACCCCGTCCCAAGGCCAGGGCCACCGCTTCCAGGGCGGCCAGGCGCCGGGTCAACCACAGCGTGGCCAGCACCACGACCAGACCCATGAGAGCAGCCGCACTCAAGATGGTGAGGGCCGATTTCAATGCCTGGTGCTGCAGCAACTCGGTGGTCTGGCTCATGCGGATGCCCACCCGTGCATGGCCCTGAGGTAGCGAAATGCGCACATCCAGCACATGGCCGACCGATGGGCTGAGCTTGTCTTCGTCGGGCAGTGGTGTGTCTTTGGGCAGGCCGGCGCGGGCCATCTCGCTGTTGGCCGCGTTGATGATGACCAGGTAGTCAATGTCGCTGCTGGTCACCAGGTCGCGGGCAATGTCGTTCAGGGTGGCGTAGTCGCGCTCCAGCATGGGGGCGGTCAGCGCCGCAGACAGCTCCACCGCCAGGCTGTTGGTGCGCAGCCGGGCTTGTTCGTTGGCCATGCTGGCCAAGTCGCGGGTGGCGCTCCAGGCCAGGAGGCCGAACAACACCAAGTGCAAAAGGGCCAACAGGGGCAGCAGCCGCCATTTGAGTGAATGGTGGTTCATCACGGGTGAGGGGGGTTCATTTTTTTCAGCTCACTCACAAACGGGTCAAGTGCCTTCATGTCGGACTCTGGAATGGCCTGTAACCCGCCGTGGCCCAGCGCCTCGGCAAACCGGCGACCAGCGGGTTGTTCGTTGGCGAAGGTGATCAGGCGCCGCCGCAAGCGGGCAATGGTGGACTCGCCCAGGCGCCGGTGGGCCAGGTACAACAGCGGTGGCAGGCGATCAAGCCTGACCAGTATCCGGATGCGGTCCTCCCATTGGCCGCCCACTTGCTTGAGCGCGGAAACCGAAATGACCGCCGCCGCCGACTCGCCCGCCTCCAGCGCTGCCAGCGAATTGGCGTGGCTGCCCATGGGGCGCAAGGTGATGTCGGTGCCGGGCCTCAGCCGGTTGGCCGCCAGGTAGCGGTGGGCGGCCAGGGTCAGGTTGGCGAGGCGGTCGCTGGTGGTGACGACCTGGCCACGCAGGCCCTCCACATTCCGCAGGCTGCTGCTGTTGTGGGTGACCAGAAGTGGCTCCAGGTCGGTCAGCGGCCGGGCCAGTGGGAGGTAGCCTTGTTCCCGCTGCGCCAGCCGACCGAAGTAGGGGGAGGTGGCGATGATGTCGTACTGGCCCAGTGAGGTGCGCTCCAGGTACGCGGCGTAGTCGGGGGCCGACTCGATGAGCACAGGGGCCCCCAGTTCATTCGACAGCAATTGGCGCAGCGGTTCATACAGGTCCACCAGCTTGCGCGCTGACAGGTAGGGCACGATACCCAGCACCAAAGGGTGGGTTGGCTGAGGTGCCGCGCGCGCCGCCCATGGCAGGGTCAGCGCCAGCGCGCACAGGGCTCGCCGCGACAGCGAAGGGGCTTGGGCGCTGGGTGGGTGCATGTGGTGGCTGGCGGCTCCGTGGGTTGGGCTGGCGGGCGTGTCGACAGGGGGGTGATGAGCAGCGAACATTGTCGCCAATTCCGATGACGGGTTGTCGGGCGGCACAGGCGGGATAATTTGCCCATGCGCACTGCCAACGATCGTTCCCCTGTTTTCTGTCCGTCCGAGCCGACCGCCGCTGCCGGGGCGCTGTCCCCGTGGCGCCTATCCGTTGCGCCGATGCTGGATTGGACTGACCGGCATTGTCGCTTTTTCCACCGCCTGCTTTCGCGCCACACCCGGCTCTACACCGAAATGGTGACCACCGGCGCGTTGCTGCACGGCGACGTGGCACGGCACCTGCGGTTTCACGAGGCCGAACACCCCGTGGCCCTGCAACTGGGGGGCAGCGAACCTGCCGACTTGGCCCACGCCGCGCGCTTGGGTCAGCAATGGGGTTATGACGAAATCAACCTCAACTGTGGTTGCCCCAGCGAGCGGGTGCAGCGCGGTGCCTTCGGTGCCTGCCTGATGGCCGAACCCGCGTTGGTGGCCGACGGCGTCAAAGCCATGCTGGATGTGGTGCAGGTGCCCGTGACGGTCAAGCACCGCATTGGCATCGACAAAGAAGAAAGCTACGGCTTCATGCGTGACTTTGTGGGCACGGTGGCCGATGCGGGTTGCCGCGTGTTCATCGTTCACGCGCGCAACGCCTGGCTCAAAGGGCTGTCACCCAAAGAGAACCGCGAGGTGCCCCCTCTGCGTTACGAACTGGCCCACCGACTGAAGGCCGACTTTCCCCTCCTGACGGTGGTGGTCAACGGCGGACTCACCGGCCCCGAGGCACTGGTCGGCCAACTGGCCCATGTGGACGGCGTCATGGTGGGGCGCGAGGCTTACCACAACCCCTGGGTCATGGCCGGGTGGGATGCGCGTTTTTGGAACGACCCGACGGCCACCTCCGAAGGGCTGACCCGAGAGACGGTGGAGGAAGCCATGGTGGCGTACATGGCGCGGGAGGCGGCGGCACACGGCACACCCTGGTCCCACATCGCCCGCCACATGCTGGGCCTGCGCAACGGCACCCCCGGCGCACGCCGCTGGCGCCAGGTCTGGAGCGATCACCACCTGAAAGCCCGGCCCGCCCATGAGGTCATGGCCTTGGCGCAGGCCGCGTGTCGGCCTGCAGCCCCGTGGCCCGAGGCAGCACTGTCAGCCGATCCCGCATGAGCAAGTTGCGCTACACCCTGCTGTCGCTGCGCGACCTGCTGCTGTCGGCCGGCCCATCATTGCTGCTGGTGCTGGGCTTGGTGTGGCTGGCTTACTGGTGGCTCAACCCCAACCCGCCCAAGCGCGTGGTGCTGGCCACAGGGCCAGAGCAAAGCGCTTACGACGCATTCGGCCAGCGCTATGCGCAGGCGCTGGCGCGCGAGGGCATAGAGCTGGTGTTGCTGCGCACGCAGGGTTCATCCGACAACCTGCAGATGCTGCGCAGCGGGCAGGCCGATGTGGGTTTTGTGCAAGGCGGCACGGCGGTGTTGGGCGAGGAAGACCAAACCTCCCTGCTGTCGCTGGGCAGCTTGTTTGTGGAGCCGTTGTGGTTGTTCTACCAGGAGCAGGCGGTGCAACAGCGCACACCGGGCCAGTCATCGCTGAGCCACCTGCGTCAGATGAAGGGCTGGCGGGTCAACGTGGGCAGTGATGGCAGCGGTGTGCCACAGCTCTTTGAGCATATTTTGTCAGTCAACCGATTATCTGGTAAGGATTTCAAGCTATCTAACTTGCGTCAAACGCCTGCCACGGTGGCATTTTTGAACGGACACTTGGATGCGCTGGTGTTTGCCTCTGCCCCCGAGTCACCCATGGTGCAGATGCTGTTGCAAACGCCGGGTGTGCGCTTGCTGAACTTCCCGCAGAGCGAGGCCTACGCCCGTCGACTGGGGTATTTGCAGCCCGTGGTGTTGCCCCAGGGTGTGGTGGACCTGGCCAGCAATGTGCCCAGCCACGATGTGCGCCTGATTGCCCCCACCACCAGCCTGGTGGCCAGGGCAGACACCCACCCCGCCGTGGTGCAACTCATGACCCAGGCGGCGCTGGCCCTGCACAGCCCGGCCAGCTGGTTCAGTCGGGCGCGGGAATACCCCAGCCTGGCGCACGCCGAGTTGCCTTTGTCGCCCGAGGCGGTGCGGGTCGTGAGCGGCGGCGGGGTGCCCTATTTGCAGCGGTATTTGCCCTTTTGGCTGGCCAACCTGGTGGAGCGCATGTGGTTGGCCATGGGCTTGATCCTGGCGCTGGCCTTGCCGTTGTCCCGTGTGGTGCCGCCGCTGTACACGCTGCGCATCCGTTCGCGGGTGTTTCGCTGGTACGCGCAGCTGCGCGACATCGAAGAGCGCGCGGGCACGCTGCGTCCTGACGGGGCGGGCACCGCTGACCCGTCCGCCCTGGTGGCCAGCGATGCCCCTGGCGCCTGCGACACCACTGCCTTGCTGCAGGAGCTGGACGAACTGGAGGTCAAGGCCGGCCACATGGCGGTGCCACTGGCCTACGCCGATGAGTTGTACGCCCTGCGCGCCAACATCCACATGGTGCGCAAGAAAATACTGCGCACCTCCGCCGCTGAGCCTTTGCCCAGCCCCATCGAGCCCCCTTGATCCGGCTTGAACCCATTTGAATTCACAGGAGAGAACCATGAGCATGGATGTGATTGACTACGACATTCGCGGTACAGAAATGCAGTATGTCGAACTGGAGTTGGACCCCGGCGAAGCCGTGGTGGGCGAGGCGGGCAGCATGATGTTCATGGATGCCGACATCCAGATGGACACGGTGTTTGGCGACGGCTCAGCCCAGACCGGGGGGTTTTTTGGCAAGCTGGTGAGCGCAGGCAAGCGGTTGGTGACTGGCGAGTCACTGTTCACCACGGTCTACACCCACACCGGTGCGGGCAAGCAGCGCGTGGCCTTTGCCGCCCCTTACCCGGGCAAGATTTTGCCCATGAACCTGGCCCAACTGGGCGGCACGCTCATTTGCCAGAAAGACGCCTTTTTGTGTGCCGCACGCGGTGTGAGCCTGGGCATTGCGTTTCAGCAGAAGCTGTCGGTGGGGTTTTTTGGCGGCGAGGGCTTCATCATGCAAAAGCTCGATGGCAATGGCCTGGCTTTTGTGCACGCGGGTGGCACGGTGGTCAAGCGCGAGTTGACAGCCGGGCAGGTGTTGCGGGTGGACACAGGGTGCGTGGTGGCCTATACGCCCAATGTGAATTTTGAGGTGCAGTACGTGGGCAAGGTCAAAACCGCGTTGTTTGGCGGTGAGGGCTTGTTTTTGGCCCGCATGACGGGCCCTGGCACCGTGTGGTTGCAAAGCCTGCCGTTCTCGCGCCTCGCCTCCCGCATTTTTGCGGCGGCGCCACAACGCGGTGGCTCGCGAGAGGAGGGCTCCGTCCTTGGGGGATTGGCAGCCGGCGGTGTGGCCGGTGGGCTCATGGGGGGGCTGTTCGGCGACGGTGACAGCGGCGATTGAGCGCGCGGGGCATCACGCCGTCGGCTGTTTCGCAGTCCACCCCGGTCAGACGGCAGCCTTCAGTCCGTTGGCAAAGTGTTGCCGCATGCACTGCGTGGTGCCCTGGGCATCCCTTGCCTTGAGTGCCGCCATGATGGCCCGGTGCTCGACCAATGATTCCGTCAGCCGTCCGCCTTTTAACAACGAGTTGTGGCGGTTCAGTTTCATGACCTTGCGCAGGTCGGCCACCATTTGGTCACGCCAACGGTTGTTGGCAAAAGCCAGCAGGCACATGTGAAATTGCTCGTTGATGTCAAAAAACCGGTCCTTGTCCGACACCGCCGCTTCGAGTTGGTCGTGAAGGGCCTGTAACTCGTTGATCTGCGCTGGGGTGGCCTGGGCTGCCACCACGCCTGCGGCGTCACTTTCGAGCAGGCTGAGCAGGTGGTACACGTCGCGCAGGTCTTTTTCGGACACCTCGGTCACGTAGGCGCCCCGGCGCACCTTCATGGTCACCAGCCCCTCGGCGGCCAGCACTTTCAACGCTTCGCGCAGCGGGGTGCGGCTGATGCCGAATTCTTCAGCAATCTTCAGTTCGTCAATCCAGCTCCCAGGCTCCAACTCGCGGCTGAAGATGCGTTGCCGCAGCAATTCAGCAACTTCCTGGTAGAGGGCTCGGGGGGTAAGGGACAGTGCGGCCATGGTGGGTGCGGTAACAGGGTGCCGATTCTATGCCATCAGAAATTTTGAATCAATAATTATGAATGATGTAAAATGTGCATCCACAAAACACCCCTCACCGCGCAGCGGCCAGCCCGGCGCACGCAGGTGCAGAGCGCTCGCACATCATCCTTTTCATTGTTTGACCCTCACGCCGGAAGCACCGCCATGTCTGACTCCGAATTCAAAACCGCCACCCTGTCCGACTGGGAAAAGGCAGCAGCCAAGTCCTTGAAAGACAAGCCGCTGGATAGCCTGAACTGGGTCACACCCGACGGCATCACCGTCAAGCCGCTGTACACCGCTGCCGACACGGCCAATCTGCCTTACGCAGACACCTTGCCGGGTTTTGAGCCGTTTTTGCGCGGCCCCCAGGCCACCATGTATGCGGTGCGCCCCTGGACCATTCGGCAGTACGCCGGGTTTTCCACGGCGGAAGAATCCAATGCTTTCTACCGCAAGGCGCTGGCTGCAGGCGGGCAGGGTGTGAGCGTGGCGTTTGACCTGGCCACGCACCGGGGCTACGACTCTGACCACCCCCGCGTGACGGGTGACGTGGGCAAGGCCGGTGTGGCCATTGACAGCGTGGAGGACATGAAAATTCTGTTCAACGAAATTCCGTTGGACAAGGTGAGCGTGTCCATGACCATGAACGGTGCCGTGCTGCCCGTGCTGGCCGGTTATGTGGTGGCGGCTGAAGAGCAGGGCGTGGCACAAGACAAACTGAGCGGAACCATTCAGAACGACATTCTGAAAGAGTTCATGGTGCGCAACACCTACATCTACCCGCCAGAGCCCAGCATGCGCATCATTGGCGACATCATCGAGTACACGGCGGCACACATGCCCAAGTTCAACTCGATTTCCATTTCGGGCTACCACATGCAGGAAGCCGGTGCCAACCAGGCGCTGGAGATGGCCTTCACCCTGGCCGACGGGCGCGAGTACGTCAAAACAGCCATTGCCAAGGGCATGGACGTGGACGATTTTGCGGGCCGCCTGAGCTTTTTCTGGGCGGTGGGCATGAACTTCTACCTGGAAATTGCCAAGATGCGCGCCGCCCGCCTGCTGTGGACACGCATCATGAAAGGCTTTGACGCCAAGAACCCCAAGAGCCTGATGCTGCGTACGCACTCGCAGACCTCGGGTTGGAGCCTGACCGAGCAAGACCCTTACAACAACGTGGTGCGCACCACCATAGAGGCCATGGCCGCCGTGTTCGGTGGCACGCAAAGCCTGCACACCAACTCGCTGGACGAAGCCATTGCGCTGCCCACGGCATTTAGCAGCCGCATTGCGCGCAACACCCAGCTCATCATCCAGGAAGAAACGCACATCACCAGCGTGGTCGACCCCTGGGCCGGCAGCTACATGATGGAAACGCTGACCCAGCAAATGGCCGACGAGGCCTGGAAAATCATTGAAGAAGTCGATGCCATGGGCGGCATGATCAAGGCCGTGGACAGCGGCTGGGCCAAGCTGAAAATCGAGGCCGCCGCCGCTGAAAAGCAGGCCCGCATCGACAGCGGCAAAGACGTGATCGTGGGCGTCAACAAATACAAGCTGGCCAAGGAAGACCCCATCGAAATTTTGGATGTGGACAACGTCAAGGTGCGCGACGGCCAGATTGACCGCCTCAAAGCCATCCGCGCCAGCCGTGACACAGCCGCAGTGAACGCAGCCCTGGACGCACTGACCACCGCCGCCGAGCAAAGCAGCGGCAACCTGCTGGACTTGGCCATCAAGGCCATCCGCCTGCGCGCCACCGTGGGTGAGGTGAGCGACGCGCTCGAAAAGGTGTTTGGCCGCCACCGTGCGGATACGCAAAAGGTGACCGGTGTGTACGCTGCCGCTTACGACTCGGCCGAAGGCTGGGACAAGCTGAAAGAAGAAATCGCTGCATTTGGCGAAGAGCAAGGCCGCCGCCCCCGCGTGATGATTGCCAAGCTGGGCCAGGACGGCCACGACCGGGGTGCCAAAGTGGTGGCCACCGCCTTTGCCGATTTGGGCTTTGACGTGGACATGGGACCGCTGTTCCAGACCCCCGAAGAGTGCGCCCGCCAGGCCATTGAAAACGATGTGCACGCCGTGGGCGTGAGCACGCTGGCCGCAGGCCACAAAACCCTGGTGCCCGCCATCATCAACGCGCTGAAAGCGCAGGGCGCTGACGACATCATCGTGTTCGTGGGCGGCGTCATTCCCCGCCAGGACTACGACATGCTGTACGAGGCGGGTGTGAAGGGCGTGTACGGCCCCGGCACCCCCATTCCCGCCAGCGCCAAGGATGTGCTGGAGCAGATCAGGAAGGCCATTGCCTGAAAGACCACTGCGTGATGGGTTGATTTGGTATATATTTTTGATATGTATCAAATACAAGGAGCCACACCATGACCACCGCCACCGTTCCCCGCCAAACACTGGCCACCGCCAAAGTGTTCACCACCGGTCGCAGCCAAGCCGTGCGCCTGCCCAAGGCGTTTCGGTTTGACACGGCGGAAGTCACCATTGAAAAAGTGGGCAATGCCGTTGTGCTGAGGCCCAAGCAAGAAGACGACGCGGCTTGGGTAGCCCGGCTGCAAGCCATTTTGGCTGGGTTTGAGGGTATGCCCGACGAGATTGAGCGTGATCACACCCCCGCTGCTGATGACATCGAAAGCTTTGACTGATGGCGTCGCTGTACCTGCTTGACACCAACATGGTGATCTACATCCAGCGTGGCGTGCCGAGTGTTTTGCAACACTTGGTCGCTGCTGGCCGACAACGTGTGGCTTTGCCTTCCCTGGTGGTGGCCGAACTGGCTTATGGCGTGGAAAAAAGCACGCACCAAGCGCGCAACCGCGACCGATTGGAGCAGTTGCTGCTTGAAATGACTGTGCTGCCCTGGACCCACACAGCCATGTGGTGCTACGCCACGCATTTCCACGCGTTGCGCCAGAAGGGGCAACCGATCGGACACATGGATTTACTGATTGCATCGCAGGCGCTGGCAGAGGATGCTGTTCTTGTCACCAACAACACCCGCGAGTTCGAGCGGATTGAAGGTTTGAAGTTGGAGAACTGGGCCGCATGACCCCATTGCTTGATCACATTGTCAGCGGCAACGCCGCCCAACAGCGCCGTGCCATGGCCAAGGCCATCACGCTGCTGGAGTCCACCCGCACCGACCACCGTGCCCAGGCCGACGAGCTGCTGACGGCCATGCTGCCGCACACCGGCAACGCGTTGCGGCTGGGCATCAGCGGTGTGCCGGGCGTGGGCAAAAGCACCTTCATCGAGGCGCTGGGCCTGTACCTCATCAAGCAGGGCCACCGCGTGGCTGTGCTGGCGGTGGACCCGTCCAGCACCGTGTCGGGCGGCAGCATTTTGGGCGACAAAACCCGCATGGAATTTTTGTCGGTGCACCCGCAGGCCTACATCCGCCCCAGCCCCAGCAGTGGCACGCTGGGCGGCGTGGCCGAAAAAACCCGCGAAAGCATGCTGGTGTGCGAGGCCGCCGGTTATGACGTGGTGCTGGTGGAGACCGTGGGTGTGGGCCAGAGTGAAACGGCGGTGGCCAACATGACCGACATGTTCTGCCTGCTGCAACTGCCCAACGCAGGCGACGACCTGCAAGCCATCAAAAAAGGGGTGATGGAGCTGGCCGACCTGGTGGTCATCAACAAGGCCGATATTGACCCCAACGCCGCCACCCGCGCCCGCGCCCAGATCATGTCCAGCCTGCGCCTGCTGGGCTTGCATGGCAATCCCGACCACGTTCACCACGACCAAGAGGTTTGGCACCCGCAGGTCATTCAGCTCAGCGCCTTGAAGGGCGACGGCTTGCAGTCTTTTTGGGCTGAGGTGAGCAACTACCGCCGCCTGCAAACCGCCAATGGCAAGTTGCTGGCCCGCCGTCAGCACCAGGCCAGGGCTTGGATGTGGGAGCGCATTGACGCCGGGCTGAAGCTGGCGTTTCGCCAGCACCCGCAGGTGCGCGCCCAACTCGATGGCCTCACGCAGCAGGTGGCCAGTGGCGAAGTGGCGGCGTCCACCGCAGCCCGGCAACTGCTGGCCTTGTACGCAGAGCGCGGGCAAACGCCTGCTTAAAAAGCACAGTTAAAAAGAGGAGTTCATTTTATGAATAATTTTGGCATCTACCGCTTTATTTAAAGGCGATTACAGCTATTGTTTTATTTGAATAAATGATTAGAAATAGCGTATTTTTTGAGTTTTTGTGTTCTGTCCTGTGTCAGCCGTTGCCCCGGCATCCGTTCCACGCAGTGCCACCAGCCTTGGGCTGGGCCTGTGCGGTCAGGCTGACCCCTTCACCATTTAGTCCGTCAGAAAGAGCCCACCATGCAAGACATCCTTGACCAACTGGAAAAAAAGCGCGCCGCAGCCCGTCTGGGTGGCGGTGAAAAGCGCATTGCCGCCCAACACAGCAAAGGCAAGCTGACGGCGCGTGAGCGCCTGGAGGTGCTGCTGGACGAGGGCACCTTTGAAGAATGGGACATGTTCGTCGAGCACCGCTGTGCCGACTTCGGCATGGCCGACCAGAAGATTCCGGGCGATGGTGTGGTCACCGGCTACGGCATGATCAATGGCCGCCTGGTGTTTGTGTTCAGCCAAGACTTCACCGTGTTTGGTGGTGCCTTGTCCGAAGCCCATGCCGAAAAAATCTGCAAGGTCATGGACCAGGCCATGAAGGTGGGTGCCCCCGTCATTGGCCTGAACGATTCTGGCGGTGCCCGAATTCAGGAAGGCGTGGCCAGCTTGGGCGGTTACGCCGACGTGTTCCAGCGCAACGTCATGGCCAGCGGTGTCATTCCGCAAATCAGCATGATCATGGGGCCGTCTGCCGGTGGCGCGGTGTATTCCCCCGCCATGACCGACTTCATCTTCATGGTGAAGGACAGCAGCTACATGTTCGTGACCGGCCCCGAGGTGGTCAAGACCGTGACGCACGAGAGCGTCACGGCCGAAGAACTGGGCGGTGCCGTCACCCACACCACCAAGAGCGGCGTGGCCGACCTGGCTTTTGAAAACGACGTGGAAGCGCTGCTCATGCTGCGCCGCCTGTACAACTACCTGCCGCTGTCCAACCGCGAAAAGGCCCCCGTGCGCCAAAGCGGCGACCCCATCAGCCGCATGGAAATGAGCCTGGACACCCTGGTGCCCGAGAACGCCAACAAGCCCTACGACATGAAGGAGCTGATCGTCAAGACCGTGGACGATGGCGATTTCTTCGAGTTGCAGCCTGATTACGCCAAGAACATCCTCATCGGCTTTGCCCGCATGGATGGCCAGACCGTGGGCATTGTGGCCAACCAGCCGCTGGTGCTGGCGGGTTGCCTGGACATCAAGAGTTCCATCAAGGCCGCGCGTTTTGTGCGCTTTTGCGATGCGTTCAACATCCCGGTCATCACGTTTGTGGACGTGCCCGGCTTCATGCCCGGTACGTCTCAAGAGTATGGCGGCATCATCAAGCACGGTGCCAAGCTGCTGTACGCGTATGCCGAGTGCACGGTGCCCAAAATCACCGTCATCACCCGCAAGGCCTACGGCGGTGCCTACGACGTGATGGCCTCCAAGCACCTGCGCGGTGACGTGAACCTGGCCTGGCCCAATGCCGAAATTGCAGTGATGGGTGCCAAGGGCGCGGTGGAAATCATCTTCCGCGAAGACAAGGGCGACCCGGCCAAGCTGGCCGCCAAAGAAGCCGAATACAAGGCCCGCTTTGCCAACCCGTTTGTGGCGGGTGCGCGTGGCTTCATTGACGACGTGATCCTGCCGCACGAAACCCGCAAGCGCATCTGCCGCTCGCTGGTGATGCTGAAGGACAAGAAGCTGGAGAACCCCTGGCGCAAGCACGGGAACATTCCGCTCTGATCGCAAGGCCGCAATTCAAGGACACCCAGAACATGTTTGCCAAAATCCTGATCGCCAACCGTGGCGAAATCGCCTGCCGCGTCATCGCCACCGCCCGCAAAATGGGCATCCAAACCGTGGCGGTGTATTCCGATGCCGACAAAGAAGCCCGCCACGTCAAGCTGGCCGACGAGGCCGTCCACATCGGCCCCGCACCCAGCCGCGAAAGCTATTTGCTTGCCGACAAAATCATTGCCGCCTGCAAGGCCACCGGCGCACAGGCCGTGCACCCCGGTTACGGCTTTTTGAGCGAAAACGCCGAATTCTCCAAGCGCGTGGAAGAAGAAGGCATCACCTTCATTGGGCCCAAGCACTATTCCATCGGCAAGATGGGCGACAAGATCGAGTCCAAAAAGCTCGCCGGTGCCGCAGGCGTGAACTGCATTCCCGGCGTGAACGACGCCATTGAAACGCCCGAGCGCGCCGTTGAAATTGCCCAAGGCATTGGTTACCCGGTCATGATCAAGGCCAGTGCCGGTGGTGGTGGCAAGGGCTTGCGCGTGGCGTTCGATGACAAGCAAGCGTTTGAGGGCTTCACCAGCTGCCGCAACGAAGCCCGCAACAGCTTTGGCGATGACCGCGTGTTCATCGAGAAGTTTGTCGAGGAGCCCCGCCACATCGAAATCCAGCTGATCGGCGACAGCCACGGCAACGTGCTGTACCTGAACGAGCGCGAGTGCTCCATCCAGCGCCGCCACCAGAAGGTGATTGAAGAAGCGCCGTCTCCCTTCATCAGCGAAGCCACCCGCAAAGCCATGGGCGAGCAGGCCGTGGCCCTGGCCAAGGCCGTGAACTACGAAAGCGCCGGCACGGTGGAGTTTGTGGTGGGCAAAAACCAGGACTTCTACTTCCTGGAAATGAACACCCGCCTGCAGGTGGAGCACCCCGTCACCGAGTGCATCACCGGGCTGGACCTGGTGGAGCTGATGATTCGCGTGGCCGCTGGCGAAAAGCTGCCGCTCACGCAAGCTGAAGTCAAGCGCGAGGGCTGGGCCATTGAGTGCCGCATCAACGCCGAAGACCCCTTCCGCAATTTCCTGCCCAGCACGGGCCGCCTGGTGCGCTTTCAGCCACCGGCCACCGATTTGGAGCAGTCGGTTGAGACGCTGCAAGGCGCGGCCTATGCCAATGGCGCATTTGGCGGCGTGCGCGTGGACACCGGCGTGGTCGATGGCGGAGAAATCCCCATGTTCTACGACTCGATGATTGCCAAGCTCATCGTGCACGGCAAAGACCGCACAGAGGCCATTGCCAAAATGCGCGAGGCGCTGAATGGTTTCGTCATTCGCGGCATCAGCAGCAACATTCCGTTCCAGGCGGCCTTGCTGGCGCACCCGCGCTTTGTGTCGGGGCAGTTCAACACCGGCTTCATTGCCGAGCAGTACGCCCATGGCTTCAAGGCCGAGGATGTGCCCCACAGCGATCCCAACTTCCTGGTCGCGCTGGCCGCCTTTGTGCGCCGCAAGAGCCGCGAACGCGCGGCCAGCATCAGCGGCCAATTGCGCGGCTACGACGTGAAGGTGGGCTGCAACTACACCGTGGTGGTGCTGGGCAATGAAGACGGCAACCAGTATGCCGATGTGCATGTGGAGGAATTTCCAGCCAAATTGGGCTCTGCCGCTATCACGGTGGACGGTGTTCGCTACGAAATTTTCAGTGACTCGCGCCTGAACGATGTGCGCATTGAAGGCACGGTCAATGGCCAGCCCTTCACCGCACAAATCGAGCGTGGCACGCCCAAGAACCCGTTGGTGCTGGTGGTGCAACACAACGGCACCAAGATTGAAGCGCTGGTCATGTCACCCCGCATGGCCGAGCTGCACCAGCTGATGCCTTTCAAGGCACCACCTGACATGAGCAAGTACGTGCTCTCGCCCATGCCCGGTTTGCTGGTCGATGTGGCGGTGCAGCCCGGCCAGAAGGTGCAGGCCGGTGAGCGCGTGGCCGTCATTGAGGCCATGAAGATGGAAAACGTGCTGTTCGCCACCGCCGATGGCGTGGTGGGCAAAGTGCTGGCCGCCAAAGGCGAAAGCCTGACCGTGGACCAACCCATTGTGGAGTTTGTGTGATGGCTGTTCAGCGTCCCTTCAAGGTGCTGGGCATCCAGCAAATTGCCATTGGTGGCCCCAGCAAAACCCGCTTGCAAAAGCTGTGGGTGGACATGTTCGGGTTGGAGGTGACGGGCACCTTTCGCTCCGAGCGCGAGAACGTGGATGAAGACATTTGCGCCATCGGCTCCGGCCCGTTCAAGGTCGAGGTGGACCTGATGCAGCCTCTTGACCCTGACAAAAAACCCGCCGTGCACACCACGCCGCTCAACCACATTGGCCTGTGGATTGACGACTTACCGGTGGCTGTCCAGTGGCTGGGGGAGCAAGGCGTGCGCTTTGCACCCGGTGGCATTCGCAAGGGCGCGGCGGGTTTTGACATCACGTTTTTGCACCCCAAGGGCAATGACGAGTTCCCCATCGGGGGCGAGGGTGTGCTCATTGAACTGGTGCAGGCACCGCCTGAAGTGGTGTCAGCATTTGCAGCACTCGCGGCCCAGCCCTCAGCCTGAGGCGTTCGGCTGCCACGTTGACAAAAAATGCGCGGTTTTGCCGGGGCGTGGGTGGCGTTTGAGGGGTGGGGGCATGGTGGACAATCGGTGTCACACCAACCACCTTGATGGACAGGACATGACAGATCACGCCACCACGGGCCAAGCCCCTCAGCCCATAGACCACACGGCCCGTCTGGCCACGGGTTGTCGCGAGGCGCTGCAGGCCTTGGGCGTGCTGGAATTGCCGCCCGATGCCACGCTGGACCAACTGGTGGAGCTGGCGAGCTGGACCTTCAATGTGCCAATGGTGACGTTGTCATTTTTTGGCGAAGAGGGGGTTTGCCACAAAGCCCATGTGGGGGTGCCGTCTTCACAGCTCACGGTGATCGCACAGGCCTTGGGCCAGGTCACGGTGCGGCAGAAGGGCTACTGTGTGTTGTCTGACGCCTTGCGCGATGCAGGTCATTCACAACACCCCTGGGTGGCCGGCCCCATGGGGGTGCGGTTTTTTGCAGGTGTCGCCTTGAGCACGGTCGAAGGAGCCAACGTGGGCTCTCTGGCCATCATGGACACGATGCCCCGCGAGCTGTCGGACCACGAGGCGCGCATGCTGTCGGCCATGGCCCGGCTGGCAATGGACCATGTGGCTTTGCAGGCCAGTGTGCGCAAAACCACGCAGTTGCGGGAAGAGCTGGAGCAGACCCAAGGCTGGTTGGTGGACGGTGTGTTTCAGGACGCGCTGACGCAGGTGGCCAACCGACGTGCGCTCATGGGTTTCATGGACAAAACGCTGGCGCTGTCCCGGCGTGAGAACCAACCGTTGTCGGTTGTGCTGTTCGATGTGGCGGGTTTCAAGCGCATCAATCAACAGCATGGGGATGCCACCGGTGACCGGGTGTTGCACGAGGTGGCCACGCGCTTGGCTGCCTGTGCCCGAGGCAGTGAGCTCGTGGGCCGCATGGCGGGAGACGAGTTCATGGCGGTACTCTACCCCTGTGATGGCCAGCAGGCCCAGTTGGCCGCCAGACGGTTTGCCCAGTCCGTCACCCAGCGCCCCGTGGCGCTGGGTGCGTTGGCGGGCCAGGTGGTGGACTTGCAGTTGGTGACCAGCCATTTCACGGTGGATGATGGCATGACCCAGACCTCTGACGAGCTGTACCGCCAAGCGGCCCAGACGTTGGATGCGGCCAAGGCCAGCTGACCGATCAGCCCTCTGTTTGCTGGCGGGCTCTGGCCCGTGCAATGGCAGCTTCAATCACTTGGCGTTTTTTGTCCAGCACCACAGGGTCGGTGTGGTGAGAGTGTTCCGCGAGGTTGCTGAGCTTTTCGGCGGCCCGTTCTTCAAGCTTTTTTTGGTGCTCTCGCTGTTCCTGATTGATTCGGATGCTGCGAAATTCATATCGATCACGAGCGATCTGGGCTTGTTGTCCCGACCATGCAGACCACCCAGTTTGCTCGCCAGAGGCCACGTCGGTGTGGATGCAGTCCACTGGGCAAACGGGCAAACACAGTTCGCACCCGGTGCACCAGGGCTCAATGATGGTGTGCATGCGCTTGTGCGTGCCCACGATCGCGTCGGTGGGGCAGGCTTTGATGCACAGCGTGCAGCCAATGCACCAGTCTTCGTCAATCCACATCAGCAGCCGGGGGCCTTCGGTGCCGTGCTCGGTGTTCAGCGGCAGCGCCGCACGACCGGTGAGCTTGGCCAGGCGTCGAATGCCCTCGGCACCGCCCGGTGGGCATTGGTTGATGGGCACCCCCTCGCGCACCACCGCTTCTGCATACGCCCGGCAATCGGGGTAGCCGCAGCGGGTGCATTGTGTCTGGGGCAGGGCTGCCAAAACCCGCTCGGTCAGCGGGTCTGGCACCTCAGGGGATCGATCGCCCAAGTTCCCGCCCGTGCACCGCTCAGGACTTGACCACGGCGGCTTCTGCTGGGGCGGTTTCCGTCACAACAGGCGCAGGTGTTGCAGTTGCAGCGGTCACAGTCGCCGCCGCCGGTGCCACGACGACGGGTGCAGCGGTCACCACGGCCACAGGCGTGGCACGGACCGTTGCGGGCACCTTGGATTTGCGGGCAGTACCTGGCTTGACCGGTTTGGCCTCGGCTGTTGTCACCGCTGCCGCGACCACCACCTCGGCCTTGGGGGGGACGACGGGTGCCGCCACAGGCGCTGACTTGACGGGGGAAGGCTGGGTCACCTCCGCCACTGCAGGCTTGGCTTTGGGCTTGGATGCCACCACTTTGACAGGGGTGGGTGCCATGGCCACAGGGGCCGCTTGGGCCACGGCCGGGTTGGCGGCTTTGGGTGTTTTGCTGGCGGCAGCCAGTGAGTGGTCCAGGATGAATTGCTTGACCACAGGGTACACGTTCTCGCGCCAGCGGCGGCCACTGAAAATGCCGTAGTGGCCAGCGCCTTTGGCTTCGTAGTGCAGGCACATGTTGTCGGGAATGCCCGTGCACATGCTGTGTGCGGCTTCCGATTGGCCAGCGCCGGAGATGTCGTCAAACTCGCCTTCCACGGACAGCAGTGCGGTGGTGGTGATGTCCTGTGGGCGAACGCGCTCGGGCACGCCTTGAGGGTTCTTCACGTCCCAAGTGCCGTTGACCAGCTTGAATTCGCGGAAAACGGTCTGAATGGTTTCCAGGTAGTAATCCGCGTCCATGTCCAGCACGGCGTTGTACTCGTCATAGAACTTGCGGTGAGCTTCGCTGCTTTCGTGGTCGCCCTTGATCAGGTCCTTGAAGTAGTCGTAATGACTGGTCAGGTGTTTGTCCGGGTTCATGGCGACGAAGCCGGTGTGCTGCAGAAAGCCGGGGTAGACCTTGCGTCCTGCCCCTGGAAAGCCGCTGGGCACGCGGAAAATCACGTTGTTTTCAAACCATTCGATGCTGCGCTGGGTGGCCAGGTCGTTCACCGCGGTGGGAGACTTGCGGGCGTCCAGCGGGCCGCCCATCATGGTCATGGACAGCGGTGTGGTTTCGCCACGCGAGGCCATCAGCGAGACAGCGGCCATCACGGGAACCGTGGGCTGGCACACGCTCATCACGTGGCAGTTGCCGTACTGGCCCTGCAGGTGGCGAATGAACTCCTGCACATAGTTGACATAGTCGTCTAGGTGGAACTCACCACTCTCCACAGGGACCAAGCGAGCGTTTTTCCAGTCGGTGATGTACACCTTGTGGTCTTTCAGCATGGTCTTGACGGTGTCACGCAACAACGTGGCGTAGTGCCCGGACAGTGGCGCCACGATCAGCACAGCGGGCTGACCTTTGAGCTTGCTCAGGGTGGCGGTGTCGTCAGAAAAACGCTTGAAACGGCGCAACTCACAAAATGGTTTGTCCATCTCGATGCGCTCGTGGATGGCCACATCCACCCCATCGACATCGACCGCGCGAATGCCAAATTCCGGCTTCTCGTAGTCCTTGCCCAGACGGTAAAACACGTCGTACGCTGCAGAGATGCGTTGCGCCATGGGCAGGTGGCTGAAGGGCAGCAAGGGGTTGCTGAAGACCTTGGACGCCGTTTGTGCCAGGTCTGCAAAGGGCTCCATCAGGGAACGTTGTGTGTCGTAAATTTGGTAGAGCATGAGGGCATTCCTGAAAAAATGTTGCAGTGCAATATAACAGGCCTGCGACCTCAAGTCATGTCGCGCAGGCAATACCCAAAATGGCGTGCCGCCGTCAGGTGTCTGCAAGCCGGGCGCTGGCTGCAATCACTTGCCCGTGTCTGACAGGGGCTTCTGGCGGCGGCGGGTGTTGTCAGACCACCTTGGCGATGGCTTGGCAGACGTAGTCTATGTTTTTGCTGTTCAGTGCCGCCACGCACATGCGACCCGTGTCGGTGCCGTACACGCCAAATTCAGAGCGCAGGCGCACCATTTGGTCTTTGGACAGGCCAGAGTAGCTGAACATGCCGATTTGGGTGGTGATAAAGCTCATGTCCTTGGTCACGCCGGCGGCCTTCAGGCCATCGACCAGCTTTTGGCGCATGGCTTTGATGCGCACGCGCATCTCGCCCAGTTCGCCTTCCCACTGGGCGCGCAGCTCGGGGTTGTTCAGCACAGCGGCCACGATGGCACCACCGTGGGTGGGTGGGTTGGAGTAGTTGGTGCGGATGGCAATTTTGAGTTGGCTGAGCACGCGGTCGGTTTCTTCCTTGCTGCTGCCCACCACGCTGAGTGCGCCCACGCGCTCGCCGTACAGGCTGAAGCTCTTGGAGAAGCTGGTGGACACAAAAATGTTCAGGCCAGCGGCCACGAACTTGCCGATGACCGCACCGTCCTCGGCAATGCCGTAGCCAAAGCCTTGGTAGGCCATGTCGAGGAAGGCGGTCAGGTTGCGGGATTTCACAGCAGCAATCACCTGGTCCCACTGGGCGGCGCTGATGTCGTAACCCGTGGGGTTGTGGCAGCAGGCGTGCAGCAGAACGATGGTGCCGGCTTCTGCGGCGTTCAGCGCGGCCAGCATGCCGTCAAAGTTGATGCCGCCCAGGCCGCCGTTGGCGCTCTGGTCAAAGTAAGGGTAGGTTTCCACCACGAAGCCGGCGTTGGTGAACAGCGCACGGTGGTTTTCCCAGCTGGGGTCGGAAATCAGCACCTTGGCGCTGGGGCTGACTTTTTTCAGAAAGTCGGCACCGATTTTCAGGCCGCCAGTGCCGCCAATGGCTTGCACCGTGGCCACGCGGCCGGCTTTCACCACGTCAGAGTCGGCGCCGAACACCAGGGCCTTGACGGCGGCGTCGTAGGCGGCGATGCCGTCGATGGGCAGGTAGCCACGGGCGGTGGGCTTTTCCATCATGGTGTGCTCGGCGGCTTGCACACACTGCAGCAGCGGCAGTTTGCCGTTGTCGTCGAAATAGACGCCGACGCCGAGGTTGACCTTGTTGGGGTTGGCATCGGCGTTATATTGCTCGTTCAGACCCAGGATGGGGTCGCGGGGGGCCATTTCGACGGCGGAGAACAAAGACATGGAGTTGAATCCTGTGGAGGTTTGACGGAGAGGCAGCATCTTGGCCCGGGCTGGGTTAGGCTTGCTGGTTCAGCACAAATTTTACCGGGCTGCCCGCCCGGGCGCGCCCGATGTTGGCCAAAAAGAGCATTCCATGACCGCCCATCATCTTCCCCTTGGTGCCGACGCGCCCTTGGCCCCGGTTGAGCCCGAGGTGCAGCCAGAAGGCGAATTTGTCTGCTTCGACGGTTCTCCGTTCGAGCTGTTCATGCCTTACCCGCCTGCGGGCGATCAGCCAACAGCCATTGCCCAGCTGGTGGAGGGGCTGAACGACGGTGAGCTGTTTCAGACCTTGCTGGGGGTGACCGGTTCGGGCAAAACCTTCACCATGGCCAACGTCATCGCCCGCATGGGTCGCCCGGCCATTGTGTTTGCCCCCAACAAAACGCTGGCCGCGCAGCTGTACAGCGAGTTCCGCGAATTTTTCCCCAAAAACGCGGTGGAGTATTTCGTCAGTTATTACGACTACTACCAGCCCGAGGCCTACGTGCCACAGCGCGACTTGTTCATTGAAAAAGACAGCGCCATCAACGAGCACATCGAGCAGATGCGCCTGAGCTGCACCAAAAGCCTGCTGGAGCGCAAAGACGTGGTGATCGTCGCCACGGTGTCGGCCATTTACGGCATTGGCAAGCCCGAGAGCTACCACCAAATGGTGATGACGCTGCGCGTGGGCGACAAATTTGGCCAGCGCGACGTGATTGCCCAGCTGGTGCGCATGCAGTACCAGCGCAACGACATGGAGTTTTCACGTGGCAAGTTCCGCGTGCGCGGCGACACCATTGACGTGTTCCCAGCCGAGCACTCCGAGCTGGCGGTGCGCATCGAACTGTTTGATGACGAAGTCGAAGCCTTGATGTTGTTTGACCCGCTCACAGGACGCATTCGCCAGAAAATTCCGCGCTTCACGGTCTACCCCAGCAGCCACTACGTCACCCCGCGCGAGCAGGTGCTTGCCGCTGTGGAAACCATCAAGGAAGAGCTGCGCACCCGCTTGGCCGAGTTGCTGGGCATGGGCAAGCTGGTGGAAGCCCAGCGCCTGGAGCAGCGCACCCGGTTTGACCTGGAGATGCTGAGCGAAGTGGGCCACTGCAAGGGCATTGAGAACTACACCCGACACCTCAGCGGGGCTGCGCCGGGCGAGCCGCCGTCCACCCTGACCGACTACATGCCGGCCAATGCGCTGATGTTTTTGGACGAGAGCCACGTCATGATGGGCCAGCTGGGCGGCATGTACAACGGCGACCGCGCCCGCAAAACCACGCTGGTGGAATACGGCTTTCGCCTGCCCAGTGCGCTGGACAACCGGCCTTTGCAGCTGCAGGAGTTTGAGCAGCGCATGCGCCAAACCATTTTCGTCACGGCCACGCCCGCCGATTACGAAAAAACCCACTCCGGCCAGGTGGTGGAGCAACTGGTGCGCCCCACTGGCCTGGTGGACCCCGAAGTGGAAGTGCGCCCCGCCACCCACCAGGTGGACGACGTGCTGCAGGAAATCCGCATCCGGGTGGAGAAAAACGAGCGCGTGCTGATCACCGTGCTGACCAAGCGCATGGCCGAGCAGCTGACCGATTACCTGAGCGAAAACGGGGTGAAGGTGCGCTACATCCACAGCGATGTGGACACGGTGGAACGGGTGGAAATTTTGCGCGACTTGCGCTTGGGCGCCTTCGACGTGCTGGTGGGCATCAACCTGCTGCGCGAGGGTATTGACTTGCCCGAGGTGTCGCTCATTGCCATTTTGGACGCGGACAAAGAAGGCTTTTTGCGCTCTGAACGCTCGCTCATCCAGACCATTGGCCGGGCGGCGCGCAACGTCAATGGCAAAGCCATTCTGTACGCCGACCGCATCACCAATTCCATGAAGCTGGCCATGGGCGAAACCGAACGCCGCCGCACCAAGCAAGTGGCTTTCAACCTGGCCCATGGCATCACGCCGCGCACCATCACCAAGCGCATCAAAGATTTGATTGACGGGGTGTACAGCGAAAAGGCGGGTCAAGATGCCGAGAAACTGGCCCAGGAAACGCAGCAGCGCCTGGCAGCCGAGGCCATGAGTGAGAAGGACGTGGCCAAAGAAATCAAACGGCTGGAGAAGCTCATGCTGGAGCACGCCCGCAATCTGGAATTCGAGCAGGCGGCCAAGGTGCGCGACCAACTGGCGGTGCTCAAGGAGCAGGCTTTTGGCGGCCCTGGGCACGACAACGTGGTGGCGTTGGTGTCATACAAATGAATAGCTAAAAATCACCGAAGAACAAGCGCTGAGCGGCATTTTTATTTAAAACAATCGTGAAGATTCCGGGCGAGACGTGGGCTGTTCGGTGGCGAGTCCCGTGCCTGCCCGCGTTACAATGCCTACTAAAACACTGGGGAATTGGTGTATACTTGACAGAAATAGTCAAGATTTGCCTCCCGAGGAGATACGCGGCCACAGGCCGGGGGATGGGTGGAGCAAAGCGACGGTGCGCCTTGGGTGCGCCAACCCTGATCAATCGAGTCAACCCACAGGAGTTTGACATGCGCCTCACCACCAAAGGCCGCTTCGCGGTCACCGCCATGATCGATTTGGCCCTGCGCCAGAGCAGTGGGCCCGTCACACTTGCGGCCATCAGCCAGCGCCAGCACATTTCACTTTCATACTTGGAGCAGCTGTTTGGCAAGTTGCGCCGCCACGAGTTGGTCGAGTCCACTCGTGGACCGGGTGGCGGTTACACCTTGGGCCGCAAGGCCAGTGACATCACCGTGGCCGACATCATCGTGTCGGTGGACGAGCCCATCGACGCCACCCAATGCGGCGGCAAGGAAAACTGCCACGGCGAGGGCAGCCGTTGCATGACGCACGAGCTCTGGTCTGCGCTGAACCAGAAAATGGTCGATTTTTTGGACTCGGTGAGCCTGCAAAAATTGGTGGACGAGCAGTTGGCCAAGGGCTTGGTGGTGGAGAATGCCCCGCTCATCAAGCGGGCCATTTCGGCCAACCCCGTGCTCAAGCCCATGCGGGTGAACGCGCCGAACTCGGTGTTTGCCCTGGGCGCCAGTTTGTCCAAGGCCTGAGCGCGGCCAGGTATTTTCACCGTTGGTGCTTGGCCGCAGGTTGCGGCATGTACTGCGGCGTGCCATGTGTGCGCCCCAGTCCGGCACCCCACCCGATCACTCACGTTCCATTGCCATGACCACACCGCACTTCCCCATTTACATGGACTACAGCGCCACCAATCCCTGCGACCCGCGGGTGGTGGATGCCATGATTCCTTGGTTGCGCGAGCATTTCGGCAACCCCGCCTCGCGCAGCCACGCTTGGGGCTGGGAGGCTGAAAAAGCCGTCGAAACCGCACGTGAACAGGTGGCCGACCTCATCGGTGCCGACCCCCGCGAAATCGTGTGGACCAGTGGCGCCACCGAGTCCAATAACCTGGCCCTCAAAGGTGCGGCCCATTTCTACCAAGGCAAGGGCAAGCACCTCATCACCGTGAAAACCGAGCACAAGGCCGTGCTGGACACCATGCGCGAGCTGGAGCGCCAGGGCTTTGAGGTCACCTACCTCAACGTTCAGGCCGACGGTTTGCTGGACCTGGCGGCGTTTGAAGCGGCCATTCGGCCCGACACCATCCTGGCCAGCGTGATGTTCGTGAACAACGAAATCGGGGTCATTCAAGACATTGCGGCCATTGGCAACATTTGCCGCGCCAAGGGCGTGATCTTCCATGTGGATGCGGCCCAAGCCACTGGCCGTGTGGACGTTGACCTGAAAACCCTGCCCGTGGACCTGATGAGCCTGACCAGCCACAAGACCTATGGCCCCAAGGGCATTGGCGCCTTGTATGTGCGGCGCAAGCCCCGCATCCGCATTGAAGCGCAGATGCACGGCGGTGGACACGAGCGCGGCATGCGCTCGGGCACGTTGCCCACTCACCAGTGTGTGGGCATGGGCGAGGCCTATCGCATTGCCAAGGCCGAAATGCACGAAGAAAACCAGCGCATCCGTGCGCTGCACGACAGGCTGCTCACGGGGTTGCAGGGCATGGAGGAGGTGTTCATCAATGGACACGACACCCAGCGCGTGCCCCACAACCTGAACATGAGCTTCAACTATGTGGAAGGCGAGTCGCTGATCATGGGCATCAAAGGCCTGGCAGTTTCCAGTGGCTCGGCTTGCACCAGCGCCAGCTTGGAGCCGAGCTACGTGCTGCGCGCCTTGGGCCGCAGCGACGAGTTGGCCCACAGCAGCCTGCGCATGACCATCGGGCGCTGGACCACCGAAGCGGAAATCGATTACGCCATCGCCACCATCCGCGAAAACGTGGCCAAGTTGCGTGAGCTGTCTCCCCTGTGGGAGATGTTCAAAGACGGCGTTGACCTGTCCACCATCCAGTGGGCAGCACATTGAAGGAGAAACACCATGGCTTATTCTGAAAAAGTGGTTGACCACTACGAAAACCCCCGCAACGTGGGCAGCTTTGACAAAGGTGACGATTCGGTGGGCACCGGCATGGTGGGCGCACCGGCCTGCGGCGACGTGATGAAGCTGCAGATCAAGGTCAATCCCACCACGGGTGTGATTGAAGACGCCCGCTTCAAAACCTATGGCTGCGGTTCTGCCATTGCGTCCAGCTCGCTGGTGACCGAATGGGTCAAGGGCAAAACACTGGACGAGGCGGCGGCCCTGAAAAACAGCCAGATTGCCGAAGAATTGGCCCTGCCACCCGTCAAAATCCATTGCTCCATCCTGGCAGAAGATGCCATCAAGGCCGCCGTGGATGACTACCGCAAAAAGCAAACGCACTGACCATGGCCGTCACTCTCACCGAAGCCGCAGCGCGGCACGTCACCCGCTACCTGAGCCGCCGTGGCAAGGGTGTGGGCGTGCGCCTGGGTGTCAAAACCACCGGGTGCTCCGGACTGGCCTACAAGCTGGAATATGCGGACGAGCAAGCCCCCGAGGATGTGGTGTTCGAGAGCAACGGTGTCACCGTGCTGGTGGACCCCAAGAGCCTGGCTTACATTGACGGCACCCACCTCGACTTTGTACGGGAAGGCTTGAACGAGGGGTTTCGCTTCAGCAACCCCAACGAGCGGGACAAATGCGGGTGCGGTGAGTCTTTCCGGGTTTGAGCCAGCGCTGTGGTCTTGCCGCCAGGCGGGTGTTGGGTTTCCTTTGTATGCTGAACACCTTTCACCCGCATCCACGCCATGACATTGAACCTTCAAGCCTCTGACTTCGACCTGTTCGGCCTGCCTGAGCAATACGCCCAGGACGCCAGCACGCTTGATGCGCAGTGGAAAGAACTGCTGCGCGAGACCCATCCCGACCGCTTTGCCGCGCAGGGCGCGGCGTCGCAGCGCCTGGCCATGCAGTGGTCGGTCCGCATCAACGAGGCCTACCAGCGTTTGAAAGACCCCGTGAAGCGGGCGGCCTATCTGTGCGAGCGCTGGGGTGCGCCCGTGAATGCCGAGCGCAACACGGCCATGCCCACCGACTTTCTGATGCAGCAAATGGCGTGGCGCGAAGAGCTGGAAGCGTCCCAAGATGACGCGGACACGCTGGATGCGTTGTTGGCACGCACCCGTGCCGCCCGACGGCAGCGCCTGGAGCAAGTGGCGCAGCAACTGGCTGAGCCCTCTGAGCTGCCCCGCGCACAGCGGGCGGAGGCCGCAGCGGTCCATGTGCGCGCACTCATGTTTGTTGACCGTTTTTCCGAAGAAATCAACCAGCGGTTGATGCAATTGGAGCCCTGAGCGGCGCCCTTTTTATTCATTTATGGCATTACTGCAAATTTCCGAACCTGGGCAATCGCCCGATCCGCACCAGCGTCGCGTGGTGGTGGGCATCGACCTGGGCACCACCCACTCACTGGTGGCCGCTGTGCGCCATGGGGTGGCCGACTGTTTGCCCGATGATGCCGGGCGCGTCATATTGCCCAGCGTGGTGCGCTACCTGTCGCCGACTGGCGACGGGGCAGGGCGGCAGATTGGGTTTGATGCGTTGGCCAACCAGCTGCACGACCCGACCAACACTGTCGTGTCGGTCAAGCGGCTGATGGGCCGCCTGCGCGCCGACGTGGCCCAGGTGGACCGCTTGCCATACACCGTGCTGGACCGCCCTGGCATGGCCACCATCCAGACCGTCGGCGGCGAAAAAACCCCCATCGACGTGAGTGCCGATATTCTGGCCACGTTGCGCTACCGGGCCGAGGACACGTTTGACGACGAGCTGTTCGGTGCGGTCATCACCGTGCCTGCCTACTTTGACGACGCCCAGCGGCAAGCCACCAAAGATGCGGCGCAGTTGGCAGGCATTCACGTCATGCGGCTCATCAACGAGCCCACGGCGGCCGCCATCGCCTATGGTCTGGACAACGGGAGCGAGGGCACCTACGCCGTGTTTGACCTGGGGGGCGGCACGTTCGACATTTCCATCCTCAAGCTCACGCAAGGGGTGTTTGAGGTGGTCGCCACCGGCGGAGACTCCGCGCTGGGCGGTGACGACTACGACCGCGCCTTGCTCGACTGGCTCATGGTCGAGGCCGGTCACCCCGAATGGCTGCCACAGGCCAGTGCCCTGGACCGTGCCACCCTGCAACAGGCCGCCCGTGCCATGAAAGAGCGCCTGAGTGCCGCGCCCGACGATGCCACGCCCGTGACCCAGGTGGTGAGCGTGGCACAGGGTGCGCTCACGCTGCAGGCCAACCGGGCGCAACTGGCGGCGGCCACACAGCCGTTGACGGCGCGCACCCTGTCAGCGGTGCGCAAAGCGCTGCGCGATGCCCGGCTCGACAAAACCGACGTGCAAGGCGTGGTCATGGTGGGAGGCTCCACCCGCATGCCTGCCGTGCGTCAGGCCGTGGCCGATTTTTTCGGGCAACCGCTGCTGACCAACCTCAACCCCGACGAGGTGGTGGCCTTGGGCGCTGCTATCCAGGCGAACCAACTGGCGGGCAACAACCCCGATGGCGAATTGCTGCTTCTGGACGTCATCCCTCTGTCCCTGGGGTTGGAAACCATGGGTGGGTTGGTGGAGCGCATCGTGCCGCGCAACACCACCATTCCCGCCGCCCTGGCGCAGGACTTCACCACCTACCAAGACGGTCAGACCGCATTGGCGCTGCACGTGGTCCAGGGTGAGCGCGACCTCGTGGCCGATTGCCGCAGCCTGGCGCGGTTCGAGCTGCGCGGCATACCCCCCATGGCGGCAGGCGCGGCCCGCATCCGGGTGACCTTCACCATTGATGCCGATGGCCTGCTGGGCGTGACCGCCCGCGAGCAGGGCACGGGCGTGGAGGCGTCCATCACCGTCAAGCCCGCCTACGGCCTGTCGGACGAACAAATTGCCCAAATGCTCCAGGACAGCTTCACCACGGCCCAGGCCGACATGCAGGCGCGTGCACTGGTCGAGGCCCGAGTGGACGCGGACCGCATGCTGCTGGCCACGGCCAGCGCATTGAAAGCCGACGGCGACTTGCTGGACGATGCCGAGCGCCAGGCCATCGACACCCTCATGGGTCAGTTGCGCCAGGTGGTGGCCGATTCCAACGTGGCCGCCGACATCGAGGCCAGCACCCAGGCGCTGGCCAAGGGCACCGAGGCATTTGCCGCGCTGCGCATGAACCGTGGCATCAGCCGCGCGCTGTCCGGTCGGCAGATCGAAGCCTTGTGAGCGGCCTTCTTCCCTTTTGATTGTTCACCCATGCCCACCATCCACATCCTCCCGCACCCCGAGTACTGCCCCACCGGGACCCGCATCGACGCGCCGGCGGGCACCACCATCTGTGAAGCGCTGCTGGACCACCAGATCAACATCGAACACGCCTGTGACATGAGCTGCGCCTGCACCACCTGCCACGTGGTGGTGCGCCAGGGCTTCGACTCCCTCAACGAACTGGACGAAACCGAAGAAGACCTGCTGGACCGCGCGTGGGGCCTGGAGCCACAGTCCCGCCTGAGCTGCCAGGCGGTGCTGGGGCAACAGGACGTGACGGTGGAAATTCCGCGCTACACCATCAACCATGCCAAAGAAAATCATTGAAATTGGCCACCAGCGCTTGATGATATTGATGTCATAGCTATATTTTGTGAGAAACTGAAACGCCCAACATGCGACAGATTGTTCTGGACACCGAAACCACTGGCCTGTCGGCTGAAACAGGGGACCGCATCATAGAAGTGGGGTGCGTGGAACTGTTCAACCGCAAGCTCACGGGCAATAACCTGCACCTCTACATCAACCCCGAGCGCAACAGCGATGAAGGGGCCTTGCGCGTGCACGGCATTGCCGACGAGTTTTTGCGCGACAAACCCAAGTTCGCCGCCATCGCTCACCAGTTGCTGGATTTTCTGTCCGGCGCCGAGCTCATCATCCACAACGCGCCGTTCGACATCGGCTTCCTGAACAAGGAGCTGGAGCGGCTGGGCTTGGGCAAAGTGGGGGAACACGTGGGCGGGGTGATCGACACGCTGGTCATGGCCAAGGAAATGTTCCCCGGCAAGCGCAACAGCCTGGACGCGCTGTGCGGCCGCTTGGAGGTGGACAACTCCGGGCGCACGCTGCACGGCGCGCTGTTGGACGCCGAGTTGCTGGCCGACGTGTACATCAACATGACCCGGGGGCAAAACGCGCTGGTCATCGACACCGCGCCCAGCGACGATACGCAAACCCACGTCCACGCGGCGCTCGCGGTGGACCTGCGGCAGTTCCAGCTGCCGGTGGTGCACGGCAATGCGGCGGAATTGCAGGCCCATGCCACCGTGCTGGCCGACCTGGACAAAGCCTGCAAAGGCAAAACCGTGTGGCGTCGGCACGAGCCCGCTGAAACCGCCTGAATTCTGTGTATAATTTAAGGCTCGGGTGATTAGCTCAGCGGTAGAGCACTGCCTTCACACGGCAGGGGTCGCAGGTTCAAACCCTGCATCACCCACCACTACAACCAAACCAACGGCTCCCTCGGGAGCCGTTGGTTTTTGTCCTTCTGGAGTCCGCGATGGAGCAACTTGATGTGGTGGTGGTCGGCGCTGGCGTGGTGGGCCTGGCAGTGGCCAGGGCGCTGGCCCAGGCGGGCCGCGAGGTCATGGTGCTGGAAAAAGAGCAGGCCATTGGCACGGGGGTCAGCTCGCGCAACAGCGAAGTGATCCACGCCGGGCTGTACTACCCCCCTGGCTCACTGAAGGCCAGCCTGTGCGTGCGCGGCAAGGACTTGCTGTACGCGTTCTGTGCCGACCGCGGCGTGGACGTGCGCGCCTGCGGCAAGCTGGTGGTGGCGACCGATGAGGCCCAACTGCCCGGTTTGGCCGCCCTGGAGGCGCGCTGCCAGGCCAATGGTGTGCCGGTGGAGCGGCTGACGGCGGCACAGGCACAAGAAAAAGAACCGGCACTCCAATGCCTGGCCGCGCTGTATTCCCCCACCACGGGCATTGTGGACAGCCACGGACTGATGCTTGCCTTGCAGGCGGATCTGGAGAATGCCGGCGGCATGGTGGCCGTGGATTCTGCGGTGGTGCAGGGACAAGTGGTGCCCGGTGGCCTGGTGCTCACGGTGCGTAGCCCTGGGCAGCCCGATGTGATGGTGCAGGCGCGCACCGTGGTCAATGCCGCCGCGTTGCACGCCTGTCAGGTGGCGCGCAGTATCCAAGGTTTGGCGCCCGAGCACGTGCCTACCGAACACTTTGCCAAAGGCAGCTACTACAGCTTGCAGGGAAAAGCACCGTTCACCCACCTGATTTATCCCGCGCCGCAGGATGCGTGGCTGGGGGTGCACCTGACGCTGGACCTGGGCGGTCAGGCCAAGTTTGGTCCCGATCTGGAGTGGCTGACGGTGACACAGCCCGAGCACATCGACTACCGCGTGGACCCCGCCCGGGCAGAGGGCTTTTATGCCGAAGTGCGCCGCTACTGGCCCGGCCTGCCCGACGGCGCATTGGCCCCCAGCTACAGCGGTGTGCGTCCCAAGATCCATGCCCCCGGCGAGGCAGCGCCCGATTTCCGCATCGACGGCCCTGCCGTGCATGGCGTGGCGGGCCTCGTCAACCTGTTTGGCATCGAGTCTCCAGGGCTGACGAGTGCCCTGGCACTGGGCGAGCACGTGGCTGTTCTGCTCGCTGACTGATTCAGCCCGCGGTGCCACGGGGCTGAGCACCAGGCACTTTCGGTGTACCGGTGTTTTTCAAAACAATAGCTGAAACGACATATTCATCAAGCGTTGGAGGCATTTTTGATGCTCAATGCGGCTTCGCGCACCAGGGCTGGGCCCCGGTATATCAGCCCGGTGTAAATCTGCACCAGGTCTGCGCCGGCGCGCACCTTGGCCACCGCGTCGTCGCCACTCAGGATGCCGCCCACGCCCACGATCGGAAAGCCTGGGCCCAAGGCGGCGCGCAGTTGGCGAATCACCTGGTTGCTCTTTTCAAACACTGGCCGCCCCGACAGGCCACCCGCCTCGTCCGCATGGGGCAGCTCGAGCACGGCGCTGCGGTCCAGGGTGGTGTTGGTGGCAATCAGGCCCCAGGCCTGGTTGGGTTGGCCGTCGGCACCGCAGCCGTAGCGCTGCAGGGTGTGGGCCACGCTGGCCACCTGTTCATCGTCGAGGTCGGGGGCAATCTTCACAAACAGGGGAATGTGTTTGCCGTGTTCGCGGGCCAGCGCCTCGCGCCGGACCGAGAGGGCGTCGAGCAGGGCGTCGAGTGCGTCATCGCTTTGCAGGGCGCGCAGGTTCTTGGTGTTGGGGCTGGAGATGTTGATGGTCACGTAGTCCGCGTGCGGGTACACGCCGTCCAGACAAGCGAGGTAGTCTTTGGCGGCATCCTCCATGGCGGTGGTGGCGTTTTTGCCGATGTTCAGCCCCAAGCGCATGGGGTGGTGCTGACCGGGCTGGCGGCAGCGGGCCTGGCGCACGTTGGTCAGGAAGGCGGCGAGGCCGTCGTTGTTGAAGCCCAGACGGTTGATGAGCGCATCGGCCTGGGGCAGGCGGAACATGCGGGGTTTGGGGTTACCGGGTTGGCCCAAGGGTGTGACGGTGCCCACCTCCACAAAACCAAAACCCATGGCACCCAAGCCGTCGATGCAGTGGGCGTTTTTGTCCAAGCCGGCGGCCAAGCCCACACGGTTGGGGAATGCAATGCCCGCCACCGTCAGCGGGTCATCGATCCGGGTGCTGCACCAGGCCCACTGCAAGGGCGTGTTCTGGCCAGTGGCCAGGCCTTGCAGGGTCAGTTCGTGCGCTTTTTCGGGGTCAAGGCCAAACAGGAAGGGGCGGGCCAGGGCGTAGGGCAGCAGGGGCATTGGATAATCCAGGGTTTTGACATTCACTGGGCGGGGATTTTCCCTCATCCCCGCTTCTTCTTTTTCCATCCCACACGCCATGAACGCTGCCGCCACCCCCACCCTGACCCAAGATGAACTGAAAACACTGGTGGGCCAGGCGGCCTTGCAGTACGTTACCCCTGGCAGCATCGTGGGCGTGGGCACAGGCTCCACGGTCAACAAATTCATCGATGCGCTGGCCAGCATCAAGGACCAGATCAAGGGGGCGGTGTCCAGCTCCGAGGCCTCCACGCAACGCCTGAAGGCCCTGGGCATTGCCGTGTTTGACTCCAACGCCGTACCCGAATTGGCGGTGTACATCGACGGTGCCGACGAAATCGACGGCCAGGGCCACATGGTCAAAGGGGGTGGCGCGGCCCTCACGCGCGAAAAAATCGTGGCCGCCCAGTCCCACCAGTTTGTGTGCATCGTCGATGAAAGCAAACTGGTGGCCTCATTGGGTCAATTTCCCCTGCCGGTGGAGGTCATTCCCATGGCCTCGCAACGGATTGCCCGGCAGTTTGCGGCCATGGGCGGCACCGCCACGGTGCGCTTGAAAGACGGTCAGCCCCTGGTCACCGACAACGGCCAGCACATTCTGGATGTGACGGGCCTGTGCATCGCCGATCCGCTGGCGTTCGAGAGCCAAGTCAACCAGTGGCCGGGCGTGGTGACGGTGGGGGTGTTTGCCCACCAAAAGGCCACGGTCTGCCTGATGGGCACGGCCAGTGGCGTGAAAACCATTTCCTACGCCTGATCCCGATGCTGCACGGCCCTTCGATCGGGCTTGTGGTGGGCCCCTCTGCGGGTCAGAAGCGGATGCCCGCTGGGTTGTTGCTGCGGTCGTTGCTGGGCGCGGTGGGTGGGGTGGGTGGGGTGGGGCGCTTGCGCGCGGGGGCGACATCGTCGGCCGTTGTGCCTGTGGTCGTGGCTGCGGTGGCTGGGGCGATTTTCAGCGGCGACAGCGGTGCCGCCGCTGCGGGTCGATACGCGGCGGGCAGGACGGACTGCTTGGGGTAACCCGCCGCATCCAGGTAGCCAGACCACTCGGTGGCGGCAAAGCCCTTGATGTGCTGCCCGCCAATGGTCAGCAATGGCAAACCGCCGTCCTTGGAAATGCGGGCAAAAGCCGCCAGATCGTCGTTGGTGATCACCGTTTTCTCGGTGTGGGGAACCCCGCGCTGCACCAGCAGGCGGCGGCCCGATTCGCACGGTCCGCAGTTGGCGGTGGTGTACAGCGTGACGGGGTATTTGTTGGCCACCTGCTGAAGCTCAAAGGGCAGGTTGGGGGTGGCGTTGCCACTGGTGTCGCCCACGCTGCCCGTCACCGTGGCCGGGGTGTTGGCCGGCGGTTTGTCAGAGAACGTGACCTTGCCGTCGGGTCCGGTGATTTTGTACACCTGCTGCCCTTGGGCGGACAGGGCCGCCGCCGCCAGCCAAAACGCCAGGGCGGCGTGCCGCACGCAGGGCAGGCGGCGTCCAATGGAAACGGTGGGCAATGGGGTCATGACCAGGGCCTCGTGGGTTTTGGTATTCGGTGCAGGGCGGCCAAGGCGTGGACGCGCGGGCTCAACCGGCCATGCCCTGGTGTCTGAGCAGGGCATCGGGGGAAGGTTCACGCCCGCGGAACGCCTTGAACGAAGCCATGGCCGGGCGGCTGCCTCCCGCTTCCAGAATGGTTTGCCGGTAGTGCCGACCCGTGTCGCGGTTGACGGTGGTACCCGTGGTGGCTGCGGCCTCTTCAAAAGCGGCATACGCATCGGCAGACAGCACTTCTGCCCATTTGTAGCTGTAGTAGCCCGCCGCATAACCCCCCGAGAAAATGTGGCCGAAGGTGTTGGGTGTGCGGTTGTAGGCCGGAGGCTGCAACACAGACACTTCTTGCCGGACTTGGTTGAGCAAGGCCATCACGTCGGGTTGGCCGTCCACCAGGGGCGCTTGGTCGAGGTGCAGCAGCATGTCAAACAGCGAAAATTCCACCTGGCGCAGGGTCTGCAACCCACTTTGGAAGTTTTTGGCGGCCAGCATCTTGTCGTACAAGGCGCGGGGCAGGGGTTCACCAGTGTCCACATGGGCCGTCATGTGCTTGAGCACGTCCCATTCCCAGCAGAAATTTTCCATGAACTGGCTTGGCAACTCCACCGCATCCCACTCCACCCCGCTGATGCCAGACACGTCGCGCTCGTTCACCTGGGTGAGCAGGTGGTGCAGGCCGTGACCGAATTCGTGGAACAGGGTGATGACATCGTCGTGCGTGAGCAGGGCGGGTTTGCCGTCCACACCCTCGGCGAAGTTGCACACCAGGTGGGCCACCGGGGTTTGCAACGCGCCGCTGTCGGGGCGCAGCCAGCGGGCGCGCACGTCGTCCATCCAGGCACCGCCCCGTTTGCCGTTGCGAGCGGCCAGATCGAGGTAGAACTGTCCCACCAATGCGCCTGACCTTTCCAGCCTGAAAAATTGCACGCTGGGGTGCCAGGTGGGGGCCGTGTCGGGGCGGATGCTGACTTCGAACAGCGTTTCGATGATGCCAAACAGGCCTTGCAGTACCTTGGGTGCAGTGAAATAGGTTTTGACCTCTTGTTCGCTGAAGGCGAAACGTGTTTCTTTCAGTTTTTCGGCGATGTAGGACCAGTCCCAGGGCTGCGGGTCGTCCAGGCCCAGCTCTGCGGTAGCAAAGGCGCGCATGTCGGCCACATCTTGCTCGGCATAGGGCCTGGCCTTTTGGGCCAGTTCGCGCAAAAAGCTCACCACCTGGTCGGGTGATTCGGCCATTTTCGGCACCAGGGACACGTGGGCGAAGTGTGGGTAGCCCAGCAACTGCGCTTCTTCCCGGCGCAGGTCCAACAGCGCTTGCATGACTGCGGTGTTGTCAAACTGTTGGAACTCGGGGGCAGCCTGATCGCTGGCGCGGGTGGTGTGTGCCCGGTAGAGGCGCTCACGCAGGCCAGCGTTCTCTGCGAACTGCATCACGGGCAGGTAGCAGGGCATTTTCAGGGTCAATTTGTGCCCTGCTTTGCCATCGGCCTCGGCCGCTTGCCTGGCGGTGGAGCGGATGTCATCGGGTACCCCGGCCATCTCGTCGTCGGTGGCATAGAGGGCAAACGCATCGGTGGCATCCAGCGAGTTTTCGCTGAACTTTTGGGTCAATTCGGCCTGCTTCTCCTGCAATTCGGCAAAACGCATTTTGGCCTCACCCTGCAAATCGGCCCCTCCCAGCACGAAGCCGCGCATGGCATTGGTGTGTGCCTGGCGCTGCTCGGGCGTGAGGGTGCCCACGTCCATGGCCTTGTACTTGGCGTAGAGGCGCTCATCTGCGCCCAGCCGTGTCCAAAACTCGGTCATGCGGGGCAAGGCTTCGTTGTAAGCGGCACGCAGCTCGGGGGTGTCGGCCACACTGTTGAGGTGATTGACCGCTCCCCAGGCCCTGCCCAAGCGCTCGGTGCTGGTGTCCAGCGTACGGGAGATGCCCACCCACTCAGCGGGGAACGATGGGGCGGTGACCGTTTCCAGTGCGGCGCTGGCCTGGGCCAGCAGTGCATCCATGGCGGGACCGATGGCCGCCGGTGTGATGGCATCGAACAGCGGAAGGTCTTGGAAATTGAGCAGGGGGTTGGGTTGCGGTGCGGTCATGGGTGGGTTTAGGGGGCGGGGTCAGCCCAAGTGGCTTTTTTTGACGCTTTTCTTCAAAACCTTGGCACGCTTGACGGTGCCGCCAGGGGTCAGGCGTTGGTTGCCCAGTACCCGCACGGTTTTGACCTGGGGCCGCTGGCCACCTCGGCTGCTGAATTTGAGTACTTTGACTTCGCGCGGTGCCGCGCCCCGGTCTTCGTCGGCATCTTTGACCTTGTCGGGCATGGGGCGCCACAGCACCAACAACTTGCCGATGTGCTGTATGGGAGCCGCGTTCAGTTGGTCGGCCAAGGTTTGGAGCATGCCCTCGCGGGCCACCCTGTCATCGGAAAACACCCGAATTTTGATGAGGCCGTGGGCCTTGAGGGCGTGGTCAGCTTCACGGATGACGGCTTCAGAGAGTCCGTCGTTACCGATGAAGACCACGGGAGCAAGGTGGTGCGCCTGGGCGCGCTGGTCCTTGCGTTGTGCGGGGGTGAGTTGAATCTGGGGCATGGGACAATTATCGGCTATCACCTTGCCCGCTGGGCGCCGGTGCAAATTCAGGCAGCGAATGAAAGTCAATACCTACAGGTACTGTCCCAAGACCGGCAACGAGCCGGTTTTTTTTCGCCCGTGCATTTCCGCCCATATCCGTTCCACGACGATGCGATTCACTGCGAAGTGTCGGCATACGTCGGCGCGGGTTTGCCCCGCTGCCAGCATGGCCCGTGCCTGGCTTTCTTGCTCATCGGTCAGCGCCCGAGGTCTGCCGAACTGAACGCCCCGCTTCACGGCTGCGACCTGGCCCGCGATGGTGCGCTGGCGGGTAATGGATCTTTCAAGCTGGGCAACCGCGCCGAGAATTTGCAGGACGAAGCTACCCATGGGGGTTGTCGTGTCGAGTGGTTCGGTCAGCGAACGGATGCAGGCCCCCTTCTGTTCGACTTGCTCAATGATGCCGAGCAGGTCTTTAAGCGACCGTGCCACCCGGTCCAGTTTGTAGAACACCAGAACGTCACCGGGCTGGAGCGTTTCCAGGCACTTTTGAAGCTGGGGCCGTCTGCCGACCGATGAAGCTTTTTCCTGATAGATAGCCTTGACGCCTACGGCGTGAAGCGCATCCAGCTGAAGCGTGGTTTCTTGATGACGTGTTGAAACCCTGGCGTATCCGATGAGCACTGACCCCCCCTTTCGTTTCCTGAAAGATAACCGGAAACGAGGTAAGCAATGGTGCAATGTGCCTGGCCACGTTGGCGGTTTTCAGCCGGACAAAGGGACTTGAAAACCGGACTATCACCAAGAGGTCACCATTCTGTTTCCGGACGTGTACGGCAACGGTTCAGGGATGAGCGCACCCTGCACCCACTCGCACTACATCAGCACGCACTGCACCCCCTCGCACTGCACCCACTCGCATTCCAAACACTCGCACTGACGTGTCTACGTGTTTTCCATGTCTACGTGGGTTCCGTGTCTACGGGGGTTCCGTGTCTACGCTGATTCCGTGTCTACGTGGGTTCCGGGGGGCTTTGGGCGTTGTACCCGGCCCGAGCAGTCGCCGCGCCAGTCGCTGCGCTTGGTGGCACGTCGTCAGCACCTTCGGGCCTTTCGGAAAAAAAACGCCTACGCCCCAAAACCTGCATTCCCCCCCCAAGACCCCTAAGCAAGTGAGGGGCACTTGGGGGGGGAATTTTTTCGCAGGTTTAGGGGCTACGGCCCCTTTTTTCTTGTGGTGCTCACCGACTGCCATCCCCCCCGCCCCTTGACGCCTACCGGCCCCAAGGGGAGCGAGGAGACCCGAGCGAGAGGGAATTTGAAAGAGGCCAACACCATGATTGCAAAGAACATCCGGAAATACGCTGAAGCCGCTGCGCTGCAACTGGTGTTGCCGTTTGGCCGTCCGGTTTGGGCATTGACCCGACCCACTACGCGCCTACTCCGTGCGATCCGCTCAGCAAGAGCAAAGCTGATTGCATCACGCCCGCAGATCGTGACCTGGGAAAAGCCCGTCACGCCCCAATGGGTAAGGGACGCGATACGAAGGGCAAAACGACTGGCTGCTGAATGGGCGTTGAATCAGTTTGGCTTGTGCTGACCATGATCAACCGCCCCGGATGCTGCGCAGGATTTGACCGTCGTTCTGGGCCTGGGCACCGTCAACGCGACGGATGGGGCCATTCACATCGACACCGCCAGGAGGGATGTGATCCGCTGCGATCGCCGGAAGCCTGGGAGCTTTGGAGCCGACACCGAAGCCACCGCCCGAGCAGACGAAGGACCGGACGCGCTCCGCGATGGATACCGCCACCGCGCATTCACCGAGCGCCGCGACTGTGTAGCCGACCGCCTCAAGCTGGGCACCCGTGACAAGCGAAGGACGAGCACCCTCGACCGATGCTGTGAACGCATACGCCACGCGACCGCCTGGCGCACTGATGACACCGGAAAGGCTCAGGGACTCCAGAGGGTAGGGAACATCGAGAGAGGGGGCAGGCGCTGCGAACACTGGCGGGTCATAGTCCTGGGGCTGCTGGTCCGTTTGCGCGTCCTGGGGGGCTGATTTGAGGGCCTGCTGGTGGTTCTTGGCCTTGACTTCAGCGGCGTGCTTTTCGGCTTCGGTGGCTTTGCCCGTGATGCGATCCGATGCGTAGGGAATGGCGAAGGCCGCACCAGCGACGGCAAACAGCGCGACGAACGCCAGGGGCGGAACGCTGATCTTGGGTTTGGTGTGCAATTCGGCGCTTTTGTAGAGCTTGAAAACGCTCTTGTCGTACTTGAACGGGCTTTTCTTGATGGACTTCGAAAACAGCAGGGACCGAGAACAATGGTCCCACTCGTACACGATGGCAGCGCCCATGCCGCCAAAGCGCCGGACATGCAAATGCCGACCGACCAGCGCCGTGACGTTGCGATCAATCAGCATCGGGTTTTGGGTGAGGATGATGAAGTCCACGCCCATGTGACGATGGGTTTCGAGGGCGCTGATGTACTCGGGCACCTTGGAGCCGTTGGCGCGAGGGGTCCAGGACCGTTGCACCTCGTCATAACAGATCACGTCCCCAGGCTTGCACCACTTGTGCCAATCAGCCAGCCCGCCGCCCTCATCCGGCCCGATCAACTCATGGTCAAGCAGCAGGCCATTGATGTTGGTCACGATGCGGCGAGGGACTTCGGACACCGAGCCGTCATCGTTGGTTTTCTTGACCGTGGAGCCGACCAGTTCCCGCAACAGCTTGGAAATGGCATAGAGGGTTTTTCCGGCACCTGGGGTGCCTGTGATGAGGGTGATCATGTCTTGGGCCTACTTGGCGGGTTTCACAGAAACAGCCCTAACGACCGCTCAACAGCCCGACGTGTGTGAAATGGCACACAGTCACCGGATTCACAACGCTGAAACGTGCGAAGGCTGACACCAGCAGCTTTAGCCGCCTGCTGTTGACTGAGCTTCGCCGCGAACCTGAGCCTATACACGGGTGTGACATTGGCATGCTTGCGGTAGGGACCGCGCTGGGCCTGATTGGCGGTATTCATCCGGCATTGGCCCCGAGGATGCGGGTAGACCGGGCAAGCTGCCAGATCAACACACGGGTAAGCACTGCGCCCATGAGGATGCCCAAGCCCTGGCCAATGCCAGCAAGGCCAGCGAGTGCCAGCAACTGCGAAGGCAGATCGCCCCATGCGCCCTGCAGCCGCTGGATGAGCAGGTTCAAAACCGCTTCCATACCGACCAGGGAAACAATGGAAAAACCCAATGCGACCAGGATACGGGCGACCATTGGCTGTATCAACGCAAGAAGAAATGCACCGACTCCCATTTTTAATCACTCCTGGGCATGACGATAAAGACCGCCGACATGGCAGCGAAAAGCAGGATTAATGGCTTGAGCATGGTTTCAATCCAACGGCAGGGTTCGGCCATATCCAGCACCGTGATTTGATTTCCGAAAACAGATACAACCACATTGGGAATGCAGGAACCTCCCGAAAAATCAGGACCAGTCTGCAATTCGATATTGCGGGTTTCTTTCGGGATTTCCTCAGTGCCAGGATCTTCCAGTTTCTTACACGCGAGAATGTCCGGAAATAACGAGCACAAAATTCCTTCCTTGGTATCTTTACCAGGATCAGTTAAAGGGTCTTGCGCAGTCTCGGTTTCGGTCCTTGTGGATTGCGCGCTTCCATCTGGGTTAACGACTGTCGTAGTTATGGTGGTGGTGGTCGTAGTCCGAATGTCGTCACCCTCATAAGTGATATTGATGGTTGGCGTAGTGGTGGTGGTGGTGACTTTACCGTCAGCATCAGGCGAGGAAACTTTGTTAGTAACAGGTCCTGGCGTAGTTGATGGGCCAGTTATCTGCGTGGGGGCCAATATGGGCTTTGGTCTGAAATCTGGGTTATTGAGAGCCGAATCAATAAGAGATGTAATTTGCGGAGATAGAGGCGATGGACTGCCACCAGGGCTAGATTCACGAGCTAGGGCGTTTTTCAGCCCTTGTTCAAATTCCTCGTCTGACACCTCTTTACGTTCCGATGCGGCATCGCCTGTTTCGACGCCATATGAATAGCAGGTTTCACTGGGGGGCGTGGTATTCCCGTAGTGAACGGTGTATGTGTTAGAAAGGCAACGATTTGTCAGGTCAATAGAATCGGGCTTTGAGCCACAAAACGAAATAGCCTGAGTCGCATCGCACCCAGTGCCGGGTTTGGGTTTCATCGCAGTCCAACCAGTTGACGAACGGATCGGATCAGACATGCCTTGACTTTCGAGCAACTCAGCAATTTCAAACAATGTCAACGCAACGCCAACAGGTGTAGACAATTTGGCAACTTTCGCAAGGATGGATGCTGAATTAACGACTCTAGCGGTAACGTCAATGGTAATTGGCGCAGTAGCTTTTGGAATAGCAAGGGATTTAGTAGTGTGGGTTACAAGGTTTCCAATAGAACCAGATGTGCCAGAATAGGAGGATGGTATATCGCGCTGCCACGAATGCCATCCCCTAACTGTGTCGAATTCAGTAAATGCAGCCATTGCAGAGCCAGCAACCAGGAGCGAGGAAGCAACAGCCAGTCGAATAACGTTTTTTGTAGTCACTTGAACGCCACCCAAAGTATTAGAAACATTCCCGCAGCAAACATGTATTCAAGAGGCAACGGCATATTTTCAGTCCTTCTCCAAATCACCAGTGAACAAAGCCAAAAGCCGCTTAATAAGCCAAACGGAAACCAGTACAGCAAGCAGAGCCATAAACAATAGATAAATATCGTTGACACGTTGAGGGTCGATGGTTTCAGGCTTAATGCCGATTTCCAATGCCGCAGCCTGCAATTCCACGTCATCGACAGCCAGGACGCGCCTATTGGCAGCAGCGCACCAGGAGCCATATGTATTGGTGGTGATGTTGGGGGAGGTAGTACAGGCGACTATGTAGACGGTGGCCATGGGTCATATCCAGAAAAAGGGGGGCACTTGGCCCCCCGGAATTCAGGCCCGCCGAGGCAGGCCAGAAAGGGGCTGATTAGGCCCAGCCGAATTTGGTGGCCAGCTTTTTCAGACCCCAGAACGCGACGAAAGCCACGATGATTGCAGTGATGGCTGCAACCATGTCATTGCCTGCAGTGGTGATAGCGTCGGTGACTTCAACAGGCAGCGCAGCGTGGGCATTGACGCCCATAGCGGACAGAACAGCAGCGACAGAACCGTATTTCACGGCAGCACGTTGGGCCAAGCGGCGAGCGATTTGATTGGTCATGATTTGACTTTCAGAGAGTTGATGAAATGGCGCGAGATTGCACCGGGAAGCCTGGGGGCTTCGCGCTGGAATCTCAATCGTCGTAATCGTTCAGGGTGCCCAGCCGATCAAGGTCCACGATCTGGGGCATATCGTCGAAATCGGCGTGGTCCTCGATGATTTGGAAGCAGCTTTCCATGTCATCGAGAACACCGCCGCCAGCCTCGCGCAGACTGCCCACCCATTCCGGTTGGCCGTCTGCACCTGGGACGAGAAACCGCCCCGTGCTCTTGCTTTGGATGAGCAGGCGTGCCATATCAGGCCGTGGCGGTAGGACGCTGGGCAGGGGCAGCCGCAGCACGTTGAACGGGGACGATGGAAACGAGCTTCAACTGGGTGCCTTCCTCACGCGCCGCCGCCATTTCAAACACCGCCTGTGCCTTGATGGGCAGTGAAGCGCCCAGGTGTGCCCACTTGTCAAACTCTTTGTGATCACCCAGCTTGAACGGCCGGGTGACGCGACCAATGGAACGGCCTGCGCCGTTTTCTTTCAGGTCCACTTCGCAGTGAAATGTGGTGCTGGAGAAGGCCCGGCCTTCCATTTCACCGACGGATTCCTTGACGGCGTGGACGATGACTTCAGACGTGAATTGCATGGTTTTGACTTTCGGCCCCGGTGTTAAACCGCGAACGCAGAGAGGGGGGCGACCTCCCCAGCGGCTGAGAATCTGTGGGTTGCTGCCTGAAACGCTTTTTGAATCTCGGACGGCGAGAACTTGGACAAGCGACCGGGCAGCTTTTGATGGGTGACGAGCTTCAGGAAGTCGTCACCGAGGTGCTGGAATGCAGCGGCGATGGTTGGCGCGGCGACGTTGAAGGCCCACCGGAGATTGCGGGTCACTTCGGCCTCGACAGTCTCAGCAGGTAAGCGAACTTCACACTTGACTTGCTGGGGGTTGACCTGGGCAGCAGCCAGGGCGAGGGTGTGGGCGTGCCAGTCACTGGCGCCCGCGAAAAAGTCAGCAGGACGCCGCAGAATGTCCGAGGGGAGAACGCGCAGCTTGTTGCCGTAGCGAAGTTCGAAGCGCAGCCATGGGGAATTGGCTTCGACCCCATAAAGCTGGTCGCCCTTTTCGTAGACGTTGGTTTGCTTGCCTGCCTCTTTGGAACCGAGGTAGAACGACCGTTCACGCCCGTTGATCCAGTCGCCCACCGTGGCGCACTTGAGCCGACGACCGCCCACGTCACACAGGCCCGCTTTGTAGTCCTGAACGACGCGATCCAGGCCACCGGGGAAGCCGTCGAAAAAGTCCAGGGCCAAATCGGCGCGGGTAATGTCGGCTTGATGGTGGTCGATGAGGTCCGCCATGCTGGAAGTCCAGCCGTGTTGCGCAAAGGTGCAGGCGACACCGTACAGATTGACGTGGAGTGTGTTGCCCTGGGCCTGCTGACGCTTGTTGTTGCTGGATGCCATGTAACCGACCCATCCGGCCTCAGCGCCCGCCCGCTGGATGGACCAGCGGAAACGGTAGAAGTCATGCCCCTTGAGGACTTCATTCAGCACAGAGAAATCAGGACCAAGCACCGCGCAGACGGATTCGGCGAGTTCCCGCGCCTGGGTGGCTGCTGTGGTGTCGCAATCGGGCACCGTGGCGAGGACTTGCGCGAGGCGCTGCGAACGGGTTTCTTGGTCCCAAACGCTATCAGTCCGGGTAGGAAACAGGTTTTCGGCCTGGGGGAAGGGGGCGCAACGGCGCTGGACCGTGAAGCGCAGCCAATCGACATGGACGTAAGAGCCAGATTCGGCGCGATCAGCTTGAAGGCGGGTTTTGATGGTTTCACCATCAAGGACCAGGGTGTTCAGAGGCCGGGTCATACCTGGGCACTCCGGGTTTTGTGGTTATCCCCGTGATTACCATGGGGGGCGGCTGACAGGTCAGCGGCTACGCCGCCCAGGCGTGCGGCGCTGCGCTTGCCCGCCTGGGCGGCTGCGCCGTTTTGGACCAAATCGCAGGAGCATTGCCGACGCTCCGCGTTGATTGCCCAACTGTTGGGCATCAACTTGTTACAAGCGATCCAGAAGCCCGCAGGGCTGCGCAGGTGCTGTGCACGGGCTAGAGCATTGAGATTGCGTTTGCCTGGGTTTGCCAAAGTGAGTGCGTTCATACTTATGCCCCCAGAAACTGGAAGGGAGAGGAAATGCAAACTTGGCAAATAGCTTTGATCGTGGTTTTTGTTGCCGCAGTTGCGGTAGCAGGCGCAAAGGCGAAAGGACCGAAAGGGCTACTCGCTGGAGACGTGAAGCGAAAGACTCCGCTATCGAAGCGTGAACAGTCGATGTACTTCAGACTGACGGAGGTTTTTCCAGAAATGGTGGTGCTGTCCCAGGTGTCGTTTTCAGCGTTGATCACCGGAAAAAACGCGGCTGTACGAAATCGGTTCAATCGGAAATACGCCGATTTCGTGCTTTGCTCGAAAGCCTTCCAGGTTGTTGCCGTTGTGGAACTGGATGACGCATCGCACGAAGGACGGGAGCAGCAAGACAAGGACCGTGAATCCATCCTGGCGTTGGCTGGAATTCGGGTTGTCAGGTTCAAGCAGGTGCCAGACGCTGCCGACCTCCTGTCAGCACTCGCGCCCAAGGAGTCACCCAAGCTGGAGAAATCCACCAAATGAGATAGATGCAGCGCATCAATGGCCGATACCCACCCTGGAGCATGGGCGGACTTGCGTTTGCTTGTCTGGGCTTGTTTTGATGCGTTTTGCATGGCTTCCCTTTGAGGCGTAGACTTGCGTATCCGATTGGTAGTATCCAAAGGATAATGACGCGCATCTTATCAGAAAGATAACGACATGCAACAACTACGCGAACTCATCGAACAAGCCTCAAAAATTGCTGGGAGCAATGCCGCTCTTGCAAAGCTGATAGGCGCAGAAGCGCCTAACGTGAACATGTGGAAATCAGGCAAGAAGCCATGCCCACCGGGTGACGTTGCCCTGATGGCACACATCGCCGGACTGGATGCAGGAGAGTGGGCACTTCGCGCGATGGCGGCGAAGTACGAAGGCACCGCCAAGGGGGAAATGCTGATGCAGGCTTTAAAAATCGGGAGCACCGCTGCCGAGCCTGCCCGCACAGCGTTGGAAACCATGGTTGGTCAACTGGATGACATGCCAGAGGTCAAACAAGGGATACTCGCGGTTTTGGGTGCATTCCCGTCGGAGAACGAAAAATTAAAGTCAATACCAAAAGCAAGAAAGTCAACAAGGCGTGGTTGAACGACCATGTCAATGACACCTACGTCAAGCTCGCCAAAAAAGACGGCTACCGCGCCCGGGCGGCCTACAAGCTGAAGGAAATTGACGAAGCCCTGCACCTGGTCAAGCCCGGGGACTGTGTGGTGGACTTGGGTTCTGCGCCTGGTGCCTGGAGCCAATACCTGCGCCGCAAGCTGTCGCCCCAAGGTGCCGCCATGGGGCAATTGGACGGGGTGATTGTGGCCATGGACATCTTGCCCATGGACCCCATCGAAGGTGTGGCCTTTATTCAGGGCGACTTTCGGGAGGACGCCACGCTGTTGGCGTTGAACGAGGCCCTGGGACCCAAGGCCGCCGGGCACATGGTGGATTTGGTGGTGTCCGACATGGCACCCAACCTGTCGGGCATCGAGACGGTGGATGCGGCGCGCATCAGCCTGCTGGTGGAGTTGGCCATGGAATTTTCGGTGCTGCACCTCAAGCCCCAGGGTGCCTTGGTGGCCAAGGTGTTTCATGGCAGTGGCTACAACGAACTGGTCAAGTTGTTCAAGACGCACTTCAAGGTGGTCAAGCCCATCAAGCCCAAGGCATCCCGAGACAAGTCGTCGGAAACCTTTTTGGTGGGCGTGGGTCTGAAGGCATCAACGCCGTGAAGCACCGCAAGGCGCCATTGCATTGTTTTTGTCATGGCGGCAATGAATTTTGTTAGTGGGGCTTTCGACGAATGTCAAGTCCCATTGGCTTGAAAGAACTAAAATGCCCCTCACCTACAGCCAAGTCAATCAATCAGGAGCCGGACTTGAATAATCAGTGGTTTTCGAAGATCGCCGTGTGGATGGTCATCGCCATGGTGCTTTTCACCGTGTTCAAGCAGTTCGACGGTCGTCAGTCCGCCAGCGCCGGTTACTTAGGTTATTCCGAGTTTTTGGACGAGGTAAAAGCCCAGCGCATCAAGAGTGCCACCATCGCAGAGGGCGCAGGGGGTACCGAAATCAGCGCCGTCACCATTGATGATCGTCGCGTGCGCACCACCGCCACCTACCTTGATCGAGGCTTGGTGGGCGACCTGATCGCCAACGATGTGAAGTTCGACGTGAAGCCCCGCGAGGAAGGCTCTTTGCTCATGACCTTGTTGGTCAGCTGGGGTCCCATGCTGCTGCTCATCGGGGTCTGGATTTATTTCATGCGTCAGATGCAGGGCGGCGGCAAAGGCGGCGCGTTCAGTTTCGGCAAGAGCAAGGCCCGGTTGCTGGATGAAAACACCAACACCGTCACGTTTGCCGATGTGGCCGGTTGCGATGAGGCCAAAGAAGAAGTCAAGGAAGTGGTCGACTTCCTGAAAGACCCCTCCAAATTCCAGAAGCTGGGTGGTCGCATTCCCCGTGGCCTGCTGCTGGTGGGCCCTCCTGGCACTGGTAAAACCCTGCTGGCCAAGAGCATTGCCGGCGAGGCCAAGGTGCCGTTTTTCTCCATTTCCGGCTCGGACTTTGTGGAGATGTTCGTGGGTGTGGGTGCATCCCGCGTTCGCGACATGTTCGACAACGCCAAAAAGAACGCGCCTTGCATCATTTTCATTGACGAAATTGATGCAGTGGGCCGTCAGCGGGGTGCGGGCCTGGGCGGCGGCAATGACGAACGCGAGCAGACCCTGAACCAGATGCTGGTCGAGATGGACGGCTTCGAAACCAATGTGGGTGTGATCGTGGTGGCCGCCACCAACCGACCCGACATCCTCGATGCCGCGCTGTTGCGTCCTGGCCGTTTCGATCGTCAGGTCTATGTGACGCTGCCCGACATCCGTGGGCGCGAGCAGATCCTGAATGTGCACATGCGCAAAGTGCCCTTGGGCACCGACGTGAACGCCAGCATCATTGCCCGCGGTACTCCCGGCATGAGCGGTGCCGATCTGGCCAACCTGTGCAACGAAGCCGCGCTGATGGCCGCGCGCCGCAACGCGCGCACCGTGGAAATGCAGGACTTTGAAAAGGCCAAAGACAAAATTTTCATGGGCCCCGAGCGCAAGAGCATGGTCATGCCCGAAGAAGAGCGTCGCAACACGGCCTACCACGAAGCGGGCCACGCCCTGATTGGCAAGCTGTTGCCGAAGTGCGACCCCGTGCACAAGGTCACCATCATTCCCCGTGGCCGTGCGTTGGGCGTGACCATGAGCCTGCCATCGCAAGATCGGTACAGCTACGACAAGGACTACATGCTGAACCAGATCAGCATGTTGTTTGGTGGCCGGATTGCCGAAGAAGTCTTCATGCACCAGATGACCACTGGCGCCAGCAATGACTTCGAGCGTGCCACCACCATTGCCCGTGACATGGTCATGCGCTATGGCATGACCGACGCGTTGGGCCCCATGGTGTACGCCGAGAACGAGGGCGAGGTCTTCCTGGGCCGCTCGGTGACCAAGACCACCAACATGAGCGAGCAAACCATGCAGAAGGTGGACGGCGAAGTGCGTCGCATCATCGACCAGCAATACGCCCTGGCGCGTCAGCTGATCGAAGAGCACAGCGACAAAATGCACGCCATGGCCAAAGCCCTGCTGGAGTGGGAAACCATCGATGCCGACCAGATCGATGACATCATGGGTGGCAAACCACCCCGTCCACCCAAGGACTGGACGCCACGCAATCCGTCGGTGGGCGGCGGTGGTGGCAGCGGCGGTGCGCCAGCTGTCACCCCCGATCACGCCCCCACCGCAGCCTGAGGCGGCGGTCAGGCGGCAGCCGGTTCACGCCGGTGCCGGACTGAGGGACGACACAGCCGGGGCGTGCCCCGGCTTTCTTTTGTGCGCCAGCGGCGCATGCCCAGCCCCGAATTCCCCCACACATGCATTGGCAAACCACCCGCTTTTCGATTGACCTGACCACGCCCCAGATCATGGGCATCGTCAATGTCACGCCCGACTCGTTTTCGGACGGTGGGCAGCACGCGGGTACAGCACAGGCCATGCGGCATGCCGAACAGTTGCTGGCTGATGGTGCCCACCTGCTGGACCTGGGGGCCGAGTCCACCCGCCCCGGTGCGCGGCCTGTGCCCCTGGCGACCGAGCTGGCGCGTTTGTTGCCCGTGCTGAAGCTGGCCCTTGGCATCGGTGTGCCGGTGTCGGTGGACACCTACAAGCCCGCCGTCATGCGCGCCGCCCTGGACATGGGGGCGGACATCGTCAACGACATTTGGGCCTTGCGCCAACCCGCCACAGCGGATTGCCCGTCCGCTGCCGAGGTGGTGGCCCAGCACCGGGGGTGTGGCGTGTGCCTGATGCACATGCACCGCGACCCGGTGACCATGCAAGCCACCCCCATGGCGGGAGACGTTTGGCCAGAAGTGATTCAATTTTTGAAGCAAAGAATTGAATATATACAAGCGATGGGTGTCGAAAAGAATCAAATTTTGCTGGACCCGGGTGTGGGTTTTGGCAAAACCCCGACGCAGAACCTCCAGTTGCTGGCGGGCCAAGAGGCTCTGCTGGCCTTGGGCCACCCCCTGTTGGTGGGCTGGTCGCGCAAAAGTACATTGGGTGTGGTGGTGGGCGACGGCGGGCCGCAGGCCGATCCGTCCACCGTGGCGCACAGTCGACTGGTGCCCAGCGTGGTGGCCGCCCTGTTGGCGGTGCAGCGGGGCGCCAGTGTGGTGCGCGTGCACGACGTGCGCGAAACCGCCCAAGCGCTGCGCTTGTGGCAGGCCGTGGGTGCAGTATCGCCACCGTAAAAGACAACTCCAACACAACACTTGACACAAGGGAATACCAACATGAGCAGAACCTACTTTGGCACCGACGGCATCCGTGGCACGGTTGGCCAGGCCCCCATCACTCCCGACTTTGTGATGAAACTGGCCCACGCGGTGGGTCGGGTGCTCAAGCGCACCGAGGCCCACCCCACGGTGTTGATTGGCAAAGACACCCGCATATCGGGTTACATGCTGGAGAGTGCCCTTGAGTCAGGTTTCAATTCCGCAGGTGTGGACGTGGTCCTGCTGGGTCCTGTGCCCACGCCCGCCGTGGCGTACCTCACGCGCGCCCAGCGCGCCAGCCTGGGGGTGGTCATCAGTGCCAGCCACAACCCGTTTCCCGACAACGGCATCAAGTTTTTCAGCGCCCAGGGCACCAAGCTGACCGATGCGTGGGAGGCGGCGGTGGAGCAGGTGTTGACCGAGCCGCCCGTGTGGGTGGACTCGGCGGGCTTGGGCAAGGCCCGCCGCCTGGACGATGCGGCAGGCCGCTACATCGAGTTCTGCAAAAGCACCTTCCCCAACGACCTCACGCTCAAGGGCATGAAGATCGTGGTGGATGCCGCCCATGGCGCGGCCTACCAGATTGCCCCCATGGTGTTCCACGAGCTGGGCGCAGAGGTGGTGGCCATCGGCTGTTCGCCGGATGGGCTCAACATCAACCGGGGCGTGGGTGCCACCCACCCACAGGCCCTGATCGAAGCGGTCAAGGCGCACGGTGCTGACCTGGGTGTGGCGCTGGATGGCGATGCAGACCGCCTTCAGCTGGTGGACCGCCATGGCCGCCTGTTCAACGGCGATGAACTGCTCTACATCATCGCCAACGAGCGCTTGCACCGCATGCGCTCGCGCGGCTTGGCGCCTGGCCCGGAGTTGGCCGGCGTGGTGGGAACGCTCATGACCAACATGGCTGTTGAACTGGCCTTGAAGGCACAGGGCCTGGCGTTTGTGCGCGCCAAGGTGGGTGACCGCTACGTGCTGGAAGAGCTGGAGGCCAGGGGTTGGTTGCTGGGGGGGGAAGGGTCGGGCCACCTGCTCACGCTGGACAGACACACCACCGGCGACGGCTTGGTGTCAGCCCTGCAGGTGTTGCTGGCCAGTGTGCGCCAGGGGTGCGAGCTGGCCGATTTGCTGCAAGGGGTCGAGCTTTTTCCCCAAACGCTGCTGAACGTTCGGCTGCGGCCCGGGCAAGACTGGCGGGGCAACACTGCGCTGGCCAGTGAAATGCAGGCCGTGGAGCGTGAGCTGGGCGACAACGGCCGCGTGCTGGTGCGGCCCAGCGGCACCGAGCCTTTGCTGCGGCTGATGGTGGAGGCCAGGGATGCCACCGTGGCGCAGGCCATGGCCGAGCGCCTGGCGCGAACGCTGGAGCAGGCATGAACACCCCGGCCTCGGTCCAGCTGGCCGCTGCTGCCGATGTGGTGGTCCGCCTCGCGGACTACGCCAACGCCGACGATGCCCAGGCCCTGGTCATGTTGTTGGATGCCTACGCCCGCGACCCCGCAGGCGGGGCCGAGCCGCTGAGCGATTTTTCCCGCCAGAACGTGGTGGCCGAGCTGGCCCGCCGCCCGCAGGCCTACAGTGTGCTGGCCTGGGTCGGGGAACAGCCCGTTGGCCTGGTCAATTGTGTGGAAGGTTTTTCCACCTTTGCCTGCCGCACCCTGGTCAACGTGCACGACGTTGCCGTGCTGCCTGGGCAGCGCGGGCGTGGGGTGGGGCGTCTCATGCTGATGTGTGCCGAAGCCGAGGCCCGCCGCCGGGGCGCCTGCAAGCTCACATTGGAAGTGCTGTCGGGGAACGCGCCCGCCCGTCGGCTGTACGAGGCCGAAGGTTTTGCCGATTACCAGCTGGCCCCAGAAATGGGCAGCGCATGTTTCATGCAGAAGTGGCTGAAACCCTGATTCTTGGCGCTATAATGCAAGGCTTAGTCGGGGCGTAGCGCAGCCTGGTAGCGCATCTGCTTTGGGAGCAGAGGGTCGCGAGTTCGAATCCCGCCGCCCCGACCATTCACAACAAAAAAAGGCCTCACACCCCGTGTGTGGCCTTTTTTTTCGCCCCTGCACCGAGGTCCAACGGCACGTTCGCCGCGGTGGTGGGGTCTAAAATTGATCCGTCGCACCGTTTCACGGCAGCCCGTAGCTCATCTGGATAGAGCACAAACCTTCTAAGTTTGGGGTAACTGGTTCGAGTCCAGTCGGGCTGGCCACGCCACAGGGACCATTCACACCACGCCTTCCAGCCACCGCAGCTCTCCCACAGCGTGTCGGTGTGGGGCGCTCACGCAGGCGTTGGTTTTCGCCCCACCAGTCCGGTGGACAAGGCAGTGCCCGCAAAAATGACGGCCCCGCACACCCAGGTCCAGCTGGTCACGGTTTCGTCCAGCAGCATGGCGCCGTAACCCACGGCAAACACCGGCACCAAAAATGTCACCGCCAGGGCCTTGGCGGGCCCGGCTTGTTCGATGAGCCTGAAGTACAGGATGTAGGCCAGCCCCGTGCACAACACCCCCAGCACCACCGCGGCCCCCCAGGCGTGCCAACCTGGCACGGCACTGGGCCAGAACCACGCCGCCGGCACAGCCAGCCCCAGGGCCGCACCCATCTGGCTGCCGGTGGCCGTGACCAGTGGCGGCAAACCACCCAGGTATTTTTTGGTGGCACTGGCGGCCAGGCCGTAACACAGCGTGGCGGTCAGGCAGGCCACGATGGCCCAGCCCGACGACAGGCCAGACGCATCGGGCTTGAAGCTGGCTTTGCCCCAGGCCAGCATGGCCACCCCGGCAAAGCCGATGGCCAGGCCGACCATGCGCAGGGGGGTGGGGCGGTCTTTCAGCCACACCCAGGCCACCAAGGCGCCAAACAGCGGCACGGTGGCGTTCAGGATGGACGACAGGCTGGTGGTGATGTAGAGCAGCGCATACGAGTAGCACGCAAACGGAATGCCCGAGTTCAGCAGCCCCACGCCAAACACACGCCGCCAGTGCCGTTGCAGCACTGACACCTGTCCACGGTGCCAAAGCAGGGGAAACAGGAACAGCGAGGCCACGCTGACCCGAACCGCCGCCGTCGCCACGGCCCCAAACTCCAGCGCTGCCACGCGCATGAACATGAATGAGGCACCCCAGATGGCAGCCAGCCAGACAAAATCTTTCAGCCAGGGCTGGGGGGTGGGTGTGTCGTTCAAAGGGGTCTTTCGAGTTGGAGGAGGGCCACTTTTTTGTCCAGGCCACCGGCGTAGCCGGTCAATCGGCCCTGCGCGCCCACCACCCGGTGGCAAGGCACCACGATGCTGATGGGGTTGCGGCCCACCGCCGCACCGATGGCCCGGCTGGCCAGGGGGCGGTGCAGCCGCGCCGCCAGTTGGCCATAAGTGGTGGTGTGGCCTGCCGGTAGGTCCAGCAGCGCGTGCCACACCTGCTGCTGGAACACCGTGCCGCGCCCCAGGTCCAGCGGCAGGTCAAACGCCAGTCGTTGGCGGCGAAAGTACTCCTGCAGCTGTTGTGCGGCGGTGGCCAAGGTGGGGTGGTCGGCGGGGGAGGGGGTGCTGGGCCAGGCAGAAAAGTCTGGTGCGTGGCGTTGCCCGACAAACCAGGCACCGACCAGGCCAGTGTCCGACGCGGCCAACACCATGGCACCCAGCGGGGTGGTGACCGTGCTGCACAGTGGTGGTGGAATGAATTTCATGTCAAAAATGCCTCCAGAGCTTTATTTGTATGAATAGTTTGCTATGCTTAAATTGTTGTATCGTGCGCTCCCATTCCCTGCCACAAGGCCATGGCCGCATAGCTGCGCCAGGGCTGCCAGACGCTGGCCCGCTGGGTGGTGGCTTGCTGGGGATGGGGTAGTTGGCGGGTGCGCAGGGCGGTTTGCAAGGCCACATCGCCTGCCGGAAAGGCGTCGGGCCAGTGCAGGGAACGCATGACAATGTAGCTGGCTGTCCAAGGCCCCACCCCGGGCAAGGTGAGCAAATGGGCGTGGGTGGCGTGTGGGTCTGCCCCCGGACTCAGCCAGTCGGGGTCGGCTTGCAGGTGCTGGGCCAGTGCGCCGATGGCCAGCTGTTTTTGCCGGGTGATGCCCAGTGCCCCCAGCGCTTCAGCCGGTGCGGCCAGCCATTGCTCGGGCGTGGGAAACAGGTGCGTCAGTCCAGGCCAGGGACTGTCCACGGGGCTGCCCCATGTGTGTGCCACGCGCTGGCACACCGTGGTGGCCGCTTGCACCGTGACCATTTGACCCAGCACGGCGCGCACGGCCAGCTCGAAGCTGTCGACCGTGCCGGGCACCCGCAACCCGTTGGCCAAGGGGAAATCCGCCGCCAGGGTGTGGGCCACGGCGGCCGGGTCGGCATCCAGGTCCAGCCAGTCGCGCACCCGGCTGATGACCGCGGGCAAGGCGTGGCACAAGTCGTCGCTCACGGTGAGTTCCGCGCAGGGAGTGTCGTTGGGCCAGGTCACTTGTATCCAGCCAGTGAGCCAGGCGGGGGTGGTCGGCGCCGCAGCGCTGGCGGTGGCTGGGAGCGGGTGCCGCACCGCCAGGGTTCGGGTGATGCGGCGCGCGGCCAAGTCCACACACTCCACCCCTTTGATGGCCCGCAGGGCCAGAAACCGGAGCAGTTCAGCAATGGCCACGGGCGGGCGGTAGGCCAGCCTGACCCGGGTGCCCGCCCCCTGCACCGCCGCAGAGCTGGCTTGGGGGTGGCCAATGTGTTTTCGCATGGCGCTGGGGGTGAGCGCGTAGTGGGTCTGCAGGCTGGCGTTGAACCGGCGCACACTGGCAAATCCGCTGAGCCAGGCCACTTCAGACATGGGCAGCTGGGTGTCGGTGAGCAGTTGTTTGGCGGAGAGCAGGCGCTGGGTTTGCAGGTACTGCAGCGGCGACACGCCGAGGTGGGTCTGGAAGATGCGGCGCACATGCCGTTCAGACACGCCCAGGCGCTGGGCCAGCCGGGGCAGGGGGGCGCCGTCGTTCAGGTGGCTGGCCGACGCGGCGTGCGCCAGCCACTGGCACGCCTGTTGCAGCAGCAATTGGGTGGCGTCCTGGGCAGACCAGTGCCGCGTCTGCGGGGCCAGTTCCGGGCGGCAGCGCAGGCAGGGGCGAAAACCCGCTTGCTCTGCCTGCGCCGCCAGGTTGAAGAACACGCAGTTGGCTGCCTGGGGCGTGCGCACCCGGCAAATGGGCCGACAGTAGATGCCCGTGGACGTGACACCGGTGAAAAAACGCCCGTCAAACCGCGCGTCACGCGCGGCGAGGGCCAGGTAGCAGGCTTGGTCATCCAGTGGTGGCGGTGCCACCGAATCGCCCGCTGCGCCGCACTGCACGACCTGCGCCGTGTGCGGGGCGGCAGGCGAGCGTGTGGTTGGGGTGCGGGCGCGGTGCATGGGGCCATGGTACAGAGGGCAGCCATGCGGATTGGTCATTTTCGGACCTGTGGCTCCGCCCGGTGGCCGCCTACAATTCGCGCGCACGCTGTCACGCGCCAGCGTGTGGTCATTCACAACACACAGGGGTTTTCGTCATGCAGCTCGTCACTTCCGTTTTCAAAGCCTACGACATCCGGGGTGTGGTGCCCACCGCCCTGAATGAGGACGTGGCCGAAGCCCTGGGCAAGGCCTTTGGCACGGCCGCGCTCGCCGCCGGCGAGACCACGGTGGCGGTGGGGCGGGATGGCCGACTCACCGGGCCGGCCATGAGCCAGGCCCTGATGCGCGGCCTGGTGGCCGCCGGTGTGCAGGTGCTGGACGTGGGCATGGTCACCACCCCCATGCTGTACTTTGCGGCCAGCACGCTGTGCCGCAGCGGCATTCAGGTCACGGGCAGCCACAACCCCAAAGACCACAACGGCTTCAAGATGGTGTTGGCCGGGCGGGCCATCTACGGTGAAGAGATTCAGCAACTTCGCCGCACCATGGAGACCGACAGCTGGGTGCTGAAAGCGGGTGGCGGTGTGCGCCAGGTCCGTGTGGACGAGGACTATGCCCAACGCATCGTGGGCGACGTGCACCTGGCACGGCCACTGAAAATTGTGGTGGACAGTGGCAACGGCGTGGCCGGTGCCTCGGCGCCCGGCATTTTCAGGGCTTTGGGCTGCGAGGTGATTGAGTTGTTCAGCGAGGTGGACGGCCATTTTCCCAACCACCACCCCGACCCCAGCAAGCCCGAGAACCTGCGCGACCTGATGGCCGCATTGGCCAGCACCGGTGCCGACCTGGGCCTGGCCTTTGACGGTGACGGTGACCGCTTGGGCTTGATCACCCGCCACGGCAACAACATCTACCCCGACCGCCAGATGATGCTGTTTGCCCAGGACGTGCTGTCGCGCGTGCCCGGTGGCACCATTTTGTTCGACGTGAAGTGCACGCAACGCCTGGCACCCGCCATCGAAGCGGCGGGCGGTGTGGCCGAAATATTCAAAACCGGCCATTCGCTCATCAAAGCGCGCATGAAAGAGGTGGATTCCCCGCTGGGCGGCGAGATGAGCGGCCACATCTTCTTCAAGGAGCGTTGGTACGGGTTTGACGACGGCACCTACGCCGGTGCCCGCATGCTGGAAATCCTCAGCCGCCACGACGACCCCAGTGCCGTGCTGGAGGCCCTGCCCACCAGCCACAGCACGCCCGAGCTCAATGTGGCCTGTGCCGAGGGCGAACCCCACGCCGTGGTGATGCGTTTGCAGCAAGCCCACTTTGCGGCGCCCGCCCGGGTCAGCACCATTGACGGCCTGCGGGTGGACTGGCCGGACGGCTTCGGCCTGATCCGCGCGTCCAACACCACGCCGGTGCTGGTGCTGCGCTTCGAGGGCCACACCCCCGAGGCACTGCACCGCATCGAGGCCGAGATGCTGGCCCTGCTGCGCAGCGTCAAACCCGATGCCGTGGTGGGCAGCGCCGCCCACTGACCCATTCCCCCAACCCCCGATGGCCCCCCTCCATGCCCCTGCACCCCGGACTCAGCGCTGACCCCGAAGTCATCGTGTTCAACCTGAAGAAACGCTACACCGGCGTCTCGGCCACCGTGAACGCGCTGGTGCCGTTGCAGATGACGCAGTGGGCGCTGGGCTACTGTGGCACCACCCAGTCCAATGGGGTGGTGGGCATGCGTTTGGGCGACGCCATTCGGGTGTCGCGTCGACCGCCGCCGGGACGGCCATTTCGCATCTGGCATGTGCGCCGCGACCACGAGATGTTGGCTGGGTTGTGGGCGCGCGACGTGCTGCGCCTGCCCGTGCGCCTCGTGTTCACGTCGGCCGCGCAGCATGTGCATGGCGCGTTTCCGCGTTGGTTGATTTCGCGCATGGATGCGGTCATCGCCACCACCCAGAAAGCGGCCGACTGTGTGCCCAACACCACCGCCGTGGTGCACCATGGCATCGACTTGGCCCGTTTTTCCCCCGTGGACAAAACCCTGGCCTGGGCCGACAGCGGACTGCCAGGCCAGCTGGGCGTGGGCGTGTTTGGCCGCGTGCGGCCCGACAAAGGCACCGACGTGTTTGTCGATGCCCTGCTGGCCGTGTTGCCCCGTTACCCCGAGGTCACCGCCGTCATTGCCGGGTTGGCGCAGCCGCAGCACCGCGCTTTTGAAACCGACCTGAAAGAGCGCATAGCCGCCGCTGGGTTGAGCGAGCGGCTGGTGTTTTTGGGCGAGGTGGCGGCGGGTGAGGTGCACCGCTGGTACCAGCGCTGCCTGGTTTGTGTGGCCTGCCCCCGTTACGAACCTTTTGGGCTGACGCCGTTCGAAGCCGCCGCCACCGGCTGTGCCCTGGTGTGCTCCCGCACTGGGGCGTTTGAAGAATTGATCACCCCCGGACAGGAAGGGCTCCTGGTGCCCACCGGCGACGCCGCCGCCCTGGCCCACGCGCTGGACCAACTGCTGACCGACCCCGAGCGCACCCGTGCCAAAGGGCAGCGCGCCCGCGAACGCGTGAGCCAGCACTTTTCCTTGCAAGCCGAGGCCGATGGCATCGGTCGCGTGTACCGGCAACTGTGGGCCACGGCGGGCTGATGCCTCAGCTGCCCCGCGCACCTGCCCCACCCATTGCCAGGCCACTGGGCTGGCTGGAGCGCGCCAGTCTGTGGGCGTATGGCCTGGGCATGCGCTTGGCGCGGCCGCTGCTGCGGCGCAAACTGGCGCGCCGCGCCGCTTCCGAACCCGGGTACGCGCATGCGGTGCAGACCCGCTTCGGTGTGTACAACACGGCGGTGGCCGCTGCGGTGGCCACGCCCACCGGCCACCTGGTTTGGGTGCACGCCGTCTCGCTGGGCGAAGCCAGGGCGGCGGCCACTTTGTTGCCCGCCTTGCGCGAGGCGTTGCCCGGCATGCGCTTGCTGCTGACCCACAGCACGGCCACGGGCTGGACCGAGGGCAGCCGACACCTGTTGCCCGGTGATGCCCAGACCTGGTTGCCGTGGGATGATCCCGCGGCGGTGCAGGGCTTTTTGCACCACTTTTGTCCCGACGTGGGCGTGCTGGTGGAGACCGAGATCTGGCCTTGCCTGGTGCAGGGTTGCCAGCGGGCTGGGGTGCCACTGGCGCTGGTGAACGCCCGCTTGAACGAGCGCTCGTGGCGGCAAGGCCAGCGTTTGCGCTGGCTGTCTCGTCCGACCTACGCCGGCTTGTCGGCGGTGTTTGCCCAGACCCCTCGCGATGCCGAGCGCCTGGCCAGCTTGGGGGCCAGGGTGCAGGGGGTGTGGGGCAACCTGAAGTTTGACGCCCGCCCCGATGCCGCCCAGCGCAACCTGGGCCAGCGGTGGCGCCAGCGGCTGGCACGACCCGTGGTGTTGTTGGCCAGCTCACGGGAGGGTGAAGAAGCCTTGTTTTTGAAGGAAATTAAGGCCCTATCGCTTGTCTACAAAGAAAAGTCAGCTACTGATTTTGGGTTTTCAAGCATCCAATGGGTGCTGGTGCCCCGGCACCCCCAGCGGTTTGCGGCGGTGGCACAGCTCGTGGAGGACGCGGGCTGGCCGTGCGAGCGCCGAGACCAGTGGGCCGAGCGCCTGGCGCGCGGAGGCGACGACGTGCCGCCGGTGCCCGCCAGTCTGTGGCTGGGGGATTCGTTGGGGGAAATGGCGCTGTATTACAGCCTGGCGGATGTTGCCTTGCTGGGGGGCAGTTTTGAGCCGCTGGGGGGCCAAAACCTGATTGAGGCTGCCGCCTGCGGCTGCCCGGTGGTGATGGGGCCTCACACCTTCAATTTTGCCGACGCCGCCGATCAGGCCGAGGCCACCGGTGCCGCCCGCCGCGTGGCCGACATGGCCCATGGCCTGCGTGCGGCATTGGCGTGGGTGGCCGACCCTGGGCAGCGACAAGCCGCAGTGGCCGCTGCCGAGCGGTTTTCAGCGTCACACCAAGGGGCTGCAGTGCGCACCGCGGCCGGGGTGGCGGCTTTGTTGGCGCACGCCCAGTCCGACCTGGAGATCCACCAAAACTGAACAGCCCACAGGGGGCCGCCCAAAACAGGGCGCGGCGACCTGGGCCGCCTGGCTCAGCGTTTGATGAGGGCGTTGACGCGGTTCAGGTCGTCGGCCACCAGCGTGCCACTGGCCTGACGCAGCTTCAGCCCACCCACCAGCACGTCGTAGCGGGCCTTGGCCAGGTCACGTTTGGTCTGGAACAGCTGGCTTTGGGCATTGAGCACGTCAATGTTGATGCGCACGCCCACTTGGTAGCCCAACTTGTTGGCATCGAGCGCGCTCTGGCTGGACGCCTCGGCCGCTTCCAGGGCCCGCACCTGGCCTTTGCCCGACTGCACGCCAAAAAAAGCTGAGCGGGTGGCCTGGGCAACGGCGCGCTTGGCGGTGTCCAGGTCGGCACGGGCCTTGTCTTCCAGTGCCAGGGTTTCCTTCACCCGGTTCTGGATGGCGTAACCGGCAAACAGCGGCAGGTTGAGTTGCACACCGACGCTGGCGGTGTTGCTGCGCCCGGTGATGCCGGTGGTCGATGACGGTGCGCGCGCGACCTGGTACTGGGCGGTGAGGTCAACGGTGGGGCCGTGGCCGGCCTCGGCCTTGCGGGTTTCCATTTGGGCAATGTCCAGGGCGGTGCTGGCCTGCTGCACGCTGGGGTGGCCGGTTTCGGCCAACTTCACCCAATGGGTCACGTCGTCGGGCGTGGCCACGGGCAGGTCTACCGGCAGCGCCAGGGGCAGCGGGCTGGTGTTCGACTTGCCCACCAAGGTGTCGAGCGCCAGCTTTTTCACGCGCAGGTCGTTGTCGGCGGCAATTTCCTGGGCCAGCACCAAGTCGAAGCGGGCCTGGGCTTCGCGTGAATCGGTGACGGTGGAGGTGCCCACTTCAAAGTTGCGCTTGGCCGCGGCCAGTTGCTCGGCCACGGCGGCTTTTTGCGCGTTCACGAAGGTGAGGGTGTCCTGTGCGGCCAGCACGTCGAAATAGGCCTGGGTGGTGCGCACGATCAGGTCTTGCTCGGCGGCCACCAACTGTGCCTGGGCCACCTGCAAGGACTTTTGCCCTTGTTCGAACACCAGCCGGTTGGCGGGGCGATACAGGGGTTGGCTGGCGGCCACGGCCACGCTCTGGCTGCCAAAGCTGCGGTCGGCCACGGGGGCGGCGTTGTCCACGTTGGCGCGGCTCACGCTGCTGCTCAGTCCCACGGTGGGCAAGAGGCCGGCACGGGCTTGTTCGGCTTTGGCCTGCGCGGCGTCATTGCTGGCCTTGGCCGCCTGGAAGGTGGCGTCAAACCCCCGCGCCGACTCGAACAGGTCCACCAGCGACTGCGCCTGTGTCGTGCCCGACAGGGCCGACAAGGTGGCGGCCAGCGCCCAGGCCGCAGCCACGGGGGTGCGGCGCAGAACCACCTGGCGCACACCTTGGGCGGGCAGGGCGGAAGAGGGGAAGGCGGTCGGGCGGGTCTGGCGTGTCATGGCGGGTCTCTGGCTGGGGAGTGGGTGGCGGGCGGTGGCTTCAGTAGAGGGGAACGCGGGCATCCACCTCGGAGGCCCAGGCATGGATGCCGCCCTGGATGTTCACCACTTGGCTGAATCCGTTGTTTTCCAAGAACATGGCCACCTGCATGCTGCGTGCGCCGTGGTGGCACAGGCAAGCCACGGGTTGGTGCTTGTCCAGCTCCAGGTAGCGGGCAGGCACGGTCCGCATGGGCATGTGGAGCACCTGAAAACCATTGGCCGCCACGTCGTTGGCGATGGCGGCGGTTTGCAGTTCCCAGGCTTCGCGCACGTCCAGCACCAGCGGGGTGTGCCCGGGGTGCTGGGTGCTCATCTGTTTGGCCCAGTCCGCGACTTGACCCACTTGCAACTGCATCATGGTGCGAGAGTCCTCAGAAGCGGAAGGCCGATGGCCGGGGAAAGTTCTTCATGCGGGGGGCCACGTAGTCCCAGGGCTGTTCGGTGGTGAAAGCGGTGTCGCTGGCGCGGGTGACCAAGGTGGCGCGCATGATGGGCTCGTCACCCACAAAAGCGAAGAAACGGCCACCGACCTTGAGCATTTGCAGCAAGGCCTGGGGCACTTCGGCCATGGAGCCACTGACCACCACCACGTCGTAGCGGGCTTCGGCGGCGCAGGCCTTGAAGTCATGGGCCGCCGCATCGGCACAGCGCACGTCCACATTGGTGATGCCGGCGCGCTGCAGGTTGGCCGCAGCGGTTTTGGCCAGGGTGGGGTTGATTTCCAGGCTCAGCACGTGCTGCGCTTGTCGACCCAGCAGGGCGGCCATGAAGCCCGAACCCGTGCCAATGTGCAGCACCTTGTCGCTGGGTTGCATGGCCACGTCCTGTGCCACGCGGGCCTGGACCTTGGGGGGCAGCATGCATTCACCTTCCACGGCGGGACTGGACAGGGGCAGGTCCAGGTCGGCAAAGGCCAGGGACTGGTAGGCCTCGGGGGTGAACACCTCGCGGGGAATCTCTTTGAGCAAACCCAGCACGACGGAGTCGGCCACGTCCCAGGGACGAACCTGTTGCTCGATCATGTTGAAGCGGGCTTTGTCCACATCGAACGCTGGGGTGGTTTGAACGGCTTGCATTGTGCTCATTTTATACTCCGGTGGGTATGTTTGCTGGTTCACACCAATTTTACTGGGCCGCGCCCGTGTTGCCCGGCGGGGTGCTGTGGTCTTTCAGAAACCGGCGGCGCAGCCACTGGCCCAGGTCATCCATGTAGCAATACACCACGGGCACCACCACCAACGTCAGCAGCGACGAGGTGATGACCCCGCCAATGACCGCCTGGCCCATGGGGGCACGTTGCTCGGAACCCTCTGACAGCGCAAACGCCAGGGGCACCATGCCAAACACCATGGCCAGTGTGGTCATGAGGATGGGGCGCAGTCTGACCTTGGCCGCCATCAGCAGCGCATCGGTGCGGTTCAGGGGCGGGTGGTCGGGGGTGCCCTCTCGGGCCCGAATGGCAAAGTCCACCAGCAGAATGGCGTTTTTGGTGACCAGGCCCATGAGCATGATGATGCCGATGACCGAGAACATGCTCATGCTGGACTGGAACATCATCAGCGCCAGCACCACGCCAATCAGGGTCAGCGGGAGCGAGGTCATCAGCGCCAGTGGCTGCAAAAAGCTTTTGAACTGGCTGGCCAGGATCATGTAAATGAAGATGATCCCCATGGCCAGTGCGGACACGGCGTAGCCGAACGACTCCTGCATGTTTTTGGTGGAGCCACCGAACTGGTAACGGTAGCCGGGCGGGAAGGCCGTGGATTCGAGCACCTGCCGAATGTCGCTGGAGACCTCACCGGCCGTGCGGGCAAACACGTTGGCGTTGATGGAGACCTCGCGCGTCAGGCCGCGGCGGTTGATCTGGTTGGCGCCGGTGGATTCCACCACGTTGGCCACCTGGCCCACGCGCACCACGCGGGCACTGCCGTCGGCCTGGGTGCCCACCACCAACGGCAGTTGGGCGAGCGCCTGCGGGGTCTGGCGGTCGATGGCGCCCAGGCGAACGATCACGTCGTAGGTTTGGTCGTCGGCGGCCCGCCAGTTGCCCACGGTCTGGCCAGCCACCAGGGTGCGCAGGGCGCTGGCCATGCTGGCCACGCCCACACCCACATCCGAGGCCGCGTCGGACTTCATGTGCAGCTCCACCGTGGGTTTGTTGGGTTTGACGGACGAGTCCAGGTCCACCAGGCCGGTGATGGGGCGGATGCGCTCCATCACCTGGCGTGTCAGGCGTTCCAGCTCCTGCAGGTCGGGGCCTTGCAGGGAAAACTCCACCTGCTTGTTGCCGCCCACGGCATCGAGCAAGCCCACATGGGTGACGTTGATGCCACCCACCGTGCGCAGGCGCTCGCGCAACCTGGCGGACAACTGGTCGGCGTTGGCAGTGCGCAGGTGGCGGTCCACCAGCCGGATGTAGACGTTGGCGTAAATTTTGCCTTGTGCATTGCCGGTGTTGATGGTGGCCAGGGTGTAGCGCACCTCGGGCATGTCGCGAACAATCGCCTCCACCTGGCGCGCTTTGGCCTCGGTGGCCTCCAGCGACGAGCCTGCCGGTGTGTGGAAGGTGAGAGAGGTTTCCGAAAAATCGGCCTTGGGTACAAATTCGGTGCCCAGCAGCGGCACCATGGCCACGCTGCCCACAAACACGCCCACCGCCATGAGTACCGTGGCCAACTGGTGACGCAGCGACCAGGCCAAGACCTGCTGGTAGCCATCGGCCAGGTCGTCTTGCAGGCGGTCAATCCAGCCGGTGATGCGGCCAATGCTGTGGTCGTACCAGCCCTGGCGGGGGCCTGCGGGCTGGCCGTGGCCATGCACGGCGGGGTCGTGCCACACCGACGACAGCATGGGGTCCAGCGTGAAGCTCACGAACATGGAAATCAAAATGGCCGCCGCCACCGTGATGCCAAACTCATGGAAAAACTTGCCGATGATGCCGTCCATGAACCCGATGGGCAGGAACACCGCCACGATGGACAAGGTGGTGGCCAGCACCGCCAGCCCAATTTCCTTGGTGCCGTCCATGGCCGCATCGAACGCGGACTTGCCCATCTGCAGGTGGCGCACGATGTTTTCGCGCACCACGATGGCGTCGTCGATCAGCAGGCCCACGCACAGGCTCAGCGCCATGAGGGTGATCATGTTGATGGTGAACCCAAACATGTTCATCACCATGAAGGTGCCAATGAGGGCAATGGGCAGCGTCAGGCCGGTGATGATGGTCGAGCGCCACGAGTTGAGGAACAAAAACACGATCAGCACCGTGAGGATGGCGCCCTCAATCAGCGTCTGGCGCACGTTGGCCACCCCTACGCGGATGGGGCGAGAACCATCCTGCACCTCCTGCAGCCGAAAACCGGGGGGCAACTGGGCCTGCATCTCTTGGAAAGTGGCTTGCAGCCCGTTGACCACGGCAATGGTGTTTTCGTCTTGGGTTTTCTGCACCTGCAGCAGCAGGGTGCGTTCACCGTTGTAGAGGGCCAGGTTTTCCTGCTCCACCGTGCCGTCCACCACCTGGGCCACCTGGCCCAGGCGCACCGGCTGGCCGCCCCGCCGTGCCACGATGACCTGGGCAAAGTCGGTGGGGTTGTCCATGCGGGCCTGCACCTGCACCACCCGCTCCTGGTCGCGGGTGCGCAGCGTGCCCAGTGGGGCGTCCTGGTTTTCGTTGCGCACGGCGGCCACCACCTGGTCGGCGGAAATGCCCACGGCTTCCATGGCCCGGGGGCGCAGCTCGATGTTGATGGCCCGGCGCGTGCCCCCCACCAGCGTGACCGCACCCACACCGCGCACGTTTTCCAACCGCTTTTTCAGGGTCTCTTCGGCCCATTGGGTCAGCTCGGCCGCGTTGGGCGTGGCGGTGCTGGTCGCATCGGGCAGCACCGCCACCGACCAGATGGCGCGGCTGGCCGGGTCAAAGCGCAGCACGCGGGGTTCTTTCACCTCGGTGCGCAGGGTGGGCTTGAGCAGGGCGATTTTTTCGCGCACATCCTCGGCCGCCTTGCGCCCCTCGATGTGCAGGCCAAACTCGATCACCACCACAGACTGGCCTTCGTAACTGCGCGAAGTCAATGCGTTGATGCCGGCAATCGTGTTGACCGCCTCTTCTACCTTTTGGCTGACCTCGGTCTCGATAATTTCGGGGGCCGCACCCGGGTATTCGGTGGTGACCACCACCACGGGGAAGTCGATGTTGGGGAACTGGTCCACCTGCAGGCGCTGAAAGGCGAACAGCCCCATCACCACAAAGGCCAGCATGACCATGGTCGCAAAAACCGGATTGCGCAGTGAAACCTGGGTGAACCACATGGTGTGTTGGGGGCGGTCGGGGCGGTGGTGTCTGGATCAGCGACGGGGGCGTGCTGGGCTCAAGGGCGGTCGGCCAAGGAGGTGGTCGGTGGCTTGATCAGGGTATTTTCTTGAACAAATCCGGCCCTGACGCTTGTGATGATTGAATTGTCAGCTACTGATTCAGTGAGCACCAGTGGTTCGGGCACCGCACCTGCGTCGGTGGCCACCAAGGCAGCCTTGTCCACGCCTTGGCCCAGGACCTTGACCGGCACATGGGCCATGCGGGCGGGGCCGCCAGACTCGCCGGGCACGACCTGCTGCACGTAGGGCACGGGCTTGTCGTTGCGAACGCTGCTGGCGGGCAGTGTCAGCCCCGTGCGCTCACCCACCCACACATCACCCTGGACAAACAAACCCTGGCGCAAGCCGGGCGCGGTGGGCAGCGTCAGGTAGACCAGCACGCTGCGGCTGGCTGCCTGCGCGCTGGGGCTGATGCGGGCCACCCGCGCCGACAGGGTTTGGGGCAGGCCCTCGACCTTCAGTTGCGCGCTCTGTCCCACCCGCAACAGTGCGGCGGCCGCGGGCGGCACGGCGGCTTCCAGCTCCAGGGTGTCGAGGTTCACCACCTCCAACAGCCGGGCATCCACGCCCACGCGTTCACCGTTTTGCACCAGGCGGCTGGCCACCTGTCCGGCAATGGGGCTGCGCACCACCGTGTCGGCCAGTGACTTGCGGGCAATGTCCAGTGCCGCCAGCGCGGCGCGGTGGCTGGCCTGTGCGGCGTCCAGGTTGGCCAGTGAGGTGTCCAGTGCGGTTTTGGAGATGAAGCCCTGGTTCACCAAGGCCTGGTTGTTGCCCAGCTGGCGTTGGGCGATGGCCACTTGCGCGTCGGCGGCACGGGCTTGCTGGTCGGCCTGCTGCACGCGGGCTTGGTACTCGGTGGCGTCGATGCGCGCCAGTGTTTGACCCACCTGCACGGCATCGCCTTCGCGCACCTGCAGGCCTTGCAGTTCACCGGCCACTTTGGCCTTCAACGTGGCGGTCTGGGTGGCGCGCAGAGTGCCCGACACGGCCACACCTTGCACCAATGTGCGGGTGCGCACCTGCACCACGTCCTGGGCGGACAGTTCGTACACGGTGGGTGCCCGCAGGGTGGCAGCCGCCTCGGCGGCCTGGGCTTGCTTGGCCTGCCGTGCCTTGAAGGCCTTGACCGCACCGCCAGCCAGCAGCAAAAACACGGCGGCGGTGGCCGCCCATTTCATCCATTTTGGGTTCATGGGGGGGAGGGGCTTGAGTGTGGAAGTGGGTTTTCCAGACCACGCAGCAGCACGTCGGCCTGGTTGGCGATGAAGGCTCTGGGGTCCAGCGTGGCGGTGGGGCCAGACAGACCGCAGCAGGGGCCCATGGCGTGCTTCCACATGATGATGAAGATCATGGGCGCAATGACGCTGTAGATGGCGTAGTCCAGATCGAGCGGGCGGAATTCGCCCCGAGCGATGCCGCGCTGCAGAATTTTGCGGATCAGCGCGTTGCCTGGCTCAATCACTTCGTGGCGGTAGCATTCGGCAATTTCGGGGAATTGGCTGGACTCACTCATCACCAGCTTGGTGATGCCCGACGCCTGAGTGGCCCCGATGCGCTCCCACCACTGCTGCATGCAGTAGCGCACCATGTCGGACGTGCTGCCTTGAAAGGTGTCAAACGCAGTGTTCCATTCGGCAAAGCGGCCGGCGATGTTTTCACGCACCACCGCTTTGAACAGGTCCACCTTGCTCGGGAAATACAGGAACAGGGTGCCTTTGGACACCCCCGCCCGCTGGGCCACTTCTTCCACCCGGGTGGCGGCAAAGCCCTTTTCCACGAACAGGTCCAGGGCCGCGTCCATCAGCTCGCCGGGGCGGGCGTCCTTGCGACGCTCCCGTTTGTGGGGCGCCTCGTCGGTGTCGGCTGGGGTGGGGGCTGTGGGGGACATGCGCTACGTTACTGACCAATGGGTTAGTAATGTAGCGCATTCCGGCGCAGGGCCCGTGTACACCGGGTGTGGTGTGGGCAAAGCCGGGCGGCGTCAGGGCATGCCGTAGAACGAGCGGATGCCATCCCACACGGCCTGCGGGTCGTCCACGTAGCTGAACAGCTCCACGTCTTCCGGAGAGATGGTGCCTTCCTCAATCAGTACGTCAAAATTGAACAGGCGCTTCCAATAGTTGGTGCCAAACAAGAAAATGGGCACGGGCTTGGCCTTCTGGCACTGCACCAGGGTGATCACCTCAAACAGCTCGTCCAGCGTGCCAAAGCCGCCGGGGAAGGCCACCAGGGCCTTGGCGCGCATCATGAAGTGCATTTTGCGCATTGCAAAATAGTGGAACTTAAAGCTCAACTCGGGCGAGACCCAGGGGTTGGCGCCCTGTTCGTGTGGCAAGGCAATGTTCAGCCCCAGCGTGAGCGCACCCGCTTCGCTGGCCCCCCGGTTGGCCGCTTCCATGATGCCCGGGCCACCGCCCGTGCAAACGAATATTTGGTCGTCCGGGGTACAACACTTGCCGTAGCCAGCGACCAGTCGGCCAAAGGCGCGGGCCTGTTCGTAGTAGTGGGCATTGCGCAGTTGGGTGCTGGCTTTGGCGATGGCCTGGATGTCGCCGCTGGCTTCCGCTTCCGCCAGGGCAAGCTGCGCCACTTCTTCCGACACAAAACGGGCGCTGCCATAGACCACCACGGTGTGGTGAATGCCCAGCGACTGCTGGATGAGGTCGGGTTTGAGCATCTCCAATTGCAGGCGGATGCCCCGGGTTTCCCGCCGCAGCATGAACTCTGGGTCGGCAAACGCCAGGCGGTTGGCGGATGGCTCCAGCGGGCGGCCGGTGTCGGAGTGGGCTTGCAGCTCGGCCCAGGCGTCTGCGAGGCGGTCGGTGCTGAGGTTTTGTGTGGCGCGCATGGTGGGGTGAAGGGTGTGTCGGACCCCTAGCTTACAGCCCCAGCGCCAGCGCCAGTGGCACAAAGAACAGGGCGAGGGCGTTGCCCAGCATGATCATGGCGGCCACCTTGTCGGGCTCCTGGTGGTAGCGATCGGCCAGCATGAACTGCATGACCGCCGGCGGCAGTGCCGCGAACAGCAGCAACTGGCCCCGGGCCGCGCCGTCCAACCCCAGCGCCCAGGCCAGGGGCAGCCCGATGGCCAGCCCAATCAGTGGCCGCGCCAGTGCGCTCGCCAAGCCCAGCGCCAGTCCACGGCGGGTGAGCGAGGTCAAACGAACGCCCAGGGCGAACAGCATCATGGGCAGCAGGGCATCGCCCAGCAGCTTGAGCCCAGCCAGGATGTCCGCTGGCGGGCGCACATCGGTCAGGGCACTGGCAAACCCCAGCGCTGTGCCCACCATCAGGGGGCTGAGCAGCAGGTCGCGCGTGTGGGCTTGTGCGCTGGTGATGCGTGCGCCCAGCGAAAAGTGAAACAGGTTGCTGATGGAAAACAGGGCCACCGCCGCGCCGAAGTGCTCGGTTCCAAAGGCCAGCAGGGCCAGTGGCAGGCCCATGTTGCCGCAGTTGTTGAACATGACCACTGGCACCAGGGTGCGGGGCTGGGCGCCCAGCAGCCGCGCCAGCGGCCAGGCCAGCAGGCCGCTGCCCAGGATCAGCACCGCCCCCCCGATCAGCAACTGTGTGTGCTGCGCCAGGTGAAAGTCGCGTGCCGCCAGGGCGGAGTACACCAGCACGGGGGCCAGTACATCCAGCGCAATGCGGTTGAAGGTGGACAGGTCTGGTCGGTGGCGGCGGGCATACCCGTAGCCGATGGCCACGACCAGAAACACCGGGATGATCACCCCCGAAATGCGGGACAACAGTTCCATTGGCTTTCACCCAGAAAAAAGGCTCCCGAGGGAGCCTGTGTGCGACCCGGCGCAGTGGGCCGGTGCGGGGAGCTTACACGCGCTTGCGGTATTCGCCGGTGCGGGTGTCGATTTCGATTTTGTCGTCCTGGGCCACGAACAGTGGCACAGCGACTTCGAAGCCGGTGGCGATCTTGGCGGGCTTCAACACCTTGCCGGAGGTATCGCCTTTGACGGCGGGCTCGGTCCAGGTGATGACGCGCTCGACGCTGGTCGGCA
>CAYNGJ010000020.1:0-76014 GCA_964396895.1 uncultured Hydrogenophaga sp. | reverse complement strand
CGCCGCTGGGGCTGGTTACCAACGCCGCTTTTTGAATATTTCAGGGCCGACTACTGACCCAAAAAGCTTTAAATTTTGGCCGCCAGCTGCGCCGCCTGGTCAATGGCGCGCTTGGCGTCCAGCTCGCCCGCCTCCAGCGCCCCGCCAATGACGTGCACGGTTTTGCCCAACGCCAGCAACTCTTCGGCCAGGGTGCGCAGTGGCAACTGGCCCGCGCACAGCACCACGGTGTCGCAGGGTATCCAGGTGGCGTCGGTGCGCTTCTCGCCGTAGGTGACCAGCAGGCCTTCGTCGGTGATGCGCTCGTAGTTCACGCCGCTCACCATCTCTACCTGTTTGTTTTTGAGGGCGGTGCGGTGTATCCAGCCCGTGGTTTTGCCCAAGCCCGCGCCCAGTTTGCCCGCCTTGCGTTGCAAGAGTGTGACCTGGCGCGTGGGCGGGGCCACTTGGGGGCGCAGGGGGCTGAGGCCGCCAGGGGACAGGGCCGGGTCGGTCACGCCCCACTCGGCCTGCCACTCGGGCAGGTCCAGCGTGGGGCTGTGGACATGGCCTGTGGGGCTGGTGCTGACCAGGTACTCGGCCACGTCAAAGCCAATGCCGCCCGCGCCAATGATGGCCACGCGCTGGCCCACCGGTTTTTTGTGACGCAGCACGGCTATGTAGCTCAGCACCTTGGGGTGGTCCTGGCCGGGGATTTTGGGGTCGCGCGGGGTGATGCCGGTGGCCACCACCACCTCGTCGTAGCCGCCCAGGTCGGCGGCGCTCACGCGGGTGTTCAGCTGCAAATCCACGCCGGTGGTTTCCACCCGGCGGCGGAAGTAGCGCAGCATTTCATTGAATTCTTCTTTGCCCGGCACCTGGCGCGCCATGTTCAGTTGGCCACCCAGTTCGGGCGCAGAGTCGAACAGCGTGACGGCGTGGCCGCGTTCGGCCAGCAGCGTGGCAGCGGTCAGGCCCGCCGGGCCAGCACCCACCACAGCCACGGCTTTTTGGCGCTGGGTGGGGCGGTACACCAGCTCCGTCTCGCGGCAGGCCCGGGGGTTGACCAGGCAGCTGGACGTTTTGTTTTGGAACACATGGTCCAGGCAGGCCTGGTTGCAGGCGATGCAGGTGTTGATGAGGTCCGCCTGGCCCCGGGCGGCCTTGTTCACAAACTCGGCATCGGCCAGCAGCGGGCGGGCCAGTGACACCATGTCGGCCTGGCCGCTGGCCAGAATGCCCTCGGCCACCTCGGGGGTGTTGATGCGGTTGCTGGTGACCAGCGGCGTGGTGATGCCCGCCGCTGCAAACTCTGCCTTCATCTTGGCCGTGACCCAGGCAAACGCCGCGCGCGGCACGCTGGTGGCAATGGTGGGCACCCGCGCCTCGTGCCAGCCAATGCCGGTGTTGATGATGGTGGCCCCGCCCTGCGCCACGGCCTTGCCCAGCATGACCACCTCGTCCCACGTGGAGCCGTTGGGCACCAGGTCGATCATGGAGAGGCGGTAAATGAGGGTGAAGTCGTTGCCCACGGCCTCGCGGGTGCGGGCCACAATTTCCAGCGGCAACTGCATGCGCTGGCGGTAGTCGCCGCCCCACTGGTCGGTGCGCTGGTTGGTGTGCTTGGCCAGAAACTGGTTGATGAAGTAACCCTCTGAGCCCATGATTTCCACGCCGTCGTAACCCGCCTCGCGGGCCTTGACGGCGCAGTTCACGAACGCGCGAATCTGGCGCTCCACGCCACGCGCCGACAGCGCCCAGGGCGTGAACGGCGAAATGGGCGACTGGATGCGCGACGGCGCCACCGCCAGCGGGTGGTAGGCGTAGCGCCCGGTGTGCAGGATTTGCAGCGCAATCTGACCACCGGCACCGTGCACGGCATCCGTCACCACCCGGTGGCGCCTGGCCGCGCCGCTGGTGGACAAGGTGCCCGCAAACGGCTTGGCCCAGCCGGCCACGTTGGGGGCAAAGCCGCCGGTCACGATCAAACCCACACCGCCCTCGGCCCGCTCGCGGAAGTAGGCGGCCAGCTTGCTCAGGTCGCGCCCTTCTTCCAGGCCGGTGTGCATGGAACCCATGAGCACGCGGTTTTTGAGCGTGGTGTGGCCCAGGTTCAGCGGGCTGAGCAGGTGGGGGTAGGCAGGGTGGGGCGAGTTTGCGGCGGGTGACTGAGGTGTGGGCATGGCGGCGAAGGGTCGGTGGAAACCAAGCCCGCCAGCCTAGCGGCAGCGTGGCGCCAGACGTAGAGGCGTTCCCCCAATGTCAGCCGCCAAGGCGACAGTGACTGGGCTGCCCGCTCAGGAGTTGATGTACGACTCCAACTGCGCGATGGTGAACTCGTGCTGCTCGATCAGGTCGTCCATCAGGTCGCGGATGGACAGCATGCCCACCACCCGCTGACCATCGACCACGGGCAAGTGGCGGATTTTTTTCTCGCGCATGATGGCCATGCACATGCGGGTGCCGGTGTCAGGCGTCACCACCAACACGTTGGGCGTCATGATGCTGCTCACCAGCGTGTCTTTAGAGCTTTTGTTCTGCAACGCCACCTTGCGGGTGTAGTCGCGCTCGGAGAGCACGCCCACCAACTTGTCGGCCTCCATGACCACCAGCGCCCCCACCTCGTGCTGGGCCAGCAGTTGCAAGGCGCTGAACACGGTGTCATCGGGCTTGACGCTGCACACGGGCAGCGCACGTTTGGCCAGCAAGGCTGAGACGGGTTTCATGGTGAACCTCCTGATGTGCAAGTGCGGAAAAAACGGGACTGATGCCTTCTTGGAAACAGCTTACTCCAACGCGGTGTCATCCGCAGCGCTGGCCACCGCTTGTGCCCCGGGCGCCACACCCCACCCATGCCCGACAATATTGGCCCATATGAGACACCTGACCCCCCGCGAAGCCTGGGCACTGGTCCAGCAACAGCGCGACGCGCTGTTTGTGGACGTGCGCATGGAAATCGAGTCCCTCTATGTGGGTCGCCCGCCAGGGGTGGAGAACATTCCCTGGTACGAATACCCCGACCTCACCCCCAATCCGGCGGCCTTTGCCGAGGCCGTGGGCCGCGAAGCGGGTGACAAGGCGCGCACCATTGTGCTGATCTGCCGCAGCGGCAAACGCACCGTGGACGCGGGCCACGCGCTGGAGGCCGCCGGGTTCAGCGACGTGGTCAATGTGCTGCACGGCTTCGAAGGTGAGCTGAACGACCAGTTCCACCGCTCCCGTACCACCGGGTGGCGTTTTGAAGGTCTGCCCTGGGAACAGATGTGAGCCTTTCACCCAATTTTTATGATCAAAATGCCTTCCAGCGCTTTTCTACATTGAAAAGTCAGCTATTTTTTTCGGCAAACTGGTGATGCCAGCTACCGCTGTCAACCCCTCCGCCTTGGCCACTGGAAATCCCGCTGCCGAGGTCCTGCGCGAGGTGTTCGGCTACCCCGCCTTCCGGGGGCCTCAGGCCGACATCGTGGCCCATGTGCTGGGCGGCGGCGACGCATTGGTGCTCATGCCCACCGGGGGCGGCAAAAGCCTGTGTTACCAGGTGCCCGCCATCGTGCGCCACCGCCAGGGGCTGGGCGTGGCGGTGGTGGTATCGCCCCTGATTGCCCTCATGCACGACCAGGTGGGTGCGCTGCACGAGGCCGGGGTGGCCGCCGCCTTCCTCAACTCCAGCCTGAGTGCCGACGACGCCAGCGCCGTCGAAAAGCAGCTGCTGCGTGGCGAGCTGGTGCTGCTGTACGTGGCACCCGAGCGCCTGACCACGCCGCGCTTTCTGGCCCTGCTGGACTCGCTGCACGAGCGGCAATTGCTGAGCCTGTTTGCCATTGACGAAGCCCATTGCGTGAGCCAGTGGGGCCACGACTTCCGCCCCGACTACCGGGCCCTGAGCGTGCTGCACGAGCGTTACGCCGGGGTGCCCCGCCTGGCCCTGACGGCCACCGCCGACGATCTGACACGCGCCGACATGGTGGCCCACCTGCAGCTGGAGGGGGCGGGCCAGTTCGTCAGCAGCTTTGACCGGCCCAACATCCGCTACACCATCGTCGAAAAAAAGGACCCCACCCAGCAACTGCTGCGCTTCATCCAGCGCGAGCACGTCGGGGACGCGGGCGTGGTGTATTGCCAAAGTCGCAAGCGCGTGGAAGAAGTGGCCGAGCAACTGGCGCGCGAAGGCGTCAACGCCCTGCCCTACCACGCCGGGCTGGATGCCCGCCTGCGCCAAACCCACCAGGACCGGTTTTTGCGCGAAGAAGGCGTGGTCATGGTGGCCACCATCGCCTTCGGCATGGGCATAGACAAGCCCGACGTGCGCTTTGTGGCCCACCTGGACATGCCCAAAAACATCGAAGGCTACTACCAGGAAACGGGCCGCGCCGGGCGCGACGGCGAACCCGCCAACGCCTGGATGACCTACGGCCTGCAAGACGTGGTGAACCAGCGCCGCATGATCGACGAAAGCCCGGCGGGCGACGAGTTCAAGCACGTCATGCGCGGCAAACTCGACGCGCTGCTGGGCCTGGCCGAAGCCACCGACTGCCGCCGGGTGCACCTGCTGGACTATTTTGGCGAGGCCTCCCAGCCCTGCGGCAACTGCGACAACTGCCTGCAGCCCCCCGACACGCTGGACGCCACCGAGGCCGCGCGCAAGCTGCTGAGCTGCATCTACCGCGTGCAGCAGTCCAGCGGCATGGCCTTTGGTGCGGGCCACCTGATCGACATCTTGCGCGGCAAGACCACCGACAAAGTCAACCAGTACGGGCACGAACGGCTGAGCACCTTCGGCATTGGCGCCGCCTTCAGCGACACCCAGTGGCGCAGCCTGCTGCGCCAACTCATTGCGCGCGAGGCTGTGGCCGTGTCAGCCGACGGCTACACCACCCTGTCGCTGACCAACAGCGCCCGCGCCATCCTGAAAGGTGACGTGACGGTGCGCCTGCGCGTGTCCAGCGCACCCGCGCCAGCCGAACGGGGCCGCACCCGCGACCGCACCAGCCGGGCCGCCGCCGCAGCGCAGGCCCACAGTGAACTGAGCGGCCCGCAACAGGCGGCACTGTTGGCGCTCAAGGCCTGGCGCTCGGGCGTGGCCAAAGCGCACAACCTGCCGGCGTTCGTGATTTTCCCGGACAGCACCCTGCTGGCCCTGGCCCAGCGCCACCCCCAAACCCTGGCCGACCTGCAAGGCATTCCCGGCGTGGGCCAGAAAAAGCGCGAGGCCTACGGCCCGCAGGTGCTGGAAGTGCTGGCCGATCAGGACACCGACTGAGCAACCACTGCGCCAGCGTCACGTCACATGCCCTAAAATTGACATAAATCAAACCCCAGACCCACTCACAGGAGACCCCTATGGCGCACGCACCCAAAACCGCATCCGAGCACGACACCCAAGACGTGGTGGAGTCCATCGTGCCGCACATGCCCGTGGTGTTGCCTGTGGCCGGTGCGGTGCTGATTTTTCTGCTGGCCTTCATTGCCGTGTTCATGGCCTGATTCGCACCCACCACATCGCCACCAGCCGGGGTCACCCGGCTTTTTTGTGCCCAACACGGACACCCATCAAAATTTCAAGTATTTTTTGACGCCAGCGCATGATCAGCAATGGGTTTAAGCTATTCATTTGAAAAATTTTCAAACTTCTGTCGCATTTTTCGGCATCAGGTTATGCCGTTATTGCATGTAACTTGCCGGTAACTGACCCCCGCGGGTTTTTAAAATGGCGGTCCTTGGCCGACACGCGGTTTCAGGCAGCAGGCCATACCCCTCTGCTGGCTGACAACACCTGCAACCAGCTCACAGCTTCGCAGCCTCCGGGCGCCGACCGGGACGCCATCCCCGCAGGGCCTGTGCCATGCACAGACCTGAAGCGGATGTTGAAAAACGTCTCGTGACCCATCCATGCCCTGCACCTTCCCGCACGGTGGCGACGTTTTTCGACATCCCGCTTTTTTACTTTGGAGTTGTCGCATGAACGCACCCGTGATGCAGGGCCTCGCCCTGAACACCCCTTCTTACGTCAAAAACGCCCGGCTGGTCGCCTGGGTGGCCGAAATGGTGGCGCTGTGCAAGCCCGCCGCCGTGCACTGGTGCGATGGTTCACAGGCCGAATACGACCGCCTGTGCCAGCAGATGGTGGATGCAGGCACCCTGAAACGCCTCAACCCCGCCAAGCGAGCCAACTCCTACCTGGCCTGCTCCGACCCGTCCGATGTGGCCCGCGTGGAAGACCGCACTTACATCTGCTCCCACCAAAAAGAAGACGCCGGCCCCACCAACAACTGGATGGCGCCCGCCGACATGCGCACCACGCTGCAGCCCCTGTTTGACGGCTGCATGGCCGGTCGCACCATGTACGTGGTGCCCTTCAGCATGGGCCCGCTGGGGTCGCCCATTGCGCACATCGGCATCGAGTTGTCCGACAGCCCCTATGTGGCCGTGAACATGAAGATCATGACCCGCATGGGCCAGGCCGTGTTCGACGTGCTGGGCACCGATGGCGAGTTTGTGCCCTGCGTGCACACCGTGGGCGCGCCCTTGGCGGAGGGTCAGGCCGATGTGGCTTGGCCCTGCAACCCCAAGGTCAAGTACATCGTCCACTACCCCGAGACGCGCGAAATTTGGAGCTATGGCTCAGGCTACGGTGGCAACGCGCTGCTGGGCAAAAAGTGCTTTGCGCTGCGCATCGCCTCCACCATGGGCCGTGACCAGGGTTGGCTGGCCGAGCACATGCTCATCCTGGGCGTGACCAGCCCAGAGGGCAAGAAGTACCACATCGCCGGGGCCTTCCCCAGCGCCTGCGGCAAAACCAACTTCTCCATGCTGGTGCCCCCCGAGGCTTTCAGCGGCTGGAAGGTCACCACCATTGGCGACGACATTGCCTGGATCAAACCCCGCCAAGACGCTGACGGCAACACCCGCCTGTACGCCATCAACCCCGAGGCCGGTTACTTTGGCGTGGCCCCCGGCACCAACACGCTGACCAACCCCAACTGCATGGCCAGCCTGGACAAGGACGTCATCTTCACCAACGTGGCCCTGACCGACGACGGCGACGTGTGGTGGGAAGGCATGGAGAAGGACAACAACAACCTGCCCGCGCACTTGATCGACTGGCAAGGCAAGGACTGGACGCCACAAATCGCCAAAGAAACCGGCGCCAAGGCCGCCCACCCCAACGCCCGCTTCACCGTGCCCGCCAGCAACAACCCCGCACTCGACAGCGCCTGGGACGACCCGGCCGGTGTGCCCATCGATGCCTTCATCTTCGGTGGCCGCCGCTCCACCACCGTGCCACTGGTGACCGAAGCACGCGACTGGACAGAAGGCGTGTACATGGCCGCCACCATGGGCTCGGAAACCACCGCTGCCGCCTTTGGTGCGCAGGGCGTGGTGCGCCGCGACCCCTTCGCCATGCTGCCCTTCACCGGTTACAACATGAGCGACTACTTCCAGCACTGGCTGAACATGGGCGCCCGCCTGAGCGCCCAGGGCGCCAAGTTGCCCGCCATTTACTGCGTCAACTGGTTCCGCAAGGGTGACGACGGCAAGTTCGTCTGGCCCGGCTATGGCGAGAACATGCGCGTGCTGAAGTGGATGATTGACCGCCTGGAAGGCCAGACCACCGGCACGCAAACCATGTTTGGCACCAGCCCAACCTATGGCGACATCAATTGGACTGGCCTGGACTTCAGCGCCGCCCAGTTCGACAGCGTGACCAGCATCAACAAGGCCGCCTGGCAAGACGAACTCGGTTTGCACACCGAGCTGTTCAACCAATTGGCCTACCATTTGCCCAAGGAGCTCGAGGAGACCAAGGCGCGCCTTCAAGACCGCCTGAACGCCTGAGGGAGGGCCTGCGCCAACTGGGCCCAGGCCCGTCGGCGGGCCCGGTGGCCATGCACCGACCGGCGCGTCGTCACCCTGAACCCGGCGGGCTCACCCGCTGCCGTTGGGGTTCATCACCAGAAGCCACCCATCCGGTGGCTTTTTTTGCGCCTCGGCCTGGCCCATGGACCAGCCTCTTCACCGCCAGACAGGATGAACACGCTGACGTCGGGCGGCCCGCTGGCGCGCCAACCGCCACACCCAGGTGTCCAGCGCCCCCACCGCCCACTGCGCCAGCACCGTGACCAGACGGGACAGCAGCAGCAAGGCCGACAGCAACACACACCACAACGCCGCCCAACCCAGAAAGAGGTCGTCCCCCACCCAGGTGAGTATCAGTTTCTGGGTCAGCAGCACCAGCGTGGCCAGGCCGGCCGCCATGAGCATCAGGGCCAGGCGCCTGACCATTTCCACACCGAGCGCACTCGAACGAGGCTGCACGCTGAGCGGTGGGGGGTCGGGTTGAGGCACCCGCGACCTTGCCATGCCGTGGCTTTCTGCGGTCAATGTGTCGGAGCGCCTGCTCCAGCCGTGTTCTGTGCGGTTCATCATGTGCCAATCTCCCAACACTGAGGGGTCATCGAGGCAGCACATACTAAGGGTTTACCCTGATAATTGCCTGACCATTGGTGGATGCAGCCTCAGGCTGCGCCTGTACCTGCGCGGGCTGGAGATCTCGGGCCACGCGTACACTCTTTGTATCCCTTCACCACCGGAGACAAGCCATGAAAATACTGCTCGCAGTGGACGGCAGCCCCTACAGCAAAAAGATGCTGGCCTACATGACCACACACCCCGAACTGTTCGGCACCCACAACCAGTTCACCTGTTTCACGGCGGTGCCGGGTTTGCCTCCGCGCGCGCGCGCAGCGGTGGGCGCGGAAATTGCCCAGGGCTACTACGACGACGAAGCCACCAAAATCATTGAGCCCGTGACAGCCTTTCTGGGGCTGCACGGCATTCAGCCCACCGTGGTGCACAAGGTCGGCCACGCGGGCGAGTTGATTGCTCAGGAAGCCACCGATGGCCACTACGACATGGTGGTCATGGGTTCGCACGGTCACAGCGCCCTGGGCAACTTGGTGATGGGCTCGGTCACCACCCAGGTACTCGCCCATTGCACCGTGCCAGTGCTTCTGGTGCGTTGATGTCCTTCCGAATTCAGGGTCGCGCTGTCCATGCTGAAAAAAATCCGGGTTGAAGACGTTCAACTGGGCATGCACGTCAAGGAGTTCTGTGGCTCCTGGATGGATCACCCTTTCTGGCGCGGCCAGTTTGTGGTGAGCGACCCGGCAGATCTCCAGAAAATTCTCAACAGCCAGGTGCGCGAAGTCCTGATCGACACCGACAAGGGCTTGGATGTGGCCGCCGGTGTCAGCAGTGCAGTCGCCCCTCCACCAGCCGCGGAAAGCGACGTCAGTGCCGCCATGGCCGATGCCGTGTTGTACGACAGGCACGCCCCCGTGGTACAGGAAAAAGTATCTTCCAGCCAAGAATTTGCCCGTGCAGCGGCCATTTGCCGCCAGGCCACCAACGCGGTCACCTCCATGTTCCAAGAGGCCCGCATGGGCCGCGCGGTGGACACCGCCGTGGCACGCCAAGTGGTCACCGAAATCGCCGATTCGGTCACCCGCAACGGCAGCGCCCTCATCAGTCTGGCTCGTCTCAAAACGGCCGATGAGTACTCGTACATGCACTCGGTGGCAGTGTGTGCCCTCATGGTGTCACTGGCCAAACAGATGGGCATGACCCCCGATGAGGTCCGTGCCGCCGGACTCGCCGGATTGCTGCACGACATCGGCAAGATGGCTGTGCCGCTGGAGGTGTTGAACAAGCCCGGCAAGCTGACCGATGAAGAGTTCGACATGGTCAAGCGCCACCCTGCCGAGGGCCACCGCATCTTGCTCGACAGCGGCACCAGCGATGCCGACACCCTCGACGTGTGCCTGCACCACCACGAGAAAACCAGTGGCACGGGTTACCCCAAAGGCCTGAGCGACTCACAAATTTCCCGCGTGGCCAAAATGGGGGCGGTGTGCGATGTGTACGACGCCATCACCTCCAACCGGCCCTACAAAAAGGGGTGGGACCCGGCGCAGTCGCTCAAGCAGATGGCTTCGTGGGTGAACGGCCACTTTGACCCCAAAGTTTTCCAGGCCTTCGTCAGCAGCCTGGGCATTTACCCCACGGGTTCGCTGGTGCTGCTGGACAACCAGCGCTTGGCGGTGGTGACGGACCAGTCCTCTGAATCCTTGCTCAAACCCATGGTGAAGGTCTTCTTTTCGGTGCGCTCCGGCCAGCGCATTCCACCGGAAATGGTCAACCTGGCGTTGCCCACCTGCCGCTTCAAGATCGTGGGCCGCGAAGATCCCGACAAATGGAACTTCCCCGACCTGAACGAGCTGTGGTCAGGCTTGTCACTGGGCAAAAACGGCACGGTCTGAGCGCTCAGACCGGCAGCACCCCCGCCCGACCCGACAGCACCTGAAAACTGGCCTGCGTCGACAGCGCCGCGTCGGCCTGCGCCGGAAACGGCGTGGTCTGAAAACGCGCCAGCACCCGCTGTGGGGTGACCTCCAGCCAGGTGTAGCCACGCTCGTCGCTGCGAGCGTGGGCAATGTCGGGGTTGCTGGCGCGGATGCGGCTGAGCGCAAACTCACTCATCCCTCGGGAGGTCACCGATGTGGTCACGAATTCGCTGGCCACCACCGGGGACTGCGGGTCGTTGGGCAGCAACCGCAGCTGCGCCGCCACGTTCTGGTGCACATCGCCCCCCAGGGCCACCACGTTGTCCACGCCGGCACTCACCACGGCCTGCAGCAGGCGCTGACGGGCAGCGGCGTAACCGTCCCAGCCGTCGGTGTAGATGGTGCGGCCCACGGGCGTGTCAATGCCGGTGGAGCTGACCTGGGTGCTCTGGGCCAGCAGCCGCCACTGGCGGCGCGATTCTGCCAACCCCTTGGCCAACCAGTCTTCCTGCGCCTGGCCCAGCATGGTGCGGTCCGGCTCGTCGCGCTCGCTGCAATTGAGCACCACGCGCCCGCCGCCCTTGATGGGGTCGCGGCACGGCTGGGGGCTGCGGTATTGGCGGCAGTCCAGCGTCCAGATGTCGGCCAGCTGGCCCCAGGCCCAGTGCTGGTAGATGCGGGGGTGCGCCGTTTGGATGGCGCCCACGGCATCGAGATCGTCCGCACCCACGGGCCAGACCGGCATGTGCTCGAAATAGGCCTGGTAGGCCGCCGCTCGGCGCGCCAAGAACACACTGGGATCGGTGTAGCTGCGGTCCTGGTCGGCGGCGTAGTCGTTGTCCACCTCGTGGTCGTCCCAGGTGCACACCCAGGGGTGGGCGGCGTGGTTGGCGCGCAGGTCGGCATCGAGCTTGTACAGGGCGTGGCGCTCGCGGTATTCGGGCAGCGTGCGGGGCACGCCACCGGTGTGGGGCCTGAGACGGTAGTTGGGGTTGCTGCTTTCGTAAATGTAGTCGCCCACAAACAGCACCAGGTCCAGGTCTTGGCGGGCCATGTCGGCGTGCGCGGCGTAGTGGCCCTGCTCGTAGTGCTGGCAGGAGGCCAGCGCCAGCCGCAGACGGGACACAGCAGCCTGCGCCAACGGCGCCGTGCGCGTGCGACCGACGGGGCTGTGGGCCTGGCCACAGTGGAAGCGGTACCAGTAATGGCGGTCTGGGCGCAGGCCGGACACCCGGGCGTGCACGCTCCAACCCCGCTGGGCGTGGGTGATGAACTCGCCCACACCCACCCGTTTGCTCAGCGCCTCATCCGAAAAAACTTCATAGCTGACTTTGCATGACTGAAAAGCGCTGAGGCCTGATTTCTCTTGAAAATGCGCCGCCTGCTGTCTGGCCGTGGCTGACTGGCCGGGTAAGGCTGGGTCGGGGTAGAGGCGCGTCCACAGCAACACCGAGTCCGCCCGGGGTTCGCCACTGGCCACGCCCAATGCAAACGGGTCGGCCTGCCACACGGGCGTGGCCAGCTGCGCGGCCACCTGAGGGGGCATGCGCATGGCCGCCACGGCCTGGGCCACGGCGGGGCTCAGCCCCAGGCCCACAGGGGCGGACAGGGAACCCAGTGACTGTAAAAAACGGCGACGTTGCATGGTGGCGGACGGTGGACAGAGGGCTGAAATGGCGGGTGACGACCCGTCAGAGGGGCAGCGGGGACGCGAGGTGTGCTGTAGGGGGTGCCTGGGTCATTGCTTGCGCTGCACAAACAGGTTGCGCTTGGCGTCTTCCGGGTAGGCGAAGGTGACGGCACCGTTCCTGACCTGCCCCAGGTAGAGCATGTTGGCGGTCACGGCATCTTTGTCGTCCACACTGAAAGGCCTCTCATAGGTGGCCACCACGCCGTAGTAGTTCCGCTGGATGTTTTCCAACGCGGCCTTGATGGTGGGTCCGTCCAGCGGCTGCCCGCCCCGAACGCCGAACAACGCGTGCATGAACAGGTAGGCCGTGTCGTAGCCCTGTGCTGCGGCCACGGGCACAGTGATGCGCGTGGCGCTGTACTTGCGAGCGTAGTTGGCCAAAAAAGCGGCGCGGCGCTCGTTGCTGGGCTCGGCAATGAAGGTCTGCACCATCAGCGCGCCTTCAGCCGCATCCCTGGCACCATCGATGAAGAAGGGGAACGACAGGGTCCAGGGGCCCACAAAGGGCACGTCCCACTTCAGGGCGCGCCGACCTTTGGCGATGACAGCGTTCTCCGGCCCCACGGTGTAGCCGACGATGACGTTGGCCCCCGCGTCGCGGGCGGCCTTGAGTTCAGCGCCCAGGTCTTTCACCCCTGTGGCAAAGCGGGCCACGTGCACTGGTTTGAGCTGGCGGGCCGCCAGTGCCGCCTCCACGTCCTTCAGGCCGGCCTCGCCGTAGCCGGTGGTGTCGGCAAACACGGCCACCTTGGTCCAGCCGCGCTTGGCCAGGTCCTGCACGATGAAGGGGGCCTGGATGGCATCGCGCGCCGAGGTGCGGAAAATGTAGCTCTGCGCCGCCGGGTACTTGCTGGTCAGCGGCGTGCCCGTGGCGCAGGGAATGATGAGTGGCATGCGCGCGCCTTGAAACACCTCCAGCGACTGCTGCGCCACCCCGGTGTTGCAAAAGCCGATGGTGGCCACGACCTTGTCGGCCACCAGTTCTTCGGCCAGCTTGCGGCCCACGTCGGGGCGGGCGGTGTCGTCTTTGACCACCAACTCCAGCGGGCGGCCCAGGTAGCCACCGGCGGCATTGATTTCGTCCACCGCCATGCGCACGCCGTTGTGCATGGGCAGGCCAAAATCGGCCGAGGGACCGGTGAAAGGCCCGATCAGGCCCAGGCGCAAGGGGTTGACCAGGGGCACCTTGACGACATCCGCCGCCGGGGCCTGGGCCCAGGCCATCCCCGTGGCGAACACGGCCACCAGGCCCAGTGTGCGGCTGGCCAGCGCAAGCCGCAGGCCGGTGGAAGGGGGCGTGTTTTTCAATCTTGTCTCCTGTGCGCCCAGGGGGCTTGTGGTGGGAATCAGTCGGGCTGGCGCAGCGCCGACACTGCCGACACCCGCAGCGCCTGGCTCAGGCCATCCAGCACGTCGGACTGCAGGTTCCAGCAGTGCCAGTACAACGCCACCGGCAGGCGGTGCAGGGGCACCACATTGGTGAGCGCGCCATTGTCCAGCAAAGGCTGCACCAGCAGGCGCGGCAGAATGCTGACGCCCCAGCCCGCCAGCACCGCCCGAACCTGCCCCTCGGACGACGGCACAAACAGCTGCTTGAGCGTGACCCGGCGCAGCCCGAAGGCCTGGGCCACGAACTCGCGCTGCATGTCGTCCTTGCGGTTGAACGCGATGAAGGGGATTTGCGAAAACTGGTGCGCCCCCAGCCCGTTGGGCATGTGCGATTGGGCATAGGCGGTTTGCGCCACCGCCACGTAATCCATCAGGCCCAGGGCCTCCATGCGGCAACCGCGCAAGGCCTGGTCCAGCGAGGTCACGCAGCCCAGCACCTGGCCTTCGCGCAACCACTCGTGGGTGAAGTCCTGGTCGTCGGTGATGATCTCGATGGCCAAGCCCTGGCGGGCCAGGTCGCCAATGGCGGGAATGGCCCAGGTGGCGATGCTGTCGGCGTTGATGGCCACCGAAATGCGCTCCTCCTCGCGCCCGCTGCCGGTGGAGCTGGGGGCCAGCTCCTTCAGGTCTTTTTCCAGGTCGGCGCGCAACAGGCGCAGCATTTTGGTGTGCTTGAGCAGCAACTGCCCGGCCGAGGTCACCTTGAGCGGGCGGCTGCGCACGATCAGCACCGTGCCCACCTGGGCCTCCAACGCCCGCAGGCGCTGCGACACGGCCGACTGCGTGATGCTCAGCCGCTGCGCAGCCCGCTCGAAGCCGCCCTCCTCCCAGATGGCGGCCAGGCATTCCAGGGCGTCGGGGTCAAAACTGCTCATGGGTGTTCTCCCAATGGGTGTGGTCGGTGAACTGGCGGTGAACTGGCGGTGAACTGGCGGTGAACTGGCGGTGAATTATTAGCCAACATGATGAGAAACGATTCACTTTAATTCCCCTTCACTTGCCGGTGACTTTTTTCGATACTCCGCAGCTTCACAGACACGGTTCATTTTCGGGAAACACACCATGCGAGTCACTGTTTTGGGCGCAGGCATCATCGGGGTCAGCACCGCCTGGCATTTGCTGGAGCGCGGGCACGAGGTCACGCTGGTGGACCGCCAGGCCGACGCGGCCATGGAGACCAGCTTTGGCAACGCCGCGCAAATTTCGGTCAGCTACTGCGAGCCATGGGCCAACCGCGAAGCGCCGCTGAAGGCACTGAAGTGGTTGTTCGACCCGGAAGGCCCCCTCAAATTCAGGCCGCAGATGGACCCCGCGCAGTGGAAGTGGGGCCTGCAGTTCCTGGCGCAATGCAACGATGCCGCGTTTGAACGCAACGTGGCCCAACTGGTGGCCCTGGGGCAATACAGCCACGCAGCGCTGAAAGACGTGGTGGCGCGCACCGGCATCCGCTACCACCGGCTGACCAAAGGCATTGCCCACTACTACACCGATGCCAAGTCCTTCAACGACGCGGGCAACGCCGCCGAGGTGATGCGCCGCCACGGCGTGGCCCGCCGCGTGGTCAGCCGCGAGGAGCTGCTGCGCATCGAACCCGCGCTGAATGGCTTTGCCGCCAACATCGTGGGCGGCACCTACACCGAGAGCGACGAGTCCGGCGACTGCCGCGTGTTCACCCAGGAACTGCTGCGCTTGTGCACCGCGCGCGGCATGCAAACCCTGATGCAGCACGACATCGAGCGCCTCCATGCCCAGGGCGGCGAAGTCAGCAGCGTGCAGGTGCGCGAGCAAGCCAGCGGCCAAGCCAAACAGCTGAAGGCCGACGCGTTTGTGGTGGCCTGCGGCTCGTACACCACCGCACTGCTCAAGCAAGTGGGCGTGCACGTGCCCATTTACCCCGGCAAGGGCTACAGCGCCACGCTGCCCCTGCTCAAACCCGAGTTGGCACCCACCGTCAGCATGCTGGACGACCAGGTGAAGTGCGCCATCTCCCGCCTGGGCAACCAGCTGCGGGTGGCTGGCACCATTGAGCTGGGCGGGTTTGACCTGTCGCTGGACACGCCCCTGGCCCGCACCCGTGCGGCCATGCTGGTGCGCCGCATTGAGCGGGTGTTTCCGGGCGTGGCCGACACGCGCACACCCGAAGAAGGTGGCGATCCGCAGTTCTGGTGCGGCCTGCGCCCAGCCACCCCCACCAACATCCCGGTGATGGGCCCCACTCGCGTGGGCAAGCTGTGGGTGAACGCCGGCCACGGCACGCTGGGTTGGACGCACGGTGCCGGCTCCGGCAAAGCGCTGGCCGAACTGGTCAGCGGAGAGCAGCCCGCCATGAATTTCCGGTTTCATGGAGAAAGCCCAACCCGGCCAGCCTTACCTCGCATGAAAATGGCCTGATTTTGAGATAGCAAACAAATGCCATTCATCAAGCGCAGAAGGCCAATTCGGCATCAAATTACCCCAAAGGGTGTGACCGCGGCCGTGGTGTGGAGGGCGAGGCCGGTGGCGTGGTGGTGCGCGGCGGTGCCGCCTTGGAAGGGGATTTGGCCACTGGGGTGTCCAGGTGCTCACCCATCCAGCGCAACAGGTCCAGCCACATCTGGCGCATCTCCGCGTCCAGCGGGGTGCGAAAGGCGCTGGGCAGCTCGATGGTGACCACTGGCATGCCCTTGTGCACCCCTCCGTAATGGCCCAGGCTGCCAGGGAAAATCCCCACCCGGTCCAGGTACAGCCGACCCAGTTGGGGCGGTGGTGTGCCCGGTCCGTCAAAGTCCAGCACGCCATAGGGGGCGTGGATGCTGACGATCAGGTCCGGGTCAAAACGGACCATTTCATCGTGCAAAAAGCGGGATTCGGGTTCTGACAGGGGCCTGGGCCCCGGCCAGCGGCGGGGGTCTTTGCGGGTGCGTTTTTCCCAGTAACGCGGGGCATCGCGCTCCCAGTGTGGCGTGGGAAAGTTGCGGTTGAGGTCCACGCCGTTGGCGTTGACCCGCTTGGCCGGGCGCATCATCAAACCATCGGGGTTGAGGGCGGGAATGAAGCGCCAGTGCGCATCGGCAGGCACCTCGACCGCTCGCTGTATCCAGTGCAAAGCCAGTGACGTGGAGGACAGCTCGTCGCCATGCATGGCCCCCACCACCAGGACGCGCAGGCGGGCATCGGGCGCCACCACGTCCCGCATGAACAGCGTGCGCCCCTGCACTGAGCGGCCCGTGGTGGGTTGCAGGCTGGCATTGGCACACACATCGGTCTTCACATTGGGCAGTCGGCGCACCCACTCCGCGCAGGGCGCCGCGCCAGGGGGGGCCGCAAACGCCGACGCTGCTCCGAGCAAGGCGGCCCAACTCAGAGCCGCTAAGCCCCCGTTGGTGCGCCAGCTCAACACAGTCATGAACCAATTCTAGGGGGCCAACGGGCGCCAGTGCGCAGATCCGCTTTGGCACCACGGGGCCGTGAAGGTGATGGCCATGCGGGTGGTGAGCGAGCCAGCAGGGCCGCGCCAATAAGCAGGTCGGATGAGCAAAATCAACATAACCATAGCACAAACACCAATCCACATAAGCGCTATAAACCATTTTAGTGTGTAAAAACTCGCTCAACGGCGGCACCCCTACCGCCGCCATCGGCGAACGGGCGCTTTCACCGACAATGGCGTTTGCCCGGCCAGACCGTGTTGGGTGTCAACCAGCCCCACCCATGCCCCACCCCTCCGACCCACTTGCACAGCCCGCTTTCACCCAGCGCGAATTCCGCGACGCGCTGGGCACCTTCGCCACCGGGGTGACCGTGGTCACCGCCTGCAACGCTGACGGGGTGCGGGTGGGGTTGACGGTGAGCTCGTTCAACTCGGTGTCGCTGGCGCCACCGCTGGTGTTGTGGAGCCTGGCCAACCAAGCGCACACCATGCCGGTGTTCCAAGCCTGTACACACTACGCCATCAACGTGCTGGCGGCCAACCAGCTGGACTTGGCCAACCAGTTTGCCCAGCGCGGCATTGACCGGTTTGCCGGTGTGGCCTGCACCACTGGCCTCACAGGCGCGCCCCTGCTGGCGGGGGCTGTGGCCACGTTCGAGTGCTTCAACCGCAGCCGCCACGCCGAAGGCGACCACGTCATTTTTGTGGGCGAGGTGCTGCACTGTCACCGTCGGCCTGCCACCCCCCTGCTGTACCACGGTGGCCAGCTGCACGTGCAGCACGGGTTGCACGGCTGACGCTGGCCACCCTCAAGCGCCTCATGCAGGGAACGGACGGCGACGGCGCTCGGACGACCCCACCAATGCGGGATCGGCGGGCGACGCATCGTGCGCCTGCACCCACGCCACAAAGGTGTGCCACGGCAGGGGACGACTGAAGCAATAGCCCTGCAACTCGTCGCAGCCCAGTGCACTCAAGGTGCGGGCAGTGGGCTCGGTTTCCACGCCCTCGGCCACCACCTTCAGGTGCAGGGTGTGGCCCAGCGCAATCACGGCCTGAACGATGGCGGCATCGGCGGTGTCGTCCATCATGCCCTGCACAAACGACTGGTCCACCTTGAGCTTGTCGATGGCAAAGCGCTTGAGGTAGGCCAGGCTGGAGTACCCCGTGCCGAAGTCGTCGATGGCCACCAACACCCCCAGGGCCTTCAGGGCAGCCACCTGGGTTTGCGCAAAGGCGGGGTTGTCCATCAGGTGGGACTCGGTGAGTTCCAGTTCGAGCATGCCCGGGGCCAAGCCGGTGTGTGCCAGCACCTCGGCCACCTGGGGCACCAGCTGGGGGTCGGCCAGCTGGGCGGCCGAGAGGTTGACGGACAGCTGCAGGTCTCTGCGCAGCCCTGGGATGTCCATGGCCAGAAAAGCGGCCCACTGCCGGCAGGCCTCGCCCAGCACCCACAGGCCAATGGACTTGATCAGGCCGGTCTCTTCGGCCAGTCCGATGAAGTCGCCCGGGGCCACACTGCCCAGCACAGGGCTGTGCCAGCGGATCAGGGCTTCGGCACCGGCCACCTGGCGTGTACGCGCGCACAGCCGCGGCTGGTAGTGCAGACTGAACTCCTGGCGTTCCAACGCCAGGCGAAGCTGGGCCTCCATGGCGCGGCGGGCCAGCACGCGCTGGTCGGTCTCGGGTGAAAAGTAGCGGGCCGTGTCGCGCCCGGCCGACTTGGCTTCGTACATGGCGGCGTCGGCTCGGCGCATGAGTTCGTCTTGGCTGTCGGCATCGGTGGGGTACATGGCCACCCCCACGCTGCACGACACGCTCAGGTTGTGGCCATCGACCTGAACGGGCTTGCGGATGGCGGGAATCAACCGCTCGTTCACGATGGCATCCAGTTCCTGTACGCTGCTCAGGTGGCGCAGGATGACCACGAACTCGTCCCCCCCCAGGCGACTGACGGTGTCGTAATCGCGCACGGCATGCACCAGTCGGCGCGCCACTTGGCGCAGCAGCCCATCCCCAATGTGGTGCCCCAGCGTGTCGTTGATGGTCTTGAACCGGTCCAGATCGATGAACAGCACCGCCAGCTGCTCGCCACTGCTGCTGGCTTGGGCCATCGCCTCGGCCAGGCGCAGTTGGCACAAGCCACGATTGGGCAACTCGGTGAGGACGTCGTGCTGGGCCAAGAAGCGGATGCGCTCTTCCTTGGCCTTGCGGTCCGTGATGTCGATGGAAATGCCGATCAGGTTCACCAGCGGGCCACTGGCACCGTTCTCGCGCACGCCCGACACCATGAGCCAAGCGGGGTAGGTGTCACCGTTCTGTTTGCGGATGAGCACCTCCCCCTGCCACGCGTCTTTCTCGCGGACCATGGCCCAGTTGGGTCCGTCACCTTCCAACAGACAGGCCAGCTCCTGTCCCTGAACTTCATGCAGTTCATAGGCAGTGGTGCGCCCAAAGGCCTTGTTCACACTCAGGATCTGGTGCTGCGCGTTCATGATGATGATGCTCTCGGACGAGGCCTCAAACACCTTGGCCCACAGCTCCAGGCGCTGCTCCATGAGCTTGATGACGTTGATGGGCGTGAACGCCGTCAACACCGCGTCTTGCCCCTGGAAGTTCAGCCGCCGTGCGGACAGCACGGCCCAGGAGGGCTGACCCATGCCCTGCCAGTGCACCTCGAACTCGTCCACCATGCCCCGATCGGCCAAGCGCTGGAAAAAGCGCGCCCTCACCTCCTGGGTGAGGCCATGGCGCCAGGGGTCCAGCGGGCCACCACCCAGCCAGGGTTGGGCCGGTTCGTTGGCGTGCAACACCCGGTGGTCGGGCACCGACGTCACCACCATGGGAATGGGAAACGCCTCCACCAGCTCCCGCTGCGCCTGGGCAGCCCGCTCGGTGGCGGCCAGTTCCTGCTGGACCAAACGGTCGCGGTCCAGCTGTGCCAGCATGTCGTTGAAGGCATTGACCAGCCGACCAATTTCGTCGCGGCTGTCCCAGCGAGCGCGGCGGGTGTAGTCGGCGGTGCGGCGCACGTCATCGGCCACATCGGCCAGCGAGCGCAGGGGCTTGGCGATTTGGCTGGCCACCAGGTAAACCAGGCTCAGGATGCAGCCCAGCAGCGCCAGGGCAGTGCCCAGGTGCAACCACATGCGGGAAAAAAGGCTGTCCACCCGGTGGTGCAGCAGACGATCCAGCTCGCGGACACCCGCCTGCCAGGCCTGGTTCAACGCCACCAAACTGCCCTGGTAGGCCTGCTGGTGCGCCCCATCGGCCGCCACGGACCAGGTGGTGACGGCCTCTGCGCTGGCCATGTCGCGCAGCGCCAGCATGAAGCCCCTGGCCTGGGTGAGCAACTCGGCCCGCGAACCCTGCAACGCCTGGTGCATGGGTGCCCCCCCGGCAATCCACGCCTGGTTGTAATCGGACTCCACCGCCTGGATGGCGGCCTCCAGGCGACCCAACAGCGTGAGCAGTTCAGCCGTGCGGTTGCTGGCCGTGGCGCGCCCGGCGGTTTGGCGCAGGTACACGCGGGTGTCGTGCATCACCTGCAACACCTCGGGAAACCGCAGCACCACCAATGACATGACGTAGTAGCTGTCCAGGTCCGGATCCAGAATGAGGTTGGACTGGTTGCCCACCGTGGTCAGCAGTTCGCGGCCATGGGCCAACAGTTGCCCCCGCAGGGCCACATCGCTGTCGGCTCGGGCCAGGTGTCCCAGCACCCGGGTGAATTTGGCGGAAGCGTCGGCCGCGTTCAGCAACCCGTCATGGGCCTCTCGGACCTCGTCCAGCGCCGCCTGGTCGTCCTTGGCGGTCACAGGTGCGGGCATTTGCCCGGTGGGCAGGAACGCCCCCATCAGGTTGCGGCGCACCACCTCGGTGTAGGCCGCACCCACGATTTCCTTGCGGGTGAAGTCAATGGAGAGGAATTTTTCATGGATGAGGATGCCCGACACGTAGATGACCGCCGTCAGGTCCAGCAAATAAATGAGCATGAGCTTGCGCCCCACGCTCAGTCGCCCCAGCCACCACAGAATGTTGTTCACCGTCAGGCCCCTTGCCGCACCACGGAGCCGTCGACGCGGTGGCTCGCCCAGGGTGCTTCACAGGGTCAAGCAAGTTCCGCACCATCGCAGTGCATGCCAGCCCCCACACGGGCCCATTCAGAGCGGGGTTACCCACTGGCCCGCGCTGGCACCGGCATCGTCCAACACCTCCACCACCAAGTCCCAGCGCCCAGGGCCTTGCGGCGACACCGTCAAACGTGAAAATTGGCGCAAGGTGGAGCCCAGCCCCTCGGCTCGGGACACCACGCGAGCGCTGGCATCACTCAGGGGCAACACCGCATCGGTGCGGAGCACAAAGTCCGTCGCCACCGCATTGGCAAACGGCAAGCTGGCGTTCCAGCCCGAGCACACCACCGATGCCGCGCGCACGGGTGGCAGATCGTCGGCCGACAGGGTGAGCGCAGCGGCCCCACTGAAGTGGTAGTCACCGGACAGAAAAATGGTGTGCTGGACTTGGTGGTGCACCATGAAGCGCACCAGACGCCGCCAACTGAGTGGAAAACCGGCCCACCCATCGGACGAGGCGCACAAGGCGGGCGCGCGCGCCTGGCGCCGCTCCACCCACCCGAACACCGTGCCCGAGCACAACACCTTGGGTTGGTCGCGGTGGGCCAGCAACCAGGCTTCGACCGCCTGCATCTGCACCTCGGACACCAAGGGCGTTTCCTGCCACGACCCGGCGGTGCGGGGCCGACGCTCGGAACGGGTGTCCATGGCAAACGCGGGCAGGTGCCCCACCTGGAATTCCCGCCAAAAGCCCCTGACCATGCTGCGTCCCTGCGGGGTACCGTGGACATCGGTGTCAGTTGGCAGGGAACTGACCTGAGGCTCATGGTGGCTGCCGTCGGTCCAGCGCCACTGATAGGCCAGGTTGGCCTCGAACCCGTTCATGAACCCGGGGTCGCCCATGGGGTGCCAGGCGCCGTCCCAGTTGTCGCCGTATTCATGGTCATCCACTGCAAAGTAAGTGGGCACTTTCGCCAGAAGCGCTTTTGCTTCTGGGCACCCCCAGGCATCCCGGTAGAACTGGGCCAGGCGCTCATCGCCCTCCTGCACCTGAAACAGGTTGGCTGTGGCATCGGCATATATCTGGTCACCCAGCAACACCAATGCCTGTGCCGGATGCACCGGGTGGTGAAGTTGGTCCAGCATGTGCCTGGCCAGCGCATCGACGGCCTGGCGCTCAAACGGCAGGCCGGGCCAGCGGCATGACGTGGCCAACCAGCTCACGGCTTGCTCTGTTGCCCCTTCGGCACCGGTGTTGACCCAGGTCCGCCACCAGGGCAGGGCGCCCAGGCCCAAGGCCACCGAACCGTGCGCCCCGGCCGGGTCCTGCGACGCGGGCGCACCCCACACCAACCGCAGCGCTGGCCACTGCGCCAGCGGGTGGGCAGCGGTGTCGGGCAGGCGCAGCACCCAGTAACTGCCAGGCCCCTCCAGCAGGGTGACGCGGTTGGCCGGGTGGTCCACGAGCGGGTGCACGGCACCGGACTGACCGTGCACCGCCGCCAACCGGTTGACCTCCACACCCGGCAGCGGGGCAGCAGCGGGGTCGTCCGCACGGGCCAGGCGGGGCGGATGGCTGAGCAGCCAAGGGTCATTGGGCAACTCCACCCACACCACCAGGGCCCGGGGCGAGACCGTGGTGTACCCATCGTCGGTCACCCGCACGCGGCGCGCAGGCTGCAGTTGCAGCATGGGCCCGCACAAAGGGGTTTGTGGCCACAGCGCTGCGTGGTCCTGCCAGTGGCGGGGCACGCGTTGGTGTGCCGTGGCCAGGTCGGGGTCGTCCACGCCAAAGCTGCTGGCAAAGTCACCGGGGTTGTTCATGAAGGCGACCAGCGACGGGTAGACGTCGCGGTGGGCATTTTGGCCAAACAGAAAATCCATGTGACCGTAACCCTGGGGCATGAACAAACGCACTTGGCGCTGCCCAGCGTCCGGGTGGCGCGACTGCAGACGCCTGAGCTGGTGCCAGGAGCGCACCGCACTGCGGGGGTCGAACACGCGGTTTTCGGAGCCGTGACTGAACAGCACGGGGAACTGCCAGTGGGCATCGAACTGCTGGTGCGCCATGTACACCCCGGCCCCCTCACGGTCGGTCAGACGCTGGCGGGTGATGACGTAATACAGCTGCCGGAACACCTCCACACTGGCGGGCCCCACCAGGCTGGCCAGTTCGCGGTGGGTGGCCGGGGCCAAGTTGGCGTGCACCCACTCGCGGCCATAGAACAGCGTCATGCGGTTGCACACCGCGGTGCCACCGGCGGGGTCTCTGATGTCGGCTTCGTGGGCCGCCAACTCGCTGTCGGGCCAAGGCAGACTGGCGGCCAGGCGGTCCAGAAACTGGTCCAGCGCCCCCGGTTCTCGGGGCGGCACGGGGTCGATGGACAGGTTGGCCGGTAACCAGTCGCGGTACAAAGACGCCAGCTCACCCGACAATTGGTTGGAGGCTGAGGGCACGACCCAGGGATGAACGGCATGGATGGCAGCGGCTTTGACCAAGCTGCGCCCCTGGGCGTCGTTGAGCAGCCCACTGAGGGTGGCCATGGCAAATGCCGCTCCGCCCACACAGTGGGCAAACACGTACACCGGTGCTCCGGCGGCCTGGTGCACCAACTTCACGGCCTTCGGAATGTCCAACCGGGCCACATCATCCATGCAATGGGGCTGGGTGGCGTGGCCCAGGCGGTTGGACAGACGGTGGTCCAGCAACCACACGGTGTAGCCCTGGGCCAGAAAAGCGGCGGCCATGTTGCGCCCGCCCGTGGTGTGGGTGCTGAACACGGTGGCGCCATGGGCCAGCCCGTGGATCATCAACAGGTGTCGGCTGGGGTGTGAACCTGCTGCGGGCGCGTAGCGCGTGAGCTCCAGCGTCAAAGGCACCTCGGCCGGCGGCGCCGACTGGGTCCGAGGCACCTCGAACTTGATCACCTGGGGCTGGCACACAGCCCCCGGCCCCCGTTCGCCCATGGGGCGCAAGGGGCCGTGAACCGCAGGGCCTGGCGGACGCAGCTTCTCATAGTCCAGCCCACGCAGGCTCCAGAAATGGGTCTGGAACATGGCCCGCAACCACAACGCCGAAAAGCCCGCCAGTCCGATGACGGCGGCCGGGGTGTCGGGGGCGCGGGCCACCTGCAGGCGCTGGCGGCGCACCATGTCGATCAGGTCCACTTCCACCGCCAGGGTGCCCTGTGGGTCACCCGATGCGGTGGTCATGGTCAGGTCGATTTGGATCAGCGCCTGCCACAGGTTCTTCTGCCCGGGGGCATAGGCCAGCCTTTTCTGGCCTCGGGCGTGCAGCGGCGGTGTCTGGCCCGACGGTGAGCGGAGCTCAAACTGGTAATCCAGTGTGCGGTATTGGGCGTGGTTGCCCGCCGTTCGCCACAGCCCTTGCGCGCGTTTGAGCCAGGGCTGTTGGCCGCCAGCGCTGCCCATTTCGCGCCATGAGCGTCGCCACAAAAAACTGCCGATCGCCAGGACGCGGCGCCAGCCATCGGCCCATGCGTTGGCCGGTGAATCACCCGCCAGCAGGCGGACCCAGCCCCGCCCTTGCAGCCAGGGCATCGCTTGGCTCAACTCCGGCCGAACCCCGATGGCAGAGGGCACTGGGTTGTGGAACACGCGCAGGCGTGCCCCTTCCAAGCGCATGGCGGGGTCAGCCAGCCATCGGGTCACATCCACGTCCACATCCACGGCGACCGCCCATTCACGCTGGTGTTCATCGTCCGTCCATTCGGGCGGGGTGATGGGCATCCCCTGGGGACGATCCCCCCGCCATTGGCCCAACAGGTGTTCGCGAAACTGCAGGTGCACCCCGGCCTGCGGCGCCACTGCATCACGCCGACGGGGCACCATGGCCTGCGCCGTGGGCGTTGGGGGCACCGCGACCACGGTCGGCACCGCCGCGACCGGCGCCGTGCTGGTGGTCTCGTCATCCCAACGCTGGCGAATGGCCCGTGCCGCCACCAGGCTGAGACCCGAAATGGTCACCAATGGGTTGACGCCCACCGCCGTGGGCAGCATGGCACCGTCCAGCACGTGCAGGCCTTCGTACAGCCCCCCACCAGCGCGAAAGACCGCGCCTTGCCAGTCCACCACACCGGAATCGGGCCCATCTCCCATGCCGCAACCGCCCAGGGGGTGCACGGTCAGGCCATGGGGCTTGCCCAATCCCGCCGCCACCCCGGCAAAGTCGTCTGGCAAGGGTTTCCACAGGGGGCTGGGCAGGTAGTCCCCCCCTTGAAATCCCCCTTGTTTGCCCGCCTTCAACAACCAATCGTGCAACGCTTGGTAATACGGCGAACGCGGCCCTCCGGTTGACGTGCTGTCCCAGCGGATGTCCATGGCGTCACGCCGGGCAGGGGCATCAGCCGGGTGCAGCCGGATGTGGCCATCGGCATCGTCAGGCCCCATGAGCAGCAGCAACAAGGCATGGCGAGCCATGTCGGGCGGGGTGGCCAGCGCATCCACCACCCGCCCCTCTTGCTTCCACTGGGCATGCACCCCCAGGGTGCCGCCACGGGTGTAGCGGTGCGGCAAAGACAGGGTGGCGCCCAGGGCCAGCACCGCCTGCGTCAGTGCCGACGGCACAGCCCCTTCTTCGACCAGCACGCGTCGAAGCTGATCATTCACCGGTATGAGCGGGGCCAGCAGGCCAGTGATGGTGGGCCCCACCCGCTGTTCGGGTGGCCGATCGGCCTCGTTGGCGTCGGCCATGCCGTGGGTCGTCTCCGCAAGACCCCAGCCCATGGCCAACGCATCGCCGTTGGTGGAAAAGCGTTTGCCCAGCCACGGAGACATTTGGAGCTGGCGGGAACGCAGCAAAATTTCGGTGCTGCCCAGTGCCCCTGCGGCCAGCACCACGGTGCGGGCGCGCACCACGATGGCGTCGCGTCGGCTGGGCAATGACAGGCCATCGGTCAAGGCCATGCGCACCGCCCACCGGTAGGGCTCGCCGGAAGGTGCCCGACCCGCGTCACCCGCCAGTGGCCACACCTCCAACACCGTCAACCCCGTGATCAGGCGTGCACCGGCCCGCACCGCATCGGGCAGCACGTGGGTCACGGTGGTGTTTTTGGCCCCCACATTGCAACCGGTGAAACAATTGCCACAGCGGGTACAGGCCGCCTGCCGCACACCGGCCGGACTGGTTTGGTCTACCGATGCCACGGTGATGGGCACCGCTTCGGCCGGCACCCCCATGGCGCAGCCCAAGGTGCCCAGTGCCTGGAACTTGCGCAGCTCATCGGCCCCGTCAAACGGCCTGGCCTGCAACACCTGTTGGGCGTGCACCATGGCGTCGCGCAGTGCTTGGCGGTGGGTGGGGTGGTCGCGGTAATGGGTGGGCCAGTTGGGATGGGTGGCCAGATGGGGGTCGGGCAGCACGGCCACCCCGGCGTTGATGAGTGAGCCACCGCCCAGGCCGTTGGCCACCAGCACGGACACGTCTTCGTGGCGGCGAAAGTCCAGCAGGGCATCGGGGTTTCCTGTGCCGTCGGAGTCGGCACCTTGCTGCAACCGGACATGACCGGGGAGGGTGCCGATGTCATCGGGGAAGCTGCCCAGCGGGTACTCCCGCCCCCGCTCCACCACCCAGACCCGCCGACGGGGGTCGGCCAGCGTCTGCGCGGCAAAACTGCCGCCGTAGCCCGTGCCGACCACCAGCACATCGCAATCTGGGGCATCATCACAATCCTGCAGCCACTCCTCGGCTGCCTGGGACCAGCGAAACTGTTGCTCAGACATCAGCGCCACCTCTCCTGTCCATCGTTTGGGATCATTAGAGCATGCACAGTCGCCACTCGCCATGGGGTTTTTTGCCACGCCACGCCACGGACCAGCTGGCCATGGAAACAGCCCGATCGTCTTTGCGCCTGCGCGCCGGTCAGTCCATTGCCGCCAAGTGGGTCGTGTGGGTGGTGTGTGCGGTCACCGCCTTTGCCCTGAAGGAAGAGCTGCCACCTGGGGTACTGGTGGCCTGGGCCCTGCCGGTGATGCTCATGGCCGAGGTGAACTGGCGCACCTGCCGCCGCGTGGTGAATGGACTGGACGATGCCGACAGCGCGGGCCTGCGCCAGCGCCAGCTGCAACTGTGGTGGATGACGGCGATCAACCAAACCCTGATGGCCACCACGGTGTGGTGGTTTGGCTCCAGGGGTGACATCAGCCTGGCGGCCATCGGCACTGCCCTGCAGCTGATCTACCTCGGGGCGGCCATGATCAATGCCACCACCCACCCCGCCACCTTTGTGTCGGGGGCCTGGATCAGCATGCTCTCGGTCACAGCTTACTGGGCCACCCACGGCACCATCAGCCTGCCCCTGTCGCTGGCCCTGCTGGGCGTGGGCCTGATGCTCACCAAGCTGTCGCTCCAGATGGCCCGCAGCTTCGAGGACGCGCTGCGCATGCGTTTTGAGAACCAGAGCCTGCTCAGGCAACTGGAGGCCGAAAAACGGGTGGCGGAAGAGGCCACCCGGTTCAAATCCGAATTTCTGTCCAACATCAGCCACGAGATCCGCACCCCCGTCAGCGCCATCATGGGCATGAGTTACCTCGCGGGCAAATCCGAGCTGAACCCCAAACAGCGCGACTACGTGCAAGTCATTCAGCAGTGCAGCCAGCACCTGCACGGCTTGATCAACCAGGTGCTGGACTTCTCCAAGGTGGAAGCCAGCATGCTGACGCTGGAGCGCAGCGAATTCAGCCTCAAAGCCGTCTTGGACAACGTGCAGGCCATGAATGCCGATGCGGCCAGCGCCAAGGGCCTGTCGCTGGGCATGCAGGTGGCACCCTCCACGCCGGAGCGCCTGATCGGCGACTCGCTGCGTCTCACCGAAATCCTGGTGAACTTTGTCAGCAACGCCATCAAGTTCACCGACAGCGGACAGGTGCAGCTGGACATCGAACACCTGTCGCCCCCCGGCGAACGCGCCTGCCTGAAGTTCAGCGTGCGCGACACCGGCATCGGGCTGACACCCGAGCAGATGGGCAAGCTGTTCCAGAGCTTCACCCAGGCCGACTCCTCCACCACCCGCAAGTACGGTGGCACCGGACTGGGGCTGGCCATTTCCAAAAAACTGGCCGAGCTGATGGGCGGTGACGTGGGCGCATCCAGCGACCCCGGTGTGGGCTCGGTGTTCTGGTGCACCGCCTGGTTCGACCTGCCGGACATGGCAGGTGCAGGTGCCGCCCGCAGCGGCGAGGATGGCGACGACGGCACCCCCTGGTTCAACAGCCTGCCGCCCGTGGGAGAGCAGACCGCAGAGGTCGCCCCCGCCCGCCCGGATGACGGCAGCCCGCAGGCCCAGGCCTGCCAGCGTCTGTCCTGGTTGGCGGCCACCGACAACCCCTCCGCGCTGGTGCTGCTGGAGTCCCATGCCGACGCACTGCAGGCCCAACTGGGCAACACCTTCTTGCGCGTTGCACATGCCTTGCACCGCTACCAACTGCCACGGGCGCACCAGTTGCTCTGCAGCGTGGGCTACCACGGCCTGGCCCCCGCGGGGGCAGCCACCCCCGCGCCGGACCGTCCGGCGCGTCCCAGCGTGCTGGTGGTGGACGACACCCCCGTCAACCTCACCCTGATGGTGGACCTGCTCAAAGACGACCATGACGTGCGCGTGGCCGCGTCCGGCGAGCGTGCGCTGGCCATTGCCGCCGGCCCCACCCCCCCAGACCTCATCCTGCTCGATGTGATGATGCCCGGACAGGATGGCTACGAGGTCATCCAGCGGCTCAAGGCCGATCCCGTCACCGCCGACATCCCGGTGATTTTCCTGACCGCCAAAAGCCAGATGGAAGACGAAGAGCGCGGACTGAAAATGGGCGCACTCGACTTCATCGCCAAGCCCATCAGCCCCCCCATCGTGCTCACCCGTGTGCGCACACAGCTGGCGCTCAAAGCCGCCCGCGACTTTCTGGTGGACAAGGCGCACTACCTGGAAAACGAGGTGCAACGCCGCACCGCCGAGGTCAAGGACATTCAGGAAGTCACCATCCTCACCATGGCCTCGCTGGCCGAAACCCGTGACAACGAAACCGGCCAGCACATCATCCGCACCCAGCACTATGTGCGTCTGCTGGCACGCGAGCTGCAAAACCACCCCCGCTTTGCCGACTACCTGAGTGACGCACAGATTGAGCTGCTGTTCAAGTCGGCCCCGCTGCACGACATTGGCAAAGTGGGCATCCCCGACCGCATCCTGCTCAAGCCCGGACGGCTGGATGCCGATGAGATGGAAATCATGAAAACCCACACCACCATCGGGCGCGACACCATCGAGGCCGCTGAGCGCCGCCTGGGCCACGAGGTGCCATTCCTGGTGTGCGCCAAGCAGATCGCCCACTCGCACCAGGAAAAGTGGGACGGCAGCGGCTACCCCCAGGCCCTCCAGGGCGACGACATCCCCATTGCCGCGCGCCTCATGGCCGTGGCCGACGTGTACGACGCCCTCATCAGCCGCCGCGTGTACAAGCCGCCCTTCCCCCATGCCCAGGCGGTGGAGATGATCCAGGCCGAGCAAGGCAGCCACTTTGACCCCGACGTGGTGGCCGCCTTCAGCCGCATCCACGAGTCCTTCCGGCAGGTGGCGCTGGCGCACGCCGATGCCCATGACGCAACCCCTCACTGACCCACATCAAGGCGTGCAGCGCAACAGCTGATTACACTGGTTACATAACCATAATTGCCATCAACCATGCGCGCCCTGCTGATCGACGACCACCTCATGTTCTCGCAAAGCCTGCGGTTTTTGCTGGAGGATCTGGACCCCGAGCTGACCTGCGAAAGCGCCGTCACCATTGCCGACGCCGTGGCCAGGCCCGGCCCTTTCGATTTCATCCTGCTCGACTACAGCCTGCCCGACAGCCAGGGCACATCGGGGCTCACCCGCGTGCTGCAAGCCCACGACGAGGCCACGGTGGTCATGCTCTCCGGCGACGTGCGGGCCGGACTGGTGCACGAGCTGGTGGAGGCCGGTGCGGCCGGTTTTGTGCCCAAATCGTCCGACATGGACACCTTGCTGCTGGCCCTGCGCACCATGCTGGCCGGTGGGGTGTACCTGCCGCCCTACGCGCTGAACGCCACCCCAGGTCAGGCGGCCGCGCCCTTCGTGCCCTCGCGCCGCGCCAGCGACATGCCGCCTGAAGCACCGCCACCCTTGTCGCCGCGCCAGCTGGAATGCCTGCTGAAACTGGTGCAGGGCAAGCCCAACAAGGCCATTGCCCGTGAGCTGGACCTGGGCGAAAGCACCGTCAAAACCCACCTGGCAGCGGCCTTCAAGGCGCTGGGGGTGAACAACCGGGCAGAAGCGGTGTTCAAGGCCGCCGCGCTGGGCCTGCTGCCGCCACCGTCCAGCCTGCCGGGCGTGAACGCCGCTGCCTGAGTCGGCGCCCCACCACCCCCTCAACCCCTGCGCGGACCGACGCCCTCACGGGGCTGCGTGCGCCTGCCGCTGGCGGGCAAAGGCCACAAACCAGTCCAAACAGGCCGGGTTGGCCATGGCGTCGCGGTTGAGCACCTTGTCGGGCGCTTGGCCCAGCAGCAGCTTTTTGATGGGCAGCTCCTGCTTCTTGCCGGACAGCGTGCGCGGCACCTCGGCCACTTGGTGAATGGCATCGGGCACAAAGCGCGGTGACAACGCGGTTTTGATGGCGTGGTGGATGCGGCCGGTCAGCGCCTCGTCCAGCACCAGGCCGGGGCGCAGCACCACAAACAGCGGCATGTGGCTGGGGCGGCCCAGGTATTCCAGATCAACCACCAGACTGTCCAACACCTCGGGCAGCGCCTCGACGGCGCGGTAGATTTCGCTGGTGCCCATGCGCAGGCCATGGCGGTTGATGGTGGCGTCGCTGCGGCCGTAAATGACGCAACCGCCGTCGGCCCCCACCTGCAGCCAGTCGCCGTGGCGCCAGGCGGCGCTGCGCTGGCCCGCCTCGTCGGTGAAGTAGCTGGCCAGGTAGCGGCGCTGGTCGGTGTCGCCCCACAGGTACAGCGGCATGGACGGGATGGGCTGCACGCACACCAGTTCGCCCACGTCGCCCACCACGGGCTGCCCCTGTTCGTTCCACGCCTCGACCGCGCAGCCCAGCAAACGGCATTGCATTTGCCCCGGCACCTGCGGCAGTTCGCGGTGGCCACCGATGAAGGCTCCGCAAAAGTCAGTACCACCCGAGATGTTGCACCACCAGATATCGCCCCCCACGCTCCCTGCAGTCGCTGCCCCCCCGAGGGGGGTTGTTTCACCTTGGGGCGGCCCGGCGGTGAAACCATCGCCCCCATGCTCCCGTTGGTCGCTGCCCCCCAAGGGGGTTGTTTCACCTTGGGGCGGCCCGGCGGTGAAACTGTCGCGCTCCGATGGGTGCGTCTGCAAGCGGCGGAACTGCTCGGTGCCCCAGCGCTGCACGTCTTCGGCCAGGGGCGAGCCGGTGCTGCCCAGGGCGCGGATGCGGGTCAGGTCGTGGCCCTGGGCTTGCAGGGCCGGCAGGTCCACCCCGGCCTTCATGCAGTTGGCGTAGAAGGCCGCACCCGCGCCAAACCAGGTCACGCCGTGGCGGGCGGCAAAGCGCCACAGCGTGGTCCAGTCGGGTGCATCGCGGCTGCCACCGGGGCTGCCGTCAAACAGCACGATGGTGGTGCCCCCGGCCAGCCCGGCCAGCTGGGCGTTCCACATGACCCAGCCGGTGGAGCTGTACCAGTGAAAGCGCTCACCCAGGTTGTTGGGGTCGGTGCTGGGGCCAATGTCGTTGTGCAGGCACTTGAGCGCCATCAGCGTCATGAGGATGCCGCCGTGCCCGTGCACGATGGGCTTGGGCAGGCCGGTGGTGCCGCTGGAGTAGACCACCCACAGCGGGTGGTCAAAGGGCAGCGACTCGGGCACAAATTTAGCATCTTTTATGCCCGTAGCGCTTATCCAGCATATAGTATCAGCTATTGTTGCTGATGCATGGGGTGTGCCCAACAGCACCACGGCCGCCACGCTGGGCAGAGCCTCGCGCAAGGCCTGCACCACACCGGAGCGGTCGAGCGCACGGCCCGCGTGGTACACGCCGTCTGCGGCAATGAGCACCTTGGGCGTGATCTGACGAAAGCGGTCCAGCACGGCGGGCGTGCCCATGTCGGGGGCGCACACGCTCCACACCGCACCCAGGCTGGCGCAGGCCAGAAAAGCGACGATGGTTTCGGGCACGTTGGGCAGGTAAGCGGCCACGCGGTCGCCGCGCTGCACGCCCAAGCCCTGCAGCGTCAACGCCAGCGAGGCCACTTGGCGGCGCAACTCGGGCCAGCTCAGCTCGCGGGCTTCGCCCAGCTCGTTGTCGCTGACGATGGCCGGGTAACCCGCCGCGTGCGCCGCGTCGGCGTGGCGCAGCACCTGGCTGGCGTAGTTGACCTGGGCCCCCTCAAACCAGCGGTAATCGGGCATGGGTCCGCCTTGCAGCACGGCACTGTGTGGCGTGGGCGACTGCATCTCGAAGTGGTCCCAAATGCTTTGCCAAAAGGCGGTGAGGTCGGTGGTGGACCAGCGCCACAGCGCGTCGTAGTCGGCAAAGTGCAGCCCCCGGTGCTGTGCCAGCCACTCTTGGTACAGGCGGATGCGAGGCACAAAGGGTGGCGTAGCGGCGGTGGTGGTGAGGGGTGGCGTGGCGGACATGGGGCAAGTGAAGCAGCAACAGCCCACCCAGCGGGCAGGCAGCCAAAAAACGGGCATCTGGCCATGGCCAGGGTCGGCCACGCAGTCTGCCAGCCGCTCATCCCGGCCACAAGCGGGGCAACCCCGCACCGCACCGCCACCTGACGCGCACACGACAGCCGCTGGCTGTCGCGAAGCTGACACGGCTTGCCCACCCGGCGCGGTCACGCGCAGAATGCCGCACACCATTTTTTCGAGGAGTTGTTGATGGGATTTTTCAACTGGACCACCAAGCCCGAGTCGGCCTTGGCCGCGGGCGGCGTCATCGGACCCGACGAGCGCCTGCCCTGGGGTGCCACCACCGTCATGGGGGTGCAGCACCTGATTGCCATGTTTGGTGCCACCGTGCTGGCCCCCATCCTGATGGGGTTTGACCCCAACGTCGCCGTGCTGATGAGCGGCGTGGGCACGCTGATTTTCTTTTTCTTCACTGGCGGGAAGGTACCGAGCTACTTGGGGTCGAGCTTTGCCTTCATTGGCGTGGTCATGGCCGCCAGCGGCTACGCCGGGCCTGGGCCCAACGCCAACCTGGGCGTGGCGCTGGGTGGCATAGTCGCCTGCGGCCTGCTGTACACCTTGATTGGCGCGGTGGTGCACGCCACCGGCACGGGCTGGATAGAGCGCTTCATGCCGCCGGTGGTCACGGGCTCGGTGGTGGCCGTGATCGGCCTGAACTTGGCGCACATCCCCATCAAGAACATGGCGGCCACGGGCTTCGATGCCTGGATGCAGGCCATCACCTTCCTGTGCGTGGCCCTGGTGGCGGTGTTCACCAAGGGCATGGTGCAGCGGCTGCTGATTTTGATGGGCCTGATCGTGGCCAGCGTGGTGTATGCGGTGCTGACCAACGGCCTGGGCCTGGGCAAGCCGTTGGACCTGTCGGGCGTGGTCAACGCCGCGTGGGTGGGCATGCCCCACTTCAGCTCGCCCACCTTCAGCGGCAACGCCATGCTGCTGATTGCGCCGGTGGCCATCATTCTGGTGGCAGAAAACCTGGGCCACATCAAGGCCGTGACGGCCATGACCGGCAAAGACCTGGACCGCTACATGGGCCGCGCCTTCATGGGCGACGGCGTGGCCACCATGGTCAGCGCCAGCGTGGGCGGCACGGGCGTGACCACCTACGCCGAGAACATTGGCGTGATGGCCGCCACCAAAATCTATTCGACTGCCGTGTTTCTGGTGGCCGCCTGCATGGCGGTGCTGCTGGGCTTTTCACCTAAGTTTGGCGCGCTGATTCAGGCCATTCCGCTGCCCGTCATGGGCGGGGTGAGCATTGTGGTGTTTGGCCTGATTGCCATTGCCGGGGCCAAAATTTGGGTGGACAACCGGGTGGACTTTGCCGACAACAAAAACCTGCTGGTGGCCGCCATCACCCTGGTGCTGGGCACGGGCGACTTCACCCTGAAGTTTGGCGAGTTTGCCCTGGGCGGCATAGGCACCGCCACCTTTGGTGCCATTGCGCTGTACGCGGTGCTCAACCGCCAGCGCGCTTGATAGTCATAGCTTAAAAGCTATATATAGCAAGCGCTAAGGCCACTTTTGATTCACAAAACCATGAACACCACACCCATCTGGAAAAAACCCATAGACATCGCGGCCATGACGGCTTCTGCACAGGGCACCGCCGTCAGCCACCTGGGCATTGAGTTCGTCAGCGTGGGGCCCGACAGCATGACGGCGCGCATGCCGGTGGATGCGCGCACCCGCCAGCCCATGGGCCTGCTGCACGGCGGTGTGAGCGTGGTGCTGGCCGAAACCCTGGGCTCCATGGCGGGTTACTGCGCCTGCCCGCCGGGGCAGGTGGTGGTGGGGTTGGACATCAACGCCAACCACCTGCGCGCCGTGCGCTCGGGCTGGGTCACGGCCACGGTGCGCCCTGTGCACGTGGGCCGCAGCACCCAGGTGTGGGCCATTGACATTGCCGACGAGGCGGGCCAACCGGTGTGCGTGTCGCGCCTGACGCTGGCGGTGCTCAGCCAGGCGCCGGGGGCATCCGCGTTGGGTTGACGGGCATCAGGCCGACGCAGACGCTGGTCGCTCGCGCAGCCACTCGGGCAGCGCCGCCGCCTCCAGCGGGCGCGCAAAATAATAGCCTTGCGCGCTGTCGCAGCCGTAGTCGCGCAGGTATTGGAGGTGCAGTGGCTGCTCCACGCCCTCGGCCACCGTGTCGATGCTGAGCGTGTGCGCCAGCTGCACAATGGAACGCACGATCACCTCACTCGCGGGGTCCTGACCCAGGGCGGCGACAAAAGACTGGTCAATTTTCAGCGTGTCCACCGGCAGGCGACTGAGGTAGGACAGCGAGGAGTAACCAGTGCCAAAGTCGTCGATCGACAGGCACACCCCCAGGCCCTTGAGGCGGCGCATGATGTCCACACCCTGGTCGGGGTGCTTGAGGGCCAGGCGCTCGGTCAACTCCAGCTCCAGCACCGCGGGCTGCACCCCACTCTCTTTCAGCAGCCGTTCCACCACGGCCGGGAAGTCCTGTTTCCAGAACTGGGCGGACGACACATTCACACTCACGGGCAACCAACCCAGCCCAGCCTGCGCCCAGGCGCTGGTCTGTGCCAGTGCCTGCGCCAGCACCCAGGAGCCGATCGGGGTGATCAAGCCGCATTCCTCGGCGATGGAGATGAACACGTCGGGCGACACGGCGCCCAGCAAGGGGCTTTGCCAGCGCAACAAGGCCTCGGTGCCGATGACGCTGCCGGTGGCCAGCGACACCTTGGGCTGGTACACCACCCGCAGCTCGCCGTTGGCAATGGCATCGCGCAACGCGGCCTCGATGGTCACGCGCCGCTCGGCCTTCTGGGCCATTTCCGGGCTGAAAAAACTGAACCCGTTGCGCCCGCTGGCCTTGGCCTGGTACATGGCGGTGTCGGCGCTCTTGAGCAGGTCCTGGTAGTTGCGGCCATCATCGGGAAACATGGCCACCCCCAGCGAGGCCGACAAATGCAGGGTGATGCCCGCGGCCGTGTAGGGGGCGGCAAGCGATGACAGCATCTTTTGCACACATTGCTGAACACCCGGCTGCTCCATGTTGGTGAGCAACACCACAAACTCGTCGCCCCCCAGGCGGCTGACCGTGTCCTGGGCCCGCAGCACCTGCTTGAGGCGCTTGGTCACCTCGATGAGCACCTCGTCCCCCGCGTCGTGTCCGTAGACGTCGTTGACTTCCTTGAAATGGTCGAGGTCCAGGAAACACAGGGCAAAGTGGACCCGCTCGCGCGTGCCGACGCGGATGGCCTGGTCCACCCGGTCGCGCAGCAGGTAGCGGTTGGGGCTGCCGGTCAGGATGTCGTAGAACGCCAGGCGCTCGATTTCTTCCTCGGCCATTTTTCGGTGGGTGACGTCACTGAACACCGACACGAAGTTGCTGGACTCCTCGGTGTCACCGGCGATGCGGCTGATGCTGGCCCACTGGGGGTACACCACCCCGTCCTTGCGCCGGTTCCACAGCTCGCCTTCCCAGCGGCCTTTGGTGAGCAGGTCGTCCCACAGCTGGGCATAGAAACTGTCGTTTTGCCGACCCGATGACAGCACCGATGGGTTTTTGCCCAGCACCTCGGCTTCGCCGTAACCGGTGATGGCCTCAAACGCCTTGTTCACCGAGATGATGCAGTTGTTGTGGTCGGTGATGATGATGCCCTCCGACCCCCTGCTCAACACCTGCATGGCCAGCTGCAGACGCAGCTCCAGCTGGCGGGTTTCGGTGATGTCGGTGGTGATGCCAGCCACCCCGAACACCTTGCCGCGCCCGTCACGCAACGGAAACTTGTGGCTGATGAAGTGGCGCTTGGGCGCATCGGGCGGGTTGAGCGTTTCCTCGTAGGTCACCGCACGGTTGCCCAACAACACCATGCGGTCGTTGCGCGCATGGGCACCGGCGTCCTCGACGGGCAGCCAGTACTCGCGCCGCTGGCCCACCACGCTTTTGCGCGGCTTGCCCACGCCCTCCAGCAGGGCCTGGTTGGCCAGGATGCAACGGCCCTCCCGGTCGAAGGCGTAAATCAGTGCGTTGCTGTTGTCCAGCACCGACTGGAAGATGAGGCGCTCGCGCTCGCCCGACCGCTCGACACTGCGGTCCACCAGCAAGATCAGGTGGTGGTGGTCCAGGTGGTATTCCACGGGCAGGGCAATGACGTGGGCATCGCTCGGCTGGTTGCCCCGCTCGGCCGTGCGCAGGCCCAGGTCCTTCACCACGCGGGGGGCGCCCTCGGCCGCTTCGCTCAGGGCCTGCTTGAGGCGCGCATCGTCCCGCGCTGCCAGCAGCCGATACACCGAGTGGTGGTTCATTGACTCAACGCTCTTGAACCCGAAATGGCTGACCGCCGACCGGTTGGCGTCGCGCACCAGCCCCTGCCGGTCCAGCACCAGGGCTGGCATGGGCAGGGTGTGGAACAGCGCCGAGTAACGCGCCAGCGCCGACTCGGTGGCGGCCTTGGCGCTGATCAATTCCTCGTTTTGCACCTCCAGTTCCGCCTGGTACAGGCGCAGGTCCTCATTGGCCCGCTGCAACACAACCAGGTCGTGCGGTGGCCCGCTCAGTTCGGGGTCGAAGTTCATTCAGGGGGCGCGCCGGGGCGTTCGTTCAGGTACCAGTGGGAAATGTTGACGTGGCTGACCACCGCGCCAAACTCGTGCCCCTTGACCGGGGCCACGTTCATGACGAACCAGCGCTCCTCATCGGGCGAATGGCAGGGGTACTGCATGGAAAACAGCGGATGGCTGCCTTCCAGCACACTTTTGACCCCGCGCCAGGCGCGCACGCCGAACTCGTCGCCCGCGTCATGGGCGGCCCTGCAGGCATCGAGGTAGTTGGCACCCGGCCCGGAGTGGTTCAGCTCGCGGTCACCGTTGGCCCGGGCAAAGTTGCGCCAGGCGGCATTGACCATGGAGATGCGGCCGTCGTGCTCCAGCACGGCCACATGCTCGGGCAAGGCATCGATGACGGCCTGCATGCGCTGCAGGTCGCGGAACACCGTCACGTCGACAAACGTGGCCACGGCGCCGCGCTGGCTGCTGGAGGGCACGCTGTAGGGCAACATGCGGCAGAGGTACAGCCGTCCGTCGTCGGAAAGCACTTCGTGCTCGGTCATCCGGTCGGTCATCAGGGTGCGCTTGAGGTCCGACATCAGGCCCGGGTAGCGCAGGCGGTGGGCGATGTCGTCCAGGGGGCGACCCAGGTCGGTGTCGCGGAGCTTGAAGATGTCCAGCGCATCGGGGCTGAACCGGGTGAGGTGCATGTCGGTGTCCACAAACACCGTCGCCACCCCCACCGCCTTGGCCATGCTGTCCATGTCGGTGTTGAGCCGATTGAGGATGAGCATTTTTTCCTGGAACTCGGCATTGACGGTGTTGAGCTCCTCGTTCACCGATTGCAACTCTTCGTTGGAACTTTGCAGCTCTTCGTTGGAGGCCATCAGCTCTTCGTTGGTGGCCTGCAGTTCTTCGTTGGAGGTTTCCAGCTCTTCGATGGTGGCCTGCAGGCTCTCACGGGTGGCCATGAGCTCGCGCTCCAGCAACGCCATCCTGGCCATGGTTTCGCCGTCCACGTCGATGGCCGCGGATGGCTCTGCCGTGTGCAACCACTCAAAGCACAGCAACACAAAACGCTCGTCGCCAGGGTGTTGAATGGGGTAGGCGCTGAGGCGCAGTGGCACAGGGTCCGTTCCGGCGTCATCCAGGTGCAAAGGCGCCGACACCACCCGCTCACCCCCCTTGGTGGCCTTGAACACCAGGGCCGACGCGACCGGCACCAGGCGTTCGGGCAGGATGCGCGACAGGTCCAGGCTGGCCAGCCCCTCCTTGACGCGGAAAAAAGGCTGCACATTGCCGAACAGGTGCACCGCCTCGTGGCGGTCATTGACCAACATGGCTGGCGGTGCAAACGTCCCCAGCAGGGTGGCCACCCCAGCCTCGATCAGCTGCCCGTCCGATTGCAACGCCTGCACCGCCTTGCCCTTGGCCGACCGCGCCGCCTTGGGCTCACCCGTCCCGGCCACCCGGGCGGTGGTGTCAAACAGGATCCGCCCCGTGCCGCCGGTGCGGCGAAACAGTTTGTGCTTGGCGTGCAGGGTGCTGAAACCCGACGTGGCGTTGGCCAGCGATTCGCTGGACCCGAGGTAGAGGCTGCCGTTGGGCTTGACGGCGTACTGCAAACGCTGCAGGGCACGCTCCTGGGCATCGGGGCGGAAATAGATCAGGGTGTTGCGACAGGTCACCAGGTCCATGCGGGTGAACGGTGGGTCGTCGAGCAGGTTGTGCCGGGCGAACACAATGGCCTGCCGCAACTCGGGCTTGACCACAAAATGGTTGCCGTTGCGGGTGAAAAACCGCTCCAGCCGCTCCGGCGTCAGCTCGGCCGCGGCCGACTCGGGGTACTGCCCGGAGGTGGCCACATCGATGTTCTGCTGGTTCACGTCGGTGGCAAACACCTTGAGGTTGGCCCACTTGCGCTCACGCTCGAACGCTTCCAGGAAGAGCATGGCCACCGAATAGGCCTCCTCCCCGGTGGACGTACCAGCCACCCACACCCGCAGGGTGTCGTTGGCCGATGCGGCCGCCACCAGCGGCGCCACCACCAGTTCTGCCAGGGCGTCAAACGCCTCGGGGTCGCGGAAAAAGCTGGTGACCGCAATCAGCAACTCGCGGCGCAGCACAAACAGCTCGGCCCTGTCCTGCTCCACCTGGGCCAGGTAGCTGGCCACGTCGGGCACGTGGCGCACCTGCATGCGCCGCTCGATGCGGCGCATGACGGTGGCGGGCTTGTACTCCCGAAAGTCAATGCCACCGGCGTGTTGCAACAAGGCCAGCAAGTCTCGCAGTGCCTCGTCTGCCGACAACACCTGGGGCCGGGGGGCGTCTTCGCGCGGCTTGTCCGATGCGTAGGGCACATTGCGGATGTGAGACAGCACCCGCGGGGCCAGCTCTTCGGCGGGCAGCACTTCGTCGACCACGGCGGTCGACAGGGCGCTGCGCGGCATGCCGTCAAATTTGGCCTGGCGCGGCTCCTGCACCAGCAGGAAACCCCCAGCGGCATTGATGGCCACCGCCCCCCGGGTGCCATCGGTGCCGGTGCCCGACAGCACCACCCCCACCGCTTTGTTGCCAAAGGCATCGGCCAGCGAGGTGAAGAAGATGTCGATGGGCAAGGTCAGCCCGTGGGGGCTCTTGGGCGTCAGCCGCAGTTGCCCCGACACCACCCGCATGACGGCGCCCGGCGGAATCAGGTGCACCTGGTTGGCCACCAGCGGCATTTCGTCTTCCACCATCACCACGGGCATGGTGGTGTGACGGGCCAGCAGGTTGGTCATCATGCTTTTGTGGTCGGGTGACAGGTGCTGCACCACCACGTAGGCGGCGCCGCTGTCCACCGCGCAATGGTCAAAAAACAGCTCCAGCGCCTCCAGGCCGCCAGCCGACGCGCCAATGCCGACCACGTAGCCCCGAAATGGTGGCTGTGCCAGGTGGGTGTTCAATTTCTTCATGGTTGATCGGTTGTTGTTCATCCCTGTGCGGCCCGACGCAGCCGCCACTCGTCCAGCGCCAGGCACGCTGCGGCGCAGGTGGCGAACACCTGCACACCGTCGGGCACCCGCCGCAGCCGCCCCGCACCCGCACCCCCTGCCCACACGGCCCGGTGGCCGGGCAGACTTTCCCGCAGCGCCAGCAACTGCCGCTGCATGGTCCGCTCGGGCATGGCCAGGCTGAGCGACACGCCCACCACATCCGCCCCAAACGCCTGCGCCGCGGCCACCAGTTCGGCCTCGGGCAGACCGGCGCCCAGGTTGACGCAGCGCACACCCGCCTGCTGCAACACCGCTTGCACCATGGCCAGGCCCAGGGTGTGCTGCTCGCCAGACAGCGTGGCCAGCAGCACGGTGCACACGGGCGCAACGGTGGCATCGGGTGCACCACCAAATGCCCGCACCTCGAGGACGGCACGCAGCACCGCGCTGAAGCCGTGCTCTTCAAACACCTGCACGTCCCCCCTGGCCCAGGCCTCTCCCACGGCGGCGGCCAACGGCCCCGCCACGCCGTCCGCAAACGCCACCAGCCCCAGGCGCTGGCGCTGCGCCAGCAGGTGTGCGTGGCACTCGTCCAGTCGGTGCTCACACAGGAGGGTCAGGGCGTGGGCCACGGCCTGTTCGGTCACGGACCCCACCGCGCCGCCCCCCGTGGCGTCAGGCTCGGAGGTGGCGGGCCGCAGGGTGGCCTGCGCCATGGCATCGGCGGGCCGAACGCCCGCGTCCATCTGCCGCTTGGCCACCCGCAGCCAGGCCACTTCGGCCTCGTCGTACAGGCGTGCGCCCCCCGTTGACCGCTGCGGGACGGGGCGCCCATAGCGGCTCTCCCACTTGCGCAAAGTGGCGGTGGATACGCCCAGTTCGGCGGCGACGACCCCGATGGTGACCATGTGTGCGGCCCCCTGTCTGGCAGGGAGTGGATGAAAGCGGTGGAGTATGTTGTCCAATCTTAAGTTGGACATTGACACACATCAAGCGGCCAGCACCTTGGCCAGGTTGGCCCGCGTGTGTTCGGTCAGGTAGTCCAGGAACACCCGGGTGCGCTTGGGCACGAAGCGGCGGCTGGGCATGGCGGCGTACAGGGTGAAGTGACCGGTGACCCAATCGGGCAGCACGCGCACCAGCTCGCCGCTGCTCAGGTGGGGGGCCACCAGCTCCAGTGGCGCGGCGCTGATGCCGGCGCCGTCGTGTGTGGCGCGCAGCAGTGTGTCGGTGTGGTTGACCCACAGCACGGGCTGCACCGGCACCTCGACCACGCGGTCGGCCTCGCGCATGTGCAGCAGCCTCCACAGGGTGGGGCGTTGCCCAGCCTGCTTGAGCCGCAGACACAGGTGGTGCGCCAGGTCTTCCGGCTGACTGGGCAACCCGCGCTGCGCCGCGTAGGCGGCCGAGGCCACCAGCACGCCGTGCGAGTCGATCACGGGGCGGGCGATGACGTTGCCATCGAAGTTGGCGTCCGCGCCCATCAGGGTGATGTCGTGCTCTTCAATGGCCGGCTTTTCAGGTGCGTCCACATCGATGTCCAGCGTGATGCCGGGGTGCAGCGCCCGAAACCCGGCCACCAGCGGCGCCAGGATGTGCACCGCCAGCACGGGCGGCGCCTGTATGCGCAGCACCCCCTGCATCTCCTCGGTGTGGGCGTTGGCCAGGGCATGGGCCTCGTCGATGTCGCGCAGGATGTGGCGCACCCGCTCCAGGTAGGCCTGGCCCGCCTCGGTCAGGGCCAGGCGGCGCGTGGTGCGCTGCATGAGGCGGGCCCCCAGGTGTTCCTCCAGGTCCACCACCAGCCGGGTGACGACAGCGGGTGACATGTCCAGCGCGCGCGCGGCCGCGGCAAAACTGCCTTCGTCGGCCACTTGCTGGAAGACGCGCATGGAAAGCAAACGGTCCATGGGGCACTTTCTGCGTTTTCAACGCCCATATTGTTTCTGATTTAGAAACAGTAAATGTATTTTATGGCCGTTTATCCGCAGGGTTAACACGAATACAGTTCAACCCATCGATGAGCCACACGTCACAACGACTCACCGAGGCAGGGCAGACGGAACACCCAATCACCGCCATGCCCGACATCTCCACTTCAACTGTCAAGGAATTTTCACCATGAACCGCCACGTTTTCGCCATCGCCATCGCCGCCGCTGCCACATTGGGCGCCACCGCCAGCTTTGCAGCCCCCGCTTCGGGCGAGTTCTCCGGTGTCGAGCAGGCCGCCGTGCCCTACACCGCCAGCGTCGCCAAGACACCCCGTGCCAGCTACAACCAGGTGGCCCAGGGTGCACCGGCAGCCGGCGAGTTCTCTGCCGCCGACGGCCAGGCCGTTGCAGGTGCGCCCCTGAGCCGCGAGCAGGTTCGCCACGCCCTGAACAACGCCCAGCCCACGGTCAACGGCGAAGTTCCCGAGGCGTATGCCGCCGCCCCAGCCGTGCGCACCCGTGAAGAAGTGCGCCAGGAAGGCCGCATGGCCCTGCGCGCCGGTCAGATCGCCACGGGCAACCTGGCCATGTGAGATCGGGCGGGGCCACCCGCCCAGTCACCCCCCAGCCACGCACCGCCTGCGTGGCTTTTTTATTGGGCACACCGCGTGTCCGCCCGATTGGCGGGCAGAAGAACATCAATTTCAGTAGCTATAAATGCAATCTGTGCATGCGCTAGCGGCCAATTTTCTTCAAATTTTTTGTCCCGCCTGGGGCGGGGCTTTGCGGGGTTGGGATTTTTTGAGCAAGGCCAGCAGCTCCTTGTCGGAGCGCCGAATGTGCAGCGACAACCAGTCGCGCAGCACCGTGGACAGCTGGGCGGCCACAGTGATGCTGCCCGCGTCGTACTGCTTTTTCAGGTCCTGAATCGACGCCAGGAAAGCGTCGTGCCCCACCTTGTGGTTGGCCAGGTTGGGGAATTTCAAGGACTCCATCAGTTTCTCTTCGCGCCGCAGGTGATCGGCGGTGTAGCGGATCAACTCGCCGAGCACCCGGTCCACGATCTGCTGCCCTCGTCCCTCGGACGTGACCGTGTGCAGTGTGTTGACCAAGTCCACCAGCTTGCGGTGGTCCTGGTCGATGGGGCCGTGGTCGATCTCCATGTCGCTGGCCCATTCAAAATATGCCATGTGCGTTCCTCGTTGAGTGGGTGAGCGGGCGTTGGCGTCAGCCGCGTGCAGCGCTGGGGGTCAGGGCCAGGCGGTGGTCGCTCTCGCTCAGCTGGAACACGCTGACCAAGTTGACCATGTGGTTGGCCTGGGCCTCCAGCGACTGAGCCGCCGCGGAAGCCTCCTCCACCAAGGCCGCGTTTTGCTGGGTGACCTCGTCCATCTGGGTCATGGCTTGGTTGATCTGGTCAATGCCCGCCGTCTGGTCCTGACTGGCGGCGGTGATCTCGCCCATGATGTCGGCCACGCGCCGCACGCTGACCACGATTTCATCCATGGTGCTGCCCGCCTGCTCGACCAGCTTGCAGCCATCGGACACGTTGTTGACCGAGGCCTCGATCAATCCCTTGATTTCCTTGGCCGCGGTCGCCGACCGCCCGGCCAGACTGCGCACCTCGCTGGCGACCACGGCAAACCCCCGGCCCTGCTCACCCGCCCGGGCGGCTTCCACCGCCGCGTTCAGCGCCAGGATGTTGGTCTGAAAAGCGATGCCGTCGATCACACCGATGATGTCGGCGATCTTGCGCGACGACGTGTTGATGGCTTCCATGGTGTGCACCACCTGCGACACCACCGCCCCGCCTTTGACCGCCACCTCAGACGCAGACCCGGCCAACTGGTTGGCGTGGCGACCGCTGTCGAAGTTCTGCTTGACTGTGCCGGCCAGCTCCTGCATGGACGCTGCCGTTTCCTCCAACGCACTCGCCTGCTCCTCGGTACGGGATGACAAGTCCAAGTTGCCAGCGGCGATCTGGCTGGTGGCGGTGGCCATGGCCCCCGATCCCTCGCGCACCTGGCGCACGATGTGAATCAGGTTGTCCTGCATGGCTTTGAGCTGAGCCATCAGGCTGGTGGTGTCACCGGGCTTGAGGTCGATGCGCGCCGTCAGGTCACCGGCACCCACTCGGCGGGCGAGGGCCGCTGCGACACGGGGCTCTGCCCCCAGCTCACCGCTGATGGAGCGGACCGTCAGGTAGCCATAACCTCCGGCAAGGGCGATGCCGCTGACGATGGACAAAATCATGAGCAGGCGCAGGTTGTCGTACCGTGCCTGGGCGCGTGTGTATTCCGCCTGGGCCACGTCCACCTGCAGCTTCATGAGCGCCGTCACGTACTCACCCACGGGCACGTACAGGGGGCGGGTTTTCTCGAACACCACGCGCCGGGCCTCTTCCATGTCCCCTGAGCGCAGGGCTGCCACAGACGGACGCAACCCCTCCTGCACAAAGCGGCCCCGCACCTCGGCAAACTTTTTGGCCAGCACGGCTTCCTCGGGCGTGAGCGTGGTGGCCATGTAGGCCTCCCAGAGCTTGGTGATGGCCGCGATGTTCGCCTCCACCCCCGTGGTGTCGGTGGCGATTTCTTCTGGCGTGGGGTTGAGCAGTGCGCCCGCGATCATCAGGCGGTTCTGCAAGATCAACTTGTCGATCTGGGCTATTTGGCCCATGGGGACGGTTCGGTCTTCGTACACACCCTTGAGTGCACCATTGGAAGCATTGATGCCCAACAGGCCCAGGAGGCCAATGGCCACCAGACCGAGCGACAGGCTGCCGATCAAGACGGTCAGTCGCGTGGAAATTTTCAAGTGATTCAGGTTCATTGCACTTCTTTAACGGATGGTGGTCCTTTCGGGAAGTCGGGTTTTTACGTTTTCACCGGCCTTTGTGGGCTGACGGAGATCAAGTGGTGGTGAAATGTTGCCTTTAACCGCCCAATCCAACAGCGCTGGCCGACGGTCCGCCGTTCAGGGGCCGCATGGCCAACAACACCTGCAATGCGGTCAGCATCTGCCCGCAGGCAGACTCAAACGTACCGTCGTTGACGACCTCGACACAGGGCAGGCACGTCAGCACCGCCAAATCGGGCGCCCTGACCATGCGGCGTTGCACGTCGGCCATTGATTCGCGCTGGCGCGATTGCAACCGAGCCTGCAGGGTGTGCGAACTGGCGGTGATGTGCAGCACCACCACATGGGGATAGCGCTGCGCCACCTGCGGCAAGGCCTCGCGCGAGCCATTCACCAGCACGCACGTCCCGCTGGCCAGCGGAGCAAGCTCGGTCGCCCGGATGCCATAGTGCAGGCCGTGCGCCACCCAGTCCATGGCGAGCGCGCCCGCAGCTTGGAGCTGCGCGAATTCGTTGGGGTCCGTGCTCTCGTGAATCTCCCCGTTCTGGCTGGGCTCACGGGTGATGGTGCGGCGTGCCAGATGCAGCCGCGGTGAGCCCACCGCACTGGGCCAGTGCTGCACCAGCCAGGCCAACAAGCTGTCCTTGCCCACGCCCGACGGCCCCACGACATAGACCAAACGACCGCTCACGCTGCCAACTCCGCCCGACACAGACACCGGAAATCGGCGCCAGGAGCGGGTTCGTCGAACAACGACAGTGCGTCCAGGCACAGCGGCCATTCGGTGTCCGACACAAACCAGTCCTGTGCCGCCTGCGTCAGCGCTTGCCGGGTGGCGTCGGACACGTGAGACAGCGATCCGGTCAGGGAAAAATGGAACCGAAACCGCTCCTGTACATGGGGGTATCCCCATGCCAGGAGCAGCTCATCCTCGCGTGGACTCAGGCCTGTCGCACGGCGCCGAGCCAGCTCTGCGGGCGTCAACGGCGCGGCCAATGGGTGCAGACCTTGCACGCAGGCATCGGCCAACGCCTGCACGGCGGCTTGCCCCCCCTTCGGCACCAAGGCCAGAAAGTCGCCGAGCATGGCCACCGTCAGTGGCGGGAGGACAACGGGGTGCAGCGTCTGAGCGAGATGCCGCAGCGCCACCAGCACGTCAGCCTGCGTCACACCCAACGCTGGCCTGAACGGGGCCTTGAGCGTGGCATGCCAGCCATAGCGCCTGGGGGTACGGGTGAGGCACCACAGCTCGCGGGGAGACACGCCTGGCACCATAGGTTGGGACATGCTCTGCCCAGTGGCGGCACAACGCCCCAACCATTGGCTGCCACGTTGCCAGAACGCGCTGCCCGGCGCAGGCGCAGCGTACACCGCACAGCGAGGTGACGCATCAGGCCCCGCGACAACCGGCGGCAGTGAATCACTCACTTGGGTGGTCATGCGACAAGTTCCTGATGTGTCACGTTCAAGGTCACTCGGTCGGCAGCGAACCACGCCGTCGAAAACTCAATCGGCAATCCCGCCACATCCACGTTCAGGCTTTCCACTTTCAGCACAGGACGTGTGACGGGCTGATGCAATCGGTCGGCCAGGTGCTCATCTGGCATGTCGGCCCCAATGCGGCTGCTGTAGCGGGTGTAGTCGGCCACGCCGCAGGCCTGAAACGCCTCGGTGATGGAACCTGTGCGAGCAATCACAGGCTCCAGTGCCTGGAAACGGGGCAATGGAAAGTAACGCTCGCTCACCTGCAGTGGCACGCCATCGGCGTCGCCCAACACCGTCAGGCACAAAACCAGGGCATCGGGCTGCAACTGCAGCTTTCTGGCCACGCGCTCGGGCGCCATCACGGTCTGCGAAGTGAGCACGCGCAGGCCACCGGCCAGGCCGGCCTGAACCAAGTTCTCCCGGTGACGGGTGCGTTTGCCCAAGGCCAGCTCCACCGCAAAATCCTGCACATAAGTGCCGCTGCCCTGAGTGGCGCGCAACAGCCCCTGCCCGCACAGGCTGGCCAGTGAGCGGCGAATGGTGTGGCGATTCACGCCGAACTGCTGCGCCAATGCGTGTTCGGATGGCAGACGATGGCCCGGCAGATACACCCCCTGGGCAATGTCGTTGGCCAATTCGGTGGCAATGCGAGACCAAAAACTGTCGCGCGCGCCGTCAGAACGGCCACTGAGCAGCGTGTCTTGGGGGGAGCGGTCGGAGAGGGCAAGGGGTGTCATAAAAAGGACATGGGGGCTGTTTAAGCTGGCGATCAACGTGAATTTGTCTATACAACTTTCAGGATACCAGCGACATGTTTCAGCCTTTTGACAACCCCACCGCCGAACCAGTCCCCACGCGACCTCGGTGGATGGCCCTGCTGGCCCGTGCACCACTGCCGCTGCTGGAAGCGGGCTTGGGTGAGCTCGCCCACCGCCCCGCGCAGTGGCTGCGTGCGCCCGAAACCGGCCTGATGATGGTGCAAGGCAGGGTGGGGGGAAGCGGAGAGCGCTTTAACTTGGGCGAGGTCACCGTCACCCGCTGCGCCTTGCGTCTGGATGAAACGGGCCGCGCGGTGGGGGTGGCCCATGTGCTGGGCCGCACACACCGCCAAGCCCGCTTGGCGGCGGTGGCCGATGCTTTGCTTCAAGACCCTCAGCACCACGCTCGTTTGTGCGCCGAGTTGCTGCAACCCATTGACCGGCTCTTGGCGGCGCAAGCCCGCGAACGGTCTGCCCAAGCACACGCCACCCAGGTGGCGTTCTTCACGGTGGCCCGCGAGGCAGGGGATGCCAGCGACGAGGAGGACAACGCATGAACGCACAGCCCTTGCCCGCATCGGCCAGCGCCGAACCCGCCACACCTTCTCCAGACTGGTCTGGTCTGGGTGCAGGTTTCAGCGATCTGGCCACAGGCAGCCAATCGGTGTTTCGCTGCGTACTGCAAGCATGGTCGCACCCTGGCCGATGCGTACCGCTGCAAAGCGATGCCCAGCACCCCCCGGTTGGCCATCGCACGAGCGCGGCGGTATTGCTGGCAATGCTCGATGCCGAAACTCGCCTGTGGCTGTCCCCCACATTGGCGGGCAGTGCGGTCGAGCACTGGCTGCGGTTTCACACCGGGTGTGTGGTGGTGCCTTCGGCATCCGACGCAGATTGGGTCTGGGCGGCCCACCTCGATGAGCTGCCTCCACTGGCCGAGCTGCCCACCGGCAGCGACGTGTGCCCGGAAAGCGCCGCCACCTGCATCGTGGACGTGGATGGCCTGAGCAACATGCCTGTACCCACGGCCTGGCAACTGAGCGGGCCCGGCATCCTCAACACGGCGCCGCTGACCATCACAGACGAGTCGGGGAACCCGGACGCACTGGCTCAGTTGGCAACCCTGCGCACCGCCAACCACGCCCTGTTCCCACGCGGGGTGGATGTGCTGCTGGCCACCGCCACGCACGTGGTGGGCCTGCCCAGGACCACGAGCCTCCACACCTCACCCACCCACACCGTGCAGAAAGGCTGAGCATGTACGTGGCCGTTAAAGGCGGGGAAACCGCCATCCTCAACAGCGAAACCTTGCTGGCTCGCCGCCGCCGGGGCGACCCCGGTTTGGCCGAACTCAGCGTGGCACAGATTCAGCAGCAGTTGCGCCTGGCGGTGGACCGGGTCATGGCCGAGGGTTCGTTGTTCGACCCGGAACTGGCCGCCCTGGCGATCAAGCAGGCAGCGGGCGACCTGGTGGAAGCCATTTTTCTGCTCCGGGCCTACCGCACCACCTTGCCCCGACTGGGCCACACCTGCGCACTGGACACCGCCCACATGCAAGTGGAGCGCCGCATATCGGCCACCTTCAAAGACTTGCCCGGTGGCCAGATGTTGGGACCCACGAGTGACTACACCCAACGGCTGCTGGATTTCTCTCTGTTGGCCGACGGAACAGAAACGCCGCCAGGCCCCACCGGTACGCTGGCCCCAACAGCCGTTGACGTCAGCGGGCCTCAAACCCCTTCCGCCGGTCCTTGCCCCAAGGTGGTGGAGTTGCTCAACCAAGAGGGACTGATCGAACGCGACACCTGCCCCGCCGACGACCCCACCCCCCACGACCTGACCCGCCAGCCCCTGCACTTTCCGGCCGCGCGGGCCACCCGGTTGCAAAACCTGGCGCGAGGTGACGAGGGTTTTTTGCTGGCCATGGCCTATTCCACCCAGCGGGGTTATTCGCACACCCACCCGTTCGTGGGCGAAATCCGCTTCGGTCAGGTGGACATCTGCCTGGTGCCCGATGAGCTGGGGTTCGAAGTGTCGGTGGGTGACATTGCGCTCACCGAATGCGACATGGTGAACCAATTTGCGGGCAATCGACACCAGCCGCCCCAGTTCACCCGTGGCTACGGACTGGCGTTCGGGCACAACGAGCGCAAGGCCATGGCCATGGCGCTGGTGGACCGCGCGCTGCGTGCCGACGAACTGGGAGAGACGGTGACCGCACCGGCCCAGATGCCGGAGTTCGTGCTCTCGCACAGCGACAGCCTGGAGGCATCGGGCTTTGTGCAGCACCTCAAATTGCCCCACTACGTGGATTTCCAGGCCGAGTTGGACCTGGTGCGCCAGATGCGCGCCAGCTCCGCCGCCGACGCCTCCCATCCCAGCAAGGCACAGCCATGAGCGCCACACACACCACCTCCCGAGCACACGCCGAGCAGGGGGCACCCTTCAACTTCGCCTACTTGGACGAGCGCACCAAACGCATGATTCGCCGCGCCACCCTGAAGGCCGTGGCCATTCCCGGTCACCAGGTGCCGTTTGGCTCACGGGAAATGCCGCTGCCCTACGGCTGGGGCACAGGCGGCATACAGGTCACAGCCTCCGTGCTGGGCCCAGACGATGTGCTCAAGGTCATAGACCAGGGCTCTGACGACACCGTCAACGCGGTCAACATCCGTCGGTTTTTCCAGCGGACAGCCGGTGTGGCCACCACCACCCGCACGTCCGAGGCCACGCTGATACAGACGCGCCACCGCATTCCCGAAACCCCACTGCGCGAAGGTCAGGTGCTGGTGTACCAGGTGCCTGTGCCCGAACCCATGCAGCGGCTGGAACCCCGAGAAGCCGAAACACGCACCCTGCACGGACTGGCCGAGTACGGACTGATGCACGTGAAGCTGTACGAGGACATTGCCCGCCACGGCCACATCGCCACCACCTACGACCACCCTGTGCTGGTCAATGGGCGCTACGTGATGTCGCCATCCCCCATTCCCAAATTTGACAACCCCAAGATGCACCTCAACCCCGCACTGCAACTCTTTGGCGCAGGACGGGAGAAGCGCATTTACGCAGTGCCGCCCTACACCCCGGTGGAGAGCCTGGGGTTTGAAGACCACCCCTTCGAGGTACAGAAATGGCCAGCCCCCTGCGCACTCTGCGGCGCCACCGACAGCTTTCTGGACGAAATCATCACCGACGACGTGGGCACCCGCTTGCATGTGTGCTCAGACTCCGATCACTGCCAGCAACGCCAGTCACAGGCCCTGAGCCTGGCAGGGAGCGCGTCATGACCACGGTGATCCGACAGGCCACCAACGCCGACCTGCCCGCCGTGCTGGCGCTGTGTGCCGAGCTGGACGTGGGCAGCGCAGGCGATGAGCAAGGCCTCACGCTGGCACAGGCACAAGCACTGTTGGCCGAGTTCGCCCGCTATCCCAGCTACCGCCTGTTTGTGGCTTGCGAGGGGGCGCACAGCGATGCCCCGATCGTGGCCACTTACACCTTGCTGGTCATGCACAACCTGGCTCACGGCGGCACACCCTCGGCCATCGTGGAAGACGTGGTGGTGGCCCACGCGCATCAAGGCAAAGGCCTGGGCACGCAACTGATGAAGCATGCCATGGCGCTGGCTGCGCAAGCGGGCTGCTACAAGCTGGCCTTGTCGTCCAATGGTCGGCGCTTGGGGGCCCACGCGTTCTATGAATCCCTGGGCTTTGCCCGCCATGGCGTGAGCTTTGCCATCGATCCCCGTGCGACCGGAGAAGCGCCATGAACGCAACAGCCAATCAGCCCTTGCTGCGCGTGACGGACCTGCACAAAGCCTATGGCAGCCAGCTGGCCTTGCAAGGGGCCAGCTTCGAGCTGTGGCCGGGTGAGGTACTGGCCATCGTGGGCGAGTCAGGCTCGGGCAAAACCACCTTGCTCAATGCCGTGGCGGCTCGCCTGAGTCCCGATGCGGGCCAAGTGGCGTTCAACCTGAACGGCCAAGGGCTGCAGGATGTGTACGGCTTGAGCCTGGCCCAGCAGCGGCTGCTGGCGCGCACGGACTGGGGCTTTGTGCACCAGCACGCCGCCGACGGCTTGCGCATGGACGTGTCCGCCGGGGCCAACGTGGGCGAGCGGTTGATGGGCCTGGGTCACCGCCACCACGGACACTTGCGGGCCACGGCCATGCAATGGCTGGAGCGGGTGGAAATCGACCCCGCCCGCGTGGATGACACGCCCCGCACCTTCTCGGGCGGCATGCGCCAGCGCCTGCAGATTGCCCGCAACCTGGTCACGCAACCGCGACTGGTTTTCATGGACGAACCCACCTCGGGGCTGGATGTGTCGGTTCAGGCCCGACTGCTGGACCTGTTGCGCCAGCTCACCCGACACATGGGGCTGGCGGTGCTCATCGTCACGCACGACCTGGCCGTGGCCCGACTGCTGGCCCACCGCATGATGGTGATGCAGCGTGGCCGCGTGGTGGAACACGGCCTGACCGACCAGGTGCTGGACGACCCCCAACACCCCTACACCCAACTGCTGGTTTCTTCGGTGCTGCAACCATGACCCCACCCACTCCCATTTTGAACATGAGCGGGGTGGCCAAGTGCTTCACCCTGCACCACCAGCACGGTGCCGTGTTGCCCGTGTTCGACCACATCGACCTGAGCGTGCACACCGGCGAATGCGTGGTGCTCGACGGTCCCTCTGGCATGGGCAAGAGCACGCTGCTCAAGCTCATCTATGGCAATTACCGAGCCAGCGCAGGGCGCATCACGGTCCGCACCGCTGCCCACAGCACGCTGGACATCACACAGGCCCAACCCAGAGAACTGCTGGCGCTGCGCCGCGACACCGTGGGCTACGTGAGCCAGTTTTTGCGTGTCATTCCCCGCGTGTCGGCCCTGGACGTGGTGGCCGAGCCATTGGCCGAAGACGCCGGCAGCGACCCCGCGGCACTGCTGTCTGCCCGGGAACAGGCGGGGCAATGGCTGACGCGGTTGCGCATCCCCGATCGGCTGTGGCACCTGCCCCCGGCCACGTTTTCGGGTGGGGAGCAGCAGCGCATCAACATCGCCCGCAACCTGATCAAGCCCAAACCGCTGCTGCTGCTGGACGAACCCACCGCCTCCCTGGACGCGGCCAACACACACACGGTGATCGAACTCATCCACGAAGCCCGGCAACGCGGCAGCGCGGTTGTCGGCATTTTTCACGATGCCCGGGTGGGCCAGGCCGTGGCCACCCGACATGTGTCGGTGGCCGATTTCAGGAGTGCCACATGAGCCCGTCACTGCTGTTTCGCAACGCACAACTGGTGCTCCCCGACGAGGTGGTGCAGGGCACCTTGCAGGTGGACAACGGGCGCATTCAGGGCTTGAGTGGTGGCCACACCTCAGCCCCAGATGCCATCGACCTGGAGGGAGATTTCCTGCTGCCCGGGTTGGTGGAAATCCACACCGACAATTTCGAACGCCACCTCATGCCCCGACCCAAGGTGCAATGGCCCGAACTGCCTGCGCTGCTGGCACACGACGCCGAGGTGGCCGCAGCGGGCATCACCACCGTGTTCGACGCGCTGGGCGTGGGCGAGGCCGATACCGACAGCCTGCGCGGCAGCGCCTGGCACCCGGTGCTGGCCACACTGCAACACGCCACCGAGGATGGCCTGCTGCGCGCCGACCACCACATTCATGTGCGCTGCGAGCTTCCAGCGCCCAATACCATTGATTTGTTTGCTCCTTTTATTGAAAATCACCGTGTCTCCCTCATTTCTCTGATGGACCACACCCCTGGTCAGCGTCAATGGGAGAACTTGGAACACGCCTGGGTGTACTACAGCGGCAAGAAGGGCTGGAGCGAAGACAAGTTCAAGCGCCAGGTGGCCCACGCCGCCGAACTGCAGCAACGCTACGCCCAGCCCCATCGCGCCTACTTTGTGGACCACTGTCGCACCCGGGGCATTGCCCTGGCCAGCCACGATGACACCACCGTGGCCCATGTGGAACAGGCCCATGGCGACGGGGCCAGCGTGTCCGAATTCCCCACCACGCTGACCGCAGCGCGAGCCGCCCGAGAGCGGGGCATGCGCACCGTGATGGGCGGACCCAACGTCGTGCGGGGTGGCTCGCACTCGGGCAACGTGGCTGCCGCCGAACTGGCGAGCCACGGCTTGTTGGACATCCTGTCGTCCGACTACGTGCCTGGCAGCCTACTGAGCGCTGCGCTGCGCCTGGTTGACGAGGGGTTGATGACATGGCCTCAGGCTGTGGCCACGGTGTCGTCCAACCCGGCACGGGCGGTGGGCATGAACGACCGGGGAGCGCTGTCCCCCGGCCTGAGGGCCGACCTGGTGCAGGTGCGCCTCGTGGATGTGCCCGGTGGCCGTCAGGCCGTGGTGCGCGCCGTCTGGCGCGAAGGCCGACGGGTATTGTGATGACTGCGTCGCCCAACACACACCCTGCCACTCACCATGTGCATGTGGCGGCCCAGAACCTGCCCAGCGCCCCCCAGCTGAGCGAGGCCCCCACGCTGGCGACCAGCGCCGTCATCAGCAACTGCCATTTCGGCCGTTACACCGAGGTCGGCGAGCATGTGCACATGGCCGACAGCGTGCTGGATGACTACGCTTACCTGTGCCACCACTGCGAGTTGATCGGCACCGACATTGGCAAATTCGCCAACATCGCCGCCGGGGTCCGCATCAACCCTGGCTTTCACCCCATGGAGCGGCCCAGCCTGCACCACTTCACCTACCGGCGCGCCCGCTACGGCCTGGCCGAGAGCGACGACAGCGAGTTCTTTGAATGGCGTCAGCGCCAGCGCGTGCACATTGGGCACGACACCTGGATCGGCCACGGCGTGGTCATCATGCCCGGTGTGCGCATCGGCAACGGTGCCGTGGTCGGCAGCCTTTCGGTGGTGACGCGCGACATTCCCGCCTACGCCATTGCCGCTGGCAGCCCAGCGCGGGTGCTGCGCCAGCGGTTTTCCCCGTCCATTGCCCACGCCATCGAAAACACCGCTTGGTGGGACTGGCCCCACGACACCCTGCGCGAACGCTTGGCCGATTTCGGCGATCTGCGGCGCTTCCTGTCCAAGTACGCCCAGTGCGATGGGCGCTGAATGCCACAAAAATTTCCTGCAGCGGTCAAACGTCTGTCACATGGCCAGCCCAGACTCCGCGGTTGTCTAGACGAATTTCTTACATCGGAGTTGACCCATGTCCACTGCCCTGCACATACAAGACCTCAACAAACACTTTGCCAACGGCAAGCACGCCTTGCGCGACATCCAGCTGGACATCCAGGCAGGTGAAATGGTGGCCCTGATCGGTGCATCGGGCTCCGGCAAATCGACTTTGCTGCGGCATGTGGCGGGTCTGGTGGTGGCCGACGGCGGCAGCGAATCATTGATCGAAGTCAACGGCCACCCCGTGCAGCGGCGGGGTCGCCTGAACGCTGACATCCGCCAGGTTCGCGCCAACGTGGGTTTTGTGTTTCAGCAATTCAACCTGGTGGACCGACTGCCCGTGCTGCTCAACGTGCTGGTGGGTCTGCTGCACCGCACACCGCTGTGGCGTGGCTGGCTGCGGCTGTTCACCGCTGCTGAAAAAGCGCTGGCGCTGGACGCGCTGCAGCGCGTGGGCATTGCCGATTGCCACGGCCAGCGCGCCTCCACACTCTCGGGCGGACAGCAGCAGCGCGCCGCCATTGCCCGCACGCTGGTGCAAGGGGCCAAGGTGGTGCTGGCCGACGAGCCGATTGCCTCGCTCGACCCCGAATCGTCGCGCAAGGTCATGGACATCTTGGCGCGCATCAACCGCGAAGACGGCTGCACCGTGGTGGTGTCGCTGCACCAGGTCGATGTGGCCATCCGGTATTGCCCGCGCGTGGTGGCACTGCACCAGGGACAGGTGGTGTACGACGGACCCTCTGCCGCGCTGACGCCATCGCTGCTGCGCGAGCTCTATGGTGTTCAGGTGGACGAATTGCTGGCCTCTACCCCCAACACACCCGCCGTGCCACCGGCCACACCGGCGCACAGCCCTTCCTGGAATGCGCTCACGGCACCGCTGACGCAGCTGGCCTGACCCACCCCCACTCATTTTCCAACCTGGCCGTCACTGTGGCGGCCTCCCTTCAGGAGCATTTCATGATCAAACAACTGTGTGCCACCGTGGCGCTGGGCTTGGGCTTGACAGCCGCCATGGCCGAAGACATCAATTTCGGCATCATTTCCACCGAATCCACCCAAAACCTCAAGGCCGACTGGCAGCCCCTGCTGGACGACATGGCCAAGCAAACGGGCTTCACGGTGAAGGCTTTTTTTGCACCCGACTACGCGGGCATCATCGAAGGGATGCGCTTCAACAAGGTGCATCTGGCTTGGTATGGCAACAAGTCGGCCATCGAAGCCGTGGACCGCGCCAGCGGTGAGGTGTTTGCGCAGATGGTCAATGCCGACGGCACCCAGGGCTACTACTCGCACCTCATCGTGCACAAAGACAGCCCCATTCTGTCGCTGGACGATGTGCTGAAAAAAGGCAAAGACTACAGCTTCGGCAACGGTGACCCGAATTCCACATCCGGCTTCGTGGTCCCGGGCTTCTACGTGTTTGCCCAGAACAACATCGACGCCAAAAGCCACTTCAAAGTGGTGCGCTCGGCCAACCACGAAACCAATGCATTGGCCGTGGCCAACAAACAGGTGGACGTGGCAACCAACAACAGCGAAAACCTGGAAAAAATCGCCCAAAAATTCCCCGACAAGCGCAACGACATTCGCGTCATCTGGACCTCTCCCCTGATCCCCCTGGACCCGCTGGTGATGCGCAAGGACTTGCCTGAGGCCACCAAAACCAAACTGCAGAACTTCTTCTACAACTACGCCAAGACCGACGCACGCGAGAAAGAGGTGGTGATGAAGATCTCCAAGCTCTCGGGCTTCAAGGCCTCCAGCAACGCTCAGCTCATTCCCATCCGCCAGCTCGACCTCTTCGGCAAGCGCACCAAAATCGAGGCCGACGCCAACCTGAGCGATGGGGACAAGCGGGCCAAACTGGCCGATCTGGACCGGCAACTGGCCGCCCTCAAGAACTGAGCACCCTGACCGCAGCACGCACCCCCAGCCATGTCGACCTCTATCACATCGGGTTCCACGAACCTGGCCCAACTCGCTCAACCCAAACGCAGCCTGGGCTGGTATGGCGGATGGGCGACGGTGCTGGCGCTGCTGGCGGCGTCCTGGAGCGGGGCCGACATGCGGCCCATGGATCTGTGGAACGACTCGGCCAACATGGCCACCTACTTGGCCGATTTTTTCCCTCCAGATTTCAGCCAATGGCGCATCTACGTGAGCGAGATGGTGGTCACTTTGCAAATCGCCCTGTGGGGCACGGCTCTGGCCGTGGTCACTGCGGTACCACTGACCTTGCTGGCCTCGGCCAACATCGTGCCCGCCTGGATCTACCAGCCAGTGCGTCGCCTGATGGACGCCTGCCGCGCCATCAACGAAATGGTGTTTGCCATGCTGTTTGTGGTGGCGGTGGGCCTGGGCCCATTTGCGGGGGTGCTGGCACTGTGGGTCCACACCGCTGGGGTACTGGCCAAGCTGTTTTCCGAAGCCGTGGAGTCCATAGACCCACAGCCGGTGGAAGGCATTCGTTCCACCGGCGCGGGGGCGCTGCACGAGATCATCTACGGCGTGATCCCACAGGTGTTGCCGCTGTGGATCTCATTCACCCTGTACCGCTTCGAGTCCAACGTACGTTCCGCCTCGGTGGTGGGCATGGTCGGCGCGGGGGGCATTGGTGTGGTGCTGTGGGAAATCATTCGCGGCTTCCAATACGCACAAACCGCCGCGGTGATGATCATCATCGTCCTCACCGTCAGCCTGATCGACTTGGTGTCGTCGCGCGTGCGCCAGTCGCTCATCTGAACGGGTGAAGAGGGTCGAGGCACCCGACACAATGGCCTGCAGCACCCCACCAAGCCGCAACGATTGACGCCACGCTGGAGCCGACCTTGTAGAAGGTGATGGCGCATTTCCCGCACATCCGCCGCCTGGTGGTGGTGGCCGACCGGGGCTTGCTCTCGCTGGACAACATGGAGGCCTTGTCCGAGTTGCGCTTGTCGGGAGGTCAAGCGCTGGAGTTCATTCTGGCGGTGCCGGGGCGGCGCTATGGCGAATTCGCCGACATCTTGGAGCCGATCAACACCCGAGCCCGCGCATCGGAGCAAGAAGCGACAGAAGAAAGGATCGATGAGGCGCAATGGCAGGGCCTTCGTCTGGTGGTGGCCCGCAACCCGCTCCAAGCGGCCGAACAGACTACCAACCGCCAGGCGCGCATTGACCAATTGCGCCAGCGCGCTGACCAGTTGGTGGGCAAGCTCGACTCGCAGGATGCGGGCAAAGCCTACCGCGGCAGAAAGCTCTCAGATGGCGGTGTGACGGCACGTTTCTTCCATGAGGTGAGCGAGGCCCCCCTGTCGCGCATCATCAAGGTGGACTTGCAAGCCGACCTGTTCACCTATGACATTGATCAGGTGGCCCTTGCGCGTGCCCAGGCCATGGGCGGCAAGCTGCTGCTGGTGACCAACGTCCAAGACTTGACACCCAAAGAGGTGGTGCAGCGCTACAAAGCCTTGGCTGACATTGAGCGGGGGTTTCGGGTGCTGAAGTCCGAGATTGAAATTGCCCCGGTCTTCCACCGCTTGCCCGAGCGCATCAAGGCGCATGCGAGCATTTGCATGCTGGCCTTGATTCTGTACCGGGTGATGAGGCAACGCCTGCGCCTGAGTGGCAGCGATTTGTCACCGGAATCTGCCCTGGCTGACCTGCGGCGCATTCAGCGCCACAGTGTGAGCATCAACAACGCCGCGCCCATTGAGGGCATCTCATCAATCGCCCAACGCCAGACGGATGTGCTGGCCGCACTCAAGATCAAGAAACCCCAACAAGACACCCAGTTGAGCCTTTTGTAGTGGCAGCCGTGAGGCTTGGTCTATACAAATCAATGACTTAGCGCGGCTTATGTCGAACTCGGGTGACCAGGGTGATCCGCAGCAGAAGCAGGACCTGGGTCCACCGTGGTGGTTGTAGAAGGTCGGCCGTGGACCGGCCCGAGTTCAGAATGCCTTCCGCGCCATGCGGACGGCCATTCCTCAGGGCTGCGTGATGCGCGTTCGCAGCAAACCGATGCCGTCCACCTCGAGCTCGACCACATCGCCGGGCTTGAGATAGCGCATTTGTTCCAGGCCGCATCCGTTGCCAACCGTCCCGGAACCGAAAAACTCACCTGGGTGAAGGGTTTCCGAGCGGGACACGTGGGCTATCACGTCTTCGAACTTCCAGTACATGTCCCGCGAATTGCCTCGCCCCCATTCCTCGCCGTTCACGCGGGCGACCATGCTCAGGTTGTAAGGGTCGGGGAGTTCATCCGCCGTGACCAGGCAAGGCCCCATCACATTGCCGGTGTCAAAGTCTTTGCCCTTGGCGGGGCCGAGCATGCCGCCCATTTCCACAGCCTGGGCATCGCGAGCGCTGATGTCATTGAAGATCGTGTAGCCAAAAATGTAGTCACGGGCCTTTTCCTTGGGCACATCTTTGGCCCGAGCGCTCATGTAGAAGCCGAACTCCAGTTCGAAATCCAGCGCCTTGCTGTAGCTGGGCCACACCACGTCGTCGTCCGCGCCTATGGTGGCAAATCGGTTGCACTTGTAGTAGATCGGTTGGCGAAGAAACGTCTCGATCACGCGGTCGTCGGCGCGGGTGTTCATGGCCTGCAGCGTGGCCTCGGGATCCGGCGAGCGCGCAGCGCGGGCTCGCCGGGCTGCTGCGAAACTTTGTCTCAGGTGCAGCTCGAAACACGAGGCATCGCGCATCTGGGGAGGCGGCTGAATGGGCGCCAGAATCTTGACCGCCTGACGCTCTCGCACGGCCAGGCTGGGTGCGCGCGCAATTAGGCCCCTTGCCAGCTCGGACGCTTGCGGGCCTGCTTCGATCAATGACAGCACGCTGGCCAATGCATCAACGCTGCCGCCGTGCACCGACTGCGCCGCTTGGCGCAAATCCAGCACGGCCTGATCGCTCTCAATAAATGCGCCTGCACGGGCAGAGCCACCAGCATCTTGGTATGTCACGAGTCTCATAGCGAGTCTTTCGTTGAGAATTGAAATGCGGAGGCGACAAGGCCTCCGGGTAAAGAAAGGCGGATCAACCGACTTGATGGGGCACGTGTGCCTCACCGGGGTCCAACCGACGGCGCAGCACCACAGGAACCCCCCCATGGCTGCGCTTGATCAGCCATTGGGACAAGGACGCATCCATGTAGTCGGCGTGACCAGGAAACCAATCGACCAATGCTTGGGCCAGGTCTCGAGCCACCTGCACCGCGCCACCTTGGCGCAGAATTTCCTGCACTTCACGCACCGAGTTGAGAACGGCGGTGTGCTCATCGGCATGACACTGGGCAGCGGGAAACGCTGTGCTTTCCATCCACCGCCACTCTTGGTCGAAGTGCTCGACAGCGTGCACTTCAAAGGCGGCCAGGCACGCAACCACGTCCACATCTGCGGCCATTTGCAAAGCGCACACGCGCTCTACAAATTCCCGGTGGGTGTCGTCCATGCCGCCATGTCCGAGCAGGTAGCGATCGGACCAGGTCATGGCGGAGGTTCCAGGTGCGACCTCCGGACGCGGGGCACCTGCAATCATGTTCGGGGACTCCACGGTCACACGCGACCGGCCACCGGAACACAGGCGCCGGTCACGGCACTGGCGTCGGTCGACAACAAAAAAGCAATCACGGCGGCCAGGGCGCGTGGAGCGACCCAACGCGTAGCGTCGGAATCGGGCATGTCTGCACGGTTGGCGGGGGTGTCGAGAATGCTGGGCAGCACCGCATTCACGCGCACATCTCGATCCTTCAGCTCTTCGGCCAATGCCTCGGTCAGTCGGGCAACGCCCGCCTTGGAGGCTGCATAGGCACCCATGCCCATGCCCGCCTTCTGGGCGGCCAAAGCGCCCACATTAACAATGCTGGCCCCCCCCACATTCAACAGGCGCGGAACCGCCTCGCGACACGCCACCACCGTGCTGCGCAGGTTCATGGCGTACAGCGCATCCCAGGCGTCCAAACTCCCCTCCTCCAGCGTTTCCCAGCGAAAGCCTCCGGCCACGTTCACCAACCCGTCCAGGCCTTGCAACCGTTCGTTGGCTTGTTCAAAGGCCAGATGCGTGGCAACCGGGTCGGTCAGGTCCACGCCCCCGATGACGGCGACCATTCCCGCCACGTCCTGGGATGGCGCACGGTCCAACAACACAACCCGGGCACCGTGTTCCACGAGTACGGCCCCGACGGCTCGGCCCAGTGCGCCCAGACCGCCGGTTACAACAATGCGGCGCTCAGCCAATGAATGTTCTCTCATAAGTAGGTGTGGTTGGTGTAAACCAGTAGTTGGACATATTGACTCAATTTGTTCAATCATTAAACTCATTAGCAAGGTCGCCGTCAATTCGTTCCGACCCTGATCGCGCTCATTGTCTGCAACACATCCACTGTCCATGCCACGAAAACTGCCACAGATCACCAGCGACTCATCGACCTTCTGGCAGGGTGGCAAGTCGGGTCGGCTGATGATTCATCGCTGCGCCACCTGCAGCCGCTTCTTTCACCCACCCGCGCCGATTTGCGCCTCCTGCGGGTCGCTGGACGTGGCGGCGCACGCCGTGTGTGGTCATGGCCGGGTCGCGACCTACACCGTGAATCACCAGGCGTGGAAACCCGAGTTGTCCGAGCCGTATGTCGTGGCCATCATCGAGCTCGATGATCAACCGGGTTTGCGCCTGCTCAGCAATGTCGTGGGCATGCCGCCCGACCAAGTGCAGATCGACATGCCGGTTGAAGTTTTATTTGAGCAGCACGAAGACGTCTGGCTCCCTCTGTTCCAGAAAGCCGAATGATGTTTGACCACTTGTGCGAAAAAAACGTGGCGATCGCCGGCGTGGGCCAGTCCGAGGTGGCGCGCCCCTCCAACCAATCGGCCATGCGCTTGACCCTGGACGCCTGTCTTGAAGCCATTGCCGACGCCGGCCTTACCCGGGCCGACATCGACGGCGTGTCGTGCTGGCCGGGCGACAACAACAACGGCAACAGCTTTTCGCCGGTAGGTCCCAACGCACTGATCGGCACCATGGGCCTCAAGGTCAACTGGTACGGCGGTGGCTATGAAGGTCCCGGGCCATTGGCGGGCGTGATCAATGGCGCGATGGCCATCGCTGCAGGCCTGTGTCGCCACGTGCTGGTATTTCGCACCATCACGGAAGCAAGTGCCCGCCGGGTCGACAAGCATGCCAACGCCCTGAGCAACAAAACAACGGGTCGCGACAGCAGCTTCTTCTGGCAGTGGTACACCCCGTACGAAGTGCACTCGGCCATCAATTTGATGGCGATGTACGCACAAAAGCATTTCCATGCCTACGGGACCACCCCGGAACAACTGGCGCAGATTGCACTGACCTGCCGCGCCAATGCGGTGGTCAACCCCAAGGCCGTTTACCGCACGCCCATGACCATGGACGACTACATGACGTCGCGCATGATTTCAACGCCCTTGCGCATGTTCGATTGCGATGTGCATTGCGACGGTGCCACGGCAGTCGTGCTCTCTCGCATGGACGCTGCACGGAATGGCCCCAACGCGCCCATCCGGATCGAAGCCATCGGATCGGCGCTGCACCAACCTTGGTCCTGGGATCAGATTTCTCTGACAGGAGGCGCCAGCATCGATGCCGCGCGGATGATGTGGCAACGAACCGACCTCAAGCCCGCCGACGTCGGCAGCGCTCAGTTGTACGACGGCTTCTCCATCCTCACCTTGCTGTGGCTAGAAGCCTTGGGGCTATGCCCTGTCGGGGAAAGCGGTGCCTTCGTTGAAGGCGGTGCCCGCATTGCCCGTGATGGCGCACTTCCCATCAACACCAACGGGGGGCAACTCTCAGGCGGGCGCACGCATGGGCTGGGCTATGTGCACGAAGCCTGCACCCAGCTCTGGGGCCGGGCAGGCCTGCGACAGACAGCCCCTCACCAGGTGGCCATTGCGGCCGCAGGCGGCGGACCACTTGCCGGCTCTTTGTTGCTGGTGCGCGATTGATGCGAAATCGCCCATCCGCCTCCCTGTCCATCCACGCCAACTCTCCCTATTGCGGTAACACGGAATGACCACCCACTCCCCCGGAGATGAGCACACCCCCCACGGACTGGGCATCGATCTGACCGAATTCAAGCGGGCCTGGCGCATCGTGCTCCTGGCCACTTTGGGGCTGGCGATCAATTCGAACTCTTCCATGCTCTACGCCTATGGCGCGATGATGGGTCCCCTGCAACAGGTGTTCGACTGGAGCCGCTCCGATCTCCAGGCGGCCGTGAGTTTCATGTTCCTGGGGTCGGTGGTGGCCTCGCAAATCGTCGGGTGGCTCAATTTGAAATTCGGCATGAAGTGCGTCACGGTCATCTCGCTGTGTGCGCTGTCGCTGACCTTCATCGCGATGACGCGCATGGGTCCGTCCATCACCACGCTTTACCTGAGCTTTTTCCTGATGTCCATCGCCAGCATGGGCACCATGCACGTTACCTGGACCCACCTGGTGAATCTCTGGTTTGAACACAACCGAGGTCTGGCCCTGGCGCTGGTCCTGTCCGGCACCGGTCTGGCCGCCATGCTGATCCCTTCTGCGGTGAGCCACGCGGTCGCTCAATGGAGCTGGCAAGCGGCCTTCTGGCTGCTGGCGGCACTGCCGGTGGCGCTGGTTCTGCCACTGGTGCTGGCCTGGATGAAGGAACCGGTTTCGCCAGCGGCGCCCCAGCTCAGCCAGCAGCGCCCTGCGATCCGGCTCGCTCCCGGACTCACATTGCGCGAAGGCGTGCGCAACCCGCGCTTTTGGCTGCTGAATCTGGCCTTGTCGGTGATCGTGGCCTGTGTCGTGACACTGGTCACCAACGGCGTCCCGCTGCTGCGCGACAAGGGTTTGGATGCGGCAGATGCCGCCCGTATTTTCGGCAGCTTCGGGCTGTCCCTGATTCTCGGTCGGGTCGTTGTGGGCTACCTGGTAGACCGGCTTTGGGCGCCCGGGGTGGCGGCGGTAGCCTTGAGTTTGCCGGCCTTGGGGTGTTTGTTGCTGGGTGTCGCTGAGGGCAGCGACACCGCTTGGCTGGTTGCAGGGGTCATGCTGGTGGGCATTGGCGCAGGTGCCGAGTTCGACCTGGCTGCCTTCCTCGTCTCACGGTACTTTGGCATGCGCGACTACGGCCGCTTGTTCGGCATTCACCTCGGCCTGATCACCCTGGCCTCCACCCTGGCGCCCTGGCTGTTCGGACAGCTTTACCGCAGCACCGGCACCTACCAGGCCACGCTGATGGTCTGCGGCCCGCTGTTCCTCACTGGCGCTCTGGCGTTGCTGGCGCTGGGTCGCTACCCCCACTTTGCCAAAGTCCCGTCTTCCCACCCCTCCCATGCAGGTTGAATCCTTATGTCCATCCAAACCATCGTCGTTGTCGGGGCCGGTCAAGCCGGTTACCAGGTTGCCGCCTCACTGCGGCAAGAAGGCTTTGACGGCGCGATCACGCTCGTCGGGGACGAGCCCGGCGTTCCCTACCAACGCCCACCACTGTCCAAAGCCTATCTGCTGGGGAAGGTGGGCGTGGCCGCGCTGCGGTTTCGCCCGCCAGCGTATTTTGACGAACACCGCATCACACGCATTCAAGCCAGCGTCGCCCGTATTGACCGCGAGCACCGGTCTGTGGTCCTCAGCAACCACGACACACTCCCCTACGACCATCTGGTGCTGGCCACGGGGGCGCGCAACCGGGTCCCTGCAGTCCCTGGCATTGAGCTCGATGGCGTATTTGGTTTGCGCAGCCTGGCCGATGCGGACGGGCTGTCAGAGCGGCTGGCTCAGGCCAAGCACGTCGTCGTGATCGGGGCCGGATTCATCGGCCTGGAGTTTGCCGCCGTCGCTGCGGTCCGTGGCATGTCGGTGAATGTGCTCGAACTGGGATCCCGTCCCATGGCCAGGGCGGTGTCTACCACCATGTCCCAGGTGTTTGATCAGGCCCACGCCAGCTGGGGCGTCCGCATTCACTACGGACAAAGCCTTTCGGCCATACAGAGTGTCGATGGCAAAGTCACCGGTGTGCAGTTGACCAACGGCGACCTGTTTCCCGCTGACTTGGTGGTTTACGGCATCGGGGTGCTGCCCAATGCCGAGTTGGCCCGCGACGCCGGGTTGGCGGTCCACAACGGCATCACCGTCGATGACCAGTTGCTGTCCAGCGATCCTGCGGTGTCCGCCATTGGCGACGTGGCCAGCTTCCCCAACCCTTGGTTGCCCCAACCCATACGGTTGGAATCGGTCCAGAATGCGGTCGATCAGGCCAAAGCTGTGGCGGCACGGTTGGTGGGAAAGCCCAGCAGCTACGCCGCGCTGCCGTGGTTCTGGACCGACCAGGGAGAGCTCAAGCTGCAAATTGCCGGTCTCTCGGAGGGCCACGATGCAACCGTCGTGCTGGGCTCTCCTGAGCAGCGCCAACTCAGTGTGCTGTGTTTCAAATCCGGCCGGTTGGTGGCGGTGGAGTCCTGCAACAGACCCGCCGACCACATGGCGTCGCGCAAACTGATCGCCCGCCGCACCCCGCTCAGCGCCGAGCAAGCCTCAACCCATGGCTTTGACCTCAAGGCATTTGAAGCTTCAACGCGCGAGGCGGTTTGACGCCCCCCAAACAGGTCATCTGAAAAAAAACCCTGACAAACCTTTCGTGTTTGTCAGGGCAATAAGAGCCCCGGTCTCAACGGGGCACCGTGTCAACTACCGGAAAATTCCCGACATTTGCCACCTTGGAGAACCTGGATCAGGACCATGAATGATGAACAAATGGTCCCTGTTAAATGAATTGGCCCAGATAGTCGGCCTTACCCAACTCCACACCGGCCTGCCGCAACAGAGCATAGGCCGTCGTCACATGGAAGAAGAAGTTTGGCAATGACCATTGCTGTAGAAACGTCTGGCCCGTAAAGTGCAGTGGTTCGCCGCGACGCTGCGGCAGCACCACCGCGCGCTCATCGCTTCCAAGCAATTGTTCCGGCAAAACACCCTCGACAAAATCAATGGCGTCTTGAACACGGGCGCGCAACCCGTCAAAGCTGTCTTCCGAGCCTTGCGGCGGCGGCAGCTCCAGCAAGCCCAGTCGAGCAATGGCCAAGCGCGCTACCTCACTCGCGATCACCACCTGCTTGGAGAAGGCCAGCATATCGGGCGACAACTTGGTGCTCAGGAACACGCCACTGTCAAACCCCCTGTTTTGGGCATGCGCTTGGGCCTTGTCCAGCCAGGTCAACAGGTTGCGCAACATGCGCACATACACTTCGGCGCTGGCCGCGTACATCGACAGAGACATGATGAAGAGCTTCCTTGTACCAATCAGAGTTTGTTGGAGCCCATGCGAGCAAAGAACTCACGCAAGGGCACCATGGACGGAGAATGGCTGGTAAAGCCACCGTCCACCGGAATGACCGCACCGGTGATGAACGAAGACTCGTCGCTGGCCAGAAAACTCACCACATCGGCAATTTGCCGGGGCGAGCCCAACTGAGGTGTCAGGTGTTGGTCCAGCAAGATTTGCTTGATTTCGTCGGGAACACCTTTTTGCGCGTGCTCGTTCAGCACAAACCCAATCATGATGGCGTTGGACCGAATGCCCTCTTTGCCGTACTGCGCTGCCACCGATCGCGCCAGCGCCATCAGCGCCGCCTTGGAAGCGGCGTAGGCGGTCAACGTGACATCGCCCAGCAAGCCAAACCCCGAGGTGGCGAAAATAATAGACCCACCACCCGCCTGAAGCATGTGTGGAATGGTGTGTTTGCAGCACAGCATGGCACCGCGCGCATTGACGTTCATGGCTCTGTCCCAGGCGGCAATGTCCACGTTGCACACGTCCCGATCACCCGCACGCTGCGCAGGGTCCAAAGCGGCTGCGTTGTTGTGCAACACATCAATGTGGCCATACGCCGCCATCACGGCGGCCACCATGGCAGCGACCTCCGATTCAGACGTCAAGTCGGTGCGCAGCGGCAGTGCTTGACCTCCCGACGCCTCGATCTCTGCGGCCACGGACTGAGCACCCTCCAGATGGATGTCCACCACAGCGACACGGGCACCGTGCGACGCCAGGGAACGAGCACATTCAGCGCCGAGACCCGCGCCCGCTCCGGTCACGATGGCCACTTTGCCATCCAGTTTGCGTTCACTCATGGTTTCTCCAGAAAATAGGGAAAGTACACGGTCATTCACCCGTGAAACGGGGCGCTCGCTTTTCCCGAAACGCCAGCGCGGCCTCTTGGACATCGTGCATGGGGACCAGCATGGCGAAAAGATCCAATTCCAGATTCAAACCACTCTTCAAGTCCAACTGCGTTGCCGCCCTGGCCGCTTGCTTGACGAACAACGTCGCGGTGGGCGGCTTCAGGGCGATGCGCTCGGCCAAGGCCGTGACCTGCTCCTGAAGCGATTCGACGCTGTCGGCCACCCGAGTGACCAAGCCCACGGACAGTGCCCGTTGGGCGTCGATGCGGTCCCCCGTGAGCAACAGATCCAGGGCACGCCCAGGCCCGACAATCAGACCCAGACGTTGCGTGCCACCGCCGCCAGGAATCAGTCCAAGCCCGGTTTCAGGCAATGCGAAAACGGCATCGGGTGCCGCAAATCGCAGGTCGCACGCCAAGGCCAGCTCCATTCCACCACCCATGCAATAGCCGTGAACAGCCGCGATGACGGGTTTTTCCGTGCGGTCCAGCGCTTCAATCCAGCGCGACTTTTGCATGCGCCGCCGCACCTGAACCGACGACTCCGACCCCCTGCGCTCCTTGATGTCGGCCCCGGCACAAAAACCACGCGCGCCCGCCCCGCAGATCACAATCACGCGGACAGCGGGATCACTGTCCAGCTCCGCCAGTGCAGCGGGAACCCCACGCCGGATGTCATCGTTGATCGCATTGATCTGGTCCGGGCGATTGAGCACGATCCAGCCAACAGCGCCTCGGCGCTCAACGTGAACGGCGGCACCGGTCCCATGGGGCGCGCCGCTCTCTTTCACACCAGGGGAATGAAGCATTGTTTCCATCGCCTGTTCAATACTCTTCAAACTCGAACAATTGACCCCGCAGCTCGGCGGGATCAACACGGATCAGGGACTTGCCGCCAACGGCCTCACACTCGTCAATCCAAGTGAATCGGGTACCGCGAGCTTTCAGATCGTCGGCCTTGGCTTGCAGTCCATTCACGGCAACGCGGATGTAGTACGGACCGGGTCCCCATGAATGGAGGTAGACGCCAGCATCCCCATTCCAACGGGTCGCCTCGATCACATCCAGCGTGGCGCTGTGAGGCACCGTGAACTCCATGCGCGCCCGGCGGTAGCCTTCTCTGCCCAGCGACTCCACGGGTCCGGTGGGCTCCCAGTCGAGGTTGGCGGAGACGGTGCGCAACGTTTCGTCCAAGTTGCGCACAATGTACCCGCGCGACGTCACACGAACCATGTCCCCCGGCTTGGAATCACGGGGCTCAGGTGGCGGCACCTGGAAGGTATCTGCTGGCATTTGCAGAGGTTCCAGCGGCATGACCTCAATGCACAAACCGCCATCCACCGAGGGGTGGTAATGAGGGTCTTCAGGGGTGGCACCCAGCCAGAGCCGATCAAAGGGCATATCGGGTGTGCGTTGCGCCATCCGAAACCGAAGGCGACGACGCATGAGCTTTTCCACCAAACGGTCGAACTTGTCGCCACGGACCGCCAGCACAATTGAGTGTGTCAGCATGGGGCGGTGGGGCCCCTGGTAAGCCTTGAGGCTCTCCAAGAAGTCGTGAAACATGGGGTCGCCCGGATTGGGCTGATCCAGATGACATTGGGGTTCGATGCGGGTCGGTGCCACCGCCAACGATTTGTGAACCCGCAGGAAATGCGCGATGTACGGATGCCCGTCGAACGCCTGGCGCCAATTGGGATGCCCGTGGACCCCCAACTTCTTCACCAACAGCTCTGCCATGCCGTCCGGGTCGGGCAGCATCATGTCGGCACTCATCAACAAATCAAACACGGGCGGTTCTCCAACAAGGGGGATTCAAGACAGATTCAACCGACAGCAACAGGCGTTTTCTGTGGCTGTGGGTTGAGCAAAAAATGCGACAGGGCGGGAATCAGGACCAGCGCACCCACCATGTTCCAGAGGAACATGAAGGTCAGCAAAATGCCCATGTCCGCCTGGAACTTGATCGGGGAGAAAGCCCAAGTAATTACGCCAGCGGCCATGGTCAGTCCCACCAGCGCCACCACCCGACCGGTGAAGTCCAGCGACTTCCTGTAGGCTTCGGCCAGCGTCGCGCCCCGACGCTGCATAGCGATCTGCACACTCAACAGGTACAGCGCGTAGTCCACACCCACACCCACACCCACAGCGATCACCGGCAGGGTAGCGACCTTGAGGCCAATGCCCATCCACACCATCAAGGCCTTGCAAATGATGGTGGTCATGATCAGCGGAATCATGGCGACGATGGTCGCGCGGATGCTCCGAAACGTCAGCAAACACAACAACGCCGTTGCCCCGTACACGGCAAGGTACATCAGCAGAATGCCCCGCTCCACTTCAATGTTGGTGGCCGCTTCAATGCCCGCAGAACCGGCTGCCAACAAAAAGCGCGGACCTTCGTCGGGGTTGGAACTGTTGTGCTCGGCAGCAAAGGCCTCGGTCACCTTGAGCACGCGATTGAGCGTGTCGGCCTTGTGATCGGCAAGGTAAGCAATCAACGGCGACACGGCACAGGAGGTGTTGGTGATGTCGGGACTCGCGATCATGGCGGCACCGACTGCCGCGTTGGTGATGCCCTGGTCGCGGCTGATGGTGAGCCACTTGCCGCTGCCTTCGTTCAAGGCCGCCGTGATGAAGCGCGCCGTTTCTGCCAGCGAAGTGGTGGCTTGCACGCCTTCCGTCTGGCGCAGATCCTGAGCCAGACGGTCCATCAGTTGCAGGGTGCCATACAAACGGCAACCATCGTCGGGGTTTGTCATGATCACGACGAACTGGTCGCTCGACAAACCGTAGTGACCGGTAATGTAGGCGCTGTCCCGGTTATAGCGGGATTCCTGGCGCAATTCAGGGGCACCGGGGTCGAGGTCACCAATGCGGAGGTCAAACATCACCACCGTGCAGATCACGGTGACCACCCCGGCCACCCCAATGGCCACGGTAGCGGCACGCCGCTCCGTCAAACGATCCAAGGCACTCCACATGCGCCCAAGCACACCCGGCTTGACCGCCACCCCTTCGGACAGCGACCGCCTTGCCGCCACCTCGCTCACCCCGATGTAGGACAGCGTTACCGGAATCAACACCAGCTTGGTAAAAATCAATACCGTGATGCCGATGCTGGTGGTCAATGCCAAATCGCGAATCACCGGAATGTCGATGATCACCAGCACAGCGAAACCCACAATATTGGTCAAAAGAGCAGTGAGCCCCGCCATGAACAAGCGCCTGAAGGTGTAGCGGGCGGCGACGTACTTGTGCGTGCCCCTTCCCACATCCTGCAAGATCCCGTTCATCTTCTGCGCCCCATGCGAGAGCCCGATGGCAAAAATCAGAAAAGGAACCAGAATGGAATAGGGGTCGAGTTCGTAGCCCAGCAGGCTCATCAGGCCCAGCAACCACACCACCCCGGCCACCGCCACGCTGACCAGCAACAACGTGCTGCGCACACACCGGGTGTAGATGTAGACAAACAACGCGGCAACCGCAACCGAAAGTCCGAAAAACAGCATCACCTCGTAAAGACCTTTGATCAGGTCGCCCACGATTTTGGCGAAACCGATGATGTGAACGCCGGTGCTTGCGTCTTCTAGGGATCGAATCTGCTCCTCAAGTGCCCGCGAAAACTCGCCGTAATTCAGAGGTTCACCTGTCTGGGGGTGGCGGTCCAGCAGCGGCGCAATGATCATGGTTGACCGCGCGTCGTTGGCCACCAAGCTGCCGGTAATGCCCGAGCGTGCGATGTTTTCCTTGAGCTTGGCAATGGACTCCCGCGAGCCGCTGTAATCGGGCGGCATCACCGGTCCGCCGACTACGCCCTCTTCCGTGACCTGTCGCCAGCGGACTATAGGCATCCAGAGCGACTTCATCCAAGAGCGGTCCACACCCGGTATGAGGTAAAGGGTGTCGTTGATCTTGCGCAGCTTTTCCAAGTGCGCCGCGTCGTAGACATCGCCCTTTTTGTTCTCCACCACAATGCGCACCGTGTTGCCCAGCCCTGGCAATTCCTTGCGGTAAGCAAAGTAGTTCTGGATGTAGGGGCTTGAGGACGGAATCATCCGCTCAAAACTGGCGTTGACTTCCAATTTCAGCGCAAAAGCGCCCAAAACAATGGTGGCGATCAGACAGAACAACAGCACGGGCAACCGGTTGTTGAACACCAGTTGCTCTAGGCGGCTCCCCGACTGGCGATCAAAGCTGGCCAGGTCGCTGACGACAGGCATGGCAGGTTGTTGAGAATGTGCGGACATCACTACTTTCGCGCGGATCGACTGAAGTCAATCACCTACTTCATTTACTGGGCGCCACAACAGCGACGACGTCAATTCCGTTCAATCGGGCCAGCGCTATGCGCTCCGGTCCGACCAGGGCTGCCCCATAGACCTCAGCACCGGCTGCCGTGTTGATTTTCTTCGCATGGGCTGTATCTAGGTCAACGGTCAGGATTTCTCCACTCTGGGACACCAACAAAGCCGATCGACCGTGGGCCATGGCGCTTACAAAATTGCCATCCAGTGGGGTATCTATCTTTTTCCAGGTGGTGCCATCGTCGGCACTCACATAGGCGTTGCCGCGAAGGCCGTACACCAGCAACTTGGAACCCAATCGGTCAATACCAAAGAAGCTGCCGTTGTAGGGCATGTCAACGCGCTTGAAGCGCTGACTGGACACATCCAGGCGCATGACCAGGCCTTGCTCCCCCGCAACAAACACCTCGTTGCCCTTGCCCGTCAGGGCATACAGGTGAAAACGCTGGTTGTTGTCGGCGGAGCCTTGAAGGGACCGCCATTGCTCGCCACCATCGGTGGTTTGCAGGATCAGACCGAAACCGCCCACGGCGTATCCCGTCAGGCCATCGGCCATAAAATGGATATCGAGCACCGGCGCTGGCCAGACGTCCGCGGAGGCGGACTGGTGCATCGTTCGGTCGATCTCGGCCTCCAGCTTTTCCGACCCCTTGGCATGTTCGCGCATCAGGCCCAGGACTGCTCGTCCATCCAGCATGCGCCGCCAGGAAGCACCGCCGTCGGTGGAACGCAGGACCACAGCATCGTGGCCAACGGCCCAAACGATGTTGGGTCCGGTGAACCGGACAGTGGCCAAGTCAGTAGATACCGGGCTGCTGACCTGCTGCCACGTCTGACCACCGTCGTTCGACAACAGAATCAGGCCACGCGGCCCCACGGCCACCACGCGCCCGTCTTGGCTGGCCACGCCACTCACCTTGGCGCGTGCCGCGGTCAAGACCTTGCGGGCGGGTACATCAAGCGGATCACCAGACCCGACTGCCTGCGCGGCAACCACGCAAGTGCTGAAGACCAGCACCCCTCCTCCAATCGCCCAGAGTACCGATCTGTACAACCGGATGAATTTGAAAAGGGCAACACGCAGGGGGGTCATGGTCAGGAAATCCAATTGATACAGGCCGTCACCAATGCTCAGCGTGTGGATTCCCGCGACACGATGGCCTCAGGATTCATCTCGCGCTCGCTCCTTACAGTGGAAGGTACTTTGTAGCCCCCCACCATCACGTCGTTCACATAGGCGTACATGCCCTTGTTGAAGTCGTACACCACGTTCTTGGACGCGTAGGGAATCAGCTTGTCGTACATGGGTGACGATGCCTGGAACAGGGTCCGGTACAACTGGCCGCTCTGGTCATAAGCATCGTAGTTGGCGGCGCCCGTCAAGTCCTCATCGAAGTAGTACGTGCGTTTGGAATAGGCGTGACGCTGGCCGGCCTTGAGGGTGGCCTCGACAACCCACACACGGTGCTTTTCCCAACGCTCGCACTCCGGATTTACGTGCGAAGGCAACAAGGCGTTTTCGACGGTGGGGCAGTCGTACAGATTTTTGTACGCGTTGTACTGGATGTACATCTCTTTCTTGCCCACCAGCTTGAAATCAAAGCGGTCCATGGTTCCGGAGAACACGAACAACTCGTCAAACAAGGTCACACCGCCCATGCTGGCCACCGGTGTGTCGTACGCAAACTCGGGGGACAGCTTCACGCGACGCAGCCCGGGTGTGTAACTCCATGCTTTGCGCGGACGCGCTACAGGGTCGAGGTAGTCGTTTAAGCCTGTCATCTCGCCAGCCCGGCGAGCGGGCGCCTGGCTGATGGAGTACACGCGCCAAGCCATGTCGGTATCGCGATCGGCCACATCAGTCTGGTAGTACACGAAGTCCGAATAGGTTGCTTGCTGTGCCGTCATCACCGCCTTGCCCGACGCGTCCACCACCCAGGACCGAGAGGCCGATGTCGTGATCGCGGTGTCGCCCTGGTAACGCAATATCTGGTTCCACATCACCTCGTAGCCGTTCTTGGGCATAGGAAATGGCAAACCGCCTCGGCAGGTTTTGTCGATGGCCAGGCCTTCTTTGGTGGTCTTGCACAGCGTCGCATTGCGCACAGTCGCATCCAAAACCTTCTTCGGATAGGCGGCGGTGCGGTGCGATGGGTACACATTGATGTAGTACGAAGGGTACTTGGACAACAAATGCTTCTGCCCATCGCTCAACAGGGCAGCATGCTGCGCCATGTTTTTGCCATCGATGCGCAGAACGGGTTTTTCGTCCTTGAAAGGATCAACCCAAAACCCACTGTCGGCCTTGAAGCCTGCCGGTGGTTTCGTCAACCCACCGGTGTAGGCGGGAATGCTGCCGTCGGAATTGCCGGCCTTGATGGCGCCAAACTCCGTCAACGTGGTGCCCAGTTGCTTTGCTTCCTCTGCCGACACTGCTGCAAATGCCGGTGCAGCCAGGCCCAAGACTGCAAAAGAAATGATTTTTTGAAGTTTCATGATGGTGATTCCTGGCGATCAGAAAGAAGTCTTGTAGGTGAACAGCAGGCGCCCACGGTCAGTGGCTCCCACTGCACTGTTGAGCGCGTTGCCACCAATGGCCGCAGTACCTGCGGCGTTGTACTTGGTAGGCACGGCTGCATCGGCATAAGTCAGGTTGAACTCATGCTTGCCCGAATAGGTGGCGGCCAAGCCAACCGACCAAGACAAGCGCCCCTCAAAACCACCGCCGCCGGTGGCCGCTGTGCCCTTCAGACCGTAGTTGAGTGCCATGGGCACTGCCAAGTCCCAGGATGGGAATACACCCAAGTACTGTGGAGTAAAGCGGACGGCCATTTCCCAGTAGCTTTTCGTCGAGCAGGTATCGGTCACATCACCTGGTTTTGCCCCAGCGCCGCTGGTGCCCGTCTTGACACAGCCGGCATAGCCCACTCCACGGTACAGGTTTTGGTTGGTGTTGATCCGGTTCAACTGGCTGTAGGCCAGTTCCCCGATGATGGAGCCGGTATCCCACACACTGGTCTTGGGCAACAAATACAAGCCATTCACCACAGCGTGGAAGGTATCACCCGTAGCACCGGTGCTGGTTGTGGTATAGCTGGAAACCGAGTTCAGGTGGGCATCTTTGCGCCATGAAACCTCAGCCCCCACGGCTACCGGGCCTGCCGGCTTGGAAATACTGAAGCCCACCACCTTGGTTGCGGCTGGGTAGACAAATCGGAAAGTGCCTGGCAGTGCGGGGCCCAACACCGCATTGAACGGCGCCGCAACCGGGTTGAAGCTCGTCAACTGAATGCCGGTTTCCGGATTGGTATCGTTGAAGCGACGGAAGTAGAAGCCGAGCGTGGACTCGATGGAATCCACATCCAAGCGAGCCGACAGGCCCCAATTTTTGTCACCCGAGGTTTTCACGGCCTGGTTGGCCATGGTGAGGCAGGAGTAGGGGCCCAGTGATGGGGTGCACGGCGTCAGTGCAAAACGGTCAACGCCCGGCGCGTTGTCGGCGCCCATCAGATAGGTACCGGCGTAAGGTACGCGCGTGGCCTTCCAGTCGAGGGCGTACTGGCCCGCCACCGACAACTTGTCGGTGACCTGTGCCTTGAACGTCAACTGGTTGATGGGCATGAACACTTCTTTGGTCTCAATGCCGGGGCTGGACACGGCTTTTACACCGTCAATGGGCGATTGGCCGTAGGAAATCGCGTGCCCGCCGATGAGCATGCCCTCACCCCAAACCACGGTGTGCTTGCCCAGCTTGACGTTGACCGGCACATCGCCCAGGTCAAAATTCGACCATACAAAAGCGTCCAGAATTTCACCCGACGGTCCATGAACGAAGCGATTGACCTCGTTGGAGTAGCGATTGTTGTTGTAGGACGTTGCAAATCCTGCGGGAGACGATACAGATGAGTCGCGGTAGGCCTGATCAAACCAAGCGGACGCACTCAGTCGGATGCCGAACTTGCCCTTGTAGTTCAGATCCAACTCCCCCAGGCCGTCGAGGCGGTTGGTCACAATATCACTGCGCCCGAATTTGGCATTGCCCTCATCGGTTGTCGCAAACTTCATCAGTCGGGAATCCTGCTGTTCAGTGCGCACACCCAGGTTGTAGCGAATAGTGGCGTCCGCTCGGACTTTCAAATCCGGGTTGTCCATTTCGATTTCTCGCGCCTGAACACCACCAGCAGCGGCCATGGCGGCGATTGCGGCGATCAAATGCACTATGGCCGCAGCGGGCCCCGTCCTTGCGTGTCGGTTTTTCATGGTGGTCTCCATCAATCTGTGGGTTACGTGGCGCATGGAACAAGGGCCGACAATCGCTCCGGCTTGTAGTTACAAGTCGCCTCACCGTCACAGCGTCGATTCATCTCATTCTGAATGCTGCATGAAATTCTGCATCCAGAATGCCGTTCGGCATTCGGGGGTTTTCACCTATTCTGAACATTTTTATTGAATCTGTGCTGAAAGCAGTCTTCAAAAGTCAGTAGCAATACCCGTCAAAGAGACAGGGCTGCAAGTTAGGAGTGCGCTGGCCTCAACCACAGAGGCTGTCAACAGGCATGCCTTAATCTGATACAGCTGAAATGAGCTTTTCACGCAACACCGTCTCCTCACACTCGGTAGCTGCGAACAGCCGCCAGGTTAAATCTGAGCCAGCATGAAATTACCCACATTGGCCCCGATGGCCAGGTCAAATTCCCCCCCCCTTGGCCACCCCAAATTCCCCCAGGCAGGACGGTCAGATTATGACGACACGGGGGTGATGGCGATGCGAGCGGCGGCCTCTTTGAGGCGGTAGCTCTTGCCCTCGAACTCCAGCATCGCGCAGCGGTGCATGAGGCGATCCAGGATGGTGCTGGCCATGGTGTCGTGGTCAAGTGATTTCGGACAAAAAGATAGGGTGTTGGGTTATTGACTGAGGTGGGGGTGAGCGCAGCGCTGTTCAAAAACGTTGGGAGAGAGGTAACCCAAGGTGGAATGCAAGCGCACGGGGTTGTAAAAGTTGACGATGTAGTCGGCTACATCATGGGTGGCTTCACCCTGATTGGCGTATTGGCGCTGCCAGACCCGCTCCATTTTGAGATTCAGAAAGAAGCGCTCGGTCACGGCGTTGTCCCAACAGTTGCCCTTGCGGCTCATGCTGGGAATCAGGCCATGGCGGGCCAACACATCCGTGTGAGCCGCGCTGGCGTATTGAGTCGGCCCTGAAATATTCAAAAAGCGGCGTTGGTAACCAGCCCCAGCGGCGGCA
>CAYNGJ010000019.1:0-79743 GCA_964396895.1 uncultured Hydrogenophaga sp. | reverse complement strand
TATTGGTTGCGGAGGCAAGATTTGAACTTGCGACCTTTGGGTTATGAGCCCAACGAGCTACCAGGCTGCTCCACTCCGCGTCAAGCTAAGAATTATATCAGGTATTTTCACCTTCAGCTGTCGAAACGGTTTCGACAGCGCGATCAACCAATTCCACCAGCGCCATGGGCGCATTGTCGCCAACGCGGTAACCCATTTTCAGGATACGGGTGTAGCCACCTGGACGCGCCTTGAAACGGGGGCCCAGTTCATTGAACAGCTTCACCACAACGTCACGATCACGCAGACGGTCAAACGCCAGGCGGCGGTTGGCAACCGTTGCCTCTTTGGCCAACGTGATCATGGGTTCGACCACACGGCGAAGTTCCTTGGCTTTGGGAACCGTGGTTTTGATGACCTCGTGGGTCAACAATGAGTTCATCATGTTGCGCAGCATGGCCAGTCGGTGTGAGCTGGTGCGGTTGAGTTTTCGGAGTCCGTGTCCGTGACGCATGATATTTTCCTTTTGGGATTGTTATGCCGCCAGCCGGTTCAGGTACTGGCGGGTGAGGGGGGTACCCTCATTAAAAAATTATTGTTTGTCCAGCCCGACAGGAGGCCAGTTTTCCAACTTCATCCCCAGGGTCAAACCACGGGACGCCAAAACCTCTTTGATTTCATTCAAAGACTTGCGGCCCAAATTGGGGGTTTTCAGAAGTTCATTCTCGGTGCGCTGGATCAGATCACCGATGTAGTAAATGTTCTCAGCTTTGAGGCAGTTTGCCGAGCGAACCGTCAACTCCAACTCATCCACTGGGCGCAGGAGTATAGGGTCAAATTGTTGTGCCGCCTTTTGCGGAGAGGTGATGGTGTCCATCACGCCGCCTTCCAACTGGGCAAACACAGCCAACTGCTCAACGAGAATTTTTGCAGAGGCGCGAACGGCTTCTTCAGGACCGATGGAGCCATTGGTCTCAATGTCCAGTACCAGCTTGTCCAAGTCCGTGCGCTGCTCAACACGGGCGCTTTCAACGGTATAGCTGACGCGACGCACAGGGCTGAAAGATGCGTCGAGCACAATGCGCCCAATGGAGCGAACCTGGTCGTCGTTGCGGCGCATGGTCCCGGACACGTAGCCGCGTCCTTTTTCGACCTTGATCTGCATGTCCAAGCGCGTACCCGCCGACAGCGTGGCGATGTGGTGCCCGGGATTCACGATCTCCACATCATGTGGCGTCTGAATATCAGAGGCTGTGATCACGCCTTCACCGTCTTTGCGGAGACTCAGCGTCACTTCATCGCGGTTGTGCAGTTTGAACACCACGCCCTTGAGGTTCAGCAGGATGTTGACCACATCTTCCTGAACGCCATCAATGGAGGAGTACTCGTGCAGAACACCAGCAATGGTCACTTCCGTGGGGGCATGACCCACCATGGAAGACAACAGCACGCGTCGCAAAGCATTGCCGAGCGTGTGACCATACCCACGCTCGAAGGGCTCAAGGCTGACTTTCGCACGGTTGGCGGTCAGCTGCTCGACGTGAATGGTCTTGGGTTTCAACAAATTCGTAAGCATTCAAACTTCTTTCAATACCCTCGGTTCGTTACACCGATAAGGCCGATGAAGCAACCCCATGAAGAACATGATTCTTCATGGGGAACGGATTAGCGAGAATACAATTCGACGATCAACGATTCGTTGATGTCGGAAGCGAATTCGTCACGGTCGGGCGTCTTCTTGAACACGCCTTCGGCCTTGTCGACCGCCACCTCAACCCAAGCGGGGAAGCCAATCTGCTTGGCCAGCTCCATAGCCTCGAGCACACGAGCCTGCTTCTTCGACTTTTCGCGCACGGCAATCACGTCACCTGCCTTCACCAGATAGGAAGGAATGTTGACAGCAAGGCCATTGACGGTGATGGCTTTGTGAGAAACCATTTGACGCGCTTCAGCCCGCGTAGAGCCAAAACCCATGCGGAACACGACGTTGTCCAGGCGTGACTCCAGCAAGAACAGCAGGTTTGCACCCGTGTTGCCACGACGACGATCGGCCTCTTCAAAATAACGGCGGAACTGGCGCTCCAACACACCGTACATGCGTTTGACTTTTTGTTTTTCACGCAACTGCAGGCCGAAGTCAGAGGTACGAGCACCGGATGTGCGACCATGTTGACCGGGTTTGGAGTCGAATTTAGCCTTGTCGCTGATGGAACGACGTGCGCTCTTCAGGAGCAGGTCGGTGCCTTCACGGCGGGAAAGTTTGGCCTTGGGGCCGAGGTAACGTGCCACGTTGAATGTCCTTGGAATTTAATCTGCTGCGCTTAAAAACGCAGGAGCCACGGTGGAAAGCCGTGGCGGTGGTCTTGAAATTGCCTGCGACGCAGGCAGTCGCTCAGATACGGCGGCGCTTTTGAGGGCGGCAGCCGTTGTGGGGAACAGGGGTCACATCCGAAATGGAAACGATGCGAATGCCCAGCGCGCCCAATGCACGGACAGAGGATTCACGGCCAGGACCTGGTCCCTTGATCTCAACATCCAAGTTTTTAATGCCCTGATCAATGGCGGCACGGCCTGCAACTTCTGACGCAACCTGCGCTGCGAAAGGGGTGGACTTGCGTGAGCCCTTAAAACCCTGGCCACCAGATGAGGCCCAAGACAATGCATTGCCTTGACGATCGGTGATGGTAATGATGGTGTTGTTGAAAGAAGCGTGCACGTGGGCAATGCCATCGGCAATGTTCTTACGCACCTTCTTGCGCACGCGCGCGGATGCAGAGCTGGATTGTTGCTTAGCCATGAAAAGCCTTCAGTAAGTTATTTCTTCAACGCCAAGGCCGCTTTGCGAGGTCCTTTGCGGGTGCGGGCGTTGGTTTTGGTGCGCTGACCACGCAGGGGCAGCCCACGGCGATGACGGAACCCGCGGTAGCAACCGATGTCCATCAAACGCTTGATGTTCATGGTTGTTTCACGACGCAGGTCACCCTCGATGGTGAGTGTGTTGACCTGGTCACGAACTTTTTCAAGTTCGGCGTCCGTCAGATCTTTGATCTTTTTGGAATACGCAATGCCGCACTGTTCGCAAATCTGACGAGCGCGAGTACGACCCACACCAAAAATAGCCGTGAGGCCGATTTCTGCGTGTTTGTGCGGAGGAATGTTGATACCTGCAATACGAGCCATGATGGTCCTCTTTAACTCTATCAGCCTTGACGCTGCTTGTGGCGCGGGTCAGTGCAGATGATGCGCACCACACCTTTACGCCGAATAACTTTACAGTTGCGGCACATTTTTTTGACCGAAGCCGAAACTCTCATTGCATTCTCCTGAATTTAACTATCACGGCCTCGCCAAAACACATGGACAAAGCGATAAACACAACACACTGCACGCCACTCCGCGGCAGTCAACCTGGATGGATTCCCTACAGTCAGGACTCAATGTCCGACCAACGCCTCACGGCTGAGCACTTTTAAAATTGGCCTTCTTCAACAGAGACTCGTACTGCTGAGACATCATGTAGTTTTGTACTTGTGCCATGAAATCCATGGTCACCACCACAATGATCAACAGTGACGTGCCGCCAAAATAGAACGGCACGTTGTACTTCAAGATCAAGAACTCTGGCAACAAACACACCAATGTGATGTAGATCGCACCCGCGAAAGTCAAACGGGACAAGATTTTATCAATGTGTCTGGCCGTCTGATCTCCAGGACGGATCCCAGGGATGAAAGCACCGCTCTTCTTGAGGTTGTCGGCCGTTTCCCTGCTGTTGAACACCAGTGCGGTGTAGAAAAAGCAAAAGAACACAATGGCCGCCCCGTACAAGCCTACGTAAATGGGCTGCCCAGGCGTCAAGGCCGACGCGATGTCCTTCAACCAACGCATGGAGTCACCGGTGCTGAACCAACCCACCACAGTGGCTGGCAACAAAATGATGGACGACGCGAAGATGGCTGGAATCACACCGGCCATGTTCAGCTTCAGAGGCAAGTGCGAAGACTGACCACCATACACCTTGTTGCCCACCTGGCGACGAGCATAGTTGACCAAGATTTTCCGCTGTCCACGCTCGACAAACACCACAAAGTAGGTGACCAACACCACCAATGTGATGATGAACAACGACGCCAAAATGTTCATGGCACCCGTGCGCACCAACTCAAACAAACCCGCCATCGCACTTGGCAAACCCGCTGCGATGCTCGCGAAAATGAGAATGGAGATCCCATTGCCCAGTCCGCGCTCGGTGATTTGTTCACCAAGCCACATGAGAAACATGGTGCCAGCGGTCAGACTGACCACCGTTGTCATGCGAAACACGAAGCCTGGGTCCAAAACCAACCCGGGTGTACCTTCCAGCGCCAGGGCAATGCCCAAGGATTGGAAAAGCGCCAACCCCACTGTGCCGTAACGGGTGTATTGTGTAATTTTGCGGCGACCCGACTCACCTTCCTTCTTCAACTGCTCAAACGCGGGCAGGACGTAGCCGGCCAACTGCATGATGATCGAAGCCGAAATGTACGGCATGATGCCCAACGCAAAGACGGCAAACCGGGACAATGCACCACCAGAAAACATATTGAACAAGCTCAATATGCCGCCTTCCTGCGATTTGAACAGTTGCGTGAGCTGCACTGGATCGATGCCAGGAACGGGAATGTGCGCACCGACCCGGTAGACAACGAGTGCAAGCAGCAAGAACACAAGACGGCGACGTAAATCACCGTACTTGTCTGACTTGGCTATGGTGGAGTTGTTGGTCGCCACGTGTGTTCCGTCGATGTGTTCAGGCGATGGAGCCGCCAGCTGCCTCGATGGCGGCGCGCGCACCGGCTGTCGCTGCGATGTCTTTCAACACCACGGCCGAGGAAATGGTGCCAGTGTTGACAACCTTCACCTTGCGGACGATTTGAGCGACCAAACCAGCTTGCTTGAGCGACAGCAGATCCACCTCGCCGGCACCCAGAGCGGCCAAGTCACTCAGCGTGACTTCACCGTTGAACTGCAGGAGATGGGACTTGAAACCGCGCTTGGGCAAACGGCGATGCATGGGCATCTGACCGCCTTCGAAGCCCACCTTGTGGTAGCCACCCGCACGGGACTTTTGACCCTTGTGACCGCGACCAGCGGTTTTTCCCAGACCGGAGCCAATGCCGCGACCGACACGGCGCTTGGCATGTTTGGCGCCTTGGCCTGGCTTGATGGTATTGAGTTCCATGGTAAACCTTGATTAAACGATCGCGATCAGGTAGCTGATCTTGTTGATCATGCCGCGCACCGCAGGGGTATCCTGGAGTTCGCTGACGCTGTTCAGTTTGCGCAAGCCCAAGCCGCGCACCGTGGCGCGGTGGGATTCCTTGCAGCCGATGGGGCTGCGAACCAGCTTCACTTTGACAGTGGTAGGGGTTGTCATTGCAACGCTCCTCAATTAAAAATGTCTTCCACAGACTTTCCGCGCTTGGCGGCGATGTCTGAGGGGGTGGTGGAGTTCTTCAGCGCATCCAACGTGGCGCGAACCAAGTTGTAAGGGTTGCTGGAGCCATGGCTCTTGGCAACCACGTCGGTGATGCCCAACACCTCGAAAACAGCACGCATGGGGCCACCAGCGATGATGCCGGTACCCTTGGAGGCGGGCAGCATCATGACGTTGGAAGCACCGTGCTCGCCATGCACAGCGTGGTGCAGCGAACCGTTTTTCAACGACACCTTGATCAGGTTGCGACGTGCCTGCTCCATGGCTTTTTGCACGGCCACGGGCACTTCACGTGCCTTGCCTTTGCCCATGCCAACTTTGCCATCGCCGTCACCCACCACTGTCAGGGCTGCGAAACCCAAAATGCGACCGCCCTTGACCACTTTGGTCACGCGGTTGATCGCGATCATTTTTTCGCGCAAACCGTCTTCAGGAGCGTCACCCTGAGCTTTTGCCTGGAATTTAGCCATTTCTGTATTCCTTGTGATCAGAACTGAAGACCGGCTTCCCGGGCTGCATCTGCGAGTGCCTTGACACGACCGTGGTAGGCGAAACCAGCACGGTCAAACGCCACCTTTTCAACACCCGCAGCTTTTGCTTTTTCAGCAATGCGCTTGCCAACCAAGTCAGCAGCGGCTTTGTTGCCACCTTTGCCGGCTGCGCCGATTTGGGCACGAACTTCGGCTTCCACGGTAGAGGCAGAAGCCAGCACGCGAGTGCCGTCGCCAGAGATGACGTTGGCATAGATGTGAAGATTGGTGCGGTTCACCGTCAGGCGCACGGCTGACTGCTGTGCGATGCGGACGCGAGTTTGGCGTGCACGACGGAGACGTTGCTCTTTTTTGGTCAACATGATCCCAGTCCTTATTTCTTCTTGGTTTCTTTGATCGTGACTTTTTCGTCCGAATAACGGATGCCTTTGCCTTTATAGGGCTCTGGCGGACGAACAGCCCGGACTTCGGCGGCAATCTGACCCACGCGCTGGCGATCGGAGCCCTTGATCAGGATTTCCGTCGGGGTAGGTGTTTCCACCTTGATGCCAGCAGGCATGTCAAACACCACGGGGTGTGAGTAACCCACGGTCAGGTTGAGCTTGGCGCCTTGGGCTTGGGCTTTGTAACCCACGCCGATCAGCGTCAACTTGCGCTCAAAACCCTTGCTGACGCCCAACACCATGTTGCCCACCAGCTGGCGAAGGGTGCCAGACATGGCATCGGCTTCGCGGGAGCTGTCGGCTGGCGTGAAAGACAGCGCGTTGGTGTTCAGTTCAACCTTGACAAGACCGTTTTGCGCGACTTCCAGCGCACCCAGTGCGCCTTTGACGGCAATGCAATCGGCCTTGACTGTCACGTCCACACCCTGGGGAACGTTGACGGCCATTTTCGCTACACGAGACATTCAGTTTTCTCCTCAATGCCCTGCGTCAGGCGACGTAACACAAAACTTCACCACCGACACCCTCGGCGCGAGCCTTGCGATCGGTCATGACACCACGGGGGGTGGTCACAATGGCCACACCGAGGCCGTTCATGACCTGAGGGATGGCGTTGCGGCCTTTGTAGATCCGCAAACCAGGACGGCTGACGCGCTCAATGCGCTCAATGACCGAACGACCAGCGTAGTACTTGAGGGTAATTTCAAGTTCAGATTTGCCCTCAGCGGTTTTCACCTGGAAACCGTCGATGTAACCCTCGTCCTTCAGGACTTGGGCAATGGCGACTTTGACCTTGGAAGAGGGCAGGCTGACAGAGGCTTTTTGGACCATCTGTGCATTCCGAATGCGTGTCAGCATATCGGCGATAGGATCACTCATGCTCATTTGTGGTTCTCCTAGGGCTTACCAGCTGGCCTTGGTCATGCCGGGAATGTCCCCAGCAAAAGCCAATTCACGAACTTTGGCACGTGCCAGACCAAACTGGCGGTACGTACCACGGGGGCGACCGGTGATTTCGCAGCGGTTGCGTTGACGCGTGGGGTTTGCGTTGCGGGGCAGCTTTTGCAAAGCCAACCGGGCAGCATCACGTTCTTCATCTGACAGTTTTGCATCTTTGGATGCAGACTTCAGTTCGGCGTATTTCTTGGCGAACTTGGCGGCGAGTTGCGCGCGCTTGAGTTCACGCTGGAGTAAAGCTTGTTTTGCCACGCGCTACCTCAGTTCTTGAAGGGGAAACGGAAACCAGCCAACAGTGCTTTGCACTCCTCGTCGGACTTGGCGGTGGTCGTGATGCTGATGTTCATGCCACGCAGTGCATCAACCTTGTCGTACTCGATCTCGGGGAAAATGATCTGCTCTTTCACGCCGACGTTGTAGTTGCCGCGGCCATCAAATGAACGACCGGAGATACCACGGAAGTCGCGGACGCGGGGCAGAGCCACGGTCACGAAACGGTCCAGGAATTCGTACATCTGACGACCACGCAGTGTCACCATGCAGCCGATGGCTTGCCCTTCACGGATTTTGAAACCAGCGATGGCCTTGCGGGCCTTGGTGACCACCGGTTTTTGGCCAGCGATTTTGGTGAGGTCGGACACAGCGTTGTCCATGACCTTCTTGTCGGCCACCGCTTCGCTCACACCCATGTTCAGTGTGATCTTGGTGATGCGGGGCACCTGCATGGGTGACTTGTAGCCAAATTTTTCAATCAGGCTGGGCGCAATGGTGTCGCGGAATTGATCTTGCAAGCGTGTCATGTTCATGCCACCTTAATTTCTTCACCGCTGGACTTGAAGACGCGAACCTTCTTGCCATCGGCCAATTGTTTGATGCCCACGCGGTCAGCTTTGCCTGTGGTGGCATTGAAAATGGCCACGTTGGACTGTTGGATGGGCATGGTCTTGTTGATGATGCCGCCCGCAATGCCCTTCATGGGATTGGGCTTGGCATGCTTCTTGACCACATTGATGCCTTCGACCACCACATGGTCTTCGTCGGCACGCAGTACAACCTTGCCGCGCTTGCCCTTGTCTCGGCCCGTAATGACGATGACCTCGTCACCTTTGATGATTTTGTTCATGTCGAAACCTCAGAGAACTTCAGGTGCCAGGGACACGATCTTCATGAACTTCTCGGTGCGCAGTTCACGCGTCACGGGGCCAAAAATGCGCGTGCCGATGGGCTCGAGCTTGGCGTTGAGCAACACGGCGGCGTTGCCATCAAATTTGATGAGCGCGCCATCGGGGCGACGAATGCCTTTGGCGGTGCGAACCACCACAGCACTGTAGACCTCACCTTTTTTGACGCGGCCACGGGGAGCAGCTTCTTTGATGCTCACCTTGATGATGTCGCCCACGCTGGCGTAGCGGCGCTTGGAACCACCCAGCACCTTGATGCACATCACAGACTTGGCGCCCGTGTTGTCAGCAACATCGAGTCGAGATTGCGTTTGAATCATTTGATTTAAGTCCCAACTTGAATCCCCCTCACCACCATGGCAAGGAGCGATCAGTCTTGGTCCCGTCGTTGTGACCAGGCTTTGCGCGAATTCGCCAAACCTGGTGACCCCCTGGGTTGAAAAAGCCAAGCACCGCCCAAGAAAAGCGGAGCCAAGAATTATGGCATGAGGGATTTCACCATGTCAACACCTATTTTGCACGCCTGCAACACCTCGGTACTTCGCGAGTTTGGCTACAGTCTTGGGCTGCTCCTTTCAACACCCCGCCCGCCACTGCAAACCATGACACCAGACGCCACTCCCCTCCCCCATACGTCGATTGCCTTCATTGGAGGCGGCAACATGGCCAGTGCCATCATCGGTGGCCTGATGCGCCAGGGTTGGCCCAGCGCCTTGATTCAGGTGGTAGAACCATGGGATGAACAGCGCACACGGCTCAACGAGCAGTTTGGACTGGTGGCACTGTCCGAAGCCGGTCCGCAGCTCGCGTCCTGCGAGCTGGTGGTATGGGCGGTCAAGCCCCAGAGCTTCAAAGATGCGGCCAATGCTTGCCGCCCCTGGACCCCACACGCCCTGCACCTGAGCGTGGCCGCCGGCATCACCAGTGACAGCATTGCCCAGTGGCTGGCCACCGAACGGGTGGTGCGCGCCATGCCCAACACCCCCGCGCTGGTGGGCCAAGGCATGACCGGTCTGTATGCCCGCCCCGCCGTGCAGCCCGCCGAGCGCCTGCGCGTGCAAGAGGTGCTGGCACCCACCGGGCAGTTGCTCTGGCTGGACCAAGAACAGCAGCTCGATACCGTCACCGCACTGTCCGGCTCGGGACCAGCCTACGTGTTTTATTTCATTGAGGCCATGACACAGGCGGGCGCGGCCATGGGCTTGCCAGTGACCGCTGCCCACCAGCTGGCGGTGACCACGTTCGTGGGTGCTTCCGCCCTGGCGCAAGCGTCGAACGAACCGCCCGAAATCCTGCGGCAGCGCGTCACCTCCAAAGGCGGCACGACCCACGCCGCGTTGACCCACCTGGAGGCCACCCAGGTGAAAACACATTTCATACAAGCCATGCAGGCCGCAGCGCAGCGCGCCCAGGAATTGGGCCAAGAATTCGGGGGCTGAGCCATCCACGGCGCCGCTGTGGCGTCAGAGGGACAGCGCCAGCGCGGCCCCGGCAAACAGGGTGAAACCCAGCCAGTGGTTGGCCCGAAAAGCGCGAAAACACCCGTCCCGCTCTCGCGCCCGAATCAGGCGGTGGTGCCACAACACCTGGATGGCGGCCAGCACCGTGGCCGCGACATAGATAGCAAACCATTCAACACCACTGAGCGCCAGAGCCCAAAAAAACATAAAAAACACGTACCACGCCATGATGACCGGCACATCCCACCGGCCCAGGGTGATGGCGGAGGTTTTCATACCAATCTTCAGGTCGTCGTCCCGGTCGACCATGGCGTACTCGGTGTCATAGGCCAGCACCCAGCACAGGTTGCCCGCCAACAGCCACACCACGGACAACGGCAAGGCCCGCCAGGCCAGCCACACCTGCGAGACCAGCCCGCTCCCCCACGCCGAACCCGACCAGAGTTGCCAGGTGGGGCCGGCCTGCACCGCCGTGAAGGCCATCGGTATGCCAAAGCTGAACGCCACCCCCAACACCGCCTGCGGCATGGACACCCAGCGCTTGGCGTAGGGGTAGGCCAGCGTGACCAGCAGCGCGGGCACGGCCAGCGCCACCGTGGCCGCGTTGGTGGTGATTACCAGTCCCAGCGCCAGCAAGGCCAGCACCGCCCCCACCCACAGCGCCTCGGCCACCGACACCGCACCACTGGTGATGGGCCGCTGGGCGGTGCGCTTGACATGGCGGTCAAAGTGGCGGTCGGCCACGTCGTTGATGCAGCACCCCGCGCTGCGCATGAGGACGGTCCCGAGCACAAACACGGACAGCAAATGCCAGCCAGGCCATCCGCCGGCCGCCAGCCACAACGCGGTGAGCGTGGGCCACAGCAGCAGCAACCAGCCCGCGGGGCGGTTCCAGCGAATCAGGTCCAAATACAACGTCAACCGGGTGCGCTGCGAGGGCGCAGCGCCGGGTGATGGTGGTGCAGCAACGTGAGTGGGGGGAGCAGGCGCGTTCACAGTGGCGTGGGCAGCATGGGGGGTTGACACAGGTGAACACCGGGCAGGGCACACGGCCATCTCACGACAGGCGGCGCACCCCCGGCAGCTCACAGGCATAAATGGCGTTGCGCAAAGCGGCGATGGCCTCGTAGCGGGTGAAGCTGCGCCGCCAGGCCAGCACCACACGCCGCGTGGGCGGGTCCCCAGAAAACGGCAGGTAGCGCACATGGGAAAAGGCCAACTCGTTGCCCGCACTGGGGCTGGGCGTGGTCACCGCAGGAGACGAGGGGGAGCAGGCCGCACCGGCCTCACCGGGCAAGGCGGCACAGGGCACGCTCAGGCGAGGCACCAACGTCACCCCCATGCCCGCGGCCACCATGTGTTTGATGGTTTCCAGCGACGATCCCTCAAAACTCTTGCGCATGCCGTCGGCGTGGGCCGAGAAGCGGGCAAACTCGGGACACACCTCCAACACATGGTCCCGGAAACAGTGGCCATTGCCGAGCAGCAGCATGGTTTCTTGCTTGATTTCTTCGGCCGTGATGTGGGTGCGGCTGGCCAACGGGTGGCTGGCGGGAACGGCAGCCACAAAGGGCTCGTCGTACAGCGGTGCGATGGCGAGGTTGGTGTCCGGGAAAGGCTCGGCCAGGATGGCGCAGTCAATCTCGCCCAGGCGCAACTGCTCCAGCAGTTTGACGGTGAAGTTCTCCTGCAGCATCAGCGGCATTTGCGGCGTCAGCTCGATGACGTGGCGCACCAGGTCGGGCAGCAAATAGGGCCCGATGGTGTAGATGATGCCCAGCTTCAACGGCCCGGCCAGTGGGTCTTTACCGCGCTTGGCGATTTCGCGGATGGCGTTGGCCTGCTCCAGCACGGTTTGCGCCTGGCGCACCACCTCGTCGCCCAGCGGGGTGAGGGTCACCTCGTTGGCGTTGCGCTCGAAAATCTTCAGCTCCAGCTCTTCTTCCAATTTTTTGATGGCCACCGACAGCGTGGGCTGCGACACATGGCAAGCCTCGGCGGCGCGGCCAAAATGCTTTTCGCGCGCCACGGCCACGATGTATTTGAGTTCGGTCAGGGTCATGTGGTTTCTCGTTGTGGTGGCAATTGTGCATCGCCCCAAAAACTGTCACCATCTTCTGCCATGCGGTGGCCCACCGAACGCCACCGTGCCAGTCACCCCACTTGTCTGTCACACCATGCTTGCACCCACCACCCCCTTTGGCCACCCGCTGCACCGTGTGGCGGCTTTTCTGGCACTGGCCGCCAGTCTGTTGACGCCGATCGCCCATGCCCAGGTCAGCCTGCAATCGGACGCTTGGGTGGGCGGCAGCGGCCCCATGGGACGCACGGCCTTGTCCAACGAGGGCTGGCAGGTCTGCGCCCTGGAGGGTGAGCAATGCCAGTTTCGTGGCACCCGTGAAATCCGCTTTGGCGCCGCCGACAGCTACGCCGTGCGCACCGCCAGCGGCGGCATCGACTGCGACACACGCCAGTTTGGCGACCCCGCCCCCGGGTTGCGCAAAATGTGCCTGATCCGTGCCGACGCGGCCTGGACTGGCCACAGCGGCGACCCCGCCCACCGCCCCGGCACCTACCCCACAGCACCACCCAGCCAGGCGCAGCAGGGCAATTGGCGCTTCTGCGCCGATGAAGACCAGCAATGCCGTCCGCCCCGTGGCGCCACCGTGCGCTTTGGCGCAGGTGGCCGATACGCCGTCATGAGCCGGGTCAGCGGCAGCGTGTTCTGCCACGTCAACACCTTTGGCGACCCCAACCCCGGCGAGCGCAAGCGCTGCGAATACGCCCGGTGACCCGCAAGCCAGCCCATTCAGCCGCTCAGGCCTTGAGAAACGCCGACCGTGTGCCCAACCACCGGTGCAGGTGTTCTTGGGCCAAGTCGGGCCAATGGTCCAGCATGTGCGGGGCGGTGGTCTGCGCCCAGGCCAGCAGGTCACCGTCGGAGGCCAGGTCGGCGAACCGCAGCAAGGCATCGCCCGACTGGCGCGCCCCCAAAAACTCGCCAGGACCGCGCAGGGCCAGGTCGATGCGGGCAATCTCAAAGCCGTCGGCCGTCTGCGCCATGGCCTTCAGGCGCTCTTTGCCCAACGGGCCCAGCGGTGTGCTGTAGAGCAGCACACAGGCCGATGCCGCCGCTCCCCGCCCCACCCTGCCACGCAACTGGTGCAGCTGGCTGAGGCCAAAGCGCTCGGCGTGCTCGATGACCATCAGGCTGGCGTTGGGCACGTCCACCCCCACCTCGATGACCGTGGTGCTCACCAGCACCCCCGTCTGACCACCGGCAAAGGTGTCCATCACCGCCTTCTTCTCGGCCGTGGGCAGGCGTGAATGCAGCAGGGCCACGGCCACGCCGGGCAAGGCCTGGGTCAATTCCGCGTGGGTGGCGGTGACGTTGCGCAGCAACTGCGTGCTGTGCGCCGCACCGCCCCCCCGTGCGGTGCGGGCGGACGCACGCCCGTCGTCGGGGACCAGCGCCCCCTCGGCCTGTTCGTCGATCAGCGGGCACACCCAGTACACCTGCCGCCCCTGGGCCACCTGGGCGGCAATGCGGGCAATGACCTCGTCGCGCCGCTCATCGGCAATGAGTCGGGTGACGATGGGGGTGCGCCCCGGCGGCAGCTCGTCGATGGTGGACACATCCAGATCGGCGTAGTAGCTCATGGCCAGGGTACGGGGAATGGGGGTGGCCGTCATCATCAGCAGGTGGGGCTCCATGGGCGCACCGGCGGCGGACTCGGCCACCGGTGCCAGCTTGTCGCGCAGCGCCAGCCGCTGGGCCACGCCAAAGCGGTGCTGCTCGTCGATGATGGCCAGCGCCAAGCGGGAAAACACCACCTGCTCCTGGATCAACGCGTGGGTGCCCACCACCAGCCCGGCCTGTCCGCTGGCGATGCGCGCCAGCATCTCGGTGCGCTCTTTCTTTTTCTGGCTGCCGGTGAGCCAGGCCACCCCCAGGCCACGCGGCGCCAGCAAGGGTGCCAGCCAGGCCACCAATTTGGCAAAGTGCTGGGTGGCCAGGATTTCGGTGGGCGCCATGAGGGCACACTGCCAGCCCGCGTCCATGGCCAGGCAGGCAGCCAACGCGGCCACCACGGTTTTGCCGGAGCCCACATCGCCTTGCAGCAGGCGGTGCATGGGCCGCGGCTGGGCCAGGTCTGCCGCCACCTCGGCCACCATCCGTTGCTGGGCGGCGGTCAGGGCAAAGGGCAAGGTGTTCAACAGGGCCTGGTGCAGGGGCAGACCCTGCCCGTCCGCCGCTGCACCGGCCAACCCGGGCCGCACCACCAGGGACTGGGGTGGCAGGGGAGAAGCCACCAGCACCGGGGCCACAAAGCGGGCCCGCTCGCGCCGCGCCAAGTGCTGTGACAGCTGCTGGGCCAGCAGCTCTTCGGCCTTCAGGCGCGTCCAGGCCGGGTGGCTGCGGTCTTCCAACTGGGCCACCGAAGTTTGGGCACCGGGGAAATGCAAAAAATGAAGCGAACTCTCCAATGAAAACAAGCCGTGAAGGCCAATTTCATTCAAATATTCAGGCGGAATGGTGGGGTGAAGACCCCGCAACACCCGCCCCAGGCCACTGGCCACGGCCTTGCGCAGATAGGCCTGGGGCAACCCGGCGGTGCTGGGATACACCGGCGTCAGCGCCTGGGGCAGCGACCCACCCGCTGGTTTGAACACGGGGTGCACCATCTCGCGGCCCCACAGGCCCGCGCGCAGTTCGCCGCGCACCCGCACCCGTTGGCCCACCGCCAGGGTTTTCTGGTGCGAGGGGTAAAACACCAGGAAGCGCAGCACGCAATGGTCCTGCGCGTCGTCGGCCACGGTCACGCGCAACTGACGGCGTGGGCCGGGGCTGACCTCGGTGTGCAGCACCGTGGCCTCGAACTGCAGGGTCTGTCCATCGCACCCCTGGGCCAGGGGCTGCAGCCGGGTTTCGTCCTCATAGCGCAGTGGCAAATGCAGGGCCAAATCCCAATCGCGCCACAGGCCCAGCTTGCGCAAGGCTTTTTGCGCGGCGGAAAGGGGGGCTGGTGCAGTGGTGGCCATGGCGCATTATTTCCTGTCGGCAGGAACGCCGCCGCCCCGGGTCTGCCCCACCCTCGCGGGAACGGCCCCGCGTGGTTTCGAGGACAATCGCGCCCCTTCTCCACTCTTCTTGGCACGGGCCTGTTCGGCCCTCAAGCAACATGACTGCTGCACTGACCACCCACCTCCACGCGGAGGGTCGGCCCTACACACTGGCCGATTTCGACTTTGCCCTGCCCCCCGAACTGATTGCCCAGCACCCGGCCGCCGAGCGCAGCGCCTCGCGCCTGCTCGATGCCAGCGCCCCCGAGTTGGTGGACCGCGTGTTCCGCGACCTGCCCGGCTTGCTGCAACCCCAGGACCTGCTGGTGTTCAACGACACCCAGGTCATCAAAGCCCGGCTGTTTGGCGAGAAAGCCTCCGGCGGCAAACTGGAAATGCTGGTGGAGCGCGTGCTGCCCCACCACGAGGTGGTGGCACACATCAAGGTGAGCAAAAAACCCCTGCCCGGCGCCACGCTGTACATGGCCGGCGGCACCCGAGGCGGTGGATTCACAGCCACCTTGCTCGGCCGCTGGCCCGACGAGCAGGGTGCCCTGTTTCGCTTCCGCTTCTCGGACGAGCCCCATGCCCTGATGCAACGCCATGGCCATGTGCCACTGCCGCCCTACATCACCCACACCGACACCGCCGATGACGAGCAGCGCTACCAAACCGTGTTTGCCAAGCACCCCGGCGCGGTGGCGGCCCCCACCGCGGCCCTGCATTTTGACGAAGCCCTGCTGGCGCAGCTCGATGCCCGTGGCGTGGCCCGGGCCAGCGTGACCCTGCACGTCGGCGCAGGCACCTTCCAACCCGTGAAGACCGACAAGCTGAGCGAACACCACATGCACAGCGAGTGGTACAACGTGCCGCCCGACACCGCCCAGGCCATGGCCGACTGCCGCGCCCGTGGCGGGCGCGTGGTGGCGGTGGGCACCACCACCGTGCGCACGCTAGAGTCGTGGGCGCGCTCCGGCCAGCCCACGGGGGACACGGACATTTTCATCACCCCCGGCTTCGACTTTCGGGTGGTGGATGCCCTCATCACCAACTTCCACCTGCCCAAGAGCACGCTGATGATGCTGGTCAGCGCGCTGGCCGGGTACGACCACATCCGTCACGTTTACGCCCACGCCATCGACCAAAAATACCGCTTTTTCAGCTACGGCGATGCCATGTGGCTGCAGCGCACCCCCGTCGCCCTGCGCCGGTGATAGAGTGGCTGCGCCGTCACACCCGTCAGCCAGAAAGCGAGTCCACCCATGCGCCGTCGCCACTTTCACCACGCCCTGACCGGCCTTGCGCTGGCTCCCTTGAGCCTGCCCGCCTGGGCCCAGCCCCGTCCCACTGGCAACCCGCCGGAGGACGACCCGCTGCTCAGCGGCATCAAGTTCGTGCTGGAAATGGCCACCTCGCACGCGATGGACCGCAACGCCGACCGTTGGCCAGAAACCGCCCTGTACCACCTCAAAGACAGCTGGGCCGACTGGACACGCTACGGCGGCAGCAAGCTCAGCGAGGGCAGTCCCTGGACGCGCTACGAAGCGTTTGAATCCCTGGCCCGTTTTGCCATGCGTCGCCTGTGGCAGTTTGCCAAAGACAGCCTGCTGGTGCAGGTGCACACGCTGGACGCCACCGATCTGCAAAAACTCCGCGATGCAGCCGCCCAAAAGCTGACCAACGGGTTCTGGGCCACCGCCGTGTTCGAGCTCAAGGCGGGCGACCGGCTGCTGCACCGCCTGCTGGGCGGCGTCGTCGAGCTGCACCTGGCCTGGCTGCTGGAAAACCGCGACCGCTACCCGCGCAACCCGGCGGCCCGGCACGCCCAGATCGAAGCCGAAGACTGGGAAATCTGCCTGCGCATCACCCGCTCGTTGGTGTTTGCCATTTTTGATGCCATTGCCGAACAAGAGCGCCAGCTCAGGCTGGACCCCACGCTGGCGGGCAAAGCCGCCAACGTGGTGGCCGCCCTGGCCTTTCTGGGCCCACCCCCCGCTGAACCCATGCCCCGCGACCGACCCAACCGCCCGGGCAGGGACAAAAAGAAACCCACCTGACACCCCGCTTCATGCTCGACTTCCAGATCCTCGCCACCGACCCGGCCACCGCCAGCCACCCCGGCTCCCATGCCCGTCGGGGCCAACTCACGCTGAACCACGGCGTGGTGCAAACCCCCATCTTCATGCCTGTTGGCACCTACGGCACGGTCAAGGGCGTGATGCCCAGCAGCCTGCACGACATGGATGCGCAAATCATCCTGGGCAACACCTTTCACCTGTGGATGCGCCCGGGCCTGGACGTGGTCAAGCAGTTTGGCGGCCTGCACGCCTTCGAAAAGTGGGACAAGCCCATCCTGACCGACTCGGGGGGCTTCCAGGTGTGGAGCCTGGGTGAAATGCGCAAGATATCGGAAGAAGGCGTGAAGTTCGCCAGCCCCGTCAACGGCGACAAGCTGTTCCTCACACCCGAAATCAGCATGCAGATCCAGACGGTGCTGAACGCCGACATCGTGATGCAGTTTGACGAGTGCACACCCTACGTGTCGGTGGAGAACAAAACCAAGGGCCAGATCACCACCGAGCGCGAGGCCCGCAGCTCCATGGAGCTGAGCCTGCGCTGGGCCCAGCGCTGCCAGAACGAGTTTGCCCGGCTGGAGAACCCCAACGCGCTGTTTGGCATTGTGCAAGGCGGCATGTTCGAGCACCTGCGCGACGAGTCGCTGGCTGGGCTGGAGGCGCTGGACTTTCCCGGCATTGCCGTGGGTGGCCTCTCCGTGGGCGAACCCAAGGAAGACATGATGCGGGTGCTCCAACACATTGGCCCCCAGCTGCCCGCGCACAAACCACATTACCTGATGGGTGTGGGCACGCCCGAAGACCTGATTGCCGGCGTGCAAAACGGCATCGACATGTTCGACTGCGTCATGCCCACGCGCAACGCGCGCAACGGCCACACCTTCACCCGGTTTGGGGACCTGAAAATTCGCAACGCCCGCCACAAGGCCGACCCCCAGCCCATTGACGAAACCTGCACCTGCTACGCCTGTGCGGGCAGTTCGGGTGTGTCCTGGGCGCAAGGCGGGCGCGAGGGTTTCAGCCGCGCCTACCTGCACCACCTCGACCGCTGCGGGGAAATGCTGGGCCCCATGCTGGCCAGCATCCACAACCTGCATTACTACCTGAACCTGATGAGCGAAGTGCGTGCCGCGCTCGACACCGGTACTTTGGGCGCCATGGTGGCCCGCTTCCACACCGACCGCGCACGTGGCGTGTAAAATAATAGCAAACTACCCAAATACATAAAGCGCCAGAGGCGATTTATTTAACAAATCCACTCACCCCTCACAGGTGACGGGCGGCGAAGGTGCCTTCCAGCTGGGTACCGCCGACGGTGGACTGCCCGATCCAAGCGCCCTCCGAGGCGATGGGGCTGAGCATTTCACCCGTCATGCTCAGGTCATTGGGGTTGGAGTCGGCCACGATGTTGATGGCGTCCACCCAGCGCGTGACTTCGGCCGCCCCTGGGCTTTGGGTGGTGACGCTGCGCCGGTCAATGAAGCCACTGGCCGTGAATGCCGTGGTGGTGACCACCGGCACGGTGATGACCCCCGCAGGCGGGTTGTTCGGATCGGGCCGGGTGACCAAGGTGGTGACCACCCGCACGCAGTTGCCCGACACGTTGCCGGTGAGGCTGACCGCCATGTTGGAGCAGGTGACCGTGCCTCCCGAACCCACCAGCTTGAAATCCCAGCGCCCAGCGTACTGCGCCACGGTGCTGGGCCCGTCGGTGACCAGCACCGGGCTGGGGGTGCGCACCTCGCGCACAAAGGCCAGGCGCTGCTCCTGTTCGTAGGTCTGTGTGGGTGCGGTCTGACCCGCGGGCACAAAGGTGGCCGTGGTGTCGCACTTGACGGTGCGGTCCTGCGCCAAGTCGTGCCAGCAGGTGTCGGTGTAGGTCCAAGTGCCCACGGTGCGGTCGGTCTCGGTGCGGGTCGCGGTGTAGCGCGCCGTCTGGAAGTTGCGCTGGGTGGATCCCCCCAGCGCCACCCCCACCTGGCCCAGCAGACCCAGGGAAATGGTTTCCAGCGCCGCCACCCGGCCCGAAATGGTTTTGTCCACCGTGGTGGCCACCGTGCCGTTCAGGCAGGTTTCCGTCCACACATAAGACCAGGTGGTACCCACAGCGTATGGCCTGCGGGGGAAGGGCGAACGGTCTTGCGGGCTGAACTGGCAGCGGGTGTTGTCAAACGACGTGGCCACCGACTGGTTGCGCGACCCGAAGTTGCGCACCTCGTAAGGCCGGCTGTCAGAAAAGGTGACGGTGTGGGTGTAGAGCTGCGACGTGCGGTCCAGCGCAGACAGGTAGTGGGTGCTGTAGTAACCCGTGCCCGCGGTTTTGTTGATCCACTGGTACATCCACGTGTCGCCGTACTGCAGGCGGGCGCCGGCGAGCACGGTCTCGCCACGGCGCATCAGCGCACCGCTTTCCGAGTTGGTGACGATGGGGAAGTAATCCACCACCGTGGTCACGGGCACGGTGGGCTCGTAGGAGTCACCGCCGCCGCAGGCCACCAGGGCGGCACCAGCCAGCGTGGCCAGGACCAGGCCCCAGGACCGGGCAGCACGGCCAGAAACGACGGAAGACGGAACATGCATGGTGAAACTCCTGGGAAGGGGAACCCGGCGTGAGCAACCCGAAGGCCAATCACCGGCAAAGCCGCCGGGGCGGTGTGACAACTGCCGCGATGTTAGCAACCCTGGGGGCGCGTGGGGGCGCACACTGGCGGACGAACCCCCTTCGCGCGTCACTCAGCGGCCAAATCTGGCGCATCTGTGGCATTGGCCACAAACACGGTGAGCACGCCGCTGTACCCGTAGAGCTGCTGGTCGGCAATTTCGCCCCCGGCAAAAAACCCCACCAGCGGCACATCGCCCAGCGCGCGGCGCACACACTGGAGCTCAGCGTGGGGGCCGCCGAAGTGGGCTCCGCCACGGCCAGTGCAGCTGACGTAAATGGCCCCGCACACCCGGCGCCGGGGCGCGGGCACACCGCCAGGAAAGGGATCGTCGGACTCCAGGTCTTCCCGGATTTCGGCACACATGCGCATCAGATCGGCGCGGGCGGCGTCGGCATTGCGGGTGCAAAACACCAGCTGCTCGCCAAGCACCGGCAGGTCGGCCACGGCCACTCCGTGGCGGCTGGGGTCCAGTCCGATGATGTGGCGCACCCGCACATCGGCGCCCAGCTGCCCGGCCCGTCGGGCCAAGTCACTGGCCCCGGCGGTCGTGTGGCGCCACGCAGACGGTGACGGGTGCAGCGTGGCCCCTCCCCGCCCCGCCGCCTGGGGGCCGGGGCTCAGGCCCACCAGGGTGCTGCGCAGCCGGGCCATGGCCGCCTGGGGCTCGTCCAGGGAAATGGCCAGCTCGGCCAGCAGGGCGTCCAGCGCCGGTTCGCCATCGAGGCTGAGCACCAGGTTGCGATCGGCCGCCGTGACGGTGCGCGTCGGTCCCACGGGCGTGCAACCCTGCGTCACCCGGGACACCAGGCTCACCCCAGGTCCAAAGGCCACGCCACTCAAGCCCCCGGCAAACACACCGCTGGCCGCCCCCTGGCCTTGGATGGCGCCACGGCTGCTGTGGGCAAACTGCACCGGGCGCGAGCGGCTGGAGGACAACCCCCCGAAAACGTAGCCCGTGGCGGTGCGCTGGGCCAGTTCAACGATGAGGTCGGCCACGTCGGGGGTGGCCGCATCGGCATGCACCAGCGCGGTGGACGCCACAAAGTCCCCATCACCCCCATGCCCCCCCACACTGGCCACGGCCGCTGGCAATGGGGCCACGCCGCTGAACACGCGGTATTGGTTGGGCGGCACGTCCAGCAGCATGAGGGCCAGTGCCGGCTCGTCAAAGTACTCGACCCCGCTGACCGCGATGCCCAGGCCCACCGTGCCCACCCAGTCCGTCACCTCGGGCAAAGCGGCCATCAGGTGGTCCAGCAGGTCTTGCGCGTGGTCCAGGTAATGGTCGGTGATGTAGAGCAGCGCCAGGCTGGGCAGGTCCGCACCACCGCCACCGTGTGGGGTGGGTGCGCCGCTGGTCTGTTGCTGGGCAGCCTGCTGGGCTCGCAACTGCGTCAGCACCAGCGCCGCCGCCATGCCCCACTGGGGATGGGTGGCGTGGGCACACAAAAAAGGCTTCATGGCAAAAGGGTCCATCGGTGTCGTAGGGGGTAGCCAACCCAGGGGCTGCGCTCAGCGGGATCGCCTGGCCACTGGGGCCTTGGCCTTGCCGGACGATGGCTGGGCGGTTTTGGCGGCCACGGTCTTGCCGCTGCCCACGGCTTTGGTTTTTGCGGGAACCTTGGCTGCGGCGACCGGTCGGGTGGCGGTCTTGGGTGTGGTCTTGGGTGCCACCTTGGCCTTCACCGGGGCCGTCTTTTTGGGGGCGGTCCTGGCGGCTGTCTGAGGTGCCTTTTTGGCCACGCCTGCGGCGGCGGGGGCGGGGGTGCCCGCCTGCGCGGCCAGGCCACGGGTCAGGCCAGCGGTCATTTCGGTGGCGGTCTTCACGGCCTCTCGGGTGAGGGAGCTGGCCATCTGAGTGCCCGCATCCACGGCGGTTCTGGCGCTGGTGTCGTTCAGGGCGTTGGCGGCAATGGTCTGGAACTGCTGGGTCAGCGCGCCCCACCACAACATGGGGTCGATGGCACCGGCCACCGCCGGGGCAGCGGTGGGACTGCTGACCTCGGGCTCGGCCGCTGGCGCTGCGGGCATGGCCTGCACGGCGGGCGCTGGCGACGGCGCGGGCGCAGTGGCCTGAACCGGTGCCGTTGGCGTGGTGTGCCAAGGTGCTGGCACTTCCAGGCCCGCAAACTGGCTGGGTGCGGATGCCGCCGGTGACGCAGCAGGCGCAGCGACGGGGTTCATGGCCGAGACGGCGGCTGGCGCAGCCGCTGTGGACTTGGGGGTCAGCCCTGCGGCCATGGAAGCCATGGTGTCAGCGGCTTTGACCTTGAGCACATTGGCCACGTCACCCATGCTGACGTTCATGCCCTGCAATGTGGCCAGTGTCATGCGCTGCACCTCCAGCGCCTGGATGGTGGCGCTGAGGGCTCGGCTGTTCTGTTCCAGCCAAAAATGCACGGCTTTCAACTCTTGTATGCGCTTGTCCAAATCCTCCACATTGAAGGTAGGGGCCACCCAACTGCCCAGCTGCGGCAAGCCGGGCGTGGCCGTTGGTGCCCCCCCCGGCACCAACCCGCTGGTGGCTTGGCGGGCCAGGTTTTGCAGGAATTCGAAGCCGGGCACAAATTGGCCGAAACCGCTGGTGTTCGCGTCGCTCATGGGTGTCTCCTGAAAATATGGGGTCGCCAGTGGGCAAGAATGCCGCACCATGTTACTTGGCAACAGGGCTGCGCAGTGCAGCGCCGCACGGGCACAAGCCGGGGGCAAACACACGCAGTGCCTTTTTTGACCTGAGTCAACGCCCGCCCCAGTGCCAAGGTCCATCATGGACGCCAACCCACAGGAGACACCCCATGCCACTCAACGCCGTCGCCACCCCCATGACCCCCGAGTTGCTGCCGCAATTCACCCAGCAGCTCAATGACCAGCGCACCGCGCTGCTGGCGCAGATCCGCCAGCAACGCGGTGGCGACATCAGCCGGGCCGATGCCGCCGCCAACGCCCGCAGTGTGGCCCAGGGAGACTGGGCCCAGAACGATGCCGAGCGCGACCTCGCCGTGACGCTGGAAGAACGCGAGCTCGACGAACTCAATCAGATCAGCACCGCCCTGCAGGCCATTGTTGACGGCAGCTACGGCTCGTGCTTGGCCTGCGGTGCCGATGTGGGCGTGGCCAGGCTGCAGGCCAACCCCGTGGCCTTGCGCTGCATGGCCTGCCAAACACAGCTGGAGCAGGCCCATGGACAGGTGCACGCACCCACGATGTGAATCTGGCAAGTCCACGGCCTCAACGGTGGCTATGCTGCGGCCATGAACAGCCTGTTTCACCTTGCTTTCCACGTGCGCGACCTCGACATCGCGCGCCAGTTTTATGGTCAGGTGCTGGGTTGCACCGAAGGGCGCAGCACCGCCACTTGGGTGGACTTTGACCTGCACGGCCACCAACTCTCGCTGCACCTGGGGGATCCGTTCGCCACCAGCCTGACGGGCCATGTGGGCGACCACATGGTGCCCATGCCACACTTTGGCCTCATCCTCCGCTACCCCGATTGGCGGGCCATGGCCGACCGCCTCACCGCCGCCGGGGTGATCTTTGTGCTGCCGCCGCAGCAACGATTTGCTGGCCAACCCGGGGAGCAGTGGACGATGTTCTTCCTCGATCCGTTTGGCAACCCCATCGAGGTCAAAGGCTTTCAGTCGCTGAGCACGGTGTTTCAGGCCTGAGCGGTTTCCTGTACCTGCTGGGCCAGCGCCCCCATCAGACTGAGGCCATCGCGGCCTTTCATGTCCAGGCGCACCGTATCACCCCAGCGCAGGTAGCCCGTCGTGGCCTGCCCTTGCTGCAGCACGTCCATGGCCCGCTTTTCCACAATGGTGTGAAAACCCTGCGGCCACTGGCGCGCTGTCCCCTCGCCCACGCCCGGGCAGCTGATCGGACCGGTGGTCACCACCGTGCCGGCGCGCAACGCACGGGTGGCCGCCACCTGGGCCAGCAGCTGGCCCAGGTGCAGCGTCATGTCGGTGGCGGCATCGCACAGGCCAACGCGGCGGCCGTTCCACTGGGTTTGCAGCGTCAGGCCGATGCGGCCCTGGGCCCAGGCGTCACCCAACTCGTCGGGCGTCACCGCCACCGGGCTGAAGGCCTGGGCGGGGCGGCTTTGCACCGCCGACAGGCCCTGGGCCCGCTCGTGCGCCTGCAGCTCACGCAGGCACCAGGTGTTGGCCAGCGCCAGCAGTCGCACCCCCTCCAGGGCACGCGCGGGCGCACAGCCGGCGGGAATGTCGGCGGTGATGGCGGCCAGGCCGGCCTCGAAGTCCAGGCCCCAGGCTTCATCGGCCAGGTGCACAGGGTCGGTGGCGCCCTGCATGGCGTCACCCGCCAGGGTGCACAGGTCGGCCAGTCCCCGCGGACCTTTGCCGGTGAGGGAGGCGTGTCGGTCCCGCTCTGGCAGCAGACCGGCGTCGCACAGGGTGTCGTGGTGGCTGGCGTAGGCGGTGGCCCGCACACACTGGTGGGCGCGCGGCAGGGGGGCCATGCACATGGACGGGTCAAACGCAAACGCGTGGCGTGCGCGGCCACGGTTGAGTTCCAGCGACACGTCCTGCAACTGGGGCGCAATGAAGTTCCAGTCGTCCAGGACCTGTTGCAAGGTGTGTGCCGCCCCCGTGGCATAGTGGGCGAGTGAGAGGTCGCGCGAGACCACCACCAGTTGTCCGTCGCGCGAGCCGTCTTTGTAGGTAGCAAGTTTCATGGGGCACGGAGAATACATGGCCAAGCAGACACCCGACCATTGGGCTCCCGGGCGCAGCCTGCGCTGGCGGCTGGCGGGTTTGACGCTGGCGGTGCTGGCACTGCACGCCCTGGCGTTGGTCTGGTGGCTGGACGGGGGTGACCGCCCCGCCATCGTGCCCGAGGCAACGGCCCCCCCACCGTCCACCACCACGGCCACCGTGGGCCCTGTGCAGGTGCCTTCCCCCACCATCCCTGCGCCAGCGGCCGTGGTGGTGGCGACAGCCAACCACCCGCCCGCTGCGGTGCCAACGCCGACGTCCGAACGCCGCAGCGCGACCGCACCCGTCAATCTTTCACAAAAAATTCAAACAAAATTACCTCCAGCGCACACCAGTAAAGTATTTTCAGCTCCTGTTTCAGAACTGTCTGATGACACGGCTCCCACCCCTCCGTCGGCCGCCATGAACGTGGTAGGGCAGCTGCCTGCGGATGCCACCCCCGCAACGTCCCACGCACCGCCCCTTGCGGCGGCCCCCCACCCGGGGGACAACGACACGGACGACCCGCCAGCCACCCCCGGCAGCGCCCCACCCCTGCTGGCGGTGGTGCAGACGCGCACGACCGCCAGCGCGCGGGGCACCGCGCCCGTCACGGTGGCCGAACGGGCCACCGTGACGCGGCACATCGCCGTGCCCGCCAGCCGCACGCTGGAGTTTCGGGTGCGCGCCTCCCGCAAGGGCCTGACCCTGCCCGCCGACAGCACCCTGACCTGGGAGCACCGGGGCAGCAGCTACAGCGCCAGCATGCTGTTCAAAGCCATGCTCGGGCGCAGCCGCAGCCAGACCAGCGTGGGCGCCATTGACCCCGTGCTGGGCCTGCAACCCCGGCGCTTTGGCGACAAAAACCGTTCGGAAGTGGCCACCCATTTCGACCGCAGCCGCCAACCGCCCGCCATCCGCTTCAGCAACAACGCGCCCGACCAGCCCCTGCTGCCGCACACACAGGACCGCCTGAGTGTGCTCATCCAACTTGCCGCCATGGTGGCGGGCGAACCGCAGCGCTACCCGCCTGGACAGGCGGTGGTGCTGCACACCGTCAGCAGCCGCGATGCCGATCTGTGGCGCTTTGTGGTGAAAAACACCGAGGTGCTGGACCTGCCCGTGGGCGCGATGGACACGGTGCACCTGGTCAGAGAGGCGCTGCACGCCTACGACAACCGCGTAGAGGTGTGGCTGGCTCCCCAACTGGGCTATTTGCCGGTGCGCATCCTGTGGACGCAGGCCAACGGCGACGTGGTGGACCAGCAGCTCAGCGCCCACCGGCCTTGAATTGCGTGGAACCACCCTCAGCTGCACAGCATCCAACCCCCGATAAGACCGGTGTTTGCCCGGCTTTTCTCGGTTGACCCCCGCTTCAGACACAGACCACAACTGCCGATAAGATGGCAACCGTGGCCAGTTTGCCCTCCGGATACTCCGGACCTCACCCCACACAACGCAAGGACCATTGACCATGAACATGCTTTACGACTCAGACTCGTTTGCCGTGGTGCACATCCATGCCAACGCCCCCATGGAAGGCGAAGACCACACCGCTGATGGTCCCCACATGCCCCGCCATGGGTTTGAAATTGTGGACAAACGCTCAGGCAAAGAGGTGTACCTTGACGGCTCGTGGGCCGAGATGTTCCAGCTGCAAATCAATGCCTGGCAAAAATCCACCCCCTCGCAGGAAGAAGTGGAAGACACGCTGGAGGGCTACGCGGGCTTGGCCCAAATGCCCGTGGTGGTGCACTGAGCCGCTGCGCCCCGCATCCCCGCCTGCCCATGGCGCAGGCACAGCGAAAAAAAGCCGACGCATGCGTCGGCTTTTTTTCGTGTGAAACCGCTGGCTCAGTCTTCCAGCATGGCGCGCAACATCCAGGCGGCCTGCTCGTGCACCGTCAGGCGCTGCACCAGCAAATCGGTGGTGGGTTCGTCACTGGCCTTGTCCACCACGGGCAAGAGGCGGCGGGCGGTGCGCGCCACGGCCTCGTGCCCCTCGGCCAGGATGCGCACCATGGCCATGGCCTTGGGTGGCTCAATGGGTGCGTCGGGCAGCGAGCTGAGCGCCCCGAACTGCGCGTAGGAGCCAGGCGCCACATGGCCCAGCGAACGGATGCGCTCGGCAATCGGGTCCACCGCGTTCCACAGCTCGGTGTACTGCGCCATGAACATGGCATGCAGGCTGTTGAACATGGGCCCGGTCACGTTCCAATGAAAATTGTGCGTGGTCAGGTACAGGGTGTAGGTATCGGCCAGCAAATGGCCCAGACCCTGGCTGATGGCAGCGCGGTCTTCGGCGCTGATGCCAATGTCCATGCCCGTCGAGGCCGCCGCGTGGGCCACTTTGGGGGTGGATTTGTCGGCTTTCTTCTTGCTCATGCGCATCTCCTTGAAGTGAAAGAAACCGCTCCATTAGACGCCAAAAAGTGGCGCACCACCTGGCGCCAAGGTGCCACCTTCCTGTCCAGCCGGGCTGGTGTTGCCGACTGAAGGGTGACGAACGCCACCGCCCAATGGCCTCACGCTTTGGTGGAAAATGCTCGTGCACCAAGTGTCGTAATTCATAATTTAAAATTATTTTTAGCTCGCCCATGACCACACTCGCCACCATCACACCCGACGCCTTGCGCCAGACACTGCCCCGCTCCCCAGTGGCACAGCCTGCACACCCACCCCGCTGGGCCGTGGCCGACGTCGAAGCCCTGTTTACCCTGCCCTTCATGGACCTGGTGTTCCGCGCACAACAGGTGCACCGCGAACACTTTGACCCCTCGGAGGTCCAACTCTCCACCTTGCTGTCCATCAAGACCGGCGGCTGCTCCGAGGATTGTGGCTACTGCGCCCAGTCCGTCCATGCTGACACCCAGCTCAAGGCCAGCAAACTCATGCAACTCGCCGAGGTGGTGGGTGCGGCCCAAGCAGCCAAAGCCCAAGGGGCCACGCGCTTTTGCATGGGGGCTGCCTGGCGCAGCCCCAAAGAACGCGACATGGCACAGGTCAGCGCCATGGTGCGCGAGGTCAAGGCCCTGGGCCTGGAAACCTGCATGACCCTGGGCATGCTCGACACCGACCAGGCCCACACCCTGAAAGATGCCGGGCTGGACTACTACAACCACAACCTGGACACCGCACCCGAGTTCTACGACCAGGTCATCACCACCCGCACCTACCAAGACCGGCTGGACACCCTGGCCAATGTGCGCGAGGCGGGCATACATGTGTGCAGCGGCGGCATCCTGGGCATGGGTGAAACGCGGACCCACCGCGCCGCCCTCATTGCCCAGTTGGCCAACCTGCCCACCTACCCCGAGTCGGTGCCCATCAACCAACTGGTGGCCATTCCCGGCACACCGCTGGCCGATGCACCGCCCATAGACCCCTTTGAGTTCGTGCGCACCATCGCCGCCGCGCGCATCACCATGCCGCGCACCCGGGTCCGGCTGTCTGCCGGGCGCGAGACCATGGACGAAGCCTTGCAGGCGCTGTGCTTCATGGCTGGCGCCAACTCGATGTTCTACGGTGACCGCCTGCTGACCACCGCCAACCCCCAGGTCGAGCGCGACCGCGCCATGCTGACCCGACTGGGCATGCGTGCCCAGGGCCAAACCAGGGCCTGATCCCCCACCTCGCCCCACACCACGCTGACCCGAGGCACACTGTGGTCATGCCCAGCACCGCCGCCTGCCCGACCGCACCCGCCGCCCGCACCGCCGGGTGGACACGCCACCGCCGCCGGGCAGCCTGGGCACTGGCCATGCTGCTGGCGGTGGTGGGGGCCGCGGGCTGCGCCACCCCTGGACAGGGTTCAGACGGCGTACCCGTGCTGCTGCACCGCCTGGGCCGAGTGGACCTGCTGCTGCTGGGCGAGCAGCATGACGCACCCGAACACCAGCAACTGCAGCTGGCCGTGGTGAACGAGCTCACCCACTGGAACGAACTGGCCGCCCTGGTGCTGGAAATGGCGGATGCCGACCACGACACCCGCGCACTGCCCCCCACCGCGTCCGAAGGCCAGGTGCGCCACGCCCTGGGCTGGCGCGACACCGCCTGGCCCTGGGCCGCCTACGGCCCCACCGTGATGGCCGCCGTGCGGGCGGGCGTGCCCGTGATCGGGGGCAACCTGCCGCGCCAGGACAACGTGGCCACCATGCGCCAGCCCGCCTGGGACCTGCGCGTGCCGCCCGACGTGCTGGCACAGCAGCACCATGCGGTGGACGAGGGCCACTGCCAACTGCTGCCCCAAGGCCAAATTGCCCCCATGGCCAGGGTGCAGATTGCGCGCGACGTGCAACTGGCCGCCACCCTGACCGCTGCCGCCGTTCCGGGCAAAACCGCGCTGCTGCTCACGGGCAGCCAACACGCGCACCGGGTCACGGGCGTGCCCCTGCACCTGCCCGAGCACCTGCGCACCCGGTCCGTTCGGCTGGATGCCAGCGGGCCGCGCCCTGACGACGCTCCCGCCTTTGACGCCGTGTGGCCCACCAGTCCTGTGCCCCCCCGCGACTTCTGCCGCGAACTGGCCGGCCAGTGGCCCGCCCGCAGCGACACCCCAGACACCGCGCCGCCGTCGGCCCCCTGAGCGACACCGGGCACGGCGGCCCTGCGACAATTCGCCCATGCCACAGAACACCGCTCCCACTTACGTATTGACCCTGTCCTGCCCCGACCGCCTGGGGTTGGTGCACGCCGTGTCTGGTTTCCTGCTGGAACGCGCGGGCAACATCGAAGAAGCCGCCCAGTTCAACGACCACGACACCGGCCTGTTTTTCATGCGGGTGCAGTTCGCGTGCAGCGGCCACAGCCATGAGCAGCTCAAGGCCGATCTGGCCACGCTGGCCGAAGGCCTGCAGCTGCAATGGCAACTGCACGCCACCGCCCAGCCCATGCGCACCGTGCTGCTGGTCAGCCAGCAAGGCCACTGCCTGAACGACCTGCTGTTTCGCTGGAAAAGCGGCGTGCTGCCGCTGGACATCCGCGCCATCATCAGCAACCACCGCGACTACTACCAGCTGGCGGCCAGCTACAACATCCCGTTCCACCACATCCCGGTCACGGCGGCCACCAAAGCCCAGGTCGAGGCGCGGCAGCTGGACATCATTGAGTGCGAAGGGGCTGAACTGGTGGTGCTGGCGCGTTACATGCAAATTCTCAGCAACGACCTGTGCCAGAAGCTGGCGGGCCGAGCCATCAACATCCACCACAGTTTTTTGCCCAGCTTCAAGGGGGCCAAACCCTACTACCAGGCCCACGACCGGGGTGTGAAACTCATAGGCGCCACCGCCCATTACGTCACGGCCGACTTGGATGAAGGCCCCATCATTGAACAGGATGTGGCCCGCGTGGACCACAGCATGACCGTGGAAGACCTCACCGCCTTGGGCCGCGACACCGAAAGCCAGGTGCTGGCCCGCGCCGTGAAGTGGCACAGCGAGCACCGCGTGCTGCTGAATGGCCACAAAACGGTCATTTTTAAATAAATACAGGCTCCAGCGCTTGTCAATATTCAGTAGTTTGCTATTGAATAAGCACAAGCACCCACGACCCACCCCGAGAGCCAGCGCCCATGACCGTCCGCATACCGCCCATTCAGTGCCTGCTGACCTTCGAGGCACTGGCCCGCCTGCGCAGCGTGACGCAGGCCGCCGAAGAGCTGTGCGTCACCCCCAGCGCGGTCAGCCACCGGGTCAAGCAGCTGGAGCTCATCATTGGCACCAAACTGTTTGGGCGGGCCGATTTTTCGCTGACCAGCGAAGGCAGCGAGTACCTGGCCCATGTGCGCGAAGGCCTGAGCATCCTGGGGCGCTTCCCCAGCAAGGGCGCGGCGCCCGGTCGGCGCAAGCTGAAGGTGGCGGTCACGCCCACGTTTTCGCGCTCCATCCTCATGCCCCGGCTGCGCCAGTTCACCGAGGCCTACCCCGAGATTGACCTGACGCTGCAGGTGAGCATTCCCCTGCTGGACGTGGTGGCCGAGGATGCCGACCTCACCATCCGATTTGGCACCGGGCGCTACGCCGATGTGGAGCATGTCTGCCTGCTGAAAGACGAGGTGACGCCGCTGGCCTCACCCACCTTTGTGCTGGAAAACGGCCCGTTCGACAGCGCCGCCAGCCTGGAGAACATTCCCCTGCTGCGCAGCCCGCTGGAGCCTTGGCGCACCTGGTTTGCCGCCCATGAGCTGGACTGGCCCGAGCCCACCGAGGGATCCACCTTCAACGACATCGGCCTGATGTGCGACGGCGCAGCGGCCGGCATGGGCGTGGCCCTGGTGCGCCTGAAGCTGGGCGCCCCCTGGCTGGAGCAGGGCACGCTGGTGCGCCTGTTCGACCGCGCCGTGCCCAGCCCCCATGCCCACTACCTGTGCTGGCGCACCGGCACCATGGACCGCTGGGAGTGCGCTGCCTTTGCCGACTGGCTGCAGCAAACCACGGGCTGAGCAGCGGCGACCAGGGGCACCCGCCCCTGGCGCTCAGCGGGGCAGGTCGAAGCGGTCCAGGTTCATCACCTTGGTCCAGGCCTTCACAAAGTCACGCACAAACTTGGTGCCGTTGTCGCGCTGGGCATACGCCTCGGCCAGGGCGCGCAGTTGCGAGTTGGAGCCAAAAACCAAGTCCACGCGCGTGGCCGTCCACTTCAGTTCGCCTGTCTGACGGTCCCGACCTTCGTAGGCGTTGTCGCCGGTGGGCTTCCAGGCGGTGGACATGTCCACCAGGTTGGTGAAAAAGTCCGGGGTCAACTGGCCGGGGCGCTGGGTGAACACGCCGTGGGCCAAACCGCCGTGATTGGCCCCCAGCACGCGCAGGCCCGCCACCAGCACCGCCATGTCGGGCGCGCTCAGGCCCAGCAACTGCGCCTTGTCAAGCAGCATGTTCTCAGGTGCCACGCTGAATGCGCTCTGGCGGTAATTGCGGAAGCCGTCGGCCAGGGGTTCGAGCACGTCGAACGACTCGGCATCGGTCTGCGCCTGCGTGGCGTCGGTGCGGCCGGGGGCGAAGGGCACGCCCACGCGGTGGCCTGCGGCCTGGGCCGCCTGCGCCACCCCCACACCACCGGCCAGCACGATCAGGTCGGCCAGCGACACCCGCTTGCCGTCGGTCTGTGCGGCATTGAAGGTGACCTGTATGGTCTCCAATGCGGCCAGCACCTTGGCCAGCTTTTCTGGCTGGTTCACGTCCCAGTCTTTCTGGGGAGCCAGGCGAATGCGGGCACCGTTGGCGCCGCCGCGCTTGTCAGAGCCCCGGAAGGTGGATGCCGAGGCCCAGGCGGTGGACACCAACTCGCCCACGCTCAGGCCGGTGGCAGCGATGCGGGTTTGCAGGTCGGCCACGTCTTGCGCGTCGACCAGCGGGTGGTCCACGCTGGGCAGGGGGTCTTGCCAGATCAAGTCTTCGGCGGGCACTTCGGGGCCCAGGTAGAGGGACTTGGGACCCATGTCGCGGTGGGTCAGCTTGAACCAGGCACGGGCGTAGGCGTCGGCAAATTCATCGGGGTGGGCAGCAAAGTGCCGCGAGATTTTTTCGTACGCCGGGTCAAAGCGCAGCGACAGGTCGGCCGTGGTCATCATGGGCGCGTGTTTTTGGGTGGGGTCGTGCGCATCCACCACCATGTCTTCATCGGCCACGTCCTTGGCGCGCCACTGGTGGGCGCCGGCGGGGCTTTTCACCAGTTCCCACTCGTAGCCGAACAGCACCTTGAAGTAGCCCATGTCCCAGGTGGTGGGGTTGGGCTTCCACGCGCCTTCAATGCCACTGGTGGTGGTGTCGCTACCCTTGCCGCTGCCGTGCGTGTTGATCCAGCCAAAGCCCATGGCCTCCATGGGCGCGGCCTCGGGCTCGGGGCCCACTTTGGCGGGGTCGCCCGCGCCGTGGGCCTTGCCAAAAGTGTGGCCACCGGCCACCAGGGCCACGGTCTCGTAATCGTTCATGGCCATGCGGGCAAAGGTTTCGCGCACGTCGCGGCCGCTGGCCACGGGGTCGGGGTTGCCGTCCGGGCCTTCGGGATTGACGTAGATCAGGCCCATTTGCACGGCGGCCAACGGGTTTTCCAGCGCGCGCTCGCCGCTGTAGCGGCTGTTGGGCTTGTCGCTGGAGGCCAGCCACTCTTTTTCAGCCCCCCAGTAAATGTCTTCTTCGGGGGCCCAGATGTCGGCACGGCCACCGCCAAAGCCAAAGGTTTTGAAGCCCATGGACTCCATGGCGACGTTGCCCGCCAGAATGAACAGGTCGGCCCAGGAAATGGCGTTGCCGTACTTTTGCTTGATGGGCCACAGCAGGCGGCGCGCCTTGTCCAGGTTGCCGTTGTCGGGCCAACTGTTGATGGGGGCAAAGCGCTGGTTGCCGGTGCTGGCACCACCCCGACCGTCGGCCGTGCGGTAGGTGCCTGCCGAGTGCCAGGCCATGCGGATGAACAGGCCGCCGTAGTGGCCCCAGTCGGCGGGCCACCAGTCTTGGCTGTCGGTCATCAGGGCGACCAGGTCGGTCTTGAGCGCCGCGTAGTCCAATTGCCCAAAGGCGTGGGCGTAGTCAAAGTCCGCGTCCATGGGGTTGGAGGCGGGGCTGTGCTGGTGCAGGATGGCCAGGTTCAACTGGTTGGGCCACCAGTTGGCGTTGGACTGCGCGCCGTGCGTGGTGCGGGCACCGGCACTGGCGTGGAAGGGGCATTGGGCAGCGGCAGATGGGTTGCTCATGGTGGTCTCCGGTGAAAAGGGTGTCCAAACTGTAGGCCGTCGAATCCAATCGCACAAGGCAATGGAATGCATGGCTCGAATAGCCAATATCTATAAACCGATGGGATGCGGGCGTTTTCACAAACCCCTGAAGTTTTCTTCAACCGGCGCCGCAGGCCTTGTCCTACACTGGCCAGCCTGTGTTCAACCCACCCGTGGCCGCCCCTGGCGGTGCCCCAGCCATGATCGCCAACACCCCCACCAGCGCCGCTTCAAAAGCACAAAAAACAGAGCTGCAATCCCAGGTGGTGAAAGCGCTGGAGGCACATTTGCCTTCACACGCACTGCTGTACCAGCTGGAAGACACCGTGCCCTACGAGTGCGACGGTCTCACCGCCTACCGCCAGCGCCCCCTGGTGGTGGCGCTGCCCGAGACCGAAGCCCAGGTGGCCGCCGTGCTGGCCACCTGCCACGCCCTGAAGGTGCCCGTGGTGGCCCGCGGCGCGGGCACCGGCCTGTCGGGCGGGGCCATGCCCCACGAACTGGGCGTGACCATGAGCCTGGCCAAGTTCAACCGCATTCTGAAGGTGAACCCCCTGAGCCGCACAGCCGTGGTGCAGGCCGGTGTGCGCAACCTGGCCATCAGCGAGGCCGCCGCACCGTTCAACCTGTACTACGCCCCCGACCCCAGCAGCCAGATCGCCTGCACCATCGGCGGCAACGTGGCCGAAAACTCGGGCGGTGTGCACTGCCTGAAGTACGGCCTCACGGTGCACAACATCCTGAAGGTCAAGGGTTTCACCATGGCGGGCGAGCCGGTCGAGTTCGGCTCCGACGCGCTGGACGTGCCGGGCATGGACTTGCTGAGCGTGCTCATCGGCAGCGAAGGCATGCTGGCCGTGGTCATGGAAGTCACGGTCAAGCTGGTGCCCAAGCCCCAGTTGGCCCGTTGCATCATGGCCAGCTTTGACGACGTGCGCAAAGCGGGTGACGCCGTCGCCGCCGTGATTGCCGCCGGCATCATTCCCGCCGGGCTGGAGATGATGGACAAGCCCATGACCGCCGCCGTGGAAGACTTTGTGCACGCGGGCTACGACCTCAACGCCGCCGCCATTTTGCTGTGCGAGAGCGACGGCACGCCTGAAGAAGTGGAAGAAGAAATTGGCCGCATGAGCGACGTGCTGCGCGGCTGCGGGGCCACGGCCATTGCCGTGAGCCAGAACGAGGCCGAGCGGTTGCGCTTTTGGAGCGGGCGCAAAAACGCCTTCCCGGCCAGCGGGCGCATCAGCCCCGACTACATGTGCATGGATTCCACCATTCCGCGCAAGCGCCTGGCCGACATCCTGCTGGCCATTGCCGAGATGGAAAAGAAGTACCAGCTGCGCTGCTGCAACGTGTTCCACGCGGGCGACGGCAACTTGCACCCGCTGATTTTGTTTGATGCCAACGACCCCGACCAACTGCGCCGCTGCGAGCTGTTCGGTGCCGACATCCTGGAAACCAGCGTGGCCATGGGCGGCACCGTGACGGGCGAGCACGGCGTGGGCGTGGAAAAGCTCAACAGCATGTGCGTGCAGTTTTCCGCCGAGGAAAACGAACAGATGTTTGGTGTCAAGCGGGCCTTTGACCCCGCCGAGCTGCTCAACCCCGGCAAGGTCATTCCCACCAAACACCGCTGCGCAGAGTACGGAAAAATGCTGGTGCGCGCCGGGGTCATCAAGCACCCGGAGCTGGAGCGGTTCTGACCGCCGGGTGACGCGCGCCATGCAGCCCCTCCAAGGCCTGGCCGGGCTGCTGATGCTGCAAGCCGTGGGTGAACTGCTGGCGCGCAGTTGGCACCTGCCGGTGCCAGGCCCGGTGGTGGGCATGGTGCTGCTGGCGGCCCTGCTGAGCTGGCCACCGCTGCGTGCGCCACTGGAGGCGGCGGCCTCTGCACTGTTGCAACACCTCTCGCTGCTCTTCGTCCCGGTGGGGGTGGGCGTCATGACCCACCTCGGCCTGCTGCAAGCCCATGGCCTGCGCCTGCTGCTCGTGGTGGTGGTGTCCACCTGGGTGGGGTTGGCCGTGACCGCCCTGGTGCTGCGCCGCCTGCTGCGCCAACCGCACCCCACATCCGACCCATGAACACCTTTGTTGAGCTGTGGACCTACCTGTCGGCCACGCCCCTGTTTGGTCTCACCGCCACGCTGAGTGTGTACGTGGTGGCGCATGGCCTGTACACCCGGTGGGACCAGGCCCCCTGGGCCAACCCCGTGCTGTGGTCGGTGGTGGCGCTGGCGGGGCTGCTGATGGCCACGGGCACGGCCTATCCCACCTACTTCTCGGGGGCGCAGTTCATCCATGTGCTGCTGGGGCCTGCGGTGGTGGCCCTGGGTTGGCCGCTGTGGCAGCGCCGCGCCGAGCTGGCCCAGCGCTGGCGCCCCTTGCTCGCGGCCTCGCTGGCCGGTGGCGCCGCCGCCGCCGGTTCGGCGGTGGCCCTGGGCTGGGCGCTGGACCTGCCGGGCGATGTGTTGCGCTCACTGGCGCCCAAGTCGGTGACAGCGCCCGTGGCCATGGGCATCGCGGAAAGCCTGGGCGGCATTCCCGCACTGGCAGCGGTGGTGGCGGTGGTGACCGGCCTGGTGGGTGCCCTCAGCGCCAGGCCCTTGTTTCGGCTGCTGGGCGTGGGCGACTCACCCGCCGACTGGCAGGCACGGGGCTTCGCCCTGGGCACGGCCAGCCACGGCATTGGGGCCGCTCGCGCCCTGCAGGTGAACGCCGATGCGGGCGCTTACGCCGGCTTGGCGCTGGGGATGCAGGCGGTGCTGGCCAGCGTCTTGATGCCGCTGATGCTGCGCTGGGGCTGAGGCCCCCTGCGCCCCACCTCAACGGTGGCCGGTGATGCCCATCTGGTCGAGTGCCGTGGCCAGGTGGGCCACGCTGCGCTCGACGTGGTGCAGTTTTTCCAGGCCAAACAGGCCCACGCGGAAGGTGGTGAAATCCGCCCCCTCGCCACACTGCAAGGGCACACCAGCGGCGGTTTGCAGGCCCAACGCCAGAAATTTTTTGCTGTTCTGGATGTCGGCATCGTTGGTGTAGCTCACCACCACGCCTGGGGCCTTGAAGCCGTCGGCCGCCACGCTGTGGATGCCCCGGCTCTCGAACAGCGCACGCACCCGCTCGCCCAGAGCAATTTGCTCCTGGCGCACCTTCTCAAAACCGTAATCGCGCGTTTCCTGCATCACCTCGCGCAAGCGGGCCAGCGCGTCGGTGGGCATGGTGGTGTGGTAGGCGTGGCCACCGTTTTCAAAAGCCTCCATGATTTGCAGCCACTTTTTCAGGTCGCAGGCAAAGCTGGTGCTGGTGGTGCCGTCAATGGCGGCGCGGGCGCGCTCGCTGAGCATGACCATGGCGCAAGCGGGCGAACCGCTCCAGCCCTTTTGCGGTGCCGACACCAGCACGTCCACACCCGTGTCGACCATGTTGACCCACATGGCCCCTGAGGCAATGCAGTCCAGCACAAACAGCCCGCCCACCTCGTGCACGGCCTCGGCCACGGTGCGCAGGTAGTCATCGGGCAGGATCATGCCGGCGGCGGTCTCGACGTGCGGGGCAAACACCACGGAGGGTTTTTCGGCGCGGATGGTGGCGGCCACCTCTTCAGCGGGGCAAGGCACCCAGGGCGCCTGGTGCGAGCCGTCCACCTGGCGGGCTTTCAGCACAATGGACTCGGACGGGATGCTGCCCATGTCAAAAATCTGCGTCCAGCGGTAACTGAACCAGCCGTTGCGAATGACCAGCACTTTTTTGCCCGTGGCAAACTGGCGTGCCACCGACTCCATGCCAAAGGTGCCGCTGCCCGGTACCAGCACGGCGGCCTGGGCGTGGTAAACCTCTTTCAGGATGGCGGAAATGTCGGTCATCACGCCGCGAAAGCGGGCCGACATGTGGTTGAGGGCGCGGTCGGTGTAGACCACCGAAAATTCCAGCAGACCGTCGGGATCGACGTTGGGCAGCAAACCAGGCATGTGTGTCTCCAGATGGGTGCAGCGGCGCGACCGCAACCGCTCGTGTTCAGGTCAATCGGGCAGCTTAGCACGACACTTTCTGCCCCCAGACCCGTTGGGGCACGGGTTCCCCACAAGGTTTTTGTCAGCAATTGCGTTGACAATGAACACTGCGCACACCCATCCGTCACCATGACCCCACACCCCCCATCCATCCTTCTGGTCGAGGACAACGCCGACGAGGCCGACCTCACCCGCATTGCGCTGGCACGCTACGGGCAAGGCAACCACGTGGAGCACGTGAGCGACGGGCAGCAGGCGCTGGACTACCTGTTTCGGCGGGGGCGCTACGCCGGGCGCACGGGCACCGACCCCCAGGTGGTGCTGCTGGACCTGAAAATGCCCGTGCGCGATGGCTTTGAGGTGCTGCGCGAGGTCAAGACCTCGGCGCATCTGAAGCACACCCCCATCGTGGTGCTGACCTCGTCGGCCGAGCCAGCCGACCTGCAGCGGGCCTACGCCTCGGGCAGCAACGCCTACGTGGCCAAGCCCACCGACTTTGCCGATTTTCTGGGCGCCATGAAACAGGTGTGTGATTTCTGGCTGCGCACCAACCGCACAGCGTCCCACCCCACACATTGAGCACCCCCCTTGACGTGGCAAACTGGCATCTGCCCCTGCCACGCGGCAGGAACACCACCGGACCAGCCGCAGGAGTGACGCATGTTTGAATCCGCCGAAATTGGCCACCAACTGGGCAAGAAAGCCTACAAAAAGGCCGAACCCCTGCTGCGCCAGGCGCTGCTGGAGGCCCAATTCGCCATGCTGGCCAACCAACACCACGCGGTGGTGGTGCTGGTCAACGGCGTGGACGGTGCGGGCAAGGGCGAAACGGTCAACCTGTTCAACGAATGGATGGACCCGCGCCACATCCGCACGGACGCCTTTGCCTCCCCCACCGCGAACGACCCGACCGACGGCCTCCACGGTCGACCCGCCATGTGGCGCTTCTGGCAGGTACTGCCCCCCAAGGGCCATGTGGGGATTCTGTTTGGCAACTGGTACACCGAACCCATCGTGCACCATGCGCTGGGACAGGACAACAAGGCCAGGTTCCAGGCGCGGCTGGAGGAAATCCGGGCCTTCGAGCGCATGTTGGTGGCCGAAGGGGTGCTGCTGGTCAAGCTGTGGTTCCACATGACGCGCGACGGTGTGCGCCAGCGGCTGAAAGCCCTTGAAAAAGACCCCAAAACCACCTGGCGCGTCACCCCCGCCGACTGGGAACGCCTGGAACGCTATGGCCCATTCATTCAGGCGTCGGCCAAGGCGCTGCGCAAAACCAGCACCGGGGAGGCCCCGTGGCTGGTGATAGACGGCAGCGACCCCAACTACCGGGCCATCACTGCGGGCAACTACCTGTTGAGCTACTTGCAGCGCGCGGGCCTGCCCCCCAGGCCCACACCCCGCCACGCCGCGCCGCAACCGCCCGCACCGCTGGACGGACGCAGCCTGATGGACAGCTTCGACTACCAGCGCCAGCTCTCGCGCAAAGACTATGACAACGAGCTGGCCCGCCTGCAGGGCCGCATGAACGTGCTGCTGCGCTCACCGGCCATGCAAAAACGCTCGCTGGTGCTGGTGTTCGAGGGCATGGACGCTGCGGGCAAGGGCAGCACCATTCGCCGCATCACCCAAGCGATGGACGCACGGCACTACCGGGTGGTGCCAGTCGCCGCGCCCAACGAGCCGGAACGCGCCCAGCCCTACCTGTGGCGGTTCTGGCGCTACCTGCCGCGGTGGCAGCACACGGTCATTTTTGACAGGTCTTGGTATGGCCGGGTGCTGGTGGAGCGGGTGGAGGGTTTTTGCAGCGAACACGCCTGGACCCGCGCCTATGACGAGATCAACGCCTTTGAAGAGCAGCAAACGCAAGCCGGTGCGCTGGTGCTGAAGTTCTGGCTGGCCATCACGCCCGAGGAGCAGCTCAAGCGCTTTGAAGACCGCCAGACCACGCCCCACCAGGCCTACAAGATCACCCCAGACGACTGGCGCAACCGCGACAAGTGGCCGCAGTACGCCTTGGCGGTGGACGACATGATTGACCGCACCTCCACCGACATTGCCCCCTGGCACGTGGTGGCCTGCAACGACAAGCTCTGGAGCCGGGTGGAGGTGCTGCGCTTGCTGTGCCAGCGGCTGGAAGCCGCCGTGGGCGACAGCACCAGCGGAAAAAATTCAACAAAAAAGGCACCTAGCGCTTGATGGCGTTGACTTTTTAGCTATCAATGATTTTTTGACGAGCCACACCGGAGTGACCCGCCACTGTCAGTCCACGCCATACACCAGCCCGGCGGCCACGCCACCGAACAGGTCGCCCTCCACCAGCGGCACACCGGCAAAGGCCTGCTGCAGGGCCTGCTGAAAAGTGGCCAGGGCGCTGGATCCGCCGGTGAGGTAAACCGCGTCCAGCTGCTGGGGGCGCAGGCCCGCGGCTTGGGTGCAGTCCAGCGCGCACTGCACCACCTGCCCCAGCAGCGCCGCCAGTTGCGCGGCCAGACCGGCGGCGTCGATGTCGGCGCCCAAACCAGCCTCCAGGTAGGCAAAGTCCATGTGGGCCGACGGGTTGGCCGTGGCCGACTGGCTGGCCCGGCTGATGTCAATCTTGGCCTGCTCGACGTCGTTGGCCATGTGGTGGGCCAGGCGCTCTTGCAGCACAGTCATCAGGCGCTGGTGCAACTGGGGTTGGCTGTAGTTGGTGCGCAGGGCCTGGGCCTCGCGGATGGCCTTGGCCGAGTAGCGCCAGTGGATCAGGTGCCAGGTGGCCAGGTCAAAAAACACGCTGCTGGGCACCTCGCGCCCGTCGGGTCCGGTGTGTTTGAACCCCAACAGCGGCATGGCGTGGGCCAGGCTCAGGCGCTGGTCGTAGTCGGTGCCGCCGATGTGCACACCCCGCGTGGCCAGAATGTCCTGGCCACGGTCGCCCCGGCGGGCGGTACCGCCCGGGCGCGGCGCGCGCAGCCTGACCACGGTGAAGTCCGATGTGCCACCCCCAATGTCCACCACCAGCACCACGCTGTCGCGGGCAATGCGCTGCTCGTAGTCGAACGCGGCGGCGATGGGCTCCAGCTGAAAGCGCACATTGCGCAGACCAGCGGCGTCGGCGGCCTGGCTGAGCATGAGTTGGGCCAGCGCGTCGCGCTCGGGGTCGTCGTCCACAAAGTGCACGGGGCGTCCCAGCACGACGTGGGTGGGCGCGGTGCCCATTTGCGCCTGGGCGCGGCGTTTGATTTCCAGCAGGAAGGTGGTGATGATTTCCTGAAAGCTGATGGCCTGGCCGTTGACCTCGGTCTTCTCCAGCAGCAGCGGACTGCCCAGCAGGCTTTTGAGCGAGCGCATCAACCGCCCCTCGGTTCCGGCCAGGTACTGGGCAATGGCATCTCGGCCAAAGTGGGTGCGGTGGTCTTCCGCGTTGAAGAAGATGGCCGTGGGCAGGGCGGTGGCCGTGCCTTCCAGCACCAGGGGCTGGGCGGGGCCATGGCCCAAACGGCAGGCGGCGGCGGAGTTGGAGGTGCCAAAGTCAATGCCCAGCACGGCGGGCTGGTGGGCGGAGCGGGAATCGGTCATGGCGCGCATGGTAGCCGCTGGCCTGTTCACCCCGATTGCAAGGCCCCCCCCGGCACGGGCGAACTCCTCAGCCCTGGCGCATCAGGCCCACAGTGGCCAGGCCCAGCAGGGTCATGGCCAGCGACCCCACCACATGGGCCGAAATGGCCAGCCCCGCCCACAGCAGGCGCCCCTGCTGCATCAGGGTGGTGACTTCGGCGGAGAAAGTGGAAAACGTGGTCAACCCCCCCAAAAAACCGGTGATGACCAACAAGCGCCACTCGGGCGCCCAGGCTGGGTGGTTGCCAAACACGGCCAGCGCCAAGCCAATGAGGTAGCCACCACCGAGATTGGCCACCAGCGTTCCCAGCGGCAACGGAGTCCAAACGGCGTTGAGGGCCAAGCCAAGCCCCCAGCGCAGCACCGCACCGACTGATGCGCCCACACAAATGGCCAACACGGATGCAATCACGGCAGCAACCTCCACAAGCAATCGGCGCATTGTGCCGGAGTGATGGGGGTGGACGGTCAAGTGGAAAGGACTGAGCAAAAAATCAGGGTTTACCCTATACTGCAGTGCAGCAAATTCACACCTCGAAGGGAAACACCATGAGCACCACCGCCTACCACACCGATGCCCAACCCCGCGTGGGCGCCGCCCTGGGGGAACTGGCCACGGCGTTCAAACACCTGCTGTTGGCCTTGCTGGCCCAGATCAGCACCCCGTCTGCGCCCCGCGCTCGCCCCGCCACCCGCGCCCAGGAAGCCGCCGAGGCCAGGGGTCACGCCGACCGCTGGGCACGCACCGACCACCGCATGGCCGCCGAAATTTACTGCGCCGCCGACCGCCACGAAACCAGCGGGCAGTGAGGACCGCAGCGGGCCCCCGGTGGCACGCCCCCCCGCAGATCAGGCCAGCAGCGCCACATTCCCCCCCGCCGCCGTGGTGTTGATGGTCACGGTCTGCTCGGCGCAAAAGCGGTACAGGTAGTGCGGCCCGCCCGCCTTGGGGCCGGTGCCGCTGAGGCCTTCGCCACCGAAGGGCTGCAGGCCCACCACCGCACCGATCATGTTGCGGTTGACGTACACGTTCCCAATGTGGGCGGCCCCGGCCAGCGCCTGGGCCCGGCTGTCGATGCGGGTCTGTATGCCGAAGGTCAGGCCATAGCCCAGCACGTTGATGGCGCGCACCACGGCTTCGGGCGTTTCCAGCCCGGCGCAACCCGGCCCCCAGCGCAGCACTTGCAACACGGGGCCAAAAATCTCCTCGCCCACGGCAGCCACACCCGCCACCTCGAACATCTGCGGCGGCATCAAGTTAGGCATAGCTGATAAATCAATCGCATCAAGCGATAGCAGCGGTTTTGACTCTTTTTTCAGCCGCACCACATGGCGGCTGATGCCTTCAAACGCCTCGGCGTCGATCAGCGGGCCGACGTCAGTGGCCAGTTCGGCGGGGTTGCCCACGCACAACTCCTGGGCGGCACCGGCAATCATGTGCAGCACGCCATCGGCCACGGCCTCGTGCACGCACAGCAGGCGCAGGGCCGAGCAGCGCTGGCCTGCGCTGCGAAAGGCGCTTTGCACCACGGCATCGGCCACCTGCTCGGGCAGGGCAGTGCTGTCCACCAGCATGGCGTTGAGGCCGCCGGTTTCGGCAATCAGTGGGACGATGGGGCCGTCCTTGGCGGCCAACGCCCGCTGGATGAGCTTGGCCACCTGTGTGGAGCCGGTGAACACCACGCCCGCCACGCCGGGCAAAGCGACCAGTGCGGCACCCACCGTCTCGCCGGGGCCGTGGATGAGTTGCAGTGCGTCGGCGGGCACGCCGGCGGCGTGCAGCAGGCGCACGGCTTCCAGCGCCACAGCAGGGGTTTGCTCGGCGGGCTTGGCCAGCACGGTGTTGCCGGTGGCCAGAGCGGCAGCCACCTGACCCAGAAAAATGGCCAGCGGAAAGTTCCAGGGGCTGATGGCCACCCACACGCCGCGTGCGGTCAGCCGCAGGGTGTTGCGCTCGCCTGTCACGCCCCAACCCTTGAAATGTGCCCCCACGCTCACGCTGTTCGCTCCCCCCCGAGGGGGCTGATTCGCCTTGGGGCGGCCCGGCGGCGAATCGTGCTCTGCCCACAGACTGTCCACCTCAGGCAGCTCAATGGGCTGCATGATGCGTTCAGCCTGGTTGGCGTAGTAACGCAAAAAATCCACCGCCTCGCGCACTTCGGCCACGGTGTCGCCCCAGGTTTTGTGGGCTTCTTTGACCAGAAGGGCACAAAAGCGCGGCGTGTCGGCCTCCAGCGCATCGGCAGCGGCGCGCAGTATGGCGGCGCGGTGCTCCAACGGCGCGGCGCTCCACTGCTGATAGCTGCTGGCGCTTTTCTGGTAAGCGTCAGAGGCCAATTTGGCATCAAACTCTGGCACCACGGGCACGCTGATCTGGGCATAGGCAGCCAACAGCGGGTCGCGGTGGGCGGCCACGGTCAGGTCCAGGCCGCTGCTGTTGCGCCGGGCGGGGCCAAACAGGTCGGGCGGCAGGGGTAGGTTGAGGGGCGGTTGGGCGCTGGCGGCGAACTCGGCCGACTGGTCCATGGGCGAAGCCAGCAGCACATCCATGCCCACGGACTCATCGGCCAGTTGGTGCACAAAGGAAGAGTTGGCACCGTTCTCCAGCAAGCGGCGCACCAGGTAGGCCAGCAAGTCGCGGTGCTGGCCCACGGGCGCGTACACCCGACAGCGCACCGCCGGGTGCTTGAGTACCTCGCGGTAAATGCCCTCGCCCATGCCGTGCAGGCGCTGCAACTCGAAGCGGCCGCCGCTCACACTGCCTCCCGGCACTGAGCCTTGGGGCGCTGCGCGGCCCGCCAAAGCAACGCCCGCCGCCTCGGTGCCGCCTGTGGGTAACGTTACAGCGGGCGTGACCGACCCCGCCATTTGCAAAATGGCCGCGATGGTGCCCGCGTTGTGCGTGGCGAACTGCGGGTAAATGGCATCGGGTGCGGCCAACAAGGCGCGGGCGCAGGCCAGGTAGCTGGCATCGGTGTGGTGCTTTTCCGTGAACACGGGGTAGTGCGCCAGGCCCAGCTCCTGGGCGCGCTTGATTTCGGCATCCCAGTACGCGCCCTTGACCAGTCGGCACATGAGCCGGATGCGGTGCTGCCGGGCCACCGCAATGACGTGCTCCACCAGTTCCAGCGCCCGCGTCTGGTAGGCCTGCAGGGCCAAACCAAAGCCGCTCCACTGCGGACACTCGGCGGCCACGCGCTCGGCCAGCGCATCAAAAACCACCAGCGACAGCTCCAGCCGGTCCACCTCTTCGGCGTCGATGGTCAGGTTGATGTTGGCCCGCGCCGCCTGCTGGCACAGCCCCCACACGCGGGGCACCAACTCGGTCAGCACGCGCTGGGTTTGCGCGTCTTCGTAGCGCGGGTGCAGGGCACTGAGTTTGATGGATATACCATCATTTTCGGCGGTATCGCTTGCTGTGGATGACTTGTTGGCTATCGCTTCAATGGCCTGTGTGTAGCTGGCCAGGTAGGCCTGGGCATCGGCCTCGGTGCGGGCGCCTTCGCCCAGCATGTCGTAGCTGAACCTCAAACCCGCCTGCTTTTTGCGGGCGCTGGCCGCCTCTTTTTGCGCGTCGGCAATGGTCTGGCCCAGCACAAACTGCCGCCCCAACAACTGCACCGAGCGCAGCGTGGCCGCCACGACGGTGCGCGCACCCAGCCGGGTGAACAGGCTGGGCTGCTCGCCCGAGTTGGGGTCGGGCAAGAACTTCTTGGACAAGGCAATGGCGCTGCTGGACAGCCGCGCCAGCGTGCTGCGGCTGATGCCCGCGTGCGCGCCGTCGCCGTGGGCCGCGTGGCTGGCGTGCTCGCCACCATCAAAGTCCGCGCGGCCCAATTGGTCGGCGGTCAGGGCCATGGCGGTTTCGGCATCGGGCACCCGCAGCAGGGCCTCGGCCAGGCGCATCAGGGCCAGGCCCTCGGCGCTGGAAATGGGGTACTCCTTCAGCAGGCTCTCCATGGCCCAGAAGGGCGGTGGGTTGTCGCGCACGGCCTGCACCCAGGGGGCAGAAGCGGTGACCACGGCGGGCCAGTTCAGTGCACCCTCCAGTGCGGCCAGGCGGTGGGAGAGCACAGAGGATTCGGGGCGGTAGGGGTTGGGCAGAAACATGTCGGGGCCTTTGGGCAACAAGTGAATGTGCGCATGATCCGCCAAACAATGGTGAATTTTTCACCATTGACAGGCACCTGGACAGTGAATAATTCACGCCATGACCCCCCATGAACACCTGGACCGCATCGACCTCAAAATTCTGGCCGCCCTGCAAGCCGATGGCCGCCTGCCCAACCAGCGGCTGGCCGAGGTGGTGGCGCTGTCGCCCACCGCCGTGCTGGCGCGCACCCAGCGCCTGACGCGCGAGGGCTACATCCTGGGTTACGAGGCACGCCTCAACCCGCTCAAGCTGGGGCGGGGCATGATGGTGTTCATCGAGGTGCTGCTGGACCGCACCACGCCCCATGTGTTTGACCAGTTCAAGGCCGCCGTGCAGGTGCACGAGGCCATCATGGAATGCCACATGGTGGCGGGCGGGTTTGACTATTTGCTCAAAACCCGCATGGCCGACATGGCCGCCTACCGCGACTTTGCAGGCAGCGTGCTGTGGCAACTGCCCGGTGTGCGCGAAACCCGCACCTACGCGGTCATGGAAGAGGTGAAAAACAGTTCGTGCTTGCCGCTTTAGTGGGACACGTGGTGGCTGGAAGCAACACCCGGGTAAACACCGAATGCCATTTGTCAGGTGCGCCTCCGACACTCGGCACATCAGCCCGCCCACAACCCCATGCACACCACCACTCTCCCCGGTAACCGCCTAGCCGAGTTCAGTGAACTCGTGCACCGCATCTATGCCGCCAGCGCCAACCCCGCAGTCTGGGGCGATGCTGTCGCCAGTGTGGGCCGTTCAATGGGTGGCACGCGGGCACTGCTGTTCACCCCCCTGGCAGCACCCCAAGAGGGTGGCTTCATTTTTCCGTGGCAAATGGACGATGCCTACATAGCCCTGTGGGCCAGCAAATACATCGCCCTCGATGTTTGGACGCAGGGTGCGCAGCAACGGGGGTTGGCTAGAACCGGCAACGTCATCACCGACCAAGACATGCTGCCCACCGCCGAGCTGCATGCCTCGGTGTACTACCGCGAGTTTTTGAGTGCCCACGACGTGGAGCATGTGTGCGCCGGCATCATTTTTGAGGGCGAGCCAGGGCTGCCCGCCACCATCACGTCCATTTACAGAGACCAAAGTGCCGGTCCTTTCGGCCTCGGCGACAAGGAATGGCTGACGCTGCTGTTGCCCCATTTATCAAGGGCGCTGGGGATGATGCACAGGCTCAACTTGGCCAGGCACCAGGAGCAGTCTCTGCGTGCCGCGCTGGACCGATTGACGGTGGGCGTGATGTTGCTGGACCAGCAGTTGCGCGTGATGTTCACCAACGCAGCAGGCCAACGGGCACTCAACCGCCACGACGGGCTGTCAGTTGACGCAAACGGGCAACTGAGGGCCATGTCCACCCAGAGTGCGCCCGTCCAGACGGCCACCGACTGGATGACCCAAATCGCCCGCCTGCCCATCACTGACAGGGGTGCTTTTGGCGAGACGTTTCAAGTCAAACGCCAGAGCACCGCATCAACCTACACCCTTCAGTGCTGCCCCTTGGAGCAAACCGACCCCATACAAACCCACGAAGGGGCGCATTTCATTGTGTTTGTGACTGACCCAGACCAGGTGAACCTGCCGCCACCCGCCCAACTGCAAAAGCAATTGGGGCTGACACCGGCGGAGTCACGCATTGCCCTGTCTCTGGCCCAAGGCATGTCCTACCGCGATGCCGCGCTGAATGCCAAGGTGACTGAAGAAACCCTGCCCACCCACGTCAAGGCGATTTACAGCAAAACCCGCGTCACCCAAAAGGCCAGCCTGACGCGGTTGGTGATGTCACTGGGCGCCGCCGTGGTCTGAGAGCCGGAAGCGGCTGTCTTGCGCAGGCATTTGTTCAGCCCGCCCATCCCGTCAAGACAGACCATTGGGCATTGCCCTTTGGCAGTGCCCACCACCTCACCCCTTCAACAGTTCAACGGCTACTGCAGCGGCATGGCGACGATTTCTCCATTGGCCGTCCGCTTGGCATACAGAGTCCCTTTCACGTCTCGAACTTCAAAGCACACCGCCGTGAACCTGGCCCAATCAATACAGACCTGAGAACCTTCTGTGCGCCATTTGCCCGAGTCTTGGGCATTGCCCGTATTGAGGTAAGCGTAAGTGTCTTTGTATTCCACCCTCACTTTGGTGCCATTGGCGTAGGTCATGTTGACCACCTGCCCGGTGAGCCGCTTTTGGAGTTCAGAGGGCGCCAGCACCGCCGCCCCTTCCGGAAACTCCGTCGGAAAACCCGCCTGCGCCACCGCCAGCACCGGCACCATCAACACCCCCGAGACCCAATTGCGCATAACCCCCCCCTGTGAAAACACAACCCGGCTGCCCACCGCAGGCAGCCGTTGGCTCAACAGCATAAGCACCCGCATGCCGGCAGACACTCAGGGTCTATGCGGAGTGGCGTTTATGCCGACATCACCCTTTTGGGGGATGTGCAATCGACTGAGGTTCTCATAGGCTGTCGATTCCGAAACCAACCAACCCAAGGGAGAACTTCATGAACATCACTGGAACTACAGGTAACGACACACTGACCGGCAGTGCTACCGACGACGTCATTGACGGGTTGGCGGGCAATGACACCCTCAACGGACTGGCTGGCAATGACGCATTGAACGGCAGCGATGGCAATGATTTGCTCTCAGGCGGCTCGGGCAATGACACACTGAACGGCGGTGCAGGCTTTGATGCCGTGACCTATAGCAGTACCGACAACGATGGTGGCACCAAACAACCCACCGGCAGCGGTGTCAATGTCAACCTCCAGGCAGGTACCGCGACTGACAACTGGGGCGATACCGACACACTGATCAGTATCGAAATCATCACAGGCAGCCGATTGGATGACATCCTGACGGGTGGCAATCCAGCCAACGGGAGCAGTGCCACCGATGGCTTTGAGGGCTTTCGTGGTCTGGCGGGAAACGACACCATCAACGGTGGCACCGGATATGACCGCGCCTACTACGACACCAGCCCCACCGGGGTAGTTGTCACCTTGGGCGGCCTTGGCAACGGCACGGCATCGGACGGCTTCGGCGGTACCGACACACTGATCAGCATCGAAGAAGTTTTTGGATCTAACCATGATGACATCTTGACCGGTAGTGCGGATGCCACCTTGTACGAATCGTTCGAAGGACGAGCGGGCAATGACACCATCGACGGCAAAGGTGGGCAAAACCGAGCAAGTTATGACACCTCACCTGCTGCCGTCTCAGTGAACCTGTCAACAGGTATTGCGCAGGATGGTTGGGGCGGCACAGACTCCCTGGCCAACATCACTGAGGTACGTGGCTCCGCGTACAACGACACTATTGTGGGCGATGCCAATAGCAATTTGGTTGAGGGGCGCAATGGCGACGACAACATGGACGGTGGTGCTGGCTTCGATTGGCTGCTGTACCACAACTCCAGCGGCAACGTAATCGTCAACTTGGCTCTTGGCACCGCCACAGGCGCGGCCGGCAACGACACGTTCACCAGCTTCGAAGGCGTGCGCGGGTCGGCTTTTGCCGACACCTTGACAGGCGACGCAATGAACAACTGGTTCCGTGGCGATGCGGGTGATGATGTGATTGACGGTGGTGCAGGCAGGGACACCGCGCAATACATCAACTCACGCACGGCGTACACCGTGACCAAGACCAGCACAGGCCTCACTGTGACATCCACGGCGGAAGGCACGGACACTCTTGTCAACATTGAAAGACTGGCTTTCCGTGACGAACGTGTGGCGTTCGACACCGATGGTTCTGCGGGCACCACCGCGCTGCTGTTGGGTGCTTTGGCTGGCCGGACCGCCTTGCAAAACAAGGCCTTGGTGGGCACGGTGGTGGGCTTGGTCGATGGAGGCATGACCCTGTCCGGCTTGGCCGACCTGGCGGTTGCCAACGGCATTGTCAGCAGTCTGGCTGGCGGTGCAGACAACACCAGCTTTGCCAAACTGCTGCTGCGCAACATCTTGGGCAGCGACACCGACACAACGCTGGTTGACACGCTCTCGGGGCTGATCACAGCGGGCACATACACCCAGGCGGCGATGTTGGCCGCAGCCGCTCAGTTGGACGCCAACAAGGTCAGCGTTGACTTAGTGGGATTGGCGCAGTCGGGCCTGGTCTACACGCCTGTCTGAAGGCAGAGGTATGCCCTGCCCGTCTCATGGACATGGTGGCAAGGGGGTGCGTGCACGCGCACCCCCTTGCCACAGCGCGGAGGGCTTGCGTCAATCAAATGCGGTTGCGAGGAAATGGGTGGCTGATATATAACATGTCACAACAGTCAATGATTGACCACCAGGGAGCCCACTGAATGCCGACGTTCACCCCCTTTGATCCTACACGCCAAAATGCCATCGATGTCATTGGTGCGCTCCTGCCAACCCAACCTGGCCTGACCGTCGTTACCGGATCCGGTCAGCTTCACTATGGAATGGCCTCCAGCGACAGATCACCCTTTGATGGTCTGATCCCGGCACAGATTCAGGCCCTTATCAAGGACCCGGCAGCCCACCAAGCGTTGCTGAACAATCCGCCTGCCCCATCGCTGAGTCCATCCGTGTCTTTCTACGATGGTTCCCTAACGGCACTGGGAATTGGCAGCGGCCTGCTGCTGACCTCCGATCATGCGCCGCCACCACTCTCGAACACATCCAGCGGCTACGTTGTGGGCAATCCCATTGCATTGGATTTCGGGGCGTTTCTGTGACTCAATCGGTCTGTCGGAAAGTCCCTGCGCCAGATCTGAAAACCTTCAAGGAGTCCTTCATGAGTCACAGTTGCTGCTTGTCAGTTGTCACATTTGCCTTGGCGCTTTTCGCGTCCACCGCCCAGGCCCAAAGCACCAAGCCCGGGTTATGGGAAATCAGCCACAAGGTGGGGGGCAACGCGCAAATGGATGCGGCCATGGCGCAGGCCCAGAAGCAAATGGCGGCCATGCCGCCTGACCAGCGGAAAATGATGGAAGAGATGATGGCCAAACAAGGCGTCACCCTGCCCACGGCCAGCGCGGGTGGCGGCATGGCGCTGAAACTCTGCATCACCCCGGACATGGCGGCCCGCAACGAAATGCCCAGCCAACAAGAGGGTGATTGCCAGACCACCATCAGCTCACGCACGGGCAGCAGCATGAAGGTGAAGTTCGTGTGCACCAACCCACCCACCACGGGTGAGGGCACCTACACCTTCACCGGTGACACGGCCTACACCATGGACATGAAAATCCACACCACCCACCAAGGCAAGCCCGAAACCATGACCATGAGCGGTGGCGGCAAATGGCTCTCCAGCAACTGCGGCAACATCAAGCCCATGCCAGGCCCCATGACCAAAGGCAAGTGACGCAGATTGGGCACGGGGCACCCACCGCCCCCGCCACGCGGGTGGCACAGGGCGTCAGGGCTTGGGTGGGCGTTCGCCGAACACCGCACGCCCCACCCGTACCAGGGTGCTGCCAGCGGCAATGGCCGCCTCCAAGTCGTCGCTCATGCCCATGGACAGCGTGTCCCATTGCGGGGAGCAGTCTTTCAGCGAGTCAAACAGTGCCCTGGCGCTGGTGAACAGCGCCTTTTGCCCGTCAAAATCTGAGGTCGGCTCGGGAATGCACATCAGCCCGCGCAAGCGCAGCCCCGGCAACGCGGCCACGGCCTGCGCCAGCGCACGCACGTCGGCGGGGGCCAGGCCCGACTTGTTGGCGCCCCCATCCAGGTTGACCTGCAGGCACACCTGCAACGGGGGCAGGTGTGCGGGGCGCTGCTCACTCAGGCGTTGGGCGATTTTGAGGCGGTCCACCGTTTGCACCCAATCGAAGTGCTCGGCCACCAGGCGGGTTTTGTTGCCCTGCACCGGCCCAATGCAGTGCCACACCAGGGCCGCGCGCAGCGGGTGGCTGGCCAGCGCCTGGATTTTTTCCACCCCTTCTTGGATGTAGTTCTCACCAAACTGGCGTTGGCCGGCGGCCACGGCCTGGGCCACCGCATCGGCCGTGCAGGTTTTGGAAACGGCCAGCAGCTGCACGCTGTCCGCGGGGCGTTGGGTGGTGGCACAGGCGCGGGCGATGCGCTGCTGAAGTTGCTGGAGGTTGGTGTCAATCGTCGTCATAATGAATCTCGAATTCGGGCCACCTTGCGCGCGTTGGCCCTGGTCTCACACCGTCAATGAGGAAACCGGGATGGACATCACCCAACTGCTGGCATTCAGCGTCAAAAACAAGGCGTCAGACCTTCACTTGTCGGCCGGGCTGCCGCCCATGATTCGGGTGCATGGCGATGTGCGCCGCATCAACGTCGATGCGCTGGACCACAAGCAGGTCCACGCCATGGTGTACGACATCATGAACGACACCCAGCGCAAGCATTATGAAGAGTTCCTGGAGGTGGATTTCTCCTTCGAAATCGAGGGGCTGGCACGGTTCCGGGTCAATGCCTTCAACCAGCAGCGGGGCGCGGGCGCGGTGTTTCGGACCATCCCCAGCAAGATCCTGACGCTGGAGCAACTCAACTGTCCCAAAATTTTTGCCGATCTGGCCCTCAAACCCCGGGGTCTGGTGCTGGTGACCGGGCCCACGGGTTCGGGCAAGTCCACCACCCTGGCGGCCATGGTCAACCACCTGAACGAAACCGAATACGGACACGTGCTCACAGTGGAAGACCCCATTGAGTTTGTGCACGAATCGAAGAAGTGCCTGGTCAACCAGCGTGAGGTCGGACCGCACACCCTGAGTTTTGCCAACGCCCTGCGCTCTGCCCTGCGGGAAGACCCCGACTGCATCCTGGTGGGCGAGATGCGCGACTTGGAAACCATCCGCCTGGCCATGACCGCAGCCGAAACCGGCCACCTGGTGTTTGGCACACTGCACACCAGCAGCGCGGCCAAAACCATTGACCGCATCATTGACGTGTTCCCCGCCGAAGAAAAAGAAATGGTGCGCGCCATGCTGTCGGAGTCGCTGCAAGCCGTCATTTCCCAGACACTGTGCAAGACCAAAGACGGCCAGGGCCGTGTGGCGGCCCACGAAATCATGCTGGGCACCCCCGCCATCCGCAACCTCATCCGCGAGGCCAAGGTGGCACAGATGTACTCATCCATCCAGACCGGCAACAGCGTGGGCATGCAGACACTGGACCAAAACCTGACCGACCTGGTCCGGCGCAACGTCATCAGCTCGGCAGAAGCCAGGGGCAAGGCCAAAATCCCCGACAACTTCCCCGGTTGACGCACACACAGGGAGAAAAAATACATGAAAACCACCAAGAACCGCTTCTTCGGGCTGCTGAAAAACACCGGCGAGGAAGGCTTGCCGCACGAAGAAGGCGAATCCCGCTTTTTTGCGCTTGACCCTGCAGAAGCGGCGGCGCTGCCCCAGGCCACAGGCTGGTCGGCCAGGGCTCGTCAAGTCAAGGCCGAGCCCATGGACGAGAAAAAGGGCATGACACAGTTGCGCAAGCTGTGGCTGCTGGACCCCATGATGTCCTCCCTGGGGGGGCAGTCGGTGGAGCGCATGGCGCCCTACATCCAGTTCGCCAGCGTGCCGGGCGAGCAAGAAATCATCCAGCAGGACGAACACGGCGACTACCTCCTTGTGCTGCTCAAGGGCGCCATTTCGGTGGTGCGCAAACAGGAATGGGGTGAGGTGCTGGTGCTGGCCAACGTGTCACAGGGGGAAATGCTGGGCGAAATGTCGTTGCTGGACGGGGGGGTGCGCTTTTCCACCTGCGTGACCCGCTCGGAATGCCAGATAGCGGTCATCACCGCCGAAAGCCTGGACCACATGATTGCCGGTGAGCCCCAGATCGCCGCCACCCTGATTGCCCTGCTGGCCCGCAAGCTGTCCTTGCGCCTGCGTGTGGTGAGCGCCCGCCTCGGCGGCCGCAAGACCTGACCAGGACGCCGACCATGGAACGCGATCAGGCCACCAAATTCATCAACGACCTGCTGCGTCTGCTCGTGAGCAGAGGCGGCAGCGACCTGTTCATCACGGCCGAGTTTCCCCCGGCCATCAAGGTGGACGGCAAGGTCACCAAAGTCAGCCCCCAACCGCTGACCCCCAGCCACACCCTCACCCTGGCGCGCTCGGTCATGAGCGACAAGCAGGCCGCCGAGTTCGAGCGCACCAAGGAATGCAATTTCGCCATTGCCCCCGCGACCATTGGCCGCTTCCGGGTGAACGCATTTGTGCAACAAGGCAAGGTGGGCATGGTCATGCGGGTGATCCCCACCGTGCTGCCCACCATCGACACCCTGTCGCTGCCCGCCGTGCTCAAGGACATTGCCATGTCCAAGCGCGGGCTGTGCATCGTGGTGGGGGCCACTGGATCGGGCAAGTCCACCAGCCTCGCCGCCATGGTGGACTGGCGCAACGAAAACTCTTACGGCCACATCATCACCGTGGAAGACCCGGTGGAATTTGTGCACGCGCACAAGAACTGTGTGGTGACGCAGCGCGAAATCGGTCTGGACACCGACAGCTGGGAAGCCGCCCTCAAAAACACGCTGCGCCAAGCCCCCGACGTGATCCTGATGGGCGAAATCCGTGACCGCGAAACCATGGAACACGCCGTGGCCTTTGCCGAAACCGGTCACCTGTGCATGGCCACACTGCACGCCAACAGCGCCAACCAGGCGCTGGATCGCATCATCAACTTCTTCCCGGAAGAGCGCCGCACTCAGCTGCTGATGGACTTGTCACTGAACCTGCGCGGCATGGTGTCGCAGCGGCTGATTCCGCGCCAGGACTTCAAGGGCCGGTATGCCGCGGTGGAGGTGATGCTCAACAGCCCCCTGATCGCCGACCTCATCTTCAAAGGTGAGGTCTCCGAAATCAAGGAGATCATGAAGAAGAGCCGCAACCTGGGTATGCAAACTTTCGATCAGGCACTGTTCGACGCCTACGAGCGCAACATCATCACCTACGAAGATGCGCTGCGCAACGCCGACTCGGTCAACGACCTGCGGCTGCAAATCAAACTCCAGTCACAGCGCGCCAAGACGCAAGACATGTCTTCAGGGACCGAGCACCTGTCAATTGTTTGACAAAATTGACGCCTAGCGCTTATCAATAAACAGCTTTCAGCTATTATTTTCAGGAAACAACCATGAGCCACATCGGCCACAAGACCTACGAGTTCTGCCCCCCCCGCCGCGTGGCCTTTCTGGGCCTGGGTGTCATGGGTTACCCCATGGCCGCCCACCTGGCCAGAGCGGGTCATGCGGTCACCGTCTACAACCGCACCACGGCCAAAGCCATGGCCTGGTGTGAAGAACTGGCGCTGGGTGAGCGGGCACAAATGGCCACCAACCCCCGCGAAGCCGCCCAGGGGGCTGAACTGGTGTTCTGCTGCGTGGGCAACGACGACGACCTGCGCGGCGTCACCCTGGGACCCAACGGGGCCTTCGCCGGCATGGAGCCCGGTGCCGTGATGGTGGACCACACCACCGCCTCCGCCGCGGTGGCCCGCGAACTCGCCGCCGAGGCGCAGAAGCTGGGCCTGTCGTTTGTGGATGCCCCCGTCTCAGGCGGACAGGCGGGCGCTGAAAACGGCGTGCTCACCGTCATGTGCGGGGGCGAGGTGGCTGCGTTCGACCACATGCTGCCCGTGGCCATGGCGTTTTCCCGTGCGGTGACGCGCATCGGCGACTCGGGATCCGGTCAACTGGCCAAAATGGTGAACCAGATTTGCATTGCCGGTCTGGTGCAAGGCTTGGCCGAAGGGGTGGCCTTTGGCCAGCACGCCGGGCTGGACATGAACCTGGTGCTCGACGTCATCGGCAAAGGCGCGGCCCAGAGCTGGCAAATGGACAACCGGGGCAAAACCATGGTGGCCGACCAGTTTGAATTTGGTTTTGCCGTGGACTGGATGCGCAAGGACCTGGGACTGGTGCTGGAAGAAGCCCGCCGCAACGGTGCCCGAGTGCCCGTGACCGCACTGGTGGACCAGTTCTATGCCGATGTGCAACGCATGGGCGGCCAGCGGTGGGACACCTCCAGCCTGGTCAAGCGCCTGCAGAAAAAAACCGACTGAACCGCTGCGGGCGCGCTGCCCCATCAGTCTCCGGCGGGTTTGGCTGCCGGGGCTGCGACGGGTTTGGGGCTCAGCCGGGCCAGTTCTTCTTCTGAAATGATTTCAAAGGCCCTGACCACCCGCTGCGAGCCTTGCACCGTGCGGGCGATGTCGGTCACCCGCTTGGCCTCGCGCTCGGTGACACGCCCCATCAGGTAGACCGTGCCCCGCTCGGTCAACACCTTGAAGGCGTGGGTGGACAGGTCCTGCGCATCCACCACAGACGCCTTGATGCGCCCGGTCACCAGGACATCGGAGGAGCGCTGGCTCAGGCTGGTGTTGGGCATCACCGCCAGTTCGTTGAGCACCGAACGCACGTTGTCCACCTTGGCCAGGGTCTGTTCCACCTTCAGTTTGTCATCAGCCGTGGGCACCTCGCCCGTCAGCAGCACTTGGCGGTTGTAACTGGTCACGTTGACGTGACCGCGCTCACCCAGTGCCTCACGCAAGCGATTGGCCGCCCGCAGTTCTATCCCTTCATCCTCCAGCTGCGCGCCGGAGGTGCGGCGGTCAACCGCCACGATCACGCCAGTGGCCACGCCACCCACCACCAAGGGAGCACAGGCGCCCAGGCCAAGTGTCAGGGTCACGACGGCCAGGGCCGACACGGTGGCGCGTTGCCAAACAAACATTGGGGTCATTCCAGGTTCTCCGGTTCAGTGACATCGCCCAGCAACTGGGCATCAATGCCATCACACAAACTGTTGAGCACCAGGTGGTGCATTTCGTGAATCCTCAGCAGACGGGTGTGGGGCACACACACGTGCACATCGGTGTCGCGCAGCGCACGGGCCAAGGCCCCCCCGCCCGCCCCGGTCAGGGCCAGCACCGTCATGTCGCGCTCGTGGGCGGCATGCACCAGCGCCAGCCACTCGGGCGCCGTGCCATTGTCCCCCAGCAGCAAGAGCATATCGTCTGGCTGGGCCAGCGCACTCACGGCGCGGGCCGCTGCCCCTGGCAGACCGACTGGCACGTCCACCAGCACGGCAGGCAGTGCCGGGCGGTCACGCTCCAGGCCATTCAGGCAGTGGTTGACCAGCAATTGCGCCAATACCCGGCCATTGCCCACACCACAGGCCAGCACCTTGCCGCCGCCGGTCACGGTGGCCACCACGGCACCAATGGCGGCCTCGACCGCCGGACCCAGTGACTCGGCACACTGGTAGCCCAGGTCGGCACTGTCGATGAGTTGTTGTTGAACACGCTGCACTAGCATGGCGCGCATGATAAGGGCAGGTCTGCACGCACCGCAGGGCACTGGCCCCCTCAGCTGTAACCAGTCGCATCGAAGGCACCACGCAGCCAGTCCACGGTGGGCGCGGCACCGGCTGCGGCCTCCTCAATGGCCACCACGTCAAAACGGCACGGTGGCCAGGCGCCCAGGCGCGCCAGGTAGTGTCTGGCCGCAAAAATGACCCGGCGCTGCTTGACCCATCCCACACTCGCTGCAGCTCCGCCGTGACGGGCACTGCCACGCTGGCGCACCTCCACAAACACCAGTGTGCCGTCGGGCTCCCGCATAATCAGGTCCACCTCGCCACCACCGCGACCAGGTGACTTGAAATTGCGAGCCACCAGCGTCAGGCCCGCCGCCTGCAAGTGCGCCTGTGCCAACCGCTCGCCTTCGGCCCCCACCGCGCGGGTACTGACCTTCGTCTGAAACAACCCGGACCTTGCCATTGAACTCCTCCGTTGGTTCCCACTTTCAGTTGGCACTGTCGGCCGCCCAGGAGGCGGCAGGCCACCAGCATTATCCGGAGGGCAGCCTCTACGTGGTGGCCACACCCATTGGCAACCTGGCCGACATCAGCCTGCGGGCCTTGCATGTGTTGCAAAAGGCCCATGCCATTGCCTGCGAAGACACCCGGCACACCGCCGGCATGCTGGCCCAGTATGGACTGCACAAGCCGCTGCTGGCCGTGCACCAGCACAACGAGGCCGAAGCCGCCCACACCGTGGTGGCCCGTTTGCTGGCCAACGAACGGGTGGCCTACGTGAGTGATGCCGGCACCCCCGCCATCAGCGACCCCGGCGCCCGACTGGTGCAAGCGGTGCGTGCCGCCGGTTGCCGTGTGGTGCCCCTGCCCGGCCCCAGCAGCGTGACCACGCTGCTGTGTGCCGCCGGGCTGGACGCCGGATTGCACGGCACGGCCGCAGGCGGTTTTGGCTTCATCGGGTTCTTGCCCAGCAAAACGACCGAACGCGAACGCGCCATCGCGGTGCTGGCCAGTGAACCGCGCGCCTGGGTGCTGCTGGAAGCCCCACACCGCATGGTGGAATTGGCTCGGGCCCTGTCCGTGTTGGGCCCACGGCGGGTGAGCGTGGGCCGCGAACTGACCAAGCAGTTTGAAGAAATCGACACCTTGGCCTGCGCGGACCTGAGCGCTTGGCTGCTGGCCAACCCCCAGCGGCTGAAAGGGGAATTTGCCCTGGTCCTGCACCCCCAACCCGCGACCATCGCGGACGAGGGTGCGCTGCCCGCCCAGGCCGAACGGACGCTGCACCTGCTGCTGGCCGAGCTGCCGCTGAAAACCGCCGTTCGCCTGGCCACCGACATCACGCAGCAGCCCAAAAACAGCCTGTATCAGGCAGCCCTGGCCTGGAAAGCCGCCAACACGCGCGATCAGGACTGACGCCTCGCACGCCGTGCGAGGGCGCCACCGCTGAAGTCAACGCTCCATGCGACGGTGCTGATCGGTCGAATCAGATTGGGATGGGTCGGACGGCACCTCCCGAAAAGCCACGTCCTCCACATCGGGGCGGCGGACATCGGGCTGGGCATTGGGATTTCGGCCGGCCTGCTCCCGATAACGTTGCCAGACCGTGGAGGCGGCTGACTGCTGAAACCTGGCCCAACTGGCCCCTGCAGAGGGCTTGCGACCGTTGATCAGCCCCCACACAGTGGCCACCAGCACAAAGGCCAGGGTGAACAGCAGCAACACGGCCGCCACCACCAGCACGAGCACACCCGCCGCCAACATGAACAGGCCCCGGATCAGGGATGAAAAAAACTCGGTCACAGCAACACTTTCTTACCCGCCTCGGCCCCGGCGCGCACGCCGCCGGGACAGGCATTCCAACACGCCCATGGACCTCGGCACGTGCGAAACATCGAGGCATGAAACCTGCACATGGGGCCGATTCACGTGCCCACAAGTGGGCCAGTCATTCCCCCAGGTCAAATCCAGGGGCCACCAGGCACATGGTGGCCGTGCCCGCACGGGAGGAATACCGTTGTCGGGCATCCAAGGCCTCCACCCTGACGCGGGTGGCATGCCCACCATACACCGCTTCGGCCAGCCACGCCAACTCCGCACGCAAGGCCTCTTCAGAGCGCAACGTGGTGCCCCAGACCCGCTGCTGGGCGTCCCAGCGGTAGCCTCTGGCCTTGAGGGCATCCTTGGCCTCGAAGGGTGCACCCGTGGCCTGCAGTCGGTGGTGCACCTGGCCAGCAGCCGCCAGCAGCGCCGCCAGACCCGTGCCCTGGGCCGCATCATCGGCAGCGGGCGCCGGGCCGAAATCCGCCAACGGTCTGGCCAACACCGACAGCAAGGCGTGGCAGTCGGTTTCGGCCCGGTGCGCACTGTAAAACTGCCCGCAGGCCAGCGCCAGACTTTCCAGCCGCGCACTGGCTTGCCCCCTGGCTTTCCAGTTCAGGTCCGCAAAAGAACAGGCCCAGGCCAGTTGGGCAAACCGGGGCAAACGCGCCTCCACGAACGGGCGGTCAAAGCCCGCGTTGTGGGCCACCACCAGGTCCACGCCGTCGGTCAACTCGGCGATGCGGGCTTCATCCAGACGCTGGCCGCGAACCATGGCATCGTTGATGCCCGTGATTTCGGTGATGGCGGCGGGAATGGCGCGCCCGGGGTCCTCCAGCCCGTCATAGACCTGCACAGCGCCCACAGGCAAGCCAGTGGCCGTGTCCACCGCCACCCGCAACAGGGCCAACTCAATCACCTGCTCACGCGAGGCTTCCAGGCCCGTGGTCTCGGTGTCCAGCACCAGCACCTGAACCACCGGACCCTGAGGCTCACGATCGAAATGCCAGGTGGGCACCAGGCGGCGCAGCACCCGGTAATCTGGGCTTTTCGCCAGCGCACAGGCCATGGCTTCGAAGTCGGTATCGGCAGCGGAGGATGCACCGGGTGGGACTGGCACCACCAACGGCACCTCGGACTCTGCCCCGTATACGGAAGGCGCAGGCTTCGGTGGGGTTGCGCGGCGCACGCGGGGTTTGCGCGCAGTGGCGCTCGGGCTTGGGGAGGTGCCAGCGGGCAAGTCGGCGCCATCGCCAAAGGCCAGGCCCAACTGTTCTTGTGTGTGCATTCGGCAGGGAAAAGGGGTGAACAAGTGTGCATTGTCGCTGCCATGCCCTCAAAATCCGATGCCAGCCCCTGGCACGGGCACCCACGCCGGGCCACCCCGCAAGCTGTCATCGCTTTTTGTACACCACCATGTCCATCGTTTCCACCAACGCCCCCATGCCCACCGCCGCCCCTGTCTGGCCGGCTCAACAGTTCTCGCTCTCGGGTCGCACCGCATTGGTCACCGGCGCTTCGCGCGGGTTGGGCCTGTGCATGGCACAGGCCCTGGCGGCCCAAGGGGCTTCGGTGTGGCTCAATGGCCGCGATGCGGCAGCGCTGGCTGCGGCCGTGGACAGCACGCAGGCCGTCAGCCCGGCGGGCGCGGTGGCCAGGCCGTTGGCGTTTGACGTGACCGATGCCACGGCCCTGCAGGCCGCCCTGACCCACCTCCGCGAGGTGAGTGGCCAGTTGGATGTGCTGGTGAACAACGCCGGCATGCGCGACCGCCGTCCGCTGCAGGCGCTGGACGCACCCGCCCTGCGCCACATGCTGGAGTCGCACCTGGTGGCGCCATTCGAGTTGTGCCGCGCGGCGCTGGCGCTGATGCCTCAACCGGGTGGGCGCATCATCAACATCACCTCGATTGCGGGACCGATTGCACGCGCTGGGGACGCGGCTTACACCAGCGCCAAAGGGGGATTGGCCGCACTGACGCGGGCGCTGGCCGCCGAACTGGGGCCGCTGGGCATCACCGTCAACGGCGTGGCCCCCGGCTACTTTGCCACCGAAGCCAACGCGGCCATGGCCTGCGACCCGGATGTCGCGCAGTGGCTGCACCAGCGCACCTCGCTGGGGCGCTGGGGTCAGCCACACGAGGTGGCAGGCGCCGTGGCCTTTCTGGCGTCGTCAGCCGCCAGTTACCTCACCGGCCAGGTACTGGCGGTGGATGGCGGCTACCTGTCACACTTTTAGCCGCCCAAAAGGCCTTTCTTCAGGCCCGGGTCAACGGGCTTGTCGCCCAGCCAGATGCGCAGCACGGCGGTGAAGAACTCGTCTCCCGCAATGGCAATGCCCCTTGGCTGCCCGTTGACCAGGGTGCGCGTGCCTTGCTCGGGCTGGAACTCGAAGTGGATCACGTCGCCCTTCTTGGCCTCGCCCACCAGCTTCAGGTTAGCGGTCAGCGCGTCCATGGGGGCTTTCATGGCGACCATTTGGGCTTCGGTGTGGTTGTCACGCAGCCCATCAACCAGGGCTTTCGCAAACGTGTCGGCGTCCACGTCGCGCAGCATGGTGATGGCCACGCGGCGCGGGCCTTTCTGTGCCAACGCCGCGGCTGCGTCGGTGGTCTTTTGCGGCAGGTACAGGGCCGCCACATAGACCTTGAAGAACACGCGCACGCGCAGCCCGGCACCATTGAGCACCAGCGGGCTGCTGCCCACTTGCGCGGTGGGGGCCAGTTTCACGCCTTCCAGCTCAGCGGGCTGTGCCGCCGAACCGGCGGCGGCACAAGCCAGCACGGCGGCGGCGCACACTTGCATCAGTGATGATTTCATGGGTAAGTCCGGTGGGTGTTGGTGGGGTGCGGCTTCAGGCCGTGTGCCAGATGACACGCTGGCCGGAGGCCTCCCAACGCTCGTAGTGGGCGGCGTACAGGTCTTCGATGCGGTTGCGCTTGACCTTGAACGTCGGCGTGATGACGTCGTTGTCCACCGTCCAGGCGGTGGTGACCACCACCAGACATTGCAGTTGCTCGTGGGGATCCAGGCCGACATTGACGCGCGCCAAGTGAGCGGCCAATGATGCCTCCAGTCCCTGCCGGTCGGCCTCGTTGTGCACGCGACCTGTCTCCTCTGGCGAGAGCATCACAATGCCCAGCGGCTGACCCAGGTTGGCCCCGGTCACCACGCAGGCTTCCACGCTGTCGTGCATGACCAGGCGGTCCTCGATGGGCGCGGGTGCCACGTACTTGCCTTTGCTGGTCTTGAACAGGTCCTTCACCCGCCCGGTGACATGCAAGTTGCCATGGTCATCGATGTGGCCTTTGTCTCCGGTGCGCAGCCAGCCGTCTTCGGTCATGGCCTCGCTCGTCTGTGTGGGCTCCTTGTAGTAACCCAACATGAGTGCGGGGCTGCGCATCTGGATCTCGCCACTGGGCGAGGCAATGCGCACCTGAACACCGTCGTAGGCGGGGCCCACGGAGCCCTCCTGGTTCTGCCCCGGAATGGTCAGGTGTGACACGGCGAGGTTCTCGGTCATGCCGTAGCCCTCGTTGATGGGCAGACCCAGGCGACGGTACCAAGCCAGCAGTTCCACCGGCATGGGCGCAGCCCCGCCCGCGGCAATGCGGCATTGGTCCAGCCCGAGTGCCCCCAGCACCTTGCGCCGGATGATGCCGCCAATGAGCGGCAAAGACAGCAGCAGCTTGAGCTTGGGCGCTGGCAACTTGTGGTGCACCCCATGCTGGAACTTGACCCACAGGCGTGGCACCGAGAAAAAGATGGTGGGCCGCGCCCGTTGCACGTCGGAGGTGAAGGTGTCCAGTGACTCGGCGAAAAACAGGTGTTTGCCCGTGAACAACCAGCCGTGCTCCACCAGCACCCGCTCGACCACATGGGCCAGCGGCAGGTAGGACAACATGCGGTCGGCCTGGGTCATGGGAATGCGCTGAATGCCAGCGGAAATGGCCCAAGCGAAGTTGCCGAAGGTGTGCATCACGCCCTTGGGTTTGCCGGTGGTGCCCGAGGTGTAGATGAGGGTGGCCAAGTCGTCTTCAGGTCGGGTGGGCTGTCCGGCCATGGGCGGTGTGCTGGCACACAGGGCATCCCAGCCGGGGTAGGCCGCCACTGCGTCAGGTGGGGACAAGGGGTAGCTGATGCAGGGCATGCCCTCGGGAATACCGGGGGCCATGCCCGCCCAGCCATCGAGTTTGCCGACAAAACAGGCCTTGGCCTCGCTGTGTGTGAGGATGTGGCGCACCGTGTCAGCGGCCAACGTGGGGTACAGGGGCACCGACACGTACCCGGCCATCCAGATGGCCAAGTCACTCATCAGCCACCAGGCGCAGTTTTTGGACAGGATGGCCACACGCGAACCCGGCTCCCAACCCTGCGCCTGGAGGTAGGCGGCCATGCGCCGGGCCTGGTCGGCCACCTGGGCCCAGGTGAAGTCCTGCACCACGCCACCGCCCATGGGCTGGCTCAGGGTGATGCGGTCGGGGCTGGTGCGCTCCCAGTGGTACAGGCGCTGCAGCGCCAGCAGGTCAGGGGTGGTCTTGTTCATTGTGGAGAATCCTGGCTGAAACAGGTGTACAGCACCGGCTGGCTCCGTTCACACCCATCTACCCGCATTGTGAAAGCCCCCCACGCAAACGCCATGAGGGTTGCTACCAACCCTTTCTGGAGTGGGCTACCCAGTTCAAGACCGAGGCGCAGCGGCCTCGGCCGGGCATTTGCCCCCGGTCGCGGAACTCGGATAACGTTCAGGGATCACGCACCACGAGGTTTTCATGTCGCCAATGCCCCAACCCCACGCACCGTCCTACTATGCCGCCTCGGCCCACGCGGCCCCCGAGCGCCCTGCACTGCAGGGCACGGTGGAGGCCGACATTTGCATTGTGGGGGCGGGCTACACCGGTCTGTCGGCCGCCATTTCCCTGGCCGAACACGGCTTCAAGGTGGTGGTGCTGGAGCAATCACGCGTGGGCTGGGGCGCGTCCGGGCGCAACGGCGGGCAAATTGTGCACAGCTACTCGCGCGACATCGACGTGATTCAGGCCCAGTTCGGCGCCGACCAGGCCAGGCCGCTGGGGGAAATGATGTTTGAGGGCGCGCAAATCATCCGCGAGCGCGTGGCGCGCTACGGCATCGCCTGCGACCTGAAAGACGGCGGCATCTACGCCGCGACCAGCCCCCGCAAAGTGGCCCAACTCCAGGAACACCAACACCTGTGGGAAAAGTGGGGCCACCGCGACCTCTCACTGGTCACCGACCCGGCGGCCATGGCGACCATGGTCAAGTCCGACCGCTACTGTGGCCTGCTGGTGGACCGCACCGGCGGCCACTTTCACCCGCTGAACTTGGCACTGGGCGAAGCGGCGGCGCTGGAACACCTGGGCGGGCGCATTCACGAACACAGCGGCGTGACCCGCATTGACCGGGGGACCACCGCCACCGTGCACACGGCGCAAGGCCAGGTGCGGGCGGCATTTGTCATCGTGGCGTGCAATGCCTACATCGGCGACCTGGAACCTGCGCTGGCCGCCAAATCCATGCCCTGCGGCACCCAGGTCATTGCGACCGAGCCACTGGGCGCGTTGGCCGACGCGGTGCTGCCCTGCGATTTCTGCGTGGAAGACAACAATTTCCTGCTCGACTACTTTCGCCTGTCCGCCGACAAGCGCCTGATTTTTGGCGGCGGGGTCATTTACGGTGCCCGCGACCCGGCACACGTCGAATCCATCATCGTGCCCAAAATGCTCAGGACCTTCCCGCAACTCAAGGGCGTGAAGGTGGACTTCGGCTGGACGGGCAATTTTTTACTCACCCTCAACCGCCTGCCCCAAATGGGGCGACTGGCCGACAACATCTACTACTCCCAAGGCTGCTCCGGCCACGGCGTGACCTTCACCCACCTGGCGGGCCGTCTGCTGGGTGAGGCCATTCGCGGCCAGGCCGAACGCTTCGACGCCTTTGGCCGCCTGCCCCACTACCCCTTTCCGGGCGGTCGCCTGCTGCGCGTGCCGTTCACCGCCATGGGGGCGCTGTGGTACGAGCTGCGGGACCGGCTGGGCGTTTGAGCCAACGCGGGTTCACGTCCCCCGACGCACCTGGGTGAACGGCGGCAGCCCTTGCAGCAGACGCTGGCCGTAGGGGGTGGTGAGTAAGCGGCGGTCGTAACAGACGATGTGGGCCTGGTCGGTTTCGGTGCGAATGGCCCGGCCCGCCCACTGCGCCAACCGCACCGAGGTGGCGGGCACCGTCAGCTCCATGAACGGGTTGCGGCCCTGCGCCTCCAGCCACTCGGCCCGCGCCTCGCCCACCGGGTCGTCGGGCGGCGAGAACGGCAGTTTGGCAATGAAGAGGTGGGCACACAACGCACCGGGCAGGTCCAGGCCTTCGCCAAAGGACTGCATGCCGAAGATGATGGAAGCCTCGCCCCGGGCCACGGCGTCGCGGTGGCGCTGCAGCAACACGGTGCGCGGCCACTCGCCCTGCACCAGCACACAGGGGCGCAACCGGTCGGGCAGCGCGGCCACGGCCTGGCGCAGCTGGTCGCGCGAGGTGAACAGCACCAGCGCACCGCCTGGGGCCTCGTCTTGCATGGTGCGCAAATCGGCCAGCAGCAGGGCAATCATGTCGGGGGTGAAGGCGGCGGCCTCGCGCGGGTCGGTGCGGGTGTGCACCACCTCGAAGCGGCCCTGGGCGGCAAAGTCGAAGGGGCTGGGCACCTCCAGAGCGCTGGCGTTGGGGTCATTGGCCAAACCGGACTCGGCCAGAAAGAAGTCGAAGCGGCCCAGGCTGGTCAGGGTGGCCGAGGTGAGCACGGCCGCGCGCACGCGCGGCCACAGCTGCTGGCGCAACACGGTGCCGGGCAGCGTGGGGCTGGCGTGGGCACGCAGGTGCAGGGGGGCGAGGGGGTTGTCCGGGTGGGCGTCGAAGGTGAACCACTTGGCCACCGGTGTGTCACCCGCCTCCAGGCCACTGAGCAACAACTGGGTGGTGTCGGCCACGGCCTCCAGGCGGGGGGCGAGCGTGCCCATCTGCGCGTAAAGGTTGGAGAGGCGCCGAGCGTCCTCGGGTTTGTCCTTGATCTCGGCTTTCAGCGTCTTGGCCATGCCAGAGAGGTGCAGCAGCCAGGCGTCGGCCGCCGCCTGCACGTCGGCCAGCGCCGGCACCAGGGCATCGGGCAGGCGACCCTGGGGCAGGCGCACCCGATCGGCGGCGCTGCGGTAGCCGGGGTTGGGGGGACGTGCCTGGCGGCGTCCATCCACCGTGGCGGGCAGGGCACGCGGATCGACTTCGGCGGTCGCGCCAGCACCGGGGCGCAGCTCGGCCATGACCACCCGGGCCAACGCCTGCAGCGCCAGCCGCAGGGTGGCGGCGAGTTTGGGGGCGTCGAGCGCGTCGCTCAGGTACAGGGCTGCGCCCACCTGCGTGGCGCGCTGGGCGAGCTGGTCCACCCAGCGCAACCGCGTCAGGTCCATGCTGCGGGTGAACTGGTCCAGCGCCACGCCGGGCAGGTGGTGGGCTTCGTCGAGCACCAGCAGGCAGTGGTCGAGCTCGGGCAGCACGCGCGAGCCCAGCGACGACAGCAGCAAGTCGTGGTTGGCCACAATGACCTGAGCACCCACCAACTCTTTGCGCCGCTCGAAGTAGGTGCAGCGGTGGAACAGCGGGCAGTGCTTGCCGGTGCACGACGCCGCCTCGGCGGCCACGGGCTGCCACACGTCGCTCTCGGGCGCGGTGGGCAGGTTGTCGCGGTCGCCGTCCCAGGTGGCGGTGGCCAGCGCCTGCGACATGGCCTGCCAAGCCGTTCGTTTGGCCATGATTTTTGCATCAAAATCAGCCGCAGCGCTTGATACATATGAATTGTTTGCTACACCAGAATCAGGAACCCGTGCGTTCGCCAATTCGTCGTCGCCGAAGAGGTCGTCGGGCTCGTGGGCGTCGGGACTGGCCACCCGCTCCAGCTTCAGGTTGCAAACGTAGCGCCCCCGTCCTTTGGCCAAAGCGAACCGAAACGGCTGGGGCAAGACCGCGGCCAGGGCGGGCAGGTCTTTGTTGACCAGCTGCTCTTGCAAGGCCACGGTGGCGGTGGCAATCAGCACACGGGTGTTGCGCGCCAGGGCCAGCGCAATGGCCGGCGCGCTGTAGGCCAGCGACTTGCCCACTCCCGTGCCCGCCTGGATGACGGCAAACCGGCGCTCGGGCGGTGGGCCGTCATCGGGGTTGGCGGAGGCCTCAGTGGGCGTGGATGCCAGCCCTTCGCGCTGCGCGCCCAAATCGGCCTGGCTGAAGGTGTGCGCCACGCGCTCGGCCATCTGGCGCTGGCCGGGGCGGCTGCGAAAGCCGGCTTGGGCGTTCACCACCGTGTCAAAGGCCTGCAGCGCCTGGCGGGCCAGGACGTCGGCGGGGGTTTCCAGGGTGTGGTCGAGGTGGGGGCGGGTGGTCAAATTCAGGCTCGGGTGTCCAGCAGGGAACCCAGCATTTTGTCGGACGCCTTGAGCACGGCCACATTGGCCACAAAAGACTGCCGGGCGGCCACTTGGTCCACCACATCTTGCGCCAAGTCTGCGCCCACCTGCGCGGCCTGGCCCAGGCTCACCACCACGCCGCTGCCCGCCGGGCCACCATTGGCTGGGTTGCCAGACTGCGCCTGGGCTTGCACGGTCTGGCGCTTGAAGCCTGGGGTCTGCGCATTGGCCACGTTGTGGGCGGCGGTGTCCAGGCGCACCTGGGCGGCTTGCAGCCCCGACTGGGCAATGGCGGACAAAGCGGGCATGGTGGTCTCCTGGCGGCGGCGTGGGGACTTGAAAGTATGCACCGTTGGGAGAATGAACGCACTGGGCGGTGCATTCCCTGTTGCTGCACCGTGTCCCAGCCTCCTAGAATGCCAGTTCTTCCGCTGCGCCCATTCGTGGCTGGACTTCTTCACAGGAATACCGCATGAGCACTCACTCCATCCAACAGGAAGTGGACGAACGGTCCAACCTCACCAGTTCCAACAAGTTTGAGATGCTGCTGTTTCGCCTGGGCAAGGCACGCGCCGACGCGCAGTCCGAGCTGTTTGGCATCAACGTGTTCAAAATCCGTGAAATTGTGGCCATGCCCGAAATCACCGCCATGTCGGGCACCAACCCGCACATGCTGGGCATCGTGAACCTGCGGGGGCAGATCATTCCGGTGATCGACCTGCCAGCAGCCATCGGCTGCAAGCCCGAGCACGGGCTGAACATCATGCTGGTGACCGAGTTCGCCCGCACCACGCAGGCGTTTGCGGTGGAAAGTGTGGAGGACATTGTCCGCCTGGACTGGGGCCAAGTGCTGCCGGCCGAGCGCGGGTCGTCCGGCGCCAAAGTGACCAGCATTGCGCGCCTGGACGGCGATGTGAACAACTCCCGCCTGGCGCAGGTGCTGGACGTGGAGTCCATCCTGGGTGAGGTCATGCCCGACGAGGACACCGATGTGGACTCCAACGCGGTCGGTCCCACCGTCAAACTCAAACCTGGCACCATGGTACTGGCGGCCGACGACTCCTTTGTGGCCAGGGCCATGATCGAGCAGGGTCTGCACGCCATGGGCGTGCCGTTTGTCATGACCAAATCGGGGCAAGAGGCCTGGGCCAAGCTGCAGAGCGTGGCCGATGACGTGGAGGCCAAGGGCCAACACATCACCGACCGCATCGCCATGGTGCTGACCGACCTGGAAATGCCCGAGATGGACGGCTTCACCCTGACCCGCAACATCAAGCAGGACCCGCGCTTTCGCAACCTGCCGGTGGTGATCCACTCGTCGCTGTCGGGCGCCACCAACGAAGACCACGTGCGCCACGTGGGGGCCGATGCCTACGTGGCCAAGTTTCAGGCGGAAGAGCTGGCCGCCACCATTCGGGGCGTGCTCTCGCGCTACGAGCACCTCTGAGCAACGGCGAGTCTGCGGCCCGTCGACGCAGCGGCGTTGCCGCACGGCCGGGACACGGCCACCCCGGTCAAATCAGCGCAACAGGCCTTTGATGTTGTTGTTGAGGGGCAGGGCGTAGTCGTGGGCCGACACCACGGTGTTGCCCTCGGGTCGGACCAGCTTCAAACTCACATACAGCGTCTGGCCCGATGACGTGTAGGTGCCCACCACCACGGCCTGCGCGTCGTGGGCGCGGCTGACTTCGCGCACCTCGCGCGACAACAGCAAGGCGCCCGTGGTCTGCTTCATGAACAGCTGCTCACGCAGTTTCAACTCCACCACGCGCACCCCCTGGTTGGACAGGCGCCCGCTGTACTGCTCGGAAAACAGGCGTCCCAGTCGCGACGATTCGCCCAAATCTTCCTGGTCCACCAGGGTGGCCACCAGCACGGGCTGGCGGGGGTCCAGCGTCACGCCGTGCATCAGCTGGTCGGCCGCGCGGTAATTCAGGGTGATGAGGTTGGCGCCCAGGCCATCTTCCACACTGGCACACCCCCCCAGCCACAGCACCCCCCCGAAGGCAGCACCCGCCAGGGTGTGGCGCAGCCACTGTCGGCGCTCGGGCACCCCGGCGCTCATGAACCCACCACCTTCCAGTTTTTCACCGGGGCAGGTGGCGGCGGCGGTGGTGGCGGTGGCGGGGGAGTGAACAGACGCACATCGTCGGGCTCAATGTAGTAGATGTCGGAGGTGCGGCCCAAAAACCGTTGCCCCAGCTCCAGCGATGACGACACCAGCAACTCCGTGCGGGTGGGACCGCCTGCGGCACTGCCCGACAGCATGCGGCCCGACATGTCGGCCACCACGCCCATGCCCAACGCCCCTGCGGCACCGCTGGCGGTGCTGGGGATGTGCAACCAGGAGTCGCGCAACACCGCCAGACCCACGGCCAGGCTGGTGAAGGGCAGCTCGGACGAGTTGCGGCCTTTCGTGGCGTGCTCGATCACCTGCGCGTCGTAGCGGATGAATGCACCGCCGTTGCTCTCGGGGTTGGGCACAGTGGCAATGACCATGCCCTGGTTGACCAGACGGGTCAGCAGCAGGTCGCCGAAGGCCCGGTTGAACGGGGTACCCATGGCGGGCATGAGGTGGAATGCGGTTTTGAGTTCCCCAGCCGCGCCCACCTTGGCCACGATGCGCGCGGCCACATCATCGGCCAGCAGGTCCCAGTGGTGCACGGCACGGGCCTTGTGCTGGCCCGTGGCGGGGTAGGCTTCGGCGCGTGGCACGTCCAGGGTGCTGCAGCCAGCCACACCGGCCAGCAGCAACGCCAAGCCCAGGCTGGCCAGCACAGGGCGGCCAACGCCGTCGGGCGATGGGGGCAGATGAAGCAGCGTCATGGGTACAAACTTCCGGGTATGGGTTGTTCAATGTACCGGAGAGTGGGCGGCGGCAGTGCCCGAAAAAGCACCGCATCTGCACTGCAATTCCAAGGGTCGGACACGGACGGCACCCGAGCAGCCACCGCCCTCAGGGTCGCCGAAAGTCGATGGCCTGCGCCGCCCAGTGGCGGCTGGCCAAGTGGTCCAGGCGCACCGTGCCACCACTGGACGGCGCGTGCACAAAACGCCCTTCCCCCACATAAATGCCCGCGTGGCTGGCGGCACGCCCCCGGCTGGCAAACACCACGAGGTCGCCGGTGCGGGCGTTGCCGGCAGGCACGGACTGCCCCCACTGGCTGATGAGTTGCACCGTGCGCGGCGTCTTCATCTGGCCCGCGTGCCAGTACACGTAGCCGATCAGGCCACTGCAGTCGAACCCCGACGTCGGTGTGTTGCCCCCGTAGCGGTAGGGCGTGCCCACCAGGCCCAAAGCGTGCAGCGTCACGGCCTGTGCGTGGGCGGGCGCCGGTTCGGTGGCCGCCGGGTAGTCAGGGGGCGGGGGCCGCGTCGGGGGCGTGCTGCCACAACCAGCCACGAAGGCGAACACGCTGGCACCGGCCAGCCCGCCCAACCACCGCAAGCCGGCGCGACGCGCCAACGCCCCCCCGCCCTGGGACAGTGGCACAGCGGGAATGGATGGTCCAGCCATGGTCAATGCCCCTGCAGCAGTTCGGCGAGCCTGTGGCACACCCAAGCGGCCTCGGCCTCTGACAGGCCAGTGGCCTCCCCGGAAAGACCCTGCCCCAGGCGCTGCACCACGTCGGCTTCGGTGATGCCCAGGCGGAACATCTGCTCCCGAGCGGGTTCGGTCAGCATCTGGGCCATGTCTTCGCACCACTCGTAGCGCTGGGCAATGTGGGCGCGGGTGGCCGTGGGCTTGGTGCGCCCGGGCACCTGGAACAGCGCCAGAAATGACTCGGGCAGGTACAACTGGGATTCGTCGGTCATGGGGCCATTATTCCGCCGTTGACCCCATGGGCACCAACTGACCCCAGCCCGGCCGCATGACCAGGGCAAACAGCCCACTGGCCAACCAGTGTGCCAACCAAGCTTGGGTGTGTGGCCGGGGTGACTGGGCAAACCAGGCGGCGTCCACCCCCGCAAACTGGCGCACGAAGGGGAAAATGGCCGCATCGGCCAAGCCGGGGAGTGCACGGGCCGACAGCCACGGGGAACCCGCCCGTGCCGATTCGGCCAGCGCCCGCTCCAGCGGCGCCAGCAGCGCATGGTCGGCCTGGGCCTGGCAGTGTGCGGCGGTTTCACCGGGGTGGCGCACCCGGTATTTGTAGCGGTCCAGCCAGTGTTTGAAAGGGCCGTCGTTGGCGGCCAGCAGTTGCGCGTCGCGCTCGGCATCGGTTGCTTGCAGCCAAGCCTGGGGGTCGTGCTGTTGCAAGGCCCAGCGCATGATGTCCAGGCTCTCGGCCAACACCCGACCGCCCGGCAGGCACAACACCGGCACCGTGCCCTTGGGCGACACCGCCAGCATGGCGGCGGGTTTTTGCCGGAGGCTCACCTCGTGCAGCGCCACCGCCACACCCGACTGGGCCAGCGCCAGCCGCGCCCGGATGGCATAGGGGCAGCGGCGAAACGAGTACAGCACCGGCAACTCAGCCATGGCCTCCGCGCTTTCCGGTCTCAATGTTCGGCCAGCCGAGCCGGACCCAGCGTGTCGGCGCTCAGGCCCAACGCGCTCAGGTGCGGCGGCAGGGGTTCGCCACGGGCCAGGCAGGCACAGGCCTCGCCCATGGCAGGCGCCGTTTGGATGCCGTAGCCGCCCTGCCCGGCCACCCAGAAAAACCCGGGAAGGTGGGCATCGAAACCGCCCACCAGGCTGTGGTCGGGCGCAAAGGTGCGCAGTCCCGCCCAAGTGTGGGCCGGGCGGCGGATGTTCAGGGTGGTGGCCTCTTCCAGGCGGTGAATGCCCAGGGCAATGTCGAACTCCTCGGGCTGCACGTCTTGCGGATCAGTGGGGTCGGCATTGGCGGGTGAGCCCAGCAACAGTCCTGCGTCGGGTTTGAAGTACCAGTCCTCGCCCGCGCTGTAGGTCATGGGCCAGCCGCGCGTGTCCAGTCCCTCGGGTGGGGCGAAGGTGAAGGCCGCGCGGCGGTAAGCCACCAGCCCCAATGCGGTGGCACCGGCGAGTTGACCCATGGCCTCGGCCCAGGCACCGGCGGCATTGAGCAGCACCGGCGCTTGCCAGGCACCCGCCGAGGTGCCCACCTGCCAGGCCAAGCCGTCGTGCTGCAGGGTGTGGACCTCGGCGCCGCACACCAGCTGGCCCCCGTGGCGGCGCACCCCCTTGAGAAAGCCCTGGTGGATGGCGTGCACGTCCAGGTCGCAGGCGTCGGGCTCCAGCACCGCACCCACCACACACTCGGGCCGCAACACGGGCACCAGGGCGCAGGCCTGGGCGGCGGTGAGGCACTCGTGGCGCACACCCAGCTCGGCCAGCACCTGGGTGTGCTCGGCCAGCGCAGCTTCTTGGCCGGGGGCGGCCACCATGAGTGCGCCCCGGCGGGTCATCAATGGCGGCGCGGCCCAATCGGCGGGTGGGTGGAGAAAAAAGTGGCGGCTGGCCAGGGTGAGGGCGCGCACCTGCGGCGAGCCATAACCCTCCAGGTACAGCGCCGCCGAGCGACCGGTGGTGTGGTAGCCGGGCTGGGCCTCGCGCTCCAGCACCACCACCCGGCCATGGGGTGCCAGCCAGTGGGCCACCGAGGCCCCGGCCATGCCGGCCCCGATGACGATGAAATCGGCCTGCTCGACCGGGTGGTGTGAGTGGACGGAAAAGGACATGGGGCGACAACCTCTCGGTCACAAACCGCCCATGATAGCCAGCACCAGGGTGGTGCCGACGGAGGGGGTCAGCCCATCACTGCTTGACGGCTTCGACCTGCACCACGATGCGCACGTTCTTGGGAAAGCCCCAGTCCACGCCATAGTTCATGCCCCAGACGGTGCGGTCAATGGTGGCTTCAAAGTCGCCACCGCAGACCTCGCGCTTGAGCATGGGGCTCTGGTAGCAAGCGAACTGGTTGGCCTTGAGCGTGACGGGTGCGGACTTACCCAGCAGCGTCAGCGTGCCCGCCACCGAGGTGACTTTGTCGCCATCGAAGGTGAACTTGTCACCGGCAAAGGTCATGGTTGGGTGCTTGGCGGTGTCGAACAGGTCGGGGCTTTGCAGGTGTTTGTCAAACGCAGGCGTGCCGCTGTTGACGGAGGTGGTGTCGATGGTGATGTCCACCTTGCCGGTTTTGGCCGCTTTGTCCAGGGTGACGGCGCCGGTCTTCTTGTCAAAGCGTGCGCGGTTCACGCTGGCGCCGAAGTGGCTGATCTCGAACGTGGCAAAGGTGTGGGTGGGGTCAATGCTGTAGTTGGCCGACTCGGCTTGGACTTGGCCCGACAGCAGGGTGGTGGCCGCAGCCAACGCGATGAGAGAGGAACGCATGAGATACTCCTGAAAAATATAAAACAAATAACCATCTAGCGCTTGATGCATATAGCTTGTCAGCTATTACATTTTCGAAACACCAGACAACACCAACTTGAACCGGATCTGCACCTCATCGGCCACCATGGAGGTGTCGGCCCACTCGGCCTCGCCCACCTTGAAGGCCAGCCGGGGAATGGCAAAGCTGCCACTGGCCGTGGTGACCAGCGCGGGTGCACTGCCGCTCTGGCTGAGGGTGACGGGCACCACCACGTCGCGCACGGCACCCTTGATGCTCAGCTTGCCCGCCACCTCGAACTTGCTCGCCCCCAGGGCCTTGATGCCCGATGATTGAAAGCTGGCCTTCGGAAATTGGATGGCGTTGAACCACACGGGCTTGGGCATTTCGGCGTCCACCTCGCGCGACCCCATGGTGGCGCTGCCCACATCGACCGTGAAGCCAATGCGGCTGGTGGCGAGTTTGGCGGGGTCAAAGCTGACCTGCGCGTCGAACTGGCGGAACCGCCCTTCCACGGGCACGCCCATTTGCTTGATGGCAAAAACCACGCTGCTCTGCGCGGGCTGCAAGGCCTGTTGCGCTTGGGCGACCGGGGCCAGGGTGGACAGTGCCACCAGTCCGGCCAGCAAGCCTGCGCGGGGTGAAAAATGCAAAGGAATCATGGTGTGTCAGTCGGTGAGGCAAGTGTGGAGGGTCAACGGTGGCGAACGGGGTGTCAGGACCGGCGGGCAGGCCACATGCGGGCGAGCAGCCCGTCGCGGTCCACCCAGTGGTGCTTGAGCGCGGCGGCCACATGCAGGGCCACCAAGCCCACCAGGGCAAAGGCCGAGAGCTGGTGCAAGGGCTTGAGCGCGTCGGCCAGCTCAGGGCTCACCGGCACCCAGTCGGGCAGGGGCAGCACCCCAAAGACCACGATGGGGAAACCCGCCGCCGAGCTGTAGGCCCAACCCAGCAAAGGGACGGCAAAAAACAAGGCATACAAGCCCGCATGGGTGGCGTGGTGCGCCCACTGTTGCCAGGCGGGCATGGCGACCAGCACCGCGTCGGGCAGGGGCGGCGGGCGGTGGGTGGCGCGCCACAGCAGGCGCACCAGCGACAGGGCCAACACACACACGCCCGCCCACTTGTGCCAGTTGTACAGCTTCAGGCGGGTGGGCGAGAAAGGCAAGTCGGCCATGTACACGCCCACCCCCACCATCCCGACCAGGGCCAGCGCCAGCACCCAGTGCAAGGCGATGGCCACGGGGGTGTACCGTGCAGGGGTGTTGGCTGATGAAGTGGCAGGTTGACGAAACATGGGGTCAGTGTCGGCGCCGATCACCCAGTTTGGTTTGAATGGTTTTGTTGACACCGTTCATGGAAAATGAACGCCTCGGCGGCCACCCACCGCAGGAGATTGTTTTTTTGCCCTGACCATGACCTCCGCCCAGCCCCAACCCCACACCACCACCACAGAACCCCGCCTGACCAGCCTGTCTCATGGCGGGGGCTGCGGCTGCAAGATTGCCCCCGGCGTGCTCAGCGAAATACTGAAGGGCACCAGCGCCATGCCCATGCCGCCCGAGCTGCTGGTGGGCATAGAAACGGCGGACGATGCCGCCGTGTACCGCCTGAACGACGAACAGGCGCTGATCGCCACCACCGACTTTTTCATGCCCATCGTCGATGACCCGTTCGACTTTGGCCGCATCGCCGCCACCAACGCCATCTCGGACGTGTACGCCATGGGCGGTACGCCCATCATGGCGCTGGCCCTGGTGGGCATGCCCGTGAGCGTGCTGTCCACCGCCACCATCGGCCAGATCCTGGCGGGCGGGCAAAGCGTGTGCCGCGCGGCGGGCATTCCCATCGCGGGTGGCCACACCATCGACTCGGTGGAGCCCATTTACGGCCTGGTGGCGCTGGGGCTGGTGCACCCCCAGCGCGTCAAGCGCAATGCCGAAGCCCGCGTGGGCGACCGGCTCATTCTGGGCAAACCGCTGGGCGTGGGCGTGCTGTCGGCGGCGCTGAAGCAAAACGCCCTGCCCCCCGACGGCTACGCGCAGATGATCGCCACCACCACCCAGCTCAACACCCCCGGCCCCGAGCTGGCCGCCCTGCCCGGCGTGCACGCCCTCACCGACGTGACCGGCTTTGGGCTGGCCGGGCATGTGCTGGAAATGGCGCGGGGCTCACACACCACCGCCCACCTGGCCATGGACCGCGTCCCGCTGCTGCCCGGCGTGCGTGAGCTGGCCAGCGCGGGCATGGTGACCGGGGCTTCGGGGCGCAACTGGGCAGCCTATGGCCACGAGGTGGCACTGGACAGCGCGCTGCCCCCCGTGGATCAGGCCCTGCTGAGCGACCCGCAAACCAGCGGCGGCCTGCTGGTGGCCTGCACACCCGAGGCCGTGCCCGAGGTGCTGGCCATTTTTGCCCGCCACGGCTTTGCCACTGCGACGGAGGTGGGCGACATGCGGGCCGAGGCCACCAACGGCGTGAAGCTGCGCGTGGGCTGATACCTGGCCACCCCTGCAATCCAGCTGTTCAACTGGTGCAGGGTTCAGCCCAGCGTCACAGGTTGCGCAGGTCGGGCGTGGGGTCGGCACCGAAAGCGTCTGACAGCGCGTGCGCCACCAGGCGCTGGGCCACGTCGTCGGCACTGGCCAATTGGCCATCGCGCTTGAGGGCCTCGAAGCGCTCGCGCAGCGGAAAGTCGCTGTCTGCGCTGGCGCGAATTTGAACCTGCATGTCGGTGTCAATCACACCCGGTGCCAGGCTGGCCACGCGCAGACCGGGCACCGCATCGAGCTGGACGGCGCGGGCGTGCATGTCCAACGCGGCCTTGGTGGCGCAGTACACGCTCCAACCCGCATAAGGATTGCGCGCCGCACCGCTGGAGATGTGGACGATGCGCCGATCACCACAGGCGGCGGTGGCCGCCACCAGCGCATCGGCCAGCACCAGCGGTGCCGACACGTTCAACGCCACGGCGTGGGCAATGGCGCCCCCAGGCTGGCGGCCCAGCGGACCGATGGGCTGCACCAGGCCCGCGTTGTTGATCAGCAGCACCTGCGTGGCACCCGCCGTGAAACGGGCCAGGGCACCGGTGGCCAACCATTCGGCCAGGGCGCGACTGTCGGCCAAGTCCAACGTTACCTCTTGCAAGGTCTGGGGGTGGGCGGCGGCCAGCGCCGCCTCGCTGGCGCGTGACAGGCCCAGCACGCCTGCGCCGCGTGCAAGCAGGGTGCGGGCCAATGCACTGCCCAAGCCTCGGCTGTGGCCGGTGACGATGGCTTTGATCATGGAAGGTCCTTTGTTAACAACATCAATAGCAAACAATTGCTTCACACAAAGCGCTGGATGGCATTTTTTATAAAAATTTACCTCCACACGCCACGCACCGTGCGCCTGTGACCCACATCAAGGCGCCCGCACGCCGCCCTTGTATGCTGCCCAGCATGTCACATTCGCCCTTGGTTCCTTCTGACGCGCACCCGCTGCTGGTGGTGTGCGTGTGTGCCTCCTGGTGCGGTGTGTGCCGAGACTTTGCCACCACCTTTGCCCGACTGACCCAGGACCACCCCCAGACCCAGTTCCGCTGGCTGGACTTGGAAGATGATGCCGATCTGCTGGACGACCTGGAGGTGAACAACTTCCCCACCCTCTTGCTCGGCGTGGACCGGCAGCTGGTGTTCCACGGACCCGTGCTGCCGCAGCTGGCAGGCCTGCAGCGGCTGTTGCGCGAAGCGGCGCACCTGCCTGCCCTGCGACAGGATACCGAGGGACAACAGCTGCTGCAGCGGGTGCTGGCGGTCGGGGCGCACAGCCACTGAGCCTCACCGCAGTGCCACGTCCCATTGGCCTGCCGCACCTCGGCCTTTGCGAAACTCGTCGGGGGTCACACCCATGCGTTTGCTGAACATGGCAATGAAGGCCGAGGCGCTGCCGTAGCCCATGTCCAGCGCGATGCTCTCCACCTTGTGCCCGGCCTGCAGCATGGGCAAGGCCTTGACCACACGCAGCCGCTGGCGCCACTCGGTCAGCGACATGCCCAGCACCTGCTGACACCGACGCACCAGCGTACGTTCGGTGGTGTGCATTGCCTGGGCCAGCTCCGCCACGGTGCGCTGATCGCCGGGGTTGGCCTGCAAAGCCTGCAACAAGGGCGTCAGCAGCGGGTCGTCCCCATGGGGCAAGTAGCTGCTGGCACAGGGTGCCAGGGTCAGCTGATCCACCAGCACGTCCAGCAGCCGGGCGTCCTGCGGGGTGCTCGCCTGTGTCACCGGCTGCCGCCGCAGGTGCTCCAGCATCGCACGCACCAGCGGACTCACTGTCAGCGCGCACGGTGTGGCGGGCAAATGCTCACACAGCGCAGGCGAGACATACAGCGAGCAGTGGTGGGCCGCCTGCCGATTCAAACCCACGTGCACCACGTTGGGTGGCAACCAAACGCCGTACTGCGGCGGGGCCAGGTAGTGGCGGTCCGCCACCTTCACCTCCATCACGCCACTGAACGAGTACACGAACTCACCCCACGCGTGCCGATGGCGGGGGTACAGGCCATCGGCGGGCACATGTGCACTGCGGAACATGACGGGTGCGGGCAGTGCTGCACTGGAAAGCGGAATCTCCAGCTTGGGGGCAAGGACGGGCATGGTGTTCGAGCGGCAGTTGGCGCATTGGCTGAATGGAATGTCAGTTTTGCACTATATCCACCAGACAGGCCAAATCCATAATGGCGACCCGGCCAGTACCTCCCGAAAGCAACCCATGGACACCCGTCAACCCCTCGATGCCACCGCCGTGGGCCTCATGCTGGTGCTTTGCCTGGTGTGGGCCTTGCAACAGGTGGTGCTGAAAAGCACCGCCGCCGACATTGCACCGATTTTTCAGATCGCCCTGCGCTCGGGGGTGGCTGCGGTGCTGGTGGCCCTGGTCATGCGGGCACGGGGCGAGCGCATGTCGCTCACCGACGGGACGGGCTGGCCCGGCGTGGTCGCTGGCCTGCTGTTCGGCCTGGAGTTCTGGCTGGTGGGCGAAGGCCTGCGCCTGACCAGCGCCGCGCACATGGTGGTGTTTCTGTACACCGCCCCGCTGTTTGCCGCGCTGGGATTGCATTGGCGCTTGCCTGCCGAGCGGCTGGCCCCTTTGCAGTGGCTGGGCATCGTGTTGGCGTTTGGCGGCATTGCCCTGGCGTTTCTGGGCCGCACCGAGGTCAGCGGCCCATCGGGCAGTCGGATGCTGTGGGGCGACCTGCTGGGTTTGCTGGCCGGCATGGCCTGGGGCGCGACCACCGTGGTGGTGCGCTGCTCGCCCCTCAGCCGGGCGCCTGCCACGCAGACGCTGCTGTACCAACTGGTTGGGGCGTTTGTGCTGCTCACGGGGGTGGCCTGGGTCAGTGGCCAGACCCACTTCAAGCCCACGCCTGAGGTCTGGGCCAGCCTGGCCTTCCATTCGCTGGTGGTGTCCTTTGGGAGCTTTCTGGCGTGGTTCTGGTTGCTGCGCCACTACCTGGCGTCACGGCTGGGGGTGTTTTCTTTCCTGACCCCACTCTTTGGCCTGGTGCTCGGCGCCTGGCTGCTGGACGAAGCCATCGAGCCCAGCTTCCTGATGGGCGTGGGGCCGGTGCTGATCGGCATTGTGCTGGTCAGCGGTCACGGCTGGATCGCCGCCTGGATCGCCCGACTGGGCGGCCGCCATCGGCCCACCCTGCCCTGACGACCGCCACGCGCCTGATCACCCCCGCGCACCGGGCTTGGCCACGGCGTCACCAACCGAACGCCACACAGCCACGTGCGCACTCAGGGCTGTGGCAAGCGGCCCATTGACCGAGCGGACCAGTCACTGGCCTTGGCCACCACAAAATCGATGAGCGTGCGCGTGGCCAGCGTTTGGTAGCGGTCTGGCATGCGCAGCAAAAACAGCCGCGTCCCAAAAATGCTCAACCGCCAGGCGTCCAGCGCGGTGACGATGCGACCTGCCGACAGGTCGGCGGCCACCACATAGTCCGGCAGCAGCCCCACGCCCAACCCGGACAGGATGGCCTCGTGCAGAAACTGAAAGTTCTCCGACGCCAGCGTGGGCCGCAGCGCCACCTCCTGACGCTCCTCGCCCAAGTAAGCTGATACCCGCAGTTCGCGCCCCACCACGGTGGAGGTGATGAGCGGCACATCCGCCAGGTCCGCAAGGCGCTGCGGCAGTGGATGCGCCGCCGCGTAGGCCTTTGACGCGCAGGCCACGTGGCGCACGGTTGCCAGCTCACGCGCCACCATGGCCTGCGGTGGCTCCGACATGACGCGGATGGCCACATCCACCTCTTCGCGCAACAGGTCGTCCACGCGGTTTTCAAACAGCAACTCCAGCGTGATGTCGGGGTAGAGGTGTTTGAACTCGATCATCCAACCCGACATCACCAGCTGACCGAAACCCGTGGGCACGCTGACACGCACCGCCCCGTGCAGTCCCTTGCCCAAGCGGGCCACGGCCTCCTGGGCGGCCGCGAGTTCATCGCGCATGGCGCGCCCGTGCTGGTACAGCCGCAAACCGACCTCGGTCGGCTCCATGCGGCGGGTGGTGCGCCTCACCAGCTGCAGACCCACCGATTTTTCCAACTGGCTCAGGTGGTAGCTGACGTTGGCTCGGCTGACTTTGAGCTTGCGCGCCGCCTGGCTCAGGTTGCCCGCGTCCAGGATGTCCACCAACAGGATGAGGGAAGAGATGTCCACCACACGCCTTTGTATTGTTCAAATTTATTTGACAGATTGTCCACATTGCAAGCAATTGTCAAACCGCATTTCCCACTGGACAATGCCCGCTCACCCGGCCAACGCCCCATCCACCGAACCCACACCGCCACTGCCATGACCTCGTCCACCCCCCAAGCCTTCATCTGCGACGCCATCCGCACCCCCTTCGGGCGCTAC
>CAYNGJ010000018.1:0-81326 GCA_964396895.1 uncultured Hydrogenophaga sp. | reverse complement strand
GCATCAATAGAGTGACCGGTCTGAGCAACAAAGCGGTCGCTTGAGACCCTGCTCGATCAATGACCAGTTGCGCAACACGCGAACTTCCAGGCGTTAGGTTCGAGTGTCGGAGATCAGCCTTGTCCCGCCGTTCAACCTCACAGTTCGTCCGACGGTTGGTGGCCGAGACCAGCCACCGGCCCGGATTCAGGGCGGCCAAGTTCCGCGTCACATGATCTGGCAGGAGCCTTTGTTGCCACTGAGCCCCGCTCAATCTTCGAGCACCACGCCCAGGGTCCTCAATTTTTTGGCGAACATGTCCCGGCGCTTTTCAGCCCTGGCAGCCGTATCCACAGCCGCCTGAATGGCCTTGGGGCCTTTTTTGGCCACCGTGCTGATCAAGCCCAACTTGTGCGCGGCATCGGCCTTTGCCCGTTGGTATGTGGCGATGAGTTCGGCGTGGGCAATGGGTGGGGTCATGGGCGACGCATTGTATGAAACAGGGTGTCAAGTGCGGCCCGGCTGACCCGGCCTTGACCAAACCTGCCGAAGCCTCCGCCCCGCCCCCAGTTCAGCCCAAGCTGCTGTGGATGACCTCGCGCACGCGGGGGTAAATCTGCTGGTTCCATTTGCGCCCGCTGAACACCCCGTAGTGGCCCACCCCGGTCTGGATGTGGTGGGTTTTCAGGTAGGGGCGGATGCTGGGGCACAAGTCCTGGGCGGCCACGGTCTGGCCCACTGAGCAAATGTCGTCGCGCTCGCCTTCCACCGTGAACAGCGCGGTGCGGCGGATGGCTTTGGTGTTGACGGTGCGGCCCCGGTACTGCAGCACACCGCGCGGCAGGTCATAGGTCTGGAACACCTTTTCCACGGTTTCCAGGTAGAACTCGGCCGGCAGGTCATTGACGGCCAGGTACTCGTCGTAAAAGGTGCGGATGGTGTCGGCCTTTTCCAGGTCACCCTCCACCAGGTGGCGGTACAGGTCGCGGAAGGACTGCTTGTGCCGCTCAGGGTTCATGCTCATGAACGCGGTCAACTGCAAAAAGCCGGGGTACACCCGCCGCATGAAGCCGGGGTGGGGCAAGGGCACATGGCTGACCAGGTTTTTGTCAAACCACTCAATGGGCTTGCTGTTGGCCAGCTCGTTGACAGCGGTGGGGTTGACCCGGCAGTCCACCGGTCCGGCCATGAGCGTCAGGCTCTGCGGCTGGGCGGGGTGGTCGTCCTCGGCCATGATGGCCGTGGCGGCCAATGCGGCCACACAGGGCTGGCACACGGCCACCCAGTGGGTGCGGGCACCGGAATCGGTGGTGGCGGCCTGGGCAAAGTCAATCACGTTGTCGATGTAGTCGTCCAGCCCGTAGGCGCCGTGGCGCAGGCTCACGTCACGGGCGTTGTGCCAGTCGGTGATGTACACATCGTGGTCTTGCAGCAGGGTGCGGGCGGTTTCGCGCAGCAAGGTGGCGAAGTGGCCCGACAGCGGCGCAATCAGCATCACCGGGGGTTGAGAGGGTGCGCCGATTTTTTTGAAGTGCACCAGCGAGCCAAAGGGCGTGCGGTGGGTCACCTCTTCGGTCACGGCATACGTCTGGCCCTCGGACTCCACGCTGCCAATGCCGTACGGTGGCCGCGAGTGCGTGAGCCGCATGCGCGAAAACACCTCGCTGGCGGCCGACAGTCGGCGCACTGCGCGCCCCTCGGTGTCGTTGAACCACAGGGCGCTGCTGGCCCATTGCGCCATGAGGCGAAAGGGAGTCATCAGGTCGGATTGAGCCTGGTAAGCCTGGTAAAGCATGGAATTCCCTCGGATGAACGGTGTCGTTCAGGCACAGGCAAGTTGTGGGCCACCTGGGTGCCGCCCGACCCGCCACCCTTGGCACAGCCCTTGCGTTGACCTGACCACCACGCAACAGGAGGCACCCGTTATGCACCAAGCAGTTCTCACCATCAGCAGCAAAAACTATGGGGCCTGGTCACTCCGGGGGTGGCTGATGGCGCGCTGGGCGGGCCTGCCGTTTGAGGAGCACGTCATCCACCCCGACGACCCGTCCATGAAGGCCGAAATTTTGCTGCTGGCCCCGTCCATGCGGGTGCCCAGCCTGAAGCACCACGGCATTTTGGTGTGGGACACGCTGGCCATTGGCGAGTACCTGGCCGAGCTCAAGCCCAAAGCGGGCCTGCTGCCCACCGACGTGAAGGCCCGCGCCCACTGCCGCGCCATCTGCGGGGAAATGCACTCGGGTTTTGCCTCGCTGCGCGGGGCCTTGCCCATGAACATCAAGGGGCATTTCCCGAAGTTCAAGGTGTGGTCGCGGGCGCAGGCCGACATCGAGCGCATTGTGGACATCTGGACGGAGTGCCTGGACACCTACGGCGGCCCCTACCTGTTTGGCGACCACCCCTGCCTGGCCGATGCCATGTATGCCCCCGTGGTCACCCGATTTTTGACCTACGACGTGGCGCTGAGCCCCGTGTGCGCCGCCTACTGCCAGACCATCATGGCCTTGCCCAGCATGCAGGAGTGGGTGCAAGCCGCCCGGCTGGAGCCCGAAGAAATAGACGAACTGGAAGCGGAGTTCTGAACCCCGCTGGCAGACACATCCCTAAGCGCCCTCGTTTGGGGCTGACCGCACACCAAACCGGTGCATCCAGCCAAGCTCTGGCCCAGCGCCCAGACGGTGCTCAAACCTCCAGCCACTCCTTGCGGGTGTAGCTGTCGGCCCGCAGGGCCTCGGGCGTGCCTTGAAACACGATGCTGCCGTGCCCCATGACCTGCACCCGGTCTGAAATGGCCATGGCAATGGTGAGCTTTTGCTCGATCAGCAGCACCGAAATGCCCTTGGCCTTCAGGGTTTGCAGGTACTGCGCCACCAACTCCACAATTTTGGGCGCCAGGCCCTCGGTGGGCTCGTCGATGATGATGAGGTCGGGGTCACCCATGAGGGTGCGGCACAGCGTGAGCATTTGCTGCTCGCCGCCCGACATCACGCCCGCCTCGGTGTGCTCACGCTCTTTCAGGCGCGGGAACATGGCGTACATGTCGTCAAAGCCCCAGCGGCTGCCTTTGCCATTGCCTTTTTGGCCCAGCAGCAGGTTCTGGTGCACGGTGAGTTTGGGGAAGATGTCGCGGTTTTCGGGCACGTAGCCAATGCCGAGGTGGGCCACCTCGAACGGCTTTTTGCCCGTGATGTCCTGCCCCTTCCAAACGATGCTGCCCTGGCAGTCCACCAGGCCCATGATGGCCTTGGCCGTGGTGGACCGACCGGAGCCGTTGCGCCCCAGCAGTGCCACAATTTCGCCCTGGCCCACTTGCATGTTCACGCCATGCAACACATGGCTTTTGCCATAGTAGGCGTGTAGGTTGGTGATCTCTAGCATGGTGTGTGTCTGTGTTTGTGAAGCGGCGCGTCAGTGGCCTGCGGCCTGTTCGTCGGCCAGCACCGAGCCCAGGTAAGCCTCTTGCACACGCGGGTTGGCGCGCACGGCATCGGGTTCGTCAAAGGCGAGCACCTCGCCGTAAACGACCACGGCAATTTTGTCGGCCAGGCCAAACACCACGCCCATGTCGTGCTCCACGGTCAGCAGGGTTTTGCCCACGGTCACGTCGCGAATCAGTTCGATGAAGCGCTTGGTTTCGCTTTTGCTCATGCCAGCGGTGGGTTCGTCCAGCAGCACCACGTTGGCCCCACCGGCAATGGTGATGCCAATTTCCAACGCGCGCTGCTCGGCGTAGGTGAGGTTCATGGCCAGCACGTCACGCTTTTTGTGCAGGTGGATCTGGTCCATCAATTCTTCGGCGCGGTCGTTGGCATCGTCCAGGTCGGCCAGAAAATGCCAGAAGCTGTACTTGTAGCCCAAGCTCCACAACACCCCGCAGCGCAAGTTCTCGAACACGCTGAGCTTGGGGAAAATGTTGGTGATTTGAAAACTCCGGCTCAACCCCGCCCGATTGATTTCGTAGGGCTTTTTGCCGTTGATGCGCTTGCCGTTGAGCAAAATGTCGCCGCTGGTGGGCTCAAACCGGCCGCTGATGAGATTGAACAGCGTGCTTTTGCCCGCCCCGTTGGGCCCGATGATGGCCACGCGCTCGCCCGCAGCCACTGCCAAGTCCACGCCACGGATGATTTCCGTCTTGCCAAAGCTCTTGCGCAGGCCTTTCAACTCCAGTGCAAATGAATTATTTGAGCCTTTTTGGCCTTCAGAGCTTGTATTCATTGGGTTGTTAGCTATTGAATTCACAGAGCCTCCCGGCGCTTGATTTCTTTTTCGATGTCCACCTGAATGTCACCCCAATCGCGCAAAAACTGACGGCGCGTCACTTCAAACAGACCCAGACCGGTCACCAAGACAAAGCCAGCACCAAACCAGCTGTTGAACCCTTTGGCGTTGAGCGTGGCGCCCATGAACGTCAGCTCATTGCCCAGCGCGGCGTTGAGCTGCAGGTGGTAGACCATTTCAATCATCGCGCCAGCGCCCGCCAGAATGACCAAGCCGGTGCCCGCCAGTGCCAGGTAGCTGGCCCACACCCGGCGCAGCATGCCAAAGGAGGCCACGCGCAGGTTCATCATGATCAGGCTGGCCACGCCGCCGGGCGCGTACATCACCATGAACAGGAAGATGAAGCCCAAGTACAGCAACCAGGCCTTGGTCAGCTCGGACAGCAGCACAAAGGCCAGCACCATCAAAATGCCGCCCAAAATGGGGCCAAAGAAGAACGTGGCCCCACCCAAGAAGGTGAACAGCAGGTAGGCGCCCGAACGGTGGGCGCCCACCACCTCGGCGGTGACAATTTCAAAGTTCAGCGCACCCAGGCCACCCGACACACCGGCAAAAAAGCCTGCAATGATGAAGGCGATGTAGCGCACCATCTGGGTGTTGTAGCCCACAAACTCCACCCGCTCGGGGTTGTCGCGCACCGCGTTGAGCATGCGGCCAAGCGGCGTGCGGGTGAACGCAAACATGAGCGCCGTGCACACCAGGGTGTAGGCCGCAATCAGGTAATACAGCTGAATTTGTGGCCCGTAAGTGATGCCCAGGGTGTTGCCCGTGACCCGGTCGCCCGAAATGCCGCCCTCGCCCCCGAAAAAATCGGGGAACATCAGCGCCATGGCCCACACCAGCTCGCCCACCCCCAGGGTGATCATGGCGAATGGGGTGGCGGCTTTTTTGGTGGTGACCCAGCCCAGCACCACGGCAAACAAGGCAGCGGCCAGGCCTCCGACGATGGGGATGAGGCTCACCGGCAACGCCCACTGGCCCGAGCCCACCACGTTCAAGGTGTGGATGGCCAGAAACGACCCCATGCCCGAATACACCGCGTGGCCGAAACTCAGCATGCCACCGTGCCCCAGCAACATGTTGTAGCTCAGGCAAACGATGATGGCGATGCCCATCTGCGACAGCATGGTGTGCGACAAGCTGCTGGTGAACAGCTTGGGCGCCACCAGCATGATCAGCACAAACAGGCCCCAGATGACCCAGCGCCCAACGTTCCAGGGCTTGAATTCGTAATGTGTTCTCGACATGTTCAACCTTCCCGTGTGCCCAACAGACCACGGGGCCTGAAAACCAACATCAACACCAGCAGCAGGTAGGGCAGGATGGGTGCCACCTGGCTGACCTTGAGCTTCCACAACACGTAGCCGGGCGTTTGCTCGGTGATGGCCATGCCCACCTGGTTGAGTGCGCTCATGAGCGACACGTCAATGGCCACCGCAAAGGTCTGCAGCAGCCCAATCAGCAACGACGCCAGAAACGCCCCGGTGAGCGAGCCCATGCCACCCACCACCACCACCACAAAAATGATGGAGCCCACCGTGGCGGCCATGCCGGGCTCGGTGACAAACGCGTTGCCGCCAATGACCCCGGCCAGCCCGGCCAGGGCCGCGCCGCCACCAAACACCAGCATGAACACACGGGGCACGTTGTGGCCCAGGGCTTCCACGGTTTCGGGGTGGGTCAACGCCGCCTGAATGACCAGGCCAATGCGCGTCTTGGTCAGCAACAGGCCCACGGCCATGAGCATCAGGACGGCCACCCCCATCATGAATCCGCGATACAGCGGAAACTGCGTGCCATACAGCGTGAACAGCGGGCCGCTGAGCTCATCGGGCACCCGGTAGTCCACCGAACTGCGGCCCCACACCAGCTGCACCAGCTCCAAAATGATGTAGCTCAGGCCGAAGGTGATGAGCAACTCCGGCACATGGCCAAACTTGTGCACCCGGCGCAGCGCGTACTTTTCAAACACGGCACCCAGCACCCCCACCAGCAGGGGGGCCACCACCAGCGCGGGCCAAAAACCGATCAACTCGGTCACGGTGTAGGCCAGGTAGGCGCCCAACATGTAGAAGCTGGCATGGGCGAAGTTGAGCACGCCCATCATGCTGAAAATCAGCGTGAGCCCCGAGCTGAGCATGAACAGCAGCAGGCCGTAGCTCACGCCGTTCAGCATTGAAATGGTGAAAAATTCCATGAAATTGCCGTGGTTCAGGTCACAAAAAAACCCGTTCGCCGCAACCCGCCGCCCTTTGACGGGCGCAGCCGGAGTGCAATGAACGGGTCTGTCAGGTCAGACCCAGCGCCGATGGGGGCGCAAGGGGATCCGCCCCTCAGGGACGCTTCATGTCGCAGCTGGTGGGGGTGCTGGCCACGTACGCGTCCAGGTACTTGACGGGCGCAAAGGTGTAGCCGGTGTTTTCCACGCTGTACTTGTTCTTGGCGTCCACTTTTTGCCACTTGGAAATCCACAGGCCCTGCTGCAGCTGGTGATCGGTTTTGCGCATCTGGCTTTCGCCGTTGAAACCCTTGAAGGTCAGGCCATTGAGGGCTGCGGCCACCTTGACGGGGTCTGTGCTCTTGGCCTTGGCCATGGCCTCGCCCAGCATCACCACACCGTTGTAGGTGGCGTAGGTGTAGAAGTCGTCGTTGAATTTCTTCTTGAACTCGGCACCGAGTTGACCCATTTCGCCGTCGTAGTTGCTGTGGTTGTAGGCAATCTGGTAAACCTCGCTGTCACCGCCCTGGGCCAGGGCCGTGGGGGTGCCGGTCACGCCGGGGTAGTAGGCGTACATGGGCACCTTCAGGCCCGCATCGTTCAGGGCTTTGACGAACAACGTCAGGTCAGCACCCCAGTTGCCGGTGACGATGGCGTTGGCACCCGACTGCTTGATTTTGGCCACGTAGGGCGCAAAGTCTTTGACTTGACCCAGAGGGTGCAGGTCTTCACCCGCAATTTTCACGTCGGGGCGTTTGCGGGCCAGGCCTTCTTTGAAATAGCTCGCAACCTGCTGGCCGTGAGCGTAGTTCTGGTTCAGCAGGTACACGCTGGTGACCTTGGGCTGGTCTTTCATGAAGGTGGTCAGGGCTTCCATCTTCATGGAGGTGTCCGCATCCAGGCGGAAGTGCCAGTAGCTGCAACGTTCGTTGGTGAGGGAGGGATCCACCGCGGCGTAGTTCAGGAAGACCACCTCTTTGCCGGGGTTGCGGGCGTTGTGTTTGGTGACGGCGTCGGAAATGGCCGCTGCGGCGCCAGAGCCGTTGCCCTGCGTCACGTAGCGGAAGCCCTGGTCAATGGCGGCTTTGAGGGCGTTCAGGCTTTCCTGTGGGGAGCCCTTGTTGTCGAAGCCCACCACCTCGAATTTCACACCAGCGGGGTTTTTGGCGCCACTTTTGGCGTCGGACACAAACTGCCAGCTTTTCAGCTGGTTTTGGCCCACGTTGGCAAATGGGCCGGACAAGGGGTCGATGAAGGCAATTTTGACCGTCTCCCCCTTTTGTGCCATGGCGCCGAACGACGCAACCAACATGGATGCCGCGACCACTTGCTTGACTGTGAAATGCATGGTGATGTCTCCTTGTGTTGAAAAAAACCGACGCTGAGCGTTGAATTACGGTCAGCTTACAGGGTGTGCGGAGCGGTCCCATCAGGGATTGCCCCTACCCCCTATCGCACAGGCGACTTCGTCGCCCGTGCCCACCTGCGCAGGGGTCAAACCCCCGGCAACCGATGGTCTTTGAGCTGCTCGCGCAGCGACATTTTTTGCATCTTGCCGGTGGCCCCCAGGGGAATGGCGGGCACAAACACCACGTCATCCGGGATTTGCCACTTGGCAATGCGGCCTTCGTAAAACGCCAGCAGTTCTTCACGCGTCACCTCAGTCCCCGGCTTGAGCGTGACCACCACAATGGGGCGTTCGTCCCACTTGGGGTGCGGCATGCCAATGCAGGCGGCCATCGCCACCGCCGGGTGGGCCATGGCGATGTTTTCCACGTCGATGGAGCTGATCCACTCGCCGCCAGACTTGATCACGTCCTTGCTGCGGTCGGTGATTTGCATGAAGCCATCGGCGTCGATGGTGGCCACGTCGCCCGTGGGGAACCAGCCGTCCACCAGGGGCGAGGTCCCCTCGGCCTTGAAGTACTGGTCGATGATCCAGGGGCCGCGCACCAGCAGGTCGCCATAGGCTTTGCCGTCCCAGGGCTGCTCCTGTCCATCGGGGCTGACGATTTTCATGTCCACGCCGTACACCGCGCGGCCCTGCTTCAGGCGCACCTGCATGCGCCCGGCGTCGTCAAACGCCAGTTGCTTGTTCTTGAGTGTGCACACGGTGCCCAGGGGCGACATTTCGGTCATGCCCCAGGCGTGCAGCACCTCCACCCCGTAGGTGTCGTGGAAGGTGTGCAGCATGGCGGGCGGGCAGGCCGAACCCCCAATGACCGTGCGGGTCATGGTGCTGAACTTCAAGCCACTGGCCTGCATGTGGCCCAGCAGCATTTGCCACACGGTGGGCACACCGGCGGCCATGGTCACGCCTTCGCTTTCAATCAGTTCGTAAATGGACTTGCCGTCCATGGCCGGGCCGGGGAACACCAGCTTGCAGCCCACCGCCGCCGCGCAGTAGGGAATGCCCCAGGCGTTGACGTGGAACATGGGCACCACGGGCAACACGGCGTCGCGGGCGCTGAGGTTGAGGGCGTCGGGCATGGCCCCGGCATAGGCGTGCAACAACGTGGAGCGGTGGCTGTACAGCACGCCCTTGGGGTTGCCCGTGGTGCCACTGGTGTAGCACAGGCTGGAGGCGGTGTTTTCGTCAAACTGGGGCCAGGCGTAGGTGCTGGATTGGGCGGACAACCAGGCCTCGTAACTCACCAGGTTGGGAATGCCGGTGTCGGCGGGCAGTTTGTCGGCATCGCACAGAGCCACCCACAGTTTGACCGTGGGGCATTTGGCGTGCACGGCGGCCACCAGGGGGGTGAAGGTGGTGTCAAAGCACACCACACTGTCTTCGGCGTGGTTGATGATCCACGCCAGTTGCTGCGGGTGCAGCCTGGGGTTGAGGGTGTGCAACACCCGGCCCGAACCGCTCACCCCAAAGTACAGCTCCAGGTGGCGGTAGCCGTTCCAGGCGATGGTGGCCACCCGGTCGCTGAAGCCCACGCCCTGTGCGTCCAGTGCATTGGCGACCTGGCGCGAGCGCTTGGCCACGGTGGTCCAGTCGGTGTGGTGAACGTCCCCTTCGACCCGGCGCGACACGATGGCGCCGTCGCCGTGGTGGCGCTCGGCGTGCTCGATGAGTGACGAAATCAACAACGGGTGGTTTTGCATCAAACCCAGCATGGGTGTCTCCTTGTGTGGCGGTTGTTGGGCAAAGGCCCAACCTCGATCTATGGTAGCCCCGGGGTGGGGGCACAGCGCCCCATTTTGCGCACGCAGGCGACAGTTGACCAGCGTTGTCGTGTCCCTGACAAGGGGTGTCGGTTGGCGGACAATTCACCCGGGTTTTCCCCAGCCGTGGTCACCCGCTGCGTCCTCCTGTCGCACCGTGCCACACCTCCCCACCCACGCCATGCCCACACCGTCCCCCTTCACAGAACCCGCCTCGCCCCTGCACCAGTTCCTGGCCGCGCAACCCTGGTTCGGCCCCTTGCCCGCCGAGTTGCGCCAGCGGGTGCTGCAGGAATGCACCACCTTCACCGTGGACCAGGGCGCACTGGCGTTGCCGGCGGGCGAGGTCACGCGGGGCTGGTACGCGGTGTTGCACGGCCTGGTCAAGCTGCAAAGCACCTCGCGCAACGGGCGGGCGGCGGCCTTCCTGGGTGCCCCGGCAGGTGAATGGTTTGGCGAAGGCACGGCCCTGAAGGCCGAGTGCCGCCGCTACGAGGTGGTGGCCCTGCGCGACTCCCTGCTGCTGTGCCTGCCGCTGCCGCTGTTCGACGAGTTGCACGCCCACCAGCTGCCCTTCAACCAGTTCATGGTGGCGCACCTGAACCGGCGGCTGGGGCAGGCCATGGCCGGGATTGAGGCGGGGCGCATCCGCTCGCCCGAGCAGCGGGTGGCACTGTTCATTTCCGGCCTGTTCTGGAAAAGCGCCCGGCGGCTGGATTTGTCGCAGGAAGAAATTGGCCAGCTCAGTGGGCTGTCGCGCCAGACCGTGAACCGGGCGCTGCAAAAGCTGGAGGCCATGGGCCTGGTGGCCCTGCAGTTTTCGCGGGTGCGCATCACCGACGAAGCCGGGCTGTGTGCCTTCCTGTCCCAACCCGACGGCGGCACCGCATAACCTTGGCGCCCGCAGGCCCACCCCTGGCGCCGGACAATCGCGGCCATGCCGCACACCACCGCCACCGACCCACTGCTGCCCTGCCAACCCACAGACCTGATGGCGGCGCTGGCCCACCCCGTGCACCCCACCCCGTTGCCCTCCCCCCGCTGGGTGGTCCGCTGCCACGCGCTGGCGCACGAACTGGGGCTGCCCCACGACTGGCTGGCCAGCGACGATGCCCTGGCCTTGCTGGCCGGCAACCGGGCACCGGCCCACGGCACACCACTGGCCACCGTGTACAGCGGCCACCAGTTTGGCCAGTGGGCGGGCCAGTTGGGCGACGGACGGGCCCTGTTGCTGGGCGAGCTGGACACGCCCCAGGGCCGCCAGGAGGTGCAACTCAAAGGCGCGGGACTGACGCCGTTTTCCCGCATGGGCGACGGGCGGGCCGTGTTGCGCAGCAGCATCCGCGAGTACCTGTGCAGCGAAGCCATGCACGCGCTGGGCATTCCCACCACCCGCGCGCTGGCCCTGACGGGATCGCCCCAACCCGTGCGCCGCGAAACCGTGGAAACTGCCGCCGTGCTCACCCGCGTGGCCCCCAGCTTCATCCGCTTCGGACACTTCGAGCACTTTTCGCACAGCGGCCAGCACGGTGTGCTGCGCGCCCTGGCCGACCACGTCATTGACCGCTTCTACCCCGCGTGCCGCGAGGCCGCCAACCCCCATGCGGGTCTGCTGCAAGCCGTGAGCGAGCGCACCGCCCACCTGGTGGCCCAGTGGCAGGCGGTGGGCTTTTGCCACGGCGTGATGAACACCGACAACATGAGCATCCTGGGCCTGACACTCGACTACGGGCCCTTCCAGTTCATGGACGGCTTCCACCCCGGCCACGTCTGCAACCACAGCGACACCGGGGGCCGCTACGCCTACAACCGCCAGCCGCAGGTGGCCTACTGGAACCTGTTCTGCCTGGGACAAGCCCTGCTGCCGCTGATTGGCGAGCCCGACGACGCCATGGCCGCGCTGGACAGCTACCAAACCGTGTTTCCCGCCGCCCTCACCCAGCGCATGGCCGCCAAGCTGGGGTTGGGCGCCGACCACCCGCACGCCAAAACCCTGATCGACAGCACCTTGCAGCTGCTGGCCGCCGAACGCACCGATTACCCCTTGTTCTGGCACCGGTACACCCAGTGGCTGTCGGCGCAAGGCGTGGCCTCCGGTCAGCCCCAGTTGGTGGCACCGCTGCAAGACCTGTTTGCTGACCGCAGCCGCTTTGACACCTGGAAGAATCAATTTCTAGAGCTGACAAACCTACACCAACAAGCGCCAGATGCCAATTTGGCATCAAAATACAACCCCAAGTACGTGCTGCGCAACCACCTGGCCCAAACCGCCATTGCCCAGGCCGAACAGGGCGATGCCGACCTGGTGGCGGAACTGTTGACCGTGCTGCAAACTCCCTTCAGCGCACACCCCGAACACGAGGGCTGGGCCGGGCTGCCGCCCGACTGGGCCGCCCACATTGAAGTCAGCTGCTCGTCCTGAACCCGCCCACCCGAAAGACGCCCCATGACCTACCCCATCCAGAAGACCGACGCCGAATGGCGTGCACTGCTCGCCGCCAAGGGCGCCGAACCCGGAGCCTTCGACATCACCCGCCACGCCCGCACCGAGCGGCCCTTCACCGGCAAATACGAGCAGGTGTGGGCCGACGGCTCTTACCACTGCGTGTGTTGTGGCAACACCCTGTTCGACGCCAGCACCAAGTTCGACGCGGGCTGCGGCTGGCCCAGCTTTTCGCAAGCACTGCCCGGCGCCATCACCGAGGTGACCGACCACAGCCACGGCATGGTGCGGGTGGAAACCGTGTGCAGCCAATGTGGCGCACACCTGGGCCACGTGTTTGAAGACGGCCCCACCCCCACAGGGTTGCGCTACTGCATGAACTCCGCCTCGCTCACCCACCAACCCGACTGACCCGCTGCACCCCATGAAACCCCTGCACCACATGGCACTGTCCATGCTCGACCTGGTGGCCGTGCGAGTAGGCGGCACCGTGGCCGACGCGCTGGCCATCGCCCTGCGCACCGCGCAACACGCCGAATCGCTGGGCTTTCAGCGCTACTGGCTGGCTGAGCACCACAACATGAGCGGCATCGCCAGCTCGGCTACCGCCGTGCTGGTGGGCCACATCGCCGGGGGCACGCAGCGCATCCGGGTGGGCTCGGGCGGTGTCATGCTGCCCAACCACGCACCGCTGGTGGTGGCCGAGGCCTTTGGCACGCTGGCCGAGCTTTACCCTGGCCGCATTGACCTGGGCCTGGGCCGCGCCCCCGGCACCGACCCGCTGACCATGCGCGCCCTGCGCCGCGACCGCGTGGAATCCGAAGACGACTTCCCCCGCGACGTGGCCGAACTGCAGCGCCTGCTGGCCCCCGCCCAGCCCGGCCAGCGCCTGGTGGCCATGCCCGGCGCGGGCACCCAGGTGCCCATCTGGCTGCTGGGCTCCAGCCTGTTCTCGGCCCAGTTGGCCGCACACATGGGCCTGCCTTATGCGTTCGCGTCTCACTTTGCCCCCCGGTTGCTGCTGCAGGCCCTGGCGCTTTACCGCGACCAGTTCAGGCCCTCGCCCACACTGGCCCAACCCCATGTGATCGTGGGCGTGCCCTTCATCGCCGCCCCCACCGACGACGAGGCCGACTACCTCGCCAGCAGCACCTACCAGCGCGTGCTGGGCATACTGACCGGCCGGCGCGGGCAGTTGCCCCCACCCGTGCACGGCTTCATGGCGCAGTTGCACCCCCAAGAGCGAGCAGGCATTGAAGACTTTTTGGCCGCCGCCGTCATTGGCGGCCCGGACACCGTGCACCAGCGCCTGACCGCCTTGGCCCTGGCCACCGAAGCCGACGAGTTCATGCTGGTCAGCGACGTGTTTGACCCCGCCTTGCGCCTGCGCTCGCTCACACTGGCGGCACAGGCCATGTCAGCCGGCGCGCCAACACCCGCCTGAACCCGCGTCGGCGGACCTCAGCGGGCCTGCAGCGCCGCCACGGCGGCCACCACATCGGCCAGCGCGGACTCATCCAGCGTCAGGCCAATGTGGCCCACCCCCGGCAGCAGTTTGACCACCCCTGGGTGGCCGTGGCTGGCGAACACCTCATCAAAGCGCTCGGGCACAAACACCTCGTCTTGCGCGCCCACCAACACCTGCAGGGGTTGGGTCACGGCGCGCAGGTTGGCGGCCCAGTTCAATTGGGGCCGAAAGTTCAAGGCCAAGGTGTGGTTGTAGGTGGGTGTGAGCCAGCGACGGGCCTCTTCGTCCAGCGCAAACCGCGTCACCGGGAGGTGGTTGAACACCGTCACCCCCACCGCGTTCAGGGCAGACAGCGCCAACACCCGGGGCACACCCACACTGACCCAGCCACCTGCGTGTGGCCGGTAGGTGGGTGCGTCATGGCCAATGAAGGGCGCCAGCAGCAGGTAGCCCGCAAACAGCCCCGCCTGCGGCCCTCCGGCCACCCGCAGCGCCAGCCCACCTCCGGCCGAAAAGCCGACCAATGTGGCCGGCTGGGACAATTGCCAGGCCGCCACCAGGTCTTGCAGGTCTTCTTCCAGTTGGCCCAAGTGCTGTGTCAGGCCGCGCGGCCCGGAACCGCCGTGGCCACGAACATCGGGCACGTACACCGCCTGGCCGGCAGCGGCCAGGGCCTTGGCCATGGGGTGCAGGCTGCGCCCCCAGGCAGACGAGCCGTGCACCAGCACCACATGGCCGCGCAATGGACCGCCTTTGCGGGGCAGGTAACGGCGGTACACCAGTGGCGTGCCATCGCGCGCCAGCACTTGCTCGGGCAAGGGCACGTCGGAAAAATCCACCTCATTGAAGGGGTCGTTCACGCTGGCCATTGGCGCAGGCACCGCAGGGCCACCCAACACCAGGCCAAAGGCCAGCATGGCCACCAGCAGACCAAGCGCAGCAACACACATCAACACCAGGGTTTTCATGGGGCGGCTCCGGGCTTCACAACACGTCACGGAACTTCAGGCTGCAGACTTTACCCCAGCCATTGCCCACCGCCGATAATCACGTCCCATGCGCTTTCTCATCGACTTTTTCCCCATCGCCCTGTTTGTTGCGGCCTACAAGCTGCACGACATCTACACCGCCACCGCCGTGCTCATGGTGGCCACGGTGGTGCAGACCGCCATCATGTACAGCCTGGACAAACGCCTGCAAACCATGCAAAAGGTCACGCTGGGCCTGGTGCTGGTGTTTGGTGCCCTGACCCTGTTCCTGCAGGACGAACGCTTCATCAAGTGGAAACCCACCGTGCTGTACGCCAGCATGGCCATTGTGCTGGCTGCCGCCCTGTGGGTCTGGAAGAAGAATCTTCTGCAAATGCTGCTGGGCAGCCAGCTCAGCCTGCCCGACGGGGTCTGGGCCAGGCTCACCGTCATCTGGGTGGCTTACTTCTTTTTCATGGCCACCCTCAACGGCTACGTGGCGGCCTACTACTCCACCGAGGACTGGGTGAACTTCAAACTCTGGGGTTACGCCTTCCCCGTCATCTTCATCGTGGGGCAAGGCCTGTACATTGCCCGCTACCTGAAAGACGACCAAGAAGCCAACAAACCATGACCCACCCTGTCATCACCACACCCCCCACTGCGGCCGACCTGGACACGGCACTGCGTGCCGCCCTGCAGCCCACCACGCTGGAAGTGCTCGACGAAAGCGGCCAGCACGCGGGTCACGCGGGGGCCAATGGCCAGGGGTTTGGCACCCATTTTCGGGTGCGCATCGGTGGCCCGGCCTTCACAGGCAAAGGGCGCGTCGCGCAGCACCGCCTTGTGTATGATGCGCTTCGCCTTTTCACCGACGCTGGCCTGCACGCCCTGGCCATTGAAATTCAGAACCAACACCCCAAGTCGCCAACTGCCGTGTCCGCCGCCGATGCGGACCGCACCGGGCACTGACACTTCTCCTTTTTCCTCTTATCTCACTTCCCGTTCCACCATGAAAACCCTGTTGTCCATTGCGGCCGTGGCCGCGTTGTCCCTGTCCTCCACCGTGGCCCTGGCCCAGAACGTGGCCATCGTCAACGGCAAGCCCGTGCCGTCCGCCCGGGTGGAGATGCTGGCCTCCCAGGTCGCCAAATCGGGCCGCCCCGTGAACGACGAAGTGCGCGCCCAAATCAAGGAAGAAGTGATTGCACGTGAAATCTTCATGCAGGAAGCCCAAAAGCGCGGCCTCGCCGCCAGCGACGACTACAAGGCGCAAATGGAGCTGGCCCGCCAGACCATTCTGATCCGCGAGCTGTTCGCTGACTTCCAGAAGAAGAACCCGGTCACCGACGCCGACCTGAAGGCCGAGTACGACAAATTCGTGGCCGCGAACGGGGGCAAAGAGTACAAGGCACGCCACATCCTGGTGGAGAAGGAAGACGATGCCAAAGGCATCATCGCCAGCCTGAAAAAGGGTGACAAGTTCGAAGACCTGGCCAAGAAGATGTCCAAAGACCCAGGCTCTGGCGCCAACGGCGGTGACCTGGACTGGGCCAACGCCTCCAGCTACGTGCCCGAGTTCAGCTCGGCCATGATCAAACTGGAAAAAGGCCAGCTGACGCCAGAACCCGTGAAAAGCCAGTTTGGCTGGCACGTCATCCGCCTGGACGACATTCGCGACGCCAAGTTGCCCGCGTTTGACGAAGTCAAGCCACAGATTTCCCAGCAAATGACACAACAAAAGCTCAGCCAGTTCCAAGAAGACCTGCGCAAAAAGGCCGTGGTCAAATAAGCATTGCCCACCACCTCAACACCATCGGCTGACCACGGGCCGGAGCCTTCCGGCCCCTCCTCTCCCCGAATCGACGCCGATGGTGTGCACGCCACTGGGGACGTGCCGTGGCTTCGGCTGCGGGGGAGCTGGACAGCCGCTTCACTGGCCGACGCCCGCCACTGGCGACACGTCCAGACCCAGCTGGCCGAATGGCCTGTTCCCCCATCTCCCCACCCCACCCCACCCGCACCGCTCTGGGATCTCAGTGACCTGACCGCGCTGGACCACGTGGGTGCCCAGGTGCTCTGGGCCCACTGGGGAAACCAGTGGCCCACGCCGCTGTCGCTCACGCCATCTCAGCGCACGCTCTTTGACCGGGTGGCCCGCTTTTCCCAGCCCGCACCCGAGGCGCCTCGGCCCACTCTGGGGCAGCGCTGGCAGGCACTGGGCGCACGCGTGCTGCAATCGGTGTCTCACCTGCACGGGTTCACGTTGCTGCTGGGCCAGCTGGCGCTGGACCTGGTAGCACTGCTGCGCCATCCCCGGCGTGGCCCCTGGCGCGACGTGTCGGGCCACCTGTATCACTTCGGAGCCACGGCGCTGCCCATCACCGCGCTGGTGGGGTTTCTGATCGGGGTGGTGCTGGCCTACCTCAGTGCACAACAGCTGCGCCAGTTCGGGGCGGATGCCTTCATCGTCGATCTGCTGGGGGTGTCACTGGTGCGCGAGCTGGGCCCCATGCTGGCCGCCATCCTCATGGCGGGGCGCTCGGGCTCCGCCATCACCGCCCAAATTGGCGTCATGCGCGTGACCCAGGAGCTCGATGCCATGCGGGTGATGGGCATTGCACCCGGCTACCGGCTGGTCATGCCCCGCGCCCTGGCGCTCGCCGTGGCCATGCCCCTCATCAGCATCTGGACCACGCTGATGGCGCTGCTGGGTGGCATGCTGGCGGCGGACGTGGCGTTGGGTATTTCACCGTCATTCTTCGTGCATGCACTGCCGACGGCGGTGGACGCCGCCAACCTGACGCTGGCCGTAGGCAAAACCACCGTGTTCGGCGTGTTGATTGCGCTCATTGCCTGCCACTTCGGCCTGCGCGTCGAACCCAACACAGAAAGCCTGGGCCAAGGCACGACCGCGTCGGTGGTGACCTCCATCACCGTGGTGATACTGGTCGACGCACTGTTTGCCGTCCTGTTCAAGGACATTGGTACATGACCACAGCACCTGCCCCGACCCAACCGACCCAGATGCCTGCGGTGGACATACGGGGCGTGTGGACGACGTTCCCGCTCGCCCATGGCGGTGAGCAAGTGGTGCACCAAGACCTGGACCTGGCGGTTCACACCGGCGAGGTGCTGTCGCTGGTGGGGGGCTCGGGCACCGGCAAAACCACCTTGCTGCGCCACATCCTGGGGCTGGACACGCCCGCGCGCGGCAGTGTGCGCATCATGGGGCAGGCCGTGGCCGACCAAGACCCCCGCACCTCGGCCACACGGGTGGGCATGCTGTTTCAACACGGTGCGCTGTTTTCGGCCTTCAGTGTGCTGGACAACATCGCTTTTGGCCTGAACGAATGGGGGCACCTGCCCCGCACACTGGCCCGTGACATGGCCATGGTCAAACTGCAGATGGTGGGCCTGGAGGCCAAACACGCCGACAAGCGGCCGTCTGACCTGTCGGGAGGCATGGTCAAACGCGCGGCCCTGGCCAGGGCACTGGCGATGGACCCTCCACTGCTGCTGTTGGACGAACCCACCGCTGGTCTTGATCCGCAGGGTGCCGATGAATTTTGCGAGCTGCTGCGCGCGCTGCACCAAGAACTGGGCCTCACCGTGATGATGGTGACCCACGACCTGGACACGCTGCTGGCCTTGTCCACCCGGATTGCCGTGCTGGCCGAGCGGCGTGTGGTGGCGGTGGGCACAGCCCACGAGGTCATGGCCACCCGCCATCCCTTCATACAGGCCTACTTTGGTGGCGGGCGGGGGCAGCGCGCGTTGCTGGCCCTTGAGCAACCACCTCTCCCCACCCGGGCCCCGTGAGCCAAGAGCCGAGAGCCGAGAGCCGAGAGCGGAAAGCCGATACAAGGAAACCACAAATGGAAAACAAGGCACATGCCTGGGCCGCCGGGTTGTTCGTCATCACCATGGTGTCGCTGCTCGCGGCCCTGGCGTTCTGGTTGTCGCGCGACACCCGCGTGCGCGATGTGTACGAGCTGTCCACCGCCGAGGCGGTGAGTGGCCTGTCCGAACAGGCTGCCGTGCGGTTTCGCGGCATCACCGTGGGCAAGGTGGTTCACATCGGGTTTGACCCCAAGACCAAAGGCAACGTGTTGCTGCGCATCGCCATTGACCAGAACCTGCCGCTCACCCAGGCCACGTATGGCGTCCTGGCCTACCAGGGCGTGACCGGCCTGGCCTTTGTGCAGCTGGATGACGATGGCTCGTCGGCCGCCCCGTTGACCACCCAGAGTGACTCACCCACCCGCATTCCGCTGCGCCCGGGCTTGCTGAGCCAATTTGCCGACCAAGGGTCATTCCTGCTGCGCCAGGCCCAACGCATCACCGAGCGGGTGGACGCCCTGTTGTCCACCGAGAACCAGCAAACCATGGTCAATACCCTGCAGTCCGTGGGCCGCAGCGCCGACCGCCTGGGCCTGGCCGCTGAACGCATACAAGCCACGGTGGATGCCCAACTGGGCCCTCAGCGCACCCACATCCCCGCCTTGGTGAAAGACACCCGCGAGGCCATGCAGGCCTTGCAGGTCACGGCAGCTGACATCCGCACCACGGCGCAGGCTTCCACGCAAACGGCACAGGCCGTGACCCAAACCGCCCAAACCCTGAACCAGCTCAGCCAACGCCTGAGCGCCCAGGACGGACTGGTGTCGCAGCTTGAACACACCACCCGATCACTGGCAGCCAGCGCGGCGACGGTGCAGTCCACCGCATTGCCCCGCCTGATGGAAGCCACCGCAGAGGCCACGCAGGCGGCACGCTCGGCCTCCGTCACGGCGCAAGGGATTGATCGGCTGGTCAACCGCCTGGAGGACAACCCCCAAAGCCTGCTGTACGGCCACGGCTCCCCCGCCCCCGGGCCAGGCGAGCCGGGCTTTGCGGCGCCCAGCCCGGTCCGCTGAGCCGCCCCACACGCACACGGAGAACACCATGACCCTTTTTGCACCGGACATTGCCGCCCGTTCCCTGCCACGACCTGCCAGGCCGACCACACGCTGCACGGCCACGCAGGGCCATGCGGCCATGGCCCTGCTGACGGTGGTGCTCGCATTGAGCGCGTGCAGCCTGCCCCAGGCCCCCGCCCCCAAGGCCAGCTACGACCTGGGCCCACTGCCCGCGTCACCCTCACCACTGGCGCTGCCCAGCCCCCGCCCCTTGCAGCTGGCCCCCACATCCGCACCGCCCGCATTGGGTGGCCAGGACATGCGCTACCGCCTGGCCTACGCGCAGCCACTGCAACCGCGCGCCTACGCCCTGGCGCGCTGGAGCATGCCCCCCGCGCAACTGGTGCACCAGCGCCTGCGTCAGCAGCTGGCGAGAGAGGGCTGGCAAGTGGAGACCAGCCACCACGCCGATACCCTCATGCTGCACCTTGAGCTGGACGCGTTTGAACAGGTGTTTGACGCCCCTGACCGCAGCCACGGCCTGGTGCAGTGGCAAGTCAGCCTGCGTCAAGGCCAACACACCCTGGCCCAACGCACCCTGACGGCGCAGGCGCCAGCCACCGAGCCAGATGCGGCCGGGGGTGCCCAGGCACTGGCCACGGCCACCGACCAGGCCCTGGCCCAATTGCGACCCTGGCTGAACCAACACGCCACGCAGCGGCCATGACACCGGCGCCTGTACCCGCCACCCGCCAGGGGCTGGACTGGGCCCGCGCCCAGGCGTTTCTGGCGGCCGAACGCCAGGCCTACACCCGGCGCGACCCTCGCTCGGCAGCGTTGGCGGCCCAGGCAGACCAGCACCTGCTGTTTGGTGTGCCGCTGCACTGGATGACCGACTGGGGCACCCCCTTTGCCCTTCATGCGGCCCACGCCCAGGGGGCCACGGTCACCGACGTCGACGGCCACACCCTGAGTGACTTCTGCCTGGGTGACACCGGGGCCATGTTGGGGCACTCACCGCCCGCCGTGGCCGCCGCGCTGCAGGCGCAGGCCAGCCAGGGCTACACCACCATGCTGCCCACAGCCGACGCGGTGGTGGTGGGGGCCGAGTTGGCCAAGCGCTTTGGGTTGCCCCTGTGGCAATTCGCACTCAGCGCCACCGACGCCAACCGCTACGTGGTGCGCTGGGTGCGTGCCGCCACCGGACGCCCCAAGGTGCTGGTGTTCAACGGCTGTTACCACGGCACCATCGAAGACGTGTTCGTGGACCTCGTGGATGGCCAGCCCACCCAGCGAGACAGCCTGCTGGGTCAGGTGCACGACCTGCTGGCCCACACGGTGGTGGTCGAATTCAACGACCTGCCAGCGCTGGAAGCGGCCCTGTCAACCGGCGATGTGGCGTGTGTGCTGGCCGAACCCGCCATGACCAACATCGGCATGGTGCTGCCCGACCCCGACTTCTGGCCCCAGGCGCAGGCCATCATCCGCCGCCACGACACCCTGCTGGTGCTGGACGAGACCCACACCATCAGCGCCGGTCCTGGGGGGTACACCCGTGCGCACGGCCTGCAACCCGATGCCCTGGTGCTGGGCAAACCCGTGGGCGGGGGCGTGCCCAGCGCGGTGTACGGGTTCAGCGCCGAGTTGGCCGCGCGTGCCACCGCCGCCAAGCGACGAGCACCTCCTGGTCACTCGGGCATTGGCACCACATTGACCGGCAACATGCTGAGCATGGCCGCCATGCGCGCTGCGCTCACCCAAACCCTCACGCCCCAGGCATGGGACCACATGCAAAGCGTGGCCACGCAGTTGGCCCAGGGCCTGCGCACCCTGGTGGCACGCCACGCCCTGCCCTGGTGTGTGACCCAGGTGGGCGCACGCACCGAGTTCCAGTTCACCCCCACGCCACCGCGCAACGGCACCGAGGCGGGCGCCCGCCTGGATGCAGAACTGGAACACCTGATTCACCTCGGTCTGCTGAATCGGGGCGTGTTGATCACCCCGTTTCACAACATGATGCTGGTGTGCCCGCACACCAGCCCGCGCCAGGTTGAGCAGCTGCTGGCGGCGCTGGAGGCCGTGGTGCTGGCCATTGCTCCCGCCTGAACACACCCGTTGGAGGGCATCCGGCTGACGCCGGTTTGTCACCGGCGCTTCACACAAGCGCCCTAAGGTGCTCTGCCTGAACCACCAACAGGAGTTGCCCATGCTGGGTGAAGATCACAACGCGTGGCTGCGCGTCCAGGAAGACCTGCTCGACGGTCACGACGAAGAACTTGAAATGGAGCTGGAGGACCAGTTCGTGGACACCTTGGCCGCACAGGGCAACCCCGCGTTGGCCACAGCCCACCGCGAGGCGCGCCGCCGCTACTTTCGCGAGTTGTTCAAGCTGCAGGCCGACCTGGTCAAACTGCAAGACTGGGTGGTGGCCACCGGCCACAAGGTGGTCATCGTGTTCGAGGGCCGCGATGCCGCGGGCAAGGGCGGCGTCATCAAGCGCATCACCCAGCGGCTGAACCCCCGCGTGTGCCGGGTGGTGGCCCTGCCGGCCCCCAATGACCGCGAGCGCACGCAGTGGTACTTCCAACGCTACGTGCCCCACCTGCCCGCCGCAGGCGAAATGGTGCTGTTTGACCGCAGCTGGTACAACCGGGCCGGGGTGGAAAAGGTCATGGGTTTTTGCACCGATGAGCAGTACGAAGAGTTCTTTCGCACCGTGCCCGAGTTCGAGAAGATGCTGGTGCGATCGGGCATACAGCTCATCAAATATTGGTTTTCCATATCCGATCAGGAGCAGGAAATCCGTTTCCTGGGCCGCATCCACGATCCGCTCAAACAGTGGAAGCTCAGCCCCATGGACCTGGAAAGCCGACGCCGCTGGGAGCTCTACACCAAGGCCAAAGAAGTGATGCTGGAGCGCACGCACACGTCCGAATCCCCCTGGTGGGTGGTGCCTGCGGACGACAAGAAAAAGGCCAGGCTCAACTGCATTGCCCATTTGCTGAGCCAAATGCCCTACACCGAGGTGGAGCGCCCCGCCATCACCCTGCCCGAGCGGGTTCGGCACGAGGGCTACCGCCGCCACCAAGTACCCGGAGAAATATACGTGCCCCCAATGTACTGAGCCCCTGCCCAAGGGTCCAGGCCCCAATGGTGCTTCAGCCGCGCAAGGTCTGGTAAACCCACAACCCGCCCAGCAGCACAGGCTGGTGCAGCAGGTAATAGCTCAGGCTCCAGCGGCCAGGCACGGCCAGCACGCGCAGTGCGGGGGACGTGGCCCGCAGCCACTGGGTGCGGCGCTGCAGCACCCAGCGCCCCACACACAGGCCCACCCACACGGCGGCCAGCCAGGGAATGATGGGCACGTAGTCCTCGGTCACAGGCTTGCGGCTCACCATCCCCAGCCAGGCCAACCATTTTTCATTAACAAATTGCCAACTAGCGCTTGTATTTATTACACTTTCAGCTACAACTTTCAGTGAAACGATCACACCCGCTGCCAGCCACAGCCAGTGGCCCCAGCCTGCCGTCAGCCGAAGCAGCACCAGCATCACCGCCAGGCCGTGCAGCACGCCAAAGAAAATAAAGCTTTGCGGAAACACCAGCGCCGAGCCCACAGTCACCAGCAGCGCACAGCCCGCCACCTGCACCCAGCGCCGCCAAAACCGGGGGTCCAAGCGCTGCCGCCACGGCAAGCCGTCCAAGCCCTGGGCCTGCAGCGCCACCGCCTGCCCCACCCCCGCCGTGAACAAAAACAGGCTGACGATGGCGGTGCGTTGCCACGTCCAAAACGGGTCGCTCAAAAACTGCTGGCGCGGCATCAGGCCCAGCCAGTTCAGGTCGTAGCAAAAGTGGAACACCGTCATCCACACCATGGCCACGGTGCGCAGCGCGTCCAGGCTGTCCAGCCTGCCCAGCGCCCGACTAGCCACGGGCGGCCTGCACCAGGTAATCGGCCAACGCCTGCGGGGCACTGACCATGGGGTCGTGACCCGTGGCCATCTCCCGCACCACCCAGCCCGGCTCGGTGCGCACCCGCTCGCGCATGGCGGCGATGGTGGGCAAGGCAGGGGCCACACAGTCAATGAAGGTGCGGGGCAAGTTAGCCACAGCCGCTGCATCAAAGTGCAGGGCATCTTGGTACACGCCCAGCGGTTGCGGGGTCTGGCGGCGGTTGACCCAGTCGCGGTCAGCACCTTCCAGGCCAAACAACGCCGCATCGGGCGGGGGAATGCCCACACCAGCCCCCTTTTCGTGGGCCAGCGCCACACGCGCTGCCACGGTGTCTGGCGCATGCCGGCTGCTCCAGCTCTCGCCGGGGTGGGGCGTGACTGCATCCACATACACCAGGCCCATCACGCGGCTGGTGCTTGGGCCCGCCGCAGCGCGGGCCAACAGCACATCCGCCACACCGGTGATGACGATGCCGCCATAGCTGTGGCCCACCAGCACCACATGGGGCAGCTCCAGGCTGTCGATGAGACCCAGCACGTCCTGAATGTGGGTGCTCAGGCGGATCTGCCCCGACAACAGGTGCGCCCGCTCACCCACCCCTGTGAGCGTGATGGCGTGCGCAGCCAAACCCTGCGCCTGCAACAGGGGCAGCACGCGCTGCCAGCACCAGCCACCGTGCCAGGCACCGTGGACCAGCACCAGGGTGGGTTGTTCAGTTCGGGGGGATGTGGACATGCGGGTTCTCCGGGACAATCAGGGGGTTTTGCATTTTGCCCTCCACTGCCACAGCACGCCCTGCCATGCTCGCTCATCAGCTTGAACTGCTCTCCCCCGCCCGCACCGCCGACATCGGCATCGAGGCCGTCAACCACGGGGCCGATGCGGTCTATATCGGCGGCCCGGGCTTCGGGGCCAGGGCCAGCGCCGACAACCCGGTCAGCGACATTGCCCGGCTGGTGAAACACGCGCACCGCTTCCACAGCCGCATATTTGTCACCATCAACACCATCTTGCGCGACGACGAGCTGGAGCCCGCCCGCAAACTGGTGCGCCAGTTGTACGACGCAGGGGTGGACGCCCTCATCGTGCAAGACATGGCCCTGCTGGCGCTGGACTTGCCCCCCATCCAGCTGCACGCCAGCACGCAGTGCGACATCCGCACCCCCGAGAAAGCCCGTTTTTTGCAAGACGCGGGCATGAGCCAGCTGGTGCTGGCCCGTGAACTGACGCTGGGGCAAATTGCCCAGGTGCGCGATGCACTCACCGTGCCCCACCCCACCACAGGCACCGTGCCAGCCAACGCGGCCATTCTGGAATTTTTTGTGCACGGTGCGCTGTGCGTGGCTTACAGCGGCCAGTGCAACATCAGCCACGCGCACACCGGGCGCAGCGCCAACCGGGGCGACTGCAGCCAGGCCTGCCGCCTGCCCTACCAGGTGCTGGATGCGCAAGGCCGCTTTGTGGCGCACGACAAGCACGTGCTGAGCATGAAAGACAACAACCAAAGCGCCAACCTCGCGGCGCTGGTGGACGCTGGCATACGCAGCTTCAAAATTGAAGGCCGCTACAAAGACATGGGTTATGTGAAGAACATCACCGCCCACTACCGGCTGCTGCTGGACGAGCTGTTGGAGCAGCGCCCCGAGCTGGCCCCCGCTTCCAGCGGGCGCTGCACCTACACCTTCACGCCCGACCCCAACCAGAACTTCAACCGCGAGTTCACCGACTACTTCGTGCAAGGCCGCCAGGAGGACATCGGCGCGTTTGACAGCCCCAAAAACCCCGGCCAGCCCATTGGCTGGGTCACCCACATCAGCCAGGGCTTGGGCCACGGCAAAGACTACATTGAGCTGGAAACCACCCGCCCAGACACCGTGCTGCACAACGGAGACGGCCTTTGCTACCACGACCTGCACAAAGAACTGGTGGGCCTGCAAACCAACCGGGTGGAAAAGCTGCCGCCAGCCAAAGTCGAGAACTCAGGCCAGCGCTGGCGCGTGTTCCCCAAAGACCCCATCGCCGGCCTGAAAGACCTGCGCAAAGGGCGTGAGATCAACCGCAACCGCAGCATGGACTGGGTGCGCACGCTCGAAAAACCCTCAGCCACCCGCCGCATGGGCGTGTGGATGGCGCTGGCCGACACCACCGCCCACCAACTGCAACTGACCCTGACCGACGAAGACGGCGTGGTGGCCAGCGCCACGGCCACGCTGACCCTGCAACCCGCCCGCGACGGCGACCAGGTGGACAAGCTCAAGGCGCAATTGGCTCGCCTGGGCGACACCGCCTTTGAAGCACTGGACGTGAGCCTGAAGCTGAGCCAGCCCTGGTTTGTGCCCGCCTCCGCGCTGAACGAGTTACGCCGAGACGCGGTGAAGGCCCTGGAAGCCGCCCGCAAACAGGCTTGCACCCGCCTGCCCCGCGCACAACCCGCCCAGCCACCCACGCCCTACCCGGAAGACAGCCTGAGTTTTTTGGGGAATGTGTACAACCAAGCGGCCCACGACTTTTACGCCCACCACGGCGTGAAGGTCATTGCCGCCACCTACGAGGCCAACGAAGAAGCGGGCGAAGTGAGCCTGATGATCACCAAGCACTGCGTGCGCTTCTCATTGAGCCTGTGCCCCAAACAGGCCAAGGGCGTGACCGGCGTGCAAGGCACGGTCAAGGCCGAACCGCTGATGCTGGTCAACGGCAAAGACACCCTCACGCTGCGCTTTGACTGCAAACCCTGCGAAATGCACGTGGTGGGCAAGGCACGGCCACACATCTTGGCGCAGGTGCCAACCGCTCCGGTGAAGTTTCACCGCAGCGGGCGGGTTTAAAACTCCGCGTTTTCCACGCCGATGGGGTGGCGGTAAGGTGTGTACTCGCCGCCCAACACCATGCGCCGGACGCCTTCGCGCATGATTTTTTTCTCAGGCCAGCTCAAGGGGTGGGCCAACTCGCGGCTCAGCAGCAGCAACAATTGCCGGTCCACTTCCTGGGGAATGCTGCGGGCCTGCTGGAGTTCGTCGCGCAAGTCATGCCGCTGGGTTTCGGGCTCATCGTCCCACCAACGGGCGAGGTGGGCCAAGATCTGTTCGCGGCTGTCCTCGGCCACACGTTCTTCGTCGGCGGCGGGGTCCAGACCGCCAGGCGCTGGGAATGGCACGTCAGCCATCCAAGGCACGCGGCGGTCGGCCTGGGCCAACAGGCGTGCCCAGCTGGGGTCGTCCTGCTGCAAGCGGGCAAAGTCGGCGGCGCTGTCGTCACACAGCACGTGCACGCTCAGGCCCGCCAACTGGGCAGCGTCCACGCCCGACCACAGTCGCTCGTCGTCCGATGCCAGCAGCAGGTGCTCGGCCGCCTTGCAGTCCGCCAGTTTGGCCATGTCGGCAGCCATGGCCCGCACCATGCCTTGGCCCGCGTCCTGCGCGGGATGGGGCACTGCGCGGTGCACCACGTCGTCTGTCAGTGTGGTCTGTGCTTTGTCGGAGTACCAATACACCCGCACCACCTCCAGGTCCAATCCGGCCTGGGCCAGCAGTTGCCGGAACTGGCGCAGCATGGCGGCGGACGCGTCGGCGGCAACGCTCAGGTGCTCGGGCGCATCGGGCACCTGGAGCCAACCCATGAAACGGGCATCGACCAAGGCCACACATCGGCCCTGACGGGTTTCACGTTCGGCAAATCGGAGGTGGGAATTGGCGGCGGGCGCAAACTGGCCAGCCGCGTGCAACCGCGGAGCGCGGCGAAATCGGGGTTTGAACATGGGCAATACAAATAGATCGCAGGGCCGCCGACTTAAGGCTGTAAGGCGGGCTGCGGTGGGTAGGGGGTGGGATTGTCGCCGATGTGGCGTGGGACGGAGACCGTGCCCCAATGAAGCGGTTGGCGGAGGTCAGGGAATGGGTGGTGACCAGTTGACCAAGTCGCGGACGACCATGTCGGGCGAGGTTTCTGTGCGGCGCAACAATTCGGTGCGGCCGTCGGCCCAGACGGCGACCACGCCCGGCTGGGGGAAGGAAAAACTGCTGGCGTTGCTGATGAAGTAAGCCCCCGCGTCCATCATGGCCAACACATCGCCCCGGTGCAGCTCGGGCAACGCCCAGGCGGGGCTGGCCACGTCACCGAGGTGGCAGATGGGGCCTACCACGCGGTAGACCTTACAACCCACACCGACACCCGCCCTCCCCCCCGCTCCCGCGTCCGCGCGAGACGGCTGGTGGGCCAGGCCCATCTGGTGGAATTCGTGGCAGGCGCTGGGTGCCACGGCGGTGCCCACATCGGTCACGGCGAAGCTCAATGGGTGGTCTTCGCGCAGTTCCAACACCGTGCTCAACAGGGCCTGGGCACTGGTGGTGAGCGCGCGACCGGGCTCCATGACCACTTCTGGCACGGGCAAGGCATGGGCCTGGCAAAACCCGGCGACGGTCTCGCAGACCAACTGGCTGTAGTCGGCAGGTGACAAGGTGGCGGCGGGGTCGGGCGCGGGGGTCGGCACGCCAAATGTCCACGCCAGGCGGCTGGCTTGGCGGCTCAGCGGCACCACGGTGGGCACCGCCAGTGAACCGCCCACGTCCAACAGCTCGGCACCCCAGTTCAACTCACGGTGCAAGGTCAAGGCGAAGCCCAGCAGCGGGCCCACGTGGCCCAGCACCTCGGCGTGCGAACGCAGGTGCACCCCCTTGTGGCCATGCAGGCTCACCGGCTGCAGCCAGGGGTCTTGCAGGGCCTGGCGAATGGTGGCCAGGGTCGCGGGGTCGTCCATGGCAAAACCAAACTGCCCCGAGGCGCCGGGGGCGCGCAGCCGAAAACCCACGCGCGCGGGCTGGCCCACCTGCTGGGCCAGGGCCGAGACACGCGCCATTTCTTCCCGGTGGTTGAGGTGAATGGCCTTCACCCCGTGTGCTGTGGCCCAGCGCAAGGCCTCGTCCGACTTGGCTGGTCCGTTGAAAATGATGTGCCCGGGCAGCACCCCCAGCTGCCTGATCATCCACAACTCGTGCTCGGAAATGACCTCGGCCTGCATGCCAGCGTCCAGCAACAGCCGCAGCAGGCCGGGCACGGGGTAACTTTTGACTGAGCAGCACAGCACCGGCCGAATGCCCGCCCCACCCTGCGCAAATGCCGCCACCGTGGCCAACAGGTGGGGCACGTTCAGCACATGCAGGGGTGAGCCGTGGGCACGCACCAGCTCCCCCATGGTCACCCCGTGCAGACTGAGGCCCATGGGCGTGGCCTGGTAGCCCCAGTACTGCCAAGGCAAGCGGTGGACGGCGCGTTGCACGCCCCAGGTGTGGACGCGCTGGCGCAGCTGCTCCCGCGCCCAGGTTTTCCAGCCCATGCTCACTGAAACAGCTCCCGAAAACTCGCGCGGGGGTGGCACAGCCAATTGCGCCAGTACAGCCGCTGGTCGGTGCGCCAAGGCTCGGGGTCATCGGGATCGAACACAAAATCAAACACTTGGCCCGTGTGCATCCAGCGGTGCCACGCGCGGTGGTCAGCGGCGCTGAGGGCCCCTTTGAGGCGCTGCGCCCACAGCAGGGTACGGAACAGCCAGCGGTTACAAAAGTGCTGAATCGAGGAATCAGTGGCTTGTAGCCGCAGTTGCTCTGAGCGCTGCACCAGGGCATCCAGCCGGGCCACATCGCCGTGGGCGGCGGCGTGCACCATCTGGGCCAGCGACATGCCTCGGCATGTGGCAAAGTGCATTTGCCCGTAATAGCGCGGGTTGAAGTCCATCAAAAAGTACTGGTCGTCCTGTTGCACATGGATGAATTCTGCCTCGAACACCCCAAAGTAACCGGTGGCCCGCGCCATGCGCTCCACCCCCTGCGCCAACGCGTCCACCACCGCGCGGCTCTCGAACGCGATGCCCACCCCCACCTTCACCGGCTGCTGGTACAGCTTGACGCAGGCACGCACGGTTCTCAACGCCCCCGAGGCATCGATGAAACCGGACAGTGAGTGGGTGTTGGCCTGTGCGTCGGGCAAAAATTGTTGCAGCAGTGGCCACACGATGTCGGGCGGTGCATCCTCCAAAAACGTGGCCTGATAGGTGTGACGGTTCAAAAACTCACCCACCACAGCCTCCAGCTCACCAGCGTGCTGGGCCACCAGGCCCTTGACCGCGGTGCGCGTGCCCGTCTGGGTGCGGGGCTTGACGATGAGGGGGAAATCCTGCGCACGCACCCGCAGGGCCAGTTCACGCACGTCTGCCATGGACGTGGGCGAAAACGTCAATGGCGTGCGCAAACCGGCCGCCAACGCATGGGCGTGCATCTGCGCCTTGTCCACCAGGGCCAGCACGGCCGAGGCTGGCGGCTGGTAGAGGCGAAACAGGGGCCGCAGCTCGTCCTGGTGCGCGGCCATCAACCAGGCCAGGTCATCGGACGTTGGGTAGAGCACCCAACCGGGATGGCGCTGGCCAAACGCTTTCAACCAGGCCAGAAAGGCCACACGGTCACGCGTGGGCGGAGCCGTTTCCTGCCACTGGCAATACCGGCTGCTGGCCGACTTGGAGCCCGCCGGGTGGTCGGCCACGGCCACGGCAATGCCCACACGACCCAGGTCGCGCACCGCAGCCAATGAGCCGTAGTAATCCGGATCGGCCACCAGTGCCCCTGGTGCCAGGTTTTGCATGGACGCCCCCCTCGCTTGCCCTGGCACCGCGCCAAAGCCACGCCACCATGCTATCGGAGGTGCGCCATGGCGCGCCTGCGTAGCAACACGTAGGGCCTGGCTACCGCCTGTGCGGGGTGCATTCGTTCACACGGCCGTGGCCAAACGCCACCGCTGGACCAGGGTGAGCACCCCCACCACCACCGCACCGGCGGCCACACCCACCAGCGCGCCGACCACCGCCGTGGACAGGCTCCCCAGTACCACGCCCACCCCAGGCACGGCTGCGGCGGTGGCTTCCAGCCCCTCCACCGCGTGGTGCAACCAGGGCCAGCCGTGCACCAGGATGCCCCCGCCCACCATGAACATGGCGGCGGTGCCCACCACGGACAGGGTCTTCATGAGCCAGGGTGCAAACGCCAGCAAACCTGCACCCAACCGACGTTGAAAAGCCGCACCCGCCCCCTGCGCCTGCGACAGGTGCAGGCCCGCATCGTCCAGCTTGACAATGGCGGCCACCAACCCGTACACACCCACGGTCATCAACAGCGAAATGCCCACCAGCACGGCCACGCGCTCGCCCAGGCTGGCGGCGGCCACGGTGCCCAGGGTGATGACCACAATTTCCGCGCTGAGGATGAAGTCGGTGCGAATGGCGCCCTTGATTTTGTCCTTTTCAAACGCCACCAGGTCCACCGCCTCATTGGCCACGGCGGCCAAGGTCTGCTGGTGCTGGGCTTCTGCCTCGTCCGCACTGTGCAGCCACTGGTGGGCTATTTTTTCAAACCCCTCAAAGCACAGAAACAGCCCACCCAGCATCAACAGCGGGGTAATCGCCCAGGGCATCAGCCAGCTGATGAGCAGCGCGGCGGGCACCAGGATGGCCTTGTTCAGCAGTGAACCCTTGGCCACCGCCCACACCACTGGCAACTCGCGGTCGGCTTTGACCCCCGTCACCTGTTGGGCATTCAGCGCCAAGTCATCGCCCAGCACGCCCGCCGTTTTTTTGGCGGCCATCTGCGTCATGGCGGCCACGTCATCGGCGGCGGCGGCACCCTGGCGGGCCGCCACCTTGGTCATGAGCGCCACGTCGTCGAGCAGCGTGGCAATGTCGTCAATCAGGGCAAGTAAGCTGGAGGTGGCCATGGTGTGCGTCCGGTTTCAACCCACCCAACGGCGGGCGTTGTGCCACAGCTGCATCCAGGGGCTGGGGGCGGCGATGCCGCCGGTGGCGGCGAGGTCGGTCCAGCTCAGTTGCACGTTGCGGAACACGCGCTCGGGGTGGGGCATCATGGCCGTGAAGCGGCCGTCTGCGGTGGTGACGGCGGTGAGGCCGCCGGGGCTGCCGTTGGGGTTGAGCGGGTAGGCCTCGGTGGGCAGGCCGTGGTGGTCGGTGTAGCGCATGGCGGCCAGGTTGCCCTGGTTGATGGCCGCCTGGTTGCCCCGGTGGGCAAAGTTGGCAAAACCCTCGCCGTGCGCCACGGCAATGGGCAGGCGCGTGCCCGCCATGCCCGCGAAGAACAGGCTGGGTGAATTCAGCACCTCCACTTGGCTGAGACGTGCCTCGAAGCGCTCGCTCTGGTTGGTGGTGAAGCGGGGCCAGGCTTGGGCACCGGGGATGATGTCGGCCAGCTCGGCAAACATCTGACAGCCGTTGCACACGCCCAGGCCAAAGGTGTCGGTGCGCGCAAAAAAGGCCTTGAACTGGTCGGCCAGCACGGGGTTGAAGGTGATGCTGCGCGCCCAGCCAATGCCCGCACCCAAGGTGTCGCCGTAGCTGAAGCCGCCACAGGCCACCACGCCTTTGAAGTCAGCCAGGTTGGCGCGACCGGTTTGCAGGTCGGTCATGTGCACGTCAAAGGCCTCGAACCCGGCCTGGGTGAAGGCCCAGGCCATTTCCACATGGGAATTGACGCCTTGCTCGCGCAGGATGGCCACACGGGGGCGGGTGAGGTTGAGCGCTGGTGCCTCAAAAGGCTTCAAATCGAAGGTCAGGTGCGCGTGCAGGCCAGGGTCGGAGGCCAGCCCGGCGGCGGCGTGCTCGCTGTCGGCGCACTCGGGGTTGTCGCGCAGCTGGCAGATCTTCCAGCTCACGCTGTCCCACACCTGGTGCAGGTCAAACAAGCTGGCCTCAAACACCTTTTTGGTGTCGCGCCACACCTGCAACTTGCCCTTGCCTTCGCCCATGGCCGAGCCTTCAGGGCGGGTCTTGCCCACAAAGTGGCTGTGTTTGGACAGGCCGTGCTCGCGCAGCACCTGCATCACCTCGTTGCGCTCGGTCGTGCGCACCTGCAGCAGCACGCCCAGCTCTTCGCTGAACAGGGCTTTGAGCGTGAGTTCTTCACGGCGGGCGCTGACCTGGCCCGCCCAGTTCTTGGCGTCGCCCACGTCGGCGCGGCTGTCGGCAATGCCGTCGCCTTCCGTCACCAGCATGTCCACGTTCAACGCCACGCCCACATGGCCGGCAAAGGCCATTTCGGCGGCAGCGGCCAGCAGGCCACCGTCGCTGCGGTCGTGGTAGGCCAGCACCCTGCCCTGCGCGCGCAAGGCATTCACGGCGTACACCAGGCTGATGAGCAACTGGGGGTCGTCCAAGTCGGGCACATCGCCACCGAACTGGGCCTGCTCCCCCGTGAGGGTTTGCATGAGCACGCTGCCGCCCATGCGGTTCTGTCCCTGGCCCAGATCGACCAGCACCAGCGTGGTGTCAGCCTCGGTAGCGTCCAGCTGGGGCGTGAGGGTGCCGCGCACATCGGCCAGCGACGCAAACGCCGTGACGATGAGGCTGACCGGCGAGGTGACCTTTTTCTTCTCGCCGCCTGTGCCGGAATCAGCGGCAGGCGCTGTCCACTGCGTGCGCATGGACAGGCTGTCTTTGCCCACGGGAATGGAAATGCCCAGGGCCGGGCACAGCTCCAGGCCCACGGCCTTGACAGTGTCATAGAGCGCGGCATCTTCGCCAGCCTCGCCACAGGCCGCCATCCAGTTGGCTGACAGCTTGACGCGGGGCAGCTCAAACGGCGTGGCCAGCAGGTTGGTGATGGCTTCGGCCACGGCCATGCGCCCGGAGGCGGCGGCGTTGGTGGCAGCCAGCGGTGTGCGCTCGCCCATGCTCATGGCCTCACCGGCGAAGCCAGCAAAGTCGGCCAGTGTCACGGCGCAATCGGCCACGGGCACTTGCCAGGGGCCGACCATCTGGTCGCGGTGGGTCAGACCACCCACGGTGCGGTCGCCGATGGTGACCAGAAAGCGCTTGCTGGCCACCGTGGGGTGCGACAGCACGTTGATGACGGCTTGCTGCAAGTCCACACCCGTGAGGTTGAGGGCGTCGGCTTCGCGGGCAATGCGCTTGACATCGCGCTGCATCTTCGGGGGCTTGCCCAGCAGCACGTTCATGGGCATGTTGACCGGTTGATTTGCCTCGGAGGCCTGTGCATCGGCCACCAGCAACTGGCGCTCTTCTGTCGCCACGCCCACCACGGCAAACGGGCAACGTTCACGCTCGCAGAAGGCTTTGAACTGTGGGAGCGATTCGGGCGCAATGGCCAGCACGTAGCGCTCCTGGCTTTCGTTGCACCAGATTTCCTTCGGTGCCATGCCCGACTCTTCCAGCGGCACGGCCCGCAGGTCAAAGCGGGCACCGCGACCGGCATCGTTGGTCAACTCGGGGAAGGCGTTGCTGAGGCCGCCCGCGCCCACGTCGTGGATGGCCAGAATGGGGTTACCCGCGCCTTGTGCCCAGCAGTGATTGATGACCTCTTGCGCACGCCGCTCAATTTCGGGGTTGCCGCGCTGCACCGAGTCAAAGTCCAATGCAGCGGCGTTGGCGCCCGTGGCCATGGAGCTGGCCGCGCTGCCGCCCATGCCGATGCGCATGCCGGGGCCGCCCAGCTGGATGAGCAGCGAACCGGCCGGGAATTCAATTTTGTGGGTCTGGTCGGCGTCGATCACGCCCAGGCCGCCCGCGATCATGATGGGCTTGTGGTAGCCCCGAACGACGGTTTCCACCGTGTCTGCACCTTGGGTGGTGACGGTTTGCTCGTATTCGCGGAAGTAGCCCAGCAGGTTGGGCCGGCCAAACTCGTTGTTGAAGGCCGCGCCGCCCAACGGCCCTTCGACCATGATTTGCAGCGGGCTGGCAATGTGCTCTGGCTTGCCCACGGTGCTGCCCCACAGCTTGGAGACGGTGAACCCGGTCAGGCCAGCCTTGGGCTTGGAGCCCCGGCCAGTGGCCCCTTCGTCACGGATTTCGCCGCCCGCGCCGGTGGAGGCCCCGGGGAAGGGGGAGATGGCCGTGGGGTGGTTGTGCGTTTCCACCTTCATCAACACATGGTTCACAGCCTCATTGACTTGATAGCTAGGAACGCTTGACTGGCTTGCGCCAGAGGCATTTTTTTCTTCAAATTTGGCGGTGAAGCGCTGCACCACATGGCCCTCCATGATGGAGGCGTTGTCCGAGTAGGCCACCACCGTGTGCTGCGGTGCGGTGCGGTGGGTGTGGCGGATCATGCCGAAGAGGCTGTGGTCCTGCGCCACGCCGTCCACGGTGAATTCGGCGTTGAAGATTTTGTGGCGGCAGTGCTCGCTGTTGGCCTGGGCGAACATCATCAGCTCCACATCGGTGGGGTTTCGCCCCAGCGCGGTGAAGCTGGTCACCAGGTAGTCCATTTCGTCGTCGGCCAGGGCCAGGCCGAACTCAACGTTGGCTTGCTCCAGCGCGGGGCGGCCACCAGCCAATACATCCACATGCGCCATGGGGGGGGCGGGCAGCTCGGTGAACAGGGCGTGGGCCTGCTCGCGGCTGGGCAGCGCGCTTTCGGTCATGCGGTCGTGCAGCAGATCGGCCACCGCCAGCCACTGCTCAGCGCTCAGGCTGGCCTTTCCCAGCAGCGGCTGCTTCAGGGTCAGGGTGTATTCGGTCAGACGCTCCACGCGCTTCATCACCAAGCCGCAGTTGTGCGCAATGTCGGTGGCCTTGGAGGCCCAGGGCGACACCGTGCCCACCCGGGGCGACACCAGCACCAGCGCCGCGGCGGCGGCATCTGCCCCCACCACGGCGGGCTCGCCGTAGGTGAGCAACTCGCCCACGCGGGCCAGGGTGGCGGCATCGGGCGCGGCCTCAAACGCGGCCAGGTGAACAAAGCGGGCACTCAGGCCGGTGATGCGCTCGTGGATGGCCTGCAAACGGGGCAACAGCTGACGGGATTTGAACGGGCTCAGGGCGTTGCCGCCTTCGAAGGTGTGCAGGTGCAGGGTCACGGTGGGGTTGGGGCGCGCGGCCCTTGGAAAGATTGGGGATTGCCCCGGATTTTACCGGGCGGGGTCAGGTGGTATCCAAAGGTCCGTGGCACCCCACCCAACCCCGATGGGATAATTCCGCCCCATGAGCATTACCTACAAAGACGCGGCCGGTGTGGCGGCCATGCGCACCGCCTGCCGCCTGGCCGCCGAGGTGCTGGACCACCTGACGCCGTTCATCCAACCCGGCATCACCACCCTGGAAATTGACCGCCTGGCCGCTGAATTCATGCAGCAGCAGGGCACGGTGTCGGCCACCATCGGCTACCAGCCGCAGGGCTACCCGCCCTACCCTGGCCACCTGTGCACCTCCGTCAACCAGGTGGTGTGCCACGGCATCCCCAACGACAAGGCGCTGAAAAAGGGCGACATCGTCAACGTGGACGTCACCGTCATCAAAGACGGCTGGTTTGGTGACACCAGCCGCATGTTTTTGGTGGGTGAGTGCTCCATTGCCGCCAAACGCCTGGTGGCCGTGACCTACGACGCCATGTGGAAAGGCATAGAGCTGGTGCGCCCCGGCGCGCGGTTGGGCGACATTGGCCACGCCATCCAGCGCTTTGCGGAGGGTCAGGGCTTTACCGTGGTGCGCGAATTCTGCGGCCACGGCATTGGTCAAAAGTTTCATGAAGAACCCCAGGTGCTGCACTATGGCAAGCCCGGTACCCTGGACGAGCTCAAGCCCGGCATGACCTTCACCATCGAGCCCATGATCAACGCGGGCAAACGCGACATCAAGGAAATGGGCGATGGCTGGACCATCGTCACCAAAGACCGATCGCTCTCAGCCCAGTGGGAACACACCGTTCTGGTGACCGAGACGGGCTACGAGGTGCTGACCCTGTCGGCGGGCAGCCCGGTCACCCCTGCGTTTGTCCAGACCCTGCCGGCCCGCTGAACCCCATGGCCACCTCCGCCACCCGCGTGCCCTCCTCCACCGCCACCCAGCCACGTCCACCCAAGGCCCCGCCGCCTGCGCCAGCGGAACTGCGTGAGCGCTACCGCGCCGACAAACAGGCCCTGCTGCACGGTTTGCCGCTGCACCGCCTGTCCACCCGGGGCGTTCGCACCACCCTGCGCAAAACCGCGCGCCTGGCCGACAACCTGCTGCGCCAACTGTGGCACCAGGTGGGCTTGAGCAGTGACTTTGCGCTGATTGCCGTGGGCGGCTTTGGCCGGGGCGAGCTGTTTCCGCACTCCGACGTGGACGTGCTGGTGCTCATGCCCGACCACGCTTCGCCCGAGGCGAATGAATCGCTGCGCGGACAACTGGAGCAGTTCATCGGGCTGTGCTGGGACTGCGGGCTGGACATTGGCTCCAGCGTGCGCAAGGTGGGCGAGTGTGTGGACGAGGCCAAGCGCGACGTGACGGTGCAGACCTCGCTGCTCGAATGCCGCCTGGTGGCGGGCAGCCGCAACCAGTTCCGGCGGCTCATTCTGTCCCTGGGCGAGGCCATGGCTCCCAAGGCCTTTTTTGTGGCCAAAACCCTGGAGATGCGCCAGCGCCACCACCGCCACGAAAACACACCCTACGCACTGGAGCCCAACTGCAAAGAGTCGCCCGGCGGGCTGCGCGACCTGCAGATCATCCTCTGGGTGTCCAAGGCCGCGGGGCTGGGCCGCAGCTGGGACGAACTGGGCCGCCGTGGTCTGGCCACGCCCCTGGAGGTGCGCCAGCTCAAGGCCAACGAAGCGCTGCTCAACCTCATTCGCCTGCGGTTGCACCTCATTGCCGGTCGGCGCGAAGACCGCCTGGTGTTTGACCTGCAAACCGCTGTGGCGCAGTCGTTCATGCGGCCCGCCCCCGAGGCGCCGGCCAGCGCACCCGCCAGCCACGCCCGGGGCGTGCGCCGCGCGGGCGAGGCGCTCATGAAGCGCTACTACTGGACGGCCAAGGCCGTGGCCCAGCTCAACCAGATCCTGCTGCTCAACATCGAAGAACGCCTGAGCAGCGACGAGGGGCGGGAAAGCCACCAGCTGCGCCCCATCAACGAGCGCTTTTTTGAAAAGGCCGGCATGCTGGAGGTCGCCAGCGACCACCTCTACCAGCAGAATCCGCACGCCATCCTGGAAACGTTTTTGTTGTACCAGACCACGCTGGGCATCAAAGGGCTGTCGGCACGCACCCTGCGGGCGCTCTACAACGCCCGCCCGGTCATGACCAGCGCCTACCGAGCCGACCCGGTCAACCGCCAGACCTTCATGCGCATCCTGCAGCAGCCCGATGGCACCACCCATGCCCTGCGCCTCATGAACCAGACCTCGGTGCTGGGCCGCTACCTGTGGGTGTTCCGGCGCATCGTGGGGCAAATGCAGCACGACCTGTTCCACGTGTACACCGTGGACCAGCACATCCTGATGGTGCTGCGCAACGTGCGCCGCTTTTTCATACCCGAGCACTCGCACGAGTACCCGTTTTGCTCACAACTCGCCTCTGGCTGGGACAAGCCCTGGATTTTTTACGTGGCCGCGCTGTTCCACGACATTGCCAAGGGCCGGGGCGGCGACCATTCTGAGCTGGGCGCCCAAGAGGTTCGCACCTTCTGCCGCCAGCACCGCATTGACAAGCCCGATGCCGACCTGATCGAATTTTTGGTGGCCGAGCACCTGACCATGAGCCGGATCGCCCAAAAGGAAGACCTGAGCGACCCCGAGGTGATCCAAACCTTCGCCAAGCGCGTGGGCACCGAGCGCAAGCTGACCGCCCTCTACCTGCTGACGGTGGCCGACATCCGTGGCACCAGCCCCAAGGTCTGGAACAACTGGAAAGGCAAGCTGCTGGAAGACCTGTACCGCTACACCCTGCGGGTGCTGGGGGGCCGCTCGGCCGACCCCAGTGCGCTGGTGGAGGGGCGCAAGCGCGAAGCCCTGAGCACCCTGGCCCTGCACGCCCTGCCCTTCGAGGCCCACAAAGCCCTGTGGGACACGCTGGACGTGAGCTACTTCATGCGCCACGAGGCGGGCGAAATCGCCTGGCACACCCGCCAGATCACGCGCGAGCTGGCCAAAGACGAAGTGCCGGCCACCGTGGTGCGCGCCCGCACTTCCCCTGCGGGCGAGGGCATGCAGGTGCTGGTGTACGCCGCCGACCAGAGCGACCTGTTCGCCCGCATCTGTGGCTACTTCGACCAGGCCGGTTACAGCATTCTGGACGCCAAGATCCACACCACCCGCACCGGCCACGCGCTGGACACCTTCGTGGTGGTGGTGCCCAGCCTGACCGACCACTACCGCGACCTGCTGGGCATGGTGGAGGCCAACCTGACCCAGTTCATCGAAGAGCGTGGCCCGCTGCCACCGCCCAGCCGGGGCCGCATGTCGCGCCGGGTCAAGAGTTTTCCGGTCAACCCCCGGGTGGAACTGCGGCCAGACGACAAGGCCCAGCGCTGGCTGCTGAGCATTTCCACCAGCGACCGCGCCGGGCTGCTCTACAGCATCGCCCGGGTGTTGGCCAAGCACGGCATCAACCTGCAGTTGGCCAAAATCACCACGCTGGGGGAACGGGTGGAAGACACCTTCTTGATTGACGGCGCGCCGCTGCAACACAACAAGGCCCAAATTGCCATTGAAACCGAGCTGCTGGAAGTGCTGTCACCCAGCACATGATTTTGTAGCTACAAAAGTCCGACAGCAAAGCGCTGGCGGGCTTTTTTACGTCAAATTGGGAAACAACACCTCGGTGAAACCGAAGCGGGTGAAGTCGGTCATGCGCATGGGGTAGAGCGTGCCCAGCAGGTGGTCACACTCGTGCTGCACCACGCGGGCGTGAAAGCCCTCGACGGTGCGGTCAATGGGCTGCCCCCGCTCGTCCTGCCCCTGGTAGCGCAGGTGCTGCCAGCGCGGCACCTGGCCCCGCAGGCCCGGCACCGACAGGCACCCCTCCCAGTCGCTCTGCTGCGCGTCGCCCAGCGGGGTCAGCACGGGATTGACGAGCACGGTGGGGGGCACCACCGGCGCCTCGGGGTAGCGGGGGTTGGGTTGCCCTGAGCCAAACACCACCACCTGCAGGTCCACCCCGATCTGGGGCGCGGCCAAGCCCGCGCCATTGGCGGCGGCCATGGTGTCGTGCAGGTCTTGCACCAGGGCGGCCAGCGCGGGGCTGGCAAAGTCGGTGACGGACTGCGCCGTGCGCAGCAGGCGCGGGTCGCCCATTTTCAGGATGGGGCGCACCGCCATGGCCGGTCGCCTTCAGTCCACAGCGCGCACGGCTTGCCAGCGCTGCACCAGGTCGCCCAGGCGCGAGGCCATGCCCGAAATGGCCTGGGCCGGAGCCGACCCGGGCACGCTGGTGAACAACAGTTGGCGCTTTTGCACCGCGTTGCGCACCGCCGTGTCCGACGGAATGTCGCCCACGTGCGACAACACCACCGGCCCACTGCCCAGGGCGGGCACAAAACGGTCCACCACCCGCTGCAGCTGGGTGGTGATGGTGCGGCCCTCACCGGGCTGCAACGTTTGGTTGATGACCACCCGGATGGTGCGCCGCCCCTGCTGCGCGGCCAGCACCTTGATGGTGGCGTAGGCGTCGGTGAGTGAGGTCGGCTCGGGGGTGGACACCAGCAGCACCTCGTCGGCCAGGGAAATGGCATACAGCACCACGTCCGAAATGCCCGCACCGGTGTCCAGAATGACCACGTCGTAGTCGCGCATGACGTCGTGCAACACCGTCTGGAACTGCTCGCGCACGTCGGAGGTCAGGCGCGAGTACTCGACCAGGCCAGAGCCGGCCAGCAACACGTCGAAACCGCCAGGGGCCCGCAAAATGGCTTCGCGCAGCGTGGCCTTGCCGGTGAACACGTCGTGCAGCGTGGTTTTGGGGTAGAGGTTGAGCACCACATCCAGGTTGGCCAGGCCCAGGTCGGCGTCGAGCACCAGTACGCGCTGACCGCGTTTGGCCAGGGCTGCGGCCGTGTTGGCCGACACAAAGGTCTTGCCCACACCCCCTTTTCCGCTGGTGACGGCAAACACCAGGGCACGCTTGGGGTCGGCGGGGAACATGGGCTGGTACACCACGGCGGGGCGGGTGACGGCGGGGGTGGGATTGGTGCTCATGGGTGATTCATCTGTCCGTTGCCGTCGGCAGACAGGGTCTGCAGGGGTTCATACCCGCCTAAATTCAACGCGCCGTACAACAATTCTTTTTCCTCGATGGACACCACGGTGTCAAAGGTTTCTTCCAGGCACACGCCGTTGCGGCCCTCGCGCTTGGCGCGGTAGAGCTGGCGGTCGGCCCGCTCGGTCCAGATGGCGGCTTCGGAGCGTATCCACTGCGGCGCGTAGGCACCGCCCACGCTCACCGTCAGGCTGAGCGTCAAGCCCATGCCCACCACAAAGGGTTTGTCTTCCACCGAGCGGCGGATGCGCTCGGCCACCACTTCGCCATAGGTGTGTGAGCAGTTGGGCAGCACCACGGCAAATTCCTCACCGCCAAAACGGGCCACGGTGTCCATGGGCCGCACGCAGTCCAGCAAGCGCTGAGAGAGCTGTTTGAGCACCTCGTCGCCCACCAAGTGACCGTGTGTGTCGTTGACCTGCTTGAAGTGGTCGATGTCCACCATGAGCAACAGGGCTTCGTCGCCCATGCGGGCCACACGGTCGAGTTCGCGCTCCATGGCCTGTGCAAAACTGCGGCGGTTGGCCAAACCCGTGAGCGAGTCGCGCGACGACAGGCTGCACAGCGCGTCGATGACCGACTGCACATACGCCTGCGGCACCTCACCCTCGGTCTGGACGGCCTGACCGGATTGCTCGATGAGCCTCAGGGCCGAATCGAGGCGCAGGGCTTCCACATCGACACAACGGTTGGGATGAAGAGATTTCACAGCATTGGCTTGAGACTTGATGCCACACAGTCTAGCATCGGGCTGGTATTGACCATGCAAGGAGTAACGCCGTGAATTCAACCCATTCTTCGATTGCCAACATTCCTCACATTGCCCCCCCTTTGAGCACCCTGCGCGGCACACTGGTTGGCCTGTGCCTGGTCGGCGCGGGACTCGCGCAGGCCGCCGGACCGGCCATTTTCAAAGACGCCGACCTGAAACTGGGCGAACAGCTGATTGCCCAGGGCAAATGCACCCAGTGCCATGTGGGCAAAGTGGGGGGGGATGGCAGCGCCATGTACAAACCGGCGGGCCGCATCAACGAGCCGGGTTTGCTGCGCGGCATGGTGGAACAGTGCAACACCATGCTCAGCCTGCAGATGTTCCCCGAAGAGGTCACGGCCGTGGCCGCGGTGCTCAACCGCGACCACTACAAGTTCAAGTAACGGGCGGGCCGCTTCAGGCCCGCGCCAGTCGGGCCAGCAGGCCGGCTTCGTCCAGCACCTCAATGCCCAGTTCGCGGGCCTTGTCGAGCTTGCTGCCCGCTTCTGCACCGGCCACCACCAAACTGGTTTTTTTGCTGACCGAGCCCGTCACCTTGGCCCCGGCGGCCTCCAGCAGGTCTTTGGCCGCATCGCGGCTGAGGGTGGGCAGTGTGCCGGTGAGCACCACCGTCAACCCCGCCAGCACCTGAGGGGTGGGGTTGTCGGCCGTGCCCTCGCCTTCGGGCCAGGTGACGCCGCAGGCACGCAGCTGCTCCACCACCTCGCGGTTGTGAGCCTGCTGAAAAAACGTGTACAGGCTGTGCGCCACCACCGGCCCCACGTCGCGCACGGCCAGCAGCTGTTCCTCGGTGGCGTCCATGATGGCGTCCAGCCGCCCGAAGTGTTTGGCCAAGTCTTTGGCCGTGGTTTCTCCCACGTGCCGGATGCCCAGGCCAAACAAAAAGCGCGGCAAGGTGGTGTGTTTGGACTTTTCCAGCGCGGCCAGCAGGTTTTGCGCCGATTTGTCGGCCATGCGCGCCAGGCTGGCCAGGGCCACCAGGCCCAGGCGGTAGAGATCGGGCAGGGTGTGGATGACCTGGCCATCCACCAGCTGGTCCACCAGCTTTTCGCCCAGGCCCTCAATTTCGACCGCCCGGCGCTGCGCAAAGTGCAGGATGGCCTGCTTGCGCTGCGCGCCGCAGAACAGACCACCGGTGCAACGGGTGTCCACCTCGCCCTCTTCGCGCGCGGCCTCGCTGCCACACACGGGGCAGTGGGCGGGTGCGGTGTAGGGCGCGCCGCGCTCGGGCCAAGGGCTGCCGTCGGGCGCGGTGGTGCCGCTGCGGGGCACCACGCCCACCACTTCGGGAATGACGTCGCCCGCGCGGCGCACCACCACGGTGTCGCCCACGCGCACGTCTTTGCGGCGGGCCTCGTCTTCGTTGTGCAGGGTGGCGTTGGTCACGGTCACGCCGCCCACAAACACCGGGGCCAGCTTGGCCACGGGGGTGAGCTTGCCGGTGCGGCCCACCTGCACCTCAATGGCCAGCACCGTGGTCATTTGCTCCTGAGCCGGGTATTTGTGGGCCACGGCCCAACGGGGCTCGCGGGTCACAAAGCCCAGGCTGCGCTGCAGGTCCAGGCGGTTGACCTTGTACACCACCCCGTCGATGTCAAAGGGCAGCGCATCGCGCTGCAGGCCCAGCTGCCGGTGAAAGGCCACCAGCTCTGCGGCCCCCGTGGCCACGGCGGCCAGCGAGGACACCGGGAACCCCCAGGCCCGCAAGGCCTGCAGCATGTCCCACTGGCTGGCCCAGGAGGGGCCACCGTCGGCGGGGCTGGACACCTCGCCCAGGCCATAAGCAAAAAAGCTCAAGGGGCGTTGGGCGGCAATGGCGGGGTCCAGCTGGCGCACGGCACCGGCGGCGGCGTTGCGCGGGTTGACAAAGGTTTTTTCGCCCTTGACCCCGGCGGCCATTTTTTGGCGCTGGCGCTCGTTGAGGGCATCGAAGGCGTCGCGGCGCATGTACACCTCGCCGCGCACCTCCAGCACCGGGGGCACGGGTTGGCCTGGGCGAGCCAGCAGCTTGAGGGGGATTTGGCCGATGGTGCGGATGTTCTGGGTCACGTCCTCGCCCACCTCGCCATCACCCCGGGTCGCGGCCTGCACCAGCACGCCGTGTTCGTAGCGCAGACCCATGGCCAGGCCGTCGAATTTGGGCTCGGCCACGTACTGCACGGGCGCGTCGGACTCGCCCAGGCCCAATTCGCGGCGGATGCGGGCGTCAAAGGCCTCGGCCCCGGTGGCTTCGGTGTCGGTTTCGGTGCGGATGCTGAGCATGGGCACGGCGTGGCGCACGGGCGAAAAGCCGTCCAACGGCCGCCCGCCCACGCGCTGGGTGGGTGAATCGGGGCGGACCAGCTCGGGGTGCGCGGCTTCCAGGGCCTGCAGGCGCTGGAACAGGCGGTCGTACTCGGCATCGGGCACCTCGGGAGCGTCGAGCACGTAATACCGGTGGGCGTGGTGGTTGAGCTGGGCCACCAAACCATCTATTTCAGTAGCTGACAATTCAATACCATCAAGCGCTGAAGCCTTATTTTCATCAAAAAAATTGCCCTGCTGTGGGAATGAGGGACTGCCCATGTGCGCCGCCCGCTTCAGCTGAACAGGCGGCGTGCCAGGGCGCTGCCGGCGTGCAGGTCGCGCTCGGCCAGGGCCTGGTACAGGCTGTCGAGGTCGCTGCCGATCTGGTCCAGCGTGGCGTCGGGCAGGCGTTGGCCCTGGTCGTCGGTGATGGCGCCGTCCATGGCCTGGGCCAGGGCGGTGGCCACCTCGCGCATGCGCTGGTAGGGTCGCTCGGCCTGCGGCACATGGGCCACATCCAGCAACAGGCTGACCTCGCGCAGCGCGGTTTGCTCGGGGTCGTCGGCCAGGGCTGCCTGGGTGTCGAACATCAGGCCCAGCACGGGCGCCTGGCCCCCCTCGGCACCGGGCAGCACCATGCGCCCGGGCAGCGCGCCCGCCACAAAGCCCAGGCGGGCGGCGTGCTGCTGCACGTAGCCGGGGCTCCAGGCGGCCTGCACGGCGCGCAGGGTGAAGCCCAGCTGCGCGTCGTGTGTGCTGGCGAACTGGTCCAGCTCGCGGCCACGCAGCACCTCGTCGCGCATTTCGGGGAAATCGGGGGTGGCGCCCAGGGCGTCGGCCAGGGCCTGGGTTTTCATGACGAATTCGGAAAACTCGATCTCGTTCAAGGGGCCGTGGCGGTTGGCCAGCTGTACCCCGGCCTGCACCGCGCTGTAGCGCTGGCCGGGTCGGGGGCTTTCCCACTCGTCGGTGCCGGGCAGGCGGGCCTCGATGGCAAAGGGTTTGCTGCCCACGCGCCGGGTGCCGGGCATGGCGGCCAGGATGGCGTCGCCCGACACCTCGGCCTCCAGGGCCAGGGGCACCACCACGTCAATGAGGGCGTCCAGCCCCGGCTTTTTGTCGGCCGAGCGGGCGGCGGGCACGCTGGCCTCGTCCAGGGGCTGCAGCGGGTCGGTGGCGTCAAAGGCGGGCTCCTGGCGCTCGTCGTCGGGTTGGCCCACGGGCGCACTGCCCGCATCGGCCTTGCGGGGCGCACTTTTGCGCGTGACCCAGGCGTTGTAGGCCACCACGGCCGCCAGAATGACCCCGCCCAGCATGGCCAGGCCCAGTTGAAGGTTGCTCATTGCGTGAATTCTCTTGCGTCAGTCGGTTGGCGATGCCCCGGATTCTGGCTCAATCGGCCAGGGCCAGGCCCACGGCGGCTTCCATGTCCACGGCCACAATGCGCGACACGCCTTGCTCCTGCATGGTCACACCGATCAGGTGTTGTGCCATTTCCATGGCAATTTTGTTGTGGCTGATGAACAAAAACTGGGTGCCCTTGCTCATGCTGGCCACCAGTTTGGCATAGCGCTCGGTGTTGGCGTCGTCCAGCGGGGCGTCCACCTCGTCGAGCAGGCAAAACGGCGCGGGGTTGAGCTGGAAGATGGCAAACACCAGCGCGATGGCGGTCAGCGCTTTTTCGCCGCCCGACAGCAGATGAATGGTCTGGTTCTTTTTGCCCGGCGGCTGGGCCATGACCTGCACACCCGCATCCAAAATTTCGTCGCCCGTCATGCGCAGCAGGGCCTGACCACCGCCGAACAGCTCGGGGAACATGCGGCCAAAGTGCATGTTGACGGCGTCGAAGGTGCTGCCCAGCAGGTCGCGGGTTTCGGCGTCGATCTTGCGGATGGCGTCTTCCAGCGTCTGTATGGCCTCGTTCAGGTCGGCCGATTGCGCGTCCAGGAAGGTTTTGCGCTCGGTGGCGGTGGCCAGCTCGTCCAGCGCCGCGAGGTTGACCGGCCCCAGCGCGGCCATGTCGCGCTGCAGGCGGTCGATCTCGGCTTGCAGGCCCTGCAACTTGACCTGCTCGGTGGCAATGCCCTCGGCCAGCACCGCGAGGGCCTCGGGCGTGGCCTGCCCGGCCTCGTCCAGCAGCAGGCGGTATTGCTCAAACGCCAAACGGGCCGCCTGCTCCTTGAGCTGAAAGTCGGTGATGCGCTGGCGCATGGGGTCGAGCTCGCGCTCGTGCTTCAGGCGCTGCTCGTCGGCGGCGCGCAGGCGGGTGCTGAGGTCGTCGTACTCGCTGCGGCGTGCGCTCAGGGCCTGCTCGCGCGCCAGCTTTTTCTCCAGCGCTTCTTGCAGGCCACCCTGGGCGGCGGCGTCGCTCAGGCGGGCCATTTCGTCGTGGGCGCGCTGCTCTTCTTGGGCAATGCTGGCCAGTTGCTGGCGGGCGGTGTCGGCGGCACGGGCCAATTCACCCTGGCGGGCTTGCAGGCTGCGGTGGGCAAAGGTGGCTTCCTGCGCCTGGCGCTCCAGGGCGCGCAGGTGCTCGCGCGCCTGGGCCAGGCGGCGCTCGGTGTCGGTGACGCGGTCTTCCAGCTGGGCGTGGCGCTCCTGGGCATCGGCCAGTTGCATGTCCAGCTCCTCGAACCGCGCCTCGGCGGTGACGCGGCGCTCCTGCAGCTCCTCCAGCTGGCCATCAACCTCGGCCAGGTCGGCGGCGAGCTGCTCGCTGCGCTGGCGGGCCTGCTCGGCCTGGTTGCTCAGGCGCAGCACTTCCACCTGCAGCTCGTGGCAGCGGGACTGGGCCTGGGTGGCCTCGGCGCGGGCGGTGTGGACGCGCTGGGCACCGTCGGCGCAGGCGGCCTCGGCGCGGGCCAGGGCGGAGCGGGCCTCGTCGGCGATGAGGGTGTGGGCACGCACCTCTTTTTCGAGGTGCTCCATTTCCTGGGCCCTGGCCAGCAGGCCGGACTGCTCGGAGTCTGGGGCGTAAAAGGCCACGGCGTGGCGGGACACGGCGTGCCCTGCCGGGGTGTAAATGGCCTCGCCGGGGGGCAGGCGGTCGCGCAGGGCCAGCGCCTCGTCCAGCGTGGGGGCGGTGTGGCAGCCCTGCAGCCAGTCGGCCAGCAAGTGGCGCAGGGCGGGGTCTTCCACCCGCAGCAGCTCGGACAGGCGCTGCCCCACGCCGGTTGGGACGGGCGGCACGGTGGCCGCTTCCGCTGCGGGCGGGGCATAAAAGGCCAGCCGGGCGGGCGGTGCGTCGGCGGCCAGGGCGCGCAGCATGTCCAGGCGGCTGACCTCCAGCGCGCCCATGCGCTCGCGCAGGGCAGACTCCAGCGCGGTTTCCCAACCCGACTGGATGTGCAGCCGCTTCCACAGCGCCTGCAGGCCGTCCAGCCCCTGGCGGGCCAGCCAGGGTTGCAGCTTGCCGCTGGTTTGCACCTTTTCTTGCAGGGCCCGCAGGGCGTCCAGCTTGGCCGACAGCTGCGACACGGTGGCCGCCTCGGCGTTGAGCTGCTGCTGGCGCTGGCGGCGCTCGTCATCGAGCACGGGGGTTTGGGCCTGGCCGTCTTCCAGCCGGGCGGCGGCCTCGGCCTGCCACTCGGTGGCCTCTTCGAGCTGGGCGCGCAGCTGGCCCAGGCGGGACTCGTCGGGCAGGCCCAGCGCCTGGCGGTCCTGGCCCAGCTTGTCGCGCCGGGCGTTGAGCTGGCGGGTCTGCTCGTCCACGCTGCGCTGCTCGGCGGCCAGTACCCCCAGCGCCTGCTGCACCGCCACCACGGCCTGGCGCTGGGTGGCCGCCTGGCCCTGGGCCTGGCGCTGGGCGTCTTCGTGGGCGGGCAGTTGGGCGGCTTGGTCCTCGAGCTGGGCGGCCAGCACTTCGGCCTGTTCTTCGGCGCCCATGCCCTGCTCGCCCAGGGCCTCCCGTTCGTCGTGCGCCTGCTGGGCGCGCTGGGTCCACTGCTCGGTTTGCTCACGCAGCTGGGCCAAGCGCAACTCCACGCGGCGGCGGCCTTCCACCACGAAGCGGATTTCGGCCTCCAGCTTGCCCACGTCGGCGGTGGATTCGTACAGCGCCCCCTGGGCCTGGTTGACGTGGTCGCCCGCCGCGTAGTGGGCCTGGCGCAGGGTTTCCAGCTCGCTTTCGGTGCGGCGCAGGTCGGCCATGCGGCCTTCGAGCTCGGTCAGTGCACGCTGGCCCTCCAGCTGGATGCGGGACTGCTCGGCCTCGGCCTCGGCGCGCTTCAAAAACCAGAGCTGGTGCTGCCGGAGGGTTGAGCGCTCCAGCAGGCTTTTGTATTGCGTGGCCACCGCCGCCTGCTGCGTGAGCTTGTCGAGGTTGGCGTTGAGCTCGCGCAGGATGTCCTCCACGCGGGTGAGGTTGTCGCGGGTGTCGGCCAGGCGGTTGCCGGTTTCGCGGCGGCGCTCTTTGTACTTGGAGACACCGGCCGCTTCTTCCAGAAACAGGCGCAGCTCTTCGGGGCGGCTCTCGATGATGCGGCTGATGGTGCCCTGGCCGATGATGGCGTAGGCCCGTGGCCCCAGACCGGTGCCCAGGAACACGTCTTGCACGTCGCGCCGACGCACCAGCTGGTTGTTGATGAAGTAGCTGCTGTTGCCGTCGCGGGTCAGCACGCGGCGCACGGCCACCTCGGCAAATTGGCCCCACTGGCCACCGGCGCGGTGGTCGGCGTTGTCAAACACCAGCTCCACACTGGCGCGGCTGGCGGCCTTGCGGGTGGTGGTGCCGCTGAAAATCACGTCCTGCATGGACTCGCCGCGCAGCTCACTGGCCTTGCTCTCGCCCAGCACCCAGCGCACCGCATCCATGATGTTGGACTTGCCGCAGCCATTCGGCCCCACCACGCCCACCAGCTGGCCGGGCAACTGAAAGTGGGTGGGTTCGGCAAAAGACTTGAAGCCCGAAAGCTTGATGGAGTTGAGACGCACCGTGACCTGCCAGAACCGAGTGTGATTTGTTATTGGGTTGTTGTGTTCGTTGATTTCATTGGCTTTTGCCTTCCCCACTGGCCCCTGAATCAGCCGCTGATGATAACTGCCCCTCTCAGGGTTCACCCTGAGTGCCGCCCCCACCGGCCGCCCCCTCTGCCCACAGCGCCGATAATCTGCCCCCCATGAACCCGCTGCTCTCCAAACTCCAGCCCTACCCCTTCGAACGCCTGAAAAAGCTGTTTGCCGGGGTCACGCCCAACCCGGCCCTGCGCCCCATCAGCCTGGGCATTGGCGAGCCCAAGCACGCCACCCCGGCTTTGGTGGTCGAGGCACTGCACGCCAGCGCCCTGGCCCAGCCCAGCGGGCTGGCGGGCTACCCGGCCACGGCGGGCGAACCCGCCCTGCGAAAAGCCTGTGCCGACTGGGTGCAGCGTCGCTACGGCCTGGACCTGGACGCGGCCACACAGGTGCTGCCGGTGAACGGCTCGCGCGAGGCACTGTTTGCCTTTGCGCAGACGGTGATGGACCCCACCCGCCCCGGCGTGCAGGGCCAACCCGGCCCCCTGGTGGTGTGCCCCAACCCGTTCTACCAAATTTACGAGGGCGCGGCCCTGCTGGCCGGGGCCACGCCCCACTACGTCCCCAGCGACCCGGCGCGCAACTTTGCCGTGGCCTGGGACAGCGTGCCCGACGCCGTGTGGGCCAACACCCAACTGCTGTTTGTGTGCTCGCCGGGCAACCCCACGGGCGCGGTCATGCCACTGGACGAGTGGCGCAAGCTGTTTGAGTTGAGCGACCGCTTTGGCTTTGTGATTGCCTCGGACGAGTGCTACAGCGAAATTTACTTCCGTGACGAGGCGCCCCTGGGCGGCCTGGAGGCGGCGGCCCAACTGGGCCGGACAGACTTCAAAAACCTGGTCATGTTCACCAGCTTGTCCAAACGCAGCAACGTGCCCGGCATGCGCAGCGGTTTTGTGGCGGGCGACGCGGCGCTCATCAAGGCATTTTTGCTCTACCGCACCTACCACGGCAGCGCCATGAGCCCCGTGGTGCAGGCCGCCAGCGTGGCCGCCTGGCAGGACGAGGCGCACGTGGTGGACAACCGCGCCCAGTACCGCACCAAATTTGCCCAGGTCACCCCCGTGCTGGCCAGCGTGCTCGACGTGGCCCTGCCCGACGCGGGCTTTTACCTGTGGGCCGCCGTGCCCGAGCACTGGGCCACGCCAGCGCTGAGCGCGGACGAGCACTTCGCCCAGGCACTGCTGGCTCAATACAATGTGACCGTGCTGCCCGGCAGCTACCTGGCGCGCGAGGCCCAAGGCTTCAACCCCGGGGCCGGACGCATCCGCATGGCCCTGGTGGCCGACACGGACGAGTGCCTGGAGGCCGCCCACCGGATGGTGGCGTTCGTCAACGGCCCGCCGCGCTGATGCCCCGGCCACCCCTTCTTTTTTCATCCCCGCCATTGCGAGACACACCATGACCCAAGCCCTGCAAACCCTCATCGACAACGCCTGGGACAACCGCACCAGCCTGTCCGCCCAATCCGCCCCCAAAGAGGTGATGGACGCCGTGAACGAGGTGATTGCCCAGCTCAACACCGGCAAAATCCGCGTGGCCACCCGCGAAGGCGTGGGCCAGTGGGTGGTGCACCAGTGGATCAAAAAAGCCGTGCTGCTGTCCTTCCGCCTGAACGACAACGTGCTGATGCGTGCCGGCGACCTGGGCTTTTACGACAAAGTGCCCACCAAGTTCGCCCACCTGAGCGAAGAAGAGATGAAGGCCACCGGCGTGCGCGTGGTGCCCCCCGCCGTGGCGCGCAAAGGCAGCTACGTGGCCAAAGGCGCCATCCTCATGCCCAGCTACGTGAACATTGGCGCCTATGTGGATGAAGGCTCCATGGTGGACACCTGGGCGGCGGTGGGCAGCTGCGCCCAAATTGGCAAAAACGTGCACCTGAGCGGCGGCGTGGGCATTGGCGGCGTGCTGGAGCCCATGCAGGCCAACCCCACCATCATTGAAGACAACTGCTTCATCGGCGCCCGCTCCGAGGTGGTCGAAGGCGTCATCGTCGAAGAAAACTCGGTGCTGAGCATGGGTGTGTACATTGGCCAAAGCACCCCCATTTATGACCGCGAAGCCGACACCATCAGCTATGGCCGCGTGCCTGCGGGCTCGGTGGTGGTGAGTGGCACGCTGCCCAAGGCCGGTGGCAAGTACCACACCTACGCCGCCATCATCATGAAGAAGGTCGATGCACAAACCCGCGCCAAAACCAGCCTGAACGACCTGCTGCGCGACTGAGGCCCCCAGGGCCACCCCGCGCACACCCCACACCACCGCCCTTCCCTTTGCTGGCCGCGAGGAGCACGCCATGAGCATGATGGACCGAATTCTGCGGCTGATGGCCGACAAGCAGGCCTCCGACGTGTTCCTGTCGCCCCACGCGCCAGCACTCATCAAGATCAACGGGCACTGTGTGCCCATCAACGCCCAGCCCCTGAGCCGGGACGCGCCGCTCAAGCTGCTGGCCGAGGTGGTGGCCCCCGTCAAAATCGAAGAGCTGGAAGAGTGCGGCGAGCTCAACATGGCCCTGCCCATCGACGGCGTGGGCAACTTCCGCATCAGCGCCATGCGCCAGCGGGGCACCTACGCGGTGGTGATTCGCTACATCACGCTGCAAATTCCCACCCTGGAGGCGCTGAAGGTGCCCCCGGTGTTGGGCGACCTGGTGATGGAAAAGCGTGGCCTGGTGCTGGTGGTGGGCGCCACCGGCTCGGGCAAAAGCACCACGCTGGCCGCCATGCTGGACCACCGCAACGCCCGCGTGTCGGGCCACATCCTGACGGTGGAAGACCCGGTGGAATTCATGATTCGCCACCGCAAATCGGTGGTGAACCAGCGCGAGGTGGGCAGCGACACCACTTCCATGCAACTGGCGCTGAAAAACGCGCTGCGCCAGGCGCCCGACGTGATCATGATCGGCGAAATCCGCGACCGCGAAACCATGAGCGCCGCCCTGGCCTACGCGCAGTCTGGCCATGTGTGCCTGGCCACGCTGCACGCCAACAACAGCTACCACGTGCTCAACCGCATCCTGAGCTTTTACCCCGTGGAGACCCGCCCCACCATGTTGGGTGACCTGGCCTCGGCGCTGAAGGCGGTGGTGTCGCAGCGGTTGCTGCGCACGGTGGACGGCCAGCGCGTGCCCGCCGTGGAGGTGATGCTGAACACCGCCCTGATTGCCGACCTGATCGCCAAAAGCGACCTCAACGGCGTGCGCGACGCCATGGCCAATTCGCTGGCCGAGGGCTCGCAGACCTTTGAACAAGACATTGCCCGCCTCATCACCAGCGGCATGGTCAGCCGCGAAGAGGGCCTGGCCTACGCCGACTCGCCCACCAACCTCACCTGGCGGCTGCAAAACGACTTTGCCCAGCAGTCCGTCAAAAAAGCCCCCCTGGTGGACCCGGACGATGAGCCCTCGTTCACCGAAATCACCATCCACACCGACGACTGATGACCGCCACCCTGCGCCTGACCGAACAACTGCTGGCCCGCCCCTCCGTCACCCCCGACGACGCGGGCTGCCAAGCCCTGCTGGCCCAGCGCCTGGGCGCGCTGGGCTTCGCCTGCGAAACCCTGGACAGCGGCCCCGCCGACTTCCGCGTGGCCAATCTGTGGGCAAAATTTGAGCCAAAAAGGCCTTCAGCGCACAACCAGTCTGGTGTTTCAGCTACAAAAAAAGCAAAAACCCTGGTGTTTGCCGGCCACACCGACGTGGTGCCCACCGGCCCGCTGGACCAATGGCGCAGCCCCCCGTTTGTGCCCACGCACGACGCGGGCATGCTGTATGGCCGTGGCGCCAGCGACATGAAAACCTCGCTGGCGGCCATGGTGGTGGCCTGCGAGGAGTTTCTGGCCGCGCACCCCCAGCCCACGTTCAACATCGCTTTTTTGCTCACCAGCGACGAAGAAGGCCCCGCCCACGACGGCACGGTGGTGGTTTGCCGCACGCTGCGGCAACGCGGCGAGGTGCTGGACTGGTGCGTGGTGGGCGAACCCACCTCGGTGGAACGCACGGGCGACATGATCAAAAACGGCCGACGCGGCACCATGAGCGGCAAGCTCACGGTCAAGGGCGTGCAGGGCCACATTGCCTACCCGCACCTGGCACGCAACCCCATTCACCTGCTGAGCCCCGCCCTGGCCGAGCTGGTGGGTGTGCAGTGGGACGCGGGCAACGACTTTTTTCCGGCCACCACGTGGCAGGTCAGCAACATCCACGGCGGCACGGGGGCCAGCAACGTCATTCCCGGCCACGTGGTGGTGGATTTCAACTTCCGCTTCAGCACCGAGAGCACGCCCGAGGGGCTGCAGACGCGGCTGGAAGGCGTGCTGCAGCGGCACGGCCTGCAGCCCGGCACCGACTACGACCTGGCCTGGACCGTGGGTGGCCTGCCCTTTTTGACCCGGCCCGGCCCGCTGGTGAACGCCGTGCGCGACGCCATCCGGGCCGAAACCGGGCTGGACACCGAGCTGTCCACCACCGGCGGCACCAGCGACGGGCGCTTCATTGCCCAGATCTGCCCCGAGGTGATCGAGCTGGGGCCGCCCAACGCCACCATCCACCAGCTCAACGAGTGCGTGGCCGTGGCCGACATCGAGCCCCTGAAAAACATCTACCGCCGCCTGCTGGAAAACCTCAACGGATGAAGCGCCCCTGGCGCGACACCATGGTCAGCTCCACAAACCGGGAGGCGTTGCGCCCTGGCTCGGTGGCGTTGACCTCGAACCCACCCAGGTTCATGCGCTTGAGCGACCAGGTGGCGTCCACAAACCCGTCCCGCGAGGGCTTGGGACCCGCGCGGCGCAGCGCCTCCACCATGACCCGGGCGTTGATGTAGCCCTCCAGCGCCAGGTGCGAGGGCGCCAGTTGCACATCCGCGGCTTTCCACGCCTGCAGAAAATCCCTGGCCAGCGGCACACCGCCGCCATACGGCAGGGGCACCACCTGGGACACGGCAATGCCCACCGCGTCGTCGCCCAGGGCCTTGAGGGTCGCGGCCGACCCCATGATGGACAGCGCGTACAGCGGCATGCCCTTGCGCTGCTGGCGCATGGCGCGCACAAAGTCCAGCGTGGGCTTGCCCGCCAAACCCACCAACACGGCCTCGGGCTCAGCCGCCACCAGTTGGGCGGCGGCCGCTGCGGCATCGGCCCCCGAGCTCTCGACCGTCACCGCCACCCCGCCGGCGACCCCATGCTTGTCCATGGCCAGCCGGGCGCCGTCAAACACCTCTTTGCCAAACGCATTGTTTTGGTAAGCCACGCCAATGCGCCGTATGCCGATGGTGGCCAGGTGCTGCACCAGTTGCTCGGCCTCTTCGGGGTAACTGGCGCGGATGTTGAACACCTGGCGCGCAGGCACCCGCGCCAGCAGCGCGCCGGTGAACGGGGCAAACAGGGGCATGCCCGAGGCCAGCACCTTGGGCAGCATGGCCTCGATCATGGGCGTGCCCATGCAGTTGAACAGCGCGAAGGTGTCTTTGTCCGCCAAAAAGCCGTCCACGTTGGCCACGGCGCGTGCCACGTCGTAGCCGTCGTCCAGGGTTTGCAGCGCAATCTGGCGGCCAAACACACCGCCCTTGGCGTTGACCGCGTCAAAACAGACTTTGGCCCCCTGGTGCAGCGCCTGCCCCAGGTCACCCAACGGGCCTGACAGGGCCAGCGACTGACACAGCCGGATGGTGCTGCCCACGTCCTGCGCCTGCACCCCTGCCCAATGGGCCAGCCCAGACACCCCCAAGGACGCCACAAAAGCACGGCGGGAGCAAAGGGACGGTTCGAATGGGTGCATGGTGTGGTGTGGGCAGGCCAGGGGAAGGTGGGACAATACGGGGTTGATTGACGTTGCTTTGTCTTTGCAACGACATTTTCGGGGTTTCACCTGACAGGTCAAACCCGACCACACCCCGCACCCCATGACCCTGACCGACCTGATTGAAGACGGTGCCCGCCGCCTCACCGCCGCAGGCGTGGCCTTTGGCCACGGCACCACCAACGCACAGGATGAAGCCGCCTGGCTCACCCTGTGGTGCCTGGGCCTGCCCCTGGACACCGATCCGCAGTCCCACCCCGCGCTGCCCCCTGCGCAAGTGGCACGGGTGAACGCGCTGATTGACCAGCGCATTGCCACCCGCCAGCCCGCCGCCTACCTGACCCGCGAAGCGTGGCTGCAAGGTGTGCCGTTTTATGTGGACGAGCGGGTCATCGTGCCGCGCAGCCTGATTGCCGAGGTGCTGGCCGAGGGCAGCATTGACATCTGGCTGGGTGAACACACCCACCGGGTGCTCGACCTGTGCACCGGCAACGGCAGCCTGGCCGTGCTGGCCGCCCTGGCCTGGCCAGACGTGCGGGTGACTGGTGCCGACCTCAGCCCCGAGGCCCTGGCCGTGGCCGCCATCAACGTGGACAAACACCACCTGGCGGACCGCATTGCCCTGGTGCAGTCCGATGGCCTGGCAGCCCTGCCCGGCCCCTTCGACCTGGTGCTGTGCAACCCGCCCTATGTGAACGCCCAGAGCATGGCCGAGCTGCCGCCCGAGTTCCGTGCCGAGCCTGACATGGCGCTGAGCGGCAACACCGCCGGTGGCACCGACGGCATGGACTTTGTGCGCCAGCTGCTGGCCGACCTGCCCGACCGCCTCAGCCCGCACGGCGTGCTGGTGCTGGAGATTGGCCATGAACGCGCGCATTTCGAGGCCGCGTTTCCCCGCCTGGAGGTGGTGTGGCTGGACACCAGTGCCGGCAGCGACCAGGTGCTGCTGCTGACGGCCGATGCCCTTTTGGCCTGGACCGACCGCCGACAGGGGGCCGCCACATGATCCAACTCAAAAACGTGACGCTGCGCCGGGGCACCAAGGTGCTGCTCGACGGTGCCAACGTCACCATCAACCCCGGCGAAAAAGTGGGCTTGGTGGGCCGCAACGGGGCGGGCAAATCGACCCTGTTTGCGCTGTTCAATGGCAGCCTGCACGAAGACGGCGGCGATTTTCTGCTGCCACCCCACTGGCACATGGGCCAAGTGGCCCAGCACATGCCCGAGACCGACCAGGGCGCCACGGCCTTTGTGCTGGACGGCGACACCCGGCTGACCGGTGCACAGGCCGAGCTGGCCGCCGCTGAGGCATCGGGCAACGGCGAGGCCATTGGCCACGCCCACGCCCTGCTGCACGACGCGGGCGCACACGACGCCAAGGCCAGGGCCCAAACGCTCATTTTGGGCCTGGGCTTCCAGCTGGGTGAGCTGGACAAGCCCGTCAACAGCTTTTCAGGCGGTTGGCGCATGCGGCTGCAACTGGCCCGCGCACTGATGTGCCCGTCTGACCTGCTGCTGCTGGACGAGCCCACCAACCACCTGGACCTGGACGCCCTGGTGTGGCTGGAGGGCTGGTTGAAGCGCTACGAGGGCACGCTCATCGTCATCAGCCACGACCGCGAGTTTCTGGACGCCATCACCCGCGTGACGCTGCACATCGACAACGGGCAGCTCACCCGCTACGGCGGCAACTACACCGCGTTTGAAGAATTGCGGGCGCAGCAAATGGTGTTGCAGCAACAGGCTTACGGCAAACAGCAAGACAAAATTGCCCACCTGCAAAAGTTCATTGACCGCTTCAAGGCCAAGGCCACCAAGGCCAAGCAGGCGCAAAGCCGGGTCAAGGCACTGGAGCGCATGGAAAAGCTGGCCCCCGTGCTCACGGCGGCCGACTTCCAGTTTGAGTTCCGCGAGCCGCTGAACCTGCCCAACCCCATGCTGGCGCTGCGCGATGCGTCGTTTGGCTACCGGGCCGCGCCCATCCCGGCCCGTCCGCTGGCGGTGGTTGACGCCCCGGTGGACGAGCGTGGCTTTGCCAACAGCGCCACCGTCATGGCCGAGCAACTGGCGCGCGGTGAGCTGCTGCCCGACATTGCGCCGGGCGACAAGGTCATTCTGAGGGGCGTGAGCCGCAACGTGATGGCGGGCCAGCGCATTGGCATTCTGGGCGCCAACGGCCAGGGCAAATCCACCCTGGTGAAAACCATTGCCCGCGAAATGGCCCCCATGGCGGGCCAGCTCACCGAGGGCAAGGGCCTGTCCATTGGCTACTTTGCCCAGCAAGAGCTGGACGTGCTGCGCCCCGACGACACACCGCTGCAACACATGGTGCGGCTGGCCAAAGACGTCAGCCCCCAGGCGCGCGAGCAAGAGTTGCGCAACTTCCTGGGCACCTTCCGTTTCATTGGCGACATGGTGGCCCAGCCCGTGGGCACCATGAGCGGCGGCGAAAAAGCCCGCCTGGTGCTGTGCATGGTGGTGTGGCAACGCCCCAACCTGCTGCTGCTGGACGAACCCACCAACCACCTGGACCTGACCACCCGCGAGGCGCTGGCCATGGCGCTCAACGGGTTTGAGGGCACGGTCATGCTGGTCAGCCACGACCGCGCCCTGCTGCGTGCCGTGTGCGACGAGTTCTGGCTGGTGGCGCGCGGCGGCGTGGCGCCTTTTGAGGGCGATCTGGACGACTACCAGCGCTTTTTGCTGGACGAGGCCAAACGCCTGCGCGAGGCCCTGAAAACCGAGCCCACCGGTTCAGCAGAAAAAACAGAAGCAAGCACTTCAATAGCAGCAAGCGCTGGAGGCCAAAAAAGCATAAATTCCATGGCCCCCAACGAAGGGGTCCGCCGCAACCCGGCCGAGCAACGCAAGCTCGACGCCGAGCGCCGCCAGCGCCTGGCCGCCGCCACCCGCCCCTGGCGCAAGGAGCTGGAGGCCATTGACGCCCGCCTGCCCGCCATAGCCACCGAGCAGGCCACGCTGGAAGACGCCCTCACCCGCCCCATGAGTCCGGCGGACATGGCCAGCGCGGGCAAAACCCTGAAGCTGCTGGCCGACGAGCAAGACACCCTGGAGCTGCGCTGGCTGGAACTGCACGAGCTGGTGGAGCAAGCCGAGCAGGCCGAAGCCGCCACCGCCACGCCCTGAGCGCTGCGCCTCAGTAGGCGTTGCGGTTCACAAAGCCTTTGAAGATGGTCATGAACACGATCTTGAGGTCCAGCCAGAGCGACCAGTTCTCGATGTAGTAGAGGTCGGCCTGGACGCGGGCCTCCATTTTCTCGATGGTGTCGGTCTCGCCACGCAGACCGTTGACCTGCGCCCACCCCGTGATGCCGGGCTTGACCTTGTGCCGCAGCATGTAGCGCGGAATCAGCTCGCGGTACTCCAGGTTGTGCGCCACGGCGTGCGGGCGCGGGCCCACCACACTCATGCGGCCCTGCAGCACGTTGATGAACTGCGGCAGCTCATCCAGACTGGTGGCACGCAGCACCCGGCCCAGCGGGGTCACGCGCGCATCGCCCTTGGTGGCCTGCGTGACGGAATCCGGCTCGTCCTGGTGCAGGTACATGCTGCGAAACTTGTAGATGTTGATGGTTTCACCGTTCCAGCCGTTGCGCTTTTGCCTAAAGATGACCGGCCCCGGCGAGGTGAACTTGACCGCCAACGCAATGCCCAGCATGACGGGCGCGATCAGCACCAAAATGACGGCGGCCAGCAGCTTGTCTTCCAGCCACTTCACCACCAGGTTGAACCCAGCCATGGGCGAGCTGGAAATGTCGAGCATGGGCAGGCCCAACACCTGCGTCATGCCGTGGTTCATGAGGTTGAACATACCCATGTCGGGCAGCAGGCGGATGTTGGCCGTGCTGTGGCGCAGCGCGTGCATGATTTGCTGGATGACCTTCATGTCGCCCGGGGGCTGGCAAATCCAGACCTCGTCGGGCTCCAGGCTGGAAATGGCAAAGTCCAGTGCCTTTTCGTTCAGGCCGTCGGACACCCCCACCACCTTGTAGCCCGTCCAGGCCGATGCCTTGACGCGCTTGCGCACCGAAGCCACGGTGTCACCCGAACCCACCAGCAGCACCCGCAGGTGGTTGACCCCCATGCTGCGCAAGCCGGACATCATCAGGTAGGCCATGGCACGGGCCAGCCACGAAAACAGCAGCGAGGCCACCGCCCACGACCCCAGCCACAGGCGGGAATAGTCGGTGCCCGTCTGGGTGAGCACCAGCCAGGTCATGACCATGCCCCAGGTCACCAGCCAGCCCAGGCCCACCCGCCCCAGCATGGCCAGCAACTGGCCACCGCGCCAAGAGCGGTAAATCATGGACGACACCAGCAGCATCACCGTGGCCGCACCGAAAATGAGCTGGGAAAATGGCCGGTCTATGGGTTGCACGTCCATGTCGAAGCGCAACCAGTAGGTCAGCACGCCCGCCAGGGCGAAGGCGGCCCAATCCATGGCATAAATGCCAAAACGCATCATGCGGTCAGCCCTCTGCCGCCGCTGCGCCCACGCCCACCCAAACCATTGCCCATTGTTGTAGCCATTGCCCAGTCACACCCGCTGTGCGGGAAAAGGCGCATTCTATGCGGTGGTTTTCGGGTATCCACCGCCCGGGTGGGCGGCGGAGCTCAAACCAGCGGTGCGGGTGCGCCAAACAGGAAACCCTGCGCAGCGTCGTGGGTGCCACGCAACTGTGCGGCCTGCGCCGGGGTTTCCACCCCCTGTGCGATGACCTGCGCGTCCAGCGAGCGGGCCAGCAACACCATGGAGCTGACCCATTTCAAGGCCGCCTCGGCCTCCAGCTCTTGCAGCACCAGGGTGCTGTCGAGCTTGACGTAGTCGGGCGGCAGCGCCTGGAGCACAGTGGCAGAAATGGGGTCCAGCCCCAGGCGGTCAATGCCAAACTTGGCCCCGGACGCACGCACCAGGGTGGCAAAGCGACGCGCCGCCTCCAGATCTTGCGAGCAACCGTAACACGACACCTCGAACGACAGGCGCGCGGCCTGCGCGCCCAAGCCGGTCAACTGGGCCTGCAACCAGTCCACAAACGGGCGGTGCTCCAGGCTTTGCACCGACACGTTGATGGCCAGCGGCTGCGCCGCAGCCCCAGGCGACAACAGGTAGGCCCGGGCCAGTGTGATGATGGCCTGGTCCACCGCCGGCATGAGCCGGTGGCGAATGGCCATGGGGATGAAGCTGGACGCCTGCACCATCTGCCCGCCCTGGTCCACCAGACGGCCCATGACCTCCAGGTGCAGCGTCTGCCCGCTGGTGAAATACTGCACCGGCTGGCCAAACAGGCTCCAGCGCCCCTCCTGCAGCGCGTTGGCGATGAGGTCGCGCCAGCCCAGCGAGCCCAAGGTGTCTTGCCCTGACGGGTCGTTGCTGAGCAACTGCAGGGAATTGAGGCCGGTTTGCCGCGCCGCCTCTATGGCCATGTCCAAGCGGGCCATCAGGTCACCCTTTTTGCGGCCCTCGGCAAAGTACACCGCCCCCAGGCTGAACGACACCTGGCCATCGGGGTCGTGCTGGCTAAACACCTGCAACAAGGCCGCCTGCAACTGCTGGCTGATGTGGCGGCCTTGTTCCAGCGTGAGGTCGGCCAGCACAAACCCGAACGACGCCCCGCCCAGCCTGGCGGCAATGCGCAGGGGCTTGCCCAGCTCGGCCTGCGCCCGCTCGGCCACGGCCTGCAGCAAGGCATTGCCCTTTTGGTAGCTGGTGCCGGTGTTGAAGGTTTTGAGGTGGTTCACCTCCATGCCCAGCACCAGGCCATGGGCCATGGCGTCGCGGCCTTCGAGCAGGGTTTGCAGCCGCAGGTCAAAGCCCCGGCGGTTGTCGAGGCCAGTGACCTCGTCTTGCAGCACCTGTTTGCGCAGGCCATCGGCCCTGGCCACCTCATCGCGGATGATTTCGGCGATGCGGCGCGACATGTTGTTCATGGCGCGCACCACCCTGGCCAGCTCGCGCGCCTTGGGGGTCACGGTGATTTGCTCGAACCGCTTTTCCTGGATGGCCTTGGCCGTGCGCTCAATGGCATAGAGCGGGTTGAGCACGTACTGCAGCAACACATGGGTGGCCAGCAGGGCCAGCAGGTACACCAGGCCAATCCACAGCGCCAACTCGTTGGCCGACGTCCAGAGGTACTGGTAGGCGTGGGCGGGCTGGCTCACCACCACCACCTTGCCCAACTGGCGCCAGCCCGAGGTGATGAACGCCTCGCCACCCGGCGGGTTCAGGGCAAACCAGCGGCTGAACCACAGCGGCACATCGGCCACCTTGTCGGGCAGCTCTTTGCTGACCAGCACCTCGCCTTTGGGGTCAATGACCACCATGCGCTGAAAAAACCCCCGGTCAAACACACTTTCGAGCTGCATTTGGGTGAGCACAGCGTCGCCCCGCGTCATGGCCTGTGCCAGGGGCAGGGACAGCGAGGTGGCCGCGTCCTGCGCGTGCGACCCCAACTGCTCTTGCAAATAGTCGCGGGTGCCCCGCACGTTGAGCACCAGCACCCCCGCCAGCACCACCAAAAACAGCACCGAAAGTGCCCAAAACAACTGTCTGCGCAGTGTCATGCCCGATCTCCCTGAATACCCTGGTGCATCACGTTCGGCCCGACGGCAACCGGTACGCCACCCAGCCCATGGCCAGCACCACCACCATCAGCATGGCGTTGGCCGGAATCTGGAGGTTGAAGTCCACCGTGCTGTGAATGGCCATGGCCACCACCGCCATCATCACCCCAAACGACATGCCGCGCGGCAGCGACGAGCGACGCCTGGCCAGGTTGATGGCACTGACCACCACCGTGGACCCCACCAGCCCCCCCAACAGCACCATGCCCACGGCCCCCAGGTCGGCGGCGAGCTCGATGTAGTCGTTGTGCGCGTGGTCGAAGTACCCCTTGGCCAGCGTGCGGTAACGGATGTACGAGTTGTAAAAAGTGCCGGCGCCCGTGCCCGTCAGGGGGAAAGCGCTGTACAGGTCCACCGCGTGGCGGGCCGCGTCCTGACGGGCCTCCACCGACTCTTCGCGCCCGCCCTGCGCGGTGGTCATGGTGGTTTCTTCGAGCCGGTTGACCACCTTCTCGAGGCCCACCCAGGTGCCCACCACCACCACGTCCACCACCATGAGGCTCACGATGAGTGCCACCATGGCGGGGGCAGACCGGCGTGTGAGCGCCAGCGTGAGCAGCCCCACCACCAGCAGCGCGATGAAAAACGCCGAGTTGCCCATGCGCGAGCGCGTCAGCACCAGGGCAATGACCAGCACCACCAGCACCATGCGCAGCAGCATTTTGGGGCTGAGCATGAACTGGAACAGCCGAACCGTGCGCTCCTTCCAGCTGGCCGGTGCGGGCTGGGTGCCCCCCAGGCGCGCCAGCATCAGGCCAATGCCCACCGACAGGCACAGCACCAGGTAGCCCGCCATGAGGTTGTGGTACGAGTAACTGCCCTTGACCCGGTCGTGAACCACCTCGAAATAAAACACAAAGTATTTGGCCTTGACCGAGTACAAGGCAATGGCCACCACCGCCTGCACCGCCGCCACCAACACCAGCCAGAGGGCCAGCCGGTCAAGGCGGGCGTGGTCGCGCACCGTGAGCACCACCACCAAAAACACACACGCCAAACACACCGAGAGGGCCGCCAACACGCGGGTCTGGTGCACGTCCAGTGAAATGTGCTGCTGCGGCAAGTCGGCCTGCACCGCCCACGCCTCGGGCGACAGCAGCTGCAGCCACTCGGCGGGCAGCGGCAAGGTTTGCAGCCAGACCCAGGCCGTCAGCAGCGCCAGGCAGGCCAACGGCCAGGAGAAACGGGCCACCTGGGCCCAGGCCAGACTGGCGTGTTTGCGCCAACACCACAGCATGCCCAGCACCAGGCACACCGACCACACCACCATGATGGCCACGGGCAAGGTGCGGTTGCTGCCCAAGGGCAACGGTGCCCAGGCCAGCAGGCCCAGCAGGGCCCAGAAAACGGGTTGGTCGTTCACATCGGCCGCCATGGCCGAAGACGGGGGTATTTTGGGCATGGTCAGACCGCCGGGTGGTGCACAACAGGCGCAAAAAAAGGCAGCACAGGCTGCCTTTTCACAGGGGACGGGACCGATCAGCTGCGGCTGATGGCAGAGCCGCCGCCGCCGATGAAGGTGGAACGGGGGCCAGAGAAGAAGTTGCCACCGCCACCACCAATGCCACCACCACCGGCATCGCCACCACCACCGGCGGCGGTAGCGGTGAACACCACGTTGGTGTTGGCACCGGCCAAAATGGCGGCGTTGCGCGCATCGGTGGCGCTGACACCGGCTGCCTGGGCGGCGGCCAGCACAGAGAGGGTGACGGAATCGGTGGCGCCAAACGCCGCGATGACCGCACGCACCACGCCGGCGCCGTCCAAGCCTTGGCTGATCATGGCGGTGACCAGTGCGCTGATGTTGCCGCCCTGGGTGGCGGCTGCCGCTGCCGCGATGACATCGACCGTTTGGCCGCTGTTTTTGCGGGCCTGGATTTCAGTGGCCAGCGCGTCGGATGACATGCCGGACGTGAACTGGGCCTGTGCGCCCAGTGTGAACAAGGCAACCGCCGTTGCCACTGCCAATTTTTTAAACATAACGCCTCTCCTTGAATGAACCTTGATGGCCAATATTAGCCGAAACCCCACCACACACCAACACTTTTAGACCCGTCAAACCCACAACTGGCGCCATTTTTTCAGTTTGTTGGTTGTTTGGCCACAAAATCAGCGTACGCAATTTTTATGCCCTCTTTCAGCCCCGTTTTGGGTTGCCAACCCAGGGCCTGCAGGCGTGAGACGTCGAGCAACTTGCGGGGGGTGCCGTCCGGTTTGGTGCGGTCCCATTCAATGTGCCCGGCAAAACCCACGGCCTCGCGCACCAACTCGGTGAGTTCGCGGATGGTCAGGTCAGTGCCACAGCCCACGTTCACCAGCGGCGGGTACTCGGCCAGCAGCCCGTCGAACGCCGCGTTGGCCAAACCCATGAGGTGGGCGCACGCGTCGGCCATGTCGTCGCTGAACAGGAACTCCCGCCGTGGGCTGCCCGTGCCCCAGGCGGTCACCGCCGCATCGCCCCGCTGCTTGGCCTCGTGAAACTTGCGGATCAGCGCGGGCAGCACATGGCTGTTGGCGAGGTCGTGGTTGTCGTTGGCGCCATACAGGTTGGTGGGCATGACCGCCAAAAACCGTGTGCCGTACTGGCGGTTGTAGGCCGAGCACATTTCAATGCCCGCAATTTTGGCCACCGCGTAGGGGCGGTTGGTGGGCTCCAGCGGTCCGGTCAGCAGGAACGACTCTTTCATGGGCTGCGGGCAATCGCGCGGAAAAATGCAGCTCGAGCCCAAAAACAGCAAACGCTTGACCCCATGCTGCCACGCCGAGTGGATGACATTGGTCTGAATGGCCAGGTTGTCGCGGATGAACCCGCCCGGGTAGGTGTTGTTGGCCAGGATGCCCCCCACCTTGGCCGCCGCCAAAAACACGTGTTCGGGCTTTTCGGTGGCAAAAAAGGCGTCCACCGCCGCCGCGTTGGTCAGGTCCAGCTCGGCATGGGTGCGGGTGATCAGGTGGCCGTGGTGTGGCTGCAGGCGCCGCACCAAGGCAGAGCCCACCAGGCCCCGGTGGCCTGCCACGTAAATGCGTGAATGTTGTTCCATGGAATGAAAGTGTGTGTGTGGGATGGCCGTGGGGCTGTCAGTAGGCGTTTTTGCCCACAAAACCCTTGAACACGGTGAGCACCACAATTTTGATGTCCAGCCAGAGTGACCAGTTTTCGATGTAGTAGAGGTCGGCCTGCACGCGGTCTTCCATCTTCTTCAAGGTTTCGGTTTCGCCGCGCAGGCCATTGACCTGGGCCCACCCCGTGATGCCGGGCTTGACCTTGTGCCTGAGCATGTAGCGCGGAATGAGCTCGCGGTATTGCATGTTGTGGGCCACGGCGTGGGGGCGCGGGCCCACGATGCTCATGTTGCCCATGAGCACGTTCACAAACTGGGGCAACTCGTCCAGGCTGGTGGAGCGCAAAAAGCGGCCCACCGGGGTGATGCGCGGGTCGCCCTTGGTGGCTTGGGCCACCGCGTCAGGGGCCACCGGGTGCACGTACATGCTGCGGAACTTGAACACCTCGATGGTCTCGCCATTCCAGCCGTGGCGCTGCTGCCGAAAAATGACCGGCCCGGCCGACGTGAGCTTGACCGCCACCGCAATGACCAACAGCAAGGGCGAAATGAGCAACAAAATGGTGAGCCCCAACAGCTTGTCCTCCAGCCACTTGAGCATGACGTTCAGCCCCACCATGGGCGAGCTGGACAGGTCCAGCATGGGCACACCCACCACCTCGGTCATGCCGTGGTTCATGAGGTTGAACAGGCTCATGTCGGGCACCAGGCGGATGTTGGCCGTGCTGTGGCGCAGGGCGTGCAAAGTGTCCTGAATGAGCTTCACATCGCCAGGGGGCTGGCAAATCCAGACCTCATCGGGCTGCAGGCTTGCAATGGTGTAGTTGAGCGAATCCTGCTTCTCGGCACCGATGATGCCCACCACCTCGTACCCCGTCCACGACGAACCCCGCAGCCGCCGCTTGAGGCCCACCGCCATGGCGTGCGAGCCCACCAGCAGCACCCGCATGTGGTTGAGGCCCGCACTGCGCAAGGCCGACATGCTGGCAAACATGGCAAACCGGCAGGCCCACAGCATGACCAGGCTCAGGCCCGCCCACGTGGTCAGCCACAGGCGGGAATACCCGTCGCTGGTTTTGGTGAGCACCAGCCACGTCATGATGAGGCCCCAGGTGATGAGCCAACCCAACCCCACCCGGCCCAACAAAGCCCACACCCGCCCCCCGCGCCACGACCGGTAAATGTTGGACACCACCAGCACCAGCACCAGTGCAAAAGCAAACATCAGCTCGCCATACCCCGGCAGCAGTTGGGTGGTGGCATCGTCAAACCGCCACCAGTAGGCCACCACCCCCGCCAGCCAGAAGGCGAAAAAGTCCAGCCCGTGCACCATGGAGCGCATGAGCGACGAACTGCGTTTCATGCCGTTGAAGCCCATCATTGCCCCCCCAACGCCACCACGTTTGAAGCGTGTGACATGCTCAGCGCCCGTAAATGTCTTCGAAGCGGACGATGTCGTCCTCGCCCAGGTAGCTGCCCGACTGCACCTCGATCATCTCGAGGGCGACCTTGCCCGGGTTGTCCAGCCGGTGCTTTTCGCCCAGCGGAATGTAGGTGGACTGGTTCTCGGTCACCAGGTAAGCCTTGTCGCCCCGGGTGACGCGGGCCGTGCCGCTCACCACAATCCAGTGCTCGGCCCGGTGGTGGTGCATTTGCAGCGACAGCGTGCCCCCCGGCTTGACCACAATGCGCTTCACCTGAAACCGCGCCCCCGCGTCAATGCTGTCGTACCAGCCCCAGGGGCGGTGCACCTTGCGGGCGCTGGTGGCCTCGGCGCGGCCCTCGGCCCGCAGGCGGCTGACCAAATCTTTGACCAACTGGATGTGCTCGCGGCTGGCCACCAGCACGGCATCGGCGGTTTCCACCACCACGGCATCGTTCAGGCCCACACAGGCCACCAGGCGGCTGTGTGACATGGCCAGCGTGTTGGTGCAGCCCAGGGCCGTGACGTCGCCCACCAGCACATTGCCCTCGGTGTTTTTGGTGCCAATGTCCCACACCGCGCCCCAGGCGCCCACGTCGGACCACCCGGCGTCCAGCGGCACCACCACCACCTCGCCCGTGTTGTGCGCGGCACTGGCCAGGCGCTCCATGACGGCGTAGTCAATGGAGTCGGCGGGGCAGGCTTCAAACGCCTGTCGGTTGGGGCGGACAAAGTCCATGTCGGCCTGGCGCTGGGCAAAAGCGGCTTCGCAGGCGGTGGCCATGTCGGGCTGCAGCGCCCGGATTTTGTCCAGCCACACCGACGCCCTGACCACAAAAATGCCGCCGTTCCAGTAAAACTCGCCACTGGCCAGGTAAGCCTGCGCGGTGGCCATGTCGGGCTTTTCGACGAACTCGGCCACCTGGTACACCTGGGGCAACTCACCGCCCTGCCCCGCCTCGGCGGGCAAAACCGCGCCACGGCGGATGTAGCCATACCCGGTTTCGGGCGCCAGCGCCTTGATGCCAAACGTCACCAACCGGCCCGCCTGCGCCAGCGGCGCGGCCACCGCCACGGCGGCCTGAAACGCAGGCATGTTTTGAATGACGTGGTCTGCCGGCATGACCACCATCACCGGGTCGGCCCCGGCGGCCATGGCCGCCAACGCCCCCAGCGTGAGTGCCGGTGCCGTGTTGCGGCCCACGGGCTCCAGCACCAGGGTGGCCTGGGGCACACCCGCCAGGCGCACCTGCTCGGCCAGGATGAAGCGGTACTCGTCATTGCCCACCAAAATGGGCGGCGCCAACAGCGTGGTGCCCGGCTGCCCCCCCAGGCGCAGCACCGTGGCCTGCAACATGGTGTGCGGGCCCGAGAGCGTCAGCAGTTGTTTGGGGAAATGTTCTCGCGAAAGTGGCCAAAGGCGGCTGCCAGCCCCGCCACACAACACCACAGGTTGTATGTGCATTTTTGTTCCGTCCCTGAAACTCGTTTTGCGGCTTTTTAACACAGGCAGTGTGGTGTTTTCTTGACAGTGCACCCGCCCTGTGCACAAAACCCCACACCCATGCCACCCCTACCAGCCGGTGGCCACCCCCTGTCCTGTGGCATGCAAAGGCGATGCCAACACCTCCCGCTGGCATTGCCCGGTGCCCACGGGGGCCATCTGGTCCCTGTCCACCACGCGGATCGCCCCGCTGCCGCGCAGCATGCGAACGTCCAGCCCGCCCGCGGTCACCGCCAGGTACTGGGCCGTCAGCGTGCCCTGGTGTTGCCAGGTTTCATTGAGCAACACCGCCCCCGCCCCGTCGCTGGCACCCAGGTGGAGCACCGTGGTGGCCTGGTCCGCCCTGGCCACCATGTGGCAGCGCCAATGCACCACATCGGGCAGGGCAGCCGTGCGCTGCACCCAGGTGGCCCAAGCCCCGGCCAGCGCAGGCCGGGCCGCCGCACCACAGGCGTACACCGCACCGGCCCGCAAGGCATCGGGCAACAGCAGGCGGCCCGCCTGCGCGGCCACTGCGCCGTCGGGCAGGGGCTGAAACGCCATGTCCTGCGGGCGCACACTGGCGCTGGCCCACGGGCCCCCCGCCGCCGCCGCCGCCACGCTGGCCACCATGGGGCGAGAGCCCGCGCAGTCCACCACCCAAGTGGTGTCGGCCTGCACCTGCCACGCCGCTGGGGCACTGGCCTGGGGCACAGCCACCGCCGTGCGCAACTGCAGCGTGGCGTACCGCCCATTGGCCAGGCCCTGGCCCAACAAACGCGCCCCCACCCACTGCTGGCTGCCCGGCAGCAGGGCCACAAACTCGCCCTCAGCCCCCGGTGCCGCGTGGGCCGCGCAAGCCACCACCCACGCGCACAGCCACCCCGCCCGCTGGGGGGTCATGTGGGTGCGGCCATGGCGGGTTGGCGGGTGGTCAGGGCTGGCGGAAGCACGCGAGACACCAGAAGGCGAGCCCATCACGCAATCAACTCGATTGAGGCCAATTGCGCCTCTTCCAGCGCAGAAACAATGGCCGCTTTGTTGTCCAGCAACAGCTTGAGCACAGCCGCCCGGGTTTGATTGGGGGTGCGCAGACGAATCACCTGAGGTGGAAACCCCCACACCAATGACAACTCTTGGAAGTCCGCATCGCGGGTGACCACCACGTAGCCATCGGCTTGTGCACGCAGCCACACCTCCTTGTCAGAGGCAGATTCCATGCCCAGCAACACCACTTGAGACGTGCCAGGAAAATCGTGCTGCAGAAAGGGCACCAGCCTTCGCGACAGGTTTTCGTCCAGCAACAGCTTCATTGCACTTTGAGCGAATAAACCTGGTGCTCGCGGTCGGCGGCGTAGGCCAGCACGGCCATGATGTCTTGGCTGGTCAACTCTGGAAAGTCGTCCAATACCTCTTGCTGCGACATGCCGCTGGACAACATGGCCAGCACGTCGTACACCGATATGCGCAGCCCCCTGATGCACGGCCTGCCGCCGCGTTTGCCTGGCTCTAGGGTGATGCCGTTCATGGCGTTCTCCGGGTGGTGGGGTGGGTGGGGAAACATTTTGCATCAACCCTGGGTGCCACCACCCACGCGCACAGCCACCCCGCCCGCTGGGGGGTCATGTGGGTGCGGCCATGGCGGGTTGGCGGGTGGCCAGCCACTGGGCAAACTCGGCCCCCACCTCCTGGTGGTGCTCGCCCAGGTCCACCGTGGCCTGCAAAAAGCCCAGCTTGCTGCCGCAGTCGTAGCGGGTGCCCTCGTAGCGGTAGGCAAACACCTTTTCGCGGCGCAGCAGCTGGGCAATGCCGTCGGTGAGCTGAATTTCGCCGCCCACACCGCGTGGCAGGCTCTCGAGCTCCTTGAAAATGCCGGGCGACAAAATGTAGCGCCCCGCCACCGCCAGCGTGGTGGGGGCCTGCTCGGGCTCGGGCTTTTCGACAATGCCGGTGACGTCTGACATGCGCTCGGCCACCGGCTGGCCGCTGACAATGCCGTAACGGCTGGTCTGCTCGCGCGGCACGTCTTGCACGGCCAACATGCTGGCGCGCCACTCGGCAAACTGCTGCACCATTTGCGCCATGACCGGGGGCTTGCCCACCATCAGGTCGTCGGCCAGCAGCACGGCGAAGGGGTTGGGGCCCACCAGGTCTTTGGCGCACAACACCGCGTGGCCCAGGCCCAGGGCACGGGGCTGGCGCACGTAGGTGCACACCATGTCGTCGGGGGCAATGCTGCGCGCCACCTTGAGCAGCGCGGCCTTGCCCGCCAGCTCCAGCTCGTTTTCAAGCTCGTAGGCGGTGTCAAAGTGGTCTTCCACGCTGCGCTTGGTGCGCCCGGTCACGAAAATCATTTGCCGTATGCCCGCGGCATAGGCTTCTTCTACCGCGTATTGGATGAGCGGCTTGTCCACCACCGGCAGCATTTCTTTGGCGCTGGCCTTGGTGGCGGGCAAAAAGCGGGTGCCCAGGCCCGCGATGGGGAAAACGGCTTTGTTGATCATGTTTTAAAACTCCCTGATGAAAGACCAAAACAGTTTACCGAGCCCGCATGGCCTCCCACTGACCGCACTGCATCAACGTCGCGTGATGCTGAAGCGTCAAAAGCAGGCCAATGGTCCCTGTTTGCGCGAGGTGGCAGGCCCTGGTGTGATGCCGGTCATGGCTGCCACCCCTTTTTTGGAGGCTTTGGCACCAGGCAAAATCGTTATACTCCACTCAACAATACAAGGAGTATAAGCAATGGTATTTTATGAATACATGTCAGCATCTGCGCAAACAGCATCTGCATCATTGGCGCAGGCTGCCAGGCAATTTGATTCATCAAGATCCATGGCAGATATTCCAGGATCTTTTAACAAAAAAGAAAACCCAAGAAGCAAAAAAGCGTATTGGTATTACCAATACAAACTCCCAGATGGCAGAAATGAGCAAATATATTTGGGGCCAGACGATGCCTCAACGCAACAACTCATTGAGCAGCGTGGGCAAGACACCGAAGCCAAGCGCCAACCCAAACAGCATCTGCTGCAACTCATGCAAGCAGCGGCCGCGCTGGGCTGCGTGGAAGTGGTCCCCAAGCATGCCAGGGTTTTGCATCGACTGGCAGACCACGGCCTGTTCAAAGCGGGCGGGGTGCTGGTGGGCACGCACGCTTACCTGGCCTACCAAAACCGCTTGGGCGTGCATTGGACGGGTGGAGACACCACCGTTGACTTGAACTTTGCGCACCCAGGCAAAAACATTTCAATTGCATTGAATGCCAATTTGAAAATCGACGCACACAAAGCCATCGACTCTTTGAAAATGGGGTTTTTGCCCACCAACAGTGGCACACGCTATTACAAAAGCGACGAACCTGATTTCGATCTTGATTTTTTGACCTGCCGCACAGACGAAAGCGCCGCCCCCATCCGAATTCCCCAATTGAACGTCAGCCTGCAGCCGCTTCGTTTCATGGAGTTTTCAATGGAACATCCAGTGATTGCGGTATTGCCATCGGGTTTGGGGCCTATCGTGGTGAACATTCCGGCGCCCGAGCGTTACGCGCTGGCCAAACTGCTTCTTTACCCTGAACGCCTGCACAGCCAGCAACCGGAAAAGGCCAACAAAGACCTCTACCAGGCCGCCAGCCTGATTGAACTGCTCAGCAGCCAGCAACCCATGCAACTTGAAAGCGCGTGGGAAGACCTGCTCTCGCGCGGCAAAACCTGGCGTGCCAACGCCACCATGGCACACCAAGCCCTGCAGCAGCGCTTTCCGGGCATGACATACACACTGCCCGGGCCCTGATCAAACCCTTTCGGACACGGGCATGGGCACCTCTTCGCGCCGTGGTGCGGGTGCCTGCGCCGGTGGGTCTGCCGCCCACCTGGACGGCTGGAACATGGTTGAGTGGAGCGACGGTTCGTCCTGCACCGGGTCTTCAAACGCCCCGCTGCCCATTTCCACCTGCGCACGGCCCAGCCAGCGCGTGAGCACTGCGTCAATGCACAGGTTCTTTTCGGCATGGGCGCGGGCGGCACGGCCCATGCGCCGGCGCGAATGCGCGTCTTCAGCCAGGTGCAAGATGGCGCTGGCCATGGCCTGCGGGTTTTCAGGCTCGGTGACCAAACCCAGCGGAATGGAGTGATGGGCCAGCACGCGGGCCAGCTCGGTGTGGCCGTGCGCGGTGCACACCACTGGCCGCCCGCTGGCCAGCATGCCCGTCAGCTTGCTGGGCATGACCAGGTCGGCCGCGTCGGCCCGCTGGGGCAGCAGGTGTATGTCTGCCAGGCCCAGCAAATCGTTCAGGCGCTCCAGCGGCTGCAAGTCTAAAAACGTGATGTTGGTCAGCCCGGCGGCAGCGGCCTCCAGGTCGGCCCGGCCATGCCCGTTGCCACACAGCACAAACTGCACACCGGGGCACAGGCGGGCCGCCTCGGCCATGATGCCCAGGCCCTGCTTGCCGCCCATGTTGCCTGAGTAGAGCGCCACCACCGCGTCGGGCGTGATGCCCAGCTCCTGGCGGAACGGGCTGGGCCCGTCCGAGCGCGAGCGCCGCGTGATGGCCGAAATGTCCACCCAGTTGGGTGCCAGCTCGCAACGGCGGGCGTCAAGGCCCTTGCTGTAGAGCCGCTCCATCATCCGGCCCGAAATGGTGCTGACCACGTCAAACCGCCGCTTGAACCAGCCCTCAACCCCCTGCACCCTGCGCCGCAGGCCCTGGCCCTTGAGCAAGCCCATGTCAAAGGCGGCGTCAACTTCAAAGTCTTGTACGTGCAGCCAGGCCTTGGCGCCACTCAGGCGCGCCGTCAGCCAGGCGGCGGGCTGGCAAAACATGGCGGGCTCGGCCACCCACACCACGTCGGGCCGCCACAGCGCCTGGCGCAACACCACCGGAAAACTGCTGAGCGCAAAACTGGCCAGATGAACAATGCGCTTGAGCCCACCCGGCTTAGGCGGCACCCACAGCGGGCAGCGCCACACACGCACGCCGTCAACCTCTTGCACCTGCCAGCGGTTGGCATAGCCAGCCGACACGGCCCACGCCGGGTAATACGGCGGCGCCGTGACCACCCGCACCTCATGGCCCTGGCGGGCCAGCCAGGTGGCCATTTCGCCGGTGTATTTGCCAATGCCCGTCAGTTCAGGGGCGTAGTTGATGCCATAGAGAAGAATTTTCACCACCAAACCTCACCTGTATCGCGTTGTTATTCATCATTTTTTTAATTATTTTTTACTACTCTTTGATAGCACACTTTTCTTTCACAGCAAGCGACAGGCATTGTTTTGACTTAAAAATGCCTGCCTGCGCCCGCTGCGTGACCGAAGCATCTTAACCCGGCTGTTGCAATGCAACATCGGTACCACACATACCCGTTGACATGGCTCAACCCAAGTGCCCCAGCGACACGGCAATGAGCATCAACACCGCCGTGCCCAGCGCTGCCGCCAGCAGCACCGCACCGGCCAGCAACGCACCCAGCACCCAACCCGTGACCACCCGCTGCTGGCGCGACAGCGCCCGCCTGCTGCTGCCCGCCAGCAGCACCCCGTACCAGCGCCAGTGCCACAGGTGCAGCTCGAGCCGCCAATCCAGCGCATGGGCTGGCGGGGCATCGGCTTCGGCCTCGGTTTGCGCAGGCCCAGCCACACCCTGGCGTGCCACCCACAGGCCGCGCACCGCCGCATACAGCAGCGCAGCCACGCCCGCACCAGCGGTGTTGGCGGCCATGTCGGCCCAATCGGCCGTGCGGCCGGGCGCAAAGGCCTGGCGCAATTCTTCAGCCCCACCCAAACCCACCACCAGCAGCGTGACCCACGCCGCGTGCCACGACAGGCTGATGCGCGCCAGCCACCACACCAAAAAAAACACCGAGGCATGCAGCCACTTGTCAAACGGGTGGTAAATGGCCCGCGCCTCTGCCTGGCTCAGCCCCACAAACAGGGCCAGCACCACGGCGGCAGACAAAGCGGCATACACCCCACGCATCACGCGCAACCCCGCCAGCTATTGCGGCGCATCTGCAGCCTCTGCATCTGGTGCGTTTTGCAAAAACAGCTCGTGCAGCTTGGCTTGCAGCAGGGCCTTGTCGGGCAGTTGGGTTTGGTATTCGGCAATGAGAGCGGGCGACAGGCTGCGGCTCAGGGCGTATTCCACCACCTCGTCGTCTTTGCTGGCACACAGCAGCACGCCAATGGAAGCCTGCTCGTGCGGCTTTTTCACATCACGGTCCAGCGCCTCCAGGTAAAAGCCCAGCTTGCCCAAATATTCGGGCTCAAAGCGGCCAATCTTCAGCTCGATGGCCACCAGGCAATTCAAACCCCGGTGAAAAAACAGCAAGTCCAGCGCAAAGTCCCGCCCACCCACCTGCAGGGGGTACTGGCTGCCCACGTAGCAAAAGTCGCGGCCCAGTTCAATCAAAAAGTCTTTCAGGTGGCGCACCAGGCCCAGGTGCAAATCAGCCTCGGCATGGCCCTGGGGCAAGCCCAAAAACTCCACCACATAGCTGTCTTTGAACACGCCCAGCGCGTCGGGGTGCACTTGTGACAGCGCTGCTGACACTTTTGTGGGGCTTAGCACCGTGCGTTCAAACAAGGCCGCTTTGAACTGCCGCTCCAGCTCGCGGCTGCTCCACTTTTCTTGCACCGCCAGCCGCAGGTAAAACTCCCGCTCCTCGGGGCGCTTGCTTTGGTTGAGGATGACCAGGTTGTGCGTCCACGGCAAAAGTCGCAGCAGTGCTGAGACTTTTGCATCGTCTTTGTAGGCCTCATAAAACTGCCGCATGCGAAACAGGTTCGCCCGGGTAAACCCCCGCAGCCCCGGCTGCGTGTGCGCCAAGTGCGTGGACAACTGTGCCACCACCCCATCGCCCCACTGCGCCTGGGCGATGCGCTGGCTGATGATTTGGCCCACCTGCCAATACAGGTCAATCAACGTGGTGTTGACCGCTTGCACGGCCCGCACGCGCGCCGCTGCAATGAGCTGGGTGATGTCGGCAAAGTCCACCGGGGCAGCGGCTGATAACGTCATGTTGGTTTAAATGGATAGCAGACTGTTCAACATCCAGAAGCCCTGCACTCCCACCGCCACGCATGGCGCACGATGGTTTCCAGCTCAGCGTATTGGGGCTGCCACCCCAGCACTTGCCGGGCCTGCGTGGCATCGGCCACCAAGCGGGCCGGATCACCGGCGCGGCGTGTGCCATATTGCACCGGCACAGGCAGCCCAGTGACTTGGGCTGCCGTGTCAATGACCTGCTTGACCGAATAGCCCCCGCCGTTGCCCAGGTTGAACACTGCTGTTTGGCCCCCGGCTTGCAGGTATTGCAGGGCGCGCCAGTGGGCATCGGCCAAGTCCATGATGTGGATGTAGTCGCGTATGCAGGTGCCGTCTGGCGTGGGGTAATCGGTGCCAAACACGCTGACGTGTGGGCGCTTGCCCGCGACGGCTTGCAGCACCAGGGGAACAAGGTGCGTTTCTGGCTCGTGCCTTTCGCCCAGCAGCGCATCGGGGTGGGCACCGGCTGCGTTGAAATAGCGCAGCGCCACAGAGCGCAGTCCATAGGCCCGCGCATAGTCGGCCAGCACCTGCTCAATCATCAGCTTGCTGCGGCCATAGGGGTTGATGGGGCTTTGGGGGTGCGCCTCGTCAATGGGGCAATAGGCGGGCTCACCAAACACAGCGGCGGTGGACGAAAAAATGAACTGCCCCACCCCGTGCCTGCGCATGGCGTCTAGCAACAGCAATGTGTTGGCCACGTTGTTGGCGTAGTACTTGGCAGGGTCAGCCACCGACTCACCCACCTGAATGAACGATGCAAAGTGCATGACCGCATCAAACCGGTGCGTGGCAAACACGCGGTTTAGCAAGGCCACATTGGCCATGCTGCCTTGCACCAGCTCTGCGCCCAGCACGGCATCGGCATGGCCGCTGCTGAGGTCGTCTAGCACCACCACATGCACGCCGTACTGCGCCAACTGCCACACCATGTGGCTGCCTATGTAGCCTGCGCCGCCCACTAGAAACACATTCATGGCCAAATAATCCGTAATAGCATTTTTGCGAGATTTCAATCTAAAGAAAACAACAGCTCCCTCCCGGCAGAAATGGAGCGGCCAGATTGCAAAGATTTTTACAGAGGTCAGATCTTTCGCCAGGTCAAGGCAATCAGGGGGGAATCCTGTTAGCACGCGTCTGGTCTTCAATTTCCCGTGTTTTCAAAACAATGAAATACTCGTAGATAGACTGCAGCATGGCGTAAGTCAACCCTGCACGCCCATCAAGGAAACCACGCTTGCCAATGTAAAGCACCAAAAACTTGATGACCGGGCGCAATGGCAGCCGGTAGAACAATTCTTTCTGGTGATAGCGGCGCTCATGAAAGTCTTTGGCCATAAACGCCTTGGCTAGGCTGAAGGTGCCGCCCTTTTGCCGGTTTGCCACTATCTGCTGGGCCTCAAAATGACTATAGCCGTTATGCCGGTCAAGCCAATGGTTCATTCCCTTGCTAAACGGGTAATGGTCCAGAAAGCCAGCTAATGAGCCCACCAAACCATCTGGCACCAATACGCAGTTGATGAGTCGCTCGTAGTGAACTTTTTCAGGACGAAAGAGCCGCACATAAAACGGTGAGGTTTGCACATGTTTTAGCCAAGTGTCCAAAAAGAAATCGCGACGCTGAACGCTGAAAGCTACATTTCCTGCGGGCTGTGTTGCCGCTTGCTGGCACGCTGCCACCAACTCCGGCGTCATGCGCTCGTCGGCGTCAATCACGAAAACCCATGGGTACTTGAACGCGATATTGCGCAACCCCCAGGTGCGATGTGCACCCTCATCGCCACCAAAGGCCAACTTGCTGCCGACGTAATCGCGCACCGTAAGCTGCGCACCAAACTGCTCGGCTATTGCGTGGGTTGCATCGGTGCTGCCAGAGTCAAATATGTGAATATCGTCCGCCCAAGCAACACTTGCCAGACAACCGGGCAGGTCTTGCTGCTCGTTCTTTGTCAGGATCAAAACCGAAATACCTGTCATGCAAGTACTTTCGACTTTTCGCGTGTGCCCACACGCTTTACGGGCACACCCGCCCAAACGCACCACGGTTCAGAAATCGACTTTGACACAACCCCGCGCGCTCCCACGACAGAGCCTTCAGCAATAGTTACACCGGGACCGACAAACGAATCGGCACACAACCAGACGCGGCTTCCAACGGTGATGGGGGCCGTTATCAACTGAAAGTTGGCACTGTTGAAGTCGTGGCTACCGGCGCACAAATGTGTACCCTGTGAAACCACTGCATATTCGCCAATTGAAATGCGGTCCATGCAGTACACATTTGTTCCATCGCCAATGCCCACAAAGTTGCCGACAGTGAGGTTCCAAGGCGCCCACACCCTTACCGAAGGGTAGATGTGCACGTGCTGACCTAGGGTGGCACCGAAGGCCCGCAGCAATAAGTTACGCCAAGCATGAAAAGGCCTGGGGCTAGGCCGAAAGAGCAGAAGCCAAACACCCCCCCAAAGCAGGCGGCGAATGCGGTGCGAGATGCTAAAAGACGGCCCTGTATAGGGGTCATTGCCTTGGATGATCATCGGACGGACTCCCGAATAATTTCCAGCAACCGCTGCGCAGCCCGGTCAATGTGAAAGCGGCTCTTAAAGGTTGCAACCGCCCGCTCTGACATGGCCGTGTACTCTGACGCTGACAACGACAGCCACCGTTCCAGGTTGCGTAGAGTGCCTTCCACTGTGTCGGTATCGACAAAGCCGGCCTTGTCCGCCTCTATCTCGCGCCAGATGTTGACCTTGTTGCTAATCAACACCGGCTTGCCACACGCCAGTGCCTCGGCCACCACAATGCCAAAGTTTTCCTGGTGGGAAGAAAGGCAAAACACCTCGGATGCGTAAAACGCACCCCACTTCAGGTCACCTTGCAACATGCCCGTCCAAGTGATGCGCTCGGCAATGCCCAGGCGGGTAGCCTGCGCCTGCAGGGTGCCCTGCCAGCCGCTTTGGTCTGGCCCGGCCATGACCAGCTGCAAGCTGGGGTCAGTAGCAGCCACCTTGGCAAAGGCTTCGATCAACAGATCGCAGCCCTTTTTCTCTTGGATGCGACTCAAAAACAGTAGCAGCCTAAGCCCACGCAATGATGGCTGCGAGGCTAAAAAAACCTCTTTCAACTCTGCTTCGTTCCCAGGTGGACTGGATGTGCCGTAGCTGGTAACTGCCTCGTTGGCCTTGTAGAGCCAGAAAGACTCACGGGCCAGCAGTTTCTCGTCTTCGCAGGTGAAGATGACACGGCGGGCATCGCGCAGTACGCGGTATTCCGCCCAGAACCAGTAGAGCCACTTTTTTAAATGTTTGAGCGGATAAGTGTGTTTGAACCATGGGTCGAGCATGCCGTGCGTGAACACGTAATAAGGAATCCGGCTGCCCGCCAATGCCAGCCACACAGCAAAGCCGTGGTACTGCCACAGGCCATTAACGATTACGGCGTCGTACTCTGCAGCATGCGCGCGCAGCCATGATAAGAGCGCGGGGGTGTACGCATACCCCAGGCGAGAAGGGCCAAGCGCTATTACTTTGGCCAAGCCGATGTTTGCAAGCCAAGGTGCATCGGGCGCATCACAACACACTACGACAATCTTGGCGCCCAAGGCGTGCATTGGGCGATGCAATTGGCGAATACCCTCAATCGGGCCACCGCTTTTGGGGTTGACGCTGGAGATTACATGAAGGATTTTCAATTCAGATTTTCCAATTTAGTCTGGCACATATTTGCTACCAAACGCCCACCACACAAGTCTATCAGGTGCAATGTTGAGCATATGGATGAACACAAAATAGGCGGCGGCATTGCTCCAGCCGTAATGCGTGCGCCTGAAATAGAAATTAATCCCGGGATGGTTACCCAGCGGGGAATAAAGTTTTTTGAAGCGCGCCTTAAGGCTTGAGCCCCAGAGCCGAACTCGGCAGGCATTGTTGCGATCGCAACTGCCCACAGCCATGCGGGTCGTAAGCACCTGAACACCGTGCAGTTTTGCTCGCAAACCGTAGTCCACATCACCCAGATCATGGTGGAAATGGGGATCCAAGTTGCCCAGCTTTGAAAACACCGCAGAAGGCACCAAAACCACATTGCCATTCATATTGGTAATGGCTTGCATGCCACCTGTGGGGGTCAACAGGCCCTTGTCGGGGTTGGTGCCGCCGTAAATAACCTCATTGCCATCGTGCGACTCAATAAGACCGGAAATAATGGCCTGGTGGCAGCAGAGGACTGAGCACGCCAATAATTCGGTAAAGCAACTATCGTGCAACAGCACATCGTCATTGAGCCAGAGATAATGCGAGTAACTGCTATCTTTGGCATGCTCCCAGGCCAAGTGCATGCCACGATTCCAAAACAAATCGCCAGTACCAGCAATTAGGTGCACTTGCGGAAAAGTTACAGCTACTGCCGACGCCGTGCCGTCAGTCGACAGGTCGTCAACAAGATAGACATCAACGTCAGGCATCAGCTGAAAAACACGCTCCAAACAACGTAGGGTGGTCGTGCGCCTATTAAAGCAAGTGAGCAATACTGCAATCTTTCTCATATTCAACTTTTTTCTTCAGCCGATGCTGCCAACGCACCAACGTCTTCAAGATTCTCAAACACGCGCTGCATTCCACTAGATATCAACTTGGCCGGATAACCGCCGACGACAGAATGTGGAGCGAAACTTGAATAATCTTTATTGCATAAACTATTGGAAGCACACACAAAATGATCAGGAGTTTTGGTGCCTTTCGTAACTGTGACCCGATTCCCAAACCAGTTAAAAGAGCCGATATGCACTGGCATGACCAAAGGTTCTATCACGCCAGACCCAATATCTCTAAGATAATGAAAGTTAGTATCAAATATTTGACACTCCCAACTAAAATCTATTTCATCGGCAAACGCAACCGAATGAGCGCAAAATATCTTTGAAAATGCACCAAGCCGCACTTCTCTACCAAAAGATGCGGTGGCACGTTGCTCTATCCGCAACAAACTCCCATGACCAAATTCAGCCACGCCATAGAAGACTGAATTTCCCCTTAGATCTATGACGGTTGTACCGCGCCCAAACATCTCAGAACCACGGCCACCAAACTTGATCATGCCTCTTTTAATATGATCAACATTCAGCGTCACTTTACCAGACAAGTGTTCAAACCTAATCTTGTAATAAAAGTCAAATGGGAGCTTAATTGCCTGCCGGAAGGGCAGCATTTTAAAATTGAAATACACGATGGCAAACCAATTATGCGCAAAAATTTTGTATATGGCATTCATAACCGAAGTGTCGTCACTCACCAGTAGCACGCATTTTCAACTTTCAACGCATCTTTAGGCTTCTCACTTTCATCTGGGTAAACCCAATGCTCATTAAACAAATCTACATAATTAGTATTAATCGATTGACCTGGGCGATACTCCAATTCTCTTTCATATTGCTCTTCCCAGCGTTTTCCTTTGATGCCAAAAAGAAGTTGCGTACCGCCGCCTAAATGCACTGCCTTCCTGCCCATCCGCTTGACATGCGCAGCAAGTGGCAGACCATAGGCTCCGCAGCCCAAGATGCATACATCAAAATCGATGTTTGATATCTTGTCTTCCATGTACTTAAGTGCCTCAAACCAATCTTTATAGGGCACTTTCGTACCAGCTACCGACTGAATTGCTCGAAAAGTAATTAGATTGAAGTCAGGCAATACATCAGGGTTATCAAATAGTTGCTTTCTTCTCTCGTATTGACTTCGAATGGAGAAGTCAAACGGATGAACAATCAACACATTTTTCCCCTTAAGGGCTGCAGTCCATGGGCGTTCAACAAAAAATGGATAGAGCGTTTCCAACTGAACTTTGAGTACGTCAGGTTTAAGAGGCATAAACTTTTCGTAATATTGAAATGAGCCCAAAAGATCAATTAATGGAATATCCTGCAAATTACGCTGAGAAAACCTTTCGCTTGTATCTTGGCAAGGTGGAAATATACCAGAGTAAAGACTCATTATTTTAAAATGATCTTCATTCCACCATGGTGTATGAGTGTTATCGGTGATATATTGAAGAATCCGAGAGGGGTAATCGCCCGACGCATGAGCGCACAAGTAATTATTTATGCAATTTAGCTCCGTGGTGCCAAAACGAGAAATCATGCAAGGCAATGACCCGCTTAACAGTGCGAATATCTTGGCGTTAGCCGATTGTCTATCAATATCACACTCTGGATTGAGGAACTTCTTTCCCCAGAGAAATCTGTACAGTTTTTTTAAGCCACGAATGGCATAATCTTTTGGCTTCATTGTTAACCTTGGATGGGCCGAGCACTTGGTAAGACATTGGAAATAAATCGAATAAATTTCATCGTTAAAATTAAAACAATGACCGATTCGAAATAAGTTCGCAATATGAATCTAAACTCATAAGTGTAAACGTGCCTGTCATTAAAGTAGTTAAATATTAAAGCAAACATGACAAAAAACATATACGAAAATATAACCTTATTATCTTTTATTAATACGAGTGAATCAAACATCATAAAAATGACAAAAAATAATGGCATCAAAAGCGGGATGTACCAATAACCAAATATTGCCATTCCAACACCAGGCATACTACTAATTACAGCTGACCCGAGAACGTCGGGGTTATTTATGGCCAAGCTATATAGATAATCGCCTATCGAATAGTTCGCCGTATCAATCTTTGCTTCACGATTTAAACTAAATATTGATAAAAATACATTGGGGACAAAAGCGCCAACCTGCCTCAAAATCTCTTCTTGCATGTAGCTACTCGCATGCCCAACCTCCTCCGCATAAAAAAGACAATTATCAGAAATTTTAAGATTTACCATGCGATTGGCAATGCCATTGCTTAGATATTCTTCATCCCATACGAAACTCCTTGTTGGAACATCACCGTCTGACCGATATAGTTTCTTAGTCCGGCTAATTATATTTTCGTCGCCGTAAACACTTATTGTTTCACTAAGAAAGTCCATCGCAGATAAATTGGTTCTAGCTCCTCGGACCGCGACCATTGCATAGCCCATGTCTACCAGCGGGCCAGCTACAAGAAAAACTCCCCCAATCGCTAGCGCGATTTTCCCAGGGGTGACAACACTTTTCAAATCAAAGTGTTGAAGCAGGGCCGCAAATAAGAAAATGCCAGCGAATATAAATATACCGCTAAATAAAGTGGTTCGCCAATTACTAACTAGGGCAATCACCATAACACAAAAGGAATATAAAAATATAAAATTTATGTTAACTCGTGCCTCTGAATTTGCTGCATTGGGCCGTAGTCTAGGGAATAGCAGTATTACCGGCATCCAAATGAATTGAGCAAAAATTGATGCTACGTAATAAGTCGGCCCTGAAATATTCAAAAAGCGGCGTTGGCAACCAGCCGCAGCGGCGGCA
>CAYNGJ010000017.1:0-89075 GCA_964396895.1 uncultured Hydrogenophaga sp. | reverse complement strand
AACACCGAAATATCATTCAAAATCAAGGAGTTATGAATATTTCAGGGACGACTAATAAGTTACATCTCGGTCGGCAACTTCTTGTTGCCACGCACCAGCTAAAACGTAATGGTAGAAACTTCCGCCCAGCCCGAGTAAAGCAGATATCCATATGACTTTACTTGTTGGCTCGACGTAAAAATCTGTTTTATTTAGTACAGCCCTGAAGATGTTTTTGGTTCTTAAAACTGACGTATAAATATAGTGGGTAAGGATAATAATGGAGACGAATATTAAATGATGTACAAATGTCTCCATCGGCACTCTCAGGTTGTAGATGACTGGTTTTAATTCAATCAATGTAAGTGGCATTGGGAGAATAAAGCCGAATAGCGAAAGACCTAAAATCATCAGAAAAGACACAGGATGACTTTTTAAATTTCCCGGAGTAAGAGCAATAACACTTATCAACAACCATCCAAAAACCAACGCCATGCTGGCGAACAAGTTTTCAATTGAAGGAAAGAAGATGTTCTGCATTAATGCAGATATATACAATACTGCACTACTTAAAAATTTAAAATACGTTAGGTTTTTATGCATAAATAAGAGTGGTGTTAAATATATTCAGCTTATTGGCTTAAAATGGCCAGCACACCTAATTTTCTAACTCTTTTTAAATAATCTCCATACCTAAAACCATACTTTCGCCAGGACAGTTGACCATCAACATTGGCCGCGTAACTTCTTAATCCTTGTTGTGTTCGTGCAAGTTCAAGCGCCTCTTCAATACACTTAACTAATTCATTCCTAGAAAATTCTTGCATTTCAATGATGAATTCTTTCCTCTCAAGAAATTCACGCAAATCTCTACCGCCGGTATTTTTTGAGCATACGATGGGCAATCCACAGGCAAGAGCCTGTGCTTGTACCATCGCCAAGCCCTCCTCGCGCGATGGCAGAACAAATACTCGCGCCTTTTCGTAATAGTTGATGAGCAGTCGCTGATCCACCGCGTCCACGTGCGTCATGTGCTCGCTTTTCGGAAACTCTAAGTCAACGATTGGCCCAACATGTAGAAGCTTGTATTTCCCCTCCTTGCAAAGGGCGGTCAATAGGTCGCACCCTTTTCTATAGCTCCAACCACCCACCATAATGAGGTCATACGCATTTTCTTTAATAAGTGAAGTTGGTTTGAACATTGAAAGGTCAACACCATAGGGGTTTTGGATGAGCTTGCTCGCAGATATCCCTTTTTCTACAAAGCTCTGCTTTACATGTTCGGATGCGATGGCGATGTAGTCGGCAAGTTCATACCCCCTTAAAGACCTCTGCGTGAAGTAGGCATGCTGCTGCTTCACATTTGGTATTAAAGATAAGATCCTTTGCTGCTCTTCAATGTGCTTGCTGCCCCACTCCAAAATAGTGATTGCACCAAAATTCTGCTTTGCTACGGTAAACGATTTTTCATATACCGTGCCCAATGCGATATATACATCGCATGGTCTCATGAACCAGCTAAGGTAACGATCCAATACCAAATAGCTTAGCTTGATGGCCCAATTGGCGCCCTTAGATAACTTGATAAAAGCTAAAAATGGCAGCATGAGTAATATGAGCGAATGGCTGCACTCTGATTTCAAGCCAAATTTGACAGCGCGGCTGGTGGGAACATATGAGTAGAAACGAACATCATGGCCTAAATTGGACAGTTCACGTGCTAAGTCCAAGAGGTGAAACCGATGCGATGCGGCTATATTAATTTTCATTTTCGGTGCGCTTCTACGTAGGGTACATAGTCGTTACCTAGCAGCTCTTCTACGCACAAGTCTGTATGCACTTGCTTGCGCATTCGTAATAGTTTTGCTGGGTTCCCAACTACTATTTGCATAGCCAGTATGTCTCGCGCCACTACCGAACCTGCTGCGCAAATTGCGCCACGCTCAATTATTTGGCATGACGGTAAAATAAATGCTCGGGTTGCGAGCCAGCAATAATCTTCAATCGTTATGCCGTAGGGCTTATGCTCCCAATCCGGTGAATCCACCTCGTGGCTGACTGTAATGATTTCTACATCCGAGCCAATAATTACATAACTGCCAATTGTTATCCGGGCTCGTAAATCTAGGTGAGCTGTTTGTATAGAGCTATGGTTTCCAATCGTCAGATTAGAATTGGCCTTTTTCGCCAACTTGTAGGGCATGGTTACGCACTCGCCCACCGTAGCGCCGCGCCGCCTGGCAAGCCAAACAATATAGCTATTACGAACATGGCTTATGTAACGGGGCACCAGGCCTTTTAAGTACTGAAGGGTGCTGCGTCCGGCTATGCCGCGCTCATAGGCCGTTTTGGGTTTGCTTTGCATAAAGCTAAAAGAATTTAAGCGATGGCATTTTGGGTTTGGTGAAAACGGTACTCAGGTAACCAAGCCACCGGTCATCGATTAGTTTCAGCGCACTATTAATTGCTAGATACAGCATGGGCAGTTCTGCAACCACTAGAACCAGTCCGGCGCCGCCAACACCCAAGTACGGTAGCGCCAATGCGGCAAGCAACAACGTAGCCGCAGCAGAAATAATAAATGCGACCGTTATTTTTTGGTGTTGGTTTGTAGCCATTAGTACGACCCAGCTGGTTTGCCAAAGCACGTTCAAAAAGGTAGTGGCTAATAGCAAGGCAAATAGTACGTGGTTTTGCGCGAATGCATTGCGGGTCCATACACCAACAAACCATTCACCAAATACGGCCAACATTGCCAGCGCGACAAGGGCGATCCAGAGGGTAGCGTTTGAACCCCTGCGGTGCAGTTGCCGCACCAGGTCCATTTGATTTGCGCCGTAGGCGGCAGATATTTCGGGCCACACAGACTGGTTAAGCATGGTGATGACTTGCACTAGCAGGCGTGTCAATGTGCGGTAGGCTGAAAACACCACTACGGCAGCTGAGCCCAGGGTCATGCCGATGATGAGCACCATGCCCTGCAAACTAAGTGCTAAACCGAGGGGGAATGCCATAAAGGCCACCGCCGGTTTGAGCAGTTGACGCACCTGTTGCATGGATGCAGCGTGTGTACCTAGGTGCAGCCAGCGTTCTTGCGTATGCAACATCAGCCACGTAAGCAGCAAGCCCAGCAGCCGAGTTGCCAAGGTGAGCATGGCAATAGCTAAAACGCCGCCGCCCAGATGCAGCCCAACCATGGACACCACCCATTCAGCCAAGCGCACGGTATTACCAAGTGTGGTGCCATAGGCGTATCGCCCAGCGGCCCGAAACGCAGCGTGCAGTACGCCACTTTGCAACCCAACCAGGACATAGAGCATGAGCACAGCGAGCGTTTGGCGGGTTTGCACTTCGCTAATGTGGGAGATGGAAAACTGTGCCGCCACCGGCAGGTTATAGATAGCAAGGGCAAGCACAGCACCAACCAGCACCGACACGCCGCTGATAAACATCCAGATACTTTGGTAAACCGCTAGCGCCCCCTTTCGGTCGCCGTTGGCTACCCTCATGGTCATGTCATTGGCAGCTACCGACGCAAAGCCAATGTCGCTGAGCGCAAGGTAAGCGGGTATTGCACTCAAGATGAGCCATTCGCCATAAAGCTCTAGGCCCCAATAGTGCAAGAACAAGGGGACGCTAACCAACTGAATGAGGATGGTGATTAACTGCCCGTAGGCGTTGGCCCCCAGGTTTCGCAGCAGTTTGGCTTTCAGGCTGGCTTGCACGACTCAATCTTGCCCAAACAAGTCGCGGGTGTAGACCTTCCCAGCCACATCCCCCAGTTCAGCAGTCATGCGGTTGGCGACGATCACATCGGCATCCTGCTTGAACTGGGCCAGGTCGGTCAGGACAGCTGAGCGATAGAAGTCGGGCTTGGTGTAGCGGGGCTCAAACACAACCACTTCCACGCCCTTGGCTTTCAGCCGTTTCATGATGCCTTGAATGCTGCTGGCCCTGAAATTGTCGCTGCCTGCTTTCATCACCAGTCGGTAGATGCCCACCACTTTGGGCTTGCGCTTCAATATGTCAGCAGCAATGAAGTCTTTGCGCGTGGTGTTGGCAGTCACCACGGCGCCAATCAGCGTTTGGGGCACCTGGCTGTAGTTGGCCAGCAGTTGTTTGGTGTCTTTGGGCAGGCAGTAGCCGCCATAGCCAAAGCTGGGGTTGTTGTAGTGGTGGCCAATGCGGGGGTCCAGGCACACACCGTCAATGATTTGCCTTGTGTCCAGCCCGTGTGCCAGGGCGTAGCTGTCCAGCTCGTTGAAATAGGCAACGCGCATGGCCAGGTAGGTGTTGGCAAAGAGCTTGATGGCTTCTGCCTCGCTGGTGTGCGTCAGGCACACAGGCACATTCGGCTTGTCTGCCGCTTGTTGCAGCAGGTTGGCAAAGGCTTGGGCGCGCTCGCTGGAGGGGCCGGTGGTGTCTCCCACCACTATGCGGCTGGGGTGCAGGTTGTCGTGCAGGGCTTTGCCCTCGCGCAAAAACTCGGGGCTGAACAATATGTTGCTGCAGCCAAACTGCTGTTGCACGCTGGCGGTGTAGCCCACGGGCACGGTGCTTTTGATGACCATCACCGCCTGGGGGTTGATCGCCAGCACGCCTTGTATGACGTTTTCCACACTGCTGGTGTTGAAGCGGTTGGTGTCTTCGTCGTAGTCAGTGGGGGTGGCAATGATGACCCACTGCGCACCGGCGTAGGCCTCTTGCAGGCTGAGGGTGGCGGTCAGGTTCAGCGGCTTTTCAGCCAAATAGCGTGAAATGTCTACGTCTTCAATGGGGCTCTGTTTGGCGTTGATTTGCGCCACGCGCTGGGGGTTGATGTCCAGCGCCACCACCTGGTTGTGCTGGGCCAACAGCACGGCCATGCTCATGCCGACATAGCCTGTGCCTACGACGGCAATTTTGGTCATGGCCGGTTTATTCCACGCTGACGTTGACGGTATAGCCGTTTTGTTTGAGCAATGAGGTGCGCTGCGCTTCGGCCAGGTCGGTGGCCACCATTTCAGCGCACATTTGCTGCACGGTGATTTCGGGCGTCCAGCCGAGGGTGGCTTTGGCTTTGGATGGGTCGCCCAGCAGGGTTTCCACCTCGGTGGGGCGGAAGTAGCGGGGGTCAACCTTGACAACCACGTCGCCCACCTTGAGGGCGGGGGCCAGCAGTTGGCCATGGCGGGTTTCAATGGCTTTGACCACGCCCACCTCGTCCACGCCCTGGCCTTTGAACTCAAGCACCACGCCCAGCTCGGCCGCGCTCCAGGTGATGAACTGGCGCACGCTGTATTGCACGCCGGTGGCAATGACGAAGTCTTCAGGCTGGTTTTGCTGCAGCATCATCCACTGCATGCGGACGTAGTCTTTGGCGTGGCCCCAGTCGCGCAGGGCGTCCATGTTGCCCATGTACAGGCAGGGCTCCAGGCCCTGGGCTATGTGGGCCAGGCCGCGGGTGATTTTGCGGGTAACGAAGGTTTCGCCACGGCGGGGGCTTTCGTGGTTGAACAAGATGCCGTTGCAGGCGTACATGCCGTAGGCCTCGCGGTAGTTGACCACTATCCAGTAGGCATAGAGCTTGGCCACGGCGTAGGGGCTGCGGGGGTAGAAAGGGGTGGTTTCCTTCTGGGGAATTTCTTGCACCAGGCCGTACAGCTCGCTGGTGCTGGCTTGGTAGAAGCGGGTTTTCTTTTCCAGCCCAAGGATGCGGATGGCTTCCAGAATGCGCAGGGTGCCCAGGCCGTCAACGTCGGCGGTGTATTCGGGGCTTTCAAAAGACACGGCCACGTGGCTCATGGCGCCGAGGTTGTAAATTTCGTCGGGCTGGGTTTCTTGAATGATGCGCACCAGGTTGCTGGTGTCGCTCAAATCGCCGTAGTGCAGCTTGAAGCGGGCGTTGCCAATGTGGGGGTCTTGGTAGATGTGGTCAACCCGCTGGGTGTTGAACAGGCTGCCCCGGCGTTTGATGCCGTGCACGGTGTAGCCTTTTTCCAGCAAAAACTCGGCCAGGTAGCTGCCGTCTTGCCCGGTGACGCCGGTGATGAGGGCCACTTTGGCGGGGGTGCCGGGGGTGAGCAGGGTTTGGGGGGTGGGCTGTGACAGGTTCATAGGGTTTATTTTTTGTATAGCAAACAATTGAATAAATACAAGCTCTAAACGGCTTTTTTATTCAAAATAATAAACGGTGGGGCCACGGCGCAGGCCAGCGGCCACGGTGCGCGGCGGCTGGGGGTGGCGGTGTGTGGCGGTGCTGGGGGCGGGGGCGGCGGACCAGACCAGCGGTGCGGATGTGACAGTTTTGGGCATGGCGGGCCCTTGGGGCCTTTTTTGTGGGCCGGGTGCACGGCCCAACGCAGCCTGCGCACCCGATACAACAGCAATGCCGCACCTCTGGTGGGTGGGTGGCACTGCCCTCCTTTTGTTATGGCGTCAGCTTAGCAAAACCTGGGCCGCGCTGGCCGCCAGGTGGGGATTTTTTTGCGTTTTAGATGCTGCGGCGCAACATATGCAGTGGCGTGCAAGCGGCCTGCAAGGGGCGCGCTGGCAAGTGGCAGTGGGGCGCTGCGCCCTCAGGCGCCGAATTGCGAGTGGCCGTCGGCCCCGGCGCCGCCAAAGGTGGAGTCTTTGGGCATGCTCCACCACGAGAAGAACTGGCCCCGCTGGTCAGCGGCCGTCAGCTGGGGTTTGCCGGTGGTGGGCCAGTTGATGCACAGGTCTGGGTCGTTCCAGACAATGGCGCGCTCGTGTTTGGCCGAGTGGGCGCCGGTGTGGTGCAGGCAGACGTTGGAGCCGGCGGCCAGCCCGAGGTAGCCCACGGCCAGGCCGGGGGGCAGCCAGAGGTATTGGGGTTGGCTGGGGGACAGCTCAACGCTGGTCCACTGGCCAAAGGCCGGAGAAAACTTGCGGATGTCGGCCACGGCCACAAACACGCGGCCCTGGGTGGCCTGCACCAGGCTGCCGTGCACGTGGGGGGGGAGCTGGTAGCGCAGGCCCACCAGCTGGTTGGCCTGCAGGGGGAGTTGCCGCTGTTCGACCAGCTGCACGAGTTTGCCGGTGGCCAGGCCGAAGGCGGTTTGCAGCTCTGCCTGGCTGGGGTTGGCGGGCAGGCTGGCGGTGGGGGTGAGCAGCAACACGTCGAGCAGGCCGGTGGTGCTGACCTGGAATGGCGCGCTGACGGGGGGGGTTGTGCTGGACATGGCGGGTTGTGACAGTGGTGTGACCTGGGTGTTGTTGTTATGGGTGGGCCTTGACCAGAGCATAGCAAACGCCAGCTTAAACTGCAGACATTGTTGAGCAGCAAAGAACCACCCATGAGGCATTTTGTGAGATGTACGGCCCGCGTGAAATGGGGCGTTGGCGCGGGCCTGCTGTGCGCGGGTGTGGCCTGGGCGGGGCTGACCGATTTTTCGGGGGGGCTGGTGGCGTGGGTGCAACAGCGCTGGGGGGGGATGCGCCCAAGCGCCTGCAGGTGTGGCAGCGGGTGGTGGCCGACAGCCGCAGCAACCTGGCCAGTGGCAAGGCCGACGCCCCTGCCCTGCTGGCGCGCACCAATGGGTTTTTTAACCAAGTGCCTTATGTGAATGACATCCGGCACTGGGGGGTGGAAGACTATTGGGCCACGCCGGTGGAGATGCTGGGCAGTTTTGGCGGGGACTGCGAGGACTACTCGGTGGGCAAGTACCTGACGCTGAAGGACTTGGGCGTGCCGATTGAGAAGCTGCGCATCACGTATGTGCGGGCGCTGCGGCTGAATGAGTCGCACATGGTGCTGGCGTATTACCCGCAGCCCGACGCTGACCCGCTGATTTTGGACAACCTGGTGCCCGACATTCGCCCGGCCTCGCAGCGCACGGACCTGGAGCCGGTGTACAGCTTCAACGACGATGACCTGTGGCTGCCCACGGGCCAAACGCGCAAGGGCGGCAGCAGCCAGGTGCGGCTGTGGAAGGACATGCTGGAAAAAATGGCCCGCGAGCAGCGGCTGTAGTGGCCAGCGGTGCGGCGCGGCTGCTGCGGCAACGGGGGCGCATGCCTCAAACAGGTTGGGCGTGTAACCTGACCCCAAGTGCCCGGGCCACTTTGAGCACGGTGGCAAAGCTGGGGTTGCCGCCTTCGCTGAGCGCACGGTAAAGGCTCTCGCGGCTCAGTCCTGCTTCCTTGGCAACCTGGCTCATGCCCTTGGCTCGGGCGATGTCGCCAAGGGCGCGGGCAATACCGGAGACATCGTCTGGCGCCTCGTCCAGCCATGCGTCGAGGTAGGCGGCCATTTCTGCTGGCGTGCGAAGGTGCTCGGCGACATCGTAAGTCGATGTTTTGACCTTGGGTGACCGCTTGGGTGTGCTGGTGGTCATGGGGCTAATCTCCGTATGCTTGGGCCAGCTGAATGGCCCGTTCAATGTCTTGGGACTGTGTTGACTTGCTGCCACCGGCGAGCAGCAACAAAAAATGGCTTCCGCGCTGCGTGTAGTACACACGGTAGCCGGGCCCAACATCGACCTTGAGTTCTGAGACCCCGTGTGTCAGGTTTCGGTGTGAGCCAGGATTGCCATGCACAAGACGGTCAACACGCATCAGTATGCGAGCTCGTCCGGCCACATCTTTGAGGCCATCAAGCCACTGGCTGTACTCGTGGGTCTTGTCAATGCGCATCGGGGAGAAGTGTAGCCGATGGGCTACATACTGCAAAGTATTTGAAGTTCAGCGATCAGCTGTGAAGGGCAGTTGATCGGCCAAGCCGTGCCGCTGAGCAATTTCTGCCAGGGCGGGTTGGGCGTGGGGGGCGGCCAGGGTGGTCATGGCCAGCAGGGCGGTGCGGCGCTCGGGGCTGAGCTCGTCCCAGCGGGCAAACCCCACATGGGCCAGTGCTTGCTGCACAGCGGGCTCGCGTTGGCCGTAGGCCATGGCTTTGTCAAACGCTTGCCACAGGAGGGGTGGCGGGGCTTCAGGGTGGTTGGCCTGCTCGACGGGTTGCGGCTGCAGGGTGTGGCTGGCCAGGGCGATGTTGGCCCAGGTGCTGCCCGACATGGGGCGCAGCCGGGCGGCGGCCTGGTAGCTGGCCAGGGCTTGGGACATGAAGCTGGTGGCGAGGTCGGGCACGGCGGCGCTGAGCTGGGCGCGGCTGGCGTAGAGGTAGGCGAGGTTTTCGTGGAGGTTGGGGTCGTTGGGGGTGATGCGCAGGGCATCGGCAATGGCGTTGCGGGCTTTGCCCCAGGCGACGATGCCGGGCTGGGGGGCTTTGCCGAGGCTCCACTGCTCGATTTGCCAGCGGGTGTGGATGGTGGCGAGGTCGGCCCGGGCCGCGGGCACGATGACCGCCACCGCCGCCACGCAGGCCCACGCAAGGACGGCCAGGGCCAGCACCCGCAAAACACGGCGGGCAAGGGACGTGGTGGGGGTGGGAGGGGTCATGCGGCTCAGTGCAGGCCCAGGATGCGGGCGGGGTGGGTTTGGAACAACAGCTGGGCCACGTCGGCCCCACAGCGGTCTTGCACGGCTTGGCGTGCGGCACGCAGGTGAGGTGGGCGGGCGGAGAGGTTGTGGGCGTCTGAGGCGACGACGTGCACGCAGTCTTCGTCGAGCAGGGTGAAGGCGGTTTTTTGTGACGTGGCGCCAAAGTTGCCGGTGATGGCGCCCGCCGTGAGCTGCAACCAACAACCGGCCTCGACAAAGGGGTGAATGCTGGCGGGGTTGGCCATGACGGATTTGTTGCGCTCGGGGTGGGCGATGAGGGGGCGGATGTTGAGGCCCAGCAGTTTTTGCACAAATTGCTGGCTGCCGACGGGGATGTGCTGGTGGGGGAGTTCGAGCAGGAGGATGTCGCACCCGTTGACGCGGCCCAGGAAGGGCACCTCGCCGGCCAGGATGTGCTCGAGCGATTCGAGGCCAAGGCGCACCTCGGCCCCGGAGAACACTTGCAGCGGAATGTGGTGCTGCTGCAGCGCGGCCCTGAAGGCGCTGACGTGCAGGTTGATTTGGGCTTTTTGGTTGTTGTAGCGGCCGGGGTGGATGTGCGGCGTCATGGCGGCGGCGGTGATGCCGTCGGCCACTGCGGCACGGGCGAGGGCCAGGGACTCGGCCAGGGTTTGGGCGCCGTCGTCTATGCCGTGGAGAAAGTGGGTGTGCAGGTCGATCATCAGGTTTTGGTGGCCGCCGCGGCGGGCTGTGCGCCGTAGGGTGCGCCGTAGCCTGTGCTGTAGCCGTTCTGGCCATAGCCGTATTTGCCGTAGCCGGAGTACTCGCCGTGGTACTTTTCGGCGCGGGCGAAGTCGAACTGGTTGAGCGCCACGCCGAGCAAATGCCCTTGTGCATGGGCCAGGCGCTGCAGGCCTTTGCGCACGAGTTGGTAGGGTGTTTCGTGGGTTTTGACGACGTAGATGACGCCGGTGGTTTCGGCGCTGATGACGAGTGCGTCGCTCACGAGCTCGACGGGGGGGGAGTCGATGATGATGGTGTCGAACTGGGTGGCGAGGTCGGCCAGGGTTTGGCGGAAGCGCTCGGACAGCAGCAGCTCGAGCGGGTTGGGCGGCAGGGTACCGGCGGGAATGATGCTGAGCTGGCTGCCGTCGAGCTGCAGCAGGCACTCGGCCAGCGGGGCCGAGCCCGACACCAGGTTGCTGAGGCCTTTGGCGGCGGGGGGCAGTTCAAGGCCACGGCCCACGGCGGGGCGGCGCATGTCGGCGTCGATGAGCAGGGTGCGCTGGGTTTGGGAGTGGGCCAGGGCGAGGTTGATGGCGACGGTGGTTTTGCCCTCGCCGGGCAGGCTGGAGGTGACCAGGAGCATGCGGTGCGTTTGGTCGATGGCGGAGAGCATGACGCCGGTGCGTGCGGAGCGGATGGACTCGGCAAAGATGGAGTTGGGCTTGTCGAGCATGAGGCGGGCGGCGGCGCTGCGCCGGGTTTCGCCTTTGCCGAGCTTGGGCAAGGTGGCCAGCAGGGGGGCTTTGAGGCGTGTTTCGACGTCTTGGGTGCTTTTGAGGGTGTTGTCTAGCCGGTCAACCAGCAGAGCGGCCAGCATGGCCACAAACAGGCCGAGCACGAGGGCAATGGCCACCACTTGTGACTTTTTGGGTTTGATGGGGATGGAGGGCACGGTGGCGGCATCGACCACGCGGGCAATGGCACTTTGCAGGTCGCCGGCTACGCTGGTTTCTTTGGCGCGCTTGAGGAACAGGTCGTACATCTGGCGGTTGTTGGTGACATCGCGCTCGAGCACGCCCAGCTCAAATTCTTTGCGGTTGAGGCCCTGAACGGCCCCTTTGGCACGGTTCAGACTGGCTTCCAAGGTTTTTTCGGCGGCAATGCTGGACTCGTAGTCGCGGATGACGCTGGCCACCACCTGCTCCACGGCTCGGGTGGTGCCCTCGCGGGCTGTTTTGAGGTCGGCCTCGGCCGCGACGTAGCGGGAGTGCTCGGGGCCATAGCGCTGGGACACTTCGGAGAGTTTGCGTTCGGCGATGCTTTCTTGGGCTTTGGCGTTGGACACCGTGGGGTCGCGCAGCACCGCTGGCAGCGAGGCCAGGTTTTCGCCTTTTTTGGCGCCTTTGACCTGGTCGTAAATGCTCTCGGCCTCGGCGCGGCGCAGGCGCAGGTTCATGACGCGTTGGGTGAGTTCTTCAATTTGCCGCCCTGCCCCGCTTTGGGCGAGGTCTTTGGTGTCGATGATGCCGGCGCGCTCGCGGTAGGCTTGGAGCTTGCGCTCGGATTCTTCGACGGTGGTTTTGAGGCCGCCGAGCTGGGATTCGAGCCATTCGCCGGCTTTGCGGGTCATTTCGAAGCGGGCGTCGAAGTCGTTGGAGATGTAGGTGTTGGCCAGTGCGTTGGCCACGCGGGAGGCGAGTTGGGGGTCGGCGGATTCGAAGCTGATTTTGGCGAGCTGGCTGAGTCGCACGGGCTCGACGGTGAGCCGGTTGCTGAAGGCGCGGTAAACGGCCTCGGCCATGTTGGTGTCGTCCCACTCGATGGGCTCGGGCTCGGCCAGGATGCCGGTGGCAACGATGGCTTTTTGGAGGGCGTTGGCTTCTTGGATGCGGGGGTCGAACTCGGGGTGGTCCCACAGGCGAAGGGCTTTGATGGCCTTCATGGAGACTTCGCGGGACTTGATGATTTCGGTCTGGGTCTGGAAGTATTCGCGGTTTTGGGAGATGCCGCTGTACACGTCCTCAATGGACACCACTTTGGATTTGTTGGACTCGATGAGGACGGTGGTGGTGGCGCGGTAGATGGGCGTCATGCTCATGACGATGACGGCGGCGAGGGCCGCAACGGCAAAGCCAAAGAACAGAATGGCCCATTTGCGCTTGGTGATGCTGCGCCAGTATTCGACAAGGTCGAGCTGGGGCTCGGTGGGGTCGGCCTCGGGCTGAAAAAGGGAGCGAACTTTGGAAGTGGGCTCGGCAGCGTTGGGCGATGAAGGGGCTTGCATGTGACAGACTTATTGGGGTTGCTGCAGGCCGTCTTGGCGGGCCTGTTGGCGGTGAACGGGGGCGAAGCGGGCTCAGGGGGGGAGCGGGGTCAGAAGAAGCTTTCTTCGACGGTGAGGATGTCGCCGGGGCCAAGGGGGGTGTTGAGGTCAACCTTCTGGGGGCGCTGGGCGGTGTCTTTTTCGCGGATGACGTGGATTTTGTTGAGCGCGGCGCGCTCTTTGAAGCCTCCGGCCACGGAGGCGGCCTTGCGCACGGTCAGCCCGGGCTGGAAGGGGTAGGCACCGGGTTTTTCGACCATGCCGTTGATGTAGAAGGGGCGGTACTCGACGATTTGCACCGCCACTTTGGGGTTGACGAGGATGCGGCCACGCAGGCCGTCGGAGATGAGGCGCTCGAGGTCGCCAATGGTTTGGCCGAGGACGTTGACCTCGCCCAGGCCGGGGTACATGACGGAGCCAGCGTCGGTGAGGCGGATTTTTTCTTTGGTGAATTCGTCTTCGCCGAACACGAGGATGGTGATGACGTCGCCCGCAGCGAGTTTGTAGGTGGAGACGGAGCGGTTGTCTGGCTCGGCGGCGATGGGTGGCGCACTGGGGGTGAGGGTGTCAGATGCGGGCACGGCGGTTTGTGCCTGCAGCTGGGTGGCCATGAGCAAACCCATGGCAACACCCAGGCATTTGGCCATGGACAGGGAGCGAATGTTCATACGCGGTGTGGCGGGCGGTGGCGGTGACTTACAGGGTGCCTTCGAGGGAGAGGAAGGTGGTGTTGCGGCTGAAGTCGTAGATGCTTTGGTTGGAGCTGCGGCGGGTGTTGGCGACTTCGAGCCCGGCGCGCATGTTGCGGCCAATTTCGTAGAACACGCCAACGCCGAAGTTGCGGGTGCTGTCGGTGCGCCCAGCACCGACGTAGTCAGCACGGATGTTGGCCAGGGTGGCGCGGGTGGAGAGGTAGCTTTTCCACTTGTGGTTCCAGACGAGGCTGGTGCTGGTGTTCATGACGTAGTCGCCGACGCCGGTGGAGTCGGCGGCTGCGCGGCCAGTGGTGAGGTCAACCACGGAGTAGGTGAGCGGGGACCACTTGAGAAAACCTTCGAATGTGCCACCGGACACGTCGCGCAGCGTGGCGCTGCTGAAGTTTTTGCTTTGGTGGCCGACGCGGAAGCCGCCAGTGGTTTTGGCGGCGGCATCCCAGTTGACGCCGAGGAGGAGACGGGTGTCGCCGTTGTCGTTGGGGGCGGCGGCGAGCTTGTAGTCTGACTTGATGTGGCGCAGCTCGACCACGGCGGTGGTTTTGGGCATGACGCGGGTGAAGAAGCGACCGCTGACGGATTGGATGTCAACGTCGGACGCCTGGGTGAAGGTGCGGTTGTTGTCGTAACGCTTGGCTTGCAGGGCAGCATCGACTTCGACACGACCTTGCGCACCGTTGGCACCGTAAACGTACAGGGCCTGCAGCACGGGGGCGTGCCAACGGTCTGGCTCGGCGGAGGCGACGCGGCTGGTGGAGCCACGGGGGTCGGCGTTGGCGACGTAGCCAGCGCTCCAGCCGAGGCGCGAGCGGGCGCTGAAGTAGTTGTCACCGGCCAGGGTGAGGTCGTGGGTGTTGTAGTTGTCGGCGGAGCTGCTGGTATAGCGGGTGAAATTGCCGTTGTAGGCCAGGGTGTAGCGGTCGCCGGACTTTTTGAGCTCGGCCACCACGCGGGGCTGCAATGTGAGCAACACAGATGAAAGGCCCCCTGTGTTGATGCCTTGTACGTTGCTGTTGTGACCGACGCCAGCCAGCAATGCGGGGAAGACGAACACACCGTTTTCGAACCGGATGGGCACACCGGAGACGGGCTCGGTGAGGATCATCTCTTGGGTGGTGTCGCGGCGGCCGATGCCGGCGAGGTCGTAGGTGCCGGGCGCAACGGGGGCGGCGTTGAGTGCGGGCTTGGAGGTGGGGGTGCTGAATGGTGTGCCGGTGAGGCTGTCTGAGGGCGGGACTTCGGCGGTTTTGGGAGCCTCGGTCTGCGCGAATGCGCTGGATGAAGTGGCGATGGCGAGCAGGCAAGCTGCGGCCTGGTGTGTGACAGTGAAGCGCATGGCTTATTCCCCTAAGAAAAACGGGCGCGCACGCAAGCGTTGACTGCTGCTGTGGCCCCCCCGACCAAAATGACCAAATGCAACTGGTGTTACACGGTCACCACGTTTTTATGAAGTTTTATGCTATCACGAAGGGCGGTGGCTTTGCTGTGGTTTTTTTTGCACTGCACCATTTTGCAGGCGGCAAAGGGGGCGTTCTTGGCATCTGTGCAACAGTCATGGCGAAAACGAAAAAACCCCGCTGCCTGGTGGGCAGCGGGGTTTTTGAATGGGGTGGTGGGACGTGCGGGGGTCGAACCCACGACAAACGGATTAAAAGTCCGCTGCTCTACCAACTGAGCTAACGTCCCACTTTTGCAACTTGCCAACAGTGATGTTCGCTTGCTGCTAAGCCTCAAATTATAGCGTCATTTTTTGGGGTTTTGAAGCTGCGGCCGAAATTGTTGAAGTTTTTGCCAGGGCGCCGAGCAAATGGCCTGCGGCGACGAGGCCGAAGGTGGCTGTGACGGTGACGACGGAGCCGTAGCCGTGGCAGTTGAGGCTGCTGTCGGCGGGAGCGGAGGTGCCGGGGAGTTGGCAGGCGGCGTCGGGGGGGGCGACGTTTTCGCGGCTGAACACGCAGGCGACGCCGATGCGGGCGGTGCGGGGGGCACCGTGGTGTTTGCGCAGGCGGTAGCGGAGTTGGGCCAGGAGGGGGTCGTGGGTGACGTCGGCGAGGTCGGCCACTTCGACGGCTTGGGCGCGTTGCTTGCCCCCGGCGGCCCCGACGGTGATGTGCAGGCAGGCGTTGGCCTGGGCCCAGGCGGCCAGGGCGGTTTTGGCGCGGACTTGGTCGCAGGCGTCCAGCAGGGCGAGTGGGCCGCTGCCGGGCGGGGGCATGGCGGGTGGCAGCAGGCTGGCGAGGTTGTCGGGGGTGATGAAGTCGTCCACGAGGTGGACTTGGCAGTGGGGGTTGATGTCGGCGATGCGTTGGCGCATGGCCTGGACTTTGGATTGGCCGAGGGTGGTGCCGAGGGCGTGGATTTGGCGGTTGATGTTGGACTCGGAGACGTGGTCGAGGTCGATGAGGGTGAGCTGGCCGACGCCGGAGCGGGCCAGGGCCTCGGCGGCCCAGGAGCCGACGCCGCCGATGCCGACGACGATGACGTGGGCGCTGAAGATGGCTTGGGCGCCGGCGGGGCCGTAGAGGCGGCGCAGGCCGCCGAAGCGGCGCTCGAAGTCGGGGCTGGTCATGGGGGGCGGTGGGCGCGGGGCTGGGCGGTGGCCTCAGTCGCGCATGACGAGCCAGAGCTGGAAGCGCAGGCCCCCGAGTGCGCCGAGCACGATGCCGATGACGGCGACCACGCTGGTGAGGCTGAGGGTGGACAGGCCGGAGAGGCCTTGGCCGACGGTGCAGCCCATGGCGGTGACGCCGCCCATGCCCATGAGGACGGCGCCGCCGATGTGGAGGGCGGTGTCTTGGGTGTCGCGAAAGCCTTCCCAGCGGAAACTGCGGGTGGCCAGGGCGCACACCCAGGAGCCGAGCACGACGCCGGCCACCGACACGACGCCGACGGTGAGCACCTTGGTGGTGTCGCTGAAGTGGACGAGCCAGTCGATGGCGTAGGCCATGGGGGCGGTGAAGGTGAGGGACTCCATGAGGCCGCTGTTGGTGGCGAGGTAGGTGCTGTCGAGGGTTTCGGGGTGTTCGGCGATGAAGCCGAGGTGACCGGTGACCCACCACATGCCCACGACGCTGGCGCCGATGCCGAGGCCGGCCAGCAGGTGGTTGGGGGTGCGAAAGGCGTGGCTGGCGAGAGCCCAGATGACGAGGCCACCGCCGAGCAGCAGGGCCAGCAGGGGCACGGTGGTGGTGGCGGGCAGGCCGGTGGCCTGGCTCAGGAGGTTGGGCAGGCCGGTGCCGCCGGGGATGTCGATGGCGACGGCGTCAACGGTTTTGACGCGCAGGACGGCGGTGAGGCCTTTGAGGGTGGCAAAGGCGGACACGCCCATGACGAAGAACACCACCAGGCCTTTGAGGCTGCCGCCACCGATGCGGACCAGGGTTTTGCTGCCGCAGCCGGAGGCGAGCACCATGCCGAAGCCGAAGAAGGCACCGCCGACGACGGCGGACAACCAGATGAGGCGGGGGTTGGTGTAGAAGGTTTTGCTGGGGTCGATGAGGCCGAGGGTGGCCATGCCGTAGAAGCCGAGGATGGCGATGCCGACGGCCATGCCCCACATGCGCATGCGGGTCCAGTCGCCCATGTTGACGATGTCGCTGATGGCCCCCATGGTGCAGAAGTGGGTCTTTTGGGCGACGGCGCCGAAGGCGACGGACACCGCAAATGCGGCCCACAACACCTGGGTGTGGAGGCTGGAGAGTTCGGTCAGGGACATGTCAGCGCAGGCGGGCGAGCCGGTCTTTGGCGGTGTTGGCGGCTTCGGACTGGGGGAAGGCTTTGATGAGGTCTTCGAGGGTGCGGCGGGCGGATTTGGTGTCTTTCAGCTCGATTTGGCAGTTGGCAATGGCCAGGCGGGCTTCGGGGGCGCGGAAATGTTCGGGCGCGAGCTGCAGCATGCGGCGGTAGGCGTCGATGGCGTCTTTGAAGGCGCTGTTGGCGTACTGCGCGTTGCCGAGCCAGAAATGGGCGGCAGGCAGGTAACCGCTTTGGGGGTGGCGTTTGATGAAGGCGGTGAAGGCGGTGGCGGCGGCGTCGAAGCTGGCTTTGCGCACAAACTCCATGGCGTTGTCGAATTCGGTGCGCTCGTCGGGGCGGACGCGGAAGTCTTGCCCGTCGAGGGTGACTTTGCTGGGTTCGAGTTGGCGCAGGCGTTCGTCGAAGGCGACGAGGGCGTCTTTTTGCTGGCGCTGGAGCTCGGAGACGTCGCGGGCGAGTTGCTCGGCCTGACCGCGTTGGCGGGCTTGCTCCTGGCGGAGGACTTCAAGCTGGTTGCTCATGTCGAGCAGGGCACGGCGGGTGGGGGCGCCGGTTTCTTCGGCGAGGCGGGAGAAGTCTTGGCCCATGCGCTCCAGCCGGGCATCGTTTTGTTTGCGCTGGGCGTCGAAGCGGTCGCGCAGTTCGATGATGGCTTTGCGGGCTTCGTCGTCGCCGAAGAGTTGGGCGTGTGCGGCACCGGCACCCGCGAGCGCGCACAGGGCCAGGGTGGTGGCGGCGGCCAGGGCGGGCAGCCGCCGGGGGCGGTGGTGGGGTGTGGTGCGCATGGCGGGGATCAGCGGTAGCTCAGCTCGACGCGGCGGTTCTGGGCGTGGGCGGATTCGTCCATGCCGACGGCGGCGGGTTTTTCTTTGCCGAAGCTGACGGCTTCTTGCTGGGCGTCGCTGACGCCGAGCACGCCGAGGGAGCGGCGCACGGCTTCGGCGCGTTTTTGGCCGAGGGCGAGGTTGTATTCGCGGCCGCCGCGCTCGTCGGTGTGGCCCTGGAGGGTGACGCGGCGCTTGGCGTCGGCCTTGAGGAATTGGGCGTGGGCTTCGAGGGTGGCGGCGAACTCGGGCTTGACGATGTAGCTGTCGTAGTCGAAGTAGATGGTGCGGGCGACGGTAGCGGGTGGCTCGGCGAGGTTTTGGCCGTCGAGGCCAAGGGTGGGCACGGGACGGGCGTTGGACGGTGTGCCGCCTGCGCCACCCATCCCCCCAGCGCCGGCGGCGATGGGGGTGCCGGTGCGGTCGGCCACGGGGGCTTCGTCGAGGTTGACGCTGGAGCCGCAACCGGCGAGCAGTGCGAGCACGAGGGCGCTGGCGCTGAGGGTGAGGACGGAGGGGCGTGCGGTGCGTTGGAACATGGTTGAATCCCTAAAAAGTCAAAGTTAATAGCAAACTATTGAATAAACATAAGCGCTAGGAGGCAAAAGGACCCCAATCCGGTTCGCGAATGTCGGCCTGGCCACCGGAGAGGCGGGTTTTGATGCGGCCGTCGAGGGTGGTGGTCATGAGGGCTTCGCGCCCTTGCAGGCGGGTGGCGTACATGATGAGTTTGCCGTTGGGGGCGAAGCTGGGTTTTTCGTCGGTCAGGGTGTCGGTGAGTGGGGTGACGGTGCCGGAGGCGAGGTCCATGACGTGGAGCTTGAAGCCACCGGCGACGCGGGAGATGAAGGCGAGCCAGCGGCTGTCGGCGCTGATGGCGGGCGAGGTGTTGTAGCTGCCGACGAAGGTGACGCGCTCGGCCTGGCCGCCGCGGGCACCCATGCGGTAGATCTGGGGGGCGCCGCCCCGGTCGCTGACGAAGTAGATGGTTTTGCCTGCGGCGTCCCAGACGGGCTCGGTGTCGATGCTGCCGGACTGGGTGAGGCGGGTGTGGGCACCGCTGGCGAGGTCGATGCTGTAGAGCTGTGAGCCGCCTTCGAGCGTGAGGGTGGCGAGCAGGCTTTTGCCGTCGGGCGACCAGGCGGGGGCACTGTTGGAGCCCTTGAAGTTGGCGAGCAGGCGGCGGCGGCCGGTGGCGATTTCGTGGGAGTAGATGACGGGCTTGCGCGCCTCGAAGGACACGTAGGCCAGGTGGGCGCCGCTGGGGGACCAGGCGGGGGAGATGATGGGCTCGGGGCTGCCGAGGGCGGCTTGGGCGTTTTCGCCGTCGGCGTCGGCCACCCAGAGGCTGTAGCGGCCTGCGTTTTGGGTGACGTAGGCGATGCGGGTGGAGAAGATGCCTTTTTCGCCGGTGAGTTTTTCGTAAATGAAGTCGGCCATGCGGTGGGCGGCCAGGCGCAGGTCGGCGGCGCTGACGGGCAGGCTCATGCCGCCGAGGTCTTGCAGGCGGACGACGTCCCAGACGCGAAAGCGCACGTCGTAGCGGCCATCGGCGAGGCGGGAGACGCTGCCGGTGAGCAGGACGTCGGTGGCGCGGTCGCGCCAGGGGGCGAGGTCGGGGCGGGAGGTTTCGTCTAGGGTGGCCCCGGCAACGGGGTTGACCTGGCGGAACTGGCCGCTGCGCTCAAGGTCGGCCTTGACGATGGCGGCGAGGTCTTGGGGGAGGCCTTCGCCACCCTTGAAGGGTGCGACGGAGAAGGGAAGCTGTGTGAGGCCCACGCCAGCGACTTCGACACGGAACTGGGCGTGTGCGTGCGTCAGTGGCAACAGGGCAGCGGCACCAAGGACGGTGCGCCTGGACAATGACTGGTGCATGTGCGGGTGGTGAACGGTGGTGGTGAAAATGGGGGCTGGGCGACGGGTGTCAGCCAGTGAGCGGGTCACCCGCTGATAATAACGGAGCCCGGGTGGCGGCCTTGGTTCCCCGCCGCTGGTTCCTGCCGCCTACCCCCTGACCGACCTTTTATCGCCCTGCCCTGATTTGACGCCACACATACCTTTGCTGCAGCGCTTGCGCCGCTTGTGGCCTTATTTTTCAACGGCCAAGCTGGGCATGGTGCTGGCCGCCGGGGCGACGCTGGTGGGCGCCCTGACGGAGCCGCTGATTCCGGCGCTGCTGAAGGCCTTGCTGGACCAGGGGTTTTCCGCTGGTGCGGTGCCGCTGTGGATGGTGCCCACGGCGCTGCTGGGGTTGTTTGGGGTGCGGGGGCTGGCGGGGTTTGTGGCGCAGTACGCGCTGAGCCACACGGCGGCCAATGGCATGCTGCAGATGCGCAGGCACATGTTTGAGCGGCTGTCGGCGGCAGACCTGCAGCTGTTCCGGGACCAGACGGCCAGTGGGCTGTCGAACACGCTGGTGTACGAGGTGCAAACGGGCTCGACGATGCTGGTGGGTGCGTTTTTGACGCTGACCAAAGACAGCCTGACGCTGGTGGCGTTGCTGGGCTATCTGTTCTACCTGAACTGGAAGCTGACGCTGATTGTGATTGTGATTTTCCCGGCGCTGGTGGTGGTGATGCGGGTGCTGTCCAAGCGGCTGTACCGGCTGACGCAGTCAAGCCAGAAGGCGACGGACGAGCTGGCCTATGTGGTGGAGGAGAACGTGCTGGCGCACCGACTGATTCGGCTGCACGGTGCGCAGCAGAGTCAGGCGGAGCGGTTCGAGGGCCTGAGCCAGGCGTTGCGGCGGCTGGCGCTGAAGTCAACCATTGCCTCGGCGGCGATGACGCCGCTGACGCAGATGCTGGCGGCGGCGGCGCTGTCGGGGGTGATTGCCACTGCGCTGTGGCAGAGCCACACCAGTGGGGTGACGGTGGGGGGGTTTGTGTCGTTTGTGACGGCGATGCTGATGCTGATTGCGCCCATCAAGCACTTGGCGGAAATTGCAGGCCCCATCACCCGGGGGGTGGCGGCGCTGGAGCGGGGTCTGAAGTTGGTGGATGAAACGCCGGAGCAAACCAGTGGCGACTTTGCCCCGGCGCGGTGCCGGGGGCAAATCACTTTCAAGCAGGTGGGGGTGCGGTACCCGAATGCGGGGCAAGCGGCGCTGAGCCGGATTGACCTGGACATTGCGCCGGGCGAGGTGGTGGCGCTGGTGGGTCCGTCGGGTGGGGGCAAAACCACGCTGGTGAACCTGCTGCCCCGGTTTGTGGAGGCCACGGAGGGCGAGGTGTTGCTGGACGGTCGCCCGTTGGCTGAATGGCACCTGGGCGCGCTGCGCCAGCAGCTGGCGATGGTGAGCCAGGACGTGGTGATGCTGAATGACACGCTGGCGGCGAATGTGGCACTGGGCAGCCGGGTGGACCGGGCGCGGGTGATGCAGGCGCTGGAGTCGGCCAACCTGGGTGAGCTGGTGGGCAAGCTGGCACAGGGGATTGACTCGACGGTGGGGCACAACGCGGCAGAGCTGTCGGGCGGGCAGCGCCAGCGGCTGGCCATTGCGCGGGCGATTTACAAGGATGCGCCGGTGCTGATTTTGGACGAGGCGACGTCGGCGTTGGACAACGAGTCGGAGCGGCTGGTGCAGGAGGCCCTGACGCGGCTGATGGCGGGGCGCACGACCATTGTGATTGCGCACCGGCTGTCCACCATTGAGCACGCTGACCGGGTGGTGGTGCTGGCCGATGGCTGGGTGCATGAGCAGGGCTCGCACCGGGAGTTGCTGGCCGCCGATGGGCTGTACGCCCGCTTGCACCGGATGCCGGCGGTGTTGACGGCGAAGTGAGCGTGTGCCGGGTCAGAGGAGCACGATGTCGTACTGCTCTTGGCTCATGGCGCTGTCGCTTTGCAGGGAAATGGGCTTGCCAATGAAGTCGCTCAGGCCGGCCAGGTGTTGGCTTTCTTCGTCCAGGAACAGTTCCACCACCTTGGGGGAGGCCACCACGCGGAATTCGCGCGGGTTGAAGGCCCTGGCTTCGCGCAGGATTTCGCGCAGGATGTCGTAGCACAGGCTGCGGGCGGTTTTGACCTGGCCGCGCCCGCTGCAGGAGGGGCAGGTTTCGCTGAGCAGGTGGGCCAATGACTCGCGGGTGCGTTTGCGCGTCATTTCGACCAGGCCCAGGCTGGAGAAGCCACCGGCCATGGTTTTGACGCGGTCGCGGGCGAGCTGTTTGCGGAACTCGGCGAGCACGGCCTCGCGGTGGTCGTCGCGGGCCATGTCAATGAAATCGACAATGATGATGCCGCCCAGGTTGCGCAGGCGCAGCTGGCGGGCGATGGTTTGCGCGGCTTCGAGGTTGGTTTTGAAAACGGTGTCGTCGAAGTTGCGGGCGCCCACGAAGCCGCCGGTGTTGACGTCAACGGTGGTAAGGGCTTCGGTCTGGTCGATGATGAGGTAGCCGCCCGATTTCATGTCGACCCGGCGGCTGAGGGCGCGGATGATTTCTTCGTCCACATTGAACAGATCGAACACGGGGCGCTCGCCGGTGTGCAGGGCGAGTTTGGCCACGGTGTCGGGCATGAACTCGTGGGCGAAGCGCTGTAGCTCGCCGAATTGCTCGCGCGAGTCGATGCGGATGGTCTGGGTGTGCTCGCCCACCAGGTCGCGCAGGACGCGCTGCATGAGGCTGAGGTCTTGGTGCAGCAGCGACGCGGCGGGCTGGCGCATGGCAGCGTCTTTGATGCGCAGCCAGGTTTTGCGCAGGTAGGCGATGTCGTCGGCGAGTTCGTCGTCGCTGGCGTCTTCGGCGTTGGTGCGCAGGATGAAGCCGCCGCCCAGTTCTTCGGTCAGGCGCAGCAGGCGCTTGCGCAGGGTTTCGCGCTGCTCAACCGGTATTTTCTGGGACACGCCCACATGGGCGTCCTGGGGCAAGAACACCAGCAGGCGGCCCGCGATGCTGATTTGCGCCGACAGACGCGCGCCTTTGGAGCCTATGGGGTCTTTGAGCACCTGGACCATGAGGGACTGGCCTTCGAAAATTTGCTTTTCGATGGGCAGCACGGGGTTGGGCTGCAACAAGCCGGCCGATTTCCCGCCGGCGCTGGCCGCGCCCTCACGCCCGCTGGCGTGTTTGGCGGCGATGTTGGGCATGAGATCGGCCACGTGCAGAAAGGCGGCGCGGTCCAGCCCGATGTCGATGAAAGCGGACTGCATGCCAGGCAGCACGCGGGAGACTTTGCCGAGGTAGATGTTGCCGACCAGGCCGCGCTCCAGCGTGCGCTCAATGTGCACGTCTTGCACAGCGCCCTGCTCTACCACGGCGACGCGGGTCTCATGGGGCGCCCAGTTGATGAGTATTTCTTGTCCCATGGCCTGTGTGGTGTGATGTGGAGGGGGCGTCAGTCGCCCAGCAGGGCGATGCCGGCCTGGCGCAGCACTTGGGCGGTTTCACAGGCGGGCAGGCCCATGATGCCTGTGTAACTGCCACTGATGCGCGATACCCACAGCGCGGCCAGGCCTTGGATGCCGTAGGCACCGGCTTTGCCCATGGGCTCGCCGGTGGCCACGTAGCCGTTGATTTGGTCGGTGGTGAGGGGCTGGAAGGTCACCCACGACTCGCTGAGGGCGTGCCACGCCTGGGGCGGTTGGCCCTGCCCTGCCCCCAGGCGGCCCACGGAAACGGCGGTGAGCACGCGGTGGCGCTGACCAGCGAGGCGTGCCAACATGTCCCGCGCATCTTGCGCGGTGGCGGGCTTGCCCAGGATGTGTGGCCCCAGGGCCACGGTGGTGTCGGCACACAGCACGGGGGCCGGTGGCAGCCCCCTGGCCTGCAGCCGAGCCAAGGCGGCGAGCAGCTTGAGGCGGGTGACGCGCTGCACATAGTGGCGGGGGGCCTCGGCGGGGAGCACGGCCTCCAGGGCCTCGGCGTCCTCGTCGGCGGTGGGCAACAGGGTTTCGCACGGCACACCCCATTGCCCCAGCAGCTGCAAACGACGCGGGCTTTGTGAGGCGAGGTAGATGAAGGGCTGGGTCATGCGCGGCCCATCACTCGCGGTGGTAGGGGTGGTTGTGGTTGACGGACCAGGCGCGGTAGAGCTGCTCGATCAGCAACACCCTGGCCATGGCGTGGGGCAAGGTCATGTCGGAGAGGCGGATGCGGTGGGCGGCCTGGGCTTTGAACTCGGGGTCCAGCCCGTCGGGGCCACCGATGATGAAGGCCACGTCTTCGCCTTGCAGCTGCCATTGCTGGAGTTGCTGCGCCAACGCCAGGGTGGTGAGGGTGTTGCCCCGCTCGTCGAGCACCACCACGCGGGTGCCACGCGCCAGCGCCGCTTCAATGCGGCCACGCTCGGCCTGCAACAGGGTGGGCAGGGTTTTGGAGCCCCGCGGCTCGGTTTTGACGGTCTTGATGTCCACCCGGCTGTCGGGTGGGAAGCGTTTGGCGTAGTCGTCGTAGGCCGTCTGTGCCCAGTCGGGCATGCGCTGACCCACGGCCACAATGGAAAGCTTCATGGCTGGGCCACCAGGGGCCATCAACCCGCTGTTTTGCGGGCTGGGGCCTTGCGCGCGACGGGTGCCTTGGCGGTGGTGCGGGCGCCGGTGGCCTTTTTGGCAGGTGGCTTGCCCACCACCAGGGTTTTGAGCTTGACGGGCGCGGCGGTGGTGCCACCGGCTGGGCTGGCGGTTTTCTCGGCAGCCGCTTTCACGGCTGGTTTGGTGGCGGGCTTGGCCACCGTTTTGGAGGTGGTTCTGGACGTGGTTTTGGCCGCGACTTTGCCCGCTGGCTTCTTGGCGGCTGGCTTGGCCTCGGCGCTGGTGGCGGCTGTTTTGGCGGTGGCTGTTTTGGCGGTGGCGGCTTTGCCGGTGGCCGCTTTGGTGGCCGTGGTTTTGACTGCGGCGGTTTTGGTGGCCGCTTTTTTGGCGGCAACGGGTTTGGCCTCGGCAGCGGCTGCGGTTTTGCGTGCTGTGGCCGCGGGCTTCAGGTGCACGGTTTTGCCACCCCAGATTTCTTCCAGGTGGTAGTACTGGCGGATGTTGGGTTGCATGACGTGGGCCACGGCGGCGCCGCAGTCAACGATGATCCACTCGCCATTCCCTTCGCCTTCCACGCGGGGCTTGGGGAAACCGGCTTCGCGCACGGCATCGCTGACGCTGGAGGCCAGGGCCTTGGTCTGGCGGTTGGAGGTGCCGCTGGCGATGATGACGCGCTCGAACAGCGGGGAGAGGTGCTCGGTGTTGAAGACAACAATGTCCTGCCCCTTCACATCTTCCAGGCCGTCCACAATGGCGCGCTGGAGTTTTTGGACATCGGTGGTACCGGTGGTACGGGGCTTGGATTCGCTCATGGGGTGGTGCTGGTGTAAAGCTGGTGTTGTGAAATATAGCGTGCGACGGCGGGCGGCACCATGGGCCACGCCCTGTGGGCTTGCCCGGCGGCACCCTCAACGAGGGTGCGCACTTGGGTGGAACTCAGGGGGCGGGGTTGCCACTGCAATGGCACAGCGTGCGCTGTGCCGGTGTCGGTTGGCGAGGTGTTTTGAAGGCTTTTTGACAGCTCGTCGCCTGAATGGTTTGGCCTGTCAGCTACCACGATTGTAGCTGCGCTGGCAATGTCTTGCCAACGGTGCCAGGTGGCGAAGCGCCCCCACTGGTCGGCCCCCATCAACAGGAACCACTGCGCACCGGGGTATTCGGCCTGCAGCGAAACCAGGGTGTCGATGGTGAAGCTGGGGCCCGAGCGCTGGGTTTCACGGGTGTCCACGGTGGTGTGGGGCAGTTCGCCAAACGCCAACTGCGCCATGGCCACCCGGTGGCGCATGGGGCTGAGGGGCTGGGTGGGCTTGTGCCACGCCTGCCCCGTGGGCAACACCAGCAAGCGGTCGAGCGCACACTGGGCAATGAAGGCGCTGGCCATGTCCACATGGGCCAGGTGGGGCGGGTCGAATGCGCCGCCGTACACCCCCATGCGCGGGGCCGGGGTCACAGGCACCGTCACACCCACTCGCGGCGCACCAGGAAGTCGGTGTACAGGCGGTGCTCGGGAGTACCTGCCTCGGGTTTTTGGGCATAGGCCCAGCTGACCAACGGCGGCATGGACAACAAAATGGATTCGCTGCGGCCACCCGACTGCAAACCGAAGTGTGTTCCCCGGTCCCACACCAGGTTGAACTCAACGTAACGGCCACGGCGGTAGAGCTGGAACTGGCGCTCGCGCTCACCGTGGGGCATGGCCTGGCGGCGGGCCACGATGGGCAGGTAGGCGTTCAGAAATGCGTCGCCGGTGGCGCGCATCATGGCAAAGCTGCCGTCGAAGCCCAGCTCGGAAAAATCGTCAAAAAACACACCGCCCACCCCGCGCTGCTCGTTGCGGTGCTTCAAAAAGAAGTAATCGTCGCACCAAGTTTTGAAACGGGGGTATTTGTCGTCGCCAAAGGGGCTGAGCGCTTGCTGGCACACGGTGTGGAAGTGGCGCGCGTCTTCCTCGAAGCCATAGTAGGGCGTGAGGTCCATGCCGCCGCCAAACCAGCACACCACGTCACCCCCACCCACGGGGGCGGCGGCGATCATGCGCACGTTCATGTGCACGGTGGGCACGTAGGGGTTGCGCGGATGAAACACCAGCGACACGCCCATGGCCTCAAAAGGTGCGCCCGCCAGCTCAGGGCGGTGTTGCGTGGCCGATGGCGGCAAACGCGGCCCGGTGACGTGGGAAAAACCGCACCCTGCCCGCTCAAACACGGCACCACCCTCCAGGATGCGGGTGATGCCGTTGCCTTGCAGGACTTCACCCGAGGGTTTGCTCCAACCGTCCTCCAAGAAGCGTCCGCCGTCCACCTCGGCAATGGCGGTGGTGATGCGGTTTTGCAGGTCCGTCAGGTAGGCCCGCACCGCCGGGGTCTGGGGGTAGTAGAGTTGTTCGGGCTCGTTCAGGCGCATGCCGGTTGGTTTCATAAAAAGGTGAGCAAACAATGCTTATCTATCAATCGCCAGATAGCCAATATCTTTGCGAAACTGCATGCCGGCAAAGTTCACCCCGGCCACCAGGGCGTAGGCGTTGGCCTGGGCCTGGCGCACATCGGCCCCCAGCGCGGTGGCGCACAGCACGCGCCCACCGGTGGTTTGCAACTGGCCGTCCACCACCTGGGTGCCGGCGTGGAAGACCACGGCATCGGCGCTGTCGGCGGGCAAAGCGGTGATGGCGTCGCCCTTGCGGGGTGACAGCGGGTAGCCGTGGGCGGCCAGCACCACGCCCAGCGCGCAGCGGCTGTCCCATTGCAGCTCGGTGCCAGCGAGCTGTTGCTGGGCAGCGGCCAGCAGTACGGCGGCCAGGTCGGACTGCAGGCGCATGAGGATGGGCTGGGTCTCGGGGTCGCCCATGCGGCAGTTGAACTCCAGGGTTTTGATGTCGCCCGCTGGGGTGACCATCAGGCCCGCGTACAAGAAGCCGGTGTAGGGAATGCCGTCTGCCGCCATGCCCGCGATGGTGGGCAGGATGACTTCGCGCATGGCCTTGTCGTGCACCGCCGGGGTGACCACGGGCGCGGGTGAGTACGCGCCCATGCCGCCGGTGTTGGGGCCCTGGTCGGCGTCGAGCAGGCGCTTGTGGTCTTGCGAGGTGGCCAGGGGCAGCACGGTGTGGCCGTCGCAGACCACGATGAAGCTGGCCTCTTCGCCTTGCAAAAACTCTTCGATGACCACACGGGCACCACCGGCGTTGTGTTGCACGCCGAACTTGTTGCCACTGGCTTCGGTGGGGAGCATGAAGTCCACGGCCTCGTGGGCCTCGGCCAGCGTCATGGCCACCACCACGCCCTTGCCAGCGGCCAGGCCATCGGCCTTGACCACGATGGGCGCGCCCATGCGCTCAATGTAGGCGTGGGCCGCTGCCGCGTCGGTGAAGGTGTCGTAAGCCGCCGTGGGAATGCCGTGGCGCTGCATGAAGGCCTTGGAAAAGGCCTTGGAGCTTTCCAGTTGCGCGGCAGCCTGGGTGGGGCCGAACACGGCCAGTCCGTGGGCGCGGAACTCGTCCACCAGGCCAGCGGCCAGCGGGGCCTCGGGGCCCACCACCGTCAGGTCCACGGCGTGGGCCTGAGCCCACTCGCGCAGGGCCACCACGTCGGTGACGGGGAGGTTGGTGAGTTGGGCGTCGCGCTCGGTGCCACCGTTGCCGGGGGCCACCCACACCTGGGCGACCGAGGGGCTTTGGCGCAGCTTCCAGGCCAGCGCGTGTTCGCGGCCACCGCCGCCCACCACCAGTACCTTCAGGTTGCTGGGCACGTTGGGGATGTTGCTGGCGGTGCTCATTCTGAAATGGCCGTGTTGTGGAAAACGTTTTGCACGTCGTCCAGGTCTTCCATGGCGTCCAGCAGCTTTTGCATGCGGACGGCGTCGTCACCGGTGAGCTCGATGGTGTTGTCGGCGCGCATGGTCACTTCGGCCATCTCGGGCACCAGGCCTGCGGCTTCCAGGGCGTTTTTCACGGCCTCGAAATCGGCGGGGGAGGTCAGCACCTCGATGGCACCGTCGTCGTCGGTGATGACGTCTTCGGCCCCGGCCTCCAAGGCCACTTCCATGAGCTTGTCCTCGTTGGTGCCGGGGGCGAACACGAGTTGGCCGCAGTGTTTGAACTGAAACGCGACCGAGCCTTCCGTGCCCATGTTGCCGCCGAATTTGGAGAACACGTGGCGAACCTCGGCCACGGTGCGCACACGGTTGTCGGTCATGGTGTCCACAATCACCGCCGCGCCGCCAATGCCGTAACCTTCGTAGCGGATCTCTTCGTAGTTCACGCCTTCCTGGTTGCCGGTGGCCTTGTCGATGTTGTACTTGATGCGGTCGGCGGGCAGGTTGACGGCCTTGGCTTTGTCGATGGCCAGGCGCAGGCGGGGGTTGGCGCTGAGGTCGCCGCCACCCGAGCGGGCGGCCACGGTGATTTCGCGAATGACGCGCGTCCACAACTTGCCGCGCTTTTCATCCTGGCGACCCTTGCGGTGCTGGATGTTGGCCCATTTGGAATGACCTGCCATGAAAAACCCTCTTGAATTTGAGATACGCTGGCGGCGTGCGCGGCCGGTACAGGAGTTGTCTGGCGGCGCACCCTCAGGCGCTGAAAATAGCCCGACATTGTACTTTTGACACTTTTTTGACCCGCCAGTGCGAGGCCCCCATGATTGAACCGCTGCTGATTGCCCGCCGTGACACCACCGAATGTGTGCTGTTCCCCGACAAAGCCAACCGCCATGGTCTGATCACCGGGGCCACCGGCACCGGCAAAACGGTGACGCTGCAAACACTGGCCGAGCAGTTCTCGCGCATCGGCGTGCCGGTGTTCATGGCCGACATCAAGGGCGACCTGACCGGCGTGTCCCAACCCGGCCAAGTGGGCGACAAAATGGCCAAGGTGCTGGCCGACCGCGGCATTGAAGCGCCCGCCCCGCTGGCCTTTCCCACCACGCTGTGGGACGTGTTTGGCGAACAAGGCCACCCGGTGCGCGCCACCGTGAGCGACCTGGGCCCCCTGCTGCTGAGCCGCATGCTCAACCTGAACGAGACCCAGGCCGGCGTACTGCAACTGGTGTTCAAGGTGGCCGACGACCAGGGCATGCTGCTGCTGGACATGAAAGACCTGCGCGCCATGTGCCAGCACGTGGGCGAAAACGCCAAACAGTTCACCACCGAGTACGGCAACATCAGTTCGGCCAGCGTGGGCGCCATCCAGCGCGCCCTGTTGCAGGTGGACGAGCAAGGCGGCGACGTGTTTTTTGGCGAGCCCATGCTCAACATTGCCGACTTCATGCAAACCGTGGACGGCAAAGGCATGGTCAACATCCTGGCGGCCGACAAGCTGATGAACTCGCCCAAGCTGTATTCCACCTTTTTGCTGTGGATGCTGAGCGAGCTGTTTGAAATGCTGCCCGAGGTGGGCGACCTGGAAAAGCCCAAGCTGGTGTTCTTCTTTGACGAGGCCCACCTGCTGTTTGCCGACGCCCCCAAGGCGCTGGTGGAACGCATTGAGCTGGTGGTGCGGCTGGTGCGTTCCAAAGGTGTGGGCGTGTACTTCGTCACGCAAAACCCGCTGGACATCCCCGACAGCGTGCTGGGCCAGCTGGGCAACCGCGTGCAGCACGCGCTGCGCGCCTTCACCCCACGCGACCAAAAGGCGGTCAAGGCAACGGCCCAGACCATGCGTCCGAAAGAGGGGCTGGACATTGAGGCGGCCATCACCGAGCTGGCCGTGGGCGAAGCGCTGGTGAGTTTTCTGGACGCCAAAGGCCGCCCCAGCGTGACCGAGCGGGTGTTTGTGATGCCCCCTGCCGGGCAGCTCGGCCCCATCACCCCCGCGCAACGCAAAGCCCTGCTGGCCAACAGCCTGGTGGCGGGCGTGTACGAGCAGACGGTGGACCGCGAGTCGGCCTACGAACTGCTGAAAGGCCATGCCCCCAACGCCACCTCACCCAGTGCTGGCACGGCGGGCGGCGCGCCAGGCCCGGCCACCGCTGCACCGGCGGACAACGGCGGCCTGATGTCGGGCATGAGCGATTTGCTGTTTGGCAGCACCGGCCCGCGTGGCGCGCAGCGCGACGGATTGGCGCAGACCATGGTGAAGTCGGCCGTGCGCACCATTGGCACCTCGGTCGGGCGTGAGCTCATCCGGGGTGTGCTGGGCAGTTTGCTGGGCGGTCGTCGCCGATGAGCACGCCTCCCCGAAAGAAATTGATGCTTTTTTGGCTTATAGCGCTTATATTCATTGTGTTTCCAGCTATTGTTTTATTGGTTGGCCAGTGGGGCTTTTTGCGCGGCCAGCCCCCCGTGCCACTGGGTCTGACGGCGGGGCGCCTGGCCCCGCCCTCGCCCACCCCCAACAGCGTCAGCAGCCAGGCCAACCTGTATCCGGGCCACCCGCAAGCCGAGTACGCCGCCATGGAACCGATTGCGCTCCCAACCAGCGAAACCGGTGCGGCGGCGCTGGCGCGTCTGGCCCAGCTGCTGCAGAACACCCCCGGCGTGACCGTGGTGCAGCAACAACCCCAGTACCTGCGGGCCGAGGCCGAAACCCGTTGGCTGAAGTTTGTGGACGACGTGGAGCTGCTGCTGGACGAGCCGGCCGGTGTCATCCACCTGCGCAGCAGCAGCCGTTTGGGCCGCAAAGACTTTGGCGTCAACCGGGCCCGCATGGCCTTGCTCAGGCAGCAGTTCCTGGCTGGGCGACCCTGAGGCGCCTCCACACGCACACACAAAAAGCGCCCTCGGGCGCTTTTTTTCATGAGCGAGCTGGCGGCATGTCCGTGGGCAGCCAGCGCTGCCCACGGACCGGTGTGCCGCTCATTCCGACAGCAACTGCCAGGTGTCCACCACCGAATCGGGGTTGAGGGAAATGGAGCTGATGCCCTCGGCCTTGAGCCACTGGGCAAAGTCGGGGTGGTCGCTGGGGCCCTGGCCGCAAATGCCCACGTACTTGCCTTGTGCCAGGCAAGCCTTGATGGCCATGCTGATGAGGGCTGTCACGGCGGGGTCGCGCTCGTCGAAGTCGTGGGCCAGCAGCTCCAGTCCGGAGTCGCGGTCCAAGCCCAGGGTGAGCTGGGTCAGGTCGTTGGAGCCGATGCTGAAGCCGTCAAAGTATTCGAGGTACTGCGTGGCCAGGATGGCGTTGCTGGGGATCTCGCACATCATGATGACCTTGAGGTCGTTCTGGCCGCGGGCCAGGCCCTTGGCGGCCAGCATGTCGGTCACGCGCTTGGCCTGGGCCAGCGTGCGGACAAAGGGCACCATCACCTGCACGTTGGTCAAGCCCATGTCGTTGCGCACACGGGTGATGGCCTCGCACTCCATGGCAAAGGCCTCGGCAAAGTCTTCGCTGATGTAGCGCGCTGCGCCACGGAAACCCAGCATGGGGTTTTCTTCATCGGGCTCGTAGCGGCTGCCGCCCATGAGCTTGCGGTACTCGTTGCTCTTGAAGTCTGACAAGCGCACGATGACGGGCTTGGGCCAGAACGCGGCGGCGATGGTGGCCACGCCTTCGGCCACCTTGTCCACGTAAAACGCACGGGGCGACGCATGGCCACGGGCCACCGACTCGACGGCCTTCTTCAGGTCGGCGTCGATGTTGGGGTACTCCAGAATGGCCTTGGGGTGCACACCAATGTTGTTGTTGATGATGAACTCCAGCCGCGCCAGGCCCACACCGCCGTTGGGAATCTGGCAGAAGTCAAACGCCAGTTGCGGGTTGCCCACGTTCATCATGATCTTGACGCCCGCGTCGGCCATGTGGCCGCGCTTGACCTCGGTCACCTCGGTTTCCAGCAGGCCGTCGTAGATGTGGCCTGTGTCGCCCTCGGCACAGCTGACGGTCACCAGCATGCCGTCTTGCAGGCTGTCGGTGGCATCGCCGCAGCCCACCACGGCGGGAATGCCCAACTCGCGGGCAATGATGGCGGCGTGGCAGGTTCGCCCGCCCCGGTTGGTGACGATGGCGCTGGCGCGCTTCATCACGGGCTCCCAGTTGGGATCGGTCATGTCGGTGACCAGCACGTCTCCGGGCTGGACTTTGTCCATTTCAGAGATGTGGTGCACCAGGCGCACGGGGCCCGTGCCAATCTTCTGGCCAATGGCACGGCCGTGGGCCAGCACCGCGCTCTTGCCCTTGAGTTTGTAGCGGTGCTCCACTTTGCCAGCGGCCTGGCTTTTGACGGTCTCGGGGCGGGCTTGCAGGATGTAGAGCTGGCCGTCGGTGCCGTCTTTGCCCCACTCAATGTCCATGGGACGACCGTAGTGCTGCTCAATGACCAGCGCGTAGTGGCCCAGTTGCTCCACATCGGCGTCGGTCAGGCTGAAGCGGTTGCGCTGCTCCACAGGCACATCCACGGTCTTGACCAGCTTGCCTTTGAAGGCACCGTCAGCGGCCTTTTCTTCAGGTGTGGTGAAGGCCATCTGGATGAGCTTGGAGCCCAGGTTGCGCCGAATGACGGCGCGCTTGCCCGCCTTGAGCATGGGCTTGTGCACATAAAACTCGTCGGGGTTGACGGCACCTTGCACCACGGTCTCTCCCAGGCCGTAGCTGCTGGTGATAAACACCACGTCTTCAAAACCGCTTTCTGTGTCGATGGTGAACATGACACCCGCTGCGCCCAGGTCAGAGCGCACCATGCGCTGCACACCGGCACTCAATGCCACGTCGGCGTGGGCAAAACCCTTGTGCACGCGGTAGCTGATGGCGCGGTCGTTGTAGAGGCTGGCAAACACCTCTTTCATTTTGTGCAGCACTTCTTCAATGCCCACCACGTTCAAAAACGTTTCCTGCTGACCCGCAAAGGAGGCATCGGGCAGGTCTTCTGCGGTGGCCGACGAACGCACGGCAAAGCTGGCCGCAGGGTTGCCCGCGCTCAGGGTGGCGAATTCGTCGCGGATGGCTTTTTCCAGGTCAGCGGGGAAAGGCTGGGCCTCGACCATGGCGCGGATTTCAGCACCCACTTGGGCCAGGGCCCGAACGTCTTCAGTGTCGAGGGCGTCGAGCTTGGCGTTGATGCGATCCGTCAATCCGTCAAAGGCCAAAAACGCGCGAAAGGCGTGTGCCGTGGTGGCAAAGCCGGTGGGCACCCGAACGCCCGAGGGCAGTTGGGAAATCATTTCCCCCAGGCTGGCGTTTTTGCCGCCGACAGCCTCCACATCGGACATGCGAAGCTGCTCGAAGGGCACGACCAGTGCATCCGGGCTGAAAAGTTGAGACATGGGAACACTCCATCAAGTTAAAAAACAGGTTGTCCCGGTCCGATACCGCCAACATCCGCGCGGGCTGTGAAGTGTTGTTCTGTGTGTGTGGGTGCAGCCAGGGGGGACGTGGAGGAGCGCCGCTGGCCATTGGCAGGCTGGCGGCGGCTTCAACCGAGATAATCAAAAGATTGTAGGGGCGGGCAGCCAACTGGGAGCGCAAAATGCCTGACGCCCGCGTTGAATAGATTTCAAAACCACCTCAGCCAGCCATGACCAACCGCTCTGTTTTTCTGCTGTCCGACGGCACCGGCATCACCGCCGAGACGTTTGGCAAGGCCATCCTGAACCAGTTCGAGACCAAGCACCACTTCATTCGCCTGCCGTTCACCGACACCGTGGACAAGGCGCACAGCGCCGTGCGCGACATCAACCACGCGGCCGAGGTGGAGGGCCGCAAACCCATTGTGTTCACCACCCTGGTCAACATGGAGGTGCTGGCCGTCATCAAGGAGCAGTGCAACGCGCTGGTGCTGGACATGTTTGGCACCTTCGTGGCCCCGCTGGAGGCCGAGCTGGGCCTGAAATCCAACCACCGCGTGGGGCGTTTTTCGGATGCATCCAAAAGTCAGTCGTACAACAACCGCATCGAGGCCATCAATTTTTCACTGGCGCACGACGATGGCCAGAGCCACAAAGACCTGGCGGGCTCGGACATCATCCTGGTGGGCGTGAGCCGCAGCGGCAAGACACCCACCTCGCTCTACCTGGCCATGCAGTATGGGTTGAAGGCGTCCAACTACCCGCTGATTCCCGAAGACTTCGAGCGGCGCAAACTCCCCCCTGCCCTGCTGGCGCACCGCAAGAAAATTTTCGGCTTGACCATCCAGCCTGAACGCCTGAGCGAAATCCGCAACGAGCGCCGCCCGAACTCGCGCTACGCCTCGCTGGAAAACTGCCGCCACGAAGTGGCAGAGGCCGAGGCCATGATGCGCCGCGAAAACATCCGTTGGCTGTCCACCACCACCAAATCGATTGAAGAAATTTCGACCACCATCCTGCAGGTGATTCGCCCCGACCGCGACATTTATTGACGTCGCCCGCTCACCGGGGCTGATGCAGGTCAAGGCATCCGTTGCCAAAAGGGGGGCGGTTTGGTTTATGGTTGGCGTTTGCTCCCCGACCCCACCCACCAACGGGCACACCCATGGCGCACACCACTGTTACCACCGATCAGCTGCTGGCCTCCATTGGCCAACAACGGGCCTTTTCCCTGGCCACGCCCACCAACCAGCAACGCCTGCTTCAAGGCGCCCGGGTGGTGCCCGTGGCAGCAGGACAGGTGATTGCCACCCCCGAAGCGCAGCAGGCCCACCTGCACCTGGTGTTGCAGGGCCAAGTGCGGCTGGAGGACGTGGACCACGACATCCGCATTGACCTGCTGCCCGGTGAGTTGTTTGGCTACGGCACGCGGGCAAGCGCCCAGGGGTCCGCCTGGAGCGCCGTGGCCGACAGCGATGCCGTGCTGGCCCGCTGGGAGCCCGCCAGCGTTGACCAACTGCTGAACAACCACCCTGCCGTGGCATTTTTCCTGGGCCACCGGCCTGCCAGCCAGCACGCGGCCACCCAGGTGGCGGTGCAGGCCCCCGGCGGTGCCACACAGGGGGCTGCGGGGGGCAACCACCTCAACCTCATGAGCACGCCGGTCAAGGCGCTGGTCAAGCGCACGCCCATCACGTTGCCGCCGGGCACCAGCATCCAGCAAACCGCACAGACCATGCGCGATCACCGGGTGTCGTCCGCTTTGCTGGTGGAGCAAGGCCACCTGTTCGGCCTGATCACCGACCGCGACTTGCGCAACCGTGTGGTGGCGGAGGGTCTGGACATCCAGCGCCCTGTGCATGACATTGCCACCCTCGCCCCCTTGACCGTGGACATGGCCGACCCGGCGTTTGACGCCATGTTGCTGATGGCCAAGCACAACATTCACCACGTGCCGGTGATGGATGGCACCCGGGTGGCTGGCATGCTGACCGCGACCGACCTGAGCGAGCAGCACAGCACCTCAGCGGTGTTTTTGGCCGGAGAGATCTATAAGCAAACCTCCGTGGACGGCCTGCAGACCGTCAGTGCCAAGGTCAAGCTGCTGCAACAGAACCTGGCGCTGGCGGGGGCCAGTGCCTACAGCACTGGGCACATCCTGACGGCCATCACCGACGCCATCACCGTGCGCCTGCTGCAACTGGCCGAGGCCCGCCTGGGCCCGCCGCCGGTGGACTACGTGTGGGTGGCCGCCGGGTCGCAGGCGCGCAATGAGCAAACCGCCAAGTCCGACCAGGACAACTGCATGGTGCTGGACGATGCCTACGACCTGGAGCGCCACGGCGCCTATTTCAGCGAACTGGCGCAGTGGGTGTGCAACGGCCTGGATGCCTGCGGGTACGTGCATTGCCCCGGCGAGATGATGGCCATGACCGACACCTGGCGCCAACCCCGCCACCGCTGGCTGCAGTATTTCGAGCAGTGGACGGGCAAACCCGAGCCCAAGGCCCTGATGCTGACCTGCGTGTTTTTTGACCTGCGCGCCATCCATGGCCAAGCGGCCCTGCTGGACGGCCTGCGCCAGGAAGTGGCGCGCCGAACCAAGAACAACAGCATTTTTCTGGCCTACATGGTGAGCAACGCGCTGATGCACCAGCCACCGTTGAGCATGTTTGGCAACATCTCTGTCAACCGCTCGGGCGAACACCCCGGCACCATAGACCTCAAGCACAACGGCATCGTGCCCATCGTGGACTTGGCACGGGTCTATGCGCTGGCGGGCGGACTGGAAGCCGTCAACACCGACGACCGGCTGGCCGCGTCGGCCAAATCCCGGGAAATCAGCCCACAAAGCGCCCGCGACCTGCGCGATGCACTGGAGTTCATGGCCAGCTTGCGCATTGCCCACCAGGTGCGCCAGACGCTGGCGGGCACCGCCGCCGACAACCACCTGTCGCTGGACGAGTTGTCCAACTTCGAACGCGCCCACCTGAAAGATGCGTTCCAGGTCATCAAGGGTCTGCAGGCGGTGCTGGGTCAGCGCTACCAGAGCAGCCGCTTCTGACCGGTCGGCCAGGGAGGACCGATTGCAGGGCGAGCCTGGGTGGTGTCTTTCCGGTCAGTATTTATAATGTTTTTGCCTTCTAGCGCTTGACTGGAATGAATAGTCAGCTATAGATACAAATTTGTTCCGCTCAATATTTCAGGCGCGCGTAGTAGGTTTTCTGGGCCGCTTCTCTGGCCTGGCGCAGCGTGTGTATGCCCTGGTCGGCCAACAGGGGAACCAGCCGCAAGAACACCTCGGCAGTGACCAAGGCATCGCCCAGCGCGGTGTGGCGGCCGGTGACGGTGATGTTGAAACGCTCGGCAATGGCCTCCAGCCGGTGCGACTCCTGCTGCGGGTGCACCACCGCCGACAGCAGCAGGGTGTCCAACACCGGCTGGTCAAAACGCAGGCCGGTGGCCTGTTCTTTCAGCGCCAGAAACTTCATGTCGAACGCGGCGTTGTGGGCCACCAGCACGGTGTCCAGCGCAAACGCGTGGAAGGCGGGCAGCACCACCCCGATGTGCGGCTTTCCATGGACCATCTCCGGCGTGATGCCGTGAATGGGAATGGTGTGGGCCGGTATGGGCCGCCGAGGGTCCACCAGCTGGTCGAACACCTCCTGCCGCAGCAGCCGGTTGTTGACGATGCGGGCAGCCCCCATCTGGATGATTTCGTCACCCTGTGACGGGTTGAGGCCCGTGGTTTCGGTGTCAAACACCGTGAAGATCAGGTCTTCCAGACGGCAATCGTCCAGGTGCTGGGCCTGCTCCGCCACTTGGAACAGGTCAAAGTCGTAGTACTCAGGGCGGCTTTCGTCATGGGGCGGTGGTGCGGCCTCCTGGGCATCCCGGGCGTCGGCCAGGGGCAGCAGAAAGCGAAAGAACGCCTGGTGACGCACCCGGTCGCGCTCAAACCACATTTCACCGCCGTGCCTGGCCACCACGTCGCGCACGGTCAGTGGCGTGGCGTCGCCGCCCACGCGCATGGGGTCCATTTCCCAGGCCATGACGGTTTCCGTGCTCATGGCTTGGCCACTCCAGACCAGGTCCAGCTGCGCCCGCTGGTGGTGGGTGCCCAGGCGAAACTGAATGACCCGCACCTCAAACTCATCCACCAGGCGCTCGGTCAGGTAAGACAGCACCTGAAGAATGGAAAAGCTGTCCACCTTCAGCCACACCTGGTCATCCACCTCGGTGGCCGTGATCTGCACCTTGGCCCGTGGCTGCAGGCGCCGCTGGGCAGCGTCCAGCAAATCGGCACCCAGCATGTCCTCCAGCGGCCAACGGGTGTGTATGCCCTCGCTGGTCTGCTTCACCAGCTCGGAAATGCGCTCACCCATGGCGGAAAGTTCATCGCGTATCACGCGCTGAAAGCGCTCGCGCATGGGAGCCTCCACATCGGGCAGCTCCAGCATTTCGATGGCCGCACGCATGTTGGCCAGTGACGCACGGCTGCGCTCGGTCAGGCCGTGGATCAGGCTGTCAAGGTGTGACTCCTCTTGGAAGGCCCGGGTGATGTTCTCCAGCATCAGCACAAACCCACCCAAGGCGGCCGATGGGCCACCGCCCTGCCCCCGCACAGGCGCCATCTGCACCCGCAGCAACTGCCCGGCGCGGCTGGTGGTCACAAACTGGGCCGACGGCTGGGCGGCCCCTTTGTCCATGCGCTGCTGGATGTTGTCCAAGGCGTGGGCGACCAGCCGTTTGTCAAACACGCTGTAGATGGAGCGGCCAATGCCCATGAGTTCGGCCCCATCGGCCAGACTGGGGGTGGCCGACAACGCCCGGAACTGCATGCGCGCCCGGTTGTTGTAGAGCAGGATGCGCCCGTCCAGGTTGCAGACCACCACACTCTGGGTGAGTTCGGACATCAGGGCTGCCAGGCGGTTGCGCTCGGCTTCGATGTGGGCGCTGGCCTCGGCCACCTGGCTGCTGACGTCGGCGCGCAAGGCCTCGCGCTGGTCAATCAGCTGTTCGATGCTCTGGGTCAACGACACCAGCTCGGCGTGGCCCAGCACGGGCAGTTTGCGCCGCACATCGGTGGTCACGGCCACACGCGCCGCTTCGGCCAGCTGGGCCACGGGCGCCACGTGGCGCTGGAGCAAGCGCTGCCACACCGCCAGCAACGCCGCACCGGCGGGCAGCAGCATCAGGCCCACCAGTGGCCAGCCTGCGCCCCACACCTCGGCCACCTGGGCACGCAACGGGGGTGCCAGTGTGCTGGCCACCAGCAGCACCGTGGCCAGCCCCCACACCAGCAGGAACCCCAGACTGGCCACCACGGCCAGCACCACCCGTTTGTCCAGGCGCCTCATGGGGTGACCCCCAGCAACTGGCGCACCTTGTCCACGAGATCGCGGGTGGAGAAGGGCTTGGTCATGTAGGCATTGGCCCCCAGCGCCATGCCCTTGGCAATGTCGGTGTCGCGGCCCTTGGCGGTGAGCATCACGATGGCGACGTCGGCAAACGCGGGCTGAGCACGCAGGGCCTGGCACACCTCGAAGCCGGTTTTGTGGGGCATCATGACATCGAGCAGGATCAGGTCGGGCCGGCTTTTTTCTGCCACGTCCAGGGCCTCCTGGCCATCGCGCGCCACGCTGACATCAAAGCCCTCGCGTTTCATCAGGTATTCCAGCGAAATCACGATGTTGGGCTCGTCGTCGGCAATCAGTATTTTGTGTGTCATGTGTCATCTCCTGGTTGTTGGTGTGAGGGCTCACCAATGGCGGCCGCAGGCCCGGTGGCGTGTTGCCAAGGCAGAAAAAAACCAAAGCAGGCGCCACCGATGTCCGCCGACTCCACCCACATGCGTCCGCCAAAATGCTCGACGATTTGGCGGCTGATGGGCAGGCCCAGGCCCGTGCCCTGCGGACGATGGCCGGCGTGGCCACCTTGGCGAAATTTTTCGAACACCATGCCGTGCTGCTCGGGGGGCACTCCGGGGCCGTTGTCCTGCACCCGCACGGTCAGGCCGTTCGCATCGGTGCGCAGGTCCACCCTCACCTGCCCGTCCTTCGGCGGTGTGAACTTGGCCGCGTTGGACAAAAGGTTGATCAGCACCTGGGTCAAGCGGTCCGGGTCAGCGCTGATGGGCGCCACCTGTGGCGGCAAGTCCAGCGTCACCGTGGCGTGCTGTGCCCTGAACAGCTCGCTGGTGGCCTGCACCGCCTGGCGAATGAGGTGGTCCAGGTGCAAGGGGCTGTTGCACCAGTCGGCATGTCCCGATTCGATTTTGGCCATGTCCAGCACCTGGTTGACCAGCCGGGACAGGCGCTCGGTTTCGGCCACGATGATGTCGATGAACTGCTTGCGCTGCGCGAGGTCGATCTTGGGGTCATCGCGCATCAGCTCGGCCAGCGCGCGGATGGAGGTGAGTGGGGTGCGCAGCTCGTGTGTGACCGACGACATGAAGTCGTCCTTCATGGCGTCCAGGCTTTTGAGCTGGTCGTTGGCACGCCGCAATTCCGCCGTGGCCAGTTCCAGCGAGCGCGATTTTTCCTCCAGCTCCTGGGAGTGGGCCCGTATGCGCGAGGCCTCTTCCAGGATTTGCATCACGTCCTCGATGCCCAGCGCCTCCTCTTGCACCACCGACGCCACCATGACGCGGGCCGACGCGCTGCCAATGGCGCCCGCCAGCAGGGTTTCCACGTGCTGCACCAGGTGGGCATTGGCCTGCACCGCCTGGCCGGGGGCCAACCCCTGGCGCTGGGCATAGTCCTGAAACAAGGCCTGCGCCCGCGCACGGCCCAGGAAGCGGGAGGAGAGCTCCAGCAGGTCGGCCACTTTGGCCTTGCCGCGCCAAAACACCGGCCCCACCGCCGTGGTCTGGCGGAAAACGTCCACAAACAACAGCCCCTGGCTGGCCTCACGGGCGCTGGGACCACGCCAGACCGACACCAGCACAAACGCCCCGACGTTGAACAACAGGCTCCAAAACAGCGAATGGGTCAGGTTGTCCAGGCCGGACAGGCCCAGCAGCTGCTCCGGCCTGAGCCACGCCCAACCCAACAGCCCATCGCGCAAAAAATCGGCGGGCAACCAGCCGGACTTGGCCAGCGACGGCAGCATGAGGGTGTAGGCCCACAGCACAAAGCCCGCCATCAAGCCCGCCATGGCCCCCAGGCGGGTGCCTCCCTTCCAATACATGCCCCCCAGCAATGCTGGCGCAAACTGGGCCACCGCGGCAAAGCTGATGAGCCCGATGCTCACCAGCGCGTAGGCCTCGCCCGCGAGGTGAAAGTACAGGTACCCCAGCATCAGCAGCAACAAAATGGCCAGGCGCCGGATGTGCAGCAGCACGCCGGTGTAGTCGTGCCCCACGCGGTTGGCAAAGCGCTTGTTTTTCAGCAGCACGGGCATGACCAGGTCGTTGCAGACCATGGTGGAGACGGCAATGGCCTCCACAATCACCATGCCAGTGGCCGCCGACAATCCGCCAACAAACGCAAACAGGGCCAGCGCCTGCTGCCCATGGGCCAGTGGCAGCGTGAGCACAAAGGTTTCGGGGTTGGCACCCGACGGCCCCAGCAGCACCAGTCCCGCCAGGGCAATGGGCAGCACAAACAGGTTGATGAGCAACAGGTACAGCGGAAAAGCCCAGGCCGCGCGGCGCAGGTGGGCTTCGTTGACGTTTTCCACCACCAGCACCTGGAACTGGCGCGGCAACAACACCACCGAGCACATGGCCAGCAGGGTGAGCGCAAACCACTGCACATACGGAAACTGGCTGACCGGGCCCAGCGTCAGCAGCTGCCACAGCTCGGGGCGGGCGTGCACCGCCGCAAACAGCTCGGTCGGCCCACTGAACAAGCCAAAGGTCACGAACAGGCCCACCGCCAGAAAGGCCACCAGCTTCACCACCGATTCCAGGGCGATGGCGGCCACCATGCCCTCGTGGCGCTCGGTGTTGTCCAGGTGCCTGGCACCGAACACCATGGTGAACCCCGCCAATGTCAGTGCGATGTACAGGGTGCTGTCGTGCCACCATGGCTGGGCACCACTGGATGCGGGTGTGTGCACCAGCACGGCATAGGCCACCGAAATGGCCTTGAGTTGCAGCGCAATGTAGGGGACGATGCCTACCAGGGTGATCAGCGTCACCATGCCGGCCAAAGTGGGGCTTTTGCCGTAGCGGCTGGCAACAAAGTCCGCAATGGAGGTGATACGGTAGGTTTTGGCAATGCACACCATTTTGCGCAACACCACCCACGCCAGCACCATGGCCAGCGTTGGCCCCAGGTAGATGGGCAAAAACCAGACACCCGCCGAGGCGGCGCGACCCACGCTGCCGAAATACGTCCAGGCCGTGCAGTACACCCCAAGCGACAGGGCATACACCCACGGGTTGGCAATGACGGAGCGGCCAACGCTGGCCCGCCGGTCGGCCCACAACGCCACCACAAACAGCAGCATGAGGTAGCCAAACGAAGCGCCAATGACCAGTTCGGACGACAGCACGGTGCTCAGCCCTCCAGCCTCTCAACCACCACGGCCACACACCCGATCAGCAAGGCCCAAATGCCAAACAACGCCAGCGGGAACAACGGCAGGCCCCACACCAGGGCCTGGCCATCCCACAAGGCCAGCAACGGAAAATTGAGCAGCACCACACCCAGCGCAAACAACGCCACCAAACGCTGGCTGCCGAGCAGGTGTGTCATGGCTGTCACCTCATTTTTCGGAGGGATTGTTGGCCGCGGGAGAGGGTGAGTCAGACGCCGGCGCAACGGGGCGCCCCAGCTTGAGGTGAGCGTGTCGGCTGAGGCCGAAGGAGGCAAAAATTTTGCACCAAATGGTGGTTCCGGCCACGGCAGACCAGGTTTCGTAATCGACAGCGCCCATGACGATGGCCACCACCAGCAGCACGAGCACCGTGCCACCCACCAGGTCGATGCCCATTTCATAGGCGGCCCACCTGGCGGGCTCCTCGGGCGGCTCGCCGCGCTTGAGCGCCACGTTGGAAAAGTCCCGTTTGACCACGATCCGGTAGGCATTTCTCAGCCAAAAGAAGCTGATGGGAAACAGCGCCAGGAACAGAATCCAGGTCATCGCGGTACTGATGTCAAAAACCATGCATTACTCCAGCAGCAGGTGGGCAAACAAGCCCCTTGTCAATTGAAAAAGCCCTGACAGCGACTGCGCTGCCAGGGCTTTGATTGTCAACCCGGGTGGCGGCAATCTCAGTGAGCGCCGTCAACCATTTTGGAGCCACGTGGAATACGCACGGCCTCGACCATGGCCTGGATGTGTGCTGGTGGCTCTTTGGTGACCTTGTCCACCGCAAAGGCAACGATGAAGTTGACCAGAGCGCCGACCGCACCGAAGGCTTCAGGCGTGATGCCGAAGAAGCTGTTGGCGCCGCCGATCATGGGCAGGAAGTCCGTGCCCTTGATGAAGAAGATGCCCTTGTGTGCAAACACATAGAACAGCGTCACAAACAGACCAGCCAACATACCAGCCATCGCGCCTTCTTTGTTCATCTTCTTGGAGAAGATGCCCATCATGATGGCGGGGAACAGCGAGCTAGCAGCAATACCGAAGGCCAGGGCCACGGTACCAGCGGCGAAGCCGGGAGGGTTCAGGCCCAACCAGCCTGCCACCACGATGGCCACGGCCATGGAGATTTTGCCGGCCAGCAGCTCATTCTTCTCGCTGATGTCTGGAACGAACACGTTCTTGATCAGGTCGTGGGACACGGCAGCAGAAATCGCCATCAGCAAACCCGCAGCCGTTGACAGCGCCGCAGCCAGACCACCCGCCGCCACCAGCGCGATCACCCAGTTGGGCAGCAGCGCGATTTCGGGGTTGGCCAACACGATGATGTCAGCGTTCACGTCGAGTTCGTTGCCCTTCCAGCCAGCAGCTTCTGCTTTGGCTTTGACGGCTTCGTTCTTGGTCTTGTCGTTGTAGTACTGGATGCGGCCGTCACCGTTTTTGTCGGTGAACTTCAGCAGGCCAGTTTTTTCCCAACGCTTCATCCAGTCAGGACGCTCGTCGTACTTGATGCTGGCTTCAGCGCCATAGGGGTCGGTGTTCTGCATCACCACGCCAGGGGTCACGGTGCGGATCAGGTTGGTCTTGGCCATGGCCGCCACAGCAGGAGCCGTGGTGTACAACAGCGCAATGAACACCAGAGCCCAGCCGGCAGAGCTGCGAGCATCTTTCACGGAAGGAACCGTGAAGAATCGCATGATGACGTGGGGCAAACCAGCGGTACCAATCATCAACGACAGGGTGTACACGAACATGTTCAGTGTGCTGCCTGCGGTGGCGGTGGTGTACTTGCCAAAGCCCAGGTCGGTCACGACTTGGTCAAGCTTGGCCAGCAGAGACATTTCCTGACCGGTCAGGCTGGAGCCCAGACCCAGTTGGGGAATGGGATTGCCCGTCAGCTGCAGGGAAATGAACACGGCAGGCACGGTGTAGGCCAAGATCAGCACGATGTACTGCGCCACCTGGGTGTAGGTGATGCCCTTCATGCCACCGAACACGGCGTACACAAACACAATGCCCATGCCCACGTAGATGCCCACGTCGCTGCTCACGCCCAAGAAACGGGAGAAAGCCACGCCCACACCGGTCATCTGACCAATGATGTACGTCAGCGATGCGGTCAGCAAACAGACCACGGCAATGGTGGAAGCGCTCTTGGAATAAAAGCGGTCACCAATGAACTGAGGCACCGTGAACTTGCCGAACTTGCGCAGGTAAGGGGCCAGCAGCATGGCCAGCAACACGTAGCCGCCGGTCCAACCCATCAGGAACAGGCCGCCGCCATAACCCATGTTGGAAATCAATCCAGCCATGGAGATGAAAGAGGCTGCTGACATCCAGTCAGCGGCCGTGGCCATGCCGTTGGTGATCGGGTGAACCGAACCGCCAGCCGCGTAAAACTCAGAAGTGGACCCGGCACGGGCCCAGAATGCGATGCCGAAGTACAGCGCGAAGCTGCCACCGACCCACAGATAAATGGTGGTTTGAAGATCCATGACGGTGTCCTTTAGTCTTCGTGCACGTCGAACTGACGGTCAATGTCGCCCATCTTCTTGGCGTAATAAAAAATCAACACAATGAAGATGTAGATGGAGCCCTGCTGGGCAAACCAGAATCCCAGCGGATATCCGCCGAGTTTGATGTTGTTCAAGACATCGGCAAACAGGATGCCGGCACCAAACGAACACAGAAACCAGATCACCAAGATCTTGCCCAAAAGGGCAAGGGTGGCGCTCCAGTAGGCGCTTGCGCTGCTGTCACTGGACATAGTTGTTGTCTCCTCGAGAGGGAAGGTTGTTTCAAAAAAAAGTGGGGGGCCACCGGCTTTTTGAACGCCGCCCACTCGTGGCAGGTGGCATTGCGAGGCGGACTTTGTTGGCCGAGCCTTACAGTGAACTTGCCAGTTGCGGGCATTCCCGGCAAAACTAGGGAAAGCCCCTACAACAAAAACCGGGTCATTGATTTTGTCAATGAATAGCTTAGGAATAACAAACCGGAACACCGATAGATCGAACCTATACTTAAAGCGTGACACCGGTTGTCCAATGAAACCGGCCCCTTTTTTTCCCACCATCGTCAAGGAGTACGCCATGTCCCTCATCAATACCACCGTCCAGCCCTTCAAAGCCCAGGCCTTTCACAACGGCAAATTCGTCGAGGTGTCCGATGCCACCCTGAAGGGCAAGTGGTCCGTGCTGATCTTCATGCCTGCCGCATTCACCTTCAACTGCCCCACCGAAGTGGAAGACGCGGCTGACAACTACGCCGAGTTCCAAAAAGCCGGTGCAGAGGTGTACATCGTCACCACCGACACCCATTTCTCGCACAAGGTGTGGCACGAGACCTCTCCCGCCGTGGGCAAGGCCAAATTCCCCCTGGTGGGCGACCCCACCCATGTGCTGACCAACGCCTTTGGCGTGCACATCCCCGAAGAAGGCCTGGCACTGCGTGGCACCTTCATCATCAACCCCGAGTTGCAGATCAAAACGGCCGAGGTGCATTCCAACGAAATCGCCCGTGACGTGAAAGAAACCCTGCGCAAGCTGAAGGCCGCCCAGTACACCGCCGCCCACCCCGGCCAGGTGTGCCCCGCCAAGTGGAACGAAGGCGCCAAAACCATTGCCCCCTCACTGGAGTTGGTGGGCAAGATCTGAGGTCTTTCAACACGCGCTCACCCCGCGGACACAAGCAAAAAGGCTGCGCAACGCAGCCTTTTTTTTCGACCTGCCTGAGCCCATGCAGCCAGACTATCGATAGCTTTAAGTTAATCAATCATGTAATCAATAGTTTTTGACTAAAATAAAGCCATGCCCTGCACCCTGCAGGTGACAAACTTTACGCCGATTTGAAAGGACCACACCATGCTCGACGACACCCTCAAAACCCAGCTCCAAGCCTACCTGCAGCGCGTGACCCAGCCGTTTGAGTTGGTGGCCAGCCTGGGCGACGGCCAGGGCGAAACCGCCACCGACATGCGCGGCCTGCTGGAAGACATTGCCGCTGCCTCAGACGGCAAAATCAGCGTTCGCTGGGACGGCAACGATGCCCGCCAGCCCTCGTTTGCCCTGGTACGGCCCCAAAGTACGCCCCTGCACTTGGCCTTTGCTGGGCTGCCCTTGGGCCATGAGTTCACCTCACTGGTGCTGGCCCTGCTGTGGACGGGCGGCCACCCACCCAAGGTGGAGGCCGACGTGATCGAGCAGATCAAAGGCCTGGAGGGGGACTTTGCCTTCGAGGTTTACATGAGCCTGTCCTGCCACAACTGCCCCGACGTGGTGCAGGCCTTGAGCCTGATGGCCGTGCTCAACCCCAACATCAAGACCACGGTCATCGAAGGCGGTGCCTTCCAGCCCGAAGTGGAAGCCCGCCAGGTCATGGCCGTGCCCAGCGTGTACCTCAACGGCGAGCACTTTGGCTCTGGCCGCATGTTGGTGGAAGAAATTGTGGCCAAGCTGGACACCGGTGCAGCCGCCAAAGACGCCGCCAAGCTCAGTGCCAAAGACCCTTACGAGGTGCTCATCGTCGGCGGTGGCCCAGCCGGCGCGGCGGCGGCCGTGTACGCGGCCCGCAAAGGCATCCGTGTGGGCGTGGCGGCAGAGCGCTTTGGCGGCCAGGTGAACGACACCATGGCCATCGAAAACTACATTTCCGTGTTGGAGACGGATGGCCCCAAGTTTGCCGCCGCCCTGGAAGCCCAGGTGCGCCACTACGGCGTGGAGATCTTGAACCTGCAAACCGCGGCCAAGCTGGTGCCGGCTCCCACTGAAGGCGGGCTGGTCGAGGTGCACCTGACCAACGGCGGCGTGCTGAAAAGCCGCAGCGTGGTCCTGAGCACGGGCGCGCGCTGGCGCAATGTCAATGTGCCCGGCGAGGACAAGTACCGCAACAAAGGCGTGGCCTACTGCCCGCACTGCGACGGTCCCTTGTTCAAGGGCAAGCGCGTGAGCGTGATTGGCGGTGGCAACTCGGGCGTGGAAGCCGCGATTGACCTGGCGGGCATCGTCCAGCACGTGACGCTGGTGGAATTTGCCGACCAACTGAAGGCCGATGCCGTGCTGGTGAGCAAGCTCAAAAGCCTGCCCAACGTGGCCATCCATGTCAACGCGCAAACCACCGAAATCACCGGCGACGGCGAGAAAGTGAACGGTCTGAGCTACAAGGACCGCGCCACCGACGAGGTGCACCACGTCGAACTCGAGGGCGTGTTTGTGCAGATTGGCCTGGTGCCCAACACCGAGTGGCTCAAAGGCACGCTGGAGCTGAGCCGCTTTGGTGAAATCGTGATCGACGCCAAAGGCCACACCAGCCTGCCCGGCGTGTTCGCCGCCGGTGACTGCACCACCGTGCCTTACAAGCAAATCGTGATTGCGGCGGGTGACGGTGCCAAGGCCGCGTTGAGCGCCTTTGACCACCTCATTCGCACGCCCGTGGCGGTCTGAGCCCCCGCTTGCACCCCGCCAGCCGCTGACAGCGGGTGGTGGGGGAATGCTCAAAAATATAGCAAACTATTGTTTTAAATAAAGCGTTAACAGGCTTTTTTATTCAACATTCAACGCTGCACGCCGCCCTGCAGCAGGGCGACCGCCTCTTTCAGTGACACGGCAATGTCACCCAATGACTGCAAAAAATCGGGTACCAACCCCCGGTTGCGCTCGAAGGGGCCGAAGTTGACCAGCTTCAGGTCGGGGTGGGCCGCCATCAGCGTTTCCAGCGTGCCGTTGCCATCCACCAGCCCCAACGCCAGCGCATCCTGGCCACCCCAAACTTCGCCCGTGGTGTAGGTGGCCGGAGGCTGGGTCAGCTTGCTGCCGCGCTTGTCTGTCAGCAGCGTGGCGAATTGGCGGCCCATTTCATCGACCAGCGCCTGTGCCTTGGCTTCGCCCTCGGGGGTGCTGGGCTCGAACGGGTTGAGCATGCTTTTGAGTGAGCCCGACGCGTAGCTCTTGGCCTTGACGTCAAAGCGCTCCAACGCCTTGTGCACGTCCCACGACATGAGCACCGCCCCAATGGAGCCCACCAGCGAGTACTTGCCGCTGGTGATGTCGTCGGCCGACAGCGCCACCATGTAACCCGCCGAGGCCCCCAGGTTGCCAATGACCGCCTGCACCGGCTTGTCGTGCTTTTGGCGCAGCTGGGACACCGCACTCATGATGCGCTCTGCCTCCACGGGCGCACCCCCTGGCGAATCGATGTACAGCAGCACCCGCTTGACCTGCGGGTCTTCGAAGGCCCGGGTCAACGCAGGCACCACCTTGTCGGCCGAGGCGAGTTTGGCGGTGGCACTGATCTGTCCCTCCACCTTCACCAGCGCCACCGCCGGTTCCTTGGCACCCACGCTGCCCGGAGGCATCAGCAGCCGCGCACCCAGCGCCACGTACACCCCCAGTGACCCCAACACCACCACCGCCACCAGCCAGCGCCTGAACCGCGCGGCGCGGCGCTGCTCGGCTTCGCGGCGCTGCTGATCAATGACGAAGGCTTTGGCCAACAACACCATGGCCTGCTCGGCATTGTCAGCAGGCTGCTGCAACACGGCCTCCACGGCGTTGGGGGAAATGGGCGAACGGCGCTTGAATGGATTCCACATGCGTCACATTGTCATAGGAACGGCGCCTTGTGCAGCGTGGCCGCCTGGTTTGAACCAACTCACTCCGGCGCCTCAGCAGCACCGGCGCAATGAATGCCCACCCATCTGGCAATGAACGCTTTTTTCCTTCATTTTTTTCGAGTGCTTTCGACACAAGAGCCTTTATCCACCTTTGCGCCGGTCATCGCCAATCCCAACGCCCGCTCCAACGCCGCGCGACTGGCGGACGCCACAAACAAGCAGGGCGTGCCCGTGCGTTTGCAATGCTCCTTCACGCGCCAGTAGGCGTTGTGGCTGATGCAGCCCACCTGGCAAATGACCACGTCCGCCGCATGCAAGTGGTTGCCCAGCTGTGCCAGACGGTTTTCTTCGCCCCCGTCGTGGTGAACAAATCGCCCCCCTTGGTGCTCAACCAGTTCCCGGTAGACCGGGACGCCGCCTGTGCGCCCCCCCACACACAACACCGACCGGTCCGCCAACTGCAAAGGTGACCCCTCTGCCGAGGGGGCACACGGTTTTCCCTTGCCCGTGCACGTCTGGGGCACACAGACGGAGGTGGGCACCACCGCCGCCCCCGCCGGTTCGCCCTGGATGAGGGAGCGGCGCAGTTGCCGGTTGTGGGCCAGCAGGTGGGCGTTCTCATCCGCCAGTGCCTGACGGGAGCGCAGGTCCGGCACCTGGGTTTTGAGTGCTTGCCACTGCGTCATCACCTGGTCGCGCTCGGTTTGGGCGCGGATGACCTCGCCACGCAATTGCACCAGGCAAGCCTGCATTTGGGCCATTTCACGGGCGTGTCCTTGCGCGGCCGACCGCAGGCGCACCTGAGTGAGCTCAAGCGCCTCACCCAGCCGAAGGTTTTCGTCCAGCACGTCTTGGAGTTTGGTGCGCTCCACCCGCGAGGCCATGCCCACCTGGTGCTGCAACATGTGGACCTGCCCCAGCACCATGGACTCCAGATCGGCGGAGCAGCGTGGATGCGTCAACACCGCCCAGAACACGCCTGCCCAGTCCGCCCCCCTGCTTGCCTTGTCCCACCATTTCGCCAAGTCCTCGGTGGTTTTGATGGTCTGCACGGCCCGTTTGACATCCAGCGCATACCGGGCATCCAACTCTCGCTGAACCAACTCGGCCACGTCGCCACGCCGACGGCACTCGCCGACCACCTGGGCATGCACCTCGTATTCCGTGCAATCCTTCACGGACAAACCCGCCTTGCGGGCAAGTTGGTACAGGTCGCGGAAATTCAGGCACACGCCGGTGACGGGGCAAGCTGCACTGGGGGTCATGTCCCACAGCTTTCGCCGGGCCGAGCCACGCGCCCCGGCATGCCCCTCATGCGGGGTCTGAGCCGCCCGAGCGGCCACCGTGGCCCGGTGAACCTGGCCGAGGACACCGGGCAGCGCTTCGGCGGCGATGGCGGCATGCGTCAGCATTGGCGTTGGATGAAGCACGACGGGACTCAGCAGCGCTGAAAACTGAGGCACTCCCGACTGAAGTGGTTGCAACTTGTTCACTTATGGAGTCCTCGAAAGACGCGTTTGCTCAAAAAACAACCGCTCAATGAACGCTGGTCCCGTGCAGGACCGGTGAGGTCAGCGTCAGGCAGCCGGCACGCAGCGCCCGGTCAATCTCGGGGTCAGCGCCATGCTCACCCCAATGCGCCAGCAGCGCCGCGTGCGTGTCACGGCAATGCCACACCGCCGCCCGATGCAAGGCACCCGTGTGCGGGGGTGCCTGCACCAGCCGCAACAGCCCCATGTGGGCCTGCGCCAGGGTGCGAGCGGCGAGTGCCGAACAGCCCTCGTCGGCCTGCAGGTCTGCCAGACAACGGTGGCTGCTGACAAATGCGCACACACGGGCGTCTGCCTCGTCCTCGGTCAACGGTCTGGATGATGGCAGTGCCTCGGCCCCCTGAAGCAAAAAGCCACGCGCCATGCGCAAGGCCGTTTGGTATTGGGCCGCCGCCTGCACCATCTGGCCAGTGTGGTGGGACCGGGTGGCACGGCGCATCGTCCGGGTCCAACCCGGCAAGCCACCCACTGGCGTGAATGGGTCTGTTTGGGTGGCGTGCGTGAGCGGTATCGACATGGTGCAACTCCTGTGGTCTGATGGGGTGTTAACTCACATTAATGATAATCATTCTCATTTGAAAGGCAAGCATTCTCCATCAAAATTTCTCTGCATGGCCAACAAGACCCCCTGCAAATTGCGCCCTGGCGCTGCGGCGCCCTGTCCCCACATGCGTAGGAACAGGTCAACTCAGGTGACTGGCACCGACAGCCAGTGATTGTCCAGACGCCCATGCCCGAAACCTGCGCCGGTGTCGCCGACCGCAGCCGTTGGCCCTGCGCGCAGGGCTCCCAGGCGCCCTGCGGCCCACACCGTCTGTCCTGTGCTGAGTCCACCCGCGTCAACCCAGGTGATGTGGCCGAGGTAGCTGCCATCCAGCGCGTAACGCGCCAACGCATGCCCCCGCGTGGCGCTGATCACAAAATGCGGCGCCTCATGGGGCGCCTGACGTGGGGAGGCGCGCAGCGCATCGTGTGGGGGCACCCCCTGGCCCACCACCGCCACATCCCCGCCGTAGCCAGCAAGGGCGGGTTGACCGGTGGCCAGCCGCAGTTCACCCTGGGGGTTGTGTTGCCAGTCGAGCACCGCCAGAACCGGCGCGGCGGCTCGGGTGGCACCGTCAGGGTGATGGGCTTGCAAGGCAATGCCCAGCACGGGCAGGCCTGCGGGTGTGTGTGCCCACGCCAGGTGCCGAATGCTCAGCTGGGGATCAGGCAGACGCCATTGACCCAACAGTTCGCCGGTGGTGGGATGCAGGCAGACCACCGATGGATCCATTCGGTCGAGGTGGCGCGGGGTTCGGCCGGTTTCAGTCGCGGTGTCGATGCCCCCATTGGCCACGAACAGCATGCCGACCAAGGGGTGCGCCCCACCCTGCCCCGCACCGCCCGGACCGTGTGCGGGCATGGGCAACACGGCATGCGGGTCCATGCCGTGGGTGGGGAATTCGGCACACTTTTCAAGACTGTGGACGTCACGCACCCCCAGCAGACCATGCCCGGTGCCGGTATCGGTCTCGGTGGTGAACACCGTGCACCCTTCTGACCCGAAAGTTCTGTCCGCACCCGCTGACCAACTCAGCACATGGCCATTGAACTGGCGCCCGTCCTCCATCCACACCCAGTGCGGGCGCTGACTGTGAGACAGGCGCACCAGCCAGTCCCCAGGGCGGCGTGCGGCCACCAGCACATCGCCGTCGGGCAGCAAGGCGAGCCCATGGCCGCGCGTGGGCACCTCAGTGGCGTGCTGCACCCGGACCGCCGCACCACCCGGCGACGAGTCCACTTGCAACCACCCCGCCTGGTGCCGTCCCTCAGTGTCATCCCAGCAGGCAGCCAACAGCGCAACAGCTGTCGGGCGGGGCACCCCCCCCGCCCCCGCTGGCAAACACACGGCCATGGCACCCAGTCCCATGCATTCCAGCCACCGGCGTCGCGTGGCTGGGGGCAGATCCGCTTCAGTCGCCATCGGCATCCGAAAAGCCCAGCGGAATGTCGAGTGCCGTTGCCACTTCGGCCTGGTAGAGATGGGTCACGGCTTTCAATGCGGCAGCCACGGCCAGCAGCTGGCGGTGGTCGATGGTGCGGGCTGGGGCCGGGTCGGGCAAGGCCGCCATTCGGGTGCTCACACCATCCAGCGCCTGTGCCCAGCGCTGGGCGAGCGCGATGTGGCCCTTGCCCAGCAACAGCGCTTCGATGGGCACCAAGGCCTCTCCAGGCACCGGGGGCCACCGACGCTGCGGAGGCGTGAGTTGCCCCTGTGTCCGCAGGCTGGCCCACTGGGCACGCCAGCTGGCCAGGTTGGCCGTGCGCGCCACGCGCGCAAACCGGGGCGGGTGGCTCTTTGACGCGTTGCCCGTGGTCTGCGCAGCTTTGACGGGTTTTTCGAGGTGCATCCAGCGCAGGCGCTCCACGCCGCCCAGCCATTGGTTGAGCCATTCCACCAGTGCAGCCCGGGTGACGGCAGGGTCTGAATCGGACTGCGCCTGCCAGTCTTTGGCAGCCCAACTGTTCAGCTCGGACGCCAGCTCGCGTGCCTCAAGCTGCACACCCTGTGCCACCAGCACCAGGTACTGGCAGGTGGCAGCGGGCATGGGTTGGTTGACGAAAGGCACTTCCCTGGCTCTTTCGCCGGGTTTGAGCCCCTGTGCGTCAAAAGCACTGCCTTGCGCCGGATTCAAAGGCCGCCAGCTCTCCAGCAAGTGTTCGAACGCGGGCAACCCTTTGGCCAGCGTGCCCACGCGCTCCATGTCGGCCAGCGTCTGCGGGTTTTTGTCCAACGCCTTGGCAATCAGCTCCGGGCGGGTGGGCCAGAAGTCAATCTGCCTTTGCGAGCGCCGCGTCAGCACCGGGCCGACGGCCGGGGTGGACAGCGCTTCCCAGGCGGCCATGGTCTGCTGCCATGTGGCGTGCAGGTGGGGTGCGGTCGCCGAGGGTGGTGCGTGCCCTCTGCCCAAACCGGGCTGCGCCGCACAGTGCTGCGTGGTGGCATGGACCAGCGCGTCGGCTTGTACCTGAAAGGTCTGGCTCAGCGGTGGCAGGTGGTGGGCATACACGCCAGCGAGCGCGTGCTCGGCGCTGTAAAAAGGCATGGCCACCTGGGGCATTTGGGCATGCACAGTCCCACCGGCCAGCATCACAGCCACGGCCCAGGCGCGAAATGGGAGTGGAAATGGGAGTGGGGGTGGGGGTGGAAGGGGGGCCGGCAGCGCACCCAGGCGGGCGTGCAGGGAAACACGCATCACAGGCTCTCCACAAACTTCACCAGCGCAGCGCGCTCGGTTTTTCCCATGTTGAGCACGCGCTGTTTGGCAGCTTCGGCTTCGCCACCGTGCCACAGCACGGCCTCCAGCACACCGTTGGCGCGACCGTCATGCAACAGGCGGGTGTGGCCGTTCACCGCTTTGATGAGGCCAATGCCCCACAGCGGCGGGGTTTTCCACTGGCGTCCGTTGGCGGCAAAGTCAGGCCTGCCATCGGCCAGCGCAGCACCCATGTCGTGAAGCAGCAGGTCCGTGTAGGGGTGAATGGTGTGGCCCACCAGCGCGGGACTGGACAGGCGCGGGAACTGCTGCGCCAACGGTGGCTGGCCGGTGGTGTAGCTGGGACGGTGGCACACGGCGCACTGCGCCTGGGCGAACAGTGCTTGCCCTTCCAACACTTGCGGGTCTGCGGGTTTGCGCCGTGCCGCCGGGGCCAGCACCGCTTGGTAGAACACCACGTCTTCCAGGGTTTTCTGGTCGATTTCGTGCTGCCCACCCTGCCCGCCACTGGCAGCGGCCAGACAGTCTTTCTGGGCCGGCGTGCACGCTTCGTCAGGGGCCCAAGGGCTGGTGATACCGATGTCGCCCCGGAACGCACCGGCGCTTTGGTGTGCAAGGGTGCCGGTGTTGGCTTTCCAGCCAAAGCGGCCCAGCACCATCTGTTGCGACGGCGCATCCCACACGCGGTTGACCTGGCCTTTGATGGGGCCAGCCATGGCGGCCTGCACAGAGGCGTTGGCCAGCACTTCACGCTCGGGGATGGCTTCGATCAACCCGATGCCCATGAGCTGCGGAGGCACGCGGGGGCTGAGCATCACGTTGTGGGCCATGGGGCCGTAGCCCAGGTTCTTGAAGCTGTAGTGCGGCTGCAGCAAGGTGTAACGGGTGCCGTCGGCAAAGCGGCCACGCACAGGGGTGTGGCGGATGACCACATCGCCCTCCGGCTTCACGCTTTCGATGGCGGCGTTGTTGAACTGGTCCCCGTAGGTGGGCTCGGGCACCACGCCCAGGTGTGCGTGCGGCGTGCCAGCGACCGACAGCCGAATGAGCATCTCGGTGGGCGGGTCGTGGTCCACCAGCCCTTGCCTGAACTCGGGCGGCTGGCCGCGACCGTCGAGCGCATGGCAGCCCCCACAGCTGCGGGAAATGAAGTGCGGCCCCAGGCCGTCGCGCGCTTGGGTGGAGGCCGGTGCCTGCACCCAGTTGCGCTTGAAAAACGAGTTGCCGATGACGAAACGGGTGCGCTCCTCGTCCGTCAGGTTGGCCGCCGGGAATGAAAACGCGTTTTTGCCGTTGGCCCACACGGTGGTGGGTCCGCCGGTGGCGTCCAATTCGTCGGCGCTGGGGTTGGCATTGAGCACCAAGGGTGTCGACACCGCCCCCGCCAGCAGCAGCACAAAGGCCACACGACCCGCAGGGGATGGAACACAAAGACCTTGGCTTGCCACTGCCGGCTGGCTGGAGAGGGTCATCATCAATACAAAAAAATAGCTACAAACCGATTGTCATCAAGCGACACAGGCCAAAATGGCATTAAAAATTTATCAAGGCGCGACCAGCGTCAGCTTCTTGATGCCCACCGCACCGGCCGCCGCCACGATGTCCTTGCTCTGCTGCGTCAGACTGGCAATGGCTTTCTGAATGCGCTGGCGACCCGGGGCGTTCTTGTCGCCCATGATTTCGCGGTCGAATGGGGCTTGAATGCCTTCGGTGGCTGCCACCGAATCGGCAATTTGCTGGGTGGTTTTGTCGGCCTGCGCCGCATCGGTGGCCGCCACCAGGTCTCTCAGCGACGGACCGCTGAGCGTGCGGCCGTCCACCCGCAGGTAGCTGCCCAGCCACACGTTCTGTATGCCCTTGGCGTTGGTCACCGCATCGCGGTGGGTGTTGTCAGAAAAGCAAGAGTGTTCGTCTTCCTGGTCCTGGCTGTTGAGCGCCACCTCCAGTCGCTCACCGGCCAACTCACCGCGCGACAGCGAGCCCAAGCCCAACAGCATTTTTCGCACCGACTCCCTGCCGCCTTTTTCAAACTTGGCGCGGTAATTGTTTTTCACGCCTGGAGCCCAGGCCCTGAGCAGGCTTTCGGCGTCGCTGACCAGCAGGTCCATGGCGGTTTTCAGGTACAGGCGGCGGCGGTCGGCGTTGGGGGCCTTGCCGTCCACAAAGTCTTCAAAACTGCGCTGACCGGGGCCGTTGTCATTGAGGTCCTGGCCCCACAAGAAAAACTCAATGGCGTGCCAGCCGGTGGCGATGTTTTCTTCACCACCTCGCTCGTTCTGGGCCATCAGGTTTTTGGCGGTGATCTTGAACTTGGGGTTGTTCACCAGACCAGCGTTGGACTTGCCTTTGACCGAGTCGACAAACGACTCGTCCATGGGCCATGCGTTCATGCGGCCTTCGGGGCCGTTCTCGCTGTCAATGGGTCCGCCGTAAAAGCGGAAGGCCTCGGTCTGGCCATAGGCCTCGCGGGCGGTCAGCCAGGCTTTTTTGGCGACGCCCTGGGTGTCGGCTGACGGTGCAGCCAGGAAGGCATTGATCGCTGTTTGCAGCGCCTTGGCGGTGGTGACCACGTCTTCGTAGTTGGCGTGCACCAGCGCGGCGTAATGCTGGGCCACAGCAGCAGGCGTCACGGCCGCAACGGCGGTAAACGACGTGGCCGTGGACTTGGCAGCGTCAGCCGCATGGGCGGGCACGGCAGCCACAGAACCCACGGCAACAGCAACGGCAAAGGAAATCAACGGGTGTGTCATGGAACCTCACATGGGAAATCGACGATGGGCACGGGGTGCGTGCGCGGCAGTGCCAAGCCGCCATCCACGATGACTTTCGGCTCAACGCCATCATTAGAACACACGAATGGGAATGATTTGCATTACCGTGCAAATTTCAATCACTTTCTCCGGTTCACGCTCAGGTGGTGGTCGGGAGCCCCTCCCCCACCGCGCAAACGCGACCGTCGCGCTTGCACAGTTCACCCTCTCGCCAGTGGTCCCCGTCCATCTGGCAGCCGGTGCGACAGATGAGGGCATTGGTCTGTGCCGATGCCAGTGTTTGGGACAGCCCAGGCACGGATGGGGTCGCGGTGACTGGTGGGTCAACCGCTTGGGAAGCACACGGCACCAGCCCCCAGTCGGCACGGGTGCGCTCCAGCATCAGACGCACGCTTTGCCGCATGAGCTGACGCTGCCAGTGACGCAGCTGCGCTTCGTGGCTGCGGATCAGCACGGTCACCTGCTGCTGCAGGCGGGCCAAGTGCCTCACCAGCACCAGGTGTTCGCGTTCCGGCATCAATGAAAAGCCGGTCGACTCAGACGCGGCGGATTGGGTGGTGATGTCAAGCATGGTTTCTCCAAAGAATGGTCGATTCCGCTATACCCACTGCAAACGGGTATCTCCCGCCGGGGTGGTGGTGCACCATGCCTCCACGCCCCACACCCGCGCCAGCAGTTCGGGGGTCAGCGTGTTGGCGGGTGCGCCATCGGCCACGCAGTGGCCCTGGTCCAGCACCAGCACCCGGTCGGCAAATCGCAAGGCCAGGTTCAGGTCGTGCACCACCGCGACCACGCCCACGCCTTGCCCGGTGGCCCCGTCACGGGCACGCTGCAGCAGGTCGGTCTGGTGGCGCAGGTCCAGCGCGGCGGTGGGTTCGTCCATCAACAGCCAGCGGCTGCCCTGCTCGGGGGCTTCCCACACCTGGGCCAGCACGCGGGCAAAGTGCACACGGGCCCGCTCGCCACCGCTCAAGCTGTGGATGCCCCTTTGCGCCATGCCCGCCACCCCGGCGTGGGCCATGGCCTGCGGGACGATGTCGTCTTCCTGACGTGCGGGGCACAGCCGGTGGGGGTAACGGCCCAGGGCCACCACCTCTTGCACCGAGTGGTTAAAGGCCACAGCGTTGTCCTGCGCCAGCACGGCCCTGCGCCGCGCCAGGCTGCCGTGTGGCCAGGCGGCCAATGCCTGCCCGTCCAGCGCCACTTGGCCTTGCGTGGGCGCTTGGGCGCCACAGAGCAGGCTGAGCAAGGTGGATTTGCCCGCTCCGTTGGGCCCCACGATGGCCGTGACCTGCCCGGCCACCAGCGCCCCGCTCAAGGGGTGCAGCAGGGTGCGTCCGCGCACCGAAAAATGAAGGCTCTCGTAACTCAGCGCCATGCCCGCCCCCCGGTGGCCCGCAACAGAAGCAAGAAAAACGGCCCGCCCAGCAACGCCGTCAGCACACCCAGCGGCAACTCGGCGGGTTGGGCCAGGGTGCGGGCAGCGGCATCGGCCAGCAGCACCAGCGCCGCCCCCAACAGAGCAGACGCGGGCAGCAGCACCCGGTGGTCTGGCCCGGCCACCAGGCGCACCACATGCGGAGCCACCAGACCCACAAAACCGATGATGCCGGTGGTGGCGGTGATGGCGCCCACGGCCACCGCCGCAGTCAACACGGCACGCTGCTGCAAGCGGCGCACGTCCACCCCCAGCAGGCTGGCCTGCGCCTCGCCCAACGACAAGGCGTTGAGCGAGCGCGCCAGCGGCAAGGCCAGCGCCAGCGCCAGCACCACCAGGCCACACACCAGGGCCACGGCGCTCCAGCGCGCCCCGCCCAGGCTGCCCAGCAACCAGAACTGCAGGCTGCGCAACTGCTCATCGGTGGCCATGTAGCTCAGCAGCCCCAACCCGGCCCCCGCCACCGCGTTGATGGCAATACCTGCCAGCAACATCATGCCCACGCGGGCACCGGTTTCGGCACGCGACAGCACGTACACCACGGCCGTGACGGCCATGCCCCCGGCAAAGGCGGAGAGCACGAGCGTCCAGCTGCCCAGTGCGCGCGGCAGGTCGGGCCACCAGGCGGCACCGACCACAATGCTCAGCGCGGCGGCCAGCGCGGCGCCACTGGTCACGCCAATCAGCCCAGGGTCGGCCAGCGGGTTGCGAAAGATGCCCTGCATCAGCGCCCCGGCCACGGCCAGCCCGGCCCCGGCGGCCACGCCCAGCAGCACGCGTGGCAGGCGGATGTTGTAGAACACCTGGGCATCCACGGGCCAGTCGGCATTGTTCGCGGCCATCCATGGGCCAGTCAGCCCCTCCCACAGCAACGGCAACAGGCGGTCGGTGTGCAGTGCGTAGGCACCCTGCGTGGCGGCCAGCACCAACGCCGCGGCCAACAGCAGTGCGGCCAAGGCCAGCGTGCGCCCTGGGGTCAGACGCTGCAAGCTGCCTTCTGCCACCTTGGTCACCTGCGCCACACCACTCATGACAACACCCGCTGCGCCAGTGCAGCGATGGTGGCGGGCATGCGGGGGCCAAAGCCCAGCAACTCCAGCGCATCCAAGTGAATGAGCGTGCCCGCACTGTTTTTGCGGTTTCGATACGCTGAGGTCAGCTGCAGCTCTGGCCGCGTCCACATGCCCTCTTCGCCCCCAACGGCCTCCAAACCCTGCGTGGTGGTGAGGATGAGATCGGGCGCAGCGGCGGCCATGGCCTCAGGCGTGATGGGCTTGTACCCCTTGAAGCCGTGCGCACCGGTCATGGCGTTGCGGGCACCCAAAAAACGAATCACGGCATCCGCTGCAGTGCCCTCCCCGCTGGCCTGAGGACTGCCGGTGTGCGAGAGCAGGAACAACACATTGGGCAGCGGCTTGCCCGTCGCCTGCCGGGCCTGCACCAGCCGGGCCACCTGGACTTGGGTGCGCCGCCAGTCGGCATCCAGCCGCTGCCACAGGGCTTGGGCCTGCTCTGTCTGGCTGGCCGCCCGGCCCACGGCCTCAATTTTGCGGCGCACCTCGTCCCAGGTGTGGTCGGCCTTGATCTGCTCCACCTTCACGCCCGCAGAGCGAAGTTGGTCCAGCACCACGGGCGGCCCAGCCTCGGTGGTGCTGACCACCGCCGTGGGCTTGAGCGACAGCACCCCCTCGGCCGACAACTGGCGCATGTAACCCACCTTGGCGGTTTTTTGGGCCGCTGCGGGGTACAGGCTGGTGGTGTCAGTGCCCACCAGCAGCCGCTCCAGCCCCAGGGCATAGACGATTTCAGTCAGCGCCCCGCCCACCGTGATCAGCCTCCCCCCCGGTGCGTGAGCTGCTGCGGCGACGGAAGGCGGGCTCGGCGTCTGTGCCACAGCCGCACCCACACTCGCCCAGAGTGCGCCACCGATTGCCGGTGCCCAGCCAGCGGCGCTCAGGCTGGCCAGTTGGCGCAGCGTTTCGCGGCGCGAAGGCCCGCCGACGAGCGGGCTTGGAAGGGGGTGCTTGGGGTTCATGGGAGGTCGTGTCCGATAAGTCATTCAAAGAGTGGGCCCTCCTTCGTGTGCGAAGGGTTCATGCAGTGGGGAAACGTCAGCCGACAACATGCCCGTCCATGCCCAGGGTGGGCAGCTCCGCCAGCAAGTCTTTCCAGTCCTGCAACTCGGGCTGACCGGGTTTGCGCACCCCAAACAGCATGGTCATGACATCGCCACCGGCATCAAACACCTCCAGCGACGACACGATGCCGTCTTCGGTGGGCTTTTCCACCACCCAGCAGTGGGCGATGAGGTCTTCGCGCAGGTGCAGGTTGAAGCCTGGGTCCAGCACGTTGAGCCAGGTTTTGCCGTGTATGTCCATGGGTTCGACACGCACCACCGGGCCACTGTGGATTTGTATGCAACCCGGGTTGCCCACAAACACCATGATGGGCAGGCCATCAAACGCGGACCTGTACAGCACCTGACGCACCGCCGACACGGGCACCTGCCGCGTGAAGCGCCCACGCGCCACCTGCAATGCATGCTGGCGCTCGACGTGGTGCTTCTTGAGCAGACCAACAAACTGGTGGGTGTCGGTCATGCCAGCCCAGTCGGCGGCCAGTGCAGCGGCATCCAGGCCTTCGCCGCTGCGCTTGGGGTCGGCCGACAGTGTGGGGTCGAAGGTGACCACCCGCTCGGGCTCCACCCAAGACTCGATCACCCGGTCCCAAATGCCACGTTGCGTGCCCTTGACCGGAAACACCTTGTGAACCGCCACACCGCGTGCATCGAAAAACTGCAGACTGGTTCTGGCATGGCCATCCGTGGGGTTGCCTGGCTCCACCACCAGAAAACCGCCGGCCCAACACTGCAAAAACAACCGCAAGTCGATGTCCTGCCCCACGACCAAGCCGATGTGGCCGTTGCCCGACAGGTTGCTGTACACGCCGGTTTTTTCGTGCACGGTGGTTGCGTTGCGGGTCAGCGCCATCAGCGGACCGCAGGCTTCCAAGTTTTTCAGCAGATCCAGCCAGTCGGGCTTGAGCGCCCAAGTGGTCAGGGGCGTGTTCACCGCCAGCGAAGCCAATTCGGGTTGCCCCTGAAACGCATGGGCAGCCAGCGCCACGCCCTCGGTCACACCGATGGCTTCGGCGGCTTCCTTGGCCCGCAAGCCGCTGGCACGTGCCTGGGCAAAAGCGGCGCGAACCTGCTGGCTGGCGTCATCAAAAGCGTCGCTCACGGGGTCAACTCCTCGTTCAAGCGCTGTTCAGCTTCGCGGTCCGGGGCCAGGTGGCCCCCATCGTTGCGGTGCCGAATGTGGTCCAAATCACCACCGTCGAGCACGTAGGCGCGGGCAAACCCCGCGACGTAGGAGCCAGTGACGGGCTGCAACTCAAACAAGCCGAAGTCTTGAAGCGGCCGCATGACCTGCATGAACTTGCCAAAACGCTCGCCAAACAGGTCAAGCACCACCTCGAAGCGCGGGGTGTCACGGGACACTTCCGTCACCGCACAGGCCAGGGTCAGGCGCTCGCGGGCGAACAGGTGCTTGGCCTGTGCTTCGTCTTCGATGAACAGCACACTGGCCCTGGGCACGTCACGCAAGTTGCCCGCATGGCGGGCCAGTCGGCTCAGGTACACGTAGTAGCGCCCCTGGTCTGCCACGTAGGGGGCGTAGCTGGCTTCGGGCTGGCCGTCTGCGGCCACGGTGCCCAGGTGCAGGGTCTGGAACTGCGCAGGAAACCGCTGGCAGGCCAGGCGAACGTCGGCTAAAAGGTTCTCTGTGGTCATGGTGGTGATTAACAAATAAATAGTGAACTATTGAATATTTACGGGCGCTGAGTGCCAATTTGTTTCTGAATTTAAAGTCTGAGCATTCTCGGCATGCGGGGCAACCACTTGGCAGTCCTCCTGCCAGCGGGCACGAAGGTTGAGCACCATGGTGCGAAAGGCGTCGCTCAGTTGAGGGTGGCCGGACAGGAAGAACAGGTTGGACACCACCTTGCGCGCCATGAGGCTGCGCACACTGGCATCGTGCTGCTGGGCGTAGCCAGTCATCAACGCCAGGGTGCCGGCCAGCATCGCTTCAGCACATGGCATGGTGTATTGCTCGCCATCGTCGTCAGCGGCGAAGGTGTCGGCAGGGGTGCGGGGGTGGCGGCGCATGGCGTTCTCCTGTGTCAGAAAGCGGTGACCAGCCCAACACTCACGCTCCTGCCTGGTGCGGCGTAGCTGTCGAGCACGGCTGAATTGCTGGCAATGCCGCGCACGTTGGTCCACTCCCAATGCCTTTTGTTGGTCAGGTTGTGCAGAGTGGCCGTCAGCCGGGTGGCCTGGGTGATCTGCCAGCTCGCCTTCACATCCAGGATGGTGTGTGCCGGTGGCGCGAACTGGGTGCTGGTGCCTGTGAGCGTGTGGTGTATGTCGGCGGCTGCCTTGGCCGCCACATGGGTGACGGTGGCGCCCAGGCGCCATGTCCCCACTTGGTGATCCACGCCCACCATGACTTTGCGCGGGTTGACCGAGTTCAGCGGTTGGTTGGCGGCGGTGTCGCGCCCCTGGGTGTGGCCCATGGCGAACCGGATGCCGGTGGCCGGCGACACCTTCACCAAGCCCTTGACCTCAAAGCCGCTGATGCGCACCGCCTGCTTGTTGACAGCCTGAAACACGAGTGGGTCACCCGGTCGGCCTGAGCCTGACACCTGGACCAACTCCTCAATGAAGTCTTTGTACCGCCCATGAAAGGCCACGGCATCCCAATCGACCATGCCGACTTGCCCGCGCACACCCAGCTCCACCGTGCGGCTGGTTTCGGGCTTCAGGTTGGGGTTGGGGATTGTTTTGTAAAAGCCAGTGACGTTTTCAAAGAAGCTGTTGAGCTGTGCCGCACCGGGCGACTTGAAACCGGTGGCCAGGTTGCCGTACACACTCACCGCATCGGTGGCGCGCAAGATCATCCCCAGCTTGGGCGACCAGGCACCGTCCGACAGTGAGGCGGGGTTGAGCGGGTACAGCACGTCTTTGCGGGCATCCAGCTTGAAACGGTCGTAGCGCAGTGCGGGAATCACGCTCCAGCGGTCACTGGCCAACTCGCTCTGCACAAACAGGGCCGATTGCTGCTCGGTGGTGGGTGGGAAGCGCTTGAGTGGGTAGCCTTCGTAGCTGGGTGGCTCGGTCCCTGTCACCAGGTTGTCCATTCGGGTGCTGGACAGGTCCACGCCGTACACCAGCTTGTTGCTCCATCCGGCGGACAGGGGCCAGGTTTTTTCCGCCTGCAACACCACCTGCGCCAGATTCTCTTTGTAGGTCACGTCGCGTGAGCGCAGGGGCATCACCACGTGGCTGAGGTTGGTGCGACGCTCCAGCGTCACCTCCCGTGAATCAGACCTTTGCAGGGCCACCATTGTTCTCACTTCGTCCGCCCATCGGCTGTCAAGCTGGAGCCGTCCATCCCAGCTCAGGCGGTCGCGGTTCATGTCACTGGTGCCATCCAAGTCGGTCACGTCCCAGGTGGTGGCCGGTGTGCGACCGGTGGTGCGGGACCGGCCGCTGTAGGCCTCGACATCGCTGCTTTTGTCCACGTGCTCCAGCGTGAAGGTGTGCTTCTGGCCGCCACCGGGCGTCAACACCACCTTGCCCAACACGGAGGTCTGCCGGTCTTTTTGCGGATTGGGGGCCGTTCGGGTGCTGTTGAGCGCCTGGTTGGTGCCCATGTTGTCCAGCTCGTGACTGCCGGCCACATTGGCACCGAGCAACCACTGCAGACCGTCATTGGGCCTGCCGGCCACGGTGGCACCGACGCGCTTCATGCCGTCGTCGCTGGAGTAACTGGCCAATGCGCGCCCCCCCAGTGCCTGGTCTTGTTTCAGGAGATCTTTCGGCTCGGTGGTGAACATGGCCACCAGACCCGCCAGGCCGTCTGATCCGTACAGCGCCGAACTGCCGCCGCGCAGAATTTCCACCCGCGACACCAGGCCCAGGTCGAAATGGTCGCGGCCAAAGGCACTGGGGCCCAGCGTGCCGCTGACCATCTCACGTGGCATGCGGATGCCATCCACAGTCAACAGCACACGGTTGCCCTCCAGACCACGGATGTTGAAGCCCGAGTTGCCATCGCGCCCGGTGGACGTGTTCACACCGCCAAAACGCTGCGGCGCACGCTTGACACTGACGTTGGGCGTGTCCCGGATCAGGTCGCGAATGTCCTGCACCACGGCGGGGTTCAGGTCTTCGCCCGACAACACGTCCACGCTGGCGGGCACGTCCTTGCGCTCGCGTTCGGAGCGGGCACCGCTGATGACGACTACTTTCAAGCTGGTCTGCGCCAACAGGGTGCCTGTCTGCGCCTGGACAGGCTCTGACCACACAGCAGCCCATACCAGACAGGCCACGGCGGCAGCCAACGGCGTCAGGCGCAAGGGCCCAGGTTGACAAGGCACGAGAACAGCACAGGAGGTTTTCATCACATCAACATTCATCAGGATTTGGTGAATTGGCTGGCGTGATGCAACGCTCCTTCCGCCCCATCAAGGGCGGCGTGTCGACATCCGGCTGGCTGAGCTCACACAGTATATGCGAATAATTCCTATTTAGATAGAGCATTGGCATGTGTTTTCAAACACATGTCTACAGCCAGACGGTTTGAAGGGTTGCGAAGAAGGCATGGCCACAAGCTGCGACACTCACTCTCGCCATGCCTGATGTCACCTTCCTTTATCCCCATGTCAAAACCATCCACCACCTGAGCATCGCGCTCAGCCTGTCGTTGTTTGCCGCGCGCTGGGCAGGTGTGCTGGTGCAGGCTGGCTGGGCCATGCGACCGCGCACCCGGCTGGTGAGCGTGGCCATTGACACGGTGCTGCTGGTCGCCGGTGTGGTCCTGTGGGTGCTGGGCGGTTGGCACCCGTGGCACAGCCCATGGCTGGGGGCCAAGCTGCTGGCGCTGGTGGCGTATGTGCTGCTGGGCTCCTGGGCGCTCAAGCGCGCCCGCAGCCGCGCCGGGCGCCTGTGGTTTGGCCTGCTGGCCCTGGTGGTGGCCGCGCACATGGTGGGCATGGCGCTGCACCACCACCCGGCAGGCTGGCTGGCAGCGTGGCCACCCGCGGGGGCCGCATGAACGCAGGGCCCATCGTCAAACGCTGGCTGCTGGTGGTGGCCGGTTTGTTGTCGCTGGCACTGGCCGTTTTGGGCGTGGTACTGCCCGGGCTGCCCACCACCCCGTTCGTGCTGTTGGCCGCGGCCTGTTTTGCCAAGGCATCACCCCGCCTGCACGCTTGGCTGGTCAACCACAGGTACCTTGGCCCCATGGTGCGCGATTGGGAAACCCACCGCAGCCTGCCGATGCGCATCAAACGGGTGTCCATTGGGCTGATGACGCTGATGGTGCTGCTGTCCACCTGGCAATTCCATGCTCAGCCTTGGGTGCAGGCGCTGCTGCTGTGTCTGGGTGCGGTGGGTGCCTGGGTGGTCTGGCGCATTCCGACCCGTCAGCCCAGCCAAGCGAAGCATACCAATGCACCGAGTGCTGAGCAAAACCAGGTCTGACAGGTTTTGTCGCGCACCCACATCGCGCGAAAGTCGCCTGCGCATAATGGTTGCCCGCACAGGCACGGTCTTCACGCCCGCCTGAGTACATCCAACCACCATAGGAGCCCCCCCATGAAAGGCGACCCCCAAGCCATTGCCTGGCTGCAAGCGCAGCTGAAAAACGAACTGACCGCCATCAACCAGTACTTTGTGCACTACCGCATGCTCAAACACTGGGGTCTGGACAAGCTGGCGGCCAAGGAATACGCCGAAAGCATTGGCGAAATGAAGCATGCCGACCTGCTGATGGACCGCATCTTCATGCTCGACGGCCTGCCCAACCTGCAAGACCTGGGAAAAATCAACATCGGTGAGACCGTGCCGGAAATCCTCGGCAGCGACTTGGCACTTGAACGCGGCGCTCAGGCCACCGTGAAAGACGGCATTGCCCACTGCGAAAGCGTGCGTGACTACGTGTCGCGCGACCTGCTGCAAAAAATCCTCGATGACACGGAAGAACATGTGGACTTCCTGGAGACCCAGCTGGAACTGATCGAACGCGTCGGGTTGCAAAATTACCAACAAAGCATGATGGGCACCCCGTCCTGATCCGTCACTGGCGGTCGGTACCGCGTCGGACCTGGCCACCAGGCCTCCGACGCACCGACCGCCGCGTGGCAAAACTGTTGTCTTTGGCACACAGTGAGAGTCGAATCAGCAAATGACAATGCGAGTCAATCTCATTTGCAATGATAATCAGAGCACCAGCCAGCCAGTGATCAGCCGGACCCGCAGTCCGACCATGCCCTCATCAGCCAGCCGACAACACCTGATGGGGTCCACTGCATGTCCACCCGCAACTTTATCGGCAAAAAAACACCTGTAGCGCAAGCGTCTGTTCGTACAACAGCTACTCTTTTTTCACCCCATTCCGCCACCGCACTGCCCTGGGGTGCACTGCTGCTGGCCAGCTCCATGGGGGCCATGGCGCAAACATCGGCCATCACCACCACCGCCGCTGAAAAAACACTGACCACCGTGACGGTGAAGGAGCGTGCGCAAGCGGCCGAAGGCAAAGACAGTATCCGCGCCACCGAAACCACCATCGGCAAAGGCAAGCAGCTGCTGCGCGACATTCCGCAGTCCATCACCGTGTTGACGGAAAAGCTGATGGACGACCGCAACCTGGACACCATGAAAGAGGTGCTGAAAACCACCGGGGGCATCAGCTTCCTGGCGGCAGAAGGCGGCGAGGAAGACATTCGCCTGCGCGGCTTCCCGCTGCAAAGCACGGGCGACGTGTTTGTGGACGGCATGCGCGACCCCGCCTTTTACGACCGCGACACCTTCAGCCTGGACAGGCTGGAAATTTTGCGCGGCTCCGCCTCCCTGCTGTTTGGCCGTGGCTCCACCGGTGGAGCGGTCAACATGGTGAACAAGCTGCCCCGCGCCATCGATGAGCACCGGGTGGACCTGACCGTGGGCAGCCATGGCTACAAGCGCGCGGTGGGAGACTTCAACATCCAGACCGGCGAAGGTGCCGCCCTGCGGCTCAACGCCATGGTCACCAAGGCCGACAACAACGGTGCTGGCACCAGCCTGGACAAAAAGGGAGTGGCCGCCACCTACCGCCACGGCATCGGCGAGCGCGACGAGTTCAGCGCCAGCCTCTACCACCTGGACAACCAGAACGGCATGAACTACGGTCTGCCCTGGATACGCCCCACGGCGGCGCAGTCCACCAGCAACCCCAACGGGTCGCCTGCCAGCACCGCCACCGTGCTGCCGCTGGCCCCGACGGCCTATTACGGGCTGGACAGCGACCGCAACGCAGGTCAGGCGACCTACGTCACCCTCAGCCACACCCACCGCTTTGACCGCGACAACGAGTTGACCACCAAAGTGCGCAAAGGCAGCTACGAGCGCGACCAACGCGCCAGCGCCGTGCGCCTGTGCGGCCCCAACGCCAACACCGGCGCCGTCAACAGCCTGTGTCCCAGCATCACCACGCCCACCAGCCTGGCCAACTTCGGCTCGGGCACGGTGTTCACGCGTGGCACCAACCTGAAGGTGCAAAACCTGGACAACGTCTACGCCCAGTCCGACTTCAGCGGCAAGTTTGAATCGCTGGGATTCAAGCATGAGCTGCAAGTCGGTGCCGACTTCGCGCATGAAGAAAAAGTGGTGTACGGTGCCCGCTCCGTGCCTCAAGGCGGCGTGGTACCAACCAAACCCACCACCACCGTGGGCGGTGTCACATCCGGCAACTGGGTGGACGAAGGCACCCGCGTGCTGCGCGAAACCAGCCGCTACACCTCCAAGGGCTACGGCCTGTACGTACAAGACCTGGTGCAGGTGGCTCCGCACTGGAAGGTGCTGGCCGGTCTGCGCTACGACCACTTGGTGGGCGACTACGACACCTTCGCCATCCCCACCGCTGCTGCGGGCCCCATCACCACCACCGGCTACCGCATGACGGTGTCTGAGCTGAGCAAACGCGTGGGCGTGCTCTACCAACCCAACGACCTGCACAGCTACCACGTCAGCGCCGCCACCTCGTTCAACACCTCAGGTGACGCCTACTCGCTGGGGGCCAGCAACGTCAACACGCCACCCGAGCAAGCCATCAACATCGAATTCGGCGGCAAGCTGGACTCGGCCAACCGCCAATGGACCACCCGCTTTGCCGTGTTCCGCAGCACCAAACTGCACGAGCGCAACACCGACCCGCTGGTGAACCTGGTCACGCTGTCGGGCAAACGCCATGTGGCCGGGGTCGAGGTGGACGTGACCGGCCGCCTCACCCCGCAGTGGGAAGTGTTTGGCTCCTACATGTGGATGCCCGTGGCCAACATCGACCAGGGCGTGGCGGGTGCGGAAGGCCAGGGCACCCGCCCCAGCCTCACCCCCTACCACTCGGGCACCGTGTGGACCACCTACCAGCTCACGCCCCAACTGCGCGTGGGCGGTGGCCTGAATTTCCGTGGCCGCCAGACCCCCAACCGCAACCCCGGGTGGGAAGTGCCAGCCTGGGTCACGGCTGATCTGATGGCGGAATACACGTTCGACTTCGAGCGCCTCACCCTCAAAGCCAACCTCAGCAACGTGACCAACAAGCTCTACGCCGACTCGCTGTACTCCGGTCACTACGTGCCAGGTGCAGGGCGCGTGTTCCAGGTGACGGCCAACATCAAGTTCTGAGGAAACCCATCATGACACCCGCCCACAGTCACCCTCATCCTCCCCCACACAACCCTGGGCGCCGCCGCGCGCTGGCTCAGGGCCTGGGGCTGGGCGCCCTGGCGCTGGGCGGTCCCGGCTGGGCCGCTGCCGGGTTGCCCGCCACGGCCAGTCCGCACACCGTCCACCGCCTGGGGGCTGCCTGGCGGCGGGTGCTCCCCGCCACAGCCCTGCAGGCCACACCACAGACCCAGGACTGTGTGGGCGTGCTCGCACTGGACTGGGCCGCCCGCACCGTGCGGGTGGTCGCCGAACACGCCGTGCCCACCCGAGCCCATGGCGTGATGGCGGAGCCGGGTGGTGGCTTTCTGGTGCTGGCGGCGCGCCCAGGCAGCTGGATGCGGCGCCTCGATGCTCAGGGCCAGGTGGTGCTGCACCACGACCTGACCACCGAGCGCCCCAACCGCAGTCTGGACGGCCACGTCATCGCCAGCGCTGACGGCGATTGGCTATACACCCCCGAAACCGACCGCCACACCGGGGATGGCTGGGTGTCGGTGCGTGATGTGCGCCATTTCCGCAAACAGGCCGAGTGGCCCACCCACGGGCGCGACCCCCACCAGTGCCTGATCGACGCCAGCGGCGCGCTGCTGTTGGTCAATGGTGGCATCCCCCGCACCCCCGACGGCAAAAAGCGCGACCTGGACCAGATGAACCCATCCCTGGTCCGCCTGGACGGTCGACACGGTGAACTGCTGGGCCAGTGGCGCCTGGCGGACGCCCGCCTCAGTCTGCGCCACATGGCCTGGAATGGGGACGCCACCCACCCCCTGCTGGGCATTGCCCTGCAGGCCGAACACGACGAGCCCAGCCGCCGTGCGGTCGCGCCCGTGCTCGCGGTGTGGGACGGTCAGGCGCTGACAGTGCCCAGCCGCGACGCGAACGCCAGTGGCTATGCGGGCGACATTGCCCCCGGCCCCGGCGGCGGCTTTGTGCTCAGCGGTCAGCGCGTGGGTCGCGGCGTACTGTGGCACCCCGATGCCCCGGCGCAGCTCTTCCCTGTGGCCGAACTGAAGGAGCTGTGCGCCCTGGCATCCCCTGGCGGATCGGGCCGTGAAGGCGTGTTGCTGGGCAGCGAGCGCGGCGTGGCCCGCTGGCACCCCAGCGAGCCCCCCGCCCTGCTGCCCTGGCCTGTGGCCATGGTGCCCGACAACCACTGGGTGCTGCTGGGCTGAGACACTGCAACCGCAGGTCCATGCTGCACTGCAAAATAGCACATGATCATCAACAAACGCGATCAATTCTCATTTAGAATTGATGCCTGTGATGATCGTCATCACCCTCAGGAGTTTGCCCCCATGATTGTGTGTGTCTGCCATCGTGTCAGTGACCGCGCCATTGCCCAGTGTGCCCGGCAAGGCCTGTCGTTCGATGCCATCCAATTTGAACTGGGCGTGGCCACCCAGTGTGGCCGTTGCGAAGGGTGCGCCCGTGACCTGTGGCAAGAATGCAGTCCCAGCGTCGCGGTGGCGCACCTGCGCCTGGCCACCGCACCCCATCAACCCACTGCGCCGTCAGCGGGTCAGTGACTTATTGCACAAGCCTCATGCCTGCTTTCGTTTCTGAGAACCGCCAGTCCCCAGCCAGGCCTGCCGCGCTGGCCCGCCCCTCTACGCTGCCGCGCCACACCGCTGTGGTGGTGGCCGTGCTGGCCGTGCACGCAGTGGGGTTGTACGCCCTGCAAAGTGGTTTGTTGCGCCGTGCGGTGGAGGTGGTGGTGCCTGCCGAGGTGATTGCGCAGTTCATTGAGCCTGCGGTGCCTCAAGTGCAACCCCCACCGCCCCCCCAACCCAAGCCCAAACCCCAGCCACGGACGCAGGTCAGCCCACCAACTCCCACCCCACCGCTGCCCCCCCCCCCTCTGCCCGTCGCCGTGGTCAGCAGCACACCGTCACCCCAGAGCGTGACGGGCACACTGGCACCGCAGCCACCCGCACCGCCCATTGCTGCCCCGGTGGCCGCCAGCCCTTCACCGCCAGCCCCCCCGGCTCCACCCCGCATCGATCTGCCCAGCAGCAACGCCGACTACCTGAACAACCGCCCACCGCCCTACCCACCCCTGAGCAAACGCCTGGGGGAGCAAGGCAAAGTGGTGGTGCGCGTTTTCATTGGGCTGGACGGGGTGGGCAGCCAAGCCGAGATCCGCACCTCCAGCGGGTACGACCGGCTCGACCAGGCTGCGCTGAAAACCGTGATGACCTGGCAATACCTGCCGGGCAAGGTCAACGGCGAGCCCAAGGCCATGTGGTTCAACGTGCCCATTCATTTTGTGCTGGAACCGTAAAATTTAAACAAATAGTGCCTCCAGCGCTTTTCTTTATTCAATTGTTAGCTCTTGTTTTTGGAGATTGAGGTCATGAACACCGAATTTGGACTGGCCCACGTCTGGGCCCAAGGCGACTGGGTCACCCGCAGCGTGGCCACCATCCTGCTCGCCATGTCGCTGGCCACCTGGGTGGTGCTGCTGGTCAAGGCGCTGAACCTGCGCCAGCACCGGGCGCACGCCAAGGCCGTGCACGGGTTCTGGCATGCCACCGACTTTGAAGACGGTTTGCGCCAACTGGGTGACGACGCGCAGAACCCGTTTCGCCAGCTGGCCCTCACCGGGCGTGATGCCACCCGCCACATCCTGCGCCAAGACGACATCACCACCCCACCCGGCAACACACCCCGCCCGCAACTGCACGACCAGATGGACCTGAGCGACTGGGTGACCCGCGAGCTGCGCAACAGCATCGACGAATCAACCGCCCGCTTGCAAGGCGGCTTGGCCGTGCTGGCGTCGGTGGGTTCCACCGCCCCTTTTGTGGGCCTGTTTGGCACGGTTTGGGGCATTTACCACGCCCTGCTGGGCATAGGCGCGGCGGGCCAGGCCACCATCGACAAGGTGGCAGGCCCCATCGGCGAAGCACTCATCATGACCGCGCTGGGTCTGGCCGTGGCCATTCCGGCGGTGCTCGGCTACAACGCGCTGGTGCGCGGCAACAAAGGCGTGCTGCACAAGCTCAACCGCTTTGGCCATGACCTGCACGCGCTGTTCGTCACCGGTGCCCGGGTTCGAGGCAGCCACGGCGTGGGCGACGGCGCGGGCACGGCCCCCGCACCGGCCTCACACACGCCGCGAGCGGCGGTGGTCAACCTGCGCCAGGGCTGACCGTCAGCCCCACAGCGCACCCTTTTTGACTCTGCACGGCCTGTGCCACAGGAACCCCCATGTCCCACGGAACCTTCTCTGACAACGATGACGAAATGATGAGTGAAATCAACATGATTCCACTCATCGACGTGATGCTGGTGCTGCTCATCGTCTTCATCATCACCGTGCCGGTGATGAAACACGCGGTCAACATCGACCTGCCCCAGGCCAGCAACGAAAAAGAGCTGGTCAAACCCGAAACCGTGCGCCTGAGTGTGGATGCCGACGGACAGTATTTCTGGAACGACGCGCGCCTGGCCGACGACAACGCCCTGCAGGGCCACCTGGCCGCCGCCGCCAGCCAGGACCCGCAGCCTGACCTGCACATCCGCGGCGACCGCGCCGTGCGCTACGAGCGCGTGGCGCAGGCCATGGCCGCGGCGCAGCAGGCGGGTATCCGAAAAATAGGTTTCATCACGGAGCCCGCCAAATGATCAGCCCGCACACCGCCAGCGCAGAAATGGCACCGATGTCTGCCTCCGCAGGCACCAACGGAATGGCCGCACCGGCAGGCCAGCGTCACCCACCCAACGCCCCGTCCGAGCCCCTGTCCAGCCAGGCGCTGTTGCAGGGTCAGACGACGGTGGCCATTGCACACAACGGCAACATTTACCGGCTGCAGGCCACGCGCCTGGGCAAACTCATTTTGACCAAATAGTTCCGGTCGTGGGGCGACCCGTGGGTCAACCGGTTCATGCGCCCATGCGGGCCATGGCGTTGGCGCAACGGAAGTCGTTTTTTGGAAAGCCAGACGGACTCCAAGCCATCCAGCCATCCCTTTTTTCATTCCCCCAAATGCCCAGGGGAACCCTCACAGACCGATGGCGGCAATGCCCGCTTTGGCAATCTGGGCGTCTTCATTGGACTTGACACCGCTCACCCCCACAGCACCCAGGCAGAACCCGTCTTTCAGGATGGGCACCCCACCTTCCAACATGCCCTGCACGGCGGGTGCGCTCAAAAACGAAGTGCGTCCGCCGTTAATGACGTCTTCGTACACCCTGCTTTCACGGCGGCCCAGCGCGGCGGTGTGGGCCTTGGCGGGGGCGATGTGGGCCGAAATGGGGGGTGCACCGTCCAGGCGCTGCAACCACAGCAGGTGCCCGCCTTCGTCGGCAATGGCGATGGTGACGGCCCAGCCGTTGCGCACGGCCTCGGCTTCGGCCGCGGCGGCGATGGTTTTGATGTCGCTCAGTTCAAGGGCGCTGCGCTGCTTCATGGGGATGTCCTGTCCAAATGGTGGGTGGTGAAAAAGTGGCCACGCGGGGGATGGCGGGCCACGCGCACCCAGCCCCATGGCCCAACAGCAAAGAGCATAGCGGCGCAGCCAGCCCTGCCACCCCCGCCATTACAGGCGTTCAGGTCAAAGCTGCTTTGCCGTGGGGTGCCCCCGATGCCGGAGTGACATTGGCGTGCTGAACTTTCTGGCGCAAGGGCGCTCTCACACCTGCAAAACAGTTGGCCCTGCTGACCTAGAATGCAACGTGCCCTGAAAGTACCAGGGCGTGTTTTGCGGATTCCACCGCGTTTTCCCGGCAACCACCTCTGGAGACTGCAACCATGTCTGACAACGTTTATTCCTACGGCTACGGTGGCGTGGCCTCCGTCGAGCAGCGCAACAAAGTCATGCGCAACACCTACTGGCTGCTGGCCCTGAGCCTGCTGCCCACCGTGGCCGGTGCTTGGTTGGGTGTGGCCACGGGCATCACCGCCTCGTTGGGTGGTGGGCTGGGCCTGATCGTGTTCCTGGGCGGCGCGTTCGGTTTCATGTTCGCCATCGAGAAGTTCAAAAACTCCGCAGCGGGTGTGCCCATTTTGTTGGCCTTCACCTTCTTCATGGGGCTGATGCTCTCGCGCATGATCGCCATGGTGCTGGGCTTCAAGAACGGCTCGGAACTCATCATGACGGCCTTTGGCGGCACCGCCGGGGTGTTTTTCATCATGGCCAGCCTGGCCACGGTCATCAAGCGCAGCCTGGAAGGCATGGGCAAGTGGCTGATGGTGGGTGCCGTGGTGCTGATGGTGGGCGCCATCATCAACGTGTTTGTGGGCAGCTCCGCTGGCATGATGGCCATCAGCGTGCTGGCCATTGGCATTTTCAGCCTGTTCATGTTGTATGACCTGAAACGCATCGTGGACGGCGGTGAAACCAACTACATCAGTGCCACCCTGGGGCTGTACATGAGCCTGTTCAACGTGTTCCAGAGCCTGCTGGCCCTGCTGGGCCTGATGGGCGGCGAACGCGACTGAGCCCTGGTCTGCTCAGACGCCTGAGCCCTTGCCAGCGTTTTGGCCCTCTGTCCGTCAAGCCCCTGCCCGTTGGCCGGGGCTTTTTTTCGGGTGACGCCGGGCGTTCTTGCGCCTGTGCCGGGTCACCCACCATTCAAGTGCAGGTCCATCCTGCCGAAAATACCCATACCATGCAGACCACACCACACCTGCCTCGCGGGGCTTTGACCACGCTGGCCCTGGCATCCGCCCTGGCCCTGACGGCGTGTGACTACCTGGGGGTGGAGTCGACCACCCAGATCAACGACAAGAAAATGGCCGAGGGCAAAGCCATCGGGGGAGCCTGCCGCTACTCCAGCCGGGCGCTGGAAGACTGCTACAAGCTCAACCCCAGGGCCATGAAGGCCGCGGTGTTCGACGGATGGAAAGACATGGATGCCTACATGCGCGAGAACAACATCGCGCCCGTGGCTCCCACACCCGAGCCCCCCAAGGCCGACCCCAACAAGGCCGATGGGGACGGCGAATCTGCAGCCAAAGAGAAAGCCGCCGACAAGCACTGAGGACAGGCGCTCAGTCGCCCAGACCCGCCCACTCGAACAGGGCCATGCTCTCCACATGGGCCGTGTGCGGGAACATGTTGACCACCCCTGCCCCCACACACCGGTAGCCCGCCCGGTGCACCAGCAAGCCCGCATCGCGCGCCAGGGTGGCCGGGTTGCAGCTCACGTACACGATGCGCCGGGGTGGCAGCCAGTCGACGGGGATGGTCACGTCCGCCACCGGTGTGCTCGGCGTGCCATCTGCCGCCGGGGCGGGGTCCACGTTGACCAGCCCTGCCTGGCGGCGGCGCTGCTGGTGCACGTCGGCCAAGGCTTTGCTCAGGGCAAATGCCCCTTCACGCGGCGGGTCCACCAACCACTTGTCGGCACGGCCATCGGCCACCAACATCGCTGGGGTCATGTCAAACAGGTTTCTGGCCACAAATTGTGTAGCTGCCAACGCTTTACCAGATTGCGCTGAAGCCTTATTTTTCTCATAATTTTCACGGGACCGGGCCACCAGGGCCTCGCTGCCTTCCACGCCCAACACCTCACCGGCCTGTGTGGCGATGGGCAGGGTGAAGTTGCCCAGGCCACAGAACCAGTCAATCACGCGCTCGTGGGGCTGGGCATCGAGCAGGCGCAGGGCACGGCTCACCAGCACGCGGTTGATGTGGGGGTTGACCTGCGTGAAGTCGGTGGGCTTGAACGGCATGCGGATGCCGAAGTCGGGCAAGGCATACGCCAGTTCCAGCGCGGGCTCTGTCCCTTGGCCTGGGGCATCCAGCAGGTGGACCGTGTCTGGCCCCTTGGGCTGCAGCCACCATTGCACGCTGGGGTGGGCGCGGGCGAACTGGCGCAAGCGGTCCTGGTCTGCCGCCCCCAGGGGGGCCAGGTGACGCAGCACCAGGGCAGTCACATCGTCGCCGCAGGCCAACTCGATCTGGGGACACAGGTCGCGGGCGTCCAGGCTGGCCACCAGCGCACGCAAGGGCACCAGCATGTCGCTGACGTGGGGGGGCAGCACCGGGCAGACCGACATGTCGGCCACGTAACGGCTTTTTCGCTCGTGAAAACCGATCAGCACCGCACCCTTTTTCACCACGTGCCGCACCGACAGGCGGGCTCGGTAACGGTAGCCCCAAGTGGGCCCTTGTATGGGGCGCCAGACGGTGTCCGGCCTGACCTTGCCCAGGTGCCAGAGGTTGTCCTCCAGCACCCGTTGCTTCATGGCCACCTGGGCGGTGGCATCGAGGTGCTGCATCTTGCAGCCGCCGCAGGCCCCAGCGTGCAAGCCAAAGTGTGGGCAACCCGGCTGGACCCGCTGGGACGACTCGCGGTGAACGGTGGTGAGGGTGGCGGCCTCCCAGTTGTTTTTCTTGCGGTTGACCTGTGCACTGACCCATTCAAACGGCAACGCGCCGTCGATGAACACCACCTTGCCGTCGGCCTTGCGGGCCACGCCCTGGGCTTCCAGGTCCAGCGAGTTGATGTGCAGCCAGTCGTCGGGGTGGCCATGGTCTCGGGCCAGTGGCGCGTTGCCCCGCGGCCCGTCGTTGGCGGATTCGGCGGGGACGTCGGTGGGAGCGGCGGTGCCGGGTGCGGCAGAAGTGCCGTTTTGGGTCGAAGCGGCGCGGGTGGCCGCGAGGGCGGCCGACAGGGAGGGGAGTGGCGTGGAATCGTCAGACATGCCCCGATTGTCTCAGGACCGCACCCCCACTTCCCCGGTCAGCGCGTGGGCAAGAAACGGGCTGGGTCCACGGGTTTGCCCTGGCGACGCACCTCAAAGTGCAGTTTGACACGGTCAGCATCGCTGCTGCCCATTTCGGCGATTCTCTGGCCCTGCTTCACATCTTGGTCTTCCTTGACCAGCAGCGACTGGTTGTGTGCATAGGCCGTGAGGTAGGTGTTGTTGTGTTTCAGGATGATGAGGTTGCCATAGCCCCGCAAACCGGAGCCCGCGTAGACCACGCGGCCATCGGCCGCGGCCACCACCGGGTCGCCCACTTTGCCGCCAATGCCCACGCCCTTGTTCTTCTGCTCGTCGAACGAGGCCACCACCGTGCCCGCGGCCGGCCAGATGAAGGCCACCTCGTCCTCGCCTGCAGGCGCGGGCATCGGCTTGGCGGGCGTTGAGGCCGGCGCCAGGGGCGTGGACGATGGCAGGGGTTTGGCAGTGACGGCTGGCTCGTTCACGGCGGCGGTGGTGACGCCGGGTGTGACCACCGCACCTGGGGCCACGGTGGCGGTGGTGGGTGCCACAGGGGCGCTGCCCGCCACCGGTGGCACGATGCGCAGCACCTGACCCACCTCGATGCGGTTGGGGTTTTCCAAGCTGTTCCAGCGCACCAGATCGCGCCAGTTCTGCCCCACCTCCAGCGCAATGCGAATCAGGGTGTCACCGGGGCGAACGGTGAAGAAGCCTGGCTTGCCCGCGTTCTCGGCACCGGGTGGCAAGATTTTTTGGGGCTCCACCGCGACATCGGCGGCCTGAATGGGACGCGTGCTGGGTGCGGTGGTCACACTGCGGTCTTCCACCGGTGCGGGTGGGGCCACGCGCTTGAAGGCGCAACCGCCCAATACCAGGGCAGAAGCCAACAGCAAGGCCACCGAACGGGGGCGCAGCGCGGGCTGCCCCAAGACAACGGGGCGTGAAACAAAGGAGCGAGGAGTAGCGAAATTCATGTGCTTGGGTATCCGGGGTGATGCTTGCAGCCAAGGCAACAGGGGCGGCACAGCCTGCGCTGGGTCAGCACAACGTGACAGGGAAGTGGTGGTGGAGAGACGCAGTCATCCAATGCCCGATTTTAGGGGGACGAATTGCACGGGCTCCAACACCGTCCGATGCAACCCTGTGGCCGTGCGGTCGATGACCACCAGGCTTTGCATGCCCTGCCCCAGGTGTGCGGGCGCCACCAGACGTCCGCCGACCGCCAGTTGCTCCGTCCAAGCCACGGGCACATCATCCCCGCCCGCGGCTGCGATGATGCCCGCGTAGGGCGCGCCCGGCACGAATCCCTGCATTCCGTCACCAAACAACAGGTGCAGGTTGGGCACGCGCAACGGACTGAGCAGCAGCCGGGCCTTGTCATGCAGGCCACGCAGGCGCTCGATGCTGTACACCTCGGTGCACAGGCGGCTGAGCACCGCCGCCTGGTAGCCGCACCCCGTGCCGATTTCGAGCACGCGGCCCAAAGGCACCGTGCGGCCATGCAGCAGCAGCTCCAACATGCGCGCCACCACATTGGGCTTGGAGATGGTTTGCCCCAGGCCAATGGGCAGGCTGGTGTCTTCGTAGGCCTGGTTGACCAAGGCGGTGTCCACAAAGCGGTGGCGCTCGATCTCACCCATGGCCCGCAGCACCTCGGGGTGGCTGACACCCTGGGCAGCCAGCTTGCGCACCATGGCCGCGCGCACCGCCGACGAATCCAGGCCCACACCAGAAACAGAATAAAAACCGCCTCCAGCGCTTTTATTCATTGAATTGTTAGCTACTACTTTTTTGACCACCGCTGTGGGCTGAGAATCCAACCGCGCGGGGAATGCCGGGCGTGGCCTGGCCGCGCTCATGCCAATGCCCGCAGGGTTTTGGACAATTGACTGGCTGCTGGCGCCCAGTAGGGCAGCAGCGCGTGGTGTGTGAGGTCCACCTGCAGCGGCGTGATGGTGGCGTAGCCCTGGGCGGTGGCGTGGAAGTCGGTCCCCTCACCATCCTCCCGGGCGGGCCCGGCACCACCGATCCAGTACATGGTTTCCCCCCTGGGGCTGACCTGGGTGATGACGGCTTCGGCTGCATGCCGCCGACCCAACCGCGCCACTTTGAAACCCTTGAGCTCGCGCAGCGGCACGTTGGGCACGTTCACATTCAGCAACCAGGGCGCGGCGGCATGGTGTGTACCGACGGCAGGTGCGCCCGATACATCCCGTGCCACGGCGGAGGCGGGCACAGCCACCTCCGCCGTGGCCAGACTGGGCAACAGCTGTTGCACCAGCTCTCGGGCCGCTGAGGCAGCGGTGTCCAGGTGGCCCCAGCCTTTTTCGGTCTGTGAGAAGGCCACGGCGGGTATGCCAAACAGGTAGCCCTCCATGGCGGCCCCGACGGTGCCGGAGTAGATGGTGTCATCGCCCATGTTGGCGCCGTTGTTGATGCCCGAGACCACGAGGTCTGGCCGGTACCCCAGCAAGCCGGTGAGGGCAATGTGCACGCAGTCGGCGGGCGTGCCGTTCACGTACCGAAAACCATTGGCGGCCCTGTGCACGTACAGGGGGGAATGCAGTGTCAACGCATTGGATTTGGCGCTGTTGTTGTGCTCGGGGGCCACCACTTCCACCTCGGCCAGGCCCTGAAGTGCCTCGTACAAGGCCACGATGCCAGGCGCCTGGTAGCCGTCGTCATTGCAAATCAGAATTTTCATGGCACCGATTCTAGAGACCGCCGCTGACAGTCGGTTGGTGCCCCACCCCGTCCCAAGGGCGACAAGACGGCGGCACGGTTTTACGGGGTCCGTGCCTATCATGCACCTCGTTTCTGGGGTCACCCCCAGCCCAACACAACCCAACCCAATTGACCGACTGGAGACCCTACATGCATGCATGGCTGTGCGAAAACCCCACTGGCGTGGACGCCTTGACTTGGCAAGAACTGCCCACACCCGTGCCCGGCCCCGGCCAAGTGTTGCTGGCCATTGAAGCAGCCAGCCTCAACTTCCCCGACGTGCTGATTGTGCAAAACAAGTACCAAATGAAACCGCCGCTGCCGTTTGTGCCCGGCTCGGAGTACGCAGGCACCGTGCAGGCGGTGGGAGAAGGGGTAACCCACCTGCGCGTGGGCGACAAAGTGGCAGCCCTGAGCGGCACCGGCGGATTTGGCACGCACACCCTGGTGAATGCGGCCCTGTGCATGCCACTGCCTGCTGGCTTTCCGGCGGTGGACGCTGCCGCCTTCATCATGATTTACGCCACCTCTTACCATGCGCTGGTAGACCGTGCGGCCCTGCAGCCCGGTGAAACGGTGCTCATCCTCGGCGCCGCAGGCGGTGTGGGCACCTCAGCCATCCAGATCGCCAAAGCCGCCGGTGCCAGGGTGATTGCCGCCGCCTCCACCGACGAAAAATGTGCGGTGTGCCGCCAGCTGGGCGCTGATGCCACCATCAACTACAGCGAACACACGCCACAGGGCAGTCTGCGGGAGCAAATCAAGCTGTTGACCGATGGCAAAGGCCCCGACGTGGTCTATGACCCGGTGGGGAGCGACTTCGCCGAACCGGTGTTTCGCAGCATCGCATGGCGTGGCCGCTACCTGGTGGTGGGCTTTGCGGGTGGTCCCATCCCCCAACTGCCCATGAACCTGCCGCTGCTCAAAGGCGCGTCGCTGGTGGGCGTTTTCTGGGGAGATTTCGCCAAACGCGAACCCAAAGCCAACGCCGCCATGATGCAAACATTGGCACAGTGGTACAGCAAGGGGACCATCAAACCGCTGGTGAACCAGACCCTGCCCATGTCGGAACTGAAGCAAGCTTACGGCCTGATGAGTTCACGCAGCGTGATGGGCAAACTGGTGATGGTGAACTGACAGCACCCTCCCCTGACCAGTGGACAGGGGAGCGCTGCGGGTGGTCCGCGGTCATGAAAAAAGCCGGTTCAGTGTGGCACTGAACCGGCTTTTTGAATTTTTGGGGTGACTGATGGGGCTCGAACCCACGACAACCAGAATCACAATCTGGGACTCTACCAACTGAGCTACAGCCACCGCAAGCCTCAAATTATAACCTGAAGAAGTCGGTTTTTGGAACCCGCTGCCTGTCTGGCAGCGGTATCTGAACGATCAACCGGTGCTGGTGGTGCGCTGCACTGGTTTTGGCACCTTGATCTCGGCCTTCAATTGTTTCTTGAGCCACTCCAGATACGCGGCAGCCTCGGCGGCCGTCCACCATTGTCCGTATTGGTCGAGCTCCTGCGCAGCCACCTCGGCCGGCGGAGTCTCACGGTTCAGGACCTTTCGGACCTTGAGCACGCTGTAGCCCTGGGCACCCAGGTCCACGCCCACCCAGGCGGGCGCCGCAGCCATGTCGGCACGCAACGCCGCCGCCAGTTCTTTGGGCAACAGGGCTTGTGGTTTGTCGCGCGACACCACCGCCACGGGAGACAACTTGGCTTCGGCACCTCCCTTCCAGGCGGTCAGGCTCTTCTCACCTTCGGCGCGCGCCATGGCCTGGGACATCTGGCTCACCAGCAGGTCACGGACGCGGCCTTTTACCTCATCCAAGGGCAGCGTGTGCGCAGCCCGGTGCGCGGTGACACGGGCCGACACCAGTTGGTTAGCCCCCACCTCGATGGACTCGGTGTTGCGTTTCTTCTCGATGGCGTCCGCCGCGAACAGGGCATCCAGTAACTTGGCGTTGGCCAACGCGGGTGGTGTACCAGGACCGGGTTCGCGCTTGATCTGGGTGGCCGTTTGCACTTTGAGTTTGAGCTTGTCCACCACGGGGTTCAAGGAGTCCGACTGTTCGTACACGAGGTTGCCAAACAATTCGGCTTTTTCAGCGAACGCACGCTGCGCCTGCTGCTTCTTGAGTTCGGCCTCGATGTCGGCCTTCACCGCCTCAAAGGGACGACGCACCGACGGCCGCAGGTCCGTCAGCTGAATGATGTGGTAGCCGAATTCAGACTCAACCACATCGGAAATACCGCCCTTGGTCAGCGAAAACGCAGCATCTTCAAACGGTTTGACCATGGCTCCGCGCTGGAAGAACGACAGGTCGCCGCCATTGGGGGCAGAACCTGGGTCCTGGGAGTTCTTTTTCGCCAGTTCGGCAAAGGCTGCGGGGTTCTGACGGGCCTGGGCGAGCAAGGCGGTGGCTTTGGATTTGGCAGCTTCACGCTCGGCTGCCGGTGCGCTGGCCGGGGAATTGATCAGGATGTGGCTGGCACGGCGCTCTTCGGTGCTGCTGTAGCGCGCGACGTTTTGTTCGTAGTAGCCTTTGACATCGGCCTCGGACAGGTTGATGCCCTGCATGACCGTGGGAAGGTCAAGCACCACATAGGCCACATCGACCTGCTCCTGGGCCTGGAACAACGCAGGATTGTCGTTGTAGAAAGTGGTCACGTCGGCGTCGCTGACCTGGACCTTGGCTTTGTAACTGGTGGCATCAAAGCGCTGGAGTTGAACCTCGCGCCGTTCAAAAAATGCCTGCAGCGATGCACTGGCCGCTGCCGGTGTGACCAAACTGGAGTTGGTGACGCCCTGCGTGACCTGCTGAACGGAGAGGTCGTTGCGCATGCGGGCTTCGAACATCTCGGGCGACATGCCCTGAGCCGCCAGCAACTGGCGGTATCGGTCCATGTCCAGACGGCCATCGGGCAGACGCAGACTGGCGATGGTTTCATTGCGCTGGAGGTCACGCGCCAGCTTTTTGTCGCTGGTGAGCAGCCTGGCGTTCTGGGCGGCCTCGCTCAGCACTCGGTCACGAACCAGGCGCTCCAGCGTGGCGTAGCGTGCCACGTCGGTGTCGAACACCTTCAGGTCCAGGGTGGGCTGACTGGCGCGGATGCGGTCCACCTCGTTGCGGTGCGCGGCGTCCCACTCGTCCTGCTTGATGGCTTTGCCCGCCACGGTGGCGACGGTGACACCACCGCCATTCATGTTCTTGTAGCCATCCACGCCCACCAGCACAAACGCTGGAATGATGAACAGCGCGAGCAGAATCCCCATGAGGCGGGTGTTGTTGCGGATGTAGTCGAACATCAAATCTGTCCTGTGCGGAGTGGTGAGAAAACAGCAATAAAAAAGGCGAACTTGCGTTCGCCTTTTGCTTTCGGTGGTGGTGGGTGCTGAGGGGTTCGAACCCCCGACCTACGCCTTGTAAGGGCGCCGCTCTACCAACTGAGCTAAGCACCCCACCTCAAACTTTGAACCCGGTGGCTCAGTTCACGGCGTCTTTCAATGCCTTGCCTGCGCGGAACTTGGGAACCTTGGCTTCGTCGATTTTAATCGACTCGCCGGTGCGGGGGTTGCGGCCGGTGCGTGCAGCGCGTTCGCCCACTTCGAAGGTGCCGAAACCCACCAAAGACACCGAACCGCCAGCTTTCAGCTCCGCGGTGATGGCTTCCAGTGCAGCGTCCAGTGCACGGGTTGCAGATGCTTTGGAAATGTCAGCATCGTTGGCAATGTGGTCGATCAGTTCTGTTTTGTTCACAAGTGTTCCTCGGTCGTGGCCAAACGGGATTGGCCTGGGTACGCATGCGGGCTGTTGGGCGCGGCATGTCTGAAATCAAGGACGCGAATTCTAGACCCAACAACCGCCCGAAAATCGGCAAAACCCATTTTTTTCGTTTGTCGAAATGTGTTATGCCGGGTGAAAAATGGCCTCGGCAATGGCCTGTCCCAAGGCCTGCGTCGAGGCCTTGCCGCCCAAGTCTGGGGTGCGTGGTCCGCCGTTGGCGGGGTCCAGCACCCGCTCAATGGCACGCAGCATGGCGTCGTGCACCTGAGGGTGGCCGAGGTGCGCCAACATCATGGCACCGCACCAAATTTGACCAATGGGGTTGGCAATGCCCTGCCCGGCAATGTCGGGAGCAGAACCGTGCACGGGTTCGAACAGCGACGGGAAACGGCCATCCGGGTTCAGGTTGGCGCTGGGCGCAATGCCGATGGTGCCCGTGCACGCAGGACCCAGGTCACTGAGGATGTCGCCAAACAGGTTGCTGCCCACCACCACATCGAAGAAATCGGGCCGCTGCACGAAGTGTGCGGTGAGGATGTCAATGTGGAACTTGTCCACCCGCACGTCGGGGTAGGCCTTGGCCATCTCGGCCACGCGCTCGTCCCAATAGGGCATGGTGATGGCAATGCCATTCGATTTGGTGGCACTGGTCAGGTGCTTTTTGGGCCTGGAGCGGGCCAGCTCGAATGCGTGGCGCAGCACCCTGTCCACCCCGTGGCGGCTCATCACGGTCTCCTGCATCACGATTTCGCGCTCGGTGCCTTCGTACATGCGCCCGCCGATGGCAGAGTACTCCCCTTCGGTGTTTTCGCGAACAATCACCATGTCGATCTCGCCGGGCAGGCGGGGACTGCCATCACGGCGCACCACGGGGGCCACAATGCCGGGCATCAACCGCGCCGGACGCAAGTTGATGTACTGGTCAAATTCGCGCCGAAACAGCAGCAGCGATCCCCACAGGGAAATGTGGTCAGGGACTTTGTCAGGCCAACCCACCGCACCAAAATAAATGGCGTCGTGCCCACCGATTTGCGCCTTCCAATCGTCGGGCAGCATCTGGCCATGGCGCAGGTAGTGGTCGCAGCTGGCGAAATCGAAATGGTCAAAATGCAAGCCAATGCCAAACCGACTGGCGGCGGCCTCCAGGGCTCGTATGCCTTCGGGCATGATCTCTTGGCCAATGCCGTCTCCGGCGATCACAGCAATGCGGTGTGTGCGCATGAAAGGGGTCCCATCCACTTCAAAAAAAGCTGAAATTCAAGGTTTGGGTGAGCGCACGACCAGGCTCACCCCAAGTGCCGTCAAGGCCGTGCCCGCCAGCGTGGTGGTGGTGATGGGCTCTGCAAACAGCAGCCAGGCGATCAGTGCCGTGCAAGGGGGCACCAGGTACATCAGGCTGGACACCGATGCGGCCGCGCCCCGCTGAATCAGCAAGTACAGCAATGAGCTGCCGCCCAGGGTCAACCCCAGCACCGACCAGGCCATGGCACCCGCCAGCTCGGCGTTCCAGCGCATGGCCTCAGTCTCCCACAGCGCCAGCGGCAACGTGACCAACAAGGCCGCCATCAGCTGCACCGCATTGGCCGTGCGCACGTCGCAGGGCTGCACAAACCGTTTTTGGTACAGCGTACCGGCGGTGATGGCCAGCAACGCCGCCGCCGCCATGGACAGGTTTTGCCAGGTGGCGGTGTCGCCCGGACCACCTGCAGTGAACTTGCGGGACACCACCAGCACCAGCCCCGCCAAGCCCAGCAGCAGGCCCAGCCATTGGCGGCGCGACACCTGAGTACCCACACCGCCCACGGCCGTGAGCCACAGCGCTGTCAGCACCGGCTGCAAACCCACCACCAGTGCAGACAGGCCAGACCCCATGCCCGCCTTGACCGCCGCCCACACCCCACCCAGGTAGAGGCCGTGCATGAGCACCCCCGTCACCCCCAGGTGCAGCCATTGCCGACGGTTGGCGGGCCAGCGCACGCCCACCCACCAGATCCAGGGCAAAAAGCAGGCGATGGACAGCGCATAGCGCACCGCCAGAAACGACATGGGGGGGGCATGGGGCATGCCAAACCTGGCCACGATGAAGCCCGTGCTCCAGATCAGCACAAACACCCAAGGCATGGTGGAACGGAAATTGACGGGCAAAGGAACGGCCCCGATCAGCGAGCGCGGGCGCGAATTTCCGGCAAGGCTTTTTGCAGGTAATACACCATGGACCACACCGTGAGGAAAGCGGACAACCAGATCAGCCAATGCCCCCACAAGGCCGTGTCCACCCACCCCAGCACTTGCCCGTCGTAGAGCAAGAAAGGGATGGCCACCATCTGCACCATGGTTTTCAGCTTGCCCACCATGTGCACGGCCACGCTCTTGGTCGCGCCGATGATGGCCATCCATTCGCGCAGGGACGAAATGGCAATTTCGCGGCCAATGATGATGAGGGCCACAAACACATCGGTGCGGTCCAGGTGCACCAGCACCAGCAGGCTGGCACACACCAAAAATTTGTCGGCGACCGGGTCCAGAAAGGCACCGAACGCCGACGTCTGGTTCAGGCGGCGGGCCAGGTAGCCGTCGGCCCAGTCGGTGGCGGCAAACACCACAAACATGAGGGTGGCAATCAGGTTGCGCGTGGCCATGTCCACGCCCTGCCAATAGAACACACCCACAATGAGTGGTATGGCCACAATGCGTGCCCAGGTCAACAAGGTTGGCAGGTTGAAAAACATGGGGCTGATTATGGGGGTTCGCTCAGTGCAACGCGCGGTAAATGGCGTCTGCCAGGTCGGCAGAGATGCCGTCCACGGTCATGAGGTCGGCCACGCTGGCCTCGCCCACACCCTTGACCCCACCAAAGCGCTGCAACAGCTTGGCCCTTCGCTTGGGGCCCACGCCAGGGATGTCTTCCAGGCGGCTGCCGCCGGTACGCACCTTGGCCCGCTGGCTGCGCATGCCAGTGATGGCAAAGCGGTGGGCCTCGTCCCGAATCTGCGCCACCAACATCAGGGCAGCCGAGTCCTTGCCGAGGTAGACCTTGTCACGGCCGTCGGCAAACACCAGTTCTTCCAGACCCACCTTGCGGCCCTCGCCTTTTTCCACCCCCACGATGAGCGACACGTCCAGCCCGAGTGACACAAACACCTCGCGGGCCATGCTCACCTGGCCTTTGCCGCCGTCCACCAGCACCAGGTCCGGCATGCGTTGGCCACCGGCTTGTTCCAACTGCCCACCGGACTCCCGCAGGGCCTCGGCCAGCTTGCTGTAACGGCGCGTCAGCACCTGGCGCATGGCGGCATAGTCATCGCCCGGCGTGATGCCTTCGATGTGGAAGCGGCGGTACTGGGCACTTTGCATCTGGTGCCCCTCGAACACCACGCACGATGCCTGGGTGGACTCGCCCGCCGTGTGGGAAATGTCGAAACACTCGATGCGCAGCGCCGCCAGGCCATCAGGGGGCAAATCGAGTGCCTGGGCCAGGGCACGGGTCCTGGCCTGCTGCGACCCCTCCTCGGCCAGCAATCGGGCCAACTGGATGTCGGCGTTGGTCTGGGCCATGTCCAGCCAGATGCGCCTGTGCTCACGCGGGTGGGCCACGGCACTGATGCGCACGCCCGTTTGCTCGGTCAGCGCGGCCAGCAGCCCGGGTGACACCGACGCCCCCACCACCAGCACCGGCGGTGGTGGCGACTGGGTGTAGTGCTGGGCCACAAACGCTTCCAGCACCCGCTGCGCCACATCGGGCATGGCAAGCGCCGCGTCGGCGTCGTCATCGTCCCCCAGCACCAGGGCATCTTCAACGTGGGTGGGGAAGTAGGGCCGGTCGCCCAGGTGGCGCCCGCCCCGCACCATGGCCAGGTTGACGCAGGCGCGCCCACCCTGCACCTTCACGGCCAGCACGTCCACATCGGTGTCGGCCACGTTGTCCACCGCCTGCTGGTGCAGCACGCGCGACAGCGCCGACAACTGGTTGCGCACCTCCGCCGCCTGCTCAAAGGCCAGCGCCTCGGCGTGGGCCATCATGCGGGCCTGCAAGTCGTCGAGCACGGCCTGGGTCTCGCCGTCCAAAAAACGGGCGGCGCGGCGCACATCGGCGGCGTAATCGGCCACGCTGATGAGCTGCACGCACGGCCCGCTGCAGCGCTTGATCTGGAACAGCAGACAAGGCCGGGTGCGGTTGGCAAACACGGTGTCTTCGCAGGTGCGCAGCTTGAACACCTTTTGCATGAGCTGGATGCTCTCCTTCACCGCCCATGCACCGGGGTAGGGGCCGAAGTACTGCTGTTTTTTGTCCACCGCCCCCCGGTAGTAGGACATGCGGGGGTACAGCCCTGGATCGGCGGGTCCGCGCGGTGCGGCCGCGCCGGGTTCGGCATCCAAGCCCTGCTCGGCGCGGTTGGGCAAACGGCCCAGGCGCAGGTATGGGTAGCTTTTGTCGTCGCGAAACAGGATGTTGAACTTGGGGGACAACGTCTTGATGAGGTTGTTCTCCAGCAGCAAGGCCTCGGCTTCGGAGCGGACCACCGTGGTCTCCATGCGCACAATCCGGCTGACCATGTGGCCAATGCGGGTGCCGTCGTGGCTGCGCTGAAAGTAGGTGGAGACACGCTTTTTCAGGTTGCGGGCCTTGCCCACATACAGCACCACGTCGGCCACATCGAAATAGCGGTACACGCCCGGCAGGGAGGGCAAGGCCGCCACCTCGCGCAACAGGCTCTCGGGGTGGGCGGGCGCAGGCGGGCTGGCGCTGTCGGTGGGGGCTGACGGGTCACTCATGGCGCCATTGTGGCGCGCCCAGCCGCCGCACCGAGACCCGACAATGCCCCCATGAACAGCCCGAACCGCCCCCTGCCCCTGCACTGGGACATTTTTTGCCGCGTCATCGACAACCACGGTGACCTGGGCGTGTGCTGGCGCCTGTGCAGCCAACTGGCCCACTTGGGCCACTCCGTGCGCCTGTGGGTGGACGATGCCTCGGCCCTGGCCTGGATGGCCCCGCAGGGCCAGCCCGGCGTGCAGGTCTGCCACTGGGACGAGCAGACCCACACCCACCGCGCCAGGCCGGACCACGATGCCCCGCAGCAGCGGGTGTGGGTGGAGGCATTCGGCTGTGAGCCAGAAGAATCATTCATAGCTGACTATTTAATTCAGTCAAGCGCTGGAGGCCAAAAAAGCTTAAAAAACTTGGCTTGGATCAACCTGGAATACCTCAGCGCCGAGGCCTATGCCCAGCGCTGCCATGGCCTGCCTTCGCCCGTTCTGAGCGGACCAGGTGCAGGGCTGACCAAGCGCTTCTTCTACCCGGGCTTCACCCCCGCTTCGGGTGGCCTGCTGCGCGAGTCCGGGCTGGCGCAACGCCAAGCCCGTTTTGACCGCGCGGCCTGGCTGTCGGCGCAAGGCATCGGCTGGAACGGCGAGCGTCTGGTCGGCCTGTTTTGTTACGAGCCCACCGCGTTGCCCGCGCTGCTGCGGCAGTGGGCCCAAGACCCCATCCCCACCCGCTTGCTGGTCACGCCGGGGCGCGCCCAGGCTGCGGTGCAAGCGGCCACCGCACAACCCGAGGTGGCCAACGCCCTCACCGCGGGCGCTGGCCACCTGAACGTACAGGCATTGCCCCACCTCACCCAGACCGACTACGACCACCTGCTGTGGGCCTGCGACATCAACTGTGTGCGCGGCGAGGACTCACTGGTGCGCGCCCTTTGGGCGGGCCAGCCTCTGCTGTGGCACATCTACCCCCAGGACGACGGTGCCCACTGGGCCAAGCTGAACGCGTTTCTGGACTGGTTGCAGGCCCCAGCCGACCTGCGCGCCCTGCACGCCGACTGGAACCGGGATGCCCCCCCGGCCGCCGGCAGACTTGGCCCCTGGCCCGCGCTGGCCCAGGTGGACTGGCCCGCCAGCCGCGCGTGTGTTCAGGCCGCCCGCCAGCAGCTGATGGCCCAGCCAAACCTGCTGACCCAGCTGCAACACATGGTGTGTGCCATGCACACCGGCGCCTGAGCCAGACGGGCCAACGCCCGGTGCCTGACGGCCTCGCGGTAAAATGCGCGATTACCCCAACAGCCAAAGAGCCGGAACCCACGGCCACGGCCCCGCCGATCCCGTCGGCTCAACCCCCGGAACTGTCATGAAAATCGCTCAAGAAATCCGTGCTGGCAACGTCATCATGCACGGCAAAGACCCCATGGTGGTCTTGAAAACCGAATACAGCCGTGGTGGCCGCAACTCCGCCACCGTGCGCATGAAACTCAAAAGCCTGATCGCCAACTTCGGCACCGAAGTGGTCTTCAAGGCCGACGACAAGATGGATCAGGTCATTTTGGACAAGAAAGAGTGCACCTACTCTTACTTCGCCGATCCCATGTACGTGTGCATGGACACCGAGTACAACCAGTACGAAGTGGAAGCCGAAAACATGGGCGACGCCCTGAACTACCTGGAAGACGGCATGACCGTTGAAGTGGTGTTCTACGACGGCAAGGCCATTTCTGTCGAACTGCCGACCAGCGTCGAGCGCGTCATCACCTGGACCGAGCCCGCCGTCAAAGGCGA
>CAYNGJ010000016.1:0-90324 GCA_964396895.1 uncultured Hydrogenophaga sp. | reverse complement strand
GGCCCATGTGCAGCTTGCCGCTGGGGTAGGGCAGCATGGAGCAGGCGTAGAACTTGGGTTTGCTCTGGTCCTCGGTCACGCGGTAGGCGTCGCGGGCGGTCCAGTGGCTGTGCGCGGCGCGCTCCACGTCTTGGTGGCTGAATTTGTCTTGCATGAGGGGTGTCGCAGGGTCGCAGGTGTCGCAGAGGGGCAGAACGGGGGCAGGTCGCCCGCCACGCGCAACGCCTGCAGCCTGCCCGGGAGGGCCGAACGGCCATGCGGTGGATTTTAGGGGCTGCGCCCCGGCGGCAGGCCATCGGCCACAAAGCCCACCCGGTTCAACCCGGCCTGCTGGGCAATGCCGATCACCTCGACCATGCGGCCATAGGCGGCCTCGGCATCGGCCCGCAACTGCACTTCCGTGTCCGGATGGGCTTTGGCCACCCGTTGCAATTGGCGCAACAATGCCTCGGGGGTTTGCAGGGCGTCGTCCAGGTACACCGCCCCCTGCTTGTCCACCACCAGCACCACCTTGCGCTCGGCTTCTGACGGTTTGGCCGCTGGTGTCTGGGGCAAATCCAGGCGGATGGCGCTGGTGAGCAGGGGTGCCGTGATGATGAAAATGACCAGCAGCACCAGCATCACGTCCACCAGCGGCGTGACATTGATGTCACTCATGGGCCTGTTTTTGCCCGCGCCGGCGGTCCGCCCGGTGTCAAAGCTGTGAAACGCCATGCGGCCTCACGCGGGATGGGCCTGGGTGGCGGGTTGCTGCAGCACCCACTCGCGCAGGTCATGGGCAAAGGCCTCGAGTGCCGCGTCGATGCCAGCGGCGACCCGGCCCAAGGCGTTGTACGCCAACACCGCAGGGATGGCCACGGCCAGACCGGCGGCTGTCATCACCAGCGCCTCGCCCACGGGGCCAGCGACCTTGTCAATCGTGACCTGTCCCTCGGCGGCGATGGCCAGCAAGGCGTGGTAAATGCCCCAGACGGTCCCCAGCAAGCCCACAAACGGCGCGGTGGCCCCCACGGTGGCCAGCCACACTTGACCGAATTGCAGCCGCTGCTGCCCCGCCACCAGCGCATCGCGCAACAAGCGGGTGAGCTGCTGGGCCCGCGCCGCTTGGCCACCCAGGGTGGGCAAAGCCTGGGCGGGTCTCCACACGGCCTCTGCGGCCACCACCAGCGGCAGGACCAAGCGTTGCGTGTCGGTGCCCAGCAGCTGCTGGCGGGCGCTGGCCCAGTCACTGGCCTGCCAGAACACCGGCAACGCCAGGCCAACCCCTGCGCTGGCACTGCGCAGCAGCCACACCTTCCACAAAATGACCACCCAACTGGCCACCGACATGGCCAGCAACACCAAGGCCACCAAGCGGTTCAGGCCATCGCCTTGCGTCAAATGGGTCCAGATCTGCATGGGCGGTGGTTTGTTTGGTGGCGGGAAAGCGGTTAACGCAAGTTCAACACGTCAAACATGTCGTGCAGGCCCGTGGCCTGGCTGGACAGAAAGCGCACGGCCCTCAGGCTGCCTTGGGCGTAGGTGACGCGGCTGGACGATTTGTGGGTGATTTCAATGCGCTCGCCAATGCCGGCAAACAGCACGGTGTGGTCCCCCACGATGTCGCCGCCCCGGATGGTGGCAAAGCCGATGCTGGACGGGTCGCGCTCGCCGGTCACGCCCTCACGGGCGTACACGGCGCAGTCTTTGAGATCACGGCCCAGGGCATCGGCGATGACCTCGCCCATTTTCAGGGCAGTGCCCGAGGGGGCATCCACTTTGTGGCGGTGGTGGGCTTCAATGATCTCGATGTCATAGCCGGTGGCCATGGCCTGTGCCGCCATTTGCAGCAGTTTAAGGGTGACGTTGACCCCCACACTCATGTTGGGCGCCATCACCACCGCCACCCGTTGTGAGGCAGCGGCAATGGTCGCCTTTTGCTCGTCGCTGAACCCGGTGGTGCCAATGACCAGCTTGACCCCCAGGCGCTGGCACTCGGCCAGATGGGCCAGCGTGCCCTCGGGGCGGGTGAAGTCGATCAGGCAGTCAGCGCCCTGCAGGCCCTGGGCCAGGTCAGACGTGATGGGCACACCGCTGGTGCGCCCCAGAAACGCCATGGCATCGGTTCCCAGCGCGGGGCTGCCGGGCACATCGAGCGCACCGGACAGCTCGCAATCGTCGGCGGCGTGCACGGCCTCGATCAGCATGCGGCCCATGCGGCCACTGGCCCCGGCCACGCAAATTTTGTGTGTCATGTGAAATCCAGGCAAATCGCCAACCCCAGCTGACCCACCGACCCTGCGCCAGCGGGAGCGTTCACGCGTCAGCGAGAACCGGTGGTGGCAGGCTCCAAAGGGGGATAGTTGGCGATGGGCGGCACCGCGACAGTGCCTTCGTCGGCGCCACGGTTGGCGTTGCGCTCGGCAAATTCTTTCAGCGACTGCTCGCTGGCTTCGAGCACAGGGGTCTTGCCGACCCGCTGCCGGGACTCCAGCGAGGCCACGAACTCCGCCTCAGTGGGCAGGGTGTCGGACTCCACACGCGCCAACAGGTCGTCTTTGAAAAAGACGGTCAGCTTGCGCTGCTGGTGGGGTTGCCCCGGCCGGGAAAAGGTGAACACGTAGTCCCACCGATCAGCGTGGAAAGCACTGGCCAGCAAAGGCGTTCCCAAGATGCCGCGCACCTGGGGGCGTGACATGCCGGGGGCCAGGGCTGCAGCCTGCTCACTGGAGACAAAGTTGCCTTGCAAGACGTCGATGCGGTAGGGTGTGACAAAACGATCCACCGAGGGCAGCGAAGCCGTCATGGACTGCAGATTGCTGCAACCCGGCAACCAAGACACCAGAGCCAGCAGGCCCAACGCCGACAATGAGCGGCGCACGACAGTAACTGAAAGGTCGAGCATGTGAGTGGTGTGGATAGGGGGAAAAGGCACTGGTGCCAACAGTGATCATGGCAGCTGGCACGGTCAACGCCAGCAACCTATGGTCAAATCATTGTAACTTCGGGTGTGGCGACGGACACAAGCGAGCCACGCTGCACCAGGTACCCGACATCGAAAGCGTTTTCTCCGTGACCAACATTGACGAGCTCAAAAGCACAGGCCTGAAAGCGACTTTGCCTCGCCTGAAAATTCTGGAGGTATTCCAGCGTGGCGCACAGCGGCACATGACGGCCGAGGATGTGTTCCGCGTTCTGCTGGACGAGCGCTCGGACATTGGTCTGGCCACGGTTTACCGCGTGTTGATGCAATTTGAACAAGCGGGCCTGCTGACGCGCAGCAACTTCGAGTCGGGCAAGGCCGTGTACGAAATCAATGAGGGTCAACACCACGACCACATGGTGTGCATCGACTGTGGCCGAGTGGAAGAATTTTTTGACCCCGAAATCGAGCGACGCCAACACGACATTGCGCTGGCCAAAGGCTTCAAGCTGCAAGACCACGCACTGTCGCTGTACGCCTCTTGCGTGAAAGAGAACTGCCCGCACAAGCAGGGTGGCGGTCCCGGCCGGAACTGACCCCACCGATCGGCACCCCGACGGTCAGAGTCCCGCCTCCATGGCGCGACGCTGGCGCTGGACAAACTCCTGGTAGGTGTCCACCCCCCTGAGCTGCAAAATGGTGTTGCGCACTGCGGCCTCGACCAGCACTGCGATGTTGCGCCCCGCCACCACCTGAATCACCGCCTTGCGCACGGGAATGCCCAGCACATCCTGGTACAGCGGCTCGTGCGGCATGCGCTCGTACTCGCGCTCCATGGTTTCCTTGCGCACCAAGTGGACGATGAGCTTCAGCCGCATGCGTCGGCGCACCGCCGTTTCGCCAAAAATGGCCTGGATGTCCAGCAACCCAATGCCCCGAACTTCCAGCAGGTTTTGCAACAGTTCCGGGCAACGGCCTTCGATGGTGGTCTGGTTGGTGCGGTGCAGGTCCACGGCATCGTCGGCCACCAGGCCGTGACCGCGTGATATCAGCTCCAAGCCCAACTCACTCTTGCCCAGACCAGACTCCCCGGTGATCATTACGCCCAAGCCCAGAATGTCCATGAACACGCCGTGCATGGACTGACGCTCGGCAAAGTGCTTGGACAGGTAGGCGCGCAGCACATCAATGACAAACGCCGCCGACTCGTGGGTGGCAAACATGGGGATGTGCGCCCGCTCGCACATGGATATCAGGGACTCGGGCACCGTTTGGTCATCGGCCACGATGAGCACGGGCGGCTCCAGCGTGACGATGCGGGCAATGCGGCGCGCGCAATCGTCGGCTGTGGCATTGGTCAGGTAGGCGACTTCGCGCTCACCAATCACCTGGACGCGGTAAGGGTGGATGTAGTTCAGGTAACCGACCAAGTCGGCACCGGAGCGTGCCTCCCGCACGGCCAAGTCGTCAAAGCGGCGCTCGGAAGCCCCCAGACCGGCCACCCATTGCCACCTCAGCGACTCGCGATGGTCCTCGAACAGGACATCGGCGCTGATGACGGTGGGTTTCATGCGCTGGCGTGGGCAGACTGCCAGCCGGCAATCAGTTGGTGGAGGTCGTCGGCCTCTGGTGCGGCCTGCAGTTGGGCGCGGAACTGACCATCGCTGAGCAGTTCGGCTATTTCCGACAGGATTTCCAGATGCTTCTGCGTGGCGGCCTCGGGCACCAGCAAAAAGATCATCAGGGACACCGGCTTTTCGTCGGGCGCATCAAATCCGATGGGGTTGAGCAACTGGAACATGGCTGCCATCGGCTGCTTCAGACCCTTGATGCGCCCGTGCGGAATGGCCACGCCATGGCCCAGGCCAGTGGAGCCCAGGCGCTCACGGGCGAACAGGCTGTCGGTGATCAAGGCCCGGTTCAAGCCGTGCTGTGTCTCAAACAAAAGCCCTGCTTCCTCGAAAGCGCGTTTTTTGCTTGTGGCATCCACGCGAACGAGCACCTGTGCGGCAGGCAATATGGCGGATAAACGGTTCATGTCATTCGTTTCAGCAACCCCAAGAGGCGCGATTATGCCTATCAGGTCAAAGATGCACAGCATCCAGATGCAAAAAGCCGCTGGCCCAGACCAGCGGCTCGGCGGCCCAGCGGCCCCGGTCGCACCGGGAACCGCCGACCAGATCACATCATGCGCTTGGCAGCATCGTGGTGATGGTCTTGTGCCTTGTCTTTGTAACGCAGCACCTGACGGTCGAGCTTGTCGGCCAACTCGTCCACGGCGGCGTACAGGTCTTCGTGGGAGCTTTCTGCAAACAGGTCACGCCCTTTGACGTGGATGTTGCACTCCGCTCGCTGGCGCATTTCCTTTTCCTTGTGGTTGTCCACGGTCAGCAGCACCTTGACATCGACCACTTGGTCAAAGTGACGGGAAATGCGGTCCAACTTGGTGGTCACGTAGGTGCGAAGGGCGGGGGTCACTTCAAGGTGATGACCGCTGATGGTGAGGTTCATGAACGAGTCTCCGTTTCTCCAGGTTGGCAAAGCAGACATTTGCATTCTTGCACACGGCAAGGGGCCATCCCGATTTCACTATGCCCCTGAAAAGGGTGGCATGCAAGCCACAGCCGCAGGGGTCAAGGGAAAAACCCAATCGCCACGCAGTCCAGCGGCCTCATGATCTGCGGCATGCCGCAATCACTTGTACGCAGACCCGCTCCGGGTATTCCGCCTCCCCACACCGTTGACGCACCATGTCGTTAGACACCATCATCACCAGCAGCCTGTTGAAGCCGCACCAACCCCGCACGCGGCCGCACGGCACCGCGTTGGTGTTGATGGGCGGTGGTGCCAGAACGGCCTACCAGGCGGGGGTGCTGAAGGCGGTCACAGCCATGCTCACGCGCCAGCGCACGGAGGGCTCGCTGGGGGCGTTTCCTTTCCAGACCATGGTGGGCACATCGGCGGGTGCGCTGAACGTGACCTACCTGGCCAGCCAGGCCGACCTGGGTCTGAAAGCGCTGGCCCAACTGGCCGACTTCTGGCAAACCCTGCGCTCCGATCAGGTCTACCGGCTGGAGGCCCCTGCCTGGGTGCGCTCCAGTCGCCTGGTGGCGGGCTGGGCTCTGAGCCGCCAGGTGCGCCGCCACCGGGCCTTGCTGGACAACACGCCACTGGTCAACACCTTGCACAACGCCATTGACCTGTCCCGACTGGAACACAACTTGGCCAATGGCGTGCTCGACAGTGTGGCGGTGACCGCCTCCAGCTACACCACCGGCGTGCACTGGACGTTTTGCCAGACCGGTCCAGGCCACCCCGTGCAACCCTGGGGACGCCCGGACCGGCGTGCGGACCTGCAGCCCGTGACCATAGAGCACCTGATGGCGTCCAGCGCCATTCCCTTTCTGTTTCGATCGGTGCCGTTGTGGGTGAACGGTCACAAAGAGTTTTTCGGGGACGGGTCCATGCGCCAATCGTCACCCCTGTCGCCAGCCATTCACCTGGGGGCGCGAAAAATCCTGGCCATCGGGGTGGGCCAACCCCAACGGGCCAGCCTGGTGCGACAAACCGAGGAGGAGCCGACGGCCGGTACCATCGCGGGACACGCCATGGCCAGCGTGTTCAACGACACGCTGCAAACCGATGTGGAACAGGCACAGCGCGTCAGCAACACGCTGAAAAGCCTGCCACCATCGCTGCTGTCGGCCTTGCCCTACAAGCCGGTGGAGGTGCTGGCGATACAGCCCTCGCAGTCCATGGACGCGCTGGCGCTGGACCATGTGGGCGCGCTGCCCGCGAGCACCCGAGACATGCTGGTGGGTTTGGGCGCGCTCAGCATCGGCAGGGGCACGGTGGGCAGTGCCGCTGCGCTGGCCAGCTACCTGTTGTTCGAACCCTCATTTGTGCAGGCGCTGATCGGCATGGGCGAATTCGACGCCAACGCCCGCAGGGATGAATTGCTGTCCTTTTTCCAGACCGAACCGGAGGACTGAAAACCGGGTACGCTTCGCGCCCCATGTCCGCCATCCACATCACCGACATCGAAGCCGCCATCAACCACTGGCGCAGCATTGCACCTTCGCCAGACGGCGTGTCCCTGGCGCCACCCATCCGGGCGCTGGCCGAGGTGTATGCCCAAATGGTGTGGTTCCACGAGGATGAGGCCGATGAGGCCACCCTGCCCGCCGCCGCCCACCGAGCCTGGCTGGCGTGGTACGCCACCACGGCGGACACGCCATGCATTGCCATCTGCTCGACCTCGCAGGGCGACGATGTGTGCAAAGGCTGCGGGCGCACCTTTGAAGAGGTGCAGCGTTGGCCAGAAATGACCCCGGGCGCCAAACGGGCCACTTGGCGGCGCATCACCCTGCACGCCGATGCCTGGCGGTTCAACCGCTACGCCGAACGCGCGGTGGAGCGCCTCACCGGCAGCCCCGCCGCCGAAGGCTCACCGACCTGAGCGCTCAGGCTGGCACGGTGTAGTGGGACTGGGTGAGCTGGTCCACACCGCAGCTCAGGTCCTGCACCCATTCGATGAACTCCCACACCGCGGCCCCTTTGAGCGGCGCGCCGTGCTGGGGAACAATCATGTCAATGGGCAAATCGCGCACCATGTTGGCCCACAGGCGGAGCACCTTGGACGACACCATGTAGCGACGGTGGAAGGCCTCCATTTTGGGAATGTGCCCGGCCAGCGATGTGACGGGCACCCCTGCGTCACTCGAACGCATCATGGACACCCCCAGGTCTCCCGAGAAGAGGATGCGGCTGACCGGGTCCCAAAACTGAAAGTTGCCTTCCGAATGCATGAAGTGGGCGGGCAGTGCCACCAACTCGGCCTCGCCGACGGCGATGCGCATGCCCGGGTCCGGGATGCCCATGATGCGGCCCGCCGTTTTGCCGGGTTTGCAAAAATGCGGCGCAAAGCGCTCCCACAAGCGGGAGATGTACAGCGTGGCCTGGGTGCTGGTCATCCAGCGGTCAAGCGAGGCGATGATGTCGGGGTCCGCGTGGGAGGCCAGGATTTTGTCCAGCTTCTGCGGTGGGAAGAAACGGCCAATGGTCAGCAACAGCTCGTTGTAGGCCATGTTGCCACCGGGGTCGATGACACAGCCGTGGTCACCGTGGATGACCAGAAACTGGTTGGCCTGCACCGCCTCGCCCCCCTCGTCCGAGAGGTGGGTGAACATCAGGCACACATGGCCCTGGTGGTTGTACAGCTCAATGGCCATGGGGCTTGCTCCGGGTCGGTCAAACGGGTGGGCGTTCAGTCAGGTGGCGCTACTTCCAGCGCACACACTCCAGGGTCACGGCATCGCGGGCGTTGCCCAACGTCAGTGCGCCCTCTTGCACGGTGGCCTGCAACTGCATGCTGCGCTCGGCCAGTGCGGCCAGCTGCGGCGCCACCTCCGAGGGAATGCGCCACACCGCCAGATTCTGAGGCCGGGTGAGCTTGTTGGTCATGCCCTTCCACCACACATCGGCGGCGTGTGAAAAAGCGTACAGCACCACCTGGTCGGCCTTGGCGCAGGCCTTGAGCAGCGGTTTGTCTTCGGGTTGCCCCACCTCCACCCACAGCCGGGTGCGCCCGGTGAAGTCGCGCAACCACACGTCGGGGTCGTCGGGGTCAGACAGGCCGGCGCCAAACGCCAACGTCCCATCGCCGCCACAGGTGGTCTGCAGTTGGTGGGCGTTGAGTGCCAACGCCACCAGCCTGACCATCATGCGCTCGTCGGTCTCGCTGGGGTGGCGGGCCAGGGTCAGCGCGTGGTCCGCGTAGTAGCCGTGGTCGATGTCGGCCACCTGCAGGTTGACCTTGAAAATGGTGGATTTGATGGCCATTGATTGATAGCTTAAGACGCTTACTCAGTAAGCGCTAGAGGCCATTTTTATTGATTTTTTAAACGCGACGGGCCAGCTCAGCGGCCTTGCCCACATAACTGGCAGGGGTCATGACCAGCAGGCGGTCTTTCTCGGCCTGGGGAATGTCCAGCGAACGGATCAGCCCGTGCAAGGCCTCGGCCGTGACGGTCTTGCCACGGGTGACTTCCTTCAGCTTTTCGTAGGCCCCCGCCACGCCATAGCGCCGCATCACGGTCTGTATGGGCTCGGCCAGCACTTCCCAGGCGGCGTTCAGGTCGTCGGCCAGCGCCTCCTCGTTCAGCTCCAGCTTGTTCAGGCCGGTGAGCAACGAGTGGTAGGACAACACGGCATAGCCCAGGGCCACGCCCATGTTGCGCAGCACGGTGGAGTCGGTCAGGTCGCGCTGCCAGCGGCTGATGGGCAGCTTCTCGCTCAGGTGGCGCAGCAAGGCATTGGCCAGGCCCAGGTTGCCTTCGGCGTTTTCAAAGTCGATGGGGTTGACCTTGTGCGGCATGGTGGACGAACCGATTTCACCCGCTTTGAGCTTTTGTTTGAAGTAGCCCACCGACACGTAGCCCCAGATGTCGCGGCTGAGGTCGATCAGGATGGTGTTGGCGCGGGCCACCGCGTCGAACAACTCGGCCATGTAGTCGTGCGGCTCGATCTGGATGCTGTAAGGCTGGAAGGTCAGGCCCAGACCCAAGGGCTCGGGCATCTCCACCACCCGCTGGCTGAAGGCCTCCCAATCGAAGTCGGGCCAGGCCGACAGGTGGGCGTTGTAGTTGCCCACGGCACCGTTCATCTTGCCCAGGATGCGGACAGCGGCAATGCGGTCCGCCGCAGCCTGCAGACGCACCACCACGTTGGCCAGCTCCTTGCCCACGGTGGTGGGGCTGGCGGTCTGGCCGTGGGTGCGGCTGAGCATGGGCACATCGGCGTAGGCGTGGGCCATGTCGCGCAGCTTCAGCAGCACGCGGTCCAGCGCCGGCAGCACCACCACGTCGCGCCCGGAGCGCAGCTGCAGCGCGTGGCTGGTGTTGTTGATGTCTTCGCTGGTGCAGGCGAAGTGCACAAACTCAGCGGCCTGCTCCAGCTCGGGCCGCGCCTCGAACTTGGACTTCAGCCAGTACTCCACGGCCTTGACGTCGTGGTTGGTGGTTTTTTCAATTTCCTTGATCGCATTGGCATCGGCTTCGGAAAAATTCTTCACCAAACCCAGCAAATACGTTCTGGCACCAGGCGACAGGGGTTTGAACTCGGCAAAGCCGGCGTCGCTCAGGGCAATGAACCAGGCCACCTCGACCTGGACACGGCGGTGCATGTAGCCCTGCTCGCTCATCAGGGGCCGCAAATTGCTCAGGCGACCGGCGTAACGGCCGTCCAGCGGCGAAAGCGCTGCCACGGCAGAAAACTGACCAGCGGCGGACATGTGGGGTGTTTTGGATGTCGACATGGGTCTGAATTGTAGGCAGCCCCTGAACCCAGGGCTTGACCACCGTGCCCCGGCATTGACCCCGTCAGCCGCGGGACAGAGGGTGCTGGATACAATCCCACCCCCAAAAGACCCTGCTTCACACACCCATGAAACTGATTGGCTCCAACACCAGCCCCTATGTGCGCAAAGTGCGCATCGTGATGGCGGAAAAGAAACTGGACTACCAGCTGATTCTGGAAGACGTTTGGGCCGCCGACACCAAGATGGCCCAGTACAACCCCCTGGGCAAGGTCCCCTGCCTGCTGATGGAGGGTGGCGACGTGCTGCACGACTCGCGCGTGATCGTCGAGTACCTGGACACGTTGTCGCCCGTGGGCAAGCTCATCCCAGCGGCAGGGCGTGAACGCGCGGAAACCAAAACCTGGGAGGCCCTGGCCGACGGACTGCTCGACGCCTCCCTGCTGGCCCGGATGGAAAACATCTGGACCGGACGCACCCCCGAACAACGCTCACCCGCCTGGGTGAACCGCCAACTGGACAAAGTGACCCAGGCGCTGAAGGCCATGAGCCAGGGACTGGGCGACAAGCCCTTTTGCAGCGGCATCCACTTCAGCCTGTCGGACGTGGCGGTGGGTTGCGCACTGGGCTACTTGGATTTCCGCTTTCCCCACATCGACTGGCGGGGTGCCCACCCCAACCTGGCCCGTCTGGCCGACAAACTGAACCAGCGCCCCAGCTTCATCGACAGCCTGCCGCCCTCGGCCTGAGCATGTCTGGGTGTGGGGGCGTCACCCGCCCACCCCGCCGAGATAAGAAAGAGCAGCGAAACGCCCCAGAACGAACAAGGGAGGGAGGGAGGAGGAGTTACCGCCCTGGGATTGCCCGCTGGTCTGGACCAACGGGGTTGCGCCGCTCAAGAAACCGTTTCAAACCCTTTGCCCAACCGAGCATCGGCGTCTGATGGTGTCATTGACCCTGTTTGTTCCCCAAAAGTTCCACGCGGGTATTTCAGTCATGGGGGGAACACCCGTCGCCATTGGGCAGACAAGAACAAGTGCCCTCCCGCCAGCACCCCCCCCAGGCCAGCGCCAGCCAAGTGAGCGGCACGGACGACCGACATGTTGGCGGCATCGTCCCACACCACTGGCCATTGCCACGCCTGCTCCACCGCCAGCTTGATCAACAAGCCACCCAGCAAAATGCCACCCCACTGCTGCCCCTTGCGAATGGGTGCAGCCCCCCAAATCAGGTGCACACCCACCACGGCCACGGCCGCGTGGACCAGGCCGGACAACCCCACGCAATAGCCAACCTGCGGCCACCACAACAGGGTCAGCGGCAACAAGGGCCAAGCCACCAACCACGCCAGGGCAGCTCCCAAGCCAGGTCTGAGCAGCCAGGCCACCGCCGCCAACGCGCCCACGGCCAACTGGTTGCCGATGAGGTGGGGCGTGTGAATGTGTACCCAGGCGGTGGTCCACAACGTCCACGGGCGATGCAGCCAATGGTCTGCGCGCCAGGTGAGGTCCCAGGCCCAGGGCTCACCCGCCCACCAGACCAGCATGCTGGCCACGGCGTGGAGCACACACAGACCCAACCACAGTTTGGACCGCATCAACGACTCACAACGCCCGCTTCAGCCCAGCACGTGCCGCCAGAGTTGCCGAATGGCCTCGGCCTCTACCACCACACTGGCGGGATCCACCTGCGTGCTGTTCTCGTCGAGGCGAGCACTGTGCTGCATCTGGCGCAACCGTCGGTAAGCGGCTGCCGCTGCTTGGCCCCAGCCCGCCGGCAGCAAATTTGCCTCTTCGGCGCGCGCCAGCAAGGAGATGTTGCCCATGTTGCCCTGCAGACTGGCATGGGCTCTGGCATGGGCCAGCACCAGAAACTGCACGGCAAACTCGGCATCCACCATCCCACCGGGGCTGTGTTTCACATCAAACCGATCCGCCCGAACAGGGTGCGCCTGGCTCACTTTGTCGCGCATGCCCCGAATTTCCTGCGCCAACCGCAGGACATCGCGCTCGGCCGTGATGACGGACAAACGAACCTCCTCAAAGCGCGTGGCCAGGTCTTCGCTTCCCAAGGCACACCGGGCGCGGGTGATGGCCTGGTGCTCCCACGTCCAAGCGGTGTTGCTGCCACGGCCTTGCTGGTAGCTGGCGTAGGCCTCGAAGCGAGTCACCAGGAGCCCGGAGTTGCCGTTGGGACGCAAGGCGGTGTCAATCTCGTACAAATCCCCTTCGGCGGTGCGCACGGTGAGCCAGTTGATCATCTTGCGCACCAGGGTGGCGTACACGTCCGCCGCATCGGGGTGATCGTCGTCGTACACGAACACAATGTCCAGGTCGCTGCCGTAGCCCAGCTCCTTGCCCCCCAGCTTGCCGTAGGCAATGATGGCGACGCCGGGCGCCTCGCGGTGGCGCAGCTTAAGGCGCTGCCAGCACCACCGCACGGTGATGCCCAAAACGGCATCGGCCAGTGCACTCAGGTCATCGGCCACCTGCTCCACCGTCAGCACGCCCTCCACGTCGCGGGCCAGCGTGCGAAACACCTCGGCATGGTGGGCGCGGCGCAGCAAATCGAGCAGGCTCTCCTCGTCATCTTCACCCGTCGATTGCAGGGCGGCCAAGCGGGCCTCCAGCTCGGACTCGAACTGGGCTTTGTCAAACCGCTCTTCCAGCAGTTGGTGGCTGGCCAACTCGTCGATCACGCCAGGGTGGGCCTGCAGGTAGCGCGCGGGCCAGCGGGCGGCACCCAGCAAGCGCAGGAGGCGCTCGTGCACAGCGGGCCGCTCGTGCAGCAGGGCCAAGTAACTTTCCCGGCGCAGCAAGGACTCCAGCCAATCGGCCATGCGCAACGCGGCCACCTCGGTGACGCGCGCTTCGTCCAGCCAAGCGCCCGTCCGTTCCACCAGGCGCACGAGGCGCAGACGCGCATCGTCACGCAAGGCCTGCACACGGGGATGCGCTTTCCAGGTGGCTACGCGCTGCGCGAAGGCAGCGGGCAAACCTGCGAGCACGCCATCGAGGTCCTCCTGCAAGGTGCGGGTCTTGGCACCACAACCCTTGCCACGGCAGGCCCCCGCAGGTGGCCCCAGCAGGGTGTCGAACTCCTGCGCGACGGTTTCCCGGTGCATGTCCAGTGTGTGCAGAAATGGGCACACGCCGTCAAAACCCATGGTGTGTGCCAGCCACAGCAGGTCTTCGTCCCGCGTGGGCAGCAAATGGGTCTGCTGATCGTCCAGGTATTGGATGCGGTGCTCCACCTGGCGCAAAAACCGGTAGGCCACGGCCAGCGCATCGGCAGTGGCCAGGGGCATCAGCCCGGCTTTGGCCAGGCGCTCCAGTGCGTCCAGCGTGGGACGGGTGCGCAACTCGGGGAACTGCCCTCCCCTGACCACCTGCAGCAACTGGACCGTGAACTCAATCTCGCGGATACCCCCCCGCGACAGCTTGACATCGTTCGCCCGCCCGGGGTGCCCTGCCGCCCGCTTGGCAGCGTGGTCCCGGATTTGCCGGTGCAACACCCGCAGCGCTTCGAACACGTTGTAGTCCAGGTATTTCCGGAACACGAATGGCAGCACCACACCGCGCAAAGGCTGGGCTGACCCGGCCCGGATGCCGTGCCAAGGGGCCACCACCCGGCTCTTGAGCCAGGCAAACCGCTCCCACTCCCGCCCCTGCACCAGGAAATACTCCTCCAACGCCCCCAACGACACCGCAGCGGGGCCAGAATTGCCATTGGGCCTGAGCGCCAGGTCCACGCGAAAGACAAAACCGTGTTCCGTGGTGTCGCCCACCAGCTGGTACACCTGACGCACCACTTTGCCAAAGTACTCGTGGTTGGAAATGCGCCCGCGCCCGTGGGCATTGCCCGCCGTTTCGCCATCGTGGTCGTACACATAGATCAGGTCAATGTCACTGGACACATTGAGCTCGCGCGCACCCAGTTTGCCCATGCCCACCACCCACAAATGGGCCACCGTGGGTTCGCCCTCCGGCTGCGATGGCGCCACCATGGGCGCACCGTGGATGTCGTCCAGCGACACTCGTGCGCTCTCCAGGGCCTTGTCGAGCGCGATTTCGGCCAATTCCGTCACCGCCCGGGTCACCGCTGCCAACGACCCGGATTGCTCGCAGTCCAGCACCACCAGACGCTCCATCACCAATTGGCGCAGCACACGCAACGCCGCCCCCAGTCCGTGACCTTGCGCCATCAATGCGTCCAGTGCCGTCAACATGGACTGGCGCTCGGGTGGGCCCTCGGACAGGTTGCCCAACACATCGGCGTACCGGCGACGCACCCGTTGACACAGACGGGAATGCTCGGCCAAGTGCGCGAGCACCCCTTGACCGGACAGGACAGGCTCAACACAAGGCGCAGCACGGTGCATGGGTTCTGTTTCAGGGGACATGGCGTTGTCGGGGTATCGGGCAGAACGGGGAAGGCATGGGCGCCGGCCCGTCATAATTTCAGAAGCAATGACCCCCGCACTTGTGCCCCCCTCGCGCGCCCTGAAGTGGGCTTCCGCCCTCCTTCGAGCCGGGCTCTGGGCGGTGGTGGGCGCTTGGCTGCTGTTTGGCCTGACGTGGGGGGTGATTCACGGGATCATTGTGCCGCGAATCGGAAACTGGCGAGCCGAGCTGGAAACACTGGCCACGCGGGCTGTCGGGATTCCCGTTCGCATCGGCAGCATCCAAGCGCACACACACGGATTGGTGCCTTCGTTCGAACTCACGCAGGTGCGATTGCTGGACGCTCAAGGGCGCGACGCTCTCGTGCTGGGCCGTGTGCTGACCGCGGTTTCCGTGAGGTCGCTCTGGCGCCTGGGGTTTGAACAAATCCACATTGACCAGCCGACGCTCGACGTGCGCCGATGGCCCGATGGCCGCTTGGAAGTGGCGGGACTGGACCTGTTGTCTGGCACCACCACGCCGGACGAACCCAACCACGCCTTGGACTGGCTTTTTTCACAGACCGAGCTGGTGATTCGCCGGGGCCAACTGCACTGGACGGACGACCTGCGCCAGCAACCCCGCTTGACCCTGAACGACGTGGATGTGGTGGTCCGCAACCCTGGCCGGCAGCACCTGATGCGGTTGGACGCCACCCCCGATGGCGGCTTGGCCGGGCGCATCAATTTGCGCGCCGAGATGCGCTCTCCCTTCCTGAGCCTGCACCCCGGGCGTTGGACCGACTGGCGCGGCACAGCCTACGCCGAGCTGCCCGGCGTGAACTTGGCCAGGGTGGCCAGCCCCGCCCGACTGACCGAACTGATGGGATTGACCGTGGGCAGTGGCCAAGGTGCCATGAGACTGTGGGTGGACGTGCGCGACGGGCAGCTGGATGGCGCCACGACCGACTTGGCCTTGACCCAGGTGCACGCACGGTTCGAGCAAGCCCCCCAACCCCTGACGCTGAATGTGCTGGAGGGACGCGTGAGCCTGCAACGCAAAGGCCTGGGGTGGGAGGTATCCACCGGACCACTGACCCTGGAGACCCGCAGCGGCCAGCGTTGGCCTCAGGGCAAGCTCAGGGTGATCTACCACCCACAGGGAGGACAAACGGCGTGGCCAGGCGAGCTGGAAGCCGACCACATCAGTCTGGATGCACTCTACGAATTGGGCACAGGACTGCCATTGCCCAGTGGACTGCAACAAAGCCTCGGTCAGTTGCGTCCGACGGGATCGGTACCGTCCTTGAAACTGTCGTGGTTGGGCAATGACGCAGGTTGGTCCCGTTTTCAAGCCAAAGGCAAGGTGGAAAACCTGACACTGGCCGCTGGCACTTTGTCCCCACATACCAGGGGCTCCTCCAGCGAGCTGCCCCACCCCGTGCCTGCTCGCCCTGGCATTGGGGGAGCCACGATCGACTTCGACATGACACAGGAAGGGGGCAAAGCCCAGGCATCCCTGACCCAGGGACACCTGATTTTCCCCGGCGTGTTCGAAGAATCCACCATCCCCATGGACCGATTGAGTGCGGAACTCCGCTGGCAACTGGATGGCGACGCCATTCAGGCCCAATTCCACAACGTGCGGTTTGCCAACGCCGACCTGCAGGGGCAGGCCAGTGGCAGTTGGCGCACCAGCGACCCGGCCACCTCTTCCAGCCAATCGCGCTTTCCCGGCGTGCTGCAACTCAACGGACAACTGACGCGTGGCCAAGGCGACCGGGTGCACCGGTATTTGCCATTGGTGATTGCCGCCAACGCCAGGGCCTATGTCAAAGAGGCCATCCTGAGCGGACAGACCAAAGACGTGCGCTTCCACGTGTCGGGCGACCTGTGGGACATGCCATTCAAAGACAACCGGCATGGCGAGTTCCGCATCGCCGCCAAAGTGAGTCAAGTGGACTACGCGTTTGTACCTCCGTCGCTCATGGCCCCGGATCAACCCAAGTGGCCTGCACTCAAACAGGCGGAGGGTGAACTGGTGTTCGAAGGCGTGGGCATGTCACTGTCGGTGACAAAAGCGGGGGTATTCGATGCCCCAGGTCTGAAAGTGACGCGCGCCAAAGCCCGCATCGCAGACATGTCCTCCCATGCGGTGGTGGAGGTGGATGCCACGCTGGAAGGCCCGCTGGCCGATGCCTTGGGCGTGGTCAACAAAAGCCCACTGGCCAACATGACCGGCGGCGCCCTGCAACAGGCCAAAGCATCGGGCACAGCCAACATCCAGTTTGGGCTGACCGTACCGCTGGCGCTGGTGGACAAAACCACCGTCAAAGGCCAGGTGGTGCTCGTTGGCAATGACGTCCAGATCACCCCCGACACCCCTGTGCTGGGGCGTGCGCGGGGTCGCATCGACTTCAGTGACCAGGGCTTCCAGATCAACCAGGCCAGCGCCCGACTGCTGGGCGGGGAACTGCAATTCTCCGGTGGCATGCGCGCCAAAGACGGAGGCGCCATTCAGTTTCGCGGCCAGGGCCAAGCCACCGCTGAGGGGCTGCGTCAGGCCACCTACCTGGGTCTGGTGGCCTCGGTGGCCCCAGAGACCAGCGGCTCGGCCAGCTACACCGCACAATTGAATGTGGCTGGCGGCATGCCCGAGCTGAACATCCAATCGGACCTGCAGGGGCTGGGCCTGGGATTACCAGCCCCGCTCAACAAGCCCGCTGCAGCCGCGTGGCCCATGCGCTACAGCAACCAGGTCAGACCAGCCACCGCAGGACCCGCCACTGAGGTGACCAGCTTCACCCTGACATCACCGCAAAGCAGCTTGTTGTCCATCACGCTGCACCATGCGCTGGACAGCAAACCCAACACCTTGCGCCGAGGTCTGGTACTGGTCGGTACATCGGTGGCAACCGCCCCAGTCCTGCCCACCAAAGGGTTGACTGCCCACGTGGCCTGGTCGTCGTTGGATTTGGATGCCTGGGATGGTGCGCTCGCGCGAATGACCGCCCACCCCTCATCAGTCCAAACCGCCGCCGCACCGGGGGACGATGCAATGGCCGCGATGCCCAACCGGGTGGTGCTGAACACCCCATCGCTCAGGCTCATGGGCAAACACTTTCACGACGTGGGCCTGGACGCCAACCGCCTGGGCGACCGCTGGGAAGGCCGCGTCCAGGCACAGGAGCTGGCCGGTCAGCTGAGTTACCAGCCCGCATCCACCAGACAAGGCGCACATGTGGTCGCCCGGCTCGATCGACTGACCCTGAACACGGCGCCAGACCCCTCGCCCGTCGCCACGTCGCTTTCCCCCACCGCCGGGGATGCGCAACAGCAAACCATTCCCTCACTCGACGTGCAGGTCAAGGCACTGGAGTTGGACAACCTGTCCCTGGGTCAACTGGACTTGCAGGCCACCAACCGACAAACCGACACCGGTCCACGCGAATGGCGACTCACCCAACTCAACCTCCGCGTGCCGGAGGCAAAGCTGAGCGCCACGGGCAACTGGGCTGCAGTGGGGGCTCAGTCGGGACGCGCTCCCGGCGCGCGCCGCACCGCATTGCAGTTCAAATTGGAAGTCGATGACGCCGGTGCTTTGCTGACCCGGTTCGGCATGCCGGGTGTGTTCAGGGGCGGCAAAGGCCAATTCGATGGCACCCTGGGCTGGCTGGGTGCACCCCACGACTGGGACACGCCCAGCCTGAGCGGGCAGGTGAAGCTGGACTTGGCGGCCGGGCAATTTCTGAAAGCCGATCCCGGCTTGGCCAAACTGCTGGGGGTGCTCAGCCTGCAGTCGCTGCCCCGGCGACTGGCGCTGGATTTTCGCGACGTGTTCGCCCAAGGTTTTGCGTTTGACTTTGTGCGGGGCGACGCCCGGATTGACCAAGGCGTGATGTTCACCAACAACCTGCAAATGAAGGGCCCGAATGCGGCCGTGCTGATGGAGGGCCATGCCGACATCCAGCACGAAACACAGGACATCCGGGCGCTGGTGGTGCCAGAGATCAACGCGGGCACCGCATCTCTGATCGCCACGGTGATCAACCCCGCCATCGGTCTGGGCACGTTCCTGGCGCAAGCCATCTTGCGCCAACCCTTCATCCAAGCGTCGACGCAGACGTTCAGAATACACGGCACCTGGGCCGACCCCGTGGTGGAAAAAGTTCACTCACCGACCACCAGCACGACCCCAACCACTCCACCTTGACAGGACTCACAAGCATGAAGATCGCTGCGCTGCAAATGGTGTCAGGCCCGGACATGACCACCAACCTGGACACGGCGCGCCAACTGCTGACGCAGGCCGCCCATCTCGGGGCCGAATTGGCCGTACTGCCCGAATACTTCTGCCACATGGGCCACCGCGACACAGACAAGCTGGCCCTGGCCGAGACACCGGGCCACGGCCCCATCCAGGCCATGCTGAGGCAAGCCGCCAGAGACCTCAAACTGTGGGTGGTGGGCGGCACGCTGCCCATGGCCACAGCAGACCCCCAGCACGTGAGCAACACCACCCTGGTGTATGACCCCGACGGCGAATGCGTGGCCCGCTACGACAAAATTCACCTGTTCCGTTTTGACAATGGCCGCGAACGCTACGACGAGTCGGCCGTACTGGTGCGCGGCCACGAGCCCGTGGCCTTTGTGCTCACCCCCCGTGTGGGGCCACCCATCCGCGTGGGCCTGAGCGTGTGTTATGACCTGCGTTTTCCCGAGCTGTACCGCCTGCTCGGCGCCGACCTGCTGCTGGTTCCCGCCGCCTTCACTTACACCACCGGTCAGGCCCATTGGGAGGTGCTGCTGCGCGCCAGGGCGGTGGAAAACCAGGCCTATGTGCTGGCCAGCGCCCAAGGGGGTGAACACCCCAATGGCCGGCGGACCTGGGGGCACAGCATGGTGGTGGACCCATGGGGTCAGGTGTTGGCATTGCAAGCCCAGGGCGGTGGCGTGGTGCTGGCCGAACTGAACCACGCGCAACTGGCCCTGACACGGAGCAACCTGCCCGCGCTGCAGCACCGGGTGTTCTGAGTGGCATCTGCCAAAGGCCAGGCCCGCCACAAGCGGGGCAAGCGCCCGCCGCGCCCGACCGAGGCGGAAGTGGACCAACGCACCACACTGGGCGACGAGGCCATGCCGCCCGTGGCTTGGCGACGCCACGCGTTGTGGGGCGCGTTGCTGCTGCTGCTGCTGGCCTTGCTGGGCACTGCCATCGTGCTGGCCCGCCAGTTCCAGGAAAACCAGTTGCAGCACCGACTGGAACGGGAGGCGGAGCGGCTGGTGAACGACATCCGCACTGGCCTCACCCGCAACGTGCAAACCCTGCAGTCGCTCAGCTTTCGCCAGCGTTCGCCCGGTGAGTGGGAAGGATCTGCGCTGGAAATCCTGGAGCAGAACCGGGAAATGGCCGTGTTGGAATGGCGCGACCGCCATCTGCGCGTGCTGGCCCACCGGGCCAGCCCGTTCCACGGCGAGGCACTGGCGCAACGCCCGCGCCACGAGCGTCACCAGGACATTGCCACGGCCTGCGCCCAGGCCAAGCGGACCAGCTCCCCGGCCTATTCCCCCAGCTACTTCTGGCCACAAGGCAATGGCCGCGGTCAGGAAATGATGGAAATGTGCCTGCCCAAATTCCAGCACGGAGAGTTGGCTGGCTACCTGGTGGCCTCTTACGCCTTGCCCGGCCTGCTCAGTGAGCTGCTGGAGCCAGCCGCCGCGCGGGGACTGGGCCTGTCTCTCACCGAGGTCGATGGCACCCACTTGGCCATGGGTGGCACCCGCCCGTCGGGCACCATGCTGACCGCCGAACACCTGCTGGAATTGCCTGGCCATGTGCTGATGCTGCGCATCATCAGCCCACGCGACCAGAGCGAGCTGACGCCCTGGAGCGTCACCGGACTGGTGGTGGGCATGTCAGCGCTGATGCTGGCGGTCCTCGCCCTGCTCGCCCGCGACATGCGGTTACGGCAACTGGCGGAGCGCGGGTTGGCCGAGGCACTGGCTTTTCGCAAGGCCATGGAGAACTCGCTGGTCACTGGCCTGCGTGCCCGCGACATGCAGGGTCGCATCACCTACGCCAACCCCGCGTTCTGCGACATGGTGGGCATGACCGCCGACCAGCTGCTGGGCACCAGTACGCCCGCGCCCTACTGGCCAGCCGACATGGTCAACGAGTACCAGCAGCGCCAGGCCATCCGCCTGGCGGGCCAAACCCTGCCCCGGGAAGGGTTTGAATCGGTGTTCGTGCGTCCCGACGGCAGCCGCTTTCCGGTGCTCATCATCGAAGCGCCATTGATCAATGCCCAGGGCACACAGACGGGCTGGATGAGCGCCATCCTGGACCTGACCGAGCAGCACCAGGTGGAAGCCCAGTCCCGTGCCAGCCAGGAAAAGTTGCAGGCCACGGCTCGCCTGGCCATGCTGGGGGAAATGGCCTCGCTGCTGAGCCACGAAATCAATCAGCCACTGTCGGCCATCGCCAGCTACGCCTCGGGCACGCTGAACCTGCTGTCGCAACCCCAGGCCGACACCACGCAGGCCTGGCAGGACATGACGCAGGCCATGCAACGCATCCGCGAGCAGGCTGAGCGGGCGGGCCGGGTCACCCACAGCGTCAGCAATTTTGTGCGCCGACGCGGACAGGCCCAGGGCCTGCTGCGCGAACCCGTGAGCCCGCAGGCCCTGGTACAGGCCATTTTGCCCCTGCTCAACCTGCAGGCCCGCAAAGAGGACATACGGGTGGTGGTGGACATGCCCGACGACTGCCCCGACGCCCTGTGCGACCACACCATGGTGGAGCAGGTGCTGCTGAACCTGGCCAGAAACGGCATGCAGGCCATGGCCGACGACCACCCCCCCGCCACCAGCGGTTTGCGGGTATTGACCCTTCGGGCACAGCCCCACGCCAGCCAACAGGGCAAAACTTGGTTGATGTTTGCCGTGACCGACCACGGCATCGGACTCAGCCCCGAGGTGGCCAGCCAGCTGTTCACCCCGTTCTTCACCACCAAACCCGAGGGCACCGGCCTGGGTCTGAGCCTGTGTCGCACCGTGGTGGAGCAACACGGTGGCGCACTGGTCCACGGGCCCGCCTCACCGTGTGGCACGGTGTTTCGCTTCACGCTGCCCGCGGCTCCCCCCAAAGCCAAGGCGCAGGCAGGCACCGCATAATCCGAGCCAACATGACACCCCACCCAGCAGATCACAAGGTTTACATCGTGGACGACGATGCGGGCGTGCGTGAGGCCCTCTCTTGGCTGCTGCGCACCCGCCGACTGCTGAGCGACACGTTTGACAGTGCCGAAGCCTTCATGGCCTCCCCGTGCTGGCAGGCGCCACCGACCGAGGCCAGCTGCCTGCTGCTGGATGTACGCATGCCCGGCCAAAGCGGGCTGTCCATGTTTGAACAGTGGCTGGCGCGGCCCTGGGCCAGCCTGGTGCCGGTCATTTTCCTGTCTGGCCATGCGGACGTGGCCACGGCTGTGGACGCCGTCAAACGCGGCGCTTTCGACTTTTGCGAAAAACCCTTTTCAGACAATGCCCTGGTGGACCGGGTGGAAAACGCGCTGGCCACCTCCCGGACCCAGGTGCAGCACCTGGCGCACATGCAGGCGCTGCAACAGCGCATGGACCAGCTCACCGACCGCGAGCGCGATGTGATGCAGCTGGTGCTGGCCGGCCTGCCCAACAAGCTGGTGGCCGATCAGCTCAACATCAGTGTGCGCACCGTGGAGGTACACCGCTCGCGGGTGTTTGAAAAAATGGGGGTCAAGTCGGCGGTTGAGCTGGTCAACACCATAAGAAATGAATAGCAAACTATTCAATAAACAAAAGCGCTAGAGGCATATTTATTTGTTTATTTCCTCTGAAGAACCGTCTTCCGCTTCGGACCGATCCTCGGTGGGCAGTTCACCTTTGGGGCGACCCGAGAACATGGTCCACCAGACAATCAGCAGCAAGATCACCAGCGCACCCAGCGCTTCCAACAACAGCAAAGTCATGGGGGCCTCTATCCTTTGTTCCAGCTCGGCGGCCACCTGGTCCGCGTCACGCCCGATTGTAAAAACCCTGGCCTGGCCACTGTTGCCCCTGGCCTGCGCCTTGGCGCTGAGCGGCTGCATGTCCACCCCGCCCGCCGAGCCAGAGGCAGCGCCCACCCCCCGCCCACCCCCGCCGGTGACGGCCCCGGCCACGCCGCCCGTGGCCACCGCGCCAAGTGAAGCCTTGGCAGAAGCCCTGACCCAGGCCAACGCCCGGCCACTTCCCCCCACCATCCAGCGGGCCCGCAGTCAGTGGGTTCCCGTTCGCTGGACGGAACTGCCCGGCCTGCAGCAAGACCCGTTGAATGAGGCCTGGAACGCCTGGGTGCGCAGCTGCGAGCGACCCGGCCCCATCTGGGCCACCACCTGCCGCCAGCTGCGCCCACTCTCGCTGGCCAGCGGCGAGGAGCAGCTGCGCTGGATGCTGGACAACCTGCAACCCTACCGGCTGGTGCCCGCTGACGGCTCGACCAGTGACGGGCTGCTGACCGGGTACTTCGAACCCATGCTCAGCGCCAGCCGCGTGCGCACCAACACCCACACCGTTCCGCTGTACGCACCACCAGCCCGACTGGCCCAGCGCCAGCCCTGGTACAGCCGCCAAGACATGGACACCCTGCCCCAGGCGCTGGCCGAGCTGCAAGGGCGGGAGATTGCCTGGCTGGCCGACCCGATTGACGCCCTCATCCTGCAAATCCAGGGCTCTGGTCGGCTGCAGATCACCGAACCCGATGGCAGCGAACGCACGGTGCGCCTGGCGTATGCCGCGCACAACGGCCACGGCTACAAAAGTGTGGGCCGCTGGCTGTTGGACCGGCGGGCCATCACCGACCCGTCGTGGCCCGCCATCAAAGCGTGGGCGGCCAGCAACCCCCAGCGGGTGAACGACATGCTTTGGAGCAACCCCCGCACCGTGTTTTTCCGGGAAGAGGCGCTGTCGGCACTGGATGCCCAGTTCGGTCCCCGTGGCGCCCAGGGTGTGCCGCTGACGCCCGAGCGCTCCATCGCCGTTGACCCCCAGAGCATTCCCTACGGCACGCCCGTCTGGCTGGCCAGCCGGGGCCCCACTGCGCAATTGGCCCGACTGGTACTGGCGCAGGACACTGGTGCGGCCATCGTGGGCGCGGTGCGCGCAGACTACTTCACCGGCTGGGGAGCAGCGGCGGGCACACTGGCAGGCGGCCTGAAGCAGCCCTTGCAGCTGTGGGCCCTGTGGCCCCGCACCGCCAACCCCTGAGCCCCCCTGTCACGGGTGGCGCAGGGGGCGTGGTTCACCCACCGCTCAGGCCGGCGAGGGGTGGTGGGCACGCCACCAGTTTTCAAATTCCGCCGTGGGCATGGGACGGGCCACCAGCCAGCCCTGCACATGGTCACAACCGTGCTCGGCCAAGAAGCTGCGCTGCACCCCCAGCTCCACACCCTCTGCCACCACGACCAAGCCCAGGGCATGGGCCATGGACAGCGTGGCCAGCACAATGGCCTCGTCCTCCTTGTCGCCGGGCAGGTCGCGCACAAACGAGCGGTCAATCTTCAAGCGGTGCAGCGGCAGGCGCTTGAGGTACCCCAGGCTGGAGTAACCCGTGCCGAAGTCATCCAGCGCCAAGCTCACCCCCATGCGGGCGATGTCCCCCAGGCGCTCCACCAACTCGGGCAAGGCCTGCATCAGCGCCGTCTCGGTGATTTCCAGCTCCAACCCGGCAGGGTCTATGCCGGTGTCCTGCAACACCTGACGCAAGCGGGGAATGAACGTGGGGCGCGCAAACTCCACCGCCGACACATTCACGGCCATGGTCAGGCCAGCAATGCCCACCGCCTGCCACGCCCGAAGCTGGTGACAAGCGGTGCGCATGACCCAGGCCCCCAGTTCGTCGATCTGGCCATTGCTTTCGGCCTGCGGAACAAACCGGCCAGGCAGCAGCAAACCCAGCTCGGGGTGCTGCCAGCGCACCAAGGCCTCCACGGCCACCACGACACCGGTCTGGCAGTCAATCTGCGGTTGGTAGTGCAGCACCAGCTCGTGCTGCGCAATGGCCCGGCGCAGCCCGGTTTCCACCAGCAGCCGCTGGGACACGGACTGCTCCAAGTCCGGCTCATAAAAGCACCAGCCATTGCGCCCGGTCGCCTTGGCCTGGTACATGGCCATGTCGGCATGGCGCAGCAGGGTGTCCATGTCGTCATCCCCGCCGTCAAACCACGCCAGACCCAGACTGGCCGACACCCGCACCTCGTGCCCTTGCAGCTCGAACGGCGCGCCCAAGGTGGCCACCATTTTCAGTGCCACGGCGGCGGCGGCATCGCGGCTGGACAACCGGGCCAACAGCACCACAAATTCGTCGCCTCCCTGGCGCGCCATCACATCCTGTGACCGCAGGCACGACTGCAAGCGTTGCGCCACCGCCTTGAGCAGCAAGTCCCCCACGCTGTGGCCCAGGCTGTCGTTCACATCCTTGAAGTGGTCCAGGTCCACAAACACCACCGCCAGCCGGTCACCGTGGCGGCGTGCGCCTTCCAATGTGCGTCGGGCCTGGTTGGTCCAGTGGGTGCGGTTGGCCAAGCCGGTGAGGGCGTCAAACATGGCCAGCTCGTGCAAGCCCGCATTGCTCTGGGCCAGCTCCAGTGTGCGCTCCACCACCAGCTGCTCGGTGCGGCGAGCTTGCCCGGTCAGCACCAGCAAAAAGGTGCCCAGCATGGCCACGGCCAGCAGGCTGACCGTCAGGGTCCCCCAGGTCACCCAGCCGTTGTCGCTGCGCTCGAACACGGGCCCCGAGGCCACCTGGAGCAGCCAAGTCCGTTCGCCAAACTGCACCGGCAATGAACTGAAATAACGCACCCTGGTGGCGGTGTCCCCTCCGCAGCCCACGGGGCCGCTCAGGCGCTGGTTGTCACTGGGAGCCGCCGGGTCGATCAGGCACACGCTGAAATAGCCGGGGTCCAGGTACTGCGCGTTGTTGTCGTCCCCCCGCACCGTGCGCACGATGTCATCCATGCGAAATGCCCCGGCCACGGCACCCACCAACCCGTGCTCACCCCGGCGCTGGTCCTCGGGGGTGCCGGGGCGGTAGACCATCTGGTACATCACCACGCCCCGCTGATTCCCCGTTTCCTGGACCAGGCGAAAGCCCGGGGTCACCTGCGGCAAACCGGTGCGGATCGCGGCCTTGACCGCCGGTCCGGTTTGGGGCGAGTTCAGCACATCAAGCCCCAGCGCAGCCGCGTTGCCCGACAGTGGTTCCACCCACCGAATGGGCAAGTAGACCGGCTCAGCACCAGAGACAAACAGTTCCCCCAGGGCATTGCGCGTGCGCACGGCGAACGGGCGCTGGAGCTCAGCACTGGCCTCGCGCTCAAAAGCCGCACGCTCACCATGGGTCAACAGGGGGTACCACGCGAAATTTTGGGTGGCGGGGTACCGGCGCAACCATTCGGCGGTGGCGCGGCGAAACACCACCGCGTTGCGCTCGCCAGCGACCTCCATCAGGCGAGCAACCGCCAGCACAGAGTCCGTCTGCACGGTCAGGCGGCGCTGCAGACGCTCGGTGAGGGCCGTGGCCTCCTGGAAAAACCGCTGTGCCTGCACCTCTGCCTGCGCCGTGTTCAACTGCTGGAAGGCCACCCCCACCACACCCAGGGCCAACACCATGGGCGCAGCGACGGTCTTCCAGCGCGGACGCCAGGCGGCGGCTGGCTGGCCAAAGGCCACCAGCACCAGCGGCGTGAACAGCACCGCGCCCATCGCATCCCCCTGCCACCACGACCACCAGCTGAACCAGGCGTCGGTGGACGGAATGACGCCCCCAGCCACCAACAGGGGCACGGAAACCGACGCATTCACCATGTGCCCCACCGGCACCAGCGCCAGCAAAAACAACAGGGTGCGCCGTGGCGTGTCCATTTCACTGGGGTAGCCCACCCAGCGGTGCACCGCCTGCGCCGTGAGCCAGGCCTGAAAAGCCGCGCCCAAGGGTGAGACCAGCCAAGTCCACTGCCAGCTGCTCAGCCCCGCTTGGTCACTGGCCAACCACTGCACCACCAGCGAGCCCACCGCCACCCCGGGCAAGGCCCAAAGACCCCACACCAGCAACGCGCCCAGGGCAACCCCGGCGGGGATGAACATCAACGACACATATTGGGGCGACACGCTGATGTGCAGGGACAACCAGCCAGTCAACGCATAGGCCGCTGCCACCAGGGTCATCAAGGCCATTCGAAGCCACGGGGTCATGCGCAATGCTTCCAGAGAAAAACGGTCGGACCGGGGGTCATGTGGGTCTCGGGACGCACTGTAACGCCCGTCGCTGGCTTGAAACTGGCGCCCATGCACACCCGCTCGGGTTCAACGGCGGCCCGGCCGGGCGCCCGCCGGGTGGTCGGCGCTGGTATCACGCAGATGGCCCAGGGGCAGGGGCGCGGCGGCCTTGACTTCGCCCAACGAAAAACTGGTGTGCACGTCTTTGACGTTGGGCAGGTTGAGCAGGCTGTTCAGCGCAAAACGCGAGAAGCTGTCCAAGTCGGGCGACACCACCTGCAGCTCGAACGTGCCGCTGCCACTGATGTAGTGGCAGGAAATGACCTCAGGCAGTTTGCTGATGGCGTCCTCCAGCACCCGGGTGGCGTCCCCGGTGTTGCGCTCGGCGTCCACACGCACAAACGCCAGCACCCCCAACCCCACCTTGCGGCGATCCAGTTCGGCCCGGTAACCCAGAATGAAGCCGCCCTCTTCCAGCGCACGCACGCGGCGCCAGCACGGGGCGGCCGACAGGCCCACGCGACTGGCCAGCTCGGCATTGGTGAGGCGGCCATCGCGCTGCAGCTCTTGCAGAATGGCGAGGTCAAATTTATCAAGCATTTCCATGGTGGCCATTTTAAGAAAGATCCTTTCTTTTTGCGGCCGTTCGAAGCCTTCAAAAGCAAACACCTGTCGCCGGTGTGCCCCTACACTTTCCTTCCTGTGCCACACCCCGCACACCCCCTTGCGCACGGCCTGGGTCACACCCGCTACCCCGGGGGCGACCGGGCTTGGCCGGACACCGCCGCACCCCCGGCGAGCCAACACCACAGGAGACACACATGAACGCCCCCTTTGCACGCGAACTGCCCGAACACATCCGCCGGGCGCTGGAAACCGTCACACTGGACGACAAGTACAGCCTGGAACACGGGCGGGCCTTCATGAGTGGGGTGCAGGCCCTGGTCAAGCTGCCCATGCTGCAGCGCCAGCGCGACGCGCTGCAGGGCAAAAACACCGCCGGTTTCATCAGCGGCTACCGGGGCTCGCCACTGGGCGGCTACGACCAGGCGCTGCAAAAGGCCGCCAAGTACCTCAAGGGCCAGAACATCGTGTTCCAGCCCGGTGTCAATGAAGAGCTGGCGGCCACGGCCCTGTGGGGCACGCAGCAGCTGGGCTTTGCGCCGCCCGGCACCAACAAGTTCGACGGCGTGTTTGGCATTTGGTACGGCAAAGGCCCAGGCGTGGACCGTTGCAGCGACGTGTTCAAACACGCCAACATGGCCGGTACCACGCCGTGGGGTGGCGTGATCGCGGTGGCCGGTGACGACCACATCAGCAAAAGCTCGACCGCCGCACACCAGAGCGACCACATCTTCAAGGCCTGCGGCCTGCCGGTGTTTTTCCCGGCCAACGTGCAGGAAATCCTGGACCTGGGCCTGCACGCCCTGGCCATGAGCCGCTTCTCCGGCGTGTGGGCGGGCATGAAGACCATTCAGGAAATTGTCGAGTCCAGCGCCACCGCCCTCATCGACCCCGAGCGGGTCAACATCGTCCTGCCCGACTTTCCCCTGCCCCCGGGCGGCCTGCACATCCGCTGGCCCGACCACGCGCTGGACCAGGAAGCGCGGCTGTACGACCACAAGTGGTACGCGGCATTGGCCTACATCCGCGCCAACCGGCTCAACCACAACGTCATTGAAGGTCCGAACGACCGCTTTGGCGTGATCGCCAGCGGCAAAGCCTACAACGACACCCGCCAGGCCCTGCACAACCTGGGGCTGGACGACGACACCTGCCGCCGCATTGGCCTGCGCCTGCACAAAGTGGCCGTGGTGTGGCCCCTGGAAGCGCAAACCACCCGCGAGTTCGCCACCGGCCTGCGTGAAATTCTGGTGGTGGAAGAGAAACGCCAGGTCATCGAATACCAGCTGAAAGAAGAGCTGTACAACTGGCGCGCCGACGTGCGCCCCAACGTGCTGGGCAAGTTCGACGAAGGCCCGAACGATTTTTCGGGCGGCGAGTGGAGCATCCCCAACCCCAGCGCCCACACCCTGCTGAGGGCCAACGCCGATCTGTCGCCCGACATCATCGCCCGCGCACTGGTCAAACGCCTGAAACGGCTGGGCGTGGATGGCGACGTGGCCACCCGCATGGACGCCCACCTGGCCCTTCTCGACGCCAAAGAGCGTTCCATGCAGACCCTCACGCTGGCCAGCAATGCCGTCCGCCAGCCCTGGTTCTGCTCGGGCTGCCCGCACAACACCAGCACCAAGGTGCCCGAAGGCTCGCGCGCCATGGCGGGCATTGGCTGCCACTTCATGACCATCTGGATGGACCGCGCCACCGTGGGCTTTACCCAGATGGGCGGCGAAGGCGTGCCGTGGGTGGGCCAGCAGCCTTTCAGCACCGACCAGCACATGTTTGCCAACCTGGGCGACGGCACCTACTTCCACAGCGGCCTGCTGGCGGTGCGCCAAAGCATTGCTGCCGGGGTGAACATCACCTACAAAATCCTGTACAACGATGCGGTGGCCATGACCGGTGGCCAGCAGGTGGGCGAGCGCCCCGAAGGCCACAGCGTGGTGCAGATTGCCAACAGCATGCGCGCCGAAGGGGCTCAAAAAATCACCATCGTCACCGACGAGCCCGAAAAATACGACACCGTGAAGGGCCTGCCCAGTGGCATCGCCATCCACCACCGGGACGAGCTGGACCGCATACAGCGCGAGTTCCGGGAGATCAAAGGCACCACGGTCATCATTTACGACCAGACCTGCGCCACCGAAAAACGCCGCCGCAGGAAGCGCGGCACCCTGACCGCCCCCACCCCCACCGTGGTCATCAACGAGCTGGTGTGCGAAGGCTGCGGTGACTGTGGCGTGCAGAGCAACTGCCTGTCCATAGAGCCGCTCGAAACCGAATTCGGCCGCAAGCGCACCATCAACCAAAGCAGCTGCAACAAGGACGTGAGCTGTGTGAAGGGTTTTTGCCCCAGCTTTGTCACCGTGGAAGGTGGCCAGCTGAAGAAGAAGGCCAAATCATCCCGTGCAGCCGTCCCCTCTCGCGACCTGCCAGAGCCCGTGCCCACCCCGCTGACGCAGGTCTGCGGCATGGTGGTGGCGGGCGTGGGCGGCACCGGCGTGATCACCATTGGCCAGTTGCTGGGCATGGCGGCACACATGGAGGGCAAAGGCATCGTCACGCAGGACGCGGCCGGTCTGGCCCAGAAAGGCGGCGCCACCTGGAGCCATGTGCTCATCGGCCCCGACCAGGCCAGCATCTGCACCACCCGCGTGGGCATGGCCGCCGCCGACGTGATTCTGGGTTGCGACCCGCTGGTGACCGCCAGCAAAGACACCCTGCAGCGCATGCAAGTCGGGCGCACCCGCGTGGCACTCAACAGCAGCAGCACGCCCACCGCCGCGTTTGTGACCAACAGCGAGTGGCAAAACCCATCCGAGGCCTGTGTGGCCAGCATCGCTCAGTCCCTGGCACCGGACGACCTGGGCCTGTTCAACGCCGAGGCCATGGCCAGCGCCTTCATGGGCGACACGCTTTACATCAACCCCATGTTGCTGGGCTACGCGTGGCAAAAGGGCTGGGTGCCGCTGGCGCTGGCCTCGCTGATGCGCGCCATCGAGCTCAATGGCGTGCAGGTCGAGGCCAACAAAACCGCCTTCGCCTGGGGACGCCAGGCCGCACACGACTGGGCATCGGTCCAGCGCCTGCTGGCCCCGGCCCAGACCATCACGCTGCACAAGCGCGAATCGGTCGCACAGCTGGTTGACCGCCGCGCCGAGTTCCTGACGGCTTACCAAAACGCTGCCTACGCCGAGCGCTACCGCCAACTGGTGGCCCAGGTGCAGACGGCAGAAGCATCGCTCGGCAAATCCAGCCTGACCGAGGCCGTGGCGCGCAACCTGTTCAAGCTCATGGCCTACAAGGACGAGTACGAAGTCGCGCGCCTGCACGCGGACCCGGCGTTCCAGCAAAAGCTGGCCAACATGTTCGAGGGCGATTTCAAGCTGAATTACCACCTGGCCCCACCTCTGCTGGGCAAGACCAACGACAGGGGCGAACCTGTCAAGCAGAAGTTCGGACCCGCCACACTCACGCTGTTCAAACTGCTGGCACCGCTCAAGGTGCTGCGCGGCACGGCCTGGGACGTGTTGGGCCGCACCGCCGAGCGCCGCATGGAGCGCCAACTGCTGGCCGACTACCAGCGCACCGTGACCCAACTGCTGCGCCACCTCAATAACAGCAACCACGCCCTGGCCCTGGAGCTGGCCAATTTGCCCCAATCCATCAAGGGCTTTGGCCATGTAAAGGCGCGCAACGTCCAGGCGACGCAGGCCCGCTGGCAATCCCTCCAGCAACAATGGCCCGGCCTGTGACTGAAAAATACGTCTTTTTGCCATCCAGCGCTTGCTGATATTCAATAGTTAGCTATCGATCAACACACACCCGCAATATCCCTGAGCGACCAGCCACTGCCCCTGCACCCGCCCGGACCGGGCGGTGCGCGGTGGGCGCCTCGGCACCCCGCGCTGCACGCCGCCGCAGTGGCCCAACTACAATCCCAAGGTTTACCGATCCGTGCCTGGCGACAGGTCTCAGAGACAACTGGAGTTTTTTGTGTTCATTTCTTCCGCATTCGCCCAGACCGCTGGCGCCGCCGACACCCAAAGCACCCTCATGAGCATGCTGCCGCTGGTGCTGATGTTTGTGGTGCTGTATTTCGTCATGATTCGCCCCCAAATGAAAAAGGCCAAGGAACACAAAGCCATGGTCGAGGCCCTGGCCAAAGGTGACGAGGTGGTGGTGGCCGGCGGCATGCTGGGCAAGATCACCAAGATGGGTGAAACCCACATTGGCCTGGAAGTGGCTGCTGGCGTGGAAGTTCAGTTCCAACGCTCCGCCGTGGTGCAAGTGTTGCCCAAGGGCAGCATCAAATAAGGTCACCGGTCAAACCACTGGCTCTCCCCACGATGGGCGGCTCGGACACTGGCACAGGCACCGCCTGCTCCCCCAGTTGGCCCAGCCGCCCTTGAGTTTTTTGAAATTGGTGCCAAGCACATGAACCGTTACCCACTCTGGAAGTACGTGGTCATCCTGATCATGCTGTTGATCGGGTCCATTTACAGCCTGCCCAACCTGTTTGGCGAAGCACCTGCGGTGCAGGTGTCGTCCGGCAAAGCCACCATCAAACTCGACAACGCTGCCCTGACGCGGGTCGAACAGGTGCTGCAAACAGAAAATCTGCAAGCCAGCATGATCCAGATGGAGGGCAGCTCCATCAAGGCGAGGTTCAACGACACCGACACCCAGCTCAAGGCGCGCGATGCGCTGGAAAAAGCCTTCAACCCCGACCCGACCGACCCCAGCCACGTGGTGGCACTGAACCTGTTGCCCCGCACGCCCGCTTGGCTGCAGGCCCTGCATGCATCGCCCATGTACCTGGGCTTGGACCTGCGCGGTGGTGTGCACTTCATGCTGCAGGTGGACATGGCGGGTGCGTTGACCAAGAAGGCCGAAGCCCTGGCCAGCGACCTGCGCCTGGCGCTGCGCGACAAAAACATCCGCCACGGCGGCATCAGCCGCAATGGCCAGACCGTGGAGTTGCGCGTGCGCGACGCCGCCACCCAGCAAGCCGCACAAAACCTGCTGCAAGACCAGTTTCCCGACCTGGTGGCGGCCGTCACCCCCGACGGCTCCGACAGCAAGCTGGTGCTGACACTCAAGCCCGAAGCCGCCCGCAAGGTGCAGGAACAGGCCCTGAAGCAAAACATCACGACGCTGCACAACCGCATCAACGAACTGGGGGTGGCAGAGCCAGTTATTCAGCAACAAGGGCTGGACCGCATCGTGGTGCAGTTGCCCGGCGTGCAAGACACCGCCAAGGCGAAAGACATTCTGGGCCGCACCGCCACGCTGGAGCTGCGCATGGTGGACGAAAGTGCCGAAGGTCGTGCGGCCGAAGCCGGCTCTGGCCCCGTGCCCTTCGGCTCGGAACGCCACCTGGACCGCAACGGCCAGGCCGTCATCACCAAGCGCCAGGTGGTGTTGACGGGGGAAAACCTCACCGACGCCCAAGCCGGGTTCGACAACCAGACCCAGGAAGCCGCCGTGCACCTGTCGCTGGACGCCAAAGGTTCGCGCATCTTCCGTGACGTGACGCGGGAAAACGTGGGCAAGCGCATGGCCATTTTGCTGTTCGAAAAAGGCAAGGGTGAAGTGGTGACTGCCCCCGTCATCCGGGGCGAAATTGGTGGTGGACGTGTGCAGATTTCGGGCCGAATGAGCACCGCCGAAGCCAGCGACACGGCACTGCTGCTGCGCGCCGGCTCACTGGCCGCGCCCATGGACATCATTGAAGAACGCACCATAGGCCCCAGCCTGGGCGCCGAAAACATCGCCAAGGGCTTTAACAGCGTGTTGTGGGGCTTCCTGGTCATCGTCGCGTTCATGTGTGTGTATTACATGATGTTCGGTGTGTTCTCCAGCATCGCACTCGCGTTCAACCTGGTGCTGCTGGTGGCCGCGCTGTCCATGCTGCAAGCCACGCTGACCCTGCCGGGCATGGCGGCCATGGCTTTGGCGCTGGGCATGGCCATTGACGCCAACGTGCTCATCAACGAGCGCGTGCGTGAAGAGTTGCGCAACGGCGTGTCACCGCAAGCTGCGATCAACGCGGGCTACAACCACGCCTGGGGCACCATTCTGGACTCCAACGTCACCACCCTGATCGCGGGCATCGCGCTGCTGATGTTCGGCTCTGGTCCGGTTCGTGGTTTTGCGGTGGTGCATTGCATCGGCATCCTGACCTCCATGTTCTCTGCCGTGTTCTTCTCGCGCGGGGTGGTCAACTTCTGGTACGGACGCCAGAAAAAGCTCAAGGACGTGTCCATTGGCACCATCTGGAAGCCTGAGGCCACCGCCAAATCGGTGGTCACCAACGACTGAGCGCCACACACCCCGCACACAGGACATTTGCCATGGAACTCTTCAAAATCCGCAAGGACATCCCCTTCATGCGACACGCGTTGGTGCTCAACGCGTTTTCGTTTCTGACCTTTCTGGCCGCCGTGGTCTTCCTTTTCCACAAAGGGCTGAACCTGTCGGTGGAGTTCACCGGGGGCACGGTGGTGGAGGTGGCTTACGAGCAACCCGCCGACGTGAACCACATCCGGGAAGTGATTGCCAAATTGGGCTACGCGGAAGCACAGGTGCAGAACTTCGGTACCTCGCGCGACGTGATGATGCGCCTGCCCCCCCTGGCCGGTCAGACCTCTGGCCAGCAAAGCGAGGCGGTGCTGATCGCACTCAAGGCCGACGCCCCCACCGTCCAACTGCGCCGCACCGAATTCGTCGGCCCACAGGTCGGCAAAGAGCTGGCCCAGGACGGGCTGCTGGCCTTGTCGCTGGTCATCGTGGGCATCATGATTTATTTGGCGTTCCGGTTCGAGTGGAAATACGCCGTCGCGGCCATCATTGCCAACCTGCACGACGTGATCATCATCCTGGGCTTTTTCGCCTTCTTCCAGTGGGAATTTTCACTGGCGGTGCTGGCGGCGGTGCTGGCCGTGCTGGGCTATTCGGTGAACGAATCTGTGGTGGTGTTTGACCGCATCCGTGAAACTTTCCGCAAACAACGCAAGATGACACCCGTGCAGGTGATCGACCACGCCATCACCTCCACCATCAGCCGCACCATCATCACCCATGGCTCCACCCAGATCATGGTGCTGTCCATGTTGTTGTTTGGTGGCCCCACACTGTTTTACTTTGCGCTGGCGCTGACCATTGGTATCCTGTTCGGCATCTACTCATCCATTTTTGTGGCCGCTGCGGTGGCCATGTGGCTGGGCATCAAAAGGGAAGACCTGATCCGTGACAAAAGAGAAGGCAATCCAGACGACCCCAATCATGGGGCGGCAGTCTGACACCACGGTCGCAACAACCGCCACCCAAGGGCCATCCGCAGATGGTGCCTTGTCGAGCTGTCACACCCATCCAATCGCACCGCCGCTGTGACCACCACCGCACCGCTTGTGGCCTTGGCCAACGTGACCCGTCAGCGCTTTTGCGCACAGGCCGGGTTGGTGTTGCCTCAAGTGGTGCAGGGCTTGCAAGACCACCTGAATCAAGTGCTGATTCACTCCCGGGTCTTGAAAGACACGCAGACGGCGCAAGAGGCCCAGCGAGAGCTCACACAGCACGAGCAACTGTGGATTGAAAATCTGCGCGCGGCATTGCAACGTCAGGCGCTGCACCACACCGACAGCACAACCCCAAGAACCACCGAACACCTGGAGTTGCTGGCCACCGACGCGGTGGAGGATCAACTTCAGACCGGCAAACTGGCTGCGGCCATCCAGGACAAGGCCAACCAAGCGTGGGCCGACCTGAAGCTTAGGCTGTTGTTTGTCAGCGGACGCGTTGACCTGTTGCCCAATGACGTTGTGCGTCCCGACATGTTGGCCAAAACCCTGTTTGAAGAGTGGGTGCGTGCAGGACTGTCCAAAGAGAGCTGGCGCTACCTGAGCGTGCCCCTGTACCCGCTCTTGGCCGAGCGCATGGAAGGCGTTTACCAAGAGGCCAACCGGTTCCTGGTCACCAATGGTGTGATGCCAGAGATCAGCCCCAAGCACGTGGTGCGAAAAGCCAGCTCAGCCGACACGCCTACGACCATGGCGCGGCCAACCGCCTTTGTCCCCACCGCCCACATGGGGAGTCAACGCGACACTGGCCCGGGTGCCGAATGGTGGACACGCACGCGCCAGCAGACCCAGGAAGTCATGGGGAAAATCCGCCGCCTGCTGGGCAGTGCCGGTGTCCCTGAGGCGGGCCACACACAGGGTAGTGGCAGCAGTGGACCAACACCGGTTGCCCCTGCCTCGCCTCAGCTGCAGACCCTGCTGCAGGACGGGCAACAGTGGCAAGGTTTTGCGCAAGTAGCAGATGCAGTGGATGGGATGGATGCCGTTGGTCAGGCTGGCCTGGTGGCCCAGATGGCCCAGCAACTGCGCCAGCAAACCAGCACCCTCAAGCAAGCCACCGAATCCGCCAGCGAAAAGGCCACCATCGAGGTGGTGGCCCTGATGTTCCAGAGCATCCTCAGCGAAGACCGCATACCGCCCACGCTGCGGGTCTGGTTTGCCCGACTGCAAATCCCCGTGCTGCGGGTGGCGTTGGCAGAGCCTGATTTTTTCAGTTCGTTGCAACACCCCGCACGCCGCCTGATCGACCGCATGGGCTCCTGCGCCCTGGGCTTTGACGCCACCCTGTCCGAGGTGAGCGCCCACGCGCTGGAAATGGAAATTCGCCGCATCGTTCAGGTGATCGAGCAGTACCCGGAAACCGGCCGGCGGGTGTTCCAACTGGTGTTCGACGAATTTCAGACCTTTTTGGCCAAGCACCTGCAGTCCCATGCGCAAACCGGCCGCTTGGTCAGTGTGGCGCAGCAGGTCGAGCAGAAAGAGACACTGGCGGTGCAATACACCATTGAGCTCAGAAAGCTGCTCAACGACATGCCGGTCCGGGAAGGCATTCGGGACTTTCTGTTCAAAATCTGGGCCGAGGTCATGGCGTTGGCCACCGTCAAGCACGGCGCCAAGCATGAGGAAATGCTGGTGCACAAACAGGCCGCGTCAGACCTCCTGTGGGCCGCGAGCGCCAAACCCTCCCGCGCGGAGCGGGCCCAGGTGATCGCGCAATTGCCCGCGCTGCTGGGCAGGTTGCGCAAAGGCATGTCCACACTGGGCTTTGACAGCGCCACACAGGACGGCCACATGAAGGTCATCAGTGACATCCTGGCCGAAGCCTTCATGTCGCGAACCGAATCCATCCCAGCCGAGCAACTGGCGGCCGTCACCCGCAACCTCTCCCGCTTGGAAGAGTTCCTGACCCAGGAGGACATGGGTGACTTGGAACTGGACCAAGAAAGCATTGAAATGATCACGGGGGCCGATGCCTCGCTGATTGAAATCATCACCCAAGGGGGCGAGCCCCCTCAGCAGGCCATGCGCGCGTGGGCCATGGAGTTGCAACTGGGCAGCTGGTTCCAGCTGGACCACAACAACCAGCCGACCCAGGTACAACTGGCCTGGCGCAGCGAGCGGGGACAGCTGTGCCTGTTCACCACTGCGCACCAGCGTTGCTACCTTTTCCAGACAGCGCGTGTGGCCTCATACCTCCAGGCTGGGTTGCTGACCCCGGTGGAGGGTGAGTCGCTCACGGTGCGCGCCACCCGCTCTGCACTGTCCAAAATCGAGGCCAACCCCGAACGCCTGCTCACCTGACGAATGGCGAGCCGACGCCGGCAGAAGACGGCTGCCAGGTGCCTGCCCGCTCAGGCACGCACCACACGTTGAAACAGCCCCCCCGGAGCGCGGGCCACGTGCCCATCCAGTTCCAACTCCATCAGCCAAGCCTGCAAATGGGCTGCAGACTCACCGGTTCTGGCCTGCAACGCATCCAAGCCAATGGGGTGGTGCCCCATTTGGTCCAGCAACCGACCCGGTGCCCCCGCCACGACCACCTCCACCACGTCCTCGCCAGAGAAGAGACCCACGTCTCCTGGCAAACCTTCGGGCGCAGCTGCGCCAACCATTGGTGGCACAAACTGAAGGTCTTCGAGCACGTCCTGCGCCGTCTCAACCAGCTTGGCCCCCTGGCGTATCAAGGCATGGCAGCCTTTGGCCTGCGTCGAATGGATGGAGCCGGGAATGGCAAACACCTCGCGCCCCATGTCCACGGCCAGTCGCGCCGTGATGAGTGAACCCGAGGCCAGGGCAGCCTCCACCACCAGCGTTCCCTGCGCCAAACCCGCAATGATGCGGTTGCGCTTGGGGAAATTGGACTGACTGGGGGGCGTGCCCAGCGGAAACTCGCTCAACAGCAATCCGCGCTGGGTGATGCGGTGGGCCAAGGCCAGGTGGCGACTCGGGTACACCCGGTCCAGCCCGGTGCCCACCACGGCAATGGTGGCACCACCGCCATCCAGCGCCCCGGTGTGGGCCGCACCGTCCACCCCCAGGGCCAGGCCCGACACCACGCACACACCGGCAGCCGCCATGGCGCTGGACATGTCATGCGCGGTGCGCTCACCTTGGGGGGTGGGGTTTCGGCTGCCCACCACGGCCAGGCAATGCGGGTGGCCGAGCAGTGACACATCCCCCTGCCAGTACAACACCAGCGGCGGGTCGGCCATGTTCAGGAGCAGCGTCGGGTAGGCGGTGTCCGCCAGGGTGAGCACGCCGCGCTGCGCGGAGCCATCCAGCCAGGCCCTGGTCAGCTCACATTGGGCCAACCAGCCAGCGGGCGGTGCCTGCAACGCTGCAATCTGGGCTGGCCCCACCACCTGGCGCAAGGCCGCCTCCGACTGGGTAAAAATCTGTTCCGGCAGGCCAAAAGCGCTCAGCAACTTGCGGGCGGACACATCGCCCACCCCGGGCGTGAGGCTGAGGCGGAGCCAGCCGTCCAGGCCGTCTGGCAACGCGGTCATGGATTGACGAAACGGTCACCCACGCGGACACCATCGGTGATGTCGAGCACGAGGGCGTAGGACACCCGCTCGAACACCCGGAACACCATCATCAGCCCGTTGCGCTCACCGGGCAGGCGAATGGACGGGCGGCTGGCATCGGTGCGGTCCACCAGTTGCCCACCGTTCTTGAGCACCGCCAGCACATGGCCGGCCTCCAGGCCCTGGGCTTGCCCCAGGTTGATGGCCACCACTTGGTTCTGGCCCGCAAAGGTGACGGCACTGCCGTACACCGACACCACTTGGCCGCTGAACTCGCCCTGCGGCGCCCGTGGGACAAACGTGGACAAGCCATCCTGTGGCTCGGCCCACAAGCGGTCACCGATGCGGATTTCTTCTTTGGCACCCACAATGTCCACAGTGGCCGGGACGTTTTCCACCGTCACCTTGCCGTCGTTGCCCAAGGTATCGCGCAACGACTCTCCCCGAACCAGCCTGGCCTTGCCCACGTACTGGGCTTCGTGGCCCAGGACCTCGCCGGTGACAGGGTCCTTCAAAGGGGTGGCGGTGCGGAACACCCGGTACACGCTGGGCTGGCCTGGCGCGGTGCTCAGGGCATCGCCCAGGCCGTGACCGTGTTGGGCACGTGCATAGGCTCGATCGCCGTGGCTCATCAGCACACGCCCCTCCTGAGCAGCCACAATCCGTGGGGCCTGGGCGAAACTGGCCTCATCCACCACCAGCATTTCTGCCAGAAAAGGGGCTATGGCGTCCAGCGACACTGGTGGTATCGCGTTGTCAGACAAGGCCTCGTAGCGGGTGCGGGGCGACACCCTGACCTGCGGCAATGCGCCATCCGACTGCACCTTGAGCAACGCCCGGCCGCTGGAGGTGTCCAGCACCAGCACCTGGCCCGGGTAAATGCGGTGGGGATTTCGGATGTCCGACAGGTTCATGCCCCACAGCTCGGGCCAGCGCCAGGGGCTGCGCAAAAACATGCCGGAAATGGCCCACAACGTGTCACCACGCTTGACGGTGTGGCTGGCGGGGGCATGGGGAGCCAGCTCGCTCAGGGGCACACCCGTTTGCGCCACCTCGTTGGCCACGCTGCGCTGAGCAGCGGTGATGGGGTACTGCTGCGCCACGGCGGGCACAGTGGTCAACAGCAGGGTCACGGCACCGGCCCAGCACCACCGGCCAAGCGGGCCCCGCGCCGCAGGGCTCACCCCACAGGCAGACAAGCCGGAGGAGGCGACGGGTTCAGAGGCAACAAAGTTCATGGTGATGGGCGAGTGGGGCACAGAGGAAGGGCACAGGCGAGGCGCAGGCCTCCTGCCCGCGCCTTGGGGTGGTGACAGTTGGCTTTTGATTTTCCGCCGAAGCCCCTCATTAGGCAACGCCATGCGGGCACCGGGGCGGACCTCGTCCGCAAAAGTGGCGAAAATAACGACATTCTTCAGACCGATTCTCCACTGCCGACATGTCCATTCTCGCCATCCTGCGCTACCCCGACCCCCGCCTGCACAAGGTGGCACAACCCATTGCCCAAGTGAACGAGGCGCTGCAACCCCTGATCGACGACATGTTGGCCACCATGTACGACGCCCAGGGCATTGGCCTGGCGGCCACGCAGGTGGACGTGCACCAGCGGCTGATCGTGATCGACGTCAGCGAAGAACGCAATCAGCCCCTGGTGCTCATCAACCCCACCATCGTGTGGGCCAGCCCCGAGCGCCAGAAGGGCGAAGAGGGCTGTTTGTCGGTGCCCGGCATTTACGACGGCGTGGAACGTGCCGTGGCGGTCAAAGCGGAAGCGCTGGATCGCCACGGCAAGCGGCAAACGATTGACGCTGAAGGCCTGCTGGCCGTTTGCATTCAGCACGAAATGGACCACCTCATGGGCAAGGTGTTTGTGGAATACCTGTCGCCGCTCAAGCGCAACCGCATCAAGACCAAACTGGTCAAGGAACAAAAGGAAGACACCCGCAGCGGTCACGGCCCCCAGGGCCGCATGTGATGGCGGCGGCCACTCCCAGCCTGCGCGTGGCGTTTGCGGGCACGCCCGAATTTGCCAGCGTGGCCCTGCAGCACCTGCACGCCGCCGGGTTTGAGCTGGTGCTGGTGCTCTCCCAGCCCGACCGCCCGGCAGGCCGGGGCATGAAGCTGCAGGCCTCCCCCGTGAAGCAGTGCGCCCTGACCTTGGGCATTCCGGTGGTCCAGCCCCGCAGCCTTCGCCTGGACGGCAAGTTCCCCGACGAAGCCGAGGCCGCCCGCCAAACCCTGCTGGCGGCCCGCCCCGACGTGCTGGTGGTGGCTGCCTACGGCCTGATCCTGCCGCAGTGGACGCTGGACCTGCCCCGCCTGGGCTGCATGAACATCCACGCCTCCCTGCTGCCCCGCTGGCGGGGGGCGGCCCCCATTCACCGCGCCATCGAGGCCGGGGACACCGACACCGGCATCACCATCATGCAAATGGATGCGGGCCTGGACACCGGCGACATGCTGGTGCGCGAAGCCCTGCCCATCGCCCCGACCGACACCACCGCCAGCCTGCACGACCGCCTGGCCACCCTGGGGGGGCGGCTGATGGTGGAGACCCTGGAGCTGGCGGCCTGCGGCGGCCTGCACGCCACGCCCCAACCCGAGGCGGGCATCAGCTACGCGCACAAAATCGAGAAAGCCGAGGCCACGCTGGACTGGTCCCTGTCGGCCGAGGCACTGGCACGGCGGGTGCGCGCGTTCAACCCCTTCCCCGGAGCCAGCACCCTGCTGGGCGACGAGCCGCTGAAGGTGTGGGCGGCCCACGTGGACGCAGCCACATCGCCACCCCCAAAAAATACCGATATTAATAGCACTGAAGTCAATACCGACAGGCGCTACGGCCATGTTTTATTCATAAACGATCAGGGCATTGGCATGGCCACCGGACAGGGCGTTCTGGTGCTGACGCAATTGCAGCGCGCCGGTGGCAAACGCCTGGCAGTGGCCGACTTTCTGCGGGGCTGCCCCCTGCCGGTCGGCACGCGCCTGGGCCAAGCATGAGCCGCGTCCAGCGCAACCCTCTGATCCACCTCCATGTTTTTTAAACCCAGCCTGTACCGCCACCCCGACTATTGGGTGGGCGTGCGCGACCTGGCCAGCGTGGCCACCGGCATCGCGGCCTGGGGGCTGATGACCGGCGTGGCCATGGTCAAGTCCGGCATGAGTGTGGTCGAGGCGGTGGCCATGACGCTGCTGGTGTTCGCGGGCAGCGCCCAGCTGGCGGCCATTCCGCTGATCGCGTCGGGTGCGCCGCTGTGGGTGATCCTGACCACGGCGTTCTGTGTGAACCTGCGGTTTGTGGTGTTTTCGGCGCACCTGCGACCCTACGTCATGCACCTGCCGCTGCGCGAGCGGCTGGCCACCGGCTACCTCACGGCCGATTTGAGCTACGTGTTTTTTGCCAAACGCTATCCCCACGCACCCGACGCCACCACCACGCCCGCCGAGCGGCTGGCCCAGCAGGCCTACCTGGCGGGCAACAGCGGCATCAACTGGGTGGCCTGGATGGTGGCCAGCCTGCTGGGCATTGCATTGGCCAATGCCATACCCACCGACTGGGGCCTGGGGTTTGCCGGCATCCTGGCCCTGCTGGGGGTGATGCTGTCGCTCGCCACCTCACCGCTGCGGGTGGTGGCCATGGGGGTGTCGGGGGCAGCGGCGGTGGCCGCATGGGCGCTGCCGTTGAAGCTCAACATCGTGGTGGCCATCGCGGCGGCCGTGGCGTTTTCGCTGGTGATGGACGCACGGCGCGAGGTGTCCCATGGGTGAGACCGACGCCTTCACCCTCCTGACCATCGTGTGTCTGGCCGGCATCACTGTGCTCACCCGTTGCCTGTTTTTCCTGTCGGACAAGCCCTGGACGTTGCCGCACTGGGCCCAGCGCGGCCTGCAGTACGCCCCCATCGCGGCGCTGGGCGCCGTGGTGTTTCCCGAGGTGGTGATGAGCCAGGGCGAGTTCATCCACACCTGGCAGGACGCGCGCCTGTTTGCCGTGGCCGTGGGCAGCGCCTGGTTTTTTTACCGGCGCGGCGTGCTGGGCACCATCGTGACCGGCATGCTGGTGTATTTGCCGCTGCGCCTGGGTCTGGGTTGGTGACCCTTGCGCCCACCGCTCGGGTGCACCTGAGCCCGGCGGTTAAGGCGCGGTTAATGTCGCGCCGTTAGCCTCTCAGGCCCCTGGTGGGGCAACCCTGCTCACCCGTTGCCAGGCCGCTTCGCCTTTTTTTGCCCATTGATGTCTCGCATGTTGCTTTCCCTTCGCCACCGCCCCCACTGGCACCACATGGCCAGTGTGCTGGCCATCGCCGCGTGGCTGACCACCCTGGGCAATCCGGCCCTGTGGCAACAGCTGTGGGCACTGCCCGAAGTGGGGGGCCTGCGTGGCGCCCGGTTTGTGCTGGGCATGGGCCTGTTTGTGCTGGGCGCGCTGGTGGCCGCGTTCAGCCTGGTCGCCTGGCCCCGGGTGTTCAAGCCCCTGGGGGTGCTTTTGCTCCTGGCCTCGGCGGCGGCCACCCACTTCATGCTGACGTACTCGGCCGTGATCGACTCGACCATGCTGCTCAACGTCTTGCACACCGACGCCAAAGAGGCGGGCGACCTCATGTCCCTGCGCTTTGCCCTCACCCTGCTGCTGCTGGGCGTGCTGCCCGCCGTCTGGCTGTGGCGTCACCCCATGCCCCCGCTGCGCTGGGGCCAGCGGGTGTGGGCCAACCTGGGGCTGCTGGTGGCGGGTCTGCTGCTGGCCGGGCTGGCCCTGGTCTGGGTGTTTCAGGACTTTGCCTCCGTCATGCGCAACCACAAACAGGTGCGCTACCTCATCAACCCGCTCAACACCGTGTACGGCCTGGGCAAAGCCGCCGCCGACACCGTGCCCCGCGCCCAGCAAACCCTGCAACCCATTGCGCAGGACGTGCAATTGGGCAGCAGCTACGCGCAGCAGCCGCAGCCACCCCTGCTGGTGCTGGTGGTGGGTGAAACGGCGCGGGCCGCCAACTTTGGCCTGGGCGGGTACGCGCGCGACACCACCCCAGCGCTCAAAGCCCTCATGACCCAGGGCCCTGGCCTGCTCACCCACTACCCCAACGTGCGCTCCTGTGGCACCAACACCCAGGCCTCTGTGCCGTGCATGTTCTCCCACCTGGGCAAAACCGACTTCGAGGACAGCCAGCAGCATTTCGAAAACCTGCTGGACGTGTTGCAGCGCGCCGGCCTGGCCGTGGTCTGGATCGACAACCAGTCGGGCTGCAAAGGCCTGTGCGAGCGCATTCCCAACACCGAAACCCGCGACCTGAAATTGCCCGGCGTGTGCGACCAGGGCGATTGCCTGGACGAGGTCATGATCCCCGCCATGGAGCAGGCGCTGCAGGCACTGCCCGCCGAGCGAAAGGCCAAAGGCGTGGTGGTGGTGATGCACCAAATGGGCAGCCACGGGCCCGCCTACTTCAAGCGCGCGCCCGCCAACCAAAAAGTGTTTCTGCCCGAGTGCACCAGCACCGCCCTGCAAGACTGCAGCCGCGAGCAGGTGGTCAACGCCTACGACAACTCCATCCGCTACACCGACCAATTCCTGGACCAGACCATTGCCTGGCTGGGCCGCCAGCGCCAGAGCACGGCCTTGCTGTACGTCTCGGACCACGGCGAGTCCCTGGGTGAAAACAACCTCTACCTGCACGGCCTGCCCTATGCCATCGCACCCGACACGCAAAAACAGGTGCCCATGGTCACTTGGCTGTCACCGGCCATGCAGCAACGCCTGAAACTGTCGCCCACCTGCCTGAGCCAGCGCGCCGCTCAACCGCTGTCGCACGACAACCTGTTTCACAGCGTGCTGGGGCTGATGGACCTGAACACCCAAGTGCACCAACCCGCACTGGACGTGTTTGCCTCCTGCAAAGGCTGACCCCATGCGTGTGCTGCTGGCCGAAGACGATGAGCTGCTGGGCTCTGGCCTGCGTGCCGGGCTGCGCCAACAGGGCTTTCAGGTGGATTGGGTGCGCGATGGCCACGCCGCCGCCTGCGAGCTGAACACGGGCAATTACTTGGTGGCCGTGCTGGACCTGGGCCTGCCCCGGCTGGACGGCCTGGACGTGATCGCCCAAACCCGCGCCCGAGGCGTGCCCACCCCCATCCTGGTACTGACGGCCCGCGACGCCGTGCCCGCACGCATCGCGGGTCTGGACGCGGGGGCGGACGACTACCTCATCAAACCCGTGGACCTGCACGAGCTGGCCGCCCGTCTGCGCGCCCTGATCCGCCGCGCCCACGACCAACCCGGGCGCTGCCTGCGCACCGGCAGCCTGGTACTGGACCCCGCCAGCCACCTGGTGACGGTGGACGGGCAAGTGGTCGATGTGGGGGGGCGCGAGTATGACCTGCTGCACGCCCTGCTGCTCAACGCCGGGCGCGTGCTCAGCCGGGCGCAGCTGGAGCAGCAGGTGTACCAGTGGGGGCACGAGGTCAGCAGCAACGCCATTGAAGTCCACATCCACCACCTGCGGCGCAAACTCCCCGCCGGCACCATTGAAACGGTGCGCGGCGTGGGCTACATCGTCCACCGGGCGCCCACACCATGAGCCCGGTGTCCGCCGCCCACGCGCAATCCCTTCAATCGCGGCTGCTGTGGACGGTGCTGTCGGTGGTGGGACTGGTGTGGCTGCTGGTGCTGGCCGCCACGTGGGTGGACACCGACCACGAGGTGGGCGAGCTGCTGGACGCCCACCTCTCCGAGGCCGCGGCCCTGGTGGCGGCGCAGCCACAGGGTGAACTCCGCCACCCCACTGAGAACGCCCGCCCCCCCTTGCCCGACCAACAACACCGCGTGGTGCTGCAGGTGTGGCAGCAGCAACGCCTGGTGCTGCGCTCGGCCGGTGCGCCGGAGGACGCCCTGGCCGAGCCGGGCGCCCGGGGGTTTTCCAACACCCACCTCCGCGGCGAACGCTGGCGGGTGTTCACCGCCCAGGGCCTGCACGGCGACTTGGTGATTCACGTGGCCGAGCAGGAAGAATCGCGCACCGACGTGGCCAAGGCCAGCATGCGCAGCGTGCTGTGGCCCATGGCCATCGCCTTTCCCCTGCTGGTGCTGGGCATCTGGTGGGGCGTGCGCCAAGCCGTGCGGCCACTGCGGGAGCTGGGCAACCTGGTGGCCAGGCGCACCCCTGAGCAGGCGGAGGCTTTGCCCCTGGCCCGCGTCCCCCGGGAGGCCGTGCCCCTGGTCCAGGAACTCAACCGCCTGTTTGCCCGCACCGCCGAGCGGATCGAGATTGAGCGCCGCTTCACCGCCGATGCCGCACACGAGCTGCGCACCCCCATGGCCGCCATCCGCATGCAAGCCCAGGTGGCCCAGGGCGCCACCGACGACGCAGAGCGGGCCGAGGCCTTGGCCGCCACCGTCACGGGCTGTGACCGCGCCACCCACCTTATGGAGCAACTGCTGCAGCTCGCTCGGTTGGAGGCCCTGGCATCGGTCGAGCGGGCCCACACCCCCGTGCAACCCTGCCTGGATGCGGTGCTGGCCGATCTGGCCCCCACCGTGGCCCTGCGCCGCCCCCGGCTGCAATGGGACATGGTCAATGCGCCCGGGCTGTGTGTCCCCCTGCCGCTGGCCCTGGCCCATGTGCTGCTGCGCAACCTGCTGGACAACGCACTGCGCTACAGCCCCGAGGGGGCCACCCTGCGCATCTCGGGCCACACCACGCCGGGAGGTGGAGCACAGCTGTGCATAGCAGACAGCGGGCCCGGCGTATCGACCGAAGACATGGCACGCCTGGGCGACCGATTTTTCCGGGTGCTGGGCACCGGCCAGACGGGCAGCGGCCTGGGCTGGTCCATTGTGCGGCGCATCACCCGCCTGCACGGCGTGCAGGTGGCCGTGCAGCGCAGCCAGGACTTAGGTGGCCTGCAAGTCACCTTGTCCTGGACCGATCATCACATCAATACAGAAGCAAACAATTCAATACAGTAAAGCGCTGGAAGGCTGAAAAGCTTTAAATTGATGTATCCAGCGTCACCGGGTGGCAGTGGGCTCAGGCGCAGGAATCACCGTCTGGCGCAGCACCTCGCCAGTGCGGGGGTCCATGTAGGCCTCCACCACGTTGTTCTGGTGGTCAATGGCGTAAAACTCATAACACCGCCCACCCGACACCTTGAAGCGGACCAGCAAATAGTCGGCGGCCCTGAACAAGGCCCGCGCCCGTGACTCCCCCAACCAGGTGGCCTGGTCAGGCTGGGTGCACACCACCTTCTCCGCCTGCGGGCTGGCCAACACGCCCCATGGCAGCAGGCTCAGCATGACCAAGACCAGACCGTTCAGACCGGTGTGGCGAGCGACTTTTCCCATGAACAGGCCCCGTGGTTGAACCCGCCACCCGTTGGCAGGTCAACGGCCATTTCAACGGCTGGACCTGAAGGGTGGCTTAACCCGGGGAAGCGCTCACACGCTCAACGCGTCGAAATGGCGGGTGATCATGTCGGCCATCAGGCTTTGGATGGCCGCCTCTTCCAGCCCCTGCAGCCGCTGCTGAATGCCCGGTGCCAGGCGCTGGAACACGGCCAACACCTGCGGGTCAAAGTGCTGGCCCGCCCCATCGGCCAGTTGCGCCATGACCACGTCAAACGGCAAAGGCGCCTTGTAGGGGCGGCGGGAGCTGAGCGCGTCATACACATCGGCCACCGCAAATATGCGCGCGGACAGCGGAATGGCCGCGCCACTCAGCCCCAGCGGGTAGCCCGTGCCATCCCACTTTTCGTGGTGGCAGGACACCACCTCGGCCGCCCCTTGCAACCAACCCGCACCGCTCACAATCTCTTGCCCCTGAACCACATGGGTGCGCATGGTGGTCATCTCCTGGGCATCGAGGCGACCGGGTTTGAGCAAGATGGCGTCGGGTATGCCGATCTTGCCCACGTCGTGCAGGAAACTGCCCGCGATCAGCGACTGCATGGCCGCCCCCGCCAAGCCCAGCGCCTCCCCCATGGTGGCCGCGATCCAGGCCACGCGGTAGTTGTGGGTGCCCGTGTCGGAGTCCCGCTTGGCAATGGCCCGGCCCAGTGCCTCCATCATGGCAATGTGGGACTCCAGCACCTGGCGGGCACGCCGCTCGTTCTCGGCCGACAGCAAAATGACCACGGGGTAAATCACCGTACCGCACACCAGCGAAGCCAGGCACACCATGGCCGCCACCACAAACGCGTCCGAGCGGATCTGGTCGTGCTGCCAGGTCGGCACCAGGCGAACCCCCTCGAAATAGCCGGTGATGCCCGCCTCAGGGCTGGGCGCCAGCGGCACAAACACCCGCAACGCCCAACGCCCGTCGGGCAGCTCAAAGTTCTCGTAAAAACTCTTGGCGTAACTGGGCTGCCCGTGCTTGGGCAAGGTCGCCTCTGCCTCGCCCCCTGCAGGGGTGGTGGCTTCGGCCAGCTTCTGGCCGCGCCGGTCGTATATCTCGACGATGTCGAACAGCCCACCCACCAGGCTGGTGGCCGCCTGCTGCGCGTGCTGCGTGGCCTGGTCGCCCTGCAGGTCAATGGCGTCTGCCGCCACCAGCACCCGCCGGGACTCCTCCTGCGCAAAGGCCACGATTTCGGCCTCGGCGTTCTCGCGGGCCACCACCCACGCCACGGGCGCGGCGACCACCGCCAGCAAGAGAGTGACCAGCGCAATGCGCCAAAAAGCTTGTCGTTTGAAATTGCTCATACCGTCAGACTGAATCAGAAACAACCCCACGCTGCGCCCATGACCAAAAACGGGACTTACCCAACGCTTGGGCGGACTGCGGGCAAGGTCAACACCGCCTTCAGCCCGCCCATTGGACTCTCCATCAGCACCAGGGCGCCACCGTACAAACCCGCCAGATCGGCGACGATGGCCAGCCCCAGGCCCGACCCAGGGGTCGCTTCATCCAGCCTGGCACCACGCGCCAGCATGGCTTGGCGGCTGGCTTCGGGTATGCCTGGCCCATCGTCCTCGACTTGCACCACCAACCCGTGGCCAACCACAGCGGCACCCACACGCACCTGGGTGGCAGCCCACTGGCAGGCGTTGTCCATCAGGTTGCCCAGCATTTCCTGCAGGTCTTGTGCTTCGCCAGCAAAGGCCAGCTCGGGCGGTTCACATTGGCTGGTGATGGTCAGTCCACGGTGGTCGTGCACCCGGTCCAGCACGCGTTGCAGCCCAGCCACCGCCGCGCCCACCTCACAACGCATGCCCGGCGTGTGCGCCGATGCCGACGCCCTCGCGTGGGACAAATGCCAATCGACATGCTGGCGGGCCCTGGCCACCTGCTCCAGCACCAGCGCGGACAGATCGGCAGCGACACGGGCATCCGATGGGTCAGCGTCAGTTTGGCCCCTTGGTGTGGCGGCAACGTGGGCAGCCTGCGCCATGACAGCCAGCGGCGTCTTGAGGGCATGCGCCAGGTTGCCGGCCTGGGTTCGGGCACGCGCCACGCCCTCCTCCTGACGCTGCAAGGTGCGGTTGAAGTCATCTGCCAGCGGCTGAATTTCAGCCGGGAACTGGCCCTGCAACCGGGTGCTGTGGCCATGGCTCAGGTCGGTCACGGCTTTTTGAAGGGTGCGCAACGGGGCCAAGCCAAACCACACCTGGGCCACAGCGGCCAGGCCCAGCAGCACCAGCAAGACCGAAAGGGATGCCGCCAGCACGCCTGCAAAGTGGTCCATGGCGCGCTGCATGTCCTGGGTATCGGCGGCCACCACCAACGTCCACACATCGCCCTGGGTCTGCGCTGTGCGCACCGAGCGTTCCAGCGCCAGCACAGGCTGGCCCGACGGGCCGTTGAGCCAATGGACATGGATGGCACCGTCAGCCACCACATCGGGCGGCAAGGCCAGCGCCTGGTCCCACAACGAGCGCGAGCGCAACACCCCCGTCTGGTGCTGACCTTCCCGGCGCACATCCACCTGCCAGTAGCGACCCGAATACGGCTTGAGCCAACGCGGATCGCTGAGCGAGGCGGCGTCAATCACCGGCTGCCCCTGTTCGTTGAAGTCGAGGCGGGCGGTCAACTGCTCCAGGTGGGCTTGCAACTCCGCCTGAAAACCCCGGGTCGCGTGGTCGCGGAACAAGCCGTTCAGCAGCACCCAGGCCAGCGCCAGCGCCAGCGCCAGCCCGCCCAGGGTGGCTGCCAGCACCCGCCATTGCAGCGACCGCCGCCACCGCAGCCAGGCACCTGGTGTCATTCGGGCACCACCAGCCGGTAACCCAGTCCGCGCACGGTTTCAATCAGGTCAGCGGGCAGCTTTTTGCGCAAGCGGCCCACAAACACCTCGATGGTGTTGGAGTCGCGGTCAAAGTCTTGGGCGTAGATGTGCTCTGTCAGTTCGGTGCGCGACACCACGGCATTGGGGTGGTGCATGAAGTACGACAACACCTTGAACTCGTGACTGGTCAAAGCCACATGCTGGCCCGCCAGGGTCACGCGGCTGCTGCGGGTGTCCAGCTCCACCGGGCCACACACCAGCACGGGCGAGGCGTGGCCACTGGCGCGGCGAATGAGCCCCCGCAGGCGAGCCAACAGCTCTTCGGCATGAAACGGTTTGGTGAGGTAGTCGTCGGCCCCTGCGTCGATGCCCGCCACCTTGTCGTGCCAATGGTCGCGTGCGGTCAGGATGAGCACCGGCATGCGTTTGCCCGCCGCTCGCCAGCGCTTGAGCACGGTGAGGCCGTCCATCTCGGGCAGGCCCAGGTCCAGCACCACGGCATCGAACGGTTCGGTATCGCCCAGGCGTCACGGCCATGGGTGCAGCCGTCCACCGCGTAACCGGCGTCTCTCAGCGCCTGGGCCAGCTGGCCATGCAGGGTGGGTTCGTCTTCAACCAGCAAAATTCTCATGGGGTTCCTTGTGGGCCTGACAAGGGGACAGCGGGCGGGCGCGGCGATGTGCGGCGCGGCGGGGGATCGTTCAGCACTTCACCGGTACGGGCGTCGAGCTTCAGTTTGACGAGCTGACCACCGGGCTCCATCTGTTTGATCTCGTACACCCAGCGGCCACGCTTGCTTTCCAACTCCACCTCCAGAATGTGCCCGCCGGGTCGCTGGCGCGCCAGTTGCTCCAGCACCTGCTTGAGCGGCATCACCTGGCCACGCACCAATGCCTCGCGCGCCTCGTCGTGGTCAGCACGCTCACCCGACCAGGCCTGCGTGGGCAGCGCACAAGCCACACCCAACACCAGCACAAGCGGCCACGCACGGGCCCATGCACCGGGAACGCGACTGGGCACAGGCGTGGCGAGGCCAAAGGGCACCAAACGGAACAACGGAAATTGGCACAAGCGCATGGGTGTGGCATCCGGGTGAATCAAAGGGGCCCATTGTCCGCACGGTTGGCTGAACGCGCGATGAATGCCCCGCGGCCTGACCCGCCGGGGCCGCCGCACCCACCGATCTGAACGCCAGATGAACAGCGTTTTCAGGCGACGTACAGGTACCCCCAGGCAGCATGAAGGCCTTCACTGTTCAAGCCTACGGAGCCACACATGTCACAGACTTCTCACCCGCCGTCAACCCAGGCCAACTGGGTGCCCAGCATGGATTCGGTCACCACCACAGCCTCGACCACAACCACCTCGTGGGCTTTGGGTGAGCAACCGCTGGTGCGGGTGGGGAATGGCCAATGACTGCACAACTGCCGGCCCTCAAGAAAATCGCCCTCCTGGTGGACCTCGCACCAGAAACAGCCTGTCGTGCGCTGGCCAAAGTGCGGACCAGCGCCCACACGGTCACCAAGACCGCCTCCGTTGGCAGACATCACCGCCCGCACACAACGACCCAGCCCCCGCTGCGCAGCCGCGCGCCTGGTGGCCACTCAGCGGCACAGGCAGCGATCCTTTGGGCGGTACTGGCCGCCACCCTGGCATTCACCCCGCCCGCATCGGCCGCCGACACCACGCCCACGGCCCAACTGGAGCGCTGGCGGGCAGTGGCCAAAGCCCCCGCTGACGCCGCCCAGGGCAAGGTATTTTTCAAGCGCCAACACGGCAACGAATGGAGTTGCGCGTCGTGCCACCAAGCCCCACCCACCACCGAGGGCAAGCACGCCAACACGGGCAAGGTGATTGCCCCCTTGGCCCCCGCCTTCAACGCCAAGGCATTCACCGACACGGCCAAGGTGGACAAATGGTTCCGGCGCAACTGCCAAGACGTGCTCAGCCGCGAGTGCACCGCCAGCGAGAAGGCCAACGTGTTGGCCTACCTGCTCACGCTGCAGCCTTGAGCCTGCACCCGAACGCCCCCCACACCAACCCAATGCACCACACCATGCGCCCCATCCTCCCCACCACCCCCACCACCCCAACCACCCGGCGACTGGTCCATCTGGCCGCAGCCCTGTCGCTCGGCGTGCTGCCCGTGGCCCACGCCGACAGCGGCAACCTCCAGCCCCGCGTCACCCTGCCGGCCTACCAGCAGGAGTGCGCCGCCTGCCACATGGCCTACCCCCAGGCATGCTGCCAGCCCAGTCCTGGACCCGAATGATGGGCAGCCTGGACAAGCACTACGGCTCCGATGCCTCATTGGACGCGGCCACGGTCAACCAACTGACGGTCTGGCTGCAGGCCCACGCGGGCACCTACAAGCGCGTGCGCGAAATGCCCCCTGAAGACCGAATCACCCGCTCGGCTTGGTTCGAGCGCAAACACCGCCGCATCGACCCGCAGGTGTGGCGGCACACCGCCGTCAAAAGTGCCGCCAACTGCGTGGCCTGCCACACGCAAGCCCAGCGCGGCGACTTTGACGACGACAACGTCCGCTTCCCCAAAGGGCTGGATGCGCGCTTTCGCGCAGGCTGGTCCGACTGACCCCCCACACACCCACACCTTGGCACCATGACCACACTGACACCCCACCACCACGCATCGGCCCCGCCACCACCGGGGCCAGCCACCCCCGCCCCCACCACCGTGGCCAGCCCGACCCGGCGCGTCATTGACGCGCCCACCCGCGCCTTTCATTGGCTGTTTGCCCTGTGTTTTGTGGGCGCCTACCTCAGTGCCGATGGGGAGCGCTGGCGCCTGCTGCACGTCACACTGGGCTACACCTTGGCGGGCTTGCTGGTGTTTCGCCTGCTGTACGGATGGGTGGGCCCGCGCCAAGTGAAGCTGGACCTCCTGCTGGGCAAACTCCGCGGCACAGGCCCCTGGCTGGGCCAGTGGGTGGCAGCGGCCAAGGCACGCTCCCTGCAGCCGGTGAACGGGCGGCAAGGCCAGCACCTGTGGATGGCCGCCGCCGTCGTCGCCACCCTGGTGCTGGTGGTGCCCGTCACCCTGACCGGCTACGCCTCCTTCAACGACTGGGGTGGCGAATGGCTGGGAGAAGCCCACGAAGCCGTGGGCGAACTCATGCTGTACGCCGTGCTGGCGCACCTGGGGGCGCTGCTCGGCCTGAGCCTGTGGCGCCGAACCAACCTGGCCACCCCCATGCTCACCGGCCGCACAGCCGGCCGTGGGCCAGACTTGGTGCAGCGCAACCACCGGTGGCTGGCGGTCCTGCTGCTGGTGAGTGCGTGCGCCTACTGGGTCTGGGAGTGGCAACAGGCCCCGCAGGGCACCATCGCCACCTCAGGCGCCACCAGCCAGGCGGACGAGGACGATGACTGAGCATTCCCCTGGCGCGCAGCAGCCGATTGGGCGCTTCAGCCAGTCTTAATCTGGCTTAAACAGAATGGCGCGCCTTCAGCCCCTGCGTGCCCATGACCACTCCCCTTCACCCCACACCCACTCACCCACCGCTGCGCTGGATCACAGCCATGGTGGCCCCACTGGCCCTGGCCTTGGCGTGGGACCTGACGGGGTTGGACCTGGCGCTGGCCCACCTGTCGGGCAGCACACGGGGCTTTGCCCTGCGCGACCAGTGGCTGCTGTCGGGTGTGTTGCACCAGGGCGCCCGCTCGCTGGGGTGGGTGGTGTTGCTGGTCTTGACACTGACCATCTGGTGGCCCGTGGGGCAACTGAAGTCGCTCGCCCGCAGGGAGCGGGCCTGGATGGTGGGCAGCATGTACCTGGCGCTGGTGGTGGTGGTGGCGCTCAAAGGGCTCAGCAGCACCAGCTGCCCCTGGGACCTGCAAGTGTTTGGGGGCAACGCGCTCCACGTGTCGCACTGGGCCTGGGGGCAACTGGACGGTGGGGGTGGGCACTGTTTTCCGGCTGGCCACGCGTCCACGGCGTTCGCGTTTCTGGGCGCCTACCCCTGGCTGCGCCGCCACCACTCCCGCACCGCCGGGGCGTGGTTGGTGGGGGTGTTGATGCTCGGCGCCCTGCTGGGGCTGGCCCAGCAAATTCGCGGTGCCCACTTCATGAGCCACACCCTCTGGAGCGCGTGGCTGTGCTGGGCCGTGGCGCTGCTGACCCACCGCTGGGCAAGCCAGCCACACCCGCTGGCCAGCGCCGCGCCGACCTTTTCCTGAGTGTCAGACGGCGCTGCGCGTGCCGGGCACTCACGCACTGCCCCAGTTGGTACCTCGGTGGTAATTGTTCGCCGTCATAATTGAAACCAAATTACAGGCTCTGGGCAGTGGCCCAGGCGAACACCCCCACCGGAGACCGTTGTTCATGACCCGCGCAACCAAAATTGTGGCCACCCTTGGCCCTGCTTCCAGCACGCCCGAGATCCTGGAGGCCATGATCCGTGCCGGGGTGAACGTGGTGCGGCTGAACTTTTCCCATGGCAGCGGGCAAGACCACATTGACCGGGCCAACATGGTGCGTGACGCGGCCAAGCGCGCGGGCACCGAGGTGGCCATCATGGCCGACCTGCAAGGGCCCAAAATCCGTGTGGGCAAGTTTGCTGCGGGCAAGGTCATGCTGGAAAACGGCGCCGCCTTTGTGCTCGACGCCTCGCGCACCGAACCCGGCGACCTGAACGGCGTGGGCCTGGACTACAAAGAACTGCCGCGCGACGTGAAACCCGGCGACACCCTGCTGCTCAACGACGGGCTGATTGTGTTGAAGGTGGATGCCGTGCGCGGCCTGGCCGTGCACACCACGGTGGTCATGGGCGGCGAGCTGTCCAACAACAAGGGCATCAACAAGCAAGGCGGCGGGCTGACCGCGCCCGCCCTGACCGGCAAAGACATGGACGACATCCGTACCGCCATGGCCCTGAAGGCCGACTATGTGGCCGTGAGCTTTCCCAAAAACGCCACCGACATGGAACTGGCCCGCCAACTGTGCAACGTGGCCTGCTCCGACGGCCACCGCCCTGGCCTGATCGCCAAAATTGAACGCGCCGAGGCCATCCCCGAGCTGGAAAACATCTTGCGCGCCAGCGACGGCATCATGGTCGCCCGGGGTGACTTGGCGGTGGAAGTGGGCAACGCGGCGGTGCCGGGTTTGCAAAAGCACATGATCAAACTCGCCCGCGAGCACGACAAGGTGGCCATCACCGCCACGCAGATGATGGAGTCCATGATCCTGGCACCCGTGCCCACCCGCGCCGAGGTGAGCGACGTGGCCAATGCCGTGCTCGACGGCACCGATGCCGTCATGCTCAGCGCCGAAACGGCGGCAGGCAAGTTCCCGCTCGAAACAGTGAAGGAAATGGCCAATATTTGCCACGTGGCCGAGCAAGGCCGCACGCTGGACCTGGACGCCAGTTTTGTGGGCAAAACCTTCAAGCGCATTGACCAGTCCATTGCCATGGGCGCGCTGTTCACCGCCTACCACCTGGGTGCCAAAGCCATTGTGGCCCTGACCGAGTCGGGCTCCACCGTGCTGTGGATGAGCCGCCAGAACGTGGGCATTCCCATATACGCGCTGACCACGCAGCAGGCCAGCCAGCGAAAAATGGCGCTGTACCGCAACGTGCGCTCGCTGATGATGGACACCAGCAGTGACCGCGACACCGCGCTGCAACAGGCCGAGAACCGGTTGAAAGCGCTGGGCGCCCTCAGCGGTGGCGACCTGTACGCCATCACCTGCGGTGAACCCATGGGCGCCCCCGGCGGCACCAACATGCTGAAAATCTGCCGCGCCGCCTGAGCGCCGCAGGTGGGCCAACACCCCCGTCTGTCATGGGGCAGCAAGCCTGCGCCCGCTAAAATTCCCGGAGTTACAAACCGGTTACCAACTCATTAGGGGATTTCCATGGCTCTCGTTTCCATGCGCGAACTGCTCGACCACGCCGCCGCCAATGGCTACGGCATTCCGGCGTTCAACGTCAACAACCTGGAGCAGGTGCAGGCCGTGATGGCCGCCGCCGACGAGGTGGGCGCCCCCGTCATCCTGCAGGCCAGCGCAGGTGCGCGCAAGTACGCGGGCGAGCACTTCATCAAGTACCTCATCCAGGCCGCCTGCGAGGCCTACCCCCACATCCCCCTGGTCATGCACCAGGACCACGGCACCAGCCCCGAGATTTGCCAGGGCGCGCTGAACCTGGGCTTTGGCTCGGTGATGATGGATGGCTCGCTGATGACGGATGGCAAAACCCCTTCATCGTTCGAATACAACGTGGATGTCACCCAGCAAGTGGTGGCCATGGCGCACAAAATTGGCGCAACCGTGGAAGGCGAACTGGGCTGCCTGGGCAACCTGGAAACCGGCGATGCCGGCGAGGAAGACGGCGTGGGTGCCGTGGGCAAGCTGGACCACAGCCAAATGCTGACCGACCCCGAAGAAGCCGCCACCTTCGTCAAGGCCACGCAACTCGACGCCCTGGCCATTGCCATCGGCACCAGCCACGGCGCGTACAAGTTCAGCCGCAAGCCCACGGGCGACATCCTGGCCATCAGCCGCGTGAAGGAAATCAACGCCCGCATCCCCAACACCCACCTGGTGATGCACGGCAGCTCCAGCGTGCCGCAAGACCTGTTGGCCATCATCAACCAGTACGGCGGCCAGATGAAAGAAACCTACGGCGTGCCCGTGGAAGAAATCCAGGAAGCCATCAAGTTCGGCGTGCGCAAGATCAACATCGACACCGACATCCGCCTGGCCATGACCGGTGCGGTGCGCAAGTTTCTGTTTGAAAACCCCGACAAGTTCGACGCCCGCGAGTGGCTCAAACCCGCCCGCGAAGCCGCCAAGGCCGTGTGCAAACAACGCTACCTGGAGTTCGGCTGCGAAGGCCAGGGCAGCAAGGTCAAGGGCGACAGCCTGTCGGTCATGGCCAGCCGCTACGCCAAGGGCGAATTGGCGCAGTTGGTGAAGTGATGAACCCAGCCACTGCGTCGGGCATGCGCGCGCGTCGGCATCGACTGGCGATAATCGGCGGCTGACCACCTGACCGCCCGCCCGATTGCCCAGGGGCAGTCAGGCGGGCTTTTTTTTTCGCCTTTTATCCCCGGTTTTTCTCCATGACGACTTCAAACCCCAGCCACGCATTGCACACATCTGCCCTCACCTCGCTGCCCTTGCTGGCGCGCGGCAAGGTCCGTGACAACTACGCCGTGGGCAAAGACCGCATCCTGATGGTGGCCAGCGACCGCATCAGCGCGTACGACGTCATCATGGGCGAGCCCATTCCGGGCAAGGGCGAACTGCTCACCAAAATGGCGCTGTTCTGGTTCGACAAGCTGGGCCCCAATGGCCTGAACATCTGCCCCATTCACCTCACGGGCGACGCACCGGAAAGTGTGGTCAGCCCCGCCGAAGTGCCACAGGTCACGGGCCGCTCCATGCTGGTCAAGCGCCTGCAGCCCATTCCCGTGGAGGCCGTGGTGCGCGGCTACCTGGCCGGCAGTGGCTGGCAGGAGTACCAGGCCAGCCGCAGCGTGTGCGGCGTGCCGCTGCCAGAAGGGCTGACCAACGCCAGCCAGCTGCCCGAGCCCATCTACACCCCAGCGGCCAAGGCCGCGGTGGGTGAGCACGACGAAAACATCACCTTTGAGCAGACGGTGAACATGATTGGTCTGGACTTGGCCACCCGCATCCGCGACATCAGCCTGCGCCTGTACAGCGCGGCGGCAGACATCGCGCTGGCCAAGGGCATCATCATTGCCGACACCAAGTTCGAGTTCGGCCTGGACACCGACGGCGCCCTGGTGCTGATGGACGAGGTGCTGACCCCCGACTCCTCACGCTACTGGCCCGCAGACAGCTACCAAGCAGGCAGCAACCCACCCAGCTACGACAAGCAGTTTCTGCGCGACTGGCTGTCAACGGCCAAGGTCGGCGGTGCGCTGTGGGACAAAACCGCCCCCGCGCCCCACCTGCCCCAGGACGTGATTGACAAAACCGCCGCCAAGTACCAGGAAGCGCTGACGCGACTGGTAGGGGAATAAAAAAAGGAACCCTTGGGTTCCTTTTTTTTCGTCGAGTGACCGGCCCTCAGCTCAGCACCACGCTGGACAGGCGCCTGCGGTAGGTGGCCACCGTGGCGTCTTCTGGGGGAATTTGCCCCTCCGCCACCTTGGGCTTGGGCGGCTCAATGATGTCCAGCACCGCCACGTAGGTCTTGCGGGCCAGGTCGCTGTTCCAGGTTTTGTCGCGCATCAGGATTTCCAGCAACTCGTCCATGGCATCGGTCCAGCGCTGCTCCGTCATGCGCAATTGGGCCAGGCCAAAGCGGGCGTCAAAATCGCGCTTGTTGGCGGAAATTTTTGAATGAAATTCGGCCTCAGCGCCCTCCCTGCTTGAAGAGTGCGCTATGGAATCAAGTGCCTTGATCCAATGGTTCAACGCATCGAGCTTGCGCACCGCCGCCGATTTGGCGATGACGGGGGCAAACGCCACCTTGGCCTCGTCTTCCAAGCCGTGCTGCAGCAGCAGCTTGACCAGGTCAAACCGCGCATCGTCGTTGTTGGGGTCGGTGTCCACGGCCTGCTGCAACTTGGCCAGGGCGGTTTCGTCGTCGCCATCGGCCAGGGCCTCCAGCGCCTCTTCTTCTTCGGCCTGGGCCAGCAGCTCGTTTTCGGCGGGCAGGTGCTTGTCCAGAAACGCCGTCACCTGGCCCTCGGGCAGGGCACCCATGAAGCCGTCCACCGGTTTGCCCTCCACCATCAGCACACAGGTGGGGATGCTGCGGATGCCAAAGGCACCGGCCAACTCCTGCTGCTCGTCGGAGTTGATTTTGACCAGCTTGAAGCGCCCGTTGTAGGCGGCCTCCACCTTCTCCAGCACGGGGCCCAGCGACTTGCAGGGGCCACACCAGGGGGCCCAGAAATCGACCAGCACCGGCGTGGTCTGGGAGGTTTCGATGACCTCGGTATCGAAATTGGCAATGGTCACATCGATCATGGGCACAACCTGACGAAAAAAGGAAACAAGGGGCAAAAAGTAGAATCCCGGACTTTACCGGAACGCGTCCACCGCCAGCCCTGCGCCGGTGTGCGCCCTGCCCCAGAGCCACCACCATGCCACACACATCCCCCACCACCGCCGCCAACACACCGCCGCTCCAGGTGGGCGTGGTCATGGGGTCGTCCAGCGACTGGGACACCATGCAGCACGCGGTGGACATCCTGAAACAGTTCGGCATTGCCCACGAGGCCAGGGTGGTGTCCGCCCACCGCATGCCCGATGACCTGTTCGCCTACGCCGAGAGCGCCGGCCCCCGCGGGCTGACGGCCATCATTGCCGGGGCCGGCGGCGCCGCCCACCTGCCGGGCATGTTGGCCGCCAAAACCACCGTGCCGGTGCTGGGCGTGCCGGTGGCCAGCCGCCATTTGCAGGGGGTGGATTCGCTGCACAGCATCGTGCAGATGCCCAAAGGCATTCCCGTGGCCACGTTTGCCATTGGCACCGCCGGGGCGGCCAACGCGGCGCTGTTTGCCGTGGCCATGCTGGCGGTGAACAACCCCGCCTTGCTGGCGCAGCTGCAGGCCTTTCGCACGGCCCAGACCGAGGCGGCCCGCGCCATGACCGTCCCCCCCGTGGCCTGACAGCCCGCCTCCCTTTCCCTGGCAGCGACCATGACCACACTCCTATTGCCCGGAACCACCTCGCCCCAAGGCCAACAGATCACCCTGGGGGTGATGGGCGGCGGCCAGCTGGGCCGCATGTTCGTCCACGCGGCCCAGGCCATGGGCTACTTCACCGCCGTGCTCGACCCCGATCCGGCCAGCCCCGCCGGTCGGGTGAGCCACTACCACATCCAGACCGCCTACGACGACGAGCAAGGCCTGGCGCAGCTCATGCAGCGCTGCGATGCCATCACCACCGAATTCGAAAACGTGCCCGCCCCCGCGCTGCTGACACTGGGCGCGCACCGCCCGGTGGCGCCAGCCGCCGCCTGTGTGGCCGTGGCCCAGGACCGCGTGAAGGAAAAAGCCCTGTTCGTGGCCTGCGCCGCACCAAGCGGTGTGGCCCCCGCGCCCTACGCCGCCATCGACACCCCCGAACTGCTGGCCGCCGTGCCCGCCGATTTGCTGCCTGGCATCCTGAAAACCTCGCGCATGGGCTACGACGGCAAGGGCCAGGTGCGCGTGCGCAGCCGCGAAGAGCTGGCCGCCGCCTGGGCACAGCTGGGCCAGGTGCCGTGTGTGCTGGAAAAAATGCTGCCGCTCAAGGCCGAGTGCTCGGTGATCGTGGCGCGCGGCGCGGACGGCCATTGTGTGAACCTGCCCGTGCAACACAACCTGCACCGCGACGGCATCTTGGCCGTCACCGAGGTTCACGAGAAAAACAACCCTCCAGCGCTTGAAATAAAAGCCATTGACGCTGCGAAATTCATTGCAAACCACCTGAACTACGTCGGCGTGATGTGCGTGGAGTTTTTTGTGGTGGACGACGGCAGCGCGGACGGCGCCCTGGTGGTCAATGAAATGGCGCCCCGCCCCCACAACAGTGGTCATTACAGCCAGAACGCGTGCACCGTGTCCCAGTTCGAACTGCAGGTGCGTGCCATGGCGGGTTTGCCGCTGGTCCAGCCCCGCCTGCACAGCCCCGCCGTCATGCTCAACCTGCTGGGCGATGTGTGGTTCGGCGCCGACGGCAAACCCCGCACGCCCCCGTGGGAGCAGGTGCTGACCCTGCCGGGCACCCATTTGCACCTGTACGGCAAGCTTGATGCCCGCAGGGGCCGCAAGATGGGCCACCTGAACATCACCGCCGCCACGGCCGCCCAGGCCAAAGCCACCGCGCTGCAGGCCTGCACGCTGCTGGGTCTGCCGGCGTTCTGACCCAGCCCCCTGTGCCACGCCTGCTCAGCCTCACAACGCCCGCCACGGCCGACCTGGACACCCTCGTGTCCGACCCCGCGGTGCAGGCCGCTGCACGCTGCTTGCAGCAAGGCGGCCTGCTGGGTCTGCCCACCGAAACGGTGTATGGCCTGGCCGCCGATGCGGGCCAACCCGCCGCCGTGGCCCGCATTTTTGACACCAAAGGCCGTCCGGCCAACCACCCCCTCATCGTTCACCTGCCCCCGGCCTGGGAAAGCGGCGTGGCCCACCACGCCGCCCAGGTGCCAGACTTTGCCCGCGCCCTCATGCAGGCCTTCTGGCCGGGACCGCTCACGCTCATTGTTCCCCGCCGCGAAGGGGTGGCTGAGGCCGCTGCGGGGGGTCAGGCATCGGTGGGCCTGCGCTGTCCGGCCCACCCGGTGGCCCAAGCGGTGCTCACGGCCGCGCAACGCCTGGGCGTGCTCGGCGTGGCTGCCCCCAGTGCCAACCGCTTTGGGCGCGTGAGCCCCACCACGGCCAGCCATGTGCTGGAAGAGTTTTCCACCCTGGGGGCGGGGGAGTTGGCGGTGTTGGACGGCGGCGCCTGTGGCGTGGGCATCGAGTCCACCATCGTGGACGCCACCCGTGGTGTGCCCGTGCTGCTGCGCCCCGGCATGGTCACGGCAGACCAACTCGCCCACGCCTGCGGCCAACCCGTGCGCCTGCCCCACGAAGTGACCGAGCAGGCCCCGCGTGCGTCGGGCACGCTGGCTTCCCACTACGCGCCCACCGCCCAGGTGCGGCTGATGGATGCCCCACAACTCAGTCAGGCGCTGGCGCTGCTGGGCAACCCGCCCCCTGGGCGAGTCGCCGTGTATGCCCACCAACGCCCGGCCCACACCGCCGTGACCTGGCGCCCCATGCCCACCGATGCCGCCGCCTGTGCGCAACAGCTGTTTGCGGTGCTGCGCGAGCTCGACGCCCTGGGTGTGGGCCTGATCTGGGTGGAAACCCCGCCCGACACCCCCGAGTGGCAAGGCGTGCGCGACCGACTGGCGCGGGCTGCGGCCTGAGCTTGCGCCCTGCTGGCAGTCCCACTTGGTCACAAACCCATAAGATAGCGGCTTTGCCGCGCACCGCCCCACCAGCTCGGCTGGCCCGGCCACTGCCCCACACCGCACAACATTGCGCCCAACATTTGCACGGAATCTGGAGTTTTTTCATGACTGCTAACGCACCTTCCCACCTGCCCTTGTCCACCACGGTGTCGCGCCGGGCCCTGTTGCGGGCTGGCACGGCAGGCAGTCTGGGCCTGGCCCTGGGCGCCACCTCACTGTTGAGCGCGTGTGGCTCTGGCGACATCGTCTCGGCGCTGACGCCCAGCCGTTTCATCTCGTTCGGCGACGGCCTGAGCGACCTGGGGCAGGGCAGCACGGGTGCGCGCTACACCATCAACGACGGCACCATCAACACCTGGGCCGACCGGCTGGCCAACCGCTATGGCCGGCCCCTGACCGCCCAGGCCGCCGGTGGACTGGGTTATGCCCAGGGCCACGGCGTGGCGGAGGCCCTGCCACGCACCGTCACCCAGCAAATTGATGCCTTCCTGGCCAGCCACACACTGGGCAGCAACGATGTGGTGCTGATCAACCTGCCCATGGCCGATGTGTTGGGCCCCGTGGCCGCCGTCAAGGCAGGCACGCAAACCGAAGCCAACGCCCTGGCCCAGGCGGAAGCCAGTGGGCGCACCTACGTGGCACAGGTGCGCCGCCTGATTGCCGCCGGTGCCAAGCAAGTGCTGGTGCTGGGCGTGTACGACCTGGGGAAGTCCCCCTGGGCCATTGCGCAGGCACAAGAAGGGCTGTTCACGGCGGCCACGCTGCGCCTGAACGACGGATTCAAAACCGAGGCCGTCAACCTGGGGGCCAACCTGCTGTTTGTGGACGCGGCGTTTTTGGTGAACCGCAACGTGCTCACCGGAAACCTTTACGGGTTCATTGAGGTGAAAGCCCCCATCTGCACCACCACCAGCGCCCTGAACTGCACCAGCAGCACACTGCTGGAAGGCAAAACCGCCAGCCAATACCTGTTTGCCGACCAGCTCTACCTCACACCGGCCGGCAACCAACAGCTGGGCGACTACGCCTACGACCAGCTGCGCACGCGCTGGTAAACCCGCCCATGTACCTGCGGGGCAACCGCCCCGCGGTGCCTCAGCTCACTTCCAGCCTTTGGCGGACAAGGTGGTCAGCACCAGATCGGCCATGAGCTGGTTGGTGCGGGGGGTGCCGTGGAAGTTGTCGGCAAACACATAGGTTTTCCACCAGTCAGCGCCACTGGTGCCGGGCTGCGGCGCGGCCGACAGGCTGGCCACCGTACAGGTAGCGATGGTGTAGGCGGGCAAGCCGTTGCTGTCGGTCCCCGTGACGGGACAGGCCGGCGTGGTGGTGTTGGTCAATCCATAGCTGGCCGGGGTGGTCAGCCACTTGTTGAACTCGCCATAAAAGTCCACCACAGCCACCTTGGTCTGGCTGGCGTACCGGGCTTGCAACTGGGCGTTGTAGGCTTTCACCCAACCCTCGGCCAATGCGGCCACCTGGGTCGCCGCTGCCGCACCAGTGGCCCCGCCGCCGCTGGCGGCCGCCACACCGGCCAGCACGTGCTGGAAGCGGGGTGTCTTGACCACGTTGGGTGCGTTCACCAACACCACACGCTGCGCCCCTTTGCCCAGGGCGTGGGCGTCGATCCCGTCAGCCAAGGCATTGGCCAGCGCCACCATGTATTGGCCCCCGGCCGCAGCCAAGCCAACCGCGCCACCCGACACGGCGGCCCCCACCTGCGCCGGTGTGAGCAGCTCACCCAGCAAGGCCACGTAGGCTGCCCCTGCGTCGGCACTGGCGCCCAGGTAGGCTCCGATCAGGTCGGCCGCGTCGTTGCCGCCACCGTCGGCCAGCAGCAACTCGTTTTCAGCGAAGCTCTTGGCCGACATGTCCTTGAGCTGCTGGATGACGGAAAACGGCGTGGCATCGCCAGCGGCGCCGATGGGATTCACCCGCCCACCACCCACGCCATAACTGGTGCAACTGGTGGCCTGCGGGTTCAGCGCCACGGTGGAAGGACCCGTGGCCGCGTAGCGGGGACACAACGCGGGCGCACCCAGGGCGGAGGTCACCCGATCGGCCCAGATGGGCTGGGGGTCGTTGGCCGCGCCTTGCACGGTGAACTTGAAGCCGAACACACCACCGTCGTTCAGGCTGTCACCCACCACCCGAACGGCAGTGGTGTCAGAGCCGCCGCCGCAGGCAGCGACCAGCACAGCGGCGGCCACGGCCACCAATTGAATCTGGAATTTCATGAGAGGTATTCCCTGGGGTTGAGGTCAGAAAAAAGAACGACCGTTCTTTTTTATCCGCACCATGTTAAAACCCGCCCCTGCGCCGCACCACCGGGTTTACACCAAGCCAGTGACCCGGACCGGGTGGACACACTCAGCGGTAGCGCAGTTTCATGGCCAGGATGCTCATGGCCAGGGTCAGGGTGACGGCATTGGCCACCACAATGGGCCATGCCTGCAAGAGCCACCCGTACAGCAACCACATGGACACCCCGGCGGTGAACACGCCGTACATGCCCAGGGAAATGCCGCTCACGTCCTTGGTCCTGAAGGTCTGCAGGGCCTGAGGCACAAAGCTCAGTGTGGTCAGGGTGGCGGCTACAAAACCAGCAACATCAATCAGGGTCATGGACAAGGGATCACCAGCAGGTAAAGCCCGTCAATGGCCGGGCGAACAGCGCCCGATTGTCGGGCCTGGTGGCGGACCTGGGGCTCAACGCGGCAAACCGGCCGCCCACTCCAACACCGCGTCCAGCACGGGCCGCGCCTGCGCCGCCTGCGGGTGGTTGACGATGGCCACCACCGCCCAGGCGCTGGCCCCCTGGCCCTGCACATACCCGGCCACGGCGGCCACGTCGCGCAAGGAGCCAGTTTTGACCCGCGCCTGACCCAGCGCCTGTTTCAGGATGCCGCGCTCGCCCATGCGGGCGGCTGTGCCGTCCACCCCCGCCACCGGCAGCGACTGCATGAGCACGTCGGACTGCGGGTGGTGGGCGGCGTCCCGCAACAAAGCCAACAGACCGTCTGCGCTGACCCGCTCCTCCCGCGACAGGCCAGAGCCGTTGTCCAACACCGGCTCGGGCACGCGGGCGCCAAAGCGGCTGCGCCACCACTGACCGATTCGGGCGCGTGAGCGCTCAAAGCTGCCCGCACCGGCCAGCGTGGCCTCGCCGGGGCGGCGTTCGCGCTCGGGAGGCACGCGGCCCAGCGTCAGGAACACCTGCTGCGCCATGATGTTGTTGCTGAATTTGTTCACGTCGGCAATGATGTCCGACAGGGGCAGCGACTGCGCCTCGAGCAGGGGTCGGGCCGTGGGGGGCACCCCCCCCTGGCGCACCTGGCCTGTGAGCAGGCCGCCATTGGCCCGCCACAGACCCTCCAGCGCGCGTTCGGCAAAGCGCTCGGGGTCGGTGTAGGCCACGGGCCATGTGCGCTCGCCGCAGCGGCTGGGAAAACTGCCCACAAAGCGCACGCGCTCTGGGTCGTCCAGTCTGGCGTGCAGGCCCGTGCGCCAATCGCCACACGCCCCGCCAGACAAGGGCACCACCGTGTCCACCTGCACGCCCTGCAGGGGCGGCTCCACCGTGATGCGGGCCACACCCGCCGCCACATCGGGCACAAAACCCAGCACCAGCGATTTGAAGTTGACCAACAGGGCCTGCGGTGTGGCGTTGTAGGGGCGGAAACGCTCTCCGTCGAAGGCGGCGGGGTCCACCGGGGGCAGCTGGAACCCGCTTTGGTCCAGCACCATGTCACCGCGGATCACGGTCACGCCCTGGGCCTGCACGGCCTGCAGGGCCGCCGTGATGCGCTCCATCACGAACTTGGGGTCCCCGCCGCCCTGGATGTGGAGGTTGCCGCGCAGCAGCCCTTGGTGGACGGTGCCATCCACCCAGAACGGCGTGCGCCAGGTGAACTGCGGGCCCAGCATGTCCAGCGCCGCGTAAGTGGTCACCAGCTTCATGACCGAGGCGGGGTTGACCGGCCGCTCGGCGCCCACGCGCAGGCGGGGGGGCTGGCTGGCATCGGTCGAGGCCACCGCCACCGACAACGCATCGGCCGGGATACCGGCTTTTTTCAGGGCCGCGCTCACGGTCGGCGGCAATGCCTGGGCCCATGCCGACCCGACGCCCACGGCCACCCCAAAGCCCCAGACCAGACCCAGGCCGCACAGCCGGGCCAGCCGCGCACCCACAGGCCGCGCGGGCATCAACGCACCCCGTGCACAGGGGCACGCCGGGAAGGAACCCGGCTACGATTGGCAGCTTTCCAATTCTCAAGGAGCAGGCACATGGTCACTCTGTCTAAATGGGCAGTCATGGGAATGGTCGGCCTGGCAACGGCTGCCGCCTGGGCACAAACGCCGCAGGTGGCGAACGATGCCAACCTCATCGTCAAGGCCGTTCAGCAAGCCTACCCCAAACTGGGTGTGCTCTGCACCGGCGGTGCCGATGCCGTCAGAAACGCCGTCACCGAGGCGCTGCCCGAGGTGGGCAAACAGCTCAAAACCAACACCAAAACCGCTGCCGAAGCCGCCCAAAAGCGCATTTTGGCGGGCTGCCCCTACTGACACCGTGATGCCACCCGCCACCGCGCCACTTCGCTTGCTGGCCATGGACACCAGCACCCACTGGCTGTCGGTGGGACTGATGCTGCCCGCTGCCTTGCCCGAGGCTGCCCCCAGTGCGCCGCCCGCACCCCGCCTGTGGTTTCACCAAGGTGAGGGTGGTGCCCAGGCATCGGCCCAGCTCATTCCCGCCGTGCTCGGCCTGCTGGCACAGGGCCACACCCGTCTGGACGAGCTGGACGCGGTGGTCTTTGGCCGTGGCCCGGGCGCGTTCACGGGGCTGCGCACCGCCGTGGCCGTGGTGCAGGGCCTGGCCTATGGCACGCGATCGGCCCGGCACCCGCACGGACTGCCGGTGCTGGGCATCGACACCCTGATGGCCGTGGCCGAGGACGCCCGCCAGCGGTTGCACGGAGCCGGGCCAGGCCTTGGCACACCGCAGGCCTGCACCCTGACCGCCGTGCTGGATGCCCGCATGGACGAGGTGTACGCCGCCACTTACCACTTCCCCGACCGCACGCAGCCACTGGCGCAGCTGCAAGGCGGCCCCTGGCTGTGCCCACCCGAGCAACTGGCCGCCCTGCTTGGCGAAGCGGCCCAGACGGCCCCGCTGGTGGGCAACGTGTTCGAGCTGCACGGCAGCCGCCTGCCAGACACCGGCCAGCCCACCCAGACGGCCTGGCCCACCGCCGCCGCCTTGCTGCGCCTGGCACCCGGCCTGCTCGCCCAAGGGCAAGCCACCCTGGCGGCCCAGGCCCAACCCCTGTATGTGCGCGACAAAGTGGCCCAAACCACGGCAGAACGCGCCCGCCAACCATGAGCACACGCGCCACGCCACCGGGCGAGCGCGCGTTGCAGCTGGTGCCCTTGACCCTGGACGACCTGGACACCGTCTGGGACATGGAAAAACGCGCCTACACCCACCCGTGGTCGCGGCTCAATTTCCAAGACTCGCTGCAGTCGGGCTACCCCGCCCACATGCTGACCACGCCCGCCCTGGCGGGTGATGCGATACACCCCCTCACCGCCAGCGGCCAGTTGCTGCTGGGCTACTGGGTGGCCATGCCCGTGCTGGACGAAGTGCACCTGCTCAACATCGCGGTGGCGCCGGAACACCGCCGCCAGGGCTGGGGGCAGGTGCTGCTGCAATCGCTGGCCACGCAGGCACTGGCAAAGGGTGCGCGATGGCTCTGGCTGGAGGTGCGCACGGGCAACGCCCCGGCGCGCGGGCTGTACCAGCGGTTTGGCTTTCAACCCATGGGCGTGCGCAAGCAGTACTACCCGGCAGGCCACGGCCAGCGTGAAGACGCCGTGGTCATGAGCCTGAACCTGCACACCCTGCACAGCACAACGCCCACCGCCGTGTCGGTGGCACCCCCTCCTCACCCCAGACCCCCACCATGAGCGACCACCCCACCCCCCACAGCCTGCACCTGGACGAACGCCAGCGCGCCATGCTGCAGGCCATGGGCATCACCCACTGGTGGCCCACCGAGGCACAGGACGCCCCCACCGCAGCACAAAATACCATAGCTGATACACCAATATCAGAAAGCGCTGGATGCCAATTTGATTCAAAATTGTCAGCCAGCACCGCCGCCACACCCTCCACAGCCAGTCCGGCGAGCCCCCCCGCGCGCACCGCCGTCGCTCCCTTGGCCGACCTGGGCCCCGTCGCCGACATGGACTGGGACACCCTTGAGCACACCATGGCCCAGTGCCAGGCCTGCGGGCTGTGCCAGGGCCGCACCCAAGCTGTCCCCGGCATGGGCCCCCGGCAAGCCCGCTGGATGGTGGTGGGCGAAGCCCCCGGCGAGCAGGAAGACCAGCAAGGCCTGCCCTTTGTTGGCCCCGCCGGGCAGCTGCTGGACGCCATGCTGGCCGCCATGGGCCTGACGCGCGAGCGCGATGTGTACATCGCCAACGTCATCAAGTGCCGCCCGCCGCACAACCGCAACCCCGAGCCCGCCGAAGTGGCCCAGTGCCTGCCCTACCTGCACCGCCAGATCACGCTGGTGCAGCCCGACATCATCCTGGCGCTGGGCAAGTTTGCCGCCCAGGCCCTGCTGCAAGGCGTGGTGCCCGATGTGGACAAGGCCCCCCTGGGCAAGCTGCGCGGCCCCGTGTACACCGTGGCCGGCATCCCCGTGGTGATCAGCTACCACCCGGCCTACCTGCTGCGCACCCCGGCCGACAAAGCCAAGGTCTGGGACGACCTGTGCCTGGCCATGGCCCACGTGGGCCACAACCCCCTGGCGGCACCGGCGCCGGCAGCACCTCCCTAAAATCGGGACATGACTTTCACTGACATGCTTGGCGCGGCCACCGCGCACCACAACTCCCTGCTGTGCGTGGGCCTGGACCCTGAACCCGCCCGCTTCCCCGGTGCCTGGCAAGGTGACGCCAGCAAGATTTACGACTTTTGTGCCACCATCGTCGATGCCACGGCCGACCAGGCCCAGTCGTTCAAGCCACAAATTGCCTACTTCGCCGCGCACCGCGCCGAAGACCAGCTCGAAAAATTGATGGCCCACCTGCGCCGCGTGGCCCCCAACGTGCCGGTCATTCTGGACGCCAAGCGCGGCGACATCGGCTCCACCGCCGAGCAGTACGCCAAAGAGGCGTTTGAGCGCTACGGGGCCGACTGCGTCACGCTCTCTCCGTTCATGGGCTTTGATTCGGTGCTGCCGTATTTGAAGTACGAAGGCAAGGGCGCCTACCTGCTGTGCCGCACGTCCAACCCCGGTGGCGACGACCTGCAAAGCCAGCGCCTGGCCAGCGTGGACGACCAGCCCCTGCTGTACGAACACATTGCCCGCCTGGCCCAAGGCCCGTGGAACGTGAACGGCCAACTGGGCCTGGTGGTGGGCGCCACCTACCCCGCCGAAATTGCCCGCGTGCGCGACATTGCCCCCACCCTGCCGCTGCTGATTCCGGGCGTGGGCGCCCAGGGCGGCGATGCCAAGGCCACGGTGCAGGCAGGCCTCACGGCGCAAGGGCTGATCTCGGTCAACTCGTCGCGCGCCATCCTGTACGCCAGCAGCGGCGCCGACTTTGCCGATGCGGCCCGGGCAGAGGCCATTCGCACGCGCGAGCTGCTGAACGCAGCCAAGGCACGCTGAGTCCACCCCAGCGGGGCTCAGTGACGGCGCTTGCAGGGCATGGGCGCCCGCTGCCAAGCCTGCAGCACCTCGGGCAAACGGGCCAGCAGGGCCGACTCCTGGCGACCCAACCAGTCGTCCAGCAGGGGTTGTGCCTGGGCAGGCGCGCTTGACAGCAGGCGGCGCACGGTGGCCAGGTCGTTCAATTGGCCCAAACCGTCCAACACGTCGACCAGCGCCCGCTGGTAGCGCCGCACACGCTTGGGCGGCAGCAAGTGGGCCAACAAGTCCAGGGTGTAGCGCAGGCGTTTGAGGTGGATGCGCAGCGCGTGGCGGGAATCGGCATCCGCATCCGCCACCGCCTTGCTCGCGCGCACGCCCTGGTCGTGCAGGCGCTGCACGCGCCGACGCACCCAACGCGGCCGCACCGGCGCAGGCGTGCCCCCCGGCGACAAGCGGCGCACGCTGCGGCGAAAGGCCTTCAGCTGTCGGTCCAGACCCGGGTCGCCCACCCGTTGCAGCAACTCGGCATGGGCCAAGCCACGCTGGGCCTGCGCCCAGTCGCCAGGCCAAGCCCCGCTCAGCCCTGCCAACAGGGCCTGATCGGACTCAACCACCGCGCTCAGGCGCGGCAGCCATTCGGTGACCAGCACATCCCAGTCGCGGGCGACGCCCAGGCAACGGGCCTGCGCCCGCCAAAAAGGCTTCCACCGCCGCCGCCAGGCCTTGGGCAAGGCATCGCGGAACAGGTCCATGGCTGAGCGCAGGCGGCGCAACGCCACCCTGGCCTGGTGCACGTATTCCACGTCGGCCTGCGGACCCACCAGGCCCGCCCGGTTGGCCTGCCACTGGGCCAGGCTGGCCAAGGCGATGCGCTGGAACACCTGCACCTCGCCCAGACCCGATGGCAACCGCACCCCCACGGCCCGCACCGGGGCCTGCGGGGAGCGACGGTGCCGGTCGGCATTGGCTGAGGCAGATTTCATGCCGCACAGTCTGCCAGCAACAGGGTCGTTCCGCCAGTGAATCAAAAAACAGTAGCTACAAAGTCTTTCTCATCAGTCTACATAGGCTTTTTTCACGACGTACTTCGTACTTGAATCCGCTACTTCAAATACCGCCTCAAATACCGCCCGGTGTAGCTCGCCTCCACCTCGGCCAGTTGCTCGGGCGTACCGGTGGCCACCACGGTGCCACCGCCTGCGCCACCTTCGGGCCCCATGTCAATCAGCCAGTCGGCGGTTTTGATGACGTCCAGGTTGTGCTCAATCACCACCAGTGTGTTGCCCGCGTCGCGCAGTTGGTGCAGCACCTTCAGCAGCAGCTCAATGTCGGCAAAGTGCAGGCCGGTGGTGGGTTCGTCCAATATGTACAAGGTACGGCCTGTGTCGCGTTTGCTCAGCTCCAGCGCCAGCTTCACGCGCTGGGCTTCGCCGCCGCTCAGTGTGGTGGCGCTTTGGCCCAGGCGCACGTAGCTCAGGCCCACGTCCAGCAAGGTTTGCAGCTTGCGGGCGATGCTGGGCACGGCGCTGAAGAAGGCAGCCGCCTCGCCCACGGTCATTTCCAGCACATGGGCGATGTTTTTGCCCTTGTAGAGCACCTCCAGCGTTTCGCGGTTGTAGCGCTGGCCGTGGCACACGTCGCAGGGCACGTACACGTCGGGCAAAAAGTGCATCTCCACCTTCACCACGCCGTCGCCCTGGCAAGCCTCGCAACGCCCGCCGCCCGCCGTCTGGCTGACGTTGAAGCTGAAGCGCCCGGGCCCATAGCCGCGCTCTTTGGCGGTGTTGGTCTCGGCCATCAGCTCGCGGATGGCGGTGAACAGGCCCGTGTAGGTGGCGGGGTTGCTGCGCGGCGTGCGGCCTATGGGGCTTTGATCGACGTTGATGACTTTGTCAAAGTGCTCCAGGCCCTGAATCTCGTCGTGCGGGGCGGGCTCCTCGTGGGCGCGGTACAGGTGCTTGGCCACGGCGGTGTACAGCGTGTCGTTGACCAGCGTGCTTTTGCCTGAGCCGCTGACGCCGGTCACGCAGGTCAGCAGGCCAATTGGGAAGGGCACGGTCACGCCGGTCAGGTTATGGCCGCTGGCGTTGACCACGGTCACCCAGTCCCACGGGGCGTGGCGCTCAGATGGCACGGCAATCTGGCGCGTGCCACTCAAAAACTGGCCGGTGAGTGAGTCGGGGTTGGCCAGCACCTGGGCGGGGGTGCCCTGGGCCATGACGCGCCCACCGTGTACGCCCGCGCCCGGCCCCATGTCGATGACGTGGTCGGCGGTGCGAATCATGTCCTCGTCGTGCTCCACCACCAGCACGGTGTTGCCCAGGTCGCGCAGGTGTTGCAGGGTGGCAATCAGGCGGTCGTTGTCGCGCTGGTGCAGGCCAATGCTGGGCTCGTCCAGCACGTACATCACGCCCGTGAGGCCACTGCCAATCTGGCTGGCCAGGCGGATGCGCTGGGCCTCGCCGCCGCTCAAACTCTCGGCACTGCGCTCCAGGCTGAGGTAGTTCAGGCCCACGTCGTTCAAAAACTTCAGCCGCTGGCGGATTTCGTGGACCACCTTCACGGCGATGTCGCCCTTGGCTCCGCTCAGGCGCAGCTGTTCAAAGTACGCCAGCGACTCGCCCAGGGTGATGTGGCTCACATCAAAAATGGCGCGCTTTTGCTCGCCCTCGCCCACGAACACATGGCGGGCTTCGCGGCGCAGGCGGCTGCCGCCGCAGTCGGGGCAGGGCTGGATGGTGCGGTAGCGGCCCAGCTCTTCGCGCACGGTGGCGCTGTCGGTTTCGCGGTAGCGGCGCTCGAAGTTGCGCACGATGCCCTCAAACGGGTGCGCCTTGGTCACCTTGCGCCCGGCGGTTTTGCCCGAGTCAATGACGTACTGAAACGGCACATCCTCCTCGCCCGAGCCAAACAGAATGACTTGCTGCACCCGCTCGGTCAGGCTCTCCCAGGGCGCTTCCACGTCAAATTTGAAATGCGCGGCCAGGCTCTCCAGCATGGCGAAGTAGTAGCCGTTGCGCCTGTCCCAGCCCTTGATGGCGCCGCTGGCCAGGCTCAGCGTGGGGAAGGCGACCACCCGCACCGGGTCGAACACCTCGGTGTGGCCCAGGCCATTGCAACTGGGGCAGGCCCCCTGCGGCGAGTTGAACGAAAACAGGCGCGGCTCCAGCTCGCCCAGCGAGTAGCTGCACACCGGGCACGCAAATTTTGAAGAAAAAAGCCGCTCAGCGCTTGATGTGATTGACTTGTTAGCTATGGCTTCTGATTTGGGCGGATCAAAAACATCCAGGTTGACCACCAGCGCCCGTCCTTCGGCCAAGCGCAACGCAGCCTCGAAACTTTCGGCCAGGCGCTGGCGCTGGGCCAGGTAGGCCTTGGTTTCTTCGCTGTCGGCAGGCATGTCGGCCTGCGGGGTGGCCCGCACCTTGAGTCTGTCCACCACCACGTCAATGTCGTGCTTGTGGGTCTTTTCCAGCTCGGGCAGTTCGTGGCTTTCCACGGTCTGCCCGTTCACCCGAAAGCGCACGTAGCCTTGGGCAATCAGCGCCTCGAACACCTCGGAAAACTCGCCTTTTTTCTCGCGCGCCACCGGTGCCAGCACCATGATCCTCGGGCCCCCACGCTGGGCGTCGTTGCCGCCTGCGCTGCCCCCCGAGGGGGCGCTCGCCAACTTGGGGCGGCCCGGCGTTGGCTCGGCGCCCTCGGCCCAGCCCATCACGGTGTCCACCATCTGGCTCACGCTCATGGCGGCCAGGGGCTGGCCGTGCTCCGGGCAGTGGGGCGTGCCCGCGCGGGCAAACAGCAGGCGCAGGTAGTCGTGAATTTCGGTCACCGTGCCCACGGTGGAGCGCGGGTTGTGGCTGGTGGCCTTTTGCTCGATGCTGATGGCGGGGCTCAGGCCCTCGATCAAATCCACATCGGGCTTGTCCATCAACTGCAAAAACTGGCGGGCGTAGGCGGAGAGGCTCTCCACGTAGCGGCGCTGGCCCTCGGCATAGAGCGTGTCGAACGCCAGGCTGCTTTTGCCCGAACCCGACAACCCGGTGATGACCACCAGCTGGTCGCGCGGGATGTCGAGGTCGATGTTTTTGAGGTTGTGCGTGCGCGCCCCCCGGATGCTGATGCGCTGGTGGCGCAGCGCAGCGGCCAGGGGCAGGCCCTGCTCGGCCAACGCAGCAAGGTCTCCAGGGTCAGGGCCGCTGGACGCGCCAGTGGAAACACCGCGGGTGGTGCCGGGGTCGATGGGCATGTGGGATATCCGGAAGTTCGTCAGGGCAAGGCGGCACGGCACCAGGTGGACCATGGCCGGGGCAACCGGTCATTATCGGTCTCGGCCCGCGTCGGCGCCCCGGCCACAGCCGTGGGGCAGCGCTGTGCTGCAGAGCGGGCCAGCGGCCAATCGGGGACAATCGCCGCTTTGTCGACCCCGTGTTGGCTGACCGTGGCGAGCGCACAGCCTGCGCGAGCTGCGCCTGTCCCCCCGTCGCCGTGCACCCATCCATGACCCCCACTGCACCCACCATTGCCCAGCCATCCCCGGTGGCGGCCACCCGCTTGACGCCGCTGGAAAAGCGGGCCAGCCTGTCGCTGGCCGCCATTTTTGCGCTGCGCATGCTGGGGCTGTTCCTGGTGTTGCCTGTGTTCATGCTGGAAGCCAGGCACTACCCCGGCGGTGACAACCCGGCCCTGATCGGCATGGCCATGGGGGCGTATGGACTGACGCAGGCCTTCATGCAAATGCCACTGGGACTGGCCAGCGACCGGTTCGGCCGCAAGCGCGTGATCGTGCTGGGCCTGGGCGTGTTCGCCCTGGGCAGCGTGGTGGCCGCCCTGGCCCCCAGCGTGCACTGGTTGCTGGTGGGCCGCGCCCTGCAGGGGCTGGGCGCCATTTCTGCGGCGGTCACCGCCTTGCTGGCCGACCTGACCCGCGACGAGGTGCGCACCAAGGGCATGGCCATGGTGGGGGCCAGCATCGGGCTGATGTTTGCCCTGTCCCTGGTGGTGGCCCCCCCACTGGCCGGGGCGTTGGGCCTGCCGGGCGTGTTTGGGCTGACCGCCCTGCTGGCGGTGGCCGGCATGGCCGTGGTGCTGCGCTGGACACCGTCCGAACCCGCCCACGCTGCCAGCGCCCCACGCGGGCGCCTGCGCGACGTGCTGTGGCACCCCGCCCTGTGGCGGCTGAACGTGGGTGTGTTTGTGCTGCACGCCGTGCAACTGGCCATGTGGATGGCCGTGCCCGCGCTGCTGACCCTGACCGGGCTGCCGCCCGCCCAACACTGGCAGGTGTACCTGCCCGCTGTGCTGGCCTCGTTCGTGCTGTTGGGTGGCTTGTTTGCACTGGAACGCCGGGGTTACCTGCGGGGGGTGCTGCGTGCGGCCATTGGCCTGCTGCTGCTGGTGCAGGTGGGGTTTGTGTGGGTCGCCAGCACGGGGGCCATGCTGTGGCCGCTGGTGACCATGCTGTTTTTGTTTTTCGTCAGCTTCAACATCCTGGAAGCCAGCCAGCCCAGCCTGGTGTCCCGCCTGGCCCCGACCGAATCGCGGGGGGCCGCACTGGGGGTGTACAACACCCTGCAGTCGCTGGGCTTTTTTGTGGGTGGCGCGGTGGGCGGCTCCCTGGTCAAGTGGGGCGGGACGCAGATGCTGTTTCTGGCGTGTGCGGCACTGGTGACGGTGTGGCTGGTGTTGGGCTGGGGTCAGAAGGTGCCCCCGGTGGCGGCCCATCGGCCTTGAGCTGTAGCAGCATGAACTCGGCCAGCGTGCTGTAGAGCGGGCGGCTGATCATGCGGGAGATGAGACTGGCCAACATGGCCGCAGCCATCAGGCTGAGCACCATGGCCCGGCCATCGACCATCTCCATGACGATGATGAATGAGGTGAGCGGCGCCTGCGTCACCGCCGCCAAAAACCCAGCCATGCCCACGGCAATCAGGGCCGGGCCCAGCTCGGGCGAGGTGAAGGCCGCGATGTTGTGCCCCACCCCCGCGCCAATGGACAGCGAGGGCGCAAAAATGCCGCCTGGTGCACCCGCCCAGGCCGTGAACCAGGTGGACATGAACTTGAGCACCACAAACACGGGCGATGCGTCCTCTTCACCCGCCAACATGCGGTGCACGGCCTCTGAGCCGCTGCCATTGGTGGCCCCATGGGTCACCAGGCCCATGATGGCAATGGCCAGCCCCACCCCAGCGGCAAAGCGGATGGGCCAGCGTTTGCGCCAAATGCAAAAGCGGTCGGCGTGACGCCCGGTGAGCGAATCGGCCATGACCCGGGCGAACAGCCCACCCAGCACACCGCACAGCACCGTGACCACCAGCCCCTCCAGCAAAGCGGACACCGCCAGGGGCGGCACCTTGATGACGCCGAAATAGGTGAGGTTGCCGAACACGGACACCCCCATCAGACCGGCCAGCACAATGGCCGCAATGATCAGGCCGCTGCTGCGCGACTCGAGCGTGCGCGACAACTCCTCGATGGCAAACACCACCCCCGCCAGCGGGGCGTTGAACGCGGCCGCGATGCCCGCCGAGCCACCAGCCACCAGCAAGGCGTGCACGCTGATGTTGGAGTCCGGCCTGAGCCAGCGGCGCGCGTGCTGCATGACCCCTGCGGCCACCTGAACCGATGGACCCTCGCGCCCCACCGACAGGCCGGCCAGCAAACCCAGGGACGACAGTCCGATCTTGGCAAAGGTGAGTTTGAGCGACACAAAGCGCTCGCGCCCAGCGGCGTTCAGCCCCGGCGTGAGCGCGGCCATGACCTGTGGAATGCCAGAACCCGCCGCTCCCCGGAAAAACCCGCGGGTGACCCACACAATGCCCGCGGTGAACAGCGGTGTCCACAGCAGCGCCAGCCAGGGGCTGATGTGCTGCACCTGCTCGAACACGCCATACGCCCACTCGCTGAGGAGCGTGAAAGCGACCACGAACAGCCCGGCAATCACCGCATAGGCCAGCACCACCGCGCGGTCCACCCACTGGCGGGTGTCGGAAAACTCTGTTTGAAGATTCTGGAAAAAGTCGGGTTCACGGTTCATAACTTGCCCCATTCTGTCACCGCTTGCCCGAAAATGCGGGTGTAAGGGTGCTGCACAATCGGTGTCCATCGGCTCGGCAAGAGCACCCCATCTCCGTAGCAACCTTCATTCCAGCGGCACACCCATGGCATCAGTCAACAAAGTCATCCTCATCGGCAACTGCGGGCGCGACCCCGAAATCCGATACCTGCCCTCCGGCCAAGCCGTGGCCAATGTGAGCATTGCCACCTCCACCCGCCGCAAGAACCGCGACACCGGCGAGAGCGTGGAAGACACGCAGTGGCACCGCGTCACCTTCTATGACCGCCTGGCCGAAATCGCCGGGGAATACGTCAAAAAGGGCCGCCCCATTTACGTGGAAGGCCGTCTGAAGTACGGCACCTATGTGGACAAGGCCACGGGCGTGGAGAAAAACACCGTGGACATCATCGCCACCGAGCTGCAGTTGCTGGGTGGCCGTGAAGGCATGGGTGGCGGCCACAGCGGTGGCGACGAAGGCGGCTACGACGCACCCGCACCGGCCCCCGCCCGCCGCCCACCCCCCCAGGCCGCAGCCCGCCCTGCCCCTGCGGCCGCCTACGCGCCGCAGGCACCACGCCAGGCACCACCAGCCGCCCCTGCGCGCGGCAGCAGCGGCTTTGATGACATGGACGACGACATTCCGTTCTGAGACCCCCAGGCCCACCACCCTTGACCCAGCACCCGCCTCTGCAGGCGCCCCACACCGGCAGCGTCGTGGCCGTTCGGGGCAGCGTGGTCGATGTGCGCTTTGACCAAGGCCTGCCCGCCATCCACACCCTGCTGCAAGCTGACCAAGGCCGAATTGCGCTGGAGGTGCTGGCCCAACGCGATGCCCACCATGTGCGGGCCATTGCCCTCACCTCCACGCAAGGCCTGGCCAGAGGCATGCCGGTCACCGATACCGGGGGACCACTCAAGGCGCCGGTGGGCAAGACCATCTTGTCGCGCATGTTCGACGTGTTCGGCAACCCCATTGACCGCCAGCCCGCACCGGCAGAGGTGCAGTGGCGCTCGGTGCACAGCGCACCGCCACCGCTGGTGCGGCGCTCCACGCAGTCCGAGGTGTTTGAAACCGGCATCAAGGCCATCGACGTGCTCATGCCACTGGAGCGTGGTGGCAAGGCAGGCCTTTTTGGCGGTGCCGGTGTGGGCAAAACCGTGTTGCTCACCGAAATGATCCACAACATGGTGGCCCACCACGAGGGGGTCAGCATTTTCTGCGGCATTGGCGAGCGCTGCCGCGAAGGCGAAGAGCTCTACCGCGAAATGAAAGACGCGGGCGTGCTGCCCCACATGGTCATGCTGTTTGGCCAGATGAACGAGCCCCCGGGCAGTCGCTTTCGCGTGGGCCACGCCGCGCTGACCATGGCCGAGTATTTCCGCGATGACGAGCACCGCGACGTGCTGCTGCTGGTGGACAACATTTTTCGATTCATCCAGGCAGGCTCCGAGGTGTCGGGCCTGATGGGGCAAATGCCCTCGCGCTTGGGCTACCAGCCCACCATGGGGACCGAGCTGTCGGGCCTGCAAGAGCGCATTGCCAACACCGACACGGGGGCCATCACCTCCATCCAGGCGGTGTATGTGCCCGCCGACGACTTCACCGACCCGGCGGCGGTGCACACGTTTTCGCACCTGTCGGCCTCCATCGTGCTGTCGCGCAAGCGGGCCAGCGAGGGGCTGTACCCGGCCATCGACCCCTTGCAGTCCAGCTCCAAAATGGCCACCCCCGGCATTGTGGGCGAGCGGCACTACCAGTTGGCACAGGACATCCGGCGCACGCTGGCGCAGTACGCGCAGCTCAAAGACATCATTGCCATGCTCGGGCTGGAGCAGCTGTCGCCCGAAGACCGCAAGGTGGTGGCGCGCGCGCGCCGGCTGGAGCGCTTCCTGACGCAACCCTTTTTCACGACCGAGCAGTTCTCGGGCACGGCAGGCAAGCTGGTCAGCCTGGCCGATGCGCTGGATGGTTGCGAACGCATCCTGGCCGACGAGTTCATGGACCTCCCCGAAAGCGCCCTCTACATGATCGGCACCGTGGACGAGGCCAAGGCCAAAGCCCACACAGCGGCCAGCAAGGGCTGAAAGGTCACGCCATGCGCGCCACCTGCATGAACCTGAAGATATTGCTGCCCTTCGAGGTGTTTGCTGACACACCGGGGGTCACCCGCATCGTGGCCGAAACCCGCAGCGGCGCCTTTGGCCTGCTGCCGAATCGGCTGGACTGCGCCGCCGCGCTGTGCCCGGGCATCCTCACACTGGACACCGAGGCCGACGGGCCCAGCTACGTGGCCATTGACGAGGGTGTGCTGGTCAAAACCGGGGCCGAGGTACTGGTGTCGGTGCGCCGGGCCCTGGGTGGCGCCGACCTGGCCCAACTGCGCCAGGCCGTGGCCCAGCAATTCCTGCGGCTGGACGGCCAAGAGCAAACGGTGCGCTCCGTCATTGCCAAACTCGAGATGGGGTTTTTGCGCCGCATGGCCAACTTTCACCATGACTGACCCCAAACCCGCCGACCAGGCCACTCCGCCAGCCCCTGGCGATGCGGAACTGGTGCGCCAGATCGGGGTCAAAGCCGCCCGCAAGCTTCACGCCCAGCGCCAGCACGCCCCCGGGGTGTGGATGGGTCTGGGGCTGATGGGCATGGTGGGCTGGTCGGTGGTGGTGCCCACGCTGCTGGGGGCTGCACTGGGTCTGTGGCTGGACAGCCGCTACCCCGGCGGGCGCAGCTGGACACTGGCCCTGCTGATGGGCGGGCTGACCGTGGGCTGCCTCAATGCCTGGCATTGGGTGACCAAGGAAGACCGCGCCATGCACGAGGATGACCGACATGACCCACCCTGACCCCCTGACCCTGCTGTGGGCGGCGCTGGCCGGTCTGGGGTTGGGCATCGCTTTTTTTGCCGGCCTGTGGTGGAGCCTGCGCCGGGGCCTGGCCTCCCGCAGGCCGGCGCTGTGGCTGGTCAGCAGTCTGCTGCTGCGGTTGGCCCTGGCCGTGGCCGGGTTTTACTGGGTGGGCGCTGGCGACTGGCTGCGTCTGCTGGCTTGCCTGGCCGGTTTTCTGGCTGGACGTGGCGCGGTGGCACACTGGAGTGGCCGCGCCTTGCACGAGCAGGCTGGCACCTCGGCGAAGGAAACCCATGCGACTGAGCCCTGACGAAATCACTTTCTGGCAAAGCGGGCTGTTCAAACTCAACGCCACGCTGGTGTTCACCTGGGTGCTGATGGCCACGCTCACCCTGCTGGCCTGGTTGGTCACGCGCCGCCTGTCCACCGGACTGACCCGCTCACGCTGGCAAAACGCCCTGGAAGTGGTGGTCACCGGCATTGAACAGCAGATTGGCGAAGTGGGTCTGCGCCAGCCGCGCCGGTACGTGGGCTTTCTGGGCACGCTGTTTGTGTTGGTGGCGGCCTCCAGCCTGGCCACCGTGGTGCCGGGCTTTGAGCCCCCCACCGCCTCGTTGTCCACCACCACCGCGCTGGCCCTGTGCGTGCTGGTGGCCGTGCCGTTGTATGGCATTGCCGACCAAGGGCTGGCGGGCTACCTCAAAACCTATCTCGACCCCACGCCGCTGATGCTGCCGTTCAACCTCATCAGCGAGGTCTCGCGCACGCTGGCCCTGGCAGTTCGCCTGTTTGGCAACATGATGAGCGGGGGCATGATCATCGGCATCCTGCTGACCATCACACCCTTCGTGTTCCCCGTGGTCATGACGCTGCTGGGGTTGCTCACCGGCATGGTGCAAGCCTACATTTTCAGCATCCTGGCGGCGGTCTACATCGCGGCCGCCACACAGGTCAATTCACCACTGGACGACAGCGCTCCCGCCGTTGCCCCCACCTGACAACCCCAACCCCGAAGGAACCCACATGGACAGCATGACCATCATCGCAGTGGCCTCCATCGTCATGGCCGGCCTCACCACCGGCTTCGGCACCATGGGGCCGGCGCTGGCCGAGGGCCGGGCCGTGGCCACCGCGCTCACCGCCCTGGCCCAGCAGCCCGATGCCTCAGCCACCATCACCCGCACCCTGTTTGTGGGCCTGGCCATGATCGAGTCCACGGCCATTTACTGCTTCGTGGTGTCCATGATCCTGATTTTTGCCAACCCCTTCTGGAACCACGCCATTGCCCAAGTGGCTGGTGGCTGAGCCATGCTCATCGACTGGTTCACGGTGGGCGCGCAGGCGCTGAATTTTCTGGTGCTGGTATGGCTGATGAAGCGCTTTTTGTACCAGCCCGTGCTCAAGGCCATCGACGCACGCGAACAGCACATTGCCAACACCCTGGCCGCCGCGGTCGAGCAACAAACCAGCGCCCAGCAAGCGCGCGATGCGTTCCAGCAGCGCAACGCCGAATTTGACCAGCAGCGTGCCAACCAACTGGCCCAACTGCAGGCAGAGGTGGCGGCCGAGCGCACCCGGCTGCTGGGCGAAACACGCCAGGCCGCCGACAGCTTGCGCAGCCAGCAGCACCGTGCACTGGCCACTGAGCTCCAGCACCTGCACCAGCACATCGCCCAACGCACCCAGCAAGAGGCATTTGCCCTGGCCAACCAGGCGCTGGCCGACCTGGCCGACACCACCTTGCAAGCCCAGATGGTGGCGGTGTTTGCCCGGCGGCTGGCCGAGCTGGACGAACCCGCCCGCCAGGCACTGGCACGGGTGAATCCGGACACCGCGCTGCGGGTGCGCAGCGCATTCCAACTGTCGGCCAGCGAGCAAGACCACATCCACCACGCGCTGAACCAGGTGTGGGGCCAAGTGCGTGGGCACGGCGGTGCGACCACCGATGTGCCGCTTGCCTTCAGCACCGCCCCCGAGGTGTTGGGCGGTCTGGAACTCACGGCCAACGGCTGGAAGCTGCCCTGGCACCTCGCCGACCACATGGCGGCGCTGGCGCAACGGGTGGATGCCCTGGCCCACCAGGTGGGAAGCACCACCAGCGATGTGGCCAACGCCGATGCGGCCACCACCCCAACACCAACGCCGCCCAGCACCCCATGAGCACGTCCACCCCAGCCGGTGCCGTGCCCGACGCCGCCCCACCGGCCACCGACCTGCAAGCCACCCTGGCACACGGCTTTGACCAGCTGCGCCAAGCCAGGGAGCAGACCACCGCCGCTCTCGCGCCTGTGGAAATCGGCACCATCACCCGGGTGTCCACCGGCATTGCCGTGGTGGACGGGTTGCCCGGCGTCGGGTCTGACGAAATCATCCGATTCCCCGGGGGGGTGTCGGGCATTGCCTTCAACGTGGACGAGACCGAGGTGGGCGTGGTGCTGCTGGGCGATTACACCCACCTGCGCGCTGGCGACCAAGTGCAGCGCACCGGGCGCGTCATGGACGTGGCCGTGGGTGACAGTCTGCTGGGCCGCGTCGTGGACCCGCTGGGCCGCCCACTGGATGGCCGTGGCCCTGCGGCCACCAGCCAGCGCCTGCCCATTGAGCGGCCATCGGCGGCCATCATGGACCGCTCACCCGTCACCGTGCCCCTGCAAACCGGCCTCAAGGTGGTGGACGCCCTCATTCCCGTGGGGCGGGGCCAGCGCGAGCTGATCCTGGGCGACCGCCAGACCGGCAAAACCGCCCTTGCGGTGGACGCCATCCTCAACCAGCGCGGCCAGGACGTGCTGTGCGTGTACTGCGCCATTGGCCAGCGCGCCTCGGCCGTGGCCAAAACCGTGGCCGTGTTGAAAGCCACAGGGGCCATGGCCTACACCACCGTGGTGGTGACCGAGGGCAACGACCCGCCCGGCCTGACCTACATCGCCCCTTACGCTGCCACCAGCATGGCCGAGCACTTCATGGAGGCGGGGCGCGACGTGCTCATCGTCTACGACGACCTCACCCAGCACGCCCGCGCCTACCGCGAGCTGTCACTGCTGCTGCGCCGCCCACCAGGGCGCGAGGCCTTTCCGGGCGACATTTTCTACATCCACTCCCGCCTGCTGGAGCGCGCCACCCATTTGTGCGCTGAGCGCGGCGGCGGCTCGCTCACGGCCCTGCCCATCATCGAGACGCAGGCGCAAAACCTGTCGGCCTACATCCCGACCAACCTCATTTCCATTACGGACGGGCAAATTTACCTCTCGCCCGCGCTGTTCGAGCTGGGCGCGCTGCCTGCGGTGGACGTGGGCAAATCGGTGTCGCGGGTGGGCGGCAAGGCACAGCGGGCGGCGTACCGCGCTGTCAGCGGCGACCTGAAGCTGGCCTACGCCCAGTTTGAAGAGCTGGAGACGTTTGCCCGCTTCGGTGCCCGGCTGGACGAGCACACCACCCAAGTCATCGAGCATGGGCGGCGCATCCGCGCCTGCCTGAAACAGGCCGAGTCGGCACCGCTGCCGCTGACCGAGCAAATCACCGTGCTGCTGGCGCTGACCACCGGCCTGTTCGATGCCGTGCCGCTGGCCCGCATGCCCGAGGCCGAGCGCGCCGTGCGCGAAGCGGCCCGCCGCGTGCCGCCCGAGGTGAGCCAGCGCTTTGACTGCGGCGAGCCACTGAGCCCGCAAGACCGCACCACCCTGACCGAGCTGGCCCAATCGGCCTTGAAGCCCGTTCTGGCGTCGGCCCAGACCGCCACCGCATGAGCGACACCCCCGCCAGCCTGAGCCACCAGATTGGCAGCGCCACCGACCTGCAATCGGTCGTGCGCACCATGAAGGCCATGGCCGCCTCCCGAGCCAACCAGTGCGACAACGCCGTGCGTGCGCTGGCCGACTACGAGCGCACCGTGCACCTGGCCTTGACCGCAAGCTTGCGCAGCCCCACGCCACCCTGGTTGGCAGACCACCCCGCTGCCCCACCCGCCCCCAGCCGCAGCGCGGCGGTCATTGCCGTGGTATTCGGCACAGACCAGGGGTTGGTGGGACAGTTCAACGAGACGCTGGCTGAGGTGGTGGCCGCGCAACTCGCCCCACTGCCTGGCCAGACTGAGGTATGGACCGTGGGTGCGCGCATGCCCGAGCGATTGACCGACCTCGGCCTGACGCTGGGCGAGTCGTTTGCCCTGCCCAGCGCGATGGAGGCCATCACACCGCTGGTGGGCCGCATTCTGGTGGCACTGGAAAAGCGGCAAAAGCGAGGCTGGGCGGGCCAGGTGCTGCTGTTCCACCACCAGCCGCAAGTCGATGCTGGCCATGCCCCCGCCCGCCAGCACCTGCTGCCGCTGGACGAGGCGTGGCAGCGCACGCTGATCGCCCAGCGCTGGCCCACTGCCCAACTGCCCGAGGTGCTCAGCCCTGGCCAGACCACGCTGCTGGCCCTGGTGCGCGAATACCTGTTTGTGTCGCTGTTTCGCGCCTGCGCGCAGTCCATGGCCAGCGAAAACGCCAGCCGCCTGTCGGCCATGCAGCGCGCCGAAAAAAACATTGACGAGCTGCTGGACGACCTGCGCCAAGGCTACAACCGCCTGCGCCAGGGCAGCATCGACGAGGAGCTGTTCGACCTCATCGCGGGTTTTGAGGCCCTGAGCCCCCCGGACTGACCCGCACCGGTCCGACGCCGGCACAATGGAAGACCACCGATGCGCTGAACCCCTCCCCTGTACCCATGCCCACCGACCTGCCACACCAACTGGCCCAGCACCGTCCCATGCTGCTGAAGTTCGCCATGCGCCAGCTGCGCAACGCGGCCTGGGCGGAGGACGCGGTGTCGGAAACCCTGCTGGCCGCCCTGGCCAAGCCCGATGCCTTTGCACAGCGCAGCCAGCTGCGCACTTGGCTGGTGGGCATTCTGAAGTTCAAGGTGCTGGACCAGATGCGCCTGAACGCCCGCGAGGCCTGCCACGTCAGCACCGACCCCGACGAACTGGCCGACCCGCTGGACGACTTGCCGCTGAATGACCGGGGCCATTTCGCCAGCCTGCCCGCCGACTGGGGCAACCCCGAGCGCGAACTGAGTCAGCGGCAGTTTGTGGAGGTGCTGGAGCTGTGTGCCGACAAATTGCCACCCGCACAGGGCCGCGCTTTCATGATGCGCGAGTGGCTGGAGCTGTCGGCCGACGACATCTGCAAGGAATTGGGCGTTTCCTCGACCAACCTGTATGTGCTGCTGCACCGCGCCCGCCTGAGGCTGCGCGAGTGCCTGGAGCTGAACTGGTTTGGCCAAGCCGCGCCGCGCTGAAGGCCAGCCACCCGCCCCTTGCCGCCGAAAGTACGACATGAACTGGATGATTCCCTGCAAGCGCGCCGCCGAACTGATGGTGGCCAGAGAAGACCGCCCACTGGAACTGGGCGAACGCGCCGCGCTGCGCGTGCACCTGCTGGTGTGCAAGGCCTGCAACCGGTTTGAGGGCCAGATGCTGACCATGCGCCGCGCCATGGACGGCTGGCGCGCCTACCGCGAGACCGAGCCCGACAACGACCACCCGCCGCCAGGGGCCACCCAGGACGCACCGCCACACCACCCACGGTGAAGCAGTCGCACAGATTCAAACACCAATTGATAGCTACGAAATCAATACCAGCAAGCGCTGAAGTCGGTTTTTGTCATTAATTCACCGCTCAGACAATCACCCCACCCCCCAAACACACCTCGCCGTCGTACAGCACGGCCGACTGGCCCGGGGTGACGGCCCACTGGGGCTCGTCGAAGCTGAGCCGAATGGCGCCGGGGTCGCCACCACCGGTGAGCGAACCACCCTGGGGGGCTGATGTCAGCCAGCACGGCGCATCGGCCTGGCGGTAGCGGGTTTTGGCGGCCAGGCGGCGGCGGGGCTGGCCTGCTGCGTCCACCTCGGTCAAGGCCGGGGGCTCACCCGCCGCCCAGCTCAGGTCTTGCGCCACCAGGCCTTCGCTCAGCAGCCAAGGGTGGTCGTGCCCCTGCACCACCCAGAGGGTGTTGGTGGCCATGTCTTTGCGGGCCACAAACCACGGCTGGTGCTCGCCCACGCCGCGCAGGCCCTGGCTTTGCACCGCCTTCAGCGCCGCGCCTTTGGCCTTGACGCCGCCAATGCCCAGGCCCTGGCGCTGGCCCAGGGTGTAAAAACTCAGGCCCAGGTGCTGGCCCAGCACCCGCCCGTTCGGGTCTTTGATGGGGCCGGGCGCGTGGGCGATGTAGCGGTTCAAAAAGTCCCGGAACGGCCGCTCGCCAATGAAGCAAATGCCGGTGGAGTCTTTCTTTTTGGCATTGGGCAGGCCAATGTCGGCGGCAATGCGGCGCACCTCGGTTTTGTGCAACTCGCCCACGGGGAACAGCGTTTTGGCCAGTTGCGCCTGGGTGAGTCGGTGCAAAAAGTAGCTTTGGTCTTTGGACGGGTCCAGGCCCTTGAGCAGCTCAAAGCGGCCATCGCCCAACTGGGCGGATTCCACGGGCAACAGGCCCCCGTCTGCCCCGGCACCGGTCGCTACGCAGCGCACGCGGGCGTAGTGGCCGGTGGCAATTTTGTCGGCCCCGCGCGCAAAGGCGTGGTCCAAAAAGGCTTTGAACTTGATCTCGGCGTTGCACAGGATGTCGGGGTTGGGCGTGCGCCCGGCCTGGTACTCGCGCAAAAACTCGGCAAACACGCGGTCTTTGTACTCGGCCGCGAAGTTGACGTGCTCAATCTCAATGCCGATGACATCGGCCACGCTGGCGGCATCGACAAAGTCGATGTTGGACGAGCAAAACTCGCTGTCGTCGTCGTCCTCCCAGTTTTTCATGAAGATGCCAATCACTTCATGGCCCTGCTGCTTGAGCAGCCAGGCGCTGACGGCGGAGTCCACGCCCCCGCTGAGGCCGACGATGATGGTTTGTTTGGACTTGGAGGTCATGGGCGGGGATTATCCCCAGCCATGACAAGCCCCCAGCGCTCAAGGGTTGCACCGGGCGGGGGTAGTGCAGATTACGGCCGAAGTGGTCAGCTGTTCTGTTGGGTTTTGGTCAGCCTGCTGGTCTGAAGTGATCGCGATGATGGTCTACGTACCCGTGCCCGTGCCCGATGCTGCATTTGAACGGCAGTTGGCGGACAGGAGCGGTTTTCTGGTTCTCGGAGCCGAATGGCTCTTGAAGGCTGGTTGCTGCCGTTCGTTCCGCTCGTGCGAACTGGTATTAAAGGCCATAAGCTGTAATGCGTAGTCCAAGGATACTGCCTTGGAGCCCAATGACCAGTGAGAGAAACGGCATGGTCTATATGGGGGGGGGGCGGCAATGTAGTTCCGAAGCGTCATACCCCCATTAGGCCTAAAAGCGCATGATCCTGAGATTGGGATCAGTTTGGACAAGTTTGTCAAAGTCCTTGTCGCAGGTCACCAACGTCAAATCGTGCGTCAAGGCCATTGCGGCGATCCAGATGTCGTTTTCTGTGATCTGTAGTGTGTTGGCTGGCCAATCGTCGCTCCAGCGCTCTGGGGGCACCCCTTTAAGTTTTTTGCCTTGGGCAGCCTTATGCGGGGCAACCTTCCAAGCCCATTTCGAGCGCAGCCGACCTTGTTCAATGGCTACATGGCGAGTTATCTCCAAAGGCACTGAGAGTGTGCCTGCGGCCTGAATACGCCCTCGCACTGCATCCAGGGCGGGTTGACTCGGCTTGGGCGGGCGCGCTTCATACATGTTCAGGCCAAACTGCATCTCGGCCAACGAGATCACGCAGACAAAGAGCCGCTGTTCTTGTCCGGCGTACTGCTCCTTGAAGGCGGTGGCCTCGGCGTGCCGCGAATCATCTTGGTTCCACAAGGCCGACAGCGCGCTGGTATCGAGAAGAAACATGGAGCGTCCTTCACACCAGATCGAAAATGTCAGCCACGCTCTTTGGCAGCGGCGCCATCAGTGTGCGCCAAGCAGCCCTTATTTCCGTGTTGCTCATGGCCAGCCACTTGTGCAAGGAAATCGCGGCATCGCCGCTGCCCGTGCCGGGGTAGCCACCAAAGGCCGCACGGCTGGGGCGCTGACCACCCCCCATGAAGCTCAGCAACTCACGCTCCAGCTTGGGAGGCAGGTCATACGCCCGCAGCACGAGCGCATCGATTTCCATGAGAAGGTCCTGAGCCGATTTGGGTCGCGATGAAAACAAGGGGCCATCGTCACCTTCGCAAGCCGACACATATTCGCCCATCAGGCTCTCCACCTCACGCGAAATCCGCACCTGAGGCAGCGGGATCTTCTGCATGATCTCCACGCGAAAGCGCCGCTCTTCGTCATGCGCGTAGCTGAAAGCATTCGCCACTGGCGAATTCAATATAACGCAAAGCTCGACAAGGCTGGGAGCGGGTTCGATCGATTCGCGCATCCAAATTCCAAAGAACTGTTGCGAAGCAATCAATCCTTCCGTATCGACTGTCGCCGCCAACCGCCATGGCCCACGAGATGTACGGGCCGCATTGCAAATGATCTTTGGGGATGTCCAAGGGTAGTGACTTGCCCCGCCACGCAGGCTTGGCGCGCGGACGTCTAGATAGACAGTCTGCTTCACCTCAAATTGTGCCAGTGACTCGCCTGAACGATGCAACCCAGGCCGGAAACCTGGCGCCGCCTTGGGCCGGCTGGCCTCGCTCTGGTCCGTTGTCCATTCCAGTCCGCGATGCATTTCGGCCACGTCGCCGAGCACGGGCGATCCGACAAGGTAGTCCCATACGCGCCGGAGCGGTCGCAGCGCCACCAGTCCCGGTGACTTGCGGGGATCCACTTGCACCATATCGATACTGGATGTTTGCAAGGTCTGGGTGAAGCGTGGCCAGTCAGCGCGCCGCACGACGCTCTTTCGAAGAGTGGTTTCGGCACCTGCCTCTACACGCCGCGCGTCTTCATCGCGCCGGCACTGGGCGATCAGGATCTCAGCGCCGATCGAGGCATGACGAAACACGCCTTCTGGCAGTTGCATCACCTCGACATCGCCATATATCTCGCAGATGTGCCGGATATGCTCCCGATACACTTTGTGCGAAGAGAACCCGCTGGGCATCACCACGCCCACGAACGAAGGTGGTGTCTTTACGATGGCATCCAGCAGTACCACGGGTTTGTGGATGGAAAAACCGGAAAGCGGCGCATCGAAGTCTTCAAACGGCGGGTTGCACAGAAGCACATCGCATTGGCTGACGCGTTCGGCCAGGCGATCGGGCGCGAACAAGTCCTCGTGCGTGATGCGCCAGCCGTTGTGATTCGGGTAGTCCGCCAGGATCAGTGCCAGCCTAGCAATCTCGCAGGCGAACGGATCAATCTCGCTGGCCACGAAATGGCTCACGAGATGCTCATGCACCTTGGTCACGGACCAGGATTGAGGAAACAGCTCCTTGAACCGCCGCAGGGCCGCCGTCAGGAAGACGCAGGCGCCTGCGAAAGGCTCGTAGACACGCAGCTGCGCGGCTGCATTGCCCTCCGGCAGCTGCAGCGATCGGATCACATAGTCCGCGGCGCTATAAGGTGTGCTGTGTGTGCCGAAGGCCTTACGGGTTTCCGGCGTGATGAGCGTGTTCTCGTAGACGAATGCCAAATCGTCCGCCGCAACGTTGCGCACGTACAAGCCTTCGCGCAAGGCCAGCCATGCTGCAGCAAGCTGCGTCACGCGGGTTTTCGTCCATTGAAGCCGCTGGGCAGGCAGCGAGTACAGCGATTCCACCGTTGCCACGACTTGGAGTGGATCTTCCGCATCAACGGATGCTACCCGGCCGTCCTCCCTGTCGATCAGTATCTTGCCTGCCAGCAGCCGGAAAACCAGCGGGAACAGCACGTCGTAGTGCGTCTGCATCGAAAGCTGGCCAGCAACGACATTCTCTCCATCGAAGTGGGCGAGGAACTGCGTCAACATGTCGTCCAGCGCCAACTGTGTATTCGCCTGGATGGCGTACAACATGCGCGGATCAAACAACAGTCCTGTACTAGGTGCATCCTCGCGAACCTGGAGCGACTTGAGCTGTCGGATGGGGCCGGGGCCGAACTTCGCCCGGTCGGCGAGCAGCGTCTGCCACTCAGATGCGGGCGTACTGCCGAGCTGGGTGACTCCGCTGGCCGTATAGGTCCACATCGAAGCCTCGTCGCCCTCAATGACCACCAGGAATGGCGCCCCCAGGCTGCGCGTAGCCTCCACGGTTTCGCGCGCTGTTTCATGGACAGCGGTGCGGACGACGCCTAGTGCTGCAGTGCGATACGAGGCCGGACCATCCCAGAATGCTGCCGCATCGACTTGGCGCACTGGCCGCGCGGGAAGGTCCACTGCAGCGAATCGAAATCCTTGGAAGACATCCGCTGCGCGGTAGCCAAGGCGGGTCAGGGAAGTTCTGAGGACTTGTGCGTTATAGCTCACAGCGCCCTCCTGGTCTGTTTAAGATGCCCTGTTGGGACAGGATCCTGCGTTGTCGCCGGGACCTGCACTGGAGCAGCCGTCGCGGAACCAATCGCCTGCGGCCCGAAACCCAATTCGCGCTGGCCCCAATTTAGCTGCGCACGCCCGGGCAGCAGGTACTCGTCCACTGCCTGGAAAATCGGAGCCAGTGGAACCAGAAGCCCTTCTCCGACGCTTTCCGTCGCCTCCACATACCGGACGTCAACCGGTTCAAAGGTAAGCAGCAAGCGGGCGGTGGCCGAAACAGGCCGTGGGCCAGACAGCACAGAGCGCACCGCATCCGAGAAACCCGCCACGGTACCTCGCTGCAGACCGTACCGGGACTCCAATTGAGAGCAAGCCCGCACCACCAGCAAATCCTGCGCGGTGTACTGCTTCGCCACCCGAACCTGCGTATTGCGGCTGGCATAGGCTGGCATGGCATCCAACAGGCCTCGCATCTGATCACGCGTATACCCGCAGATAGCCAACAGGTCGGACATGGTTAAAGATCGACTGCTCACTTATGCCTCCGCAGCCCAGTTCTGTGTATTTTATACGCAGAACTGGGCGCCAAGGACGCAGATTTCTGAATTTATTACTCAAAATTCGGCCCCGGGGAAGAGCACAGATTAGCGCCAATTAGCCCGATGGGCCGCGCAAGCGTACCGGTCCGCGACAGGAGTTCGCGCTAGAGTGAAGGATTCCCAAATTGCCACAGTCGGCAGTGACTGATCTCGCATAACTATGGCCTAGGGAACATGTTCAAAACTCCCCAGTCCGCATGACCGAGGCACGTAACTTGCG
>CAYNGJ010000015.1:0-106697 GCA_964396895.1 uncultured Hydrogenophaga sp. | reverse complement strand
TTGAGACCCTGCTCGGCCAATGACCAGTTGCGCAACACGCGAACTTTCAGGCGTTAGGTTCGAGTGTCGGAGATCAGCCTTGAACTGACCTTGAGCAACCAGATCCCAGCCACTGTTTGGAGTCCGCTAATTCTGGTCCGACCCGAGCAGCTCCAGCCATCTCAGGGGAAAACGTTGCGCACGAATTGGCAAACGCGGGGCTTGTATTCGCCAGCACCGTGGTGACGCGCGGCGTGGCCGTAGCGCAGGTGGAGGCCACCGCCACTCATACGGCCGTGGGGCGCATCAGTGTCGATCTGGCCGCCACCACCGAACCGCCATCGGCTCTGCAAGAGGGTTCTCGCAAGCTGGTGCGTCGGCTCGGTGCAGCTGCCCTCGTGCTGGCGAGCGCACAGGTATTGCTGAACTGGTGGTGGAATGGTCGGCCGTTGCTGGAGAGCCTGCTCTCGGGCATCGCTCTGGCCATGGCCATCCTGCCGGAAGAAATTCCCGTCATCCTCACCGTGTTCCTTGCGTTGGGCGCGTGGCGCATTTCCAAGCAAAGGGTTTTAACGCGGCGAATCACTGCGGTTGAAGCGTTGGGCGCCATCACCGTGCTGGCTGTGGACAAGACCGGCACGCTCACCACAAATCGCATGGCCGTGGCGGCACTGCAAACGGCCCATGAGCAGTTCATCCCCGACGGTGGAGAAGAGTTACCCGAAGAATTCCACAATCTTGTCGAATTCGCACTACTGGCCACGCCGGGCGACCCGTTCGACCCGATGGAAAAAGCTATTCAGCGCTTTGGCCACCATTGGCTGGCTGGCACTGAGCATGTTCACGAGGGACGCGAGCCAGCGTTTGAATACGCGCTGTCAAGCGAAGTTCTGGCGATGACACGGGTGTTTGCCAGCGCCGACCCAGCGCCAAATGCGCCATACCTTTTGGCAACCAAAGGCGCTCCCGAGGCCGTCTCCGACCTGTGTCATCTCGACGCTGACCAAAAGGCTGCCATCCAGCACCAGGTGGAAGTGATGGCCGAGCGAGGATTGCGCGTGCTCGGCGTGGGGCGCGGGCGCTGGAGCGCCGGCACCGCATCGCAGGACAGCACTCCGCCGTGGCCGAAAAGCCAGCACGACTTTGACTTTGAATTTCTGGGCCTGGTCGCGTTGGCCGACCCACCTCGCCCTGAAGTGCCAGCCGCCCTGGCTGAATGTCGGCGCGCCGGCGTGCGCGTGATCATGATGACGGGTGATCACCCAGCCACGGCCCGCGCCATCGCGCAGCAGGTGTGTTTGTCGGAGCGCCCTGACTTCATCACCGGCGCAGAGATGGAGACGCTGGACGACGAGGCTCTGCGCCAGCGCTTGCAGCATGTGGACCTGTGTGCGCGCCTCAAGCCCCGGCACAAGCTTCGCCTGGTGCAGTTGTTGCGTGCCTCGGATGAGGTGGTGGCCATGACAGGCGACGGCGTGAACGACGCTCCCGCCCTCAAGGCCGCCGATGTAGGTATCGCCATGGGCGAGCGTGGCACCGACGTGGCACGCGAAGCCGCCGCGCTGGTGCTGTTGGACGACAGCTTTGCCAGCATCGTCGCCGCCATCCGTCAGGGTCGACGCATTGACGACAACATCCGTAAAGCTGTGCGCTTCGTGTTCGCCGTGCACGTTCCCATCATTGGACTGGCGCTGGTGCCAACGCTGCTGCACTGGCCCGTGTTGCTGCTGCCGGTGCACATCGTGCTGCTGGAACTGGTGATTGATCCGGCCTGTTCGATCGTGTTCGAGGCTGAGCCGGAAGCCGAGGGCCTGATGGAACGTGCGCCACGCCCCGTGACCGAGTCGCCTTTCGGCGCTGCACCGATACGGCAATCGGTGCTTCAGGGTATGGGCATTGCCGCCGTGCTGCTGGGTGGTCAGGCTTGGCTGGCCGGGCAGGGATGGAGCGCCGATCAAAGCCGTAGCGTGGTGTTTGCCACGCTGGTCATAGCTGTCTTGCTGTTGATCATGGCCAATCGCGACCTGACGCGACCTGCCTGGTACGCGGTGACCGACAGCAACCCTTGGCTTTGGCGAATGGCTGCCGTTGTGGGCCTACTGCTGGCCGCGATCGCGACTGTTCCCTGGTTGCAGCAGGTCATGGGACTGTCAAGTCCTGGACCCATAGGACTCGCTGTTGGGGTGGGCTTGGTGGTCGCGTGCGCCGCATGGCTTGAACTGGTGCGGCATATCAGCCGATCTCGCGTTGCCAATTCGGCTTAATTTTTCAAGGCCGCGATAACGTCACCCAACGCCGGTGCTGTCCCGACAGCGTCGCTCGAGTATGGGTCGATCGAAAGCCAATAGAGCAGCCATCTTGGGCCTTGTGCACATGATCTGGTTGGCAATCGCCCTGTGTTCTTGGCCTAATTTTCTCGAATCATGTCGAGAGCCTTCAGGCAGGCGTTCCGAAAAGTGTGCCCACTGCAGCGGTCAAGCCCATGGCCAACGCGCCCCAGAAGGCAACACGGATCACGGAAGGCAGTGCCGGGGCACCGCCTGCGCGGGCCGCGATAAAACCCAACAATGCGAGGAAGATGAGTGAGCTGCCTGAGACCGCCCACATGAGCGTGGCATTCGAAATCAGCAAGACAATGAACAGCGGCAGGGCCGCTCCTGAGGCGAAGGTTCCAGCGGAGGCCAAGGCGGCTTGAACAGGCTTTGCGGCCAGCGTCTCGGAAATGCCAAGCTCATCTCTGGCGTGTGCACCGAGCGCATCGTGTTTCATCAGTTGCGTCGCCACGCTTGATGCCAGGGGTCGATCCAGACCGCGCTCTATATAGATCGACACCAGCTCTTCGTGCTCTTGTTCAACGTTGGCCGCCAATTCTTTGCTTTCCCGGGCCAAATCTGCGCGCTCGGTATCGGCTTGTGAACTGACGGAGACATACTCGCCCGCCGCCATGGACATGGCGCCTGAGACGAGGCTAGCGACTCCCGTCATCAAAATGACCCGTGTACTTGCACCAGCAGCTGCCACGCCCAGCACCAAGCTCGCAGTGGAAACAATGCCATCGTTCGCCCCGAGAACTACGGCGCGAAGCCAGCCCGTCCGCTGCGTTCTATGTTGCTCGCTGTGTCTCACACTTTTCGGCCATGGTGAATGGCTCATTGTCTGCCTTGAGGATCAACGAAAACGGACGTCTTGCGGCTTCCCGCAAAACGTCTCACTTCGGTTCAACGGCGAAGCAGGTCGCGATTTTTTAACCAATAATCACATCATAAAACTTAGGACTCCGGCTGCCATCGAACAGGGGCGAAACAAGTTCGCTTTCTTGGGCATGGCCGGGGCTACTGTGCATTTTCATGAAAGTTTCATGGCTCTGATGCTCGACGATGGCAGCATAGTTGCCACCCTTGATGGGGTTCAAGAGTCGCCGACTAATGAATCCGTCATGTTTTCCAAACTCCACATTGCTTTGGACAAACCATTCACGGAATTCGGCATCCTTGCCGGGCTGGATCGGTGGGAAATCAATAATCACAATGAACATGACGTTTACCTCATTTGTTGGGCTTAAAACTTTCAGCGAGTGGGGAACGTAAGTTCCACCAATCTTTCAAGTGCTGTCAAATGTTCAGTGCGGCACCTTGATGGCCTTCCAGCCCGCATGATCGAAGTGCTTGCCGTAAGCATTGGCGGCTTGAGCCACTTTGACAACGCCCGAAGCTCGCTGTTTCTCACCTTCCTTGCCCTCGGCTGCTTCAACGCCGCTCATGATGTCTGCGACGATGATGTGAAGCTGCTCATCGGCCTTGGGGTCGAGCTTGCAGTTCTCCACTATGTAGGTGATCTGCGCCGTGATGTCTTTGCCAAAGGCGTTGTAATCGGCAACTTTCGCTTTGCCTGAATGGGCCGTGGGAAGTGTCTGCGAGACCGATGTATGGATGCTTGACATGGCCTGGCGCAGGGCGTTGTCGGTGCCCCACTTTTTGCCCGCATTCAGTTCGAGCTTTTGGGGACTGGAAGCGCCATGTTCATGGGCGTCGGCAGCGGCAAGCGCAACCAGCGGAGATGACAGGGCGACGGCCAACAGCAAGACGATAGGTGATTTCATGGCAAGACTCCGGTAGGGGTGGTTGAGGTTGAGGCCGCCTTGTCGCGGTGGCCTTGTTGTCTTTAACGAACCCCAGCGCGGAATGTTCCATTTGTTTTGACTTGTTTATGCTGGCGAACTCAATCGCGATGAAGCAGCTCTTCCTCTGTGGCCTCTTCCGAATAACGGCTCAGCAGCAGATCCATCAATCGCTTGCGTTGATGGTCGTCCAGCACCTTGCGCTCGGCCAGCAGTTGCTCGATCACGCGCTGCTGCTGTGTTCCCTGCAGGCTGGCAATCGCCGCCTGTTCGGCATCGATGGCTGAACGGTCCGGCACAGCAGCAAAAATATGTCGTACAAGGGCTTCGCGGTGCTGGCGGATGTCCTGCCAGTTGGCGCCCAATTCGCGCAGGAAGGCTGGCTCCAGCTGCTGCCATTGCTTACGCTGTTCGGTGGTCAGTTCCAGGTAGTCCTGTAGATTCAGGTGCGGGGGCTGCGCTGCAATGTCTACTGGCCGAGGCGGCGATGGGCGGACAACGAGGGCCGTGACGATGCCCAGGTTCAGGGCCAGTGAAACGACCAGCAGGTAGCGGGTCCAGACGGTGCGGTTCATGGCATTCCTTTCGACAGGCGGCAAAGTTCTGCGGCGGCGCACAGTCCACCTGGAGGAACCGGGTCGAACACGCGCACCATGGTGGCACGAGGCACAGAGGCTGCGGTGCCCCCCCCGAGCAGCAGGCCACCGAGCCAGACACCCGAGACCAGCGCCACGCCAGCGGCCAACCCGGTCGGCATCCAGCCCGTCCCGCCCAATAGTCCGAGCCAAGACTGATGGCGACGCTGTGGCTGGCGCCGCAGGCGATCCTCCAGACGGGAGGCAAGGTCGAACCCCAGGGTCGGGGAGGGTAGTGCCTGCATGTCACGGCGCAGTAGCTGCAGAGTTTCGAGTTGCTGTTGGCAGATGGGGCAGGTCTGCAGGTGCTGGTGGAAGCGAGCATGCTCGCCTGGTCTCATCACCTCGTCGGTATAGGCGGACAATTCAGTGTGGCGGGGACAAGTCATGGTGTTTCTTCCTGTCAACGTGGCATTTTTTCCAGCAAGCCTGTACGGGCACGGGCAATGCGCGATTTCACAGTGCCCAGGCTGATGTCGAGCACCTTAGCGATATCTTCGTACGACATTTCTTCGATTTCCCGCAGCAGCAGAATTTCTCGGTGTTCGGCGGGCAGCCTGCCCAGCGCCCGTTCGAGTTCACGGAGTCGTTGCACAGTCTCCAAAGCCCTATCGGGTGTGGGTGCAGGGTCGGCGATATCGAGATCCTGCTCTTCCCCCACGGCCACAAACTCGACCAGTTTTCTATGCCGCAGCCAGTCAAAAGCATGGTTGCGCGCAATGCGGAACAGCCAGGTTGTAAATTGCGCATCAGGTCGCCAGCGCGCCAGTGCTGTGTAAGCACTCAGGAAGGTTTCTTGGGTCAGCTCCAACGCATCGTCCTGCGAGCGCGTCAGCCGCACCAAAAAACGGTAGATACGGTCCTGATAGCGCGCCACCAGCTCAGAAAACGCAGACGCATCGCCCTTCTGCGCACGGGCGATGCAATCTTCGTCTTCAAGATGGCGTAGGGCTGTCATGGTGGTTGTCAGTGTTAACGGACGGGATGGACAAAGGTTCCATCTGTTTGTGCCTCCCCGGCCACAGAGGCTCGAGGTGGCTGTCTAAATCCGCTGCTCTCAAAGGATCCGTTGTGCCCCTTTACCGCCCCGGTAGCCGAGGTAGTTCGATCCTTTTGCCACGCGGCGCTACGCTGGAATGCGTTCGGAAGTTTGCGCAAAGGCTCTGGCTTTGGCAGCTTTGGGCACCCGCAGCAAGCGCATCGCATTGAAGATGACGATCAACACGGACAGCTGATGGACCAGCATGCCGCCCGCCATGTGGATGGAGCCGGAGTAGACCCCGTACAGCAGACCGATCACCGTCAGAACCGCGATGACCAGGTTCTGGCGCATGTTGGCCAAGGTGGCACGCGAGATCTCTATCGCTTCAGCGATCTTGCCCAGATCGTCCGTCATCAGTGCGATGTCCGCCGTCTCGATGGCGATATCGCTGCCGCTGGCACCCATCGCAATGCTGATGTCGGCTGCCGCCAGTGCAGGCGCATCGTTGATGCCGTCACCGACCATCGCCACACGAAAGCCCTCCGCGCGCATGGCGCGGATGCGGTTCAGCTTGTCGTCCGGCATCATCCCAGCGTGCACCTCATCCACGCCGACCGCTGCAGCAATCGCCTCGGCTGCTGGGCGCTGGTCGCCGGTCAGCATCACCACGTTTCGCACTCCCAGTGCGTGCAGCCGCTCAATCATGGGCTTTGCGCTGATGCGTGGCATGTCGGCCAACCCAAGAAGACCCACGACCTCGCCATCGCGGGCGACAATCACCACCGTGTGGCCCAGCCCATGCAGTCGGGTGATTTTGCCTTTCACCTCGCTATTGAACGCGATGTTCAGGTGCTCAAACAGGCGGTGGCTGCCGACGGCGATCTCGTGACCGTCATGACGCGCAATCAGGCCCATGCCGGCAATTTCCTCCAGCGATGTGGCGGTGGGCAGGGTGCCCTGTTTGCGTGCAGCCTCGATGATTGGACGGCCCAGCGGATGGCTCGAGCCGGTCTCGGCAATGGCCGCCCAGAGCAGCACATCGGCCTCACTCTGGCCCGCCAGTGCCACGGTTTCGGCAAGGCGGGGCTGGCCTTCGGTCAGGGTACCCGTCTTGTCGAGCGCCAGTGCGGTGATGCGCCCGGCGTTTTCCAGGTGCTCTCCACCTTTGATCAGGATGCCAGCGCGGGCTGCCCGTCCGATCCCGGCCACGACTGACACCGGGGTAGAGATCACCAGCGCGCCAGGACAGCTCACCACCAGTAAAGTCAAGGCCAGCTCGACGTTGCGCGTGACGATGTAGGTGATGACCGCCATCACGAACACGCCGGGCGTGTACCAGCGGCCGAAGCTCTCGATCATCCGTTGGGCTGGCGCCTTGGCGTCTTGCGCCTCTTCAACGCGGGTGATGATGCGGGCCAGTGTGGTGTCAGCGCCAACGCCGGTGGCGCGCAGGTGCAGCAGACCGTTCTCTGCCAGTGTTCCGGCAAAGACACGAGAACCCCGAGATTTCTCCGCTGGCATGGGCTCGCCTGTGATGGCGGCCTCGTTGACGGCGGCCGTACCTTCAAGCACCTCGCCATCGACAGGCACGCGTTGACCGGCCTTGACCAGAACGGTCTCGCCCAAAACCACCTCAAAGGCGGCGATCTCAATGGCCTCACCATGGCGCAACACGGTTGCGGTGACGGGCGCTGCATCCAGCAGCGATTTCAATGCGCCTCTGGTCCGGCTCATGGTGCGGGACTCGAGCCACGCGCCCAGCATGAACAAGAAGGTGACGGCGGCAGATTCCCAGTGGTTGTTGATGAACAGCGCGCCCACGGCGGCCACGATGACCAACAGTTCGATGCTGAGATGGCGCAGCCGCAACGAGGCCCAGGCGCGCAGCGCAATGTCGTAGCCGGCCAGCACCGCAGCAATGGTCATCAGCGGTGCCCACGGGGCGGCCAGGCCGAACACATAGTTGGTGACCAGCGCGAGCGCGATGAACATGCCGCTGGCAATGGTCAGCCATTTGCGGCGGCTGGCGGGGTGTCTGTAGATGGCGAGGATTCCGGAAAGCATGACAGGTCTCCTTTCATGAAAAAACCCCACCGCCGAGGCGGCGGGGCCGGAAGAGGGGGGTTAGAACGCAGAGGGTCTGGCGGTATAGCCGGTCTTGGCAACGGTGTTCACCAAGGCGTTCACATCGCTGAGCGCCGGGTCATGGTTGACCTCAATGCGCCCGCTGGCGAAGGTCACCACGGCTGTTTCAACACCGGGCAGCGCCAGCAGCGCCTTTTCGATTTTGGGCACGCAAGAAGGGCAGGAAAGTTCGTCACTGCGCAGGAGCGTGCGGGTGGTTGTGTTGGTCATGGGGTGATCCTTTCATCTGATCGTTGTTGCTGATGAATCCAATGTAGTTGCACAATGAGCGCACAGCAATTGGCAAAAAGTGAAAGTGGGTCTTGCATGAATGCACAGCTTGCGAACTGGGATGATCTGCGGGTGTTTCTTGCCGTGGCCCGCGCGGGGAGCCTGTCGGGCGCGGCGCGCAGCCTGGAGGTGAACCATTCCACGGTGTTTCGCCGCATCACCGGGCTTGAGGAAACGTTGGGCGTGCGGCTGTTCGAGCGCTTGCCGACGGGTTACGTGCTGACCGCTGCGGGCGAAGAAACGCTGGGGATCGTTGAGTGCATTGAGAGTGATGTCGCCACGCTGGACCGCACCGTCATGGGGCAAGATCGACGGTTGAGTGGCACGGTGAGGATCGCAGCGACCGATATGCTCGCGTTTTGGTTGCTACCGGAACACCTGGCCCGGTTGCGCGCCGCCTATCCAGGGATCGAAGTTGAAATCGTCGTGGGCAACGAGGTCCTCAATCTCTCGCGGCGCGAAACAGATATCGCCTTGCGGATAGGCAATACGCCCCTCGAAACCCTGGTGGGGCGGCGGGTTGGGCAGCTGGATTTCGCCATTTATGGCGCACCGGATTATTGTGCGTCCCACCCCGAGTCTGATCTGACCCAGCACGACTGGATCGGACTCGACAACGGTCATGCGCCTTTGAGGCAACGGTTTGACAAATTTCTGCCCGGCTTGCGTCCAACTGTTCGTTCGAATTCAATAGCCTGCACGGTGCGTTTGGCCATGGCCGGGCTCGGACTTGCGGTACTGCCCTGCGCCATCGCAGATCACAAACCCGACCTGGTTCGGGTAGCTGACTTGCCGGAGTCCTTCAGCCTGGACCTGTGGTTGCTGACCCACGAAGACCTGCGCCACACAGCCCGCATCCGCGCTGTTCTCGATTTCCTGGCAGTGGCTCTTGCGCAAGTGCCTCAGGACGCGGTGTAAGTTGTCCTCCAACTGAACACCCGGAGTCCTTGCGGAGAGAGGGGCGGACGGGCACCGAAGTTGCAGCGCGGACACAATGCTGTCTGAGCAGGGATTGGCTCCAGTCGGCAGTTTTTGATTTGAACGACAACGTCGCGACGACAAAGCGAGGTGCGATGGGGTCCCATGCATGGGTCCGTCAAGAATTTCGGACAAGTCGGACACGGCGATCTCAGAAAGCGAAAAAGTCAGCAGGCGCTAACCTGCTGAATCTTGATTTACTTGAATCCCTGACCTGGACTCGAACCAAGGACATGCGGATTAGAAGCCAGCATCGCTGCAAGCGAGGTATTTAGCGATCGTCATGAACCGCTCGGGTCTCGACCCAGGAAGGTTGTGATACCGTCAAAGCCGTTCTAAATACCGTCATCTCCCTCTGGAGTGAGCACGCGATACCGTCATTGCGTTTAAAAACATGATACTTTTGTATTCAAAAAAACTGTGATGAACCTTCGATAAGTGAGATCGAGAGCTAAGAGCCCTCGGAGGGGGCGACGGTAAGTCTGTCGGTATCGGTGCCTTTATCGGCTGGCAAACAGCGCGCTTTCCCTCTGAGGCGCGATCGACTGTTGACAATAGAGTGGGAGTGAAATCAGGTCCTTCGGGGACTATCGTGACCTATCGAAAAGCTGTTGTAACGTGTTGATTTAAAAAGAAATACGTCACGGCAGCTATCGGTGGCTATCGCCGGCCAGCGAAACGGATTGGCGGTAGAGGTGACGGTAGAAACCGGAGGCCGGATTAAGACCCTCCCGTTTACTATCCAGACCAAACCGGTCTTTGACGGTAAATCACTCCTCAGGAAAGCTTGTTTCATGCGGCTTTCCGAGCATCAGCAGGTCTCCTGACCCCTGACGGTAAAAGCCGTCATGAACAGGAGGAAAAACCTCGATGCTTACCGACACCGCACTACGCAATCTCAAGCCTAAGTCCAAGATTTACAAGGCTTCCGACCGCGACGGCATGTACGTAACGGTATCAACCACCGGTACCGTCACCTTCCGCTACGATTACCGTCTCAACGGCCGGCGCGACACGCTTGACCTGCTGAACGAAACCGCCGGGCTGGGCCAGGTAGGGCGGTTGTTGCTGCAAAGCGGCAGCGTCCAACCCCGACCAGACATGCCGGTGCTCGGCCCCGACAACACCGAACGCTTTTGGCGCGAAGGCCACCGGCACCGGTTTTTGCTGGACCTGACGCATGCGCTGACCCAGGATTTGACCCACGGCCTGGTGCTGAACCTGACCCTGACGCATTCCGGCCTCAAGGCCCTGGCACAGGTGCTGGCCCTGTGGGTGCGGCATTTCCTGGGGGTGCAGGTGCACATTGAACCGGTGCAGGCCATCAACGACCCGGCCTGGCGCTGGCATGTGGGCCTGGACGTTGCATCCACCGCCTTGCTCAACGACCTGTACCAGCACAACGAGGTGGAGCCCGAGCGCCTGCGCCAGCTGGTGAGCCTGTTCACCCTGCGCTTTGCCGACCCCGCCGACATGCGGGCCGACGTAGCGGGCAAACCGGTGTACCTGGGCCTGGCCACCGACGCCCAAGGGCTGGTGCGCGTCAAGCCCCAGAACCTGCTGCTCAATTTGCCACTGGCCGCGCAGGTGTGATGTCCCGTCAAAAAATACGAAAAATCAGCCTCTGGCGCTTATGGTCATTGAATGGTCAGCTATACAATTAATTTTATAGCTACAAATTCATATCCATCAATAGCTGGGTGGCTATTTTGTTCACATTGTTGATCAACGCGCCACAAAACCATCCCACACCAGCTTGGCGCCGGTGAGGAACATGCCCCAGTCCACCAGCCGGTAAAACCACACCATGCTGATGCGCCGCGCCACCTTCACCCCGGCCCACACACCCAGGGGCGCAAACGGCAGCAGGGCGGCTGAGGTGGCCAGGTTGCTGGCATCGAACAGCCCCAGCCAGGCGTAAGGCAGCCACTTGCTCAGGTTGATGACGAAAAAAAACGCCGCCAGCGTGCCGGTGAACACGGTGGGTGCCAGCTTCAGCGGGATGACGTAGGCGTTGATGGGCGGCCCGCCCGAGTGCGACACAAAGCTGGTGAAGCCCGAGGTGGTGCTCATGACCGCCCCCCAGAACTTGCCCGGTGGCGGTGCGTCGGCCTTGGGCGGAAACAGCTTGCGCTGCGCCAGAAACCCCCAGGCGAACAGGCCCACCAGACCGGCCACCGTGTGGCTGTCCAGTGTTTTGAACAGCGCAGCCCCCACCGCAATGCCCAGCAAGCCCCAGGGCAGCAGAAAGCGGAACAGCGCCCAGTCCAGCTCTTTGCGAAAGGCCTTGAGCGTGAGCACGTCCATGACAAACAGCAGAGGCAAAATGATCGCGGCGGCCTGCGGCACCGGGATGGCCAGTGCCAACATGGGCACCGCCAGCGAACCAAAGCCCGCGCCAAAGCCACTTTTGCTCAACCCCAGCAAGAGCACGGCTGGGATGGCCACCAAGTAAAAAAACGGATCGGTGTTCAAGCGGCACTCACCGCGCGGGGGCTTGGCCAAAGGCCTGCACCAGCTCCGCCATGGCCTGTTGCTGCGCGCCGCCTGCGCCCTGCAACCCGGCCACCACCGTGACTCGGTTGGCTGCGGGCTGGTTCTGGCTGACCTTCCATTTTCCGTTCAGGGCATGGACCTGAATTTCAATGCCCACAATGGCGCCCAGCAAACGCTCGATGTAGGGCTCTGGCGCATCGTCCACCGCCCAGGGATGGGGCTGCGCCTGTTCGTGGGTTTGGGTGAGTTCGTTCAGCAGCGTGCGCTTCCAGCCCGCATCGTCCAGGGTGCGCAGGGTGCCTTTCGCGTGCACCACTGCGTAGTTCCAAGTGGGCACCACTTGACCACTGTCTGGTTTGCTGGCGTACCAGTTGGGCGACACATAACACTGCGGGCCTTGGAACACCACCAAGACCTCGGCCAGGTGGGCCTGTGCCAATGGGTTGCCGCGCGCCACATGGCCCACCAGGAGGTCCTGGCCACCGGTGCCGGGCCGCAGCAGCAAAGGCACGTGCTCGGCCGACAGGCCATTGGCCCCCTGGGTGACCAGCGTGGCCAGGGGGTGTTGGTGCACCAGGTCGTGCAGCACGGGCAATCGGGTTTCTTCGAAGTGGGCAGGGCAGTACATGGGGTGCAGGGCAGGGCGGTTGAACGCGGCGCAGTGCCGGTGGCTATCATCAGATGGTACGGCTTGGTGCGGACCCGGCCCGAGCCATTTGGCATTAACCTGGGACTCGATGGTGACAGTGGGGCAGCAACAAGGTTCAACGCGCGAGACACAGGCAGACGACGAGCGCTGGATGCAGCTGGCACTGGCACAAGCCGAGCAGGCCGCGGCCCAGGGCGAAGTGCCCGTGGGCGCCGTGGTGGTGGACGCCCAGGGCCAGTTGTTGGCCACCGGCCACAACCGCCCTGTGGCCAGCCACGACCCCACAGGCCATGCCGAAGTGGTGGCACTGCGAGCCGCCGCACAAGCCCTGGGCAACTACCGGCTGGACGGCTGCACGCTGTACGTCACGCTGGAGCCGTGTGCCATGTGCAGCGGTGCCATGCTGCATGGGCGCCTGGCACGCGTGGTGTTTGGCGCAGCGGATGCCCGAACCGGTGCCGCAGGCTCGGTACTCAACCTCTTTGCGCTGCCCGCGCTCAACCACCACACCCTGGTGCAAGGTGGTGTACTGGCCCACGACTGCGCGCAGGTACTGAAGGCCTTTTTTGCGCCCCGCCGTGTCAACCCACAGCCACTGCGCGAAGACGCGCTGCGCACGCCGGAAAGCCGCTTTGCCCACCTTCCCCCGTTGCCTGGCCAGCGCCACTGGGTGAGCGACTGGCCCGTGCTGGCGGGGCTGCGCCTGCATTACCTGGAGCAGCCCCCCCCCAGCGACATGTCCAGCGACCTGGCCGTGCTGTGCCTGCACACCACGGAGGGCTGGGGATGGGAGTACCGCCACGTATTGCCCGCGCTGGCGGACCTGGGCCTGCGGGTGGTGGTGCCCGATTTGCTGGGCTTTGGCCACAGCGACAAGCCCAAAAAAGAGCAGGCACACCGCATCGAATGGCACAGCCAAGTGCTGCAGGCGCTGTTGCAGCACCTGGGGGTGCGGCGCGTGCTGCTGCTCGCACCCGCGCAGGGCGGCATGGCGGCCTTGGCGGCGGCCTGTGTGCAGGCATGGCCCACCGGATGTGCGGCCGTGCTGAGCTGGAGCCCCCCAGCCGAGCACGCCCCGGCCGTTGACCGCCCGGCACCCCCCCGGCGCACCCCGCGCCCGCGCCGAGCCGCTGCCTTGCACCCCGCTTATGATGCCCCGTTCCCCGACCCAGGCCACCGCGCTGCGCTGCGCGCCTTTGCCCGTTTTCAGCCCGCAGACCTCCCCGCATCACCCATGAACGCACTGCAAGGCCTGGTCATGGCCCACTGCCCACTGGCCCACCCCGACACGCCCGATGGCGGCCAGGCACTGGCCTGCGCAGTGGGCGAACTGCTGAAGTCCACCGGTTGGCGCCCATGAACGCCTGGCTCAAAAAACAACTGCCCACGCGGGAAAGTGTTCAGCACAACCGCTGGTTGAAATGGCTGGGCCCCGCCCTGTACCACCCCCGCCTGTGGCACATGAGCCGCAAGGGCCTGGCACTGGGCCTGGCCATTGGCATCTTTTTTGGCTTTTTGATTCCGGTGGCGCAAATCCCCTTTTCTGCTGCCACCGCCGTGCTGCTGCGGGCCAACCTGCCAGTGGCCATGGGCAGCACCCTGGTGACCAACCCCGTGACCTTTGGACCGGTGTACTACGCCGCCTACAAGCTGGGGGTGAAGCTGGTGGGCGAGCCCCCCACGGTGGCGCAAAACGCCCAAGAGGTACTGGCCCAAGCGCCTGACCCGGTGAAGCAGGAGGCCCGCAGCCTGGGCCAGCAGTTGGCGCGCTTTTGGACCTACCTCACCGGCGTGGGCAAACCCCTGGTGGTGGGGCTGGTCATCTTCGCCGTGACCGGTGGGCTGGTGGTTTACGCCCTGACCAGCCTGATCTGGGTGGCCCGCACCCGCTGGCGCCGCCGCCAACGACTCAACAGCGTCAAACAACGCAAAGGCAGCTCACCGTGACCCACAAACACATTTACATCTACTCCCCCTCCGGTGCCGTGCGCGACAAAACGGCGTTTCGCCGGGGCATCAACAGGCTGAAGACCCTGGGCCACACCGTCGAGGTGGATGCCGACGCCCTGCGCAGCCACCAGCGGTTTGCCGGTCCCGACGAGGTCAGGCTGGCCGCCATTGCCCGCGCCGCCGCCAGCCAGGCCGATGTGGCCCTCATTTCCCGAGGTGGCTACGGCCTCACCCGCCTGTTGCCGCAACTCCCGTTTGACGCGGTGGCCCAATCCATCGAAGCGGGCATGCACTGGGTGGGCCTGAGTGATTTCACCGCTTTGCAACTCGGCCTGATGGCGCACCGGCAACGCACCCAAGGCGACTTGGGGCAGGGGGCCGTGACCTGGGCTGGTCCGGCGCTGGGGGAAGACTTTGGTGCCGACCCGGCACTGGGCACGGACGAAGCCCCGGTGCCCGATGACATCATGGAATCCTGCTTCGAAGACCTGCTCTGTGGCCTGGGCGAGGGCACGGGTTGGCGGGTGCCTAAACACGACCGCCCCGTGGCCACCGGCGACGAGCCCGCGGTCAGCATCCACAACGCCGTGCTGTGGGGCGGCAACCTCGCGGTGCTGTGTTCGCTGGTGGGTACGCCGTGGATGCCCTCGGTGCCCGGCGGCATTCTGTTTCTGGAAGACGTGGGCGAGCACCCCTACCGGGTGGAGCGCATGCTCACCCAATTGTTGTATGCGGGCATCCTGGGACAGCAGCAAGCCGTGCTGATGGGCCAGTTCACCCAGTACAAACCCGTGCCCCACGACCGTGGGTTCAAGCTCCGCTCCGTCACCGACTGGTTGCGCCAACAACTGTCGGCGCCCACCGACAGGTGTCCGCACGGAGTGCCCGTTTTGGGCGAGCTGCCTTTTGGCCATGTGCCCACCAAGGTGCTGTTGCCTGTGGGCAAACCGGTGGAACTGCACCTCATGGGCAAAGAAGCCCTGATGTTTTGGGACTGAACAACTGACCGGGCTTCAGCCGCCCCGACCACACCATGAACCGATTGACCCGATTGACCCGACTGACCCGAATTTCCCTGGCCGTGATGGGCCTGTTGGGCGCGGCCGCGCTGATCGCCGGTGCCACCACCGCCGTGTATGCCCTGCGCAGCCTGCCCCAAATGCAGGGCGTTGCGCATCTGCCGGGCTTGAGCGCAGCGGTGCAGGTCAGGCGCGACCCCGCCGACGTCACGCACATCCTGGCCCAGAACCCGCTCGATGCCTTCAAAACCCTGGGCATGGTGCACGCGCAGGAACGGGCGTGGCAACTGGAGTTCAACCGCCGGGTGATGCATGGCACGTTGTCGGAAGTGCTGGGCCCTGCCACCCTGCCCACCGACAAGCTGCTGCGCACGCTCGGCTTGCCCCAGGCCGCCGAGCGCCAGTGGCAAGGGTTGCCTACCCATGCCCAGGCCGCCCTGCAAGCCTACGCCGATGGCGTGAACACCTTCATGGCGCACAGCCACCAGTCACTCACCCCCGAGTTCCTGGCACTGGGCATTGACCCGCGCAGCGCCGCCCGAAAAGGCCAATTTTGGACCCCCATCGACGCCATGGGCTGGGCGCTCATGATGGCGCTGGACCTGGGCGGCAACTGGGGCAACGAGTTCGCGCGGCTCACCGCCTTGCAGGTGTTGGACACCCAGCGCCTGTGGCAACTGTTCCCGGCTTACCCCGGCGAGCTGCCTGCCGCCACCGCCGACTTGGCCCAGCTGTACCGGGGCCTGGGCGTGTATGCCGATCAGTCGGACAAATTCAATAAAAAAAGTGCAGCTGACAACCCAATAAGGGAAAGCGCTGGAGGCACTTTTTATGCAAAATTGACGCGCACCGCGTCCGCCACACTGGCGCAGTCGGTCAACGACTGGGCCCACACCCTGGGCGAGGTGGATGGCAAGGGCTCCAACAACTGGGTGGTGGCGGGCTCGCGCACCCACAGTGGGCGGCCATTGTTGGCCAATGACCCCCACTTGGGCCTGAGCGCCCCTGCCGTCTGGTACTTTGCACGTTTGCAGGCACCGACGGCGGCGGGGCAGGGCGAACTGAACGTCACGGGCGCCACCCTGCCGGGCCTGCCTTTTGTGGTGCTGGGGCGCAATGCCCACCTGGCCTGGGGCTTCACCAACACCGCCCCTGACGTGCAAGACCTGTATCTGGAACAAGTCAACCCCGCCAACCCCGCGCAGTACCGCGTGCCCGCGCCCCCCGGCCAGCCAGCCGCCTGGGCCGACTTTGACACCCGCGAGGAAACCATCCGCGTCAAAGGGCAAGGCGACGTCCACCACACGGTGCGCACCACGCGCCACGGCCCGGTGCTCAGCGATGCCCAATCCAGTCACGCCGAACTGCTGGACACCCGCCAGTTCGTGTTGGCATTGCGCTGGAGCGCGCTGGACGCCGACAACCACACGGTGCTGGCCGGGCTGGAAGGCAACCGCGCCCGCAGTGTGGATGAGCTGCTCGCCGCGTACCGCCATTACCACTCGCCCATGCAGAACGTGGTGGTGGCCGATGTGCAGGGCCACGTGGCCTACAAGGCCGCAGGCAAAGTGCCCGTTCGCGCCCCGGACAATGACATTCGGGGTGTGGCGCCGTCGCCCGGCTGGGATGCGCGTTACGACTGGCAGGGCTGGATACCCTACGCCGACACACCCGAAACCCGCCTGGGCGAACCGTCAACACCGGCATTCACCCCCGGCACCAGCCCGGCAGTGGCGGCGGCCCAGCGGGCGGCCTCTGCCCAAGCGCAGCAGCGGGGCTGGCTGGCCACCGCCAACCAGCGCATCCACGGCTCCGACTACCCGCACTTCATCACCCAGGACTGGACGCACCCCCACCGCCAGCAGCGCATTGAGGCCCTGCTGGCGGCCACCCCCCGCCACACGCGGCAGTCCATGCAGGCCTTGCAAGCCGATGAGCTCTCCCTGGCCACTTTGAAGCTGTTGCCGGTGTTGCAAAACACCCCTTCCGACCACCCCTTGGCCGTCGCCGCGCAACAGGCCTTGGCCCACTTTGACGGCGTGATGCGGGCCGACCACGCCGCACCCCTGATCTTCACCGCATGGGTGGACGTGTTCACACGGCAAGCGTTGGTCCGCACACTGGGCGAGGCACGGACCAAGTCCCTCTACGGCAAGCGCCATTTCCGCACCGCCATGGAAGACGCGTTGGCCCGCAACGATGGCTTTTGGTGCGGGGAGGGCGGTTGTGCCGAAGCGTCCTCACGGGCGCTGAGCACTGCATTGACGGAATTGCAGACCCGGCACGGCCCCCGTGTGGATCAATGGCGCTGGGGGCAAGCCCACCCCGCGGTGTCTAAACACCAACCGTTCAGTAACGTCAAGGCGCTGGCACCGGCGTTCGAGGTCAGTGTGCCCACTGGGGGCGACACCTTCACGGTCAACGTGGGTCAATTCCAGCTGGACAACCCGGCACAGCCCTACGCCAACCGGCACGCCGCATCGCTGCGCGCGGTGTACGACTTGGCCGACCTGGACAACAGCGCATTCATCTACCAAACGGGCCAGAGCGGCAACGTGTGGTCACCGCGCTACCGCGACATGTCCACCACCTGGGCCAAGGTGCAATACCGCGCCTTGCAGCTGCAGCCCACGCAGTGGACCCAGTCAATGCAGGTGTTGCCCTGACTGCACGGGGCCTGAAAGGCCGTTGCCGATCCATGCACGGGCCCAGGCCCGAAGTGGGCGGGGTCGGTTGTCTGCATCTGTGATGGTGCGGTTTGCCTCTGCATGACTTTACATAATATACATCGTGGAATAATGTAACACATGCTGGCGTGTGGCCTCGTTCGGTGCCTCAGTCAACTCGGCGCCAGTGCAGACCCTGTCAAAACCGCTTTGACGACAATCGCCGCATGAGCCAGACACTGCTGAGCGCCGCGCACGCCGAACTCACCATCAAAAAAAGCCGTTTCCTGGCGTGTGTGGAGCCCGTGGGCAACCGCGCGGCGGCGTTGGCGCGGGTGACCGGGCTCAAGCAGCAGCATCCGACTGCGGCGCATGTGTGCTGGGCCTTGTTGGCTGGTGGTCAGTCGGCCGCCAACGACGATGGCGAACCCGGCGGCACCGCAGGCCGCCCCATGCTTGACGTGATGCGCCACCAGGCGCTGGACGGTTGTCTGGCCACCGTGGTGCGTTACTTTGGGGGTGTCAAACTGGGTGCTGGCGGCCTGGTCCGTGCCTACACCGACGCCGTGGCCCAGGCCTTGCTGAGCGCCAAGGCCAATGCCCAACTCGTGCCCCTGCAACGCTTGGTGCAACGTCAATGCAGCGTGCCCTATGCGCTGGAAGGCTGGGTGCGCCGCGAAATTGAGCAGCAGCAAGCCCAGTTGCTGGCCGTGGCACACGGCAGCGTGGTGACGCTGACCCTCAGCCTGCCCGACGCGCAGGCCGCCACCTTTGAGCAACGTCTGAACGACGGTGGTCAGGGGCGGCTGGTGTGGCACACGCCTGTGCACAATGTCGATTGAGCGGCCACACCCCGTGCACCGCCCACACACCCTTGCGCCCCGTGGGCGCTTTTCTCAAACCAGCCATTACCCCAAAACATGAAACGATTGAACAACAAGGTCAGCATCATCACCGGCGCTGCCCAGGGCATTGGCATGGCCACCGCCATGAAATTTGCCGCCGAAGGCGCCGTGGTCGTGGTGTGCGACATGAAGCAGTCCGCCGTGGACGATGCCGTGGTCCGTTGCAAGGCGCTGGGTGCGGAGTCCATCGGCTTCGTGATGGATGTGACCCAACGGGACATGGTGGACGCCGTGGTCGCCCAGGTGAAAGAGCGGTTTGGCCGCATTGACGTGCTGGTGAACAACGCCGGCATCACGCAGGATGCACGGCTGCAAAAGATGACACTGGAGCAGTTTGACAAGGTCATTGACGTCAACCTGCGCGGCGTTTTTCACTGCACGCAAGCGGTGGCCGACACCATGGTGGCCCAAGGCAGTGGCGTCATCCTGAACGCGAGTTCGGTGGTCGGCATTTATGGCAACTTCGGGCAAACCAATTACGCGGCCACCAAGTTTGGCGTGATCGGTTTCACCAAAACCTGGAGTCGCGAACTGGGTCCCAAAGGCATCCGCGTGAACGCCGTGGCCCCAGGCTTTGTGGCCACCCCCATCCTCAGCACCATTCCCGACAAAGTGATTGCCGAAATGGAGCACCGCGTGCCACTCAAGCGCCTGGGCCGACCCGAGGAAATCGCCAACGTTTACGCCTTTTTGGCCAGCGACGAGGCAAGCTACGTCAATGGTGCGGTGCTGGAAGTGGCCGGTGGTATGACGGTGTGAAAAATTAACAACAAATTGCCACATAGCGCATGACTGTATTCACTTTTAAGCTATGCATTTGAATGCCACAACGCCCATGACTGGCGTGCCAAACTTGGCCCAACCTGCCTCCAAAACCGCGTTGTTCTGGGCCTTTTCCTGGCTGGCTCTGCAAGGCTTTGGCGGTGTGGTGGCGCTGGTCCAGCGCGAGATGGTGGAAAAGCGCCGCTGGCTCAGCAACGAGCAGTTTTTGGAAGATTGGGCGGTGGCGCAGATCATGCCCGGGCCCAACGTGGTCAACATGTCGCTGATGCTGGGGGGGCGCTTTTTCGGTGCGGGTGGCGCCATGGCCGCCCTAGCGGGCATGCTCACCCTGCCCTTGTGCATCATGCTGCTGCTGGTGGTGCTGGTCAGTGCCTGGGTTGAGGCACCGGCCGTGCACGGCGCGCTTCGCGGTCTGGGTGCCGTGGCCGCAGGGCTGATCGCCGGCACTGGCCTGAAAATGCTGGGCCCACTGCGCCACAACCCCATGGGCACCACCGGCTGCGCGGTACTGGTGTTGCTGGGGTTTGTGATGGTGGGCGTGCTGCGCTGGCCGCTGGCCTGGGTGCTGCTGGGACTGGCCCCGCTGGTGACCGCTGTGGCGGCGCTGGCCATCAGCCGTCAGGCGCGGCCTGCGGCCACACCATCCCACCAATCCCTCCCATCCCCATGATCACCTCACTTGGTCTGGCCGACTGGGTGGCGCTGTTCCTGCACTTTGCCACGTTGTCCCTGCTCTCCATTGGTGGCGCCATCGCCACCGTGCCCGACATGCACCGGTTTTTGCACGACGAGCGGCACTGGTTGAGCGAACTGCAGTTTTCCAGCAGCATTGCCCTGGCCCAGGCCGCGCCCGGCCCCAACGTGCTGTTTGTGGCCTTGCTGGGGTGGCAGGTGGGGCTGAATGCGGGGGGTGGCGTGGCGGCAGGCTGGCACGCCTGGCCCCTGGCGTTGGCCGGGGTGGTGGTGTCCATGGTGGCCATACTGCTGCCCTCTTCCCTGCTCACCTATGGGGCCACGCGCTGGGTGCACCGTCACCAGCAGCGGCTGTGGGTGCGTGCGTTCAAACAAGGGCTGGCACCGGTGGTGGTGGCGCTGATGCTGGCCACGGGCTGGCTGCTGTCCACCCCGGCGGTGACCACCGACACCGTGACCGCCCTGCCCGCCTGGCTGGGCCGACAGCCCTGGGCCGCCTGGGCGCTGAGCCTTGCGGTGGCAGTGCTGGTCTGGCGCACCCGGATTCACCTGTTGTGGATGCTGGCGGTCGGCGCAGGGTTGGGCGCCCTGGGTTGGATCTGAGGCGAACCGGGACTGGCAGACCGCCGCGTAACAGACGGAGGAGGACACCGAGTCGGCGCTGCTCTACCCAGAGGGCGCCGCCATTGCCGCCCTGCAGCGGCTGCGCCAAGGCGATGTTCGAGGGGACCCTGAACCCACATTGACACCGGCGACTCGTCGCTGCCCTACGTGCGCTGGCGTTGGATGTGCTGGAGGTGGTGGCGGGGTGGAGGCTTTGAGTGAACGCTGCTCGGGTCAACCACCGCGCTGGCGCAAGGCTTCGTAAAGGCACACGCCGCTGGCCACCGACACGTTCAGGCTTTCCACCGCGCCTTTCATGGGAATGCTCACCAGTTCGTCGCAGGTTTTGCGGGTCAGCTGGCGCATGCCGGCGCCCTCGGCCCCCAGCACCAGGGCCACAGGTCCTTTCAAATCCACCTGGTAGAGCGTGTTGGGCGCATCGTCGCTGGTGCCAATGACCCAGATGTTGCGCTCCTTCAGTTCACCCAGGGTACGTGCCAGGTTGGTCACCATGAAATACGGCATGGTTTCGGCGGCCCCACTGGCCACCTTGGCCACCGTCGCGTTGATGCCCGCCGCATGGTCTTTGGGGGCAATCACGGCGTGGGCCCCTGCTCCGTCGGCCACGCGCAGGCAAGCGCCCAGGTTGTGCGGATCGGTGATGCCGTCCAACACCAACAGCAAGGGATTGTTCACCCCGTCGGCTTCCAGCTGCTCCAGCAGCTCGTCCAGCGAGGTGATCTGGGCCACCGGGTCTACCCGGGCAGCTACACCCTGGTGGCCGTGGCTGCCCGCCAGTTTGGACAGGCGCAGGCCGTCGGCCTCGATCAGGCGCACACCGGCTTCGCGGGCACGGTCCAGAAACTGGCGCATACGGGCGTCGCGCCGGGTGACCTCGTAATACACCTCGACGATGGACTGGGGCGCCGTTTTCAGGCGCACACCCACGGCATGAAAGCCGAACAGAACTTTGTGTGAAGACATGTGCCGATTATCCCCGCTGACCCACTCGGCGTGGCGGGGGCGCGCCAGGGTCAGACCATGCAGCCCGCTTCGATGGTGATGCGCCGCTCGCACCGCGCGGCAATCTGCCTGTCGTGCGTCACCAGCACCAGTGTGGTGCCCAGCTCGCGGTTGAGGTCAAACATCAGCCGCATGATGGTTTCGCCGGTGGCAAAGTCCAGGCTGCCGGTGGGCTCATCGGCCAACAGCACGGCGGGCCGCACCACAAAGGCGCGAGCCAGGGCCACGCGCTGTTGCTCACCACCCGAGAGCACCTTGGGGTAATGCCCCAGCCGTTGGCCCAAACCCACGCGCTGCAACATGTCGGTGGCGGCGCTGCGGGCATCGCGACGGCCTGCCAGCTCCAGGGGGAGCATCACGTTCTCCAGCGCCGTCAGGTTGCCCATGAGTTGAAAACTCTGGAACACAAAACCTACCTTCTGCGCACGCAGCGCGGCACGCTGGTCTTCGCTCAGGGCAAACAGGTCCTGGCCATCCAGCCACACGGTGCCTTGTGTGGGGGTGTCCAGGCCGGCCACGATGGACAACAGCGTGCTTTTACCCGAGCCCGAAGCGCCGACAATGGCGGCCGTTTCACCTCGGCGAAGCGAAAAATCGATATCGCGCAAAATAGCCAGCGTGCCGCCCGAGTCCGTCACCGACTTACCCAGCCGCTCCACCCGCACCACTGCGGTTTCCACCACCCCTGCCGGCGTTTGCGCACCGGTGCCCGATTGCCTATTCAAAACTTCAGTCATGCGCCACATTCACTCCATGCCGACGACACGTCGTCGCCTTGTCTCGCACTGTAGCGTGCTTGGCTTGGCCTGCCTCTGCGCCGGGGCAATGGGGGCGCTGCCCGCCCAGGTGCAGGCCGCGTCGGCGCCCACCCAGTTCACCTTGCTGGTGGTGGGTGACTCGCTCAGCGCCGAATATGGCCTGGCGCGCGGCACCGGCTGGGTGGCGCTGCTGCAAGCCCGGTTGCAAGAGCGGGTCTCCGGCGCGGAGGTCATCAACGCCAGCATCAGTGGCGACACCACGGCCGGTGGCCGTTCCCGCCTGCCCGCACTGCTCAAGCGTCACCGGCCCACCCATGTTCTGTTGGAGCTGGGGGGCAACGACGCCCTGCGCGGCCTGGACTTGCGCATGACCGAGGCCAACCTGTCGGCCATGGCGCAGGCCAGCCGCCAAGCGGGAGCCAAGGTGACCGTGGTGGGCATGCAGGTGCCGCCCAACTATGGCAGCGCCTACGCCCGGGACTTCAGCCAGGTGTTTGTGAAAGTGGCCCGGCAGCACAAGTCGGCACTGGTGCCGTTTTTGCTGGCCAACGTGGCCGACGGTGCCGATGCCACCCGCCTCTTCCAGGCCGACCGCATTCACCCCAACGAAGAGGCACAGGCGCTGATGCTGGACAACGTCTGGCCTGTGCTGCTGCCTCAACTGAAATAACACCACCCCCAACATGAGCTTGAAAACACTGGCTGCGCCGCTGGCGCTGAACCAACTGGGCACGTTCGATGCCATCATCGACGCACGCACCGAGCTGGAACATGCCCTGGACCATGTGCCAGGCGCCATCAACTGGCCCAGCCTGAACAACGAGGAGCGCGTGGCCATTGGCACCCTGTACAAGCAGGTCAATGCGTTCGAGGCCAAAAAACGTGGGGCCGCGCTGGTGGCCCGCAACGTCGCCAACCACATTGAGCGTGAGCTGCTGGATGCCCCCAAGGGCTGGAAACCACTGGTGTACTGCTGGCGTGGTGGCAACCGCAGCGGTGCGCTGGCCACCATTCTGGGTGCCATCGGGTTTCAAGTGACCCTGCTGGAGGGGGGCTACAAGGCGTTTCGCCAGGCGGTGCTGGCCGAATTACCGGCCCTGTCACAGGCACTGCACTACCGGGTGATCTGTGGCCCCACTGGCAGTGGCAAAACCCGGTTGCTGACCGCGCTGGCGGCCCGGGGTGCCCAGGTGCTGGACCTGGAGGCGCTGGCCAACCACCGCAGCTCGGTGCTGGGCCACATTCCAGGCGTGCCCCAACCCAGCCAGAAGCGCTTTGACACCCTGGTGTGGTCAGCGCTGCGCGGCTTTGACCCGACGCGGCCGGTGTACGTGGAAAGTGAAAGCAAAAAAGTGGGCGACCTGCGGGTGCCTGACGCCCTCATGGACGCGATGCGCGCCAGCCCGTGCATAGACCTTCAGCTGTCAGACGCCGAGCGCGTGGCGCTGTTGCTGGAAGACTATGATTTTTTTGTGACAGACCCGGCGTTTTTTTGCCAACGCCTGCAGGCCCTGGCCGAGCGCAGGGGCAACGCACAGGTGGCACAGTGGGTGGAACAAGTCCTGGCGGGGCACACGCCCGAGGTGGTGCAAGCGCTGTTGACGGTGCACTACGACCCCATGTACGCGCAGTCCATTGGGCGCAACTTTGTGCAGTTTGGCCAGGCACAGGTGTGTGTACTGGCCGATCGCAGCCAAACCTCACTGGCCCAGGCGGCCAGTGCGCTGATTCAGGCCGAGGTGCCGCCAGTCTGAGGGGGGCTGCTGCCGCTGGCGTCGCCACTCGGTGCGTTGGGGGGCGCTGAGCCGTCTCCACCGTCGGGAAACTCACCGGGCTCGGTGTGTTTGCGATCGGCTTTGGATTTGAGTTTTTCTTCTTTTTTCAGGCGTTTGGCGAGCTCACGCTGGCGCTTTTCGTATCCGTAATTGGGAGTTGCCAAAAGGTGCTTTCGTTGGGGTAAAAAAGGGGGTCAGGCATGGGTGTCGGAAAACACCTGCAGCGCCTGGGTCAGGTCGGCTTGCAGATCGGCGACGGCTTCCAGCCCAATGGCGAAGCGAACCAAGCCACCGGCGTGGGGCCAGGGCCGCTGGCGGATGGCGGGCACGTCGTAAGGTGCACACAGGCTGATGGGCCCTGCCCAACTCCAACCCAGCTTGAACCGCTGGAGCCGGTCGCAGAACGCGTCCACCTGCGCCTGCGTGTGGGCAGGTTTGAATACCGCGCTGAACAGGCAGGCCGCCGCACTGGCATCGCGCAGCCAGTGGGCGTGGCCGGGTGAGGTGGGCAATGCCGGGTGCAGCACGCAGGCCACCTCAGCGCGCTGTTGCATCCACTGCGCCAGGGCGCGGGTGCTGCTGTCTTGTGCGTGGTAGCGCAAGGCCACACTGGGCAGGCCGCGCAACACCAGTTCGGCATCGTTGCCACCCACACCCAGACCCAGGCGCATGTGCGTCATGAGCAAACTGTGGTGCAGAGATGCGTCACGGGTGACCACCGAGCCCATCAGCACATCGGCGCCACCGCTGGGGTATTTGGTGAGGGCCTGCATGGACATGTCCACCCCCAGGTCGAACGCGTTGAAAGCGATGCCTGCACCCCAGGTGTTGTCCAGTACGCTCAACATGGGCCGGGCGGCGTTGGCGCCACCCTGCCCTGCGCGCTCGGCATTGGCCTGCGTGATGACGGCCACCAACGCTGGCAGGTCGGGAAACTCCAGGGTGATGGAGCCAGGGGCTTCCAACCACACCAGCCGGGTCGCGGGGGTGATCAGGCGGGCCAGATCCGCCGGGTTCATGGGGTCGTAGTACCGGGTGGTGATGCCCCAGCCCTTCAACTCTCCCTCGGCCAACGCCTTGTTGGGACCGTAGGCGTTGTCGGGTACCAGCAGCTCGTCGCCCTGCCGCAAAAACGCCTGGTCCACCAAGGCCACGGCCGCCAGGCCGCTGGGCACCAGCACACAGTGCTGGCCTCCTTCGAGGGTGGCAATGCGCTCTTCCAGCATGAAGGTGGTGGGCGTGCCGTGCAGGCCGTAGGTGTAGCCGGATTTGTCGCGCCACTCGCGGTGACGCAACTCATGCACGTTGCCGAAAAACACCGTTGAGGCCTTGTGCACCCCCGGCGCCACGGCGTCGAACCCAACGGGCGCGACATAGGGATGGTGAATGAGCCGGGTGGACAGCGATTCGGGCATGGCAGGTGTCAGAGCTTCCACTTTTCCAGCAATGCGGCGGGGCGCAGGCTGTCGTAGCCTTCAAAAGGCTGGTGAATCCAGGGGTTGGTGGGGAGGAATTCCACCGAGTAGTCGGGCGTGAAGGTCGAGACACCCTTGGTCCAGATCACGGCGCTGCGCAACTCGGTGATGGGCTCATAGTGGTTTTTCAGGGTGTTGATGACCGCCTGCAGGGTGTGACCAGTGTCGGCCAAGTCGTCCACCAGCAGCACCTTGCCCGCGATTTCGCCCTTGGGGGTGGTGATGAAGCGCGCAATGTCCAACCGGCCTTGCACGGTACCGGCGTCGGCGCGATAGGAGCTGGTGGACATGATGGCCAGGGGTTTGTCAAAAATCCGGCTGAGGATGTCACCCGGGCGCATGCCACCGCGGGCCAGGCACAGGATGGTGTCGAACTCCCAGTCCGACTGGTGGATTCGGAGTGCCAGTTTCTCGATGAGGTTGTGGTACTCGTCGTAAGACACGTACAGATGCTTGCCGTCTTCAGTCAACATGACTTACTCCAAAATAAGTAGCTAACAATGCTTATAAATAAAGCGCTGAGTGCACTTTTTGTTAAAAATCAACCTTGGTAGGGATGCTTCAGCAGGATGGTGTGGTCCCGGTCAGGGCTGGTGGACACCATGTGGATGGGCACCCCGGCGGTTTCCTGGATGCGTCGCAGGTAGCGCTGTGCTTCGGGTGGCAGGTCGTCGTGGCGGGTCACCCCCACGGTGGATTGTGTCCAACCGGGCAGGGTTTCGTAAATGGGGGTGCAGCGGGCAATGTCGTCGGCCCCCATGGGGAGGATGTCCACCACATCGCCGTCAAGCTCGTAGCCGGTGCACAGCTTGAGCTCGGTCAGGCCATCGAGCACGTCAAGCTTGGTGATGCACAGGCCAGACAGGCCGTTGACCTGCGCACTGCGCTTGAGCAGGGCCGAGTCGAACCAACCACAGCGGCGGCTGCGGCCGGTGGTGGTGCCTTTTTCGGCGCCCACCGTGGCCATGTGCCAGCCAGGGGTGCCTTCTTTTTCCCAGTCCAGCTCGGTGGGGAACGGACCGCCACCCACGCGGGTGCAATAGGCTTTGGTGATACCCAGCACATAGTGCAACAGGCCCGGACCCACACCGGCCCCGGCGGCGGCATTGCCTGCCACGCAATTGCTGGAGGTGACAAACGGATAGGTGCCGTGGTCAATGTCCAGCAGCGTGCCTTGCGCGCCTTCAAACAGCAGGTTGGCCCCGGTGGCGTGGGCAGCGTTCAGCTCGCGCGACACGTCGGCAATCATGGGTTTGATCAGTTCGGCATGGACCATGGCCTGGGCGTGGATGGCGTCGTACTGCAGTTGTCCGTTCACCAGGAAGTCGGCCAGTGACTGGCCCTTGAGCCAAGCGGCCTGCGACCAGTCAAGCTCCTCGGCCCCCAGTGCGGCGAGCTGGGTGTTGTAGTACGCCACCAACTCGTGCAGCTTGGCCGCGAAGCGAGCGGGGTGCTTCAGGTCTTGCACGCGCAGGGCGCGGCGGGCCACTTTGTCTTCGTAGGCAGGACCAATGCCACGGCCGGTGGTACCGATTTTGGCGGTGCCGGCTTTTTCCTTGGCGGCCTCACGGGCCACATCGAGTGCGGCATGAAAGGGCAGGATCAGCGGGCAACCTTCGCTCACGCGCAGGCGGGAACGCACCTCAACCTGTGCGGCCTCCAGGCCCACAATTTCTTCCAGCAACTTGCCGGCGGCCAACACCACACCGTTGCCGATGTAGCACTTGACACCCGCGCGCATGATGCCGCTGGGGATGAGGTGCAACGCCGTTTTGACGCCGTTGATGACCAATGTGTGGCCTGCGTTGTGTCCACCTTGGAAGCGCACCACGCCGGTGGCGGTTTCTGTCAGCCAGTCCACGAGTTTGCCCTTGCCCTCGTCACCCCACTGGGTACCGACCACGACCACGTTGCGGCCGGGCACCGGCGCTGAAGTTTTGTTCATCATGTTGCTCAAGATTTGGAAAACGGTTCAACCATCCACTGCCCGTCGCGCTCGATGAGCTGGCGATCGCAGTGGAATTCATTCACTTCATGCTCGTGCCCTGGCAGCACACACACCACGGTGTCGCCACGGGCGCGCAGGTAGTCAATGGCGTGGCGCAAGCCCGCCTGCTCGCCCCAGGGTGCCAGCACCGCCGCCCGCAAGGGACGGGGTGGCACCGCCTGCACCAGCTCCTTGATGTCCAGGCTGAAGCCCACGGCGGGGCGCTTGCGGCCAAACACCGCACCCACTTCGTCGTAACGGCCACCCCGCACCAACTCGTGCACGGGCTGGTGAACACCATCACCGCCAAACAAGGCAAAGCGAACGCCGGTGTAGTAGGCATATCCACGCAAATCGGCCAGGTCAAACGTGATGGCCATGCCCGACAGACGTTGGGACAGCCAGCGCAGGTTGTGCAGCGCCGACGCCAGCATGGGCGAGCTTGGGAGGCGCTTTTCCGCCTCATTGAGCACCTGCACATCACCGTAGAGTTGCGGCAACAGGCACAGCCCAGCGCCCACGTCGTGCGGCAGACCCTGGGTGAGCAGGGTGAGTTCGGGCACGTTTTTGGCCGCCAGCGCAGCGTGGATGGCGGCCAGGTTCGGGGCCGACAGGGTTTGCCCCTGCAGCAACGCGTCCACGATGCGCACATCCGTCATGTCCAGCGTCAGTTGACCGACGTTGGCGGCCAACAGGCTGACGCGGGCCAGCTCGATTGACTCCAAATCGGCCTCCAACCCCGCATGGCCGTAGATTTCGGCGCCGAATTGCAGGGGCTCACGCGTGGCATGGGCCCGCGCAGCGCGGGTGTGCAGCACGGGACCGCAGTAACACAGGCGTGTCACACCCTCACGGTTGAGCAGGTGGGCGTCGATGCGGGCCACTTGGGGGGTGCTGTCGGCACGCAGACCCAGGGTGCGGCCAGACAACTGGTCCACCAGCTTGAAGGTTTGCAGGTCCAGGGCTTCGCCGGTGCCGGTGAGCAGCGATTCCAGGTGCTCCAGCAGGGGCGGCATGACCAGCTCATAGCCGTAACGGCGAGCACTGTCCAGCAGGTCCCTGCGGAGTTCTTCGATGTGCCGTGCCTCGGAGGGCAATGCGTCGGCAATTTGATCCGGGAGAACCCAGGCAGACATGTGTTTTCAGGGGGCTGTTAAAAAAGGGATTTTACCGGGTCCACTCAGGCCAAAAAAACCAACCCGAGCAGTCCCAGCAAAATGGCGAACAATCCGAAAAATCGGATTTGTCCGTCACTCAAGCCAAGCAGTGTGGTGAACGTCTGCCGCCAAGATGACGGGGATACAAAAGGAAAAAGGCCCTCGATGATGCACACGAGGGCCAGTGCCAACCACAGGCTGTCAAGCATGGGCAGTGAGCCCGCTCATTTGCCTGTGTTGCCGAGGTTGCTGCTGCGCATGGCCTTGAAGAACTCCGACGAGGGGTCCACGACCACCACATCCGACTTACTGGCAAAACTGGACTTGTAGGCCTCCAGGCTGCGGTAGAACTGAGCGAACGACGCATCTTTGCCAAACGCCTCGGCATAGGTGCGCGCGGCCTCGGCATCGCCATCGCCCTTGACTTTCTGTGCCTCGCGGTAGGCGTTGGCCAGCGTCACTTCACGTTGCCGGTCGGCGGACGCGCGGATTTGCTCACCCTCGGCAGAACCGGTGGAGCGAAGCTGATTGGCCACCTGCTGGCGCTCGGCCTCCATGCGGCGATAGACCGATTCGGTGATGGTCTCGAAGTAGTCCACGCGGTTGATGCGCACGTCCACCACGTCCATGCCCCAAGGCTTTTCGGCGCTGCGCACCGCGCTGAGCACCTGGGTGCGCACGTCGTTCATCAGCGCGTCGCGCTTGGTGGACAACAGTTCGTTGACCGTGAGCTTGTTCACCTCTTGCTGGAACGCGTTTCTCACCACACGGGTCAGCTGCAGGGCACCTGCCCGCTCGTCGAGTCCCACGTTGCGGATGTATTCCTGGGGTTCTGACACACGCCAACGCACGTACCAGTCGATGACCACGCGCTGTTTTTCAGCGGTCAGCATGGGCTCAGCATCTGTGCTGTCCAGCGTGAGCAGGCGCTTGTCGATGTAGGACACGTTTTGCAGCGGGGGCGGCATTTTGAAATTCAGCCCCGGTTCGGTGATCACGCTGCGGATTTGTCCCAACTGGTAGACCACGCCAAACTGGCGCTGGTCAACCACAAAGACGGTGGAGCTGAGGATGGCCAAGACCAGCACCAGCGAAGCACCGATAAAACCCAATCTGTTCATTTTGTCTGCTTCCTATGTACGGCTTCAGCGGACGTCGCGCTGGCGGGTGCGCTCGGCGTCACGGGTGCGGCTGGTGGTGGTGCCGCTGTTGGAACTGGCGGGCACCGGGTTGGGCAGGGTACTGGCCGCTGCGCCTCCCGTGGTGCTGGTCGCGTTGCCCCCGTTGGTCATTTGCATGATTTTGTCCAGTGGCAGGTACAACAGGTTGTTGCCCTGCTTGGAGTCGATCAGCACCTTGGTCACGTTGCCGTACATGGACTGCATGGCATCCACGTACATGCGCTCACGGGTGACCTGGGGGGCCTTTTGGTACTCGGTCAATACCGAGCGGAAGCGCTCTGAATCACCTTTGGCCTGGGCGACGATGCGCTGCTTGTAGCCCTCTGCCTCTTCCCTCAGGCGAGAGGCTGCACCCTCGGCGCGCGGCACCACGTCGTTGGCGTAGGCCTGGGCTTCGTTCTTGATACGTTCGCGTTCCTGACCGGCCTTCAACACATCGTCAAACGACGCCTGAACCTGCTCGGGTGGACGCACCCCCCCTTGCTGCATGTTGACGGCCACCACCTCAATACCGACCTTGTAGCGGTCCAAGATGTTCTGCATCAGCGTGCGCACGCGTGGGGCGATTTGGTCACGCTCTTCGGCCAACGCGGCATCCATTTTCATTTTGCCCACCACCTCGCGCACGGCGGTTTCGGCGGCTTTGATGACAGCGGCGTCCGGGTCCCGGCTTTCGAATAGATAGGCCCGTGCGTCACTCAGACGGTATTGCACGGCGAATTTGATTTCGACGATGTTTTCGTCTTCCGTCAGCATGGCCGATTCGCGCAGGCCTGTGGCCCGCACCACCGCATCGCGGCCCACATCCACCGATCGGATCTGGGTCACAAACACCAGTTCATGGCGCTGGATGGGATAGGGCAAGCGCCAATTGAAACCAGCGCCCACCGTGGAATGGTATTTGCCAAATTGGGTGATGACGCCTTGCTGACCTTCCTGAACAATGAAGAAGCCTGTGCTGGCCCAGAACAGCAACGCCACGACCCCCACCAACCCCAAACCAATACCGGCACTTTTGGGGTCTGGGTTGAAGCCAGAAGGACCAGAACCATCGTTGGGCCGACGGCCTCCGCCTCCGCCCTTACCTCCCAGCAGACCACCGAGCTTTTGGTTGAAGTCGCGCCACAGCTCGTCCAGGTCGGGTGGACCTTGCGTGGTATTGGGGCGGTTGCTGCGCCCGGGTTCCTGCGTCGGTGGCGGTGCGGGGGCGTCGCTTTCAGGGGGACGGGGGGACTTGCTGTCCCCGTCGGTGCCGCCTTCCCCGCGTCCCCAACGGGGATCGTTCAGGTTGAACATGCGCCACCAACTGCGGCTGGGCAGTCCTGTGCGGGAGAGCTTGATTGGGTTCATTGTGTCAACAACGTGTGGGTACAAAGTGGGTGAAGGATGTCAGGCGAGGTCCAGACCGTCGGCCTCTGCTTCGTCGGTCGGCACAAAACGGTTGTCGGTGTCCCAGGGGCCACCGCTGGCACGCTTACCCTGGGCAACAATTTCCACCAAGAGAGAGCGCAATTCGGGCAATCCAGTTCCCTGTGTGGCGCTGACAAATACGCGGCGCAGCCCTCGCCCGTCCAGTTCCATGCTCCCCATCAAGGTGTCGGGCACGGATTCTGGTGCCATCGCGTCCAACTTGTTGAACACCAGCAACTGGGGTACATCGGCTGCACCAATCTCATTGAGCACGCGCTGAACCTCTTGCATTTGCTCCAGGCAACCGGGATTGGAAGCGTCTACCACGTGCAGCAAGAGGTCGGCATCCACAGCCTCTTGCAGGGTGGCCGAGAAAGCATCCACCAAGCCATGTGGCAAGTCCCGAATGAACCCCACCGTGTCGGACAAAGACACCATGCCACCGGCATCGCCCAGGTACAACTGGCGCGTGGTGGTGTCCAAAGTGGCAAACAACTGGTCGGCCGCGTAACTGCGCGCCTTGACGAGGGCGTTGAACAGCGAGGATTTGCCCGCGTTGGTGTAGCCCACCAGTGAGACGTTGAAGGCTTGGCGGCGGTCGCGCTGTTTGCGCTGGGTGGCACGCTGCTTTTTGACTTTTTCCAACCGCTCACGGGTGCGTTTGACACTGTCGGACAGCATCCGGCGGTCAAGCTCAATCTGGGTTTCACCCGGACCACCGCGGTGACCCACACCGCCACGCTGGCGCTCCAGGTGCGACCAGCGGCGCACCAATCGGGTCGACAGGTATTGCAAGCGGGCCAGCTCCACCTGCAGTTTACCCTCGTGGCTGCGGGCGCGTTGCGCAAAAATTTCCAATATGAGCAATGTCCGGTCGTTCACGGCCACACCCAAAAAACGTTCCAGGTTGCGCTGTTGGGCTGGACTCAGCGCTTGATCGAACAGAACCTCGCTGGCTCCCTGGGCATCCACCATCAGCTTGAGCTCAGCGGCTTTGCCCGAGCCCACAAACAACGCCGGGTCGGGTGCCCTGCGCTTGCAAGTGAGTTTGTCCGCCACCCGAAAGCCAGCCGTCTCAGCCAACTGGGCCAACTCGTCCAGTTCACCGTCGAAATGGGGAACACCAAAGTCGACCCCCGCCAGTATGACTGAAGGGATGGCGCCAGCGGTGGTGGGTATGGGTTTCAATGGTGCGAAAGCGGTGGGCAGGCTGTGGCCACCGTTTTCGGAGGCCAGAGCAGATCAGCTGGCTGAGGTGCTTTCGTCAGCAGGCGCAGCAGAAAACTGCACGGGGCGCCCGGGTACGATGGTGGAAATGGCGTGCTTGTAGACCATTTGGGTCACGGTGTTGCGCAGCAGTACCACGTACTGATCGAAAGATTCGATTTGCCCTTGCAGCTTGATGCCGTTGACCAGGTAAATGGATACCGGCACATGTTCGCGCCGGAGCTGGTTCAGAAAAGGGTCTTGCAAGAGTTGGCCTTTGTTATTGCTCACGATATGTTCCGTGTTCAAAAGTGATGGGGATAGGACCATACCACAGCCTCGCGGGCTGCGGTTGGCCCCACCTTCAATCTTGGTCTTTGTAGGGATTGTCCGAGGTTTTCATCTCAATCCGCAGTGGCGTACCCACCAAGTCAAAGGCTTTGCGGAAACGTCCTTCCAGAAAACGCTTGTACGACTCGGTGATGTTTTCCAGCGAGTTGCCATGGATGACGATCACCGGTGGGTTCATGCCACCCTGGTGCGCGTACCGTGGCTTGGGCCGGTACATGCCACCCCGTTGTGGCGCCTGAAATTGCAGCGCTTCCAGCAGCAGGCGGGTCAGCACGGGGGTGGGCATTTTCCGGTTCGCAGCTTCGTGGGCCTGGGCGATGGACTTCCAGACCGGGGCCAGTCCCTGCCGTTTTTTGGCAGAAATGAGGTGCATGGCGGCGAACTTCATGAAGGCCAAGCGCTGTTCAACCGACCGCTCCACCACCTGCCGCTGGTACTCGTCCACGGCATCCCATTTGTTGATGGCCAGCACCACCGCCCGCCCGCTCTCCAAAATGAAGCCAGCGATGTGCGCGTCCTGCTCGGTCACCCCCTGCGTGGCATCCAACAGCAGCAACACCACATGGGCGTTTTCGATGGCTTGCAGGGTTTTGACGACGGAGAATTTCTCAATGGCCTCAAACACCTTGCCCTTGCGGCGTATGCCAGCCGTGTCGATCAGTTCGAATTTGCGGCCGTCGCGCTCAAACGGGATGGAAATGGCGTCGCGCGTGGTGCCCGGCATGTCGTAGGCCACCAGACGCTCCTCTCCCAGCCAAGCATTGATGAGTGTGCTCTTGCCCACGTTGGGCCGACCGGCCACGGCGAGCTTGATCACGCTGGGGTCTTCGGGGGTGTCATCGTCTTCCGGCACCGGTGGCAACAGGTCCAGGGCCACTTCGGTCAGGGAGCGAACACCCTGGCCATGGGAGGCCGACACGGCCAGCACTTCGCCCAAACCCAGCTCAAAGAACTCGGACAATTTGACACCGTCCTGCATGCCCTCGGCCTTGTTGGCCACCAGCAAACAGGGCTTGCCCAGCCGCCGAAGGTAGTTGGCAATGTCGTGGTCTTGGGCACTGACACCGGCGCGGGCATCCACCACAAACATGACCACGTCTGCCTCGGCCACCGCTTGGCGGGTTTGCTTCGCCATTTCCTTGTAGATGCTGCCGTCACCGGCATCGGGTTCAAATCCACCGGTGTCGACCACGATGAACTCGCGGTTGCCCAACCGGCCATTGCCGTAGTGCCGATCGCGCGTGAGGCCGGCGAAATCGGCCACGATGGCATCCCTGGACTTGGTCAGGCGGTTGAACAGGGTGGATTTGCCCACATTGGGGCGCCCGACGAGGGCCAGAACGGGTTTCAAAACTGAAAAATTCGGGTAGTGGTTGGACCGAGTGGTCCGTTATTGTGGACGCCAGGCAAACATATTGCCATTTTGCGTGAGGGCCAGCAGGGTGTCACCGGCCAGCACAGGGGCGGTGTGGATGGGGGAACCATCGGTGGTCAGGCGGGCCATGGGACTGCCGTCTTCCCGGGACAGCAGGTGAATAAAACCGAACCCGTCTGCAGTGGCCAGTGAGCGGCCCAGCAGCAAGGGGCTGAGGGCGTTACGGTGCAGCAGACCAGAGTATGTCCAAGCCTTTTGGCCAGTGTCGCGCTGCCAAGCGACGACTCGCCCATCAGACTCAGCACCAAACAGCCAGCGCTCGTCTCCGCCCAGGCCACTGCGGCCATCGGCGGCTTGTGTCCATTTCAGGCGACCACGCTGGGCGTCGACGCAGGCAATTGCGGTCTGGAAAGCGCGCGCGCAGACCTCATTGCCAGCGCGGCTGATGGGGCCCACCAAATCCACCATGCGCTCGATGTCATTGGCACCTTTGGGCACGGCGAGCTGCACGTCCCAGCGGGTGTTGCCGTTGTTGGGGTTGAATCCAACCATGCGGCCACCCAAACCCGCCACCAGTGTGTCGCCCACCGCGAGCAGCACGCCAGACTGGCGAAGCACCAGCGGTTCGCCAGTGCGGGACTGGGTCCACAAACGGGCGCCTGAGTTGCCGTCAAACGCGGTGACAGAGCGGTCTGCGCCCAGCACAAACACCCGTTGCCCGGCCACCAATGGCGCGGTGTAGGCGGCCGAGGGCAAGCGCTGGCGCCACACTTCTTTGCCCGCCACCAGCGCAATCAGGTCGTTGCGTTGGCTGACGACTGCGGCCATGTGGCCATCAGAACCGACGCCCGCAGACAGCGGCGTGCCCAAGACCACGCGCCAGACATCGGCACCGGTGTTCACATCCACCTGGGCCACGGTACCGTTGCCGGAGGCGACGGACACGCGGTCACCGTTCACCGAGAGCGTCATGGGGGTGGCACTGGCGCCCACCGGGTTCACCCAAACCTGGCGCACCGACATCATGGGCAGCAAAGGGGTCAGCTCGGCTGGCTTGGGTCGGTTGCCCGATGAGGAGCATGCCACCAAGGCGCTTGCAATAACAATAGCTGAAAAGCCTTTATATATAAGCGCTAGAGGCATATTTTTCCTCAAATTATGATGGGTCATGACTTGGCGGCGGCCGGTGTGGGGTCCACGCCCAGTGCGTTGAGCTTGATTTCCACCAGGCGACGGTACTCCGTGGTGTCGGCCAGCAGTTGGTAGGCCTTGAGGTAGGCTTGACGGGCCTGGTCAGACTGACCGGCCCGCAGGTGCAGGTCGCCCTGGCGATCCGCCAGCAGGCCCTCGAAGGCAGTGGGCATGGTCGCCTCCAGCGACTTTTTGGCCTCTTCGGGGGTGCCATTTTCCATCAGCAAACCCGCCAGACGCAGGCGGGCAATCGCCTGCAGGCCTTCGTCCTTGTTTTGCCCGGCGGCCCATTCCAGGGCCTGCCGGGCTTTGGGGGCATCGCCTGCGGCGGACAGGCCATGCGCAGCCAGCAAAGCCCCCTGCTGGGCATAGACCGTGCTGCCAAATTGCGCCTTCATGTCAGTCAGGGTGCGCTCCATGCGGGTGGCGTCCTTGTCCGCCACGGCCCTTTCGATTTCATCGAACAGGACGGCTGCGCCCGAGGCCTGCTTGTGCTGCCAGAACTGCCAGCCATTCCACGCAGCAAAGGACACGCTGGCGGCCAGCAGCACCCAGGTGATGAGGTTGCCGTAGCGTTTCCAGAAGTGCTTGATCTGGTCAAGCTGTTCCTGTTCTTCGAGATCGAGACTTTGGGCCATGAAAGGTACGTGGTGGTGGAAGTGAGGGATTCTAGGTGGGAAGGGCTCCGCACCCGAAAATGGTCAGGACCGCTTCAGTTCAGCGGCCCAATGGTCAACGGTGGCCAAGTCCAGCAGGCGCTGGGCGCCCGCATTGCCATCGGCATCGGCGCGCAGGGGTTTGAGGGCCACCCGCTGTTGTGACAATTCGTCTTGGCCAAAAATCAGGGCAAACGGTGCCTGGCTGGCATCCGCCTTTTTGAACTGGGACTTCATGCTGCCCTGGCCGTCCGCGCCCGCTGCGTGCATTTGCACGTTCACACCCTGCTGCCGCAGTGCGCGCAACACGCGTGCCACAACAGGCGCGGCAGACGCATCCGGCACCACGGCAAACACGTCCACTGGCTGGGGCGCGGGCAACAGGCTGTCCACCTTGAGCAATTCGAGAATGCGCTCCATGCCCAATGCCCAACCCACCGCCGGTGCGGGCTTGCCGCCCACCTGGGCCACCAAGCCATCGTAGCGGCCGCCGGCACACACTGTGCCCTGCGCCCCCAACTGGTCGGTCACAAACTCAAACACCGACAGGTTGTAGTAATCCATGCCCCGCACCAGTCGGGGGTTGATGGTGTAGGCCACGCCATTGGCATCCAGGATGGCGCGCAGGCCGTTGAAATGGGCCAGTGACGCTTCGCCCAGACAGTCCATCAGGCGAGGGGCCGAGTTGACCATGGCCTGCATAGCGGGGTTTTTGGTGTCCAGAATGCGCAAGGGATTGCTGTGCAGACGGCGACGGGCGTCCTCGTCCAGCACGTCGGCATGCGCCTCGAAATGACTGATCAGGGCCTGCCGGTGCTGCAGACGCTCCGCAGGCTGGCCCAAACTGTTGATCTCCAGCCGAATCCCCCGCAGACCCAGGCGTTGCCACAGGTCGCAGGCCATGAGGATGAGCTCTGCATCCACGTCAGGCCCGGCAAACCCCAAGGCCTCGGCGCCAAACTGGTGAAACTGCCGGTAGCGCCCGCGTTGGGGCTTTTCGTGCCGAAACATGGGCCCCATGTAATACAACCGCTTGCCACCTTCGTACAGCATGGAGTGCTCCACCACGGCACGCACCACCCCTGCGGTGTTCTCTGGCCTGAGGGTGAGTGCCTCGCCATTCAGCCTGTCCTCGAAGGAGTACATCTCCTTTTCCACGATGTCGGTCACTTCGCCCAGGCCACGAACAAACAGCGCCGTGGGTTCGACAATGGGTGTGCGCATGTTGCGGTAGCCATAGGCCACCATGAGGGTGCGCAGGTGTTGCTCCAACCATTCCCAGCCCGCCGAATCGGCAGGGAGAATGTCATTCATGCCTTTGACGGCGGTGATTTTTTCGGCCATGTTAAAAAATAGGTGTTCTGTCCGTCAGGCTTGGGCACCAAAGCGTTGTTGGATGTAGTTTTCGACCACAGACTGGAATTCTTGGGCAATGCCATTGCCCCGCAGGGTGAGCCTTTTTTCCCCGTCGATGAACACGGGCGCGGCCGGGGCCTCCCCGGTGCCGGGCAGGCTGATGCCGATGTCCGCATGCTTGCTCTCGCCGGGGCCGTTGACGATGCAGCCCATCACGGCGACCTTCAGCGATTCCACGCCGGGATATTGGGTGCGCCACACCGGCATGGAGCGGCGCAGGTAGTCGTCAATTTGTTTGGCCAGTTCCTGAAAGGTGGTACTGGTGGTGCGGCCACAGCCGGGACAGGCGGTGACACTGGGCACAAACGAGCGCAAACCGAGAGACTGGAGAATTTCTGCCGCCACCACCACCTCTTGCGTCCTGGCCTCACCCGGCTCTGGCGTCAGCGATACACGGATGGTGTCGCCAATGCCCTGTTGCAACAGAATGGCCAGTGCGGTGGCCGATGCCACAGTGCCTTTGGTGCCCATGCCGGCTTCGGTCAAACCCAGGTGCAGGGAATAGCGGCAACGTTGGGCCAGGCTTTGGTAGACCGCGATCAGGTCTTGGACCCCACTGACCTTGCAGGACAGGATGATGCGGTTGGCCGGCAAACCTGCGGCTTCTGCTTGCGCTGCGGAGTCCAGTGCCGAGGAAATGAGGGCCTCGTACATGACCTGGCGCGCATCCCAAGGCACGGTGCGCTGGCTGTTGGCGTCCATCAGTCGGCCCAGCAGCTCCTGGTCCAAACTGCCCCAATTCACGCCGATGCGCACCGCCTTGTCCAACCGGGCTGCCGTTTCGATCATTTGCAGAAACTGGCGATCGCGTTTGTCGCCCTTGCCCACGTTGCCGGGGTTGATTCGGTACTTGGACAGGGCCTGCGCGCAATCGGGGAAGTCGGCCAACAGGCGGTGGCCGTTGTAATGGAAATCTCCCACCAACGGCACATCTACGCCCATGCGGTCCAGCTGTTCGCGGATGTAAGGCACCGCCCGTGCCGCTTCTTCGTTGTTGACGGTGATGCGCACCAGCTCAGAACCCGCGAGCGCCAACTCCTTGACCTGGATGGCGGTGCCGACCGCATCGGCGGTGTCGGTATTGGTCATGGACTGGATGCGCACCGGGGCACCACCGCCGATCTGAACGTGCCGCTCCCCCCAAGACACCATCACGGCGTGGGTGTTGGAGGGCACAGGCGAAGGCAAAGCAATGGGCTCATCCGACCCGGCCCATGTTTCAGGAGACGCAGGCAATGTCATTTGACCTCGAAGCGTGCAATGTTGTTTTTGGCCACAGCCGCCAGGTCCAAGGGCTTGCCTCGGACTTCGACCTGTGCCCCCGCCGCGTTGCCAATGACGACGGACAGTGCGGCGGCATCGGTGAAGGCAAGCTCTTCTCCGGCCTTGACCACGCGCTGGATGCGCAAACGTCCGGTGTTGTCAGTGGCCTCCACCCAGGTATCGCGGCTGGCCTTGAGCACCATCAGGGGCAGTGAGCCGCCGGTGACGGTTGGCGCCACTTTGACCTCGGTGGCAGCCACGGGAGCTGTCACCACCAGAGCAGCGGCCACAGGCGCCGCTTCAGCGGGCTGGGGCAGGTTGCCGACCACGGCACCATTGGGCGTCACCGCACCCGCATCCGAAAGAGCGGCTGGTGGACTGTTCTCCATCTGAAGGGGCGCTGTCGGCAACGTGTCAGGCATGGCTGAAGCGGTTTCGGCAACCACTGGGGTTTCAGTGGGCCAGACATGGGGGAATAAATACATGCCCACCGAGCCCAGCAACAGCACGGCAATGGCCCAGATCAGCGGTTTTCCACCCTGCGATGTCCGCAGCTTGTGGTCAGGCGCGGCTTTGCCGAGCCCATCAGAAATGACCAATGGCACAGGGTGGTGAGAAGGCAATGCCGCCAGAATGGCCACGGGATCGGCCTTCAGATGACGTGCCACGCTGGACGCCAGCGCCCGCGTGAACGTGGCATCGGTCAACTCTTCCCAGCGGTTCGACTCCAAAGCCTCCAACTTGCGGACGGGAACCTTCAATGCCGCAGCCAGCGCAGCAATGTGGAGTCCCGAGCGCTCACGTGCCGCGCGCAAAAGGCTGCCAGCAGACTCGGAGCCCATGGGGTCGGCTTTCGGGGTTGTTCCGGAGATGGACTGAGTGGGAGAGTTGGCGTCGTTGCGCACGTTGTCATTCATCAAAAGCACCTCGCTCGTACCACCCCAGCTCTTTGGACTGGGGGTAACGGCGTTTGAGTTGGTCACCAAGTTGTCTTTCGGCCACGGCGTTGCCGAGCCTTCTCTCGACTTTGATGCCTTGCCACAGGGTTTCGGCATTGGCCAAGTCGCTGTTGTTCAGACGACGCAAATGAAACTGCGCCTTGGGCAGATCACCGCGCTGCGCCAATAACTTGGCCAGATTGAAAGCGGTCACCGGGTTGGCGGCATCGAGCTCAAAGGAGCGCGAGAGGGAAGATTCTGCCTCAAGGACCTGGCCAGCACGCGCCTGGCAGATACCCTGAGCCATCAGGGTTTTGGCCTGGCCGGGGTAAATGGGATTGGCCAGCGCCTGCCCGAACAAGCCCATGGCCTCTGCAAATTTGGACTGCTGACACAGCATCCAGCCGAGGTTGTGCGCCACACCCGCGTCCCGCGGGTTGATCCTGAGAGCCGTGCGGAAGCTGTCCTCGGCGAGTCGGAATTCCGACAGGCGCAAATAGGCCAGCCCGCGCAGATTGAACGCCGGTGCATAAGCTGGATCGGCGTTCAAGGCCTGCTTGATTTCATCGAGTGCGACTGTGGTTTGGCCCTGTTCAAAATACCCACTGGCCAGTTCCACCCGCAAGCGGGCACGTTTGCGGGCTTCACTTTCGTCCGAGTCGGTGGTCAGGTCTTGACCCGAGCCCGCCGTGTAAGCACCCTGAGGCGGCGCGGCACAGCCAACCACCAGCACCAACAGTGCAGCAGGGGCCCAATGCCAGAAAAACCGGGCAAGCGTCATCATCCCCCTCCTTTTGGAAACCATTGAACGGGCGCTGCCGTGACACGGCGCATGGCCAACATGCGCTCTTGCGCCTTGGTTCTGTCCTTGACATCACCCGCGAGTTGACCGCACGCGGCATCAATGTCGTCGCCGCGTGTTTTTCGCACCGTGGTAACGAGGCCCGCGCTGCTCAATTGCTTGGCAAACGCCTGTACCACGTCCTTGCTGGAGCACAGCAAACCCGAGTCGGCAAACGGATTGAATGGAATCAGGTTGATTTTGCAAGCCACTCCACGTTCGCCGTGATCCCTCAGCAAAGTGACCAATTGCTCGGCATGTTCGGCTTGGTCATTGACGCCGGCCAACATGCAGTATTCGAAGGTGATGAAGTCCCTGGGCGCCCTGGGCAAGTACCGCAAGCAAGCATCCAGCAATTCGTGCAGGGGGTATTTCTTGTTCAGGGGGACCAATGAATTTCGAAGCTCGTCGTTGGGGGCGTGCAGCGAAACGGCCAAGGCAACCGGACAATCGGCGGACAACCTGTCCATCATGGGCACCACACCCGACGTGGACACCGTGACCCGCCTGCGCGACAGCCCATAACCGTGGTCATCCAGCATGGTCCTGAGCGCAGGGAGCAGTGCTGAGTAGTTTTGCAACGGCTCACCCATGCCCATCATCACCACGTTGGAGATGACGCGCTCATCAATGCCTCTGCGTTGCCTGAGAAAGTGCTCCGCATACCACAGCTGAGCCACAATTTCTGCGGTGGTCAGGTTTCTGCTGAACCCCTGGTGCCCGGTGGAGCAAAACCGGCAGCCCACGGCACAGCCTGCTTGCGAAGAGATGCACAAAGTGGCGCGATCGTCTTCGGGAATGAACACGGTTTCTACTGCGTCGCCAGCACCGACGTCGAACAGCCATTTGATGGTGCCATCGGCCGACTCTTGGCACGACAGGACCGGCAGTGCCTGCACTGTGGCGTGGCCCGCCAACTTGGTGCGCAACGACTTGGCCAGATCACTCATCTGGTCAAAGTCACTCTGGCCTTTTTGGTGAATCCAGCGAAACAATTGAACCGCGCGAAAGCGCTTTTCACCAAGCCGCTCACAAAAAGCGGCCAGACCTTCCAGATCAAAGTCAAGCAGGTTGGCCGCTGTCATCTCAACGAGAGTAGACGTTCATGCCAGGGAAGAAGAAAGCCACTTCAGCCTGTGCTGTTTCAGGGGCGTCTGAACCATGGACGGCGTTGGCGTCAATGCTGTCAGCGAAGTCAGCACGAATGGTGCCCGCATCGGCTTTCTTGGGGTCGGTGGCACCCATCAGGTCACGGTTCTTGCCAATGGCGCCCTCGCCTTCCAGTGCCTGGATCATCACGGGGCCGGAGATCATGAAATCGACCAGGTCTTTGAAGAAAGGACGCGCTTTGTGCACGGCGTAAAACGCTTCCGCCTCGTTGCGGGAGAGGTGGGCCATTTTGGCGGCCACGACTTTGAGGCCAGCGGCTTCAAAACGTGCGTAAATTTGTCCGATCACGTTTTTGGCTACGGCATCGGGTTTGATGATGGAGAGGGTGCGTTCGATCGCCATGGTTTTTCCTTATTGAGAATGAAAAAAGAGTCAAGCCCACGATTTTACCGTGGACCACAAGCATCAGAGCCTCGGTTGCGCCAGGGCAGCCTTCAGCGGCTGCGCCCGCCACCACCACCCGCCTTGGGGCGTCCGTGGCGAAGCTGCCGCTCCCGCTGCTTTTTGATGGCGTCGGTGCCGATGTAGCCGACGGATGTTTTCAACGGATCTGGCTCACCAGAGGCCCCCGCCACCTTGTTTTTGGTCACGGCGGCTTTACCAAACATTCGACTGCCCGTGTCGCCCGAGCGTCCGGGACGGCCACGTCCACCAGGCAAAGCCCTGGCATCCGGCGCGGCTGGCTTAGAAGAACGACCATCCACCGCCCGGGTGAGCGAGTCAATGTCTGCGGCGTCCAGTTCTACCCAGGCACCGCGCTTGAGGCCGCGCGGCAACACCACGGCACCATACCGAATGCGAATCAGTCGGCTCACGGCATGGCCGATGGCTTCAAACATGCGTCGCACTTCCCTATTGCGGCCTTCGGCGATGGTCACCCGGTACCAGCAGTTGGCACCGTCACCGCCGCCGTCCTCGATGGTCTTGAATTGGGCAGGACCGTCTTCCAGTTTCACGCCGGCCAGCAGCTTAGCCTTTTCCTCGTTGTTGAGTGCGCCCAGCACGCGCACAGCATATTCCCGCTCCAGACCAAAGCGGGGGTGCATGAGTTGGTTGGCCAATGCGCCCGCATTGGTGAACAACAGCAGGCCTTCCGTGTTCAAGTCCAGGCGCCCCACGGACTGCCATTTGCCTTGATAGACACGCGGAAGGCGCCGGAACACTGTGGGGCGGTTTTGCGGGTCGTCATGGGTCACCACCTCACCAGCTGGTTTGTGATACGCCAACACCCTCGGCGGAGGTGGGGCCAGCCGCACCCGCAATGGCTTGCCGTTGACTTTGATCACGTCGCCATACTGCACGCGTTGGCCGACGTGGGCAGGCTGTCCATTGACGGAAATTCGCCCCTCCAGAATGAGCTTTTCCATTTCCAGTCGCGACCCCATGCCTGCCTGTGCCAGCACTTTGTGGAGCTTGGGACTGTCTGGCTCCGGCAGCAGTACGCGTTTGGCCAGGGGAACGGGCTCAAGCGCTTCTGCCTGATCGAACTCGCCGCTGACCACGGCCGCAAAGTCCACCCCCTGGTCAACAGCACTGTCACCAGGGCCACCGGGGGGTGAAGCCAGTCCATCGGCAACCAGCGGTTTGTCCGCAAAGGCGTCTGTGGCCGCAGGGTGTATTGGGGTGCGTGAAGGCATGTGGTAAGAGCTCAGGGCAATTGGGTGGTCAAGTTGAGAGGGGCTCAGCTTCGGTGGGGGTGTTGTCGGGCGAACCAGTCGCTTCGGTGTCTTGGGTCGTCAAAGGCAGCTCAGGTGACGTGTCTGGCGCCAATGCCATGAGGCTTCCCTCCAGCAGTGGCAACCCGTCCAACGATTTCAGTCCCAGGTCGTCCAAGAACTGGCGGGTGGTGGCGAACAAAGCGGGCCGACCCACTGTGTCACGGTGTCCTATCACCTCCACCCAGCCCCGGTCCTCCAACTGCTTGAGCAATTGCGAGTTGATGGTCACCCCTCGGATTTCTTCCATGTCTCCCCGGGTGACCGGCTGCTTGTAGGCAATGATGGCCAGCGTTTCCAGGGTTGCTCGGGAATATTTCGGTGGTTTCTCCGGGTGTAGCTTGTCCAGAAAATGGCGAAATGCAGGCTTGGACTGGAAGCGCCAACCCGACACCACTTCCACCAACTCCACGCCCCTGCCCTCCCAAGCCTTTTGCAAATCGGCCAGCAAATACTTGAGCGTGTCCATGCCGACCTCGCCGTCAAACATGACTTGCAGATCTTTCAGGGACAGAGGTTGCGGACTGCAAATCAGTGCAGCTTCCACGATGCTGCGAGCATGCGCCGAATTCATTGGGCTGAGCGTGGGATAAGTGCACCCGCGACACGCAGGTGGAAGGACCCGTTGGCAGGTCAGTCAGGGGGAAGGCCAAAAGTGGCTAACCCCAAAGACGCTGTATTGTAGTGCAGGGACTGGTCTTGGAGAACTTTTTCCATGTCTGCGGGCAGGGGTGCCTCAAACCCCATGCCTTGCCCGGTGACGGGGTGAACGAATTCCAGTCGCGTGGCATGAAGTGCCTGCCGCGTCATGCCCAGCCGCACATGACCACCGTACACCAGATCGCCCAAAATCGGGTGCCCATACCAGGCTAGGTGAACCCGAATCTGGTGTGTGCGCCCGGTGTACAGCTTGCACGCCACCAGGTTCACATCACCGTTGGTGGCCACCGGTTTGAACAGCGTACGTGCGGGCTTGGCCGTACTGGCATCGCGTGCCAGCACGGCCATCCTGAGCCGGTTGGCAGGGTCGCGCCCCAGTGACTCCGTCACGCTGACCACGCCCAAATGTGACCACACCTTTTCGGCGATGGCCAGGTAATACCGATGGATGTCACGGGCCGCAATCTGACGCACCAAGGCTTCCATCACCGTGCGCGTCTTGGCAACCACCATCAATCCCGATGTGTCTTTGTCCAGTCTGTGCACGATGCCGGCACGCGGCAGCATTTGCGCACCCCCGTGGTGGTGAAGCAATCCGTTCATCAGGGTGCCAGACCAGTGACCTGCCGCCGGATGAACCACCAAACCCGCCGGCTTGTTGATGACCAGCAAGTCGTCATCCTCATGGACGATGTCCAGGCCAATGGCCTCAGCCTTGAAAGCCTGAGCTTGGTCCGTGGGCCTGAGGGACACACAAATGTGGTCACCTGCGCGCACTTTGGCGGAGGCCTTCGTCAGCACCTGCTCGTTCAAGGTGACGTCTCCCTGTTGCATCAACTGCTGGAGGTAAGAACGGGAGAACTCGCCCAGCAGGCCTGCGAGGCACTTGTCCACCCGCTGGCCATGCCAGTCGGGTGACACCAGAAAGTGGCGTTGTTCGGCTTCCAGATCCAGTGCGGAGGTGTCCGGGTCGGTCGATATAATTTCGCTCTTCAATGTGGTGGTTCCAGCTCTAGAAAGGGTGTCATGCAAGGCCCCAAATTATCGTTTCGACAAGGTGCAGCATTGCTGTTTGCCGCAGGCGTCATGGGACTGAGCGGCTGCTCATCGTCGCCCAAAGACCCCACCGTCAATTGGAGCACGCAAAGAATCCAGTCTGAGGCGCGTGAAGAACGTGAATCGGGCAATTTTGACAAAGCCGTGACCCTGCTGGAGAAACTGGAGGGACGCGCGGCCGGTACGCCACTGGCCCAACAAGCCCAGTTGGACAAGGCGTTTGCCCAATACAAGGCCGGAGACTTGGCCCAGGCGCAGGCCACGTTGGACAGGTTCATGAAAACCCATCCCGCCAGCCCCGCATTGGATTACGCCCTGTACCTGAAAGGGCTCACGGCCTTCAATGACAACCTGGGCATGTTCGGTTTTCTGTCTCAACAGAACCTGTCTGAGCGAGATCAGGCTGCCGCCAAAGAGTCTTTCGAGTCGTTCCGTGACCTGGTGGCACGCTTCCCCGACTCCCGGTACACACCGGACAGTCGTTTGCGAATGACCTACATCGTCAATTCGCTGGCAGAGCACGAAGTTCACGTGGCGCGGTACTACCTGGACAGGACTGCCTATGTGGCCGCGGCCAACCGTGCTCAGACAGCCATCACCGATTACCCCAACTCCCCCGCACTGGAAGAAGCGCTCTACATCCTGGTGGTGGCATACGACGCCTTGGGCATGACCAGCCTGAAAGACGACGCCAAACGGGTGCTCGTGAAAAATTATCCCCAATCCTCCTACCTGACCAAGGGTTTTCAGCAGGCCAAGGACCCTTGGTGGAAGTTGTGGTGATGAAGGTCACCAGCGTTGTGATGGCATTCACACCGCACGGCTGATGGCCAGCAGCTACCGCATCACGGCGGGCACCGGCCTCCACAAGGGCGACCGCGACTACCAGCAGGATCAGTTGGGTGTTTGGTCGCACAGCCACGTCCCCGGCTGTGTGCTGGGTGTTGTGGCCGATGGCATGGGTGGACGCAGCGGGGGCCGCAAAGCGTCCGACCAAGTCCTGATGACGGCGCAGCAGCTGTTCGAGCGGTTTTCACCTGACACCGAATCCGCCCCCGAATTTCTGCAAAATATCATTCAAGAAGCCCACACCGTCATTCAGCTGACTGCGGTGTCTGCCGAGCAGGAACCCCACAGCACCATTGCAGCCTTTTTGCTCATGCCCAATGCCAGCTGCCATTGGGTGCACTCCGGTGATTCGCGCATCTACCACTTCCACTCCGGCCAGTTGGTTCGCCGCACCACAGACCACTCCTACGTGCAAACGCTGGTTGATAAAGGTCTGTTGACCCCGGAGCAAGCCCATAACCATCCGCAATCCAATGTGTTGACGGGTTGTCTGGGGGCATCTGCGGCACCTCCGCACGGAGAACACACCATCCAAGTCATCGCGGCAGGCGACGTTTTCGTGGCTTGCAGCGATGGTGTGTGGCACTACTTTTCCGATGGGGAAATGGCCAGAATCGTCGAGCAGCATTCGGCCAAGGAAGCGTGTGAAGCCTTGATCAGGTTGGCCCGGGACAGGGCGCAGGGCCACGGGGACAACCTCTCCGTGGTGGTGGTCAAGCTGGGGCCCCGCGACTGACTCGCAGGCAGCGCACATCGTGGGCCACGCGCGCTCACGTCAAGGAGGTGTCCACCATGCGGTGGGGTTCGGCCAGAAATTCTGCGGATTGCATTTCCACCAACCGGGACACCGTGCGGGGAAACTCGTGCGCCATGGGGCCTTCCACATACAACTGCTCGGGCGGTACCTCGGCCGACATGACGAGTTTGACCTTTCGGTCATACAGCACATCGACCAACCAGGTGAACCGACGGGCCTCGCTGGCCATGCGCACCGACATCTGGGGCACGTTGCTCAGCATCAGCGTGTGGAACTGTGAGGCCAGCTCCAGGTAATCGTTTTGTGAGCGTGGGCCACCACACAGGGTCTTGAAGTCGAACCAGATGAGCCCCCCCGCTTTGCGATGGGCCTGGATTTGACGCGACTCAATGGTGAGCACCGGTGTCTCGTCCCCCGCTTCGGCGATGTCGTTGAAGGCCCGTTCCATGGCCTGGTCAGCCTCGGCGTTCAGGGGGGTGTGGTACAGGTGGACGTGTTCCAGGGCCCGGTGACGGTAGTCGGTACCGTGGTCCACATTGATCACTTCCAGCCGCTGCTTCAGCAACTCGATGGCCGGCAGAATGCGATCGCGGTGCAAGCCATCGGGGTACAGCCCATCGGGGTGAAAGTTGGACGTGGTGACAAACCCCACCCCGTGCTTGAAGAGGGCATCCAGCAAACGGTGCAGCACCATGGCATCGGTCACGTCTGCCACGTGAAATTCATCGAAGCAAATCAGCTTGTATCGCTGCGCCATGCGTTTGCCCAGCTCGTCCAGCGGGTTGACGATGCCCTGCAGCTCCCGCAGTTCCCGGTGCACTTCGCGCATGAATTCGTGGAAGTGCAGCCTTGTTTTGCGTTGAATGGGAACGGCGTGAAAAAAGCAATCCATCAGGAAGCTTTTACCCCGCCCTACCCCACCATACATGTACACGCCGCGCGGTATTTCCGGGCGCACAAACAATTTTTTCAGCGAGTTGGAGCGTTTGTGCTTGTAGGCCGCCCACTCCGTGGCGCAACGCTCAAGGGCGCGAATGGCGTGGACCTGTGCTGGATCGCTGACAAAGCCCCGATCGCTCAGGGCCTTGTCATACGCGGCAATGACACCGACACCCATGTCAGAAGTTCAAAGTACGCTTGTCGACGGCCAGGGCCGCTTCTTTGGTGGCTTCGCTGAGCGACGGGTGGGCGTGGCAGATGCGGGCGATGTCTTCCGCGCTGGCGCGGAATTCCATGGCCACCACAGCCTCGGCAATCAGCTCGCTGGCCATGGGGCCCACGATGTGAACACCCAGGATTTCGTCGGTCGCGGCGTCGGCCAGGAACTTGACCATGCCGGTGGTGTCGCCCAGGGCGCGGGCTCGCCCGTTGGCCAGGAAGGGGAAGGTGCCAGCCTTGTACTTCACGCCATCGGCCTTCAGCTGTTGCTCGGTGCGTCCAACCCAGGCAATTTCCGGACTGGTGTAGATGACCCAGGGAATGGTGTTGAAGTTGACGTGACCATGCTGACCAGCAATGCGCTCGGCCACGGCCACGCCCTCCTCTTCAGCCTTGTGGGCCAGCATGGGGCCACGCACCACGTCGCCCACCGCCCAGACACCCAGCAGGTTGGTGCGGCACTGCTCGTCCACCACAATGGCACCGCGCTCGTCCAATTGCAGGCCAATGGCTTCGGCGTTCAGCCCAATGGTGTTGGGCACGCGGCCAATGGAGACAATGAGTTTGTCCACATCCAGCTTCTGTGCTTCGCCTTTGGCGTTGGTGTAGGCAATGCTGACGCCCTTCTTGGCGGTCTTGATGTCGCCGACCTGAACGCCCAATTCGATTTTCAGACCTTGCTTGTCGAACGCCTTCTTGGCTTCTTTGGCAATTTGCTCGTCCACGGCGCCCAGGAAAGTGGGCAAACCCTCCAGAATGGTGACTTCTGATCCCAGGCGGCGCCACACGGATCCCATTTCCAAGCCGATCACGCCAGAGCCTATCAAGGCCAGCTTCTTGGGCACGGTGCCGATGCGCAGCGCACCTTCGTTGGACAGCACCAGCTCTTCGTCGAAGGGAGTGCCGGGCAACGCACGGGCATTGGAACCCGTGGCCACGATGATTTGTTTGCCTTCCAGCGTTTCCGCATTGGCGCCACTGACCTGGATTTCGTAGCCGTTGGGCACCACTTTGCCAAAAGACCCCCGGCCATGGAAAAAGCTGACCTTGTTCTTCTTGAGCAGGTACAGGATGCCGTCGTTGTTTTGCTTGACCACGGCGTCTTTGCGGGCGACCATTTTGGCCACGTCCATGCTCAGGCCTTTGACGCCAATGCCGTGATCGGCAAAGTGGTGGCTGGCCTGGTCAAAGTGCTCGGACGATTGCAGCAGCGCTTTGGAGGGAATGCAACCCACGTTGGTGCAGGTGCCACCGGGTGCGGGGCCGCCCTTGTCGTTTTTCCACTCGTCAATGCAGGCGACGTTGAAGCCGAGTTGTGCTGCGCGAATGGCCGCGATGTAGCCGCCGGGACCGCCACCGATGACGATGACATCAAATTGCTTGCTCATGTGATTACCTTGAAAACAGGCCACCCCCATTGCTGAAGGCGGCCTGGAAATATGCAATAAAATGTAGCTGACTATTGTTTAACAGTAAGCGCCAGATGCCTAAAAAGCATCAAATCCCGAACAGCAGGCGCGAGGGATCTTCCAACGCCTCCTTCATGGCCACCAGGCCCAGCACGGCTTCGCGACCGTCGATGATGCGGTGGTCGTAGCTCATGGCCAGGTAGTTGATGGGACGAATCACGATCTGCCCGTTCTCCACCACCGCACGGTCTTTGGTGGCGTGCACGCCCAAAATGGCCGACTGCGGTGGGTTGATGATGGGGGTCGACAGCATGGAGCCGAAGGTGCCACCATTGGAGATGGAGAAGGTGCCACCGGTCATTTCTTCAATGCCCAACTTGCCGTCTTTGGCCTTCTGACCGTATTCGGCAATTTTCTTTTCGATGTCGGCAAAGCTCATCTGGTCGGCATTGCGCAGGATGGGCACCACCAAGCCGCGTGGCGAGCCCACGGCAATGCCGATGTCGAAGAAGCCGTGGTAAACGATGTCGTTGCCATCGACCGAAGCGTTCAGCACGGGGTACTTCTTCAGTGCATGCACGGCGGCTTTCACGAAAAAGCTCATGAAACCCAGCTTGCAGCCGTGTTCTTTTTCGAACTTGTCCTGGAATTTTTTGCGCATGTCCATCACTGGCGCCATGTTCACCTCGTTGAACGTGGTCAGGATGGCGTTGGTGGCCTGGGACTGCAGCAAACGCTCGGCCACGCGGGCACGCAGGCGTGTCATGGCCACGCGCTGCTGGGGTCGGTCACCCAGGTCGGGGGTGGGAATGGCCGTGACCTGGGGCAAGGCCTTGGTGGGCACGCCCGTGGGGATGGCGACTGCTGCAGCAGCGGGCCTGGTTGCATTGGCGGCCACAGCGGCCAACACGTCACCCTTGGTCACACGGCCGTCTTTGCCCGTGCCGGGCACAGAGCCCACCACCAGGTGGTTGTCGGCGATCAGCTTGGCCGCTGCGGGCATGGCCACACCGGCCTTGGAGACAGCAGCAGCGGGGGCTGCAGCCGCCGCTTGAGCGGGCGCTGCTGCAGCGGGTGCGGCTGCGGCAGGCGCGACGGCGCCTTTGCCATCGGTGTCGATGCGGGCAATCACCTGCTCGGACGCGACGGTGCTGCCATCGCCCTCAACGATTTCACCCAACACGCCTGCGGAAGGTGCGGGCACTTCAAGCACCACCTTGTCGGTCTCAATTTCGATGAGGATTTCATCGACCGCCACCAGATCACCGGGTTTTTTCTTCCACTGCAGCAAGGTCGCTTCCGCAATCGACTCGGACAGCTGTGGAACTTTGACTTCTACGATAGCCATTTTTAATCCTTCAATTCTTCATGCTTGAGGGATGCAGCGGGCACTACTGGGCCCGCTGCAAACCCATGGTTATTTGGTCAGAACAAAACCTTTGAACTTGCCGAAAGCGCCGTCCACCAGCGCTTTTTGCTGTTCTTGGTGGAGATGGGCATAACCCACGGCAGGCGATGCCGAGGATGCGCGGCCTGAATAGCCCAGCTTCTGGCCTTCAAGCATGTTTTCATGGATGTAGTGCTGCACAAAAAACCATGCACCCTGGTTCTGTGGTTCGTCCTGACACCACATGACTTCGGTGGCGTTGGGGTACTTTTTCAACTCGGACGCAAACACCTTGTGGGGGAACGGGTAGAGCTGCTCCACACGCAGAATCGCCACATCGTCCGCGCCCTTTTCTTCACGCTTCTTGACCAGGTCGTAATACACCTTGCCGGAACACACCACGATGCGTTTGACCTTGTCGGCTTTTTTCACCACGTCGGCATTGGTTTCACCGATCACGGTCTGGAAGGCACCGCGGGTGAACTCGGACAGTGGGGAGGTGGCATCCTTGTTGCGAAGCAACGACTTGGGGGTCATGATGACCAAGGGCTTGCGCAGGTTACGGACCATCTGGCGGCGCAACACATGGAAGATCTGGCTGGCCGTGGTGGGCTGCACCACCTGCATGTTGGTGTCGGCCGACAGCTGCATGAAGCGCTCCAGGCGAGCTGACGAGTGCTCTGGTCCCTGGCCTTCATACCCGTGCGGCAACATGAGGGTGATGCCGTTCACACGACCCCACTTGACCTCACCCGACGCAATGAACTGGTCAATCACCACCTGCGCGCCGTTGACGAAATCGCCAAACTGCGCTTCCCAGATGACCAGCGTGTTGGGGTCGTTGGACGCATAGCCGTATTCAAATGCCAGCACCGCTTCTTCAGAGAGGATGGAATCGATGACCACAAACGGCGCCTGGTTCTCGGCCACATTTTGCAGCGGAATGTAGGTGCCTTCGTCGCTCTTTTCACGGTTTTGGTCGTGAATCACGGCGTGCCGGTGGGTAAAGGTGCCACGTCCGCAGTCTTCACCGGACAAGCGCACAGGGTATCCGCTGGCCACCAGCGAGGCGAATGCCATGTGCTCACCCATGCCCCAATCCACGGGGATGTCGCCACGCCCCATGGCCGCACGGTCGTCGTACACCTTCTTCACCAGTTGGTGGGGTGTGACATTGCCGGGGATGGTGGTCAGGCGCTCGGCCAAGCGTTTCCACTCGGCCAGTGGAACGGCGGTGTCCCCCGCATCGGTCCACTTTTTGCCCAAGTAGGGTGTCCAGTCCACCGCGTACTTGCTCTTGAAGTTGGTCAGCACGGGGTCAACGGTGTGGCGACCAGCGTCCATGTCAGCGCGGTAAGCCTTGAACATGTCGTCACCCAGGGAGTCGCCCATGCCTTGGGCCGCCAGTTTGTCCGCATACAGCTTGCGGGTGCCAGGGTGGGCGGCAATCTTTTTGTACATCAGCGGCTGGGTGAGCGAGGGGGTGTCCTGCTCGTTGTGGCCCAGCTTGCGGAAACAAACGATGTCCACCACCACGTCTTTCTTGAACTCCATGCGGAATTCCAGTGCCAACTGGGTGGCCAACACCACGGCCTCAGGGTCGTCGCCGTTGACGTGCAACACCGGCGATTCGATCATCTTGACCACGTCCGAGCAGTACAGCGTGGAGCGGCTGTCACGGGGGTCGGATGTGGTGAAGCCAATTTGGTTGTTGATGACCAAGTGGACCGTGCCACCCGTGAAATAACCACGGGTTTCGGCCAGAGCCAGCGTTTCCATGACCACACCCTGACCTGCGAAGGCCGCGTCACCGTGCACCAACACGGGCAGCACTTGCTTGCCTGATGGGTCACCACGGCGGTCCATGCGCGCGCGCACCGAACCCTCCACCACGGGGTTGACAATTTCCAAGTGGGAAGGGTTGAACGCCAGCGTCAGGTGAACGGGACCGCCGGGTGTGGTCACGTCAGAGCTGAAACCCTGGTGGTACTTCACATCACCGCTGGGCAGGTCTTCGGGGGCGGTGTGGTCGAACTCGGCAAACAGGTTCTTGGGCATCTTGCCCAGGGTGTTGACGAGCACGTTCAAACGGCCCCGGTGGGCCATGCCGATCACGATTTCCTGCACGCCCTTGGCTCCGGCGGACTGAATCAGCTCGTCCATGGAGGCAATGAAGCTCTCGCCGCCTTCCAGCGAGAAGCGCTTTTGCCCCACGTATTTGGTGTGAAGAAAACGCTCCAGACCCTCGGCGGCTGTCAAACGACCCAGGATGTGCTTTTTCTTCTCAGCCGTGAAATTGGGCTTGCTGCGAATGGATTCGAGCTTTTCCTGCCACCAGCGCTTTTGGTTCTGGTCGGTGGTGTACATGTACTCGGCCGCAATGGTGCCGCAGTAGGTTTCACGCAGCGCATTCATCAGCTCGCGCAGCGACATGGTGTCGCGGCCAAAGAAGGTGTTGCTGGTGTTGAACACGGTTTCCATGTCAGCGTCGGTCAGGCCATAGAAGGCGGGATCCAACTCGGGAATGTGTTCACGCTCCGTGCGCTTCAGGGGGTCCAGATCGGCCCAGCGTGCACCGACGTTGCGATAAGCGGCAATCAGCTGTTGGGTGTAAACCCGCTTGCGGCCCATCTCGGAATCTGGACTGGCCAACACCACCTGGGTCGTGCCTTGTTTGGCGCGCTCGGCAAAGGCATTGATGACGGGCAGGTGAGGCACGTCGCGCGCATCGGTGCCATCCACAGCCGGGACATTTTGCAGCGCATCAAAATAACTGCGCCAAGTGTCGGAAACGCTGCCGGGGTTGGAGAGGTAGTTTTCATACATCTCTTCCACGTAGGGGGCGTTACCGCCGAAAAGGTACGAGTTGCCTTTGAAGGCACTGTAGACGTTGTTAGTCTCGTTCATTGTTTCGCTGACCTCCGTCTCCCTCTGGGAAACATGAGCTGGTTAAGAAACCTTCCGCGACACGGCTGTACCGTTGGGCGGATGCGACTGTGACAGGAAGGGCCAAGTTCTGCAACTCGATATTGTCTCACCTGCAAGCAGGCAAGTGCAAGAAATCTGTGGCGTATGCCGATAAAAAAACAAGAGCACGTTCAGTGTTGCTGGCCTGCTACCGGTCAGGTGTTTGTCAGGCAGGCGTCGACGTCTGCGAGCCAAGCAACCGATGACTAGACGCCTGGTCCAGGCTCAGGGAACCATGCGCGGTGACAGCCGCTGGGCCACCGGAATGCTGCCTGGCTCGTCCATCTCGATGGCAATTTGGGTGCACACCGTTCGGCACAAAGTGACGGCTTGCTCGCTCTGGACACGGTAAATCACCTGTGTACCTTCTTTGCGTTTGGCCAGCACCCCTGTGCGGTACAGCACATTCAGGTGCTGGGACAGATTGGGTTGGGTGGTGTCGATTTCACTGAGCAACTGTGACACCGACTTCTCCGTGTCGCACAGCGCGCTGAGGATGCGCAGGCGCATGGGTGTGGCCAACACGCCGAACAACTCGGCGGCCAGCTCGAACACCCTGACCTTTTGCCCTTGGTCGCCTGCCTCACTGGGGGATTCCTGCATATGGATAACTCTGGGTTACATATATAAGCAACCATCATAACGCTCATCGAGCGGACCGAATGCGGGCACTTACCCTTGGGACATCGGTGCAACCCTTACGCACACCGGGAAACATATCCGTGCAAATCACGACACATCAATGCTACCAATAAAAAAGCACCTGAAGCTTATTTCGTAAGCGACAGGTGCCATTTTTATCAATAAATTCAGCGAACGACCGAATCCTTGATTTGCTGAAGGGCGGCGGGGTCTTCCATGGTGGTCAGGTCGCCGGCGTCGCGACCCTCACACACCGCTTGAATGGCCCGGCGCAACAGCTTGCCGCTGCGGGTTTTGGGCAACACCGGTACGAAACGCACCCTGGCCGGACGGGCCACCGCGCCCAGTTGGTCGTCCACCACCTTCATGATGGCGCCTTCCAATTTCAGCGCGTCTGCATCGCTGGCAGCCACGCTGGGGTCTTTGAGCACGGCAAATGCCACCGCCACTTGACCCTTGAGTTGGTCGGCGATGCCCACCACAGCCACCTCAGCGACGTTGGGGTGGCTGGAAATGCTTTCCTCGATCTCGCGGGTGCCAAGGCGGTGTCCAGCAACGTTGATGACATCGTCGGTGCGCCCCAAGATGAAAAAGTAACCGTCTGCATCTTTCACACCCCAGTCAAAGGTGCTGTACATCATGCGCTGGTGGATGCTGGACCAATAGGTCTTCACATAGCGCTCATCGTCGCCCCAAATGGTTTGCAGGCAACCTGGGGGCAACGGCCCCTCCACAGCAATGACACCTTTCTTGTTGGGCTCATTGATTTCCTCACCCGTGGCTTCGTCGATCAGGCGCACATCAAAACCGTAAACCGCTTTGCCGGGGGAGCCGAATTTGGTGGGCGCTTTCTCCACGCCATTGCAAATGGCCATGATGGGCCAGCCCGTTTCCGTTTGCCAGTAGTTGTCAATGATGGGTTTGCTGATGGCATCGGAAATCCAGGTGGCGGTGGGCTCGTCCAGCGGCTCGCCTGCGAGAAAGAGCGCTTTCAGGCTGGACAGGTCGTACTTCGTCAGGAAGGCGGGATCTTGCTTCTTCAGCACCCTGGCGGCTGTGGGTGCACTGAACATGACGCTGACTTTGTATTTCTCGACCAAACTCCACCAGATACCCGCGTCGGGGCGGATGGGCAGGCCCTCGTACATGATGGTGGCCATGCCGTTGATCAGCGGTCCATAAATGATGTAACTGTGTCCGACCACCCAGCCGATGTCGCTGGTGCTGAAGTAGGTTTCACCCGGTTCGCCCATGTAGATGTGCTTCATGGATGCCGCCAGGGCGACCGCGTAGCCAGCGGTGTCGCGCTGCACCCCTTTGGGCTTACCCGTGGTGCCGCTGGTGTAGAGGATGTAGCTGGGGTGCGTGCTGTCCAGCCACTCGCAAGGCACCACCGTGTCCAGATGGGTTTGACGCAGGCTGGCGTAATCTGCGTCTCGACCATCCACGGGCGACAGATCGGCCAGGCCACGGTTGACCATCAAGACCTTGGCGGGCTTGTGCGCGGCGAGCTCAATGGCTGCGTCCAACAGGTGCTTGTAGGGCACCACCTTGCCACCCCGCATGCCCGCGTCGGCACTGACGATGACGGTGGGTTTGGCATCGTCGATGCGACTGGCCAGTGCATGGCTGGCGAAGCCGCCGAAGACGACAGAATGAACCGCCCCAATGCGCGCGCAGGCCAACATGGCAAAGCAGGCCTCAGCAATCATGGGCATGTAGATCAACACGCGGTCACCCTTGACCACGCCCAGCGCTTTCAGGATGGCTGCCATGCGCTGAACTTCTGCGTGCAGTTCGCGAAAACTGTAGGCAATTTCGGTGTTGGTCTCAGTGGAGACAAACACCAGCGCATTCTGGTCGGGGCGCGTGGCCAAGTGGCGGTCCACGGCGTTGTGGCACAGGTTGGTTTCGCCACCAGCGAACCACTTGGCAAACGGGGGGTTGGTGTAGTCACACACCTGCTCGAATGGCTTGTGCCAGTCGATCAATTGGGCCTGCTCGCGCCAGAACCCATCTCTGTCATCCACGGAGCGACGGAAAAAATCGGCATAGTTGCTCATGTGAGGTCTCCTCTCAGGCCTAAATTGAATTCATAATTATGGATAACAGCGCTTGCTGCTAACTGACGAAACCAACCCGCGAACTCACTTGATGAGTGAGAGCATTTCCTTGAAACGGGGGTGCTCGCAAGACCGCAGCCACTCGAACAACACCATTTCCGTGGTCACCAACTCGGCACCGGCACCGGCCAACCGGTCGAAGGCTGCATCGCGGTTGCGCTCTGTGCGGGAACCACAGGCATCCGTGACGACCCACACATCAAACTCATCCTCCAGCAACAACAAGGCGGATTGCAGCAGGCACACATGGGCTTCACAGCCAGCCATCAGTATGGTGTTTCGCTCGGGCGAGGCCACTGCGGGCTTTTGCAAATGCTTGGGCAAGCTGCGGGCGTTGCCCGATGCAGGCTTGACCGGCGGGCGCAGCACGTCAACCAAGCCTGCGTCGGCAGCGCTGAAGTGCATTTTGGGCAACGTGGTACGGCACAAGGCTTTGAGTTCGGCGTCATTGAACCCCAGGCGCTCTGGGTTTTGTTCGGTGCCCCAGACCGGCACGTCCAGCCAACGCGCGGCTTGCGCCAACTTGTGCGCATTGGCCAAAGTCGCCGCTCCGTCCTGAATGGCGGGCATGAGTTTGCTTTGGTAGTCGATCAAAACGACTTGACTTTCGGTGACTTCGATCAGCATAGGGTTCCTATTGAGAGGGCTGGTACAGACATCAATATATAGTGCGGGGGTTTTGTCTCATCCGCAAGGTGAGGTTCAAATCCCTTCTTTCGTGGTTGTGCTCCGTCTTGACGGGACACAACCCACCCACTTTGACCACGCATGAATGTGTTGAATCGTCGTCTACGCACCACCCTGAAACTGTTCTTGGCCTGCCTGCTGGCCAGTTCGAGCGTGCTCACATTGGCCTCGCCTGCACCCAACACCGCCATGGAGCAGGTGTTGGCCGAGAGAGGCCTGCTGGTTCGGGCCACCGAATTGCGGGACAGCGTTGCCTCCACCGCATCAGACCTGGTCATGACTGCCATGGGATTTTTGGGAGTGCCCTACAAAAGGGGTGGTTCGGATGCATCCGTCGGATTTGATTGCAGCGGTTTTGTGCGCTCCATGTACGAGCAGACCATTGGCTTGGTGCTGCCCCGGCGGGCGGAAGAACAGGCCAGGGCCACCACGGCCATCAGCCGTGACGAACTCCGACCCGGTGACTTGGTGTTTTTCAACACCATGCGTCGCGCGTTCAGTCACGTCGGCATCTATGTGGGAGAGGGAAAATTCATCCACGCACCACGCTCCGGTGCACGTGTACGGGTGGAGGACATGCGCGCCGCGTACTGGACCAAGCGCTTCAATGGCGCCAGGCGGGTGGACGGCGTGGAAACAGACATCCGCACCGTCCGATTTGACGCCCTGCAGAAATAAAAAAGAGGCCAGAGCCTCTTTTTTATTGGATCGGTGCAAGCATCCGCCTGAGATGCGGCAGTGAGGTCGTCAGATGGGATCCGTGTACACCTTTTTGTTGTCCAGTTTGTAGGTCCATGGCAGCTTGGCGTTTTTCCACCCGTTGACCGTGCGCTGCCCTTTGTCGGGACCTGTGGTGGCCTTGTCGCCCTCGTAACCGTCAATGACGGTGTAGGCCTGCTTGAACCCGTAGTGCTTGAGCAAGCCGGACGCGCTGTTGCTGCGCACGCCCGAACGGCAGATCAAGATCACAGGGTCATCCTTGCTCAAGCCCGACTGCGCCAAGCGCTGCTCGATGTCTTTGACAAAGTGGGGGTTGCCCTGCTGCAAGTACTCGCCCTGATCGGTGCTCCACTCCCAGTTCTCCGGGAAATCCAACACCGGAACGAGGTAGTCGGCCAAGGTGGGCATCCCCAGGTACATCGCCTCAGCTCGGGTACGGATGTCGATCAGCAACACCTTTTGCGGGTTGGCCTGTTTCATGGCGGCCGCCTCGACGGCGGTCAGGTGCAAGCCTGAGGCGGACCTTTTCGCTTCGGGCACCAAGTCGGCATCAATGGCCCATCCCGTGGCGCAGACACCCACCAACGCCCAACCAGCCAAGGTGGTACGTACAAACTGTTGGTGTTTCATTTCATCGCCCCCAAGTATTCCACCACGGCCTTCATTTCCATCTCGCTCAATCGGCTGGCAATGGTGGCCATGATGGAGTTGTCGTTCGCGCGCGATTTGTCGGCAAATGAACGGAGCTGTCGCTCGAGGTAGCGGGGACTCTGCCCGGCCAGACGGGGCAATTCCGCGTTCCCCCGTGCGCCCGTACCATGGCAAGCGACACACCCCGGCAGCCCTGAATAGGGGTTGCCGCGCTCGTAAACGAAGGCGCCGGCATTGGCCAGCATGGGGTCTGGGGCAGGCGTCACCTTGGGCTTCTGGCTCTGGTAATACTTGGCCAAAGCCCGCACAGAACACTCACTCAACACCGCTGCCTTGGTGTCCATGACCGTGCTGTCCCGAACGCCGGAGGCAAAATCCCGCAACTGCTTGGCGAGGTACTTTTCATTCTGTCCGGCAAGGTTGGGGAATTCAGGCGACACACCCTGCCCGGTCACACCGTGGCAGGCAGCACAATGCTCGGCCGCAAGACGGGCACCTGTGGCAATGTCGTCGCCGGCTCCAGGCACCATGTTCTGCGCCAGGGAGCCTCCTGTGAGGGTGAGCCCCAGCAGTCCCGTGCACACGACGGACACACCCCTCGCCCGCCAACCTTTTGTTTGCTGCGCCATGACCTTGCCTCTTTGGTTACCAGAACAGCGGTCATTGTCAAATTCGTTCAACAGCGTCCCATTGATGCGCATCAATAACCCAATGCTTATTTGCGCAAATAAAATATCCTGCAACACCATGAACTCATTCATGCGTCCCTGGTGGCAGGCTGGGGATTGGAATGGCCCATGAAAAAAGGCTCCCGAAGGAGCCTTTTGGTGGGGTGCAAGGTACACCCTGCAGGGCATTAAGCCTTGCTGGACACGGTCTGAGCAGCGCTCAACACCTGCTTGGTGGCGGCCGCCACATTGGCTTCGGCCATGTTGACCACCTGCTTGGCGGCTTTCTGAGCGGCTTCCATCGCGTTCTGGCTGGTGGCCAGTGCCGATTTCAGGGCAGCCACTGCAGGCTCGGAACCGGCGGGCGCATTTTTGGTGATGTTGTCCATCACTTGGCTCATGGCTTTCTGGCCTTCAGCAGCCTTGCCTTCCACCGCTTTGGTGAAGTCGGCGTTGGCATCGGTGACGATGGCTTGCACGTGGCGACCGTAAGCCACAGACTTTTCAGCCATGGGGGCCAGCACACCGGTTTGCAGGGCCAGGACCTGCTGGGGGTCTTTGGCGGCCAGCAGGGCCTGGGCGTGGGCAAACGATTCGGTCATGACGGCCTTGGCGGCGGTCATGTTGAGCTCTACCAGTTTTTCAAAGCCGGTGTAGGCCTTGGCAGACATGCCTTGGGCGGCATCGAGGTTGGCTTGGGTGGCGGAAGTGATTTGTTCGGCATTGATCAACATGGTGATTTCCTTCTTGGACGTGGTGACAGGGATTGGAGGATGCTGCGCTATGTTGCAGTGCAGCAATGGCTCTATTATAGGGAAAACCCTGCTCAATGCAAGAAATTTGTTGCAGTGCAGCAAAACAACAGGTGAGCGACTGTTGCGCGCACCACCTTCATCGGGGCCACTGCGGTGTCACACCCGCACAACCACATCCGGCAGCTCATTGACCCGAGGCGCCGCCCCCTCTGTGGGAAAGTGCTCCACCAAGACGGCTGACACCTCGCCCAAGGCTTGGGTCAAGCCATCCTCCACATCCCCTTGCTGCAAACAGGTGCTCAATCCGTTCACCATGGCTTGCCACTGGGCAGTGGGCACACGGCTGGCCAAGCCCCTATCAGCCACCAACTCAATGGCACGCTCGGCGAGCAACAGGTAAATCAACACCCCGTTGTTGCGTTCGGTGTCCCACACCCGCAAACGGCCAAACCAAGCCAAGGCGCGCTGGCGCACCACCGCGGGCAGGGGTGTGACCTGACCCACGCGCCACAAATAGCTGGTGGGCAGGGCACTTTCCACACAGAGCCGAATCTGGCCGGTGTGGCGCTGCTCGCTGGCGGCCACCCAGGTGGCCAGTCGGGTGGCCATGTCGTCGGGCACGGTGCGACGGGTGTCGCTGACATCCATCCAGCGGTGTCTGATGAGCCTGAGCCACTTGTTCATGCCATGGATTCCATCACCAGTCACCCGACGCACCACCGCCGCCGAAATCGCCGCCACCGCCCGAGCTGAAACCGCCACCATCACCCCAGCCACCGCCGCTGGAGCTGCCGCCACCCCAACCACCAGGCCAGTCGGAGGACTGCCTGACACGCCGCCCGCGGCGAACCGACGGTGACGGCAATGCCGATGAGAACAAACCGACCACCATGGCCAATACACCCGCACCCAGTGCCAGCCACCACACCCCGGTGATGGCCCAAGCCAATACCGCCGCGCCTGCGCCACCGGCCACCAGCCCCAGCTTGTTGCCCAGCAGGCCGCGCAGCACCGACGACATCAGCGGCACTGCAAACACCAGAATAATCAGCGCATCGGCCCAGTCCACATCGTTACCAGCGGTGGACGCGTGTGTGGCGGGCGGTGGCAAGCCCTCACCCCCGATGTGGGCCATCAGCTGATCCAGGCCCGCCAGAATGCCCCCGGCAAAATCACCCCGTCGGAAAGCGGGCTTCACCGCATCGTCCAGGATGCGCTTGGCCAACACGTCCGGAATGGCACCTTCCAGCGCTTTGGAGGTGGCAATGCGAAATCGACGGTCATCTTTGGCCACCACCAGCAACAACCCATCGCCCACACCAGGGCGGCCAATATTCCAGGCGTCGCCCAGGCGTTGGGTGAAATCGGCAATGTCCTCGGGTAAGGTGGTGGCCACCATCACCACGACCACCTGCGTGCCCTGGGTGCGCTCGAAGTCCGCCAGCTTGGCCTCGATGTTGGCCAGTGCACCGGACTCCAAAGTGGCGGTCTGGTCCAGTACCCTGGCGGTGAGGGGGGGCACCGGCAGCAAATCCTGTGCGCACGTGCCCAGGGGCACGCACAGCAGCAACCACCAGCAACACACTGCCCACACCCAACCCACGCGCCTGCTCGTTGCCATCCCGGCCACAGACCGTGGGCTTGGGCGGCGGGACGCAGCAACGGCGTTCATGGAGGCCAATCAGGGCTCAAGCTGTCACTTTTTGTTGAAGTCCACCACGGGCGGTGCGGCAATGGCGGCCTCGTTGGCCACCTGGAAATTGACCTTGGGTTGGTAACCCAGCACCATGGCCGTGAGGTTGGACGGGAAACTGCGGGCGAGCACGTTGTAGGCCTGCACCGATTGGATGTACCGGTTGCGCGCCACGGTGATGCGATTTTCGGTGCCCTCCAGTTGCACGCGCAGGTCGCTGAAACCTTGGTTGGCCTTGAGGTTGGGGTATTGCTCCACCACCACCATCAGGCGGCTGAGCGCACCCGAGAGCTCCGACTGCGACGCCTGAAATTTCTGCATGGCGGCGGGGTCGTTCAGGGTCTCTGGCGTGACCTGAATGGACGTGGCCTTGGCACGCGCCTCCACCACCTTGGTCAGGGTGTCCTGTTCGAAGTTGGCCTCGCCCTTGACGGTGGCCACAATGTTGGGAATCAGGTCCGCGCGCCGCTGATACTGGTTGAGCACTTCGGACCAGGCGGACACGCTCTCTTCGTCCAGGCGCTGGAAGTCGTTGTAGCCACAACCCACCAGGCTGGTGGCCAGGGCCAGTGAGGCCAGCAAAGTCAATACCCGTTGCAGTTGAGTGCGCATGACATCCCCTTAAAACACAAACCAACCAAAGCCGAGATGGTAGCCGTTGCACCCCGCCAGAAGCCGTGCTCCACGGCCCCTGGCAAGTCCTTAAGCCTGCCTTAACATTTGCTTTACATTCCGTTAACATTGCGCATCGCAACGGCCACGCAGGGAGACAACATTGAACCGTCGGCTTGTGCTGTGTTTTCACGGCATTGGTGAACGCTCACATTGGCGGGACGAGGCCGAGCGGCAGCATTGGTGCCCTGTGCCCGAGTTCACCGCCATTTTGGACAGCATTCCCCGGGTGTCCGCAGACACCGGGACCTCCATCGAAATCACATTCGACGACGGCTTTGACAGCGACATCGAGCTGGCGGCACCACTGTTGCAGGCGCGCGGACTGACGGCCACCTTTTTTGTGTGCGCAGGACTGCTGGGTGCGCCAGGACGATTGAATGCGGATCAGGTCCGCCAGCTGAGCGACGCAGGCATGTCCATTGGCAGCCATGGGTGGGCCCACACCAATTGGCGGACGCTGGCCGATGACCAGGCCATTCACCAAGAGGTGGTGCAAGCGCGTGACGTGCTCAGTCACACCCTGGGCGGCAGTCCCATAGACGCCGTGGCACTTCCTTATGGTGGTTATGACAGGCGGGTGATTCACGCAGCGCGCCAAGTGTTTCCCAAAATCTACACCAGCGACCCTGGCCTGGCCAGCCCCCACGCCACCACCATCCCGCGCGAAACCTACCTCAGCCACCGGTGGCACGCCGACACCCTGCACCGGCTGGCCACCCCCAGGCCCTGGTGGAAAGCCGCGCGCCAGACCCTGGTCAACCTGTACAAACGCCACCGCCAACCACTGGCTCCGGCCTGAGCATGGGCCCCGCCGCCGTCCTGGCCGGACGACTCAGCTGCCGCTGAACTGGGGGCGCTGTTTCGCCACAAAGGCCTGCGCTGCGTTTTTGTGGTCCTGCGTTTCGAAGGTGCGCACCATGTGGATGGCCTCGGCATCCAACACGTCGGCCAGGCTGCCGCGCATGCCCAGGTTCAGATTTTTCTTCATGTAGCCAATGGCGATGGTGGGCATGGCGGCCAGCTCCTGTGCCCACTGTCCCGCCAGTTGTGGCAACTGCTCTGCGGCCACTGCGCGGTGCACCAAGCCCATGCGCAGTGCCTCGTCACCCAACACCACCCGTCCGGTGAAATACAGCTCGCGCGCCACCGCAGCCCCCACCCAATGGGTGAGGAAGTAGCTGCCACCAAAATCCCCCGACAACCCGATGCGTGCAAAGCCTGTGGAAAGCTTGGCGTCGGTGGAGGCCATGCGCAGGTCACAGGCCAGCGCCAGCGACAAGCCCGCACCCGCCGCTGGACCGGGCAACACCGCCAGGGTGGGCTTGGGCATTTCGTGCAGCCAGCGCACCACCTCCATGCGTTGGCGCAAATCGGCCACCCGTTGGTCAAACGCCATGCCCGCCCCACTGCCCTGCCCGCCCGACTGGGCAAATACCTTCACGTCGCCGCCCGAGCAAAACGCCCGGCCTGAGCCGGTGAGCACCACGGCCCTCACCGCCGGGTCAAGGGCCAGTCGGGGCAAGGCCTCCGCCATCGCCGCCACCATGGGACGAGACAACGCGTTCAGCGCCGCCGGGCGGTTCATGGTGAGTGTGGCCACCCCGTTTTCAAACGACTCCAAAAGGTCTTGCGCCATGGCGGTGTCCATTCAGTTGAGGGAAGGCGCATTTTGATGCCATGCCCCCTGGCGCGCTGATGCCAACCGGACAGATCAGCCCGTGTCCCTGATGTCGCCGTGCGGCAAGCCGGCCTGTGTTGGCGCCACACTTGCCCGGTTGGTCAGAGTGAGGCAGGAGCACACGGTTGTGGGTCAGGATGTCGGGCAAGCGGTCGGTCATGTTCACGGTGTGTGTCAGGGTCATCGGTGGCCTTCTTCACGCCACACGCGTTGCACCACCGGGCGTGCGCGCACCCACTGGTGGTGGGGCGCACAGCGCGGCGTCAGCCACTTCAAACGGCCGCTCCCGCTCTTCGAGCAGGATGTGGATGTGTCCCGGCCAACACCGGCCCACGACGGGAACACCGCTGGCACGCCGTGAGGCACGCGCTGGACACCCCCGTGACGACGCTGGACGACGACGTCTCCTACCAGCCTGCCATGCCGGGCCGCAACGACCCGTGCCGCTGCAGCAGCGGCAAGAAGTACAAAAAGTGCTACGGGGGGGCGATGGGGGCGAGCACACCTCAGCCCGGAAAATCAGCATAAAAACACTATCCAGCGCTTTATGCATAACAACAGTCAGCTACAAATATTAATATATATAGCACTGAATCAATGCCAGCAAAGCGCTAGAGGCATTTTTTACTCAAAAAAAATGGGGATATTCCCCATCACCAGCCTGGGACCGCCTGAACCCCGGGCATGGTGATTGCATGGCCACGGGCATGAAGCTTCAACGCGACCGCCCGCACATCCTGGCGCTGGTGCAGCGCTTGCCTGAGCGGGCCCATTTGCACGAGCACTTGCGCTTCGGGCATTGCGTGGAACGCCGCTCGGTCACGCTGCCGGTCGAAGCACTGGGCTGTCTGGCTGCGCTGCACGACGCAGCAGCTGCCCCCCCAGCGGCCCACGCGGTGCCCCCGCCGGATGACCTGGCCCCGTTCGGCCTGACCCGTGTCAAGCACCCGACGCCGCCAGGGAAACCCCTTGTCGCGTGTCTCGCCCGGTCAGAAAGCGCAGGGTCGCATCGTGGTCCATGGGCCGGGCAATGTGGTAACCCTGAAACTCGTCGCAGCCGCTCTGGCGCAGCCGGTCCAGTTGCTCGGGCATTTCCACCCCTTCAGCCACGATGCGCAGATTCAACGCCTTGCCCAGAAAAATGATGGCGCTGGGAATGGCCAGCATCCCGTCACCCGCCTGGCACCCGTCCACAAAGGATCGGTCGATTTTGAGCACATCAATGGGCAAACGCTTCAGGTAGCTGAGCGATGAATACCCGGTGCCAAAGTCATCCACCGCGATGCGAACCCCCAGCCCACGCAGCTCGTGCAGCACGCCAATGGTCCGCTCGACATCGTCCATCAACATGCTTTCGGTGATCTCCAAGTCCAGCAGGGTGGGCAGTAAACCACTGAGCGCCAGCGCTTGCTTGACCTCGTGGACCAGCACAGGCGACGACAGCTGTCGGGCCGAGAGGTTGACGGCCACGCTCAAGGCCTTGCCGTGCAAGGTGGGCCAGCGGGCGGCCGCCTGGCAGGCCATGCGCAGAATTTGCCAGCCCAGGGGAAGGATCAGGCCGGTTTCTTCTGCCATGGGAATGAAGCGGTCAGGCGTCACCAGCCCATGCACTGCGCTGTGCCAGCGCGCCAACGCTTCGCAACCGCAGACCTGTTCGTGGATGTCCACCTTGGGTTGAAAGTACACCCGGATTTCGCCAGCGTCCAAAGCCGATCGCAGTGATGCCTCCAAGCTGAACCGCTCCTGCGCGGCATGGCTCAAGGCCTGGGTGTGAAAACGGTACAACCCCTTGCCCCGGGCTTTGGCTTCGTACATGGCGATGTCGGCGATGCGCAGCAAGCCTGCCAGATCAGTGGCGTCTTCAGGGTACAGCGCCACCCCCATGCTGCAGCTGATGTGCAGCACGTGGTCGCCCAGCTGCAACGGTGCCTGGACGGCGCTCATGGCACGTTCCAACGTCTGGATGACCTCGGCGTGCGATGCCGAATATTGAAAGAGCAGTACAAATTCGTCACCCCCGTAGCGGGCGACGGTGTCCGTTCGTCGCAGCGCATCCTGCAGGCGCTTGGCCACACAAACCAGCAATTCATCGCCGCGCGCATGCCCCAGGCTGTCGTTGATGACCTTGAAGTTGTCGATGTCGAGAAACGCCAGCGCCACCGGTGCCCCGCACGCCCGGGACAGCCGCTGGGGCAATTGGTTGCGGTTGGGCAAGCCCGTGAGGGGGTCGTGAGTGGCCTGGAACTGCAGCATGGCCTGGTGGCCGCGGCGCTCCGTCACGTCACTCACCATGCCTTCGTAGTAGCGGAGCTGACCTTGCGGGTCGAGCACCGCCCAGGCGTTCTCCGAAATCCAAATGGTTTCGCCATTGGCGCAGCGGACTTCTGACTCGAAATCCACCACGCGACCGTGGGCGCGAATGAGTTGCCTGAACTCGTTGCGCCGCCCAGGGTCAACGTACAGGCCGTGCGCGATGTCGGCGATCCCGGCCATCAGCTCGACGGGTGTGGCAAAGCCGTAAAGATCGGCCAGCGCTTGGTTGACCGCCAAATACCGGCCATCGTCGGCGCTCTGGAACACCCCCACCACCGAATTTTCAAAAATGCTGCGGTAGCGGATTTCTGTTTCCACGCGGCGGTTCTGGCTGTCCACACGCGCCATGATGTCTTCCAGAAACACATGAAACTGCCGTTCGTTTCCATCGCCCCCATCGAGCGGGCAAATGCCCCGCTCGATGACCCATTTTTCAAGGCCATCGGCGCTGAGCAACCGGTACTCCAAACGGTACGGTGCACCAAACTCCAGCGCCGCGGCCAGTTGTGCGCGCACCATGGACCGGTCCTCGGGGTGCGTCAATGTCATCAGCGTGAAGGCGCGGGAACCCGTCAGCTCGGCTTCGGCGTAACCCGTCATGGGGTAGCAGCCACTGTTGGTGATTTGAATCACCCTGTCCAGGTCTGCCGAGCATTGGCAGAGCATGCCGTCCAGGCAGTGCTCCAGCACCGCCATGGTCAGGGTGGAATCAGCCCATTGGGTCATCCGGGTACTCCTCGTTCAGGCTGGCGCCGATGTCTCTGATCCAGGCGAACACGGGGCGAATCGCCGCACTGCCTTGCTCGAAAAAGTGCTGGGCGCTCAGGTGCGTTTTCTCGCCCGACAGCAAACGGGTGCGTACGGTCCAGCCCAATTGGCTCAACGACAGCGCCGCACCACGGGGCTGGTGTCGTCGCAAGCCCGGTTGGCTGGCTTGGCCGAACAGGCTTTCTGCACGTGCCAGCAGGAACATCAGGCGCACACGGGTGCTGGGATCAAAGTGGTGAGCGGCCATGGCCGTGGTTCCCAGTCCACGCAACTGGCCCAGCAACTCCGTCAGCACCGGCAGCCTCAGCCACACGTTGCCCCACAAAAACCTGGCTTCAGGTGCCAGGCCTGGCCTGGGCGTATCGGCCCCCGCCGTGCGCAAGTGGTGCAACAAGCGGGCAATGAACGCGGTATGTCGGGCAAAGTTGGAGACGCTGGTGTCGGTCTCTCCAGGCTGGGCCAGGGTTTGCCAGCGGCCGATGAGGTCATCAACCGGCAACGCGCCCCGCCCAGTGGGGGGACTCAGCCAGGGCAGCAACCGGTCGATCTCGGCAGCACGGTCACGGATGCGGTCGGAGAAAGACGACTCCCCTGCCAACGAGGCCGAACACATCCCCCGGTGTTGCTGCAGCAGCTCCACCAGCGTGAAGGTATTCAACTGCCCGTGGGTAACGGTGGTGTTCACTGGTCTTCCAGGTGTGCTGCTGATCGGTTTGATGTGCATCCCGTGTGGATGGAGATGACATTTTGCTGCGCTGCACCATTCTATCGGATGAACCTCTGTGCGCCAACCACCGCTCAAGCAGGATGGCATCCTCCAGCAAGCGGCGTTCTGCCCAGCGCGCACCCACCACCTGCAAGCCCACCGGCAAGCCGTCGTACACCCCAGCAGGCAAGCTGACCACAGGGTGACCCGTGAGGGAAAACGGCACGGTCATGCCCAGCGTGGCCTCCAGGCGGGGGACCCGGTGCTGCCCCACGCTCAGCCAGGGCGAGGCGGGCCACCGGCCAGGCGGGCGTGCCGGGTAGGCCGTGGTGGCGGCCACCGGGCACAGCCAAACATCCCATTCGGTCAAAAAACTGTCGAGCGCGGCCATCAGCCGGGCACGTTGGTTCAGCCCGTGGTTGTATCGCCGCATGTCCAGCGCCATGCCTTGTGCGATGGCACGGGTCAGCGGCATGTCATGGGTCGACATGAGGGGCCCCAGCAGTTTGCCCGCCATGGCCGCCGCCTGGCGTGCCATGGCGGGCAGCCCCAGCCCGATTTCGGCACCCGCCACGTGGCCAAAGGCAGCCCATGCGGTGGGCACGTCGAAGGTTGCGGGGCACACGCGCTGCACCGTTGCACCTGCCTGGGTGAGGGTGCGCACCGTGGCATCCAGGGCCGCGCGGGTGCGGGGGCACAGCGGCAGGCCACCAAAGTCGTCCCACCACGCCACGCGCAGGGGGCGGCCAAGTGGGGCGGGTGCTGCCGGTGGGGTGTCGGGTGTGGCCAGCGCGTCAAAACCCAGTGCCAGGTCGGCCACGCAGCGGGCCAGCACCCCCAGCGACAGCATGTGCCAGACGGTGCGTGGCGCGCCAGGCAGCGGCGGGATGTGCCCGGCGATGGGCAAGCGGCCCTCTGTGGTCTTCAGGCCGGCCACGCCACAGTACGCGGCGGGTATGCGGATGGAGCCCGCCAGGTCACTGCCCAGGTCCATGAAAGACAGGCCTGTGGCCACGGCGGCAGCGCTGCCTCCCGAGCTGCCACCGGGTGTGTGGCTCAGCTGCCAGGGGTTGTGTGTGGGTCCGAACAGGGGGCTCCAGCATTGCACGTCGCCCGCCAGTTCGGGCAGGTTGGTTTTGCCCAGGACGACGGCACCTGCCGCACGCAACCTGGCCACGGCGGTTGCGTCAGCCGTGGGCACATGCTGCGCCAGTGGTGCAAAACTGCTGGTGGTGCGCAAGCCCTGGGTGGCAAAACTGTCTTTGATGGTGATGGGCAGCCCCGCCAGCGCAACCGGCGGCCTGCGGGCGTGGGGGGCGTTCGAGTGGGCTGCCTCCTGGCGCAGCGCGTCTTGCACGGCTGCTGCTGCCAGCGCGGCAGAACGGTCTTCGGTGACCACGGCGCGCACCACGGGGTTGATGGTATCGATGCGGGCATGGCATTGGCGCACCAGGTCTGTGGCGGTCACGGTGCCCGTGTTCAGCGCGTGCAACGCCTGCCAGGCGGTCAGCAAACCTGCTGGTCCGGTGGTGTGCAGCCCGGTCGTCACGGCTGCGTGGTAGGCCTGTGCGGGGTGGACGTGCCCAACAACCCTGCCAATCGCCTGACCATGACCTTGGAGATGAGCCAGTGGAACGGCCAGACCACGGCCAGGTAAGTCCGGCCGGCCCAGTTGTGGGGCCGCACCCAGGTGCTGACCACCAGTTCGGCCACCTCGCCCGCAGGTGCGGTGGCGCGGTCTACCCGCACAAAGATGCGAAAGTCCAGGTGACTGTCGTCCTCGCCCATCAGTGCCAGGTCAGGCCCCAGGTGCCGCACCTGGAACATGCCCAGGTACTGGCCCACCTGCAAAGGCCCTTGAAGGACGGCGGGCATGGGGCCGGTTTTCAGGCCCAGGCGGCCCACCACCTGGTTGCGCGCCGCCATGAGGGCATCGACCCAGGCGGGGGCCGAGCCTGCAAAGGCGAGCAGCATGTCGCTGCCATCAAGCGGGCCGCAATCGGGGGGCAACGGCGCGCGGTGTTCATCGCGAAACGCGTAGTCAGCCGCTTGCGGCCATGGGAAGACTGGTGCAACGGTGGCCGTGGTGGTGTTTGGGGTGGTTTGTGGGGCAGTTTTGGGCATGGCTTGGGGCGTGGGCTGTCTGTGGTGTCGGGGGACACTGGTTGTTGGCCCACTGTAGGCCCAGACCCACCGAGTGTCTTGAACCGAAACGACACGAGCCCTATGGTGGGCCGTGCCAGGGCAGGTCAGTACCCGTGCGGGCCGAACCAGCGCGGCATCACCTGGGGCGACAAGTGAAATGGCCACAGCGCCGGGTCTTGCTCGCGCACCCCAGCCAGCAACGCCGCCGGGGTGTGACCCGTGAAGCGCAAGACGTCGCGACTGAGATGTGCCTGGTCGGCGTAACCCGCCCCGGCTGCGGTATCGGCCCATGAATGGGGTTGGCCCAATGCCCCCGCCAGCTGCGTGAGCATACGGCTGCAGCGCGATTGCTGGCGGTAAGCTCGCAAGCTTTGCCCGTGGGTACAGAAGAAGCGGCGTTCAAACTGCCGCACGCTCAGGCTCCAGCGCTGCGCCAGCTCGGATATGGGTGTGTCGAGGCAACCGAGTGGAAGGACAAGCCCCTTGTCCGAAGGGTGTCTAAAGTGGTTCATGCGATGCAACGCACACAAAAAACGGTGCCACACACCCAGGGCCGCGCCCCCCCCTGGCATGGCAGCGCATGCCGACCACTGCGCCGCATCCATCTGTTCATGCAAGCGCGTGAGCGTGGCTGCGGGGAGCAAGTCAGCGGCATCCACCAACCGATCGAACAGCTCGCCAGCGTACAACCCCAGCAGCGAAAAGCACTGACCAGTTTGCACGGGCGTCAGCAGCACCTGTGTCCCCGGAGCGGCCTGGAGACGGCGCACGCCACGGGTTCCACCACACACGCTGAAGCGTGGCAATTGCCTGTGCGGCGCAGGCTGAGCGCTCACCACAGAGGCATCTTCCACTACCAAATCACCCGTCAGCACATACAGCAACAAGGGGGACAGCGTGGCGGGCACCACGTAGGGCTCGTTGGGCAAGCACACCCACAGACTACCGGGTGCAAGGTGCTCTGTCTCAGGTGGCAATGGAGCGTAGGCGGATTGCATGGGGTTGATCGCGTTCGGCACCTTGCATGTAGCCGAACATTGCACTCTGGAAGTCTTGGTTGCCGCTCATCGTCTTCGTCTGACGGGCCTCAGATCGTAGCGGCAACCTTCGGCGGTAGTGGGAGATTTTTTAACCGCCTGCTCGCGGCAGCGCTCCGGCCAACTCAGGAGGGAATCAGGGTTTTCACTTAGTCGTCACAGAATGCGGGTGCAATGCGGCCTCTACTTCAGGAGTTGACATGGGCTTGCTTGAAAACCTCTCCATCCGAACGCGCCTGACCGGGTCGTTCATGTTGATGCTGGGCTTGATGCTCATCGTGGTTGTGACCGGTGTGTTGAGCAACCGCGCCACCTTGTCCAGTGTGGACGACCTGGTTCAAAAAGAGTTCAAACAACTCCAGTTGATATCCGCCATTGACAGCGCAACCAAAGACAACAGCCGCAACACCTTGGAGTTGTTTGTGGTCAACGACAACAAACGCGATGCCGTGCGCACCCGGTTGGCCGACACGCGCCAACGCTTGAATGGGATGTTTGACGAGTTGGGCACACTGATCCACACCGACGAAGACCGGGCGTTGTTCAACGAACTCTTGGCCAAGCGCACTGAATTCGTGAAAACGTTCACCGCTGCCAGCGAGCTGCTGCGCACGGGGCAGGATGAAGATGCCACCTTCATGCTGAACCTGGAGGTGTTGCCCGCACTCGATGCTTTGCGCACCCCCATCAACCAGCTGCTGGCCAACCAGCAAAAGGCGGCCAATCTGCGCAGCGATTCGGTTGAAACGACCCTGCGCGGTCAAAACACGCAACTCGTGGGGTTGGGTGTGGTGAGCCTGGTCATGGCGCTTGCGGTGTCGGTGCTGTTGATGCGTTCCATCATGCGTCCCATACACACCGCCATGCGTGTGGCTGAAGAGGTGGCCAATGGCAACCTGACGGTTCAGTTCGAGTCAACTGGTCAGCACGAATTGGCGGTGATGCTGCGCGCCATTCAACGCATGAAAGACGCGTTGTGCGATGTGCTCGGGCGCATACAGGAAAGCGCCATGGCTGTGTCTGCAGCATCGAGTCAAATCGCGTCGGCCAATGCCGACCTGAGCGAACGCACCGAATCGCAGGCCAGCTCGTTGCAGCAGACCGCCTCGTCCATGGAGCAAATGACCGGTGCCGTGCAGCAAAACGCCCAGACCACGCTGGTGGTCAGCCAGCTGGCGGCCAGCGCCACCCAATCGGCGCAGAAAGTGGGCCAACTGGTGGGCAGCGTGGTGGACACCATGCATGGCATTCACGCCTCGTCGCAGCGCATCACGGACATCGTTGGCGTGATCGATTCCATCGCCTTTCAAACCAACATCCTGGCGCTGAATGCCGCCGTTGAGGCGGCCCGTGCGGGCGACCAAGGTCGGGGCTTTGCCGTGGTCGCGGCAGAGGTGCGCGCCCTGGCGCAGCGCTCGGCAGCCGCCGCGCAAGAAATCAAAACCATCATCACCGACAACGCAAACAAACTGGACGCGGGCAACGCAGTGGTGCAAAAGGCAGGCGATGCCGTGATGCTGGCGGTGGAGGCCATCCAGAAGGTCGATGTGTCGGTGTCCAGCATCGAACTGGCATCCCGGGAGCAATCCACCGGCATCGCCCAGGTGGGCCAGGCCGTTGCGCAGATAGACCAGAACACGCAACAAAACGCGGCACAGGTCGAAGAAACTGCCGCTGCGGCCCGCAGCCTGGACGACCAGGTGCAGGTGCTGACGGACAGCATCAACCGATTCAAGTTAGCCCCTCGCACCCTTACCCCAAGCAGGCTGATGGCCGTGGGTCTTTCCTGACATGAAACCTACCCGCACGACCTCCACAGCATTGGCAATCACCAGACACCTGCCTGCGGGCTGAGCGTCTGCAGACGGTCTGTTCAACGTCCGCAGCGGGCTTCGAGTGTGGTGCTGCCAATCCGGTTCATGTGCAGCATGTAGCCCACCAGAGCGGGGAGGCGTCTGCGGGCAGATCCAGCCGGGGCACTTTCTGTGTGTGCACGGTGAAGCGGTAGCGGTGCGGGGTGGATTCGCTGGTGTGGAACACAGCGGCCAGTGCGGGTGCAGACCAGTCGGCATCGGGGCGTTGGGCCACCAATTGGCGCACACGGTCTGGCCAGGGGCGGCCGTGGCGGGGTGCGTAAGTCCAACCTCGTTCGGCCTGCCACAGCAGCACCTCTGGGATGCGGTGTTGCAACAAACGTGTTGATACCGCTTGGCCCAGCGTGCGTTGCACCGCTTCTTGCAGCGGCACATCGGTGTGCAACACCCGTGCGTGGCCAATGGCGTGGCGTGGCTGGGGCCAAGCCACGCAACACCACCACCAAGGCGAGCAACGATGGATGGCGTGGTGGGGTGGTTGTGGGTAGCCACCGGGCACTCAACAAAAAAGCCCGAACCGTTGCCAGTTCGGGTTTTATTGTTTTTGATAGCTAATTACGCTTTATACATAAGCGCTAGTAGCACATTTTTATATAAAAATCACTTCCGCGCAGGCGGCACATCCGTGCAACTGCCATGCGCCACCTCGGCCGCCATGCCTATGCTCTCGCCCAGCGTGGGGTGGGGGTGGATGGTTTTGCCAATGTCCACGGCATCTGCACCCATCTCGATGGCCAGCGCCACCTCGCCAATCATGTCGCCCGCGTGGGTGCCGACCATGCCGCCGCCCAGGATCTTGCCATGGCCGTGTGCTTCGGGGCTGTCGTCAAACAGCAGCTTGGTCACGCCTTCGTCGCGGCCGTTGGCAATGGCGCGGCCTGAGGCCGTCCAGGGGAACAGGCCCTTTTTGACCTTGATGCCTTGCGCTTTGGCCTGGTCTTCCGTCAGGCCTACCCACGCCACTTCGGGGTCGGTGTAGGCCACGCTGGGGATGACCCGGGCGTTGAACGCGGCTGCTGCCAGCTCTTTGTTGCCTTGCAGTTCGCCGGCAATCACTTCGGCTGCCACATGCGCCTCATGCACCGCCTTGTGCGCCAGCATGGGCTGGCCCACGATGTCGCCAATGGCGAAGATGTGCGGCACGTTGGTGCGCATCTGGATATCGACGTTGATGAAGCCACGGTCGGTCACGGCCACACCGGCTTTGTCGGCGGCAATCTTCTTGCCGTTGGGTGTGCGGCCCACGGCTTGCAGCACCAGGTCGTACACCTGGGGTGCGGGGGCCGCAACGCTGGCGTTGCTCCCGTTCGCGCCCTCCTCCATCGCGGCAAACGTCACCTCAATGCCTTCGGGCAAGGCGCGTGCGCCCACCGTTTTGGTCTTGAGCATGATGTTGTCGAAACGCTTGGCGTTCATCTTCTGCCAGATTTTGACCAGATCGCGGTCAGCGCCTTGCATCAGGCCGTCCATCATTTCCACCACGTCAAGCCTTGCGCCCAGGGTGCTGTAGACGGTGCCCATTTCCAGGCCGATGATGCCGCCGCCCAGAATGAGCATGCGTTTGGGTACTTCTTTCAGCGCCAGGGCGCCGGTGGAATCGACCACACGTGGATCGTCGGGCATGAAAGGCAGGCGCACGGCCTGGCTGCCTGCGGCGATGATGGCTTTCTTGAAGGCAATGACCTTCTTGCCGCCGGTCTTTTCCTGGCCCGTACCGGTGGTTTCTTCCACTTCCAGGTGGTTGGCACCCACAAAGTGGCCGTAGCCGCGCACGGTGGTCACCTTGCGCATTTTGGCCATGGCACCCAGGCCGCCGGTCAGCTTGCCAATGACCTTTTCTTTGTGGCCGCGCAGCTTGTCGATGTTGACCACCGGTGCGCCAAAGTCCACGCCCAAATCGCCCAGGTGGCTGACTTCGTCCATGACCGCGGCCACGTGCAGCAGGGCCTTACTTGGGATGCAACCTACGTTCAGGCACACGCCACCCAGGGTGGCGTAGCGCTCCACGATGACGACTTTCAGGCCCAGGTCGGCAGCGCGGAAGGCGGCTGAGTAACCGCCTGGGCCACCGCCCAGCACCAGCACGTCGCACTCCATGTCGGCCGTGCCTGCAAAGCTGGCGGCGTTGGTGGCTGAGACAGGGGCGGCCACTGCTGCTGGAGCGGCCGGTGGTGTGGCAGTCGCTGCAGCAGGTGTAGCTGAGACTGCAGGTGCAGATTGCGCTACAGCCTGTTTTGGCTCAGAAACGTCTCCTGCCACTTCCAGCACCAGCACCACAGAGCCTTGCTTGACCTTGTCGCCCAGGGCCACTTTCAGCTCTTTGACCACACCCGCGTGGCTGGACGGGATTTCCATGGAGGCCTTGTCGCTCTCCACGGTGATGAGGCTTTGCTCGACCTTGACCGTATCGCCGGGTTTGACCAGCAGCTCGATCACCGCCACTTCGTCGAAGTCGCCAATGTCGGGAACCTGGATGTCAATGTTTGCCATGTTCAGGTTCCTTTACAGCATGATCCGGCGGAAGTCGCCGAGGATTTGGCCCAGGTACACGTTGAAGCGTGCGGCAGCTGCGCCATCAATCACGCGGTGGTCCCAAGTCAGCGACAGCGGCAGCATCAGGCGTGGCTGGAAAGCCTTGCCGTCCCACACCGGCTCCATGGTGCTCTTGCACACGCCCAGAATGGCCACTTCAGGCGCATTGATGATGGGTGTGAAGTAACGCCCGCCTATGCCGCCCAGAGAAGAAATGGTGAAGCACGCACCGCTCATGTCGGCGGGGCCCAGCTTGCCGTCTCTGGCTTTTTTGGCCAGCTCGCCCATTTCCTGGCTGATCTGGAAAATGCCTTTTTTGTCGGCGTCTTTGATGACAGGCACCACCAGGCCGTTGGGCGTGTCCGCCGCAAAGCCAATGTGGAAGTACTGCTTGTAAATCAGCGCGTCGCCGTCCAGGCTGCTGTTGAATTCGGGGAATTTCTTCAGTGCGGCCACGCAGGCCTTGATGAGGAAGGCCAGCATGGTGACCTTCACGCCCGACTTCTCGTTCTCTTTGTTGGTGGAGACGCGGAAGGCTTCCAGGTCGGTGATGTCGGCATCGTCGTGGTTGGTGACGGCCGGAATCATCACGGCGTTGCGCAACAGGTTGGCACCGCTGATTTTCTTGATGCGGCTCATCTCCTTGCGCTCGGTGGGGCCGAACTTGGTGAAATCCACCTTGGGCCAGGGGATGAGGCCCAGCTCGGAGCCACCACCGCCACCAGCGGACTTGCCCACCTGGCTGGCCACCGCAGCCGCGATGGCCGTGGTTTGCAGCGCTCCTGACATGACACCTCGTGTGAAGGCTTGTACGTCGTCGGGCGTGATGCGGCCTTTGTGCCCAGTGCCCTTGACTTCGGCCAGCGGTACGCCCAACTCACGGGCGAACTTGCGCACCGAGGGTGACGCATGGGGCAGGCCCACCGCCAAGGTGGTGGGGTTGTGCGCGGCCGCGGCCACGGGCGCGGAAGCAGCAGGCGCAGACACGGCAGCAGCAGCCGGCGCGGCCACGGGTGCAGGCGCGGGAACCGGTGCAGCAGCGGGTGCGGCGGCACCAGCGGCGCCTTCCAGCGTGGCCAGCAGGTCACCGATGTTGACGGTGTCGCCCAACTTGACTTTGAGCTCCTTGATGACCCCCGCGTGTGACGAGGGGATTTCCATGGAGGCTTTGTCGCTCTCCACGGTGATCAGGCTTTGCTCGACCTTGACGGCGTCGCCGGGTTTGACGAACACCTCAATGACCACGACGTCCTTGAAGTCGCCAATGTCGGGCACGTGCACCTCCACCGACCCAGCGGGTGCGGCGGCGATCACGGGTGCAGCGGCGGGCGCAGCCGGGACGGCAACAGAAACAGGAGCATCAACCGCAACAACATCAGTCGCTGGAGCTTTATTTGATGCTGAAATATCGCCCGCCACTTCCAGCATGACCACCAGCGAGCCTTGCTTGACCTTGTCGCCCAGCGCCACCTTCAGTTCTTTCACCACACCGGCGTGGCTGGACGGAATTTCCATGGACGCCTTGTCGCTCTCCACGGTGATCAGGCTTTGCTCGGCCTTGACCGTGTCGCCGGGTTTGACCATCAGCTCGATGACGGTCACTTCGTCAAAGTCCCCGATGTCGGGAACCATCACTTCAATGATTGACATGTTGTGTCTCCAATGCTGCCTGTGCTCAGGCGTACAGCGGGTTGATCTTGTCGGCGTTGATGCCGTACTGGGCAATGGCCTCGGCCACCTTGGCGGCGGGTGCTGCGCCCTCTTCGCTCAGCGCCTTGAGGGCGGCGACCACGATGTAGTGGCGGTTCACCTCGAAGTGCTCGCGCAGCTTGCTGCGGAAGTCGCTGCGGCCAAAACCGTCGGTGCCCAGCACCTTGTAGGTACGGCCTTTGGGGATGAAGGGGCGAATCTGCTCGGCATAGGCCTTCATGTAGTCGGTCGAAGCCACCACGGGACCACTGTGGCCAGCCAGCTGCTGGGTCACAAACGGCACTTGCGGGTTCTCCAGCGGGTGCAGCAGGTTGAAGCGCTCGGCGGTCTGGCCGTCGCGGGTCAGCTCGTTGAAGCTGGGGCAGCTCCACACATCGGCCTGCACATCCCAGTCGGTAGCCAGCAGTTCCTGGGCAGCAATGCTCTCGCGCAGGATGGTGCCAGACCCCAGCAGCTGCACACGGGTGGCCCCCTCGGCGCCGGGCTTGCACAGGTACATGCCCTTGATGATTTGCTCTTCCGTGCCAGCGGTCAGGCCGGGCATGGCGTAGTTCTCGTTCAGCAGCGTCAGGTAATAGAAGACGTTGTCTTGCTTCTCCACCATGCGCTTCAGGCCGTGGTGCAGGATGACGCCCACCTCGTGCGCAAAGGTTGGGTCGTAGCTGATGCAGTTGGGAATGGTGCCCGCCATGATGTGGCTGTGGCCGTCTTCGTGCTGCAGGCCTTCGCCGTTGAGCGTGGTGCGCCCTGACGTCCCGCCCAGCAAGAAGCCGCGTGCCTGCATGTCACCCGCCGCCCAGGCCAAGTCGCCAATGCGCTGGAAGCCGAACATGGAGTAGTACACATAGAACGGCACCATGATGCGGTTGCTGGTGCTGTAGCTGGTGGCAGCGGCAATCCAGCTGCTCATGCCGCCTGCTTCGTTGATGCCCTCTTGCAGAATCTGGCCGGCCTTGTCTTCGCGGTAGTACATGACCTGGTCTTTGTCCACCGGGGTGTACTGCTGGCCTTGGGGGTTGTAAATGCCGATCTGGCGGAACAGGCCTTCCATGCCAAAGGTGCGTGCCTCGTCCACCAAAATGGGAACCACGCGTGGGCCCAGGGCCTGGTCGCGCAGCAGTTGCGTCAAAAAGCGCACATAGGCTTGGGTGGTGGAAATTTCGCGCCCCTCGGCGGTGGGCTCCATCACGCTCTTGAAAGTATCCAGCGACGGCACGGTGAATTGCTCGTCGGCCTTGGTGCGGCGCTTGGGCAAGTAGCCACCGAGTGCCTTGCGGCGCTCGTGCAGGTACTGCATTTCGGGCGTGTCATCGGCCGGCTTGTAAAACGGAATCTTGGCCAGCTCGCTGTCAGGAATCGGGATGTTGAAGCGGTCACGGAAGATTTTGATGTCTTCGTCCGTCAGCTTCTTGGTCTGGTGCACGTTGTTCTTGCCCTCGCCCGACTTGCCCATGCCGTAACCCTTGACGGTTTTGATGAGCATGACCGTGGGCTGGCCCTTGGTGTTGACGGCCTGGTGGTAGGCCGCGTACACCTTTTGGGGGTCGTGGCCACCCCGGCGCAGGGCCCAGATGTCGTCGTCAGACATTTTGGACACCATCTCCAGCGTCTTGGGGTCGCGGCCAAAGAAGTTCTTGCGCACGTAAGCGCCGTCGTTGGCCTTGAAGCTCTGGTAGTCACCGTCCAGCGTGTCCATCATCAGTTTGCGCAGTGCGCCGTCTTTGTCACGGGCCAGCAGCGGGTCCCAGTTGGAGCCCCACAGCAGCTTGATGACGTTCCAGCCCGCACCGCGGAACTCGCCTTCCAACTCTTGCACGATCTTGCCGTTACCGCGCACGGGGCCGTCCAGGCGCTGCAGGTTGCAGTTGATGACGAAAATCAGGTTGTCCAGCCCCTCGCGGGCCGCCAAGCCGATGGCACCCAGGCTTTCCACCTCGTCCATTTCGCCGTCACCGCAGAACACCCACACCTTGCGGTTTTCGGTGTTGGCAATGCCACGGGCGTGCAGGTACTTCAAAAAACGCGCTTGATAGATGGCCATCAATGGCCCCAAGCCCATGGACACGGTGGGAAACTGCCAAAACTCGGGCATCAACTTGGGGTGCGGGTAGCTCGACAAACCCTTGCCATCCACCTCCTGGCGGAAGTTCAGCAACTGTTCTTCGGTCAGGCGGCCTTCCAGGTAGGCGCGGGCGTACACACCGGGCGACACATGGCCCTGGATGTAGAGGCAGTCGCCGCCGTGGTTTTCGCTCTCAGCATGCCAAAAATGGTTGAAGCCCGCACCAAACAAATGCGCCAGCGACGCAAACGAGCCAATGTGACCGCCCAGATCGCCGCCATCGGCGGGGTTGTGGCGGTTGGCCTTGACCACCATGGCCATGGCGTTCCAACGCATGTAGGCGCGCAGGCGCTCTTCAATTTCGATGTTGCCGGGGCAGCGCTCTTCCTGGTCGGTTTCGATGGTGTTGACGTAACCTGTGGTGGCAGAGAACGGCATGTCGATGCTGTTTTCCCGGGCGTGCTCCAGCAGCTGCTCCAGCAAAAAGTGGGCGCGCTCGCCCCCTTCCTTTTCGATGACGGCGGACAAGGCGTCCATCCACTCACGGGTTTCTTGGCTGTCTGCGTCCTTGGCAGCGCTGCCAAACAGTTTCTGGTCCTGGGCGTTGGACATGGTCTTGTCTCCTTGTGTGACCTTGGGTGGGAAATGCGGTACGAAAACTCGGGCAGAAGTGTCTCACAAGCTTTCTAAAATTTCAACATGCAAATATAGATTTCATATTACGAGAGTAATTTTGGTTAAAAATGCAAGGCATTTGTCAGCCACACCAGACCAATCTGACGGTCTCGTGTGCCCCCTTGCACAGGGCCAATGATCCTGTGGTGTACTCAGCCGCCCATGACGATCCCGAACAGCCCCACACGCCCGCCATCAGCCAATGCAGCCACCCGCAGCTTGTGGTGGAAAAGCTGGTGGCGCAAACAGTCACCCTCCCGTCAGGACAGGTATGCCCTGTTGGGGCCCTTGGTGGCCGTGGTGTTGTTCCTGCTCGTCATGCTGTCGGCGTTTGCGTATTTGCGCACCGAGGAAATTGACCGGGAGCAAGGCGCCGTCGCGCGCGACGTGGAGTACGCGCAGCAGCGCCTGCGCCTGCGCCTGCTGGAACGCCAAGAGCAACTCATGCGCATGGCCCGCCAAATCACCAACAAGGAAATCGACGCCACCGAGTTCGAGATGCAGGCCGAAAACCTCATCAACCAGTACCCCGAGCTGGTGGCCGTGAGCTGGGTGGACAACCACCGGCAGGTGATTGCCTCCCACGCCTCGCCCAGCGCGGCAGACTCCAGCGTGCGCCGCCCCGGTGACCTGATGCCCCCAGCAGAGACCGGCGGGTCGTTTGACCTGTCGCGCGAACTGCGCCAGCCGGTGTATTCCAGCCCCCTGTCCCACCCGGACCAGGGCGCCACCTTGCAGGTACAGGTGCCGCTGGCCGACATTTCACGCTTCAGTGGGGTGGTCATGGGCGAGTTCTCAGTCGATGGGCTGCTGCGCTTTGGAGTGCCCCCCGAGGTCATGGCGCGGTATGCCGTGACGCTGGTGGACGATCGGGGCCAAGTGCTGGCCGGCATGGTCAGCACGCCGCCCCACCGCATCCTGCCACCGCTGCCGTGGGCGCCGCAACACATCTCACAGGAAATCCCGGTGTCGCCCGTCGGCAACGGCCTGCTGCTGCGGGCACAGGGTCACCGGGCGTCGCAAGATGTGGTGGGCAGCGGGCTCATGTGGCTGATCGGCGCACTCAGTGCCCTCACGGTGTGGATGCTGGTGGGCACCTGGCGCCACACCCGCCGTCGGGCCCAGGCCCAGCAGGCGCTGGTGGCTGAAACCAACTTCCGCCGGGCCATGGAAAACTCCATGCTCACGGGCATGCGGGCGCTGGACATGCATGGCCGCATCTCCTACGTGAACCCGGCCTTTTGCAGCATGACCGGCTGGACCGAGGCCGAACTGGTGGGCTGCACCGCGCCCTTTCCCTATTGGCCAGAAGAAGACCGCGAGCTGCTGACCGCACGGTTGGATGACGAGGTCAGCGGGCGCTCCAGCCCAGGCGGCTTCGAGGTGCGCGTGCGCCGTCGCAATGGCCAGGTGTTTGATGCGCGCATGTATGTGTCGCCACTGATTGATCCCAACGGTGTGCAAAGCGGCTGGATGACCTCCATGACCGACATCACCGAGCCCAAGCGCATCCGCCAGGAGCTGACCGCCTCCTATGAACGTTTCACCACGGTGCTGGAAAGCCTGGACTCGGCGGTGTCGGTGGTGCCGCTGGGCAGTGACGAATTGCTGTTTGCCAACAAGCTGTATCGCCTGTGGTTTGGCATGGACGGCAAGGGCCACCAGCACGTGGTGGACCGCCTGGGCCAGCCCGCCGTGCCCGATGGCGATGACAGCGACCCGGTGGATGCCTTTGTGGGCATGCCCACCGACAGCCTGACCGATGCCCAAGCCGAAAACACCGAACTGTATGTGGACGAACTGGGCAAATGGCTGGAGGTGCGTTCGCGCTACGTCACCTGGGTGGACGGACGACTGGCGCAAATGGCCATCGCCACCGACATCACCGCCCGCCGCCACGCAGAGGCACTGGCCGCCCAGCAGTCCGAACGCGCACAAACCGCCAGTCGCCTCATCACCATGGGTGAAATGGCGTCCAGCGTGGCCCACGAACTGAACCAGCCGCTCACCGCCATCAGCAACTACTGCAGCGGCATGATCACGCGGCTGCAAAAACACCAGATCAGCGAGCCCGACCTGCTGCAGGCACTGGACAAAACCGCCCGCCAGGCACAGCGCGCGGGGCAGATTGTTCAGCGCATCAAGGCATTCGTGAAGCGCAGCGAGCCCAACCCCACCCTGTCCGACGTGGGCACCATGGTGAACAACGCCATCGAGTTGGCCGACATCGAATTGCGCCGCCAACAGGTCCGCCTGACACACTATGTGGCTGCGCGATTGCCCAAGCTCATGGTGGACCCCATCCTCATCGAGCAGGTGCTCATCAACCTGCTGAAAAACGGGGCCGAGTCCATTTTGTTGGCCGAAAGGCCAGTGCCGCAGCGGCAGCTGGAACTCAAGGTGCTGCCCCGCCACATCGACGATGCGGATGTTGTCGAATTCAGTGTGCGGGACACTGGCAAGGGTGTGCCAGACGAGCTGCTGGAACGCATTTACGAGGCTTTTTACAGCACCAAAAACGAAGGCATGGGCATCGGCCTGAAGCTGTGCCGCAGCATCATCGAATCGCACCACGGGAGAATCCAAGTGGAGAACATCTACAATGGAACAGAGATTCTGGGTTGCGTTTTCAGCTTCTGGATACCAGTGGTTTCCCCACTCAAACCCGCTGAAATGCAATAGACCTCACGAACTCTCTCGCTGAGCCGATACAAGGTCACGAAAACGTCCGAGGAAGACAACAATGAGCATGATTCCGAAACGAGGCACCGTGTACGTGGTGGACGACGACGAGGCCGTGCGCGACTCGTTGCAGTGGTTGCTGGAAGGCAACGACTACCGGGTGCGGTGCTACGAGTCCGCCGAGGCTTTTCTGAGCCGATATGACACCCGCGAGGTCGCCTGCCTGATTGCCGACATCCGCATGGTGGGCATGTCGGGCATGGAGCTGCAGGACAAGCTCATTGAGCGCCGTTCGCCGCTGCCCATCGTGTTCATCACCGGACACGGCGACGTGCCCATGGCGGTGGAGTCCATGAAAAAGGGCGCCCTTGACTTCATTCCCAAACCCTTCCAGGAAAACGCCTTGCTCAGCATGGTGGAAAAAATGCTGGAAAAGGCCAGGGAAACCTTCACCGACCACCAGAAAGCCGCCAGCCGAGATGCCCTGCTGTCCAAGCTGACCACGCGCGAGGCCCAGGTGTTGGAGCGCATCGTGGCCGGTCGCCTGAACAAGCAGATTGCCGACGACCTGGGCATCAGCATCAAGACGGTGGAGGCCCACCGGGCCAACATCATGGAAAAGCTCAACGCCAACACCGTGGCCGATTTGCTGAAAATTGCCCTGGGGCAAACCGCACCCGTCGCCGCCTGACCGCGACTGAACGCCCACAGCAGATACAAGCACTCAATAGCAACCAAAGCCCACCAGCAAAGCGCTGGCGGGCTTTTTTATTTAAAACCATGACTGCACAACTCATCGACGGCAATGCCCTCTCCCGCCAACTGCGCGAATCCGTGGCCCGGCGGGTGGCGGCACTGAAAACCCAGGGCATCACCCCCGGCCTGGCGGTGGTGCTGGTGGGCGACAACGCCGCCAGCCAGGTGTATGTGCGCAACAAGGTCAAGGCCTGCCACGACACGGGCATGCATTCGGTGCTCGAACAGTACGGCGCGACCATGACCAAAGCCGAGCTGCTGGCCCGGGTGGACGCCCTGAACAACGACCCCAGCATCCACGGCATCCTGGTGCAACTGCCACTGCCCGCGCACATCGACGCGCACAAGGTGATTGAAGCCATTTCACCCGCCAAAGACGTGGACGGTTTCCATGTGGCCAGCGCTGGTGCGCTGATGGTGGGTCAACCCGGCTTCTGGCCTTGCACGCCCTATGGCTGCATGAAGATGCTGGAGAGCATTGGTTACCAACTGCGCGGCAAGCACGCGGTGGTGATCGGCCGCAGCAACATCGTGGGCAAGCCCATGGCCCTCATGCTGCTGCAGCAAAACGCCACCGTCACCGTTTGCCACAGTGCCACGCCGGACCTCAAGGCCATGACGCTGCAGGCCGACGTGATCGTGGCGGCCGTGGGCAAGCGAAACGTGCTCACCGCGGACATGGTCAAACCCGGCGCGGTGGTGATCGACGTGGGCATGAACCGCAACGACGAAGGCAAGCTGTGTGGCGATGTGGACTTTGCCGGGGTGAAAGAAGTGGCCAGCCACATCACCCCCGTGCCCGGCGGTGTGGGCCCCATGACCATCACCATGCTGATGGTGAACACCCTCGAATCGGCCGAACGCGGCCTGGCGGCCCAGACCTGACCCAAGCCGAGGGGTGTTGCGGCGCGGCCGACCGCTGCGCCCCTCAGTGCTCCTGGCGGGGGCTCACGGGCAACACACCGCGTGTGAGCCACCACAGCGAAACACCCGCCGCCGCCCACTGCACCAGCACCAGGGCCGAGCCCAGGCTGTGCCACAGTTTCAAATTCCCCCCGCTGGCCCTTGCCGTCACGATGTGGGACGCCACCCAGCCGGCCTGTGCACCGGCGGCCACGGCGGCAAGAGCCAACAAAAACAGAGCTGAATAAGCTTTTGTGTCAAGCGCCGGCGGACTAAAAAGCACATAAAAACCCAGCAACAGCGCGCAAGCCCCCCCGGTGACCAGGCACACCACCTGAAACAGCGCCGCCGCCACAGGCCCTGCTACCGCAGGGCTGCCCAGGCGAGCAAACAACAGGGGCACGGCCACAAAGGCCAACGCCGTGATCGCACCCCACCACAGTGCCGCCACCATCACGGCCAGGCGCGGCCAATGCGGGGCCGACGGCGGGCGCGTCATTCGTAACGCACGCCCACAATTTCGTAGTGTTTGGTGCCGCCTGGGGCTTGCACCTCGACGTTGTCGCCTTCTTCCTTGCCGATGAGTGCGCGGGCAATGGGGCTGCTGATGTTGATGCGTCCCAGCTTCAGGTCGGCCTCGTCTTCGCCCACGATCTGGTAGGTCACGGCGTTGCCGCTGTCTTCGTCCTCCAAGTCCACCGTGGAGCCAAACACCACCTTGCCGCCGGCATCCAGCGCCGCAGGGTCAATGATTTGGGCAGACGAGAGCTTGCCTTCGACTTCAGCGATCCGGCCTTCGATGAAGCCCTGACGATCCTTGGCCGCATCGTATTCGGCGTTTTCGCTCAAGTCACCTTGCGCGCGGGCCTCGGCAATCGCGTTGATGACCCAGGGGCGATCCACGGTTTTGAGCTTGTGCAATTCAGCCTTCAGTGCCTCTGCACCGCGCTTGGTCACGGGAATGGTGGCCATGATCTTGTTTCTCCGTTCAAAATGACAAACCGCCACCGGCGGTGCCCGCGGTGGCGGTCAGCGCCCCCGCTGGGCGGGGCGCAAGTTTCAACTATGGGGTCAGTGTGCCACGGGGCTCAGACCTCAGGCAAGTGCGTCAGGCCCGCAGCTGGGCGTGCATCTCCTGAACAGAAATCACGTCCAGGTTGTCCATGGCCTTCATGCCTTCGACCGCAGCCTCCGCGCCCGAAATGGTGGTGAAAGTGGTGACCCGTGCCAGCAATGCCGAGGTGCGAATGTAGCGTGAATCCACAATGGCGTTGCGCCGCTCTTCCACCGTGTTGATGACCATGGCGATTTGGTCGCTCTTGATCATGTCCACGATGTTGGGACGCCCCTCGGTGACCTTGTTGACGGTGCTGCAGGCCACACCAGCGTCGGCGATGGCCTGGGCCGTGCCCTTGGTAGCAATCACCTCAAAGCCCTGTGCCACCAAGCCGCGCGCGACCTCCACCACCCGGGCCTTGTCGCTGTTCTTCACGGAGATGAACACCTTGCCCGAGCGTGGCAGACGGGTGCCGGCACCCAGCTGGCTCTTCACAAAGGCTTCGCCAAAGGTTTTGCCCACGCCCATGACCTCGCCAGTGGACTTCATTTCAGGGCCGAGGATGGTATCCACACCCGGAAATTTCACGAAGGGAAACACCGCCTCTTTCACACTGAAGTATGGCGGGGTGACCTCTTGGGTCACACCTTGCGAGACCAACGACTGCCCCGCCATGCAACGCGCCGCCACCTTGGCCAGCTGAATGCCGGTGGCCTTGGAGACAAAAGGCACGGTGCGCGACGCGCGGGGGTTCACTTCGAGCACGTAGATCACGTCCTGGCCGTCCACCTCCTGGATGGCGAACTGCACGTTCATCAGGCCTACCACGTTCAGGCCAGCGGCCATGGCCGCCGACTGGCGCTTGAGCTCGTCCACCGTGGCCTTGCTCAGGTAGTACGGTGGCAACGAGCAGGCGGAGTCGCCGCTGTGCACACCCGCCTGTTCGATGTGCTCCATCACGCCGCCGATCAGGGTCTGACCCTGGTCGTCGCGCAGGCAATCCACATCGCACTCGATGGCGTCGTTCAGGAAACGGTCCAGCAGCACAGGGGAATCGTGGCTGACCTTGACGGCCTCACGCATGTAGCGCTCCAGGTCACGCTGCTCATGCACGATTTCCATCGCACGTCCACCCAGCACGTAGCTGGGACGCACCACCAGCGGGTAGCCCAGGGCCTCGGCCTTGGCCAGCGCTTCGGACTCGGTGCGGGCCGTGGCATTGGGGGGCTGGCGCAGGCCCAGGTCGTTCAGCAGCTTTTGGAAACGCTCGCGGTCCTCGGCGGCATCGATCATGTCGGGGCTGGTGCCGATGATGGGCACGCCGTTGGCTTCCAGGCCCAGGGCCAGCTTCAAGGGGGTCTGGCCACCGTACTGCACGATCACGCCCAGCGGCTTCTCTTTGTCCACTATTTCCAGCACATCCTCCAGCGTCAGTGGCTCGAAATACAGGCGGTCCGAGGTGTCGTAGTCGGTGGAGACGGTCTCGGGGTTGCAGTTGACCATGATGGTCTCGTACCCGTCTTCGCGCATGGCCAGCGCTGCGTGCACGCAGCAGTAGTCAAACTCGATGCCCTGGCCAATGCGGTTGGGTCCGCCACCCAGCACCATGATTTTCCGGTTGTCGGTGGGCTCGGCCTCGCACTCACCATCGCCATGGCCTTCGTAGGTCGAGTACATGTAGGCCGTGTCGGTGGAAAACTCCGCCGCGCAGGTGTCCACCCGCTTGTACACGGGGCGCACGTTCAAGGCCATGCGGGTGGCGCGCACCACATGCTCGGTGGTGTGCAGCAATTTGGCCAGACGGCGGTCGGAGAAGCCTTTTTTCTTCAAGGCGCGCAAGGCGTCAGCACCCAGGCTGGCCAGAGCGCCCTCGCCTTTGGCGGCCACCAGGGCGTCCAGGGCCAGTTCGTTTTTGACGATGTCTTCAATTTGCACCAAAAACCACTTGTCGATTTTGGTGATGTCGTGCACCTCATCCAGCGTCCAGCCCGCGGCGAACGCATCACCCACGTACCAGATGCGGTCAGGTCCGGGCTCGCCCAGCTCTTTCTCCAGGATTTCGCGGTCCTGGGTTTTTTCGTTCATGCCGTCCACGCCCACTTCCAGACCGCGCAAGGCTTTCTGGAAACTTTCCTGGAAGGTGCGGCCCATGGCCATGACCTCGCCCACGCTCTTCATCTGCGTGGTAAGGCGGCTGTCGGCGGTGGGGAATTTTTCGAACGCAAAACGCGGGATCTTGGTGACCACGTAGTCAATGGAGGGCTCAAACGATGCGGGCGTGGCACCGCCCGTGATTTCGTTGCGCAACTCGTCCAGCGTGTAGCCCACGGCCAATTTGGCCGCCACCTTGGCAATGGGGAAACCCGTGGCCTTGGACGCCAGCGCCGACGAGCGGCTGACACGTGGGTTCATCTCAATGACCACCATGCGCCCGTCTTTGGGGTTGATGGAGAACTGCACGTTGGAGCCGCCGGTGTCCACGCCAATTTCACGCAGCACCGCCAGTGAAGCGTTGCGCAGGATCTGGTATTCCTTGTCGGTCAGGGTCTGGGCGGGGGCCACGGTGATGGAGTCGCCGGTGTGCACACCCATGGGGTCCAGGTTTTCGATGGAGCACACGATGATGCAGTTGTCCGCCTTGTCGCGCACCACCTCCATCTCGTACTCCTTCCAACCCAGCAGCGACTCTTCAATCAACAACTCGTTGGTGGGCGACGCTTCCAGGCCGCGCTTGCAGATGGTTTCAAACTCTTCCGGGTTGTAGGCAATGCCGCCACCGGTGCCACCCAGCGTGAAGCTGGGGCGAATGACGGTGGGGAAGCCCACGCTCTTTTGTACGCCCCAGGCCTCTTCCATGCTGTGCGCAATGCCCGAGCGCGCCGAGCCGAGACCGATTTTTGTCATGGCGTCCTTGAACTTGAGGCGGTCTTCGGCCTTGTCGATGGCCTCGGGCGTGGCCCCAATCAGTTCCACCTGGTAGGCGTCGAGCACGCCGTTGCGCCACAGGTCCAGCGCGCAGTTCAGCGCCGTCTGGCCGCCCATGGTGGGCAGGATGGCGTCAGGGCGTTCTTTGGCGATGATTTTTTCAACCGTTTGCCAGGTGATGGGTTCGATGTAGGTCACATCGGCCGTGTCAGGGTCGGTCATGATCGTCGCAGGGTTGCTGTTGATCAGGATGACCTTGTAGCCCTCTTCCCGCAGGGCTTTGCAGGCCTGTACGCCGGAATAGTCAAATTCGCAGGCCTGTCCAATGATGATGGGGCCCGCGCCGATGATGAGGATGCTTTTGAGGTCTGTACGTTTAGGCATGTTTCGCTACTTTTTATCTGAATCGGTTCAGGCGGGATCAGGTCAGGCTGGCTGTGGCCAATTTGGCACCAAACCACACAAACAGGCCGCCCACCGCGCTGGACAGTCCGGCCGACAGTCGCTGCCGCTGGCGGAATGCCTGGGCCAGGCGGACGCCCGCAAAAATAAGGACCGACAGGTAGAGGGCACTGAAGGCCATGACGATGGCGCTCAGTATCAGAAAGGGCACGGCAGGTGTGGCGTAGTTCGGGTCAATGAATTGCACGAAAAACGACAGCAAGAACAAAATGGCCTTGGGGTTGAGCAGGCTGATGACCAGCGCCCGTTGAAAGGGGCGAGCCAAGTGGGAGGGTGCCTCCTGGACGGCCACGTCGGTCGTCTGGGGTGACTGGCGCCACCGAACCCAGGCCGAATGGAGCAGGTTCAAACCCACCCACGCCAAGTAGCCGGCACCCGCGTATTTCACCACCATGAACACCGCCGGGTGGGTGCGCAACAGGCTGGCCGCGCCCAAGGCGGTGAGAGCCAGCAATATGGTGTCGCCCACAAAAACGCCCATGGCACCCTGGTACCCGGCTTTGACACCCCAGGCCGTGGCCACCGACAACACAAAGACCGAGTTCGGGCCGGGCAACAAAATGATGCCCAACGCGCCCAACACGTACGTCCACAGGTCGGTGACGCCATAAAAACTCATGCCCGCGACTCCATGAGACCGATGAAGCGGTCAAACAGGTAAGCGATGTCGTGCGGGCCAGGGGAGGCTTCCGGGTGCCCCTGGAAGCAGAAAGCCGGCTTGTCGGTGCGCGTGAGGCCTTGCAGCGTGCCATCGAACAGGCTCACATGGGTGGCACGCATGTTGGCCGGCAGGGATTTTTCATCCACCGCAAACCCGTGGTTCTGGCTGGTGATGCTCACACGACCGGTGTCCAGGTCTTTGACGGGGTGGTTGGCGCCGTGGTGACCGAATTTCATTTTGAAGGTGCTGGCACCACTCGCCAGCGCCATGATCTGGTGGCCCAGGCAAATGCCAAAGGTGGGTACGCCGCTGTCGATGATCTCTCGGGCTGCGGCAATGGCGTAATCACAAGGCTGCGGGTCGCCAGGGCCGTTGGACAGGAACACGCCGCTGGGCTTGAGTTTGAACACGTCGGCAGCAGGCGTCTGCGCGGGCACCACCGTCACCTTGCAACCACGCTGGGCCAGCATGCGCAGGATGTTGTGCTTCACGCCGAAGTCGTAGGCCACCACGTGGAAACGGGGAGCAATCTGGGCACCATAGCCAAAGCCCAGTTGCCACTCGGTTTCGGTCCACTCGTAGGGAGTGGTGGCGGACACCACTTTGGCCAGGTCCTGCCCGGCCATGTTCGGGGCGGACTGGGCGGCAGCAATGGCTTTGGCTTTGATGGCTTCGGTGACAGCCTCGCCGTCGGCCAACGCCTGGATGCACCCGTTTTGTGCGCCGTGGGTGCGCAGGCGGCGGGTCAGGGCGCGGGTATCGAGGTCGGCGATGGCCACGGTGCCCTCGCGCTTGAGGTAGTCATCCAGGGTGATGGTTTGACGGAAATTGGACGACAGCAGGGGCAGGTCTTTGATGATCAGGCCAGCCGCGAACACGCGGCGGGCTTCCACATCCTCTTCGTTGATGCCAGTGTTGCCAATGTGCGGGTACGTCAGGGTGACGATTTGCTGGCAATAGCTGGGATCGGTGAGGATTTCCTGGTAACCGGTGATGGCGGTGTTGAACACCACTTCACCCACGGTTTGGCCGGTAGCGCCGATGGAAAGGCCTGTAAAGACCGTGCCGTCTGCCAGAGCAAGAATGGCTTTTGGATGGACGGGGTGCACGGGATTCTCCAGTTGCGCGCACCCAAACCCGAGCCCGTGCGCAAGCCACCCACTGGTCGTGGGCAACCATTCAAGGCGGCATGGGGTGGGACGGCGAGGAATCTCACCGAAAAGGTGCGCAAAAGTTGCGGGTAAACCTGTTGATTATAAAGGCTGAAAGCCCATTCTCCACTCCCGAACTCAGCCCTAAGGCGGATAAAAACGGCCTGGTGCGCCTCACAGGTCGGGGCGAACCAGGCGAACCAGCAATGGGCTGCGTTTTTTGATGTTGCCCGCCGCCTCACCCGTGCCAAAGTGCACGGCCCAGCCGTGCAGAAACTGTGTGCGGTTCACCGCGCCAGATGTCCGGTTTTGGGCAATGTTGTCGTAGCTATATTGGTTGAAGTTCCCGCCCCCCAGCACAGTGGAAGAGGCGGTCCAGTGCCAGGTGCCCGTTGTGGCAGGAAACACCTGGGCATCCACCAGTGTGCCTTTGCCGTCGCTGGGCTGGTACAGCATGAGCATGCGCAACTCGGGCACATGCGGCAGTCGCCAGCGCTGCTGGCTGGCCTTGGCTTCGGCGGTGGCCAGCGATTGGGCCTGGTTGAAATCGAGCTCGGCGGGCACCCCCACACAGGTGCGCCCATCCCAGTTCATGCCTTGCACGCAGCGTCGCCAGATGAGGCGGGACTTGTTGTCTCTGACCTCCTGGCCATCGTCGGACACCGTGAAGCGCTCGCCGGCTTCGGGGGCTGCACCAGCAGCGACGGGCACCGACGCCAGCCACCCCACCATGACCAGCAGCAACCAGCCACTTGGCACGATCCCCGGAACAAGGGGCAAGTGGGCGGGACGGGGAAGGGTCATGTCACACCTCATTGAAAAGGGTTACTGCCGCCCAGTCAGCCATGCGGTGCGCTGCTGTAGAGGCAAATGGCGGCGGCCGCCGCCACGTTGAGCGATTCTTCGCCCCCCGGCTGGGCAATGCGCACGTGGTGACTGGCCAGTTCCATCAGGTCGGCCGACACGCCCTGCCCTTCATGACCCATGACCCAGGCGCAGGGCCAGGGCAAGGGAGCTTGGTGCAACCACTCGCCCTGGTGCGAGCTGGTGACCAGCACGGGCACCGACAGCGCTTGTACGTCCGCCGTGGCCAGGCCCTCCAGCAGCGTGAGGCCGAAATGGGCGCCCATGCCCGCTCGCAGCACCTTGGCAGACCACAGCGCCGCCGTACCCTTCAACGCCAGCACCTGCCCATACCCAAAGGCGGCCGCACAACGCAACATGGAACCCACATTCCCCGCGTCCTGCACGCGGTCCAGTACCAGGGTGGACACCTCGGAGCGCAGCGTGGCGGGCGCAGGCAAGTTCAGCACAAACCCCACATTGGGCAGTGTTTCCAGGGTGGTGATGTCGCGCATCAACGCATCAGGAATGACAACTGTTTTAATAGCTGAAACATCAATATTAATAAGCGCTGAAGGCCAATTTGACTCAGAAAATACCGCCACCATGGGTTGCAAGCCCCTGGCCAGCGCCGCGCGACAGAGGTGATCCCCTTCCAGCCACACCTGCCCGTGCTTGCGGTAGGCCGTGGTGTCGTGCGCAATCTGGCGCAGGCGCTTGAGCAGTGGGTTGTCGCGCGAGGTGATGTGCAGTGGAGAACTCATGCCTCAGATTGTGAGGCCGCCAGCCTGACCGGTGCAAATGACCGCCGGTGCGCCGACGTGGGGCCGTGCTGCATCAGGGCAGTCACATGTGCCGCCGTGCCATAGCCCTTGTGGTCGGCAAAACCGTAGGCCGGGTACTGGGCGTCCAGCTCCAGCAGCAAGCGGTCGCGTGTGACCTTGGCCAGAATGGACGCAGCGGAAATGGCGGGCACCTTGTCGTCGCCTTTGACAATGGCCTCGGCCAGCACGTCCAACTGGGGCAGCCGATTGCCGTCCACCAGCACCTTGTTGGGCTTCAGGCGCAAGCCCTGCACCGCCCGTTGCATGGCCAGCATGGTGGCCTGCAAGATGTTCAGCCGGTCAATCTCTTCCACACTGGCCATGGCCACGGAGCAGCACAGGGCGTTGGCACGGATGGTGTCGTACAGCATGTCGCGTCGCTGGGGGCTCAGCTTCTTGGAGTCAGCCAAGCCCGCAATGGGGTGACGACTGTCCAGGATGACGGCAGCGGCCACCACCGGTCCTGCCAGCGGGCCTCGACCAGCCTCATCCACTCCGGCCAATAAACCCGGCACATCCCAGCACAGCGGTGCCTGCACAGGCTGGACCACCGCTGGCAAAGCACGCTTGCGCCGCCCTTCATTGGCCATGGGCACCCCCTGCGTTGACCACATCACCCGCTGCCGGTGCCATGCACCGCTCGATCACGGCGACCGACAGGCCCACGGTGTCGCGCAGCAGGCGGTGGTGCAGCTGGGCAAACCGCTGTTGCACGGCCCGCACACGCTCGGGGGCGTCCAGCCAGGCCAGGACCTCGCGGGCCAAGGCCTCTGGGGTGGCCTGCTCCTGCAACAGCTCGGGCACCACCATGTCCTCACACAGGATGTTGGGCAAGCCCACCCAGGGTTGCAGCTTTTTCCGCCGCATGATCTGCCAGCTCAGCCAGTTCATGTTGTAGGCAATCACCATGGGGCGCTTGAACAGGGCAGCCTCCAGTGTGGCAGTGCCGCTGGCTATCAGGGAGACATCGCAGGCGGCCAACACCGTGTGCGACTGCCCCGTGACCACCGTCAGTTCAGCCCCCAAACCGCTGGCGGCAACCAGGGCATCCACGGTGGCACGCAAGCTTGGCATGGCAGGCAACACCCACCGGATGTCAGGTCTGGCCTGGCGCATGAGCACCGCCGCCCGCAAAAACCGCTCAGCCAGGTAGCTGATTTCGGATGCCCGGCTTCCGGGCAACAGGGCCACCACAGGAGCGTCCAGCGGCAAGCCCAGGGCCTGGCGGGCCGCGGCTTGGTCGGGCACCTGCGGAATATGGGGTGCCAGCGGGTGACCCACGTAGGTGGCATCAATGCCGTGGCGGGCCAGCAACGGGGGCTCGAAGGGAAAAATGCACAGCACGTGGTCCACACTGGCCTTGAGTTTGGCCACGCGCTCAGGCCGCCAGGCCCAGATGGACGGGCACACAAAATGCACCGTGGGAATGCCCTGTCGTTTGAGTGACTGGGCCAGGTCCAGGTTGAAGTCGGGGGCATCCACGCCCATGAACAGGCGCGGGGGATGGGCCAGCAAACGCTCGCGCAGGGAACTGCGAATGCCCACGATGCGGCGATAGTGCCGCAGCACCTCGACATAGCCGCGCACCGCCAAGGCCTCACTGGGCCACCAGGCTTGGAAGCCTTGCGCCTGCATCTGGGGGCCGCCTATGCCTGCGGTGAGCCAGTCGGGATGGCGTTGCCGCAGGCCTTGCAGCACCACGGAGGCCAGCAAATCACCCGAGGCCTCACCGGCCACCAGAGCCAGGTCAGGAGATCGATCACCCACGGCTGGCCTTCAGCGAACAATGCCGCGCTGGGCCGACGCTTGCGCCAGAAAGTCCAGCATCATGTCCACATCAAACGCTGCCTCGGGATACCGGACGGTGAGCGCGCGGATGGCGTCCTGTGACTGGACCAGGGTCAGGTCGTCTCGGTACAAAGCCTTGTGCATGGCCTTGACTGCGCTGATGCGCTCGGGTGAAAAGCCGCGGCGACGCAAACCCTCGAAGTTCATGGAGCGCGCGGCGGCGGGCTGGCCTTGGCACATCACAAACGGGGGCAAGTCGGCAAACAGCAGCGAACACATGGCCGTCATCGCATGGGCACCGACGCGCACAAATTGATGCACCACGGTGAACCCACCCAGAATGACCCAGTCTCCGACGTGCACATGGCCCGCCAACTGTGTGTTGTTGGCGAAGATGGTCTGGTTGCCCACCACACAGTCGTGTGCCAAGTGAACGTAGGCCATGATCCAGTTGTCATGGCCCACACGGGTCACGCCCTGGTCCTGGGGTGTACCGATGTTGAAGGTGCAGAATTCGCGCACGGTGTTGCGGTCGCCCAGCACCAGTTCGCAGGGTTCATTGGCGTACTTTTTGTCCTGTGGCACCGCCCCCAGCGAGCAAAACTGGAAAATCCGGTTGTCCTGCCCAATGGTGGTGTGGCCCTCAATGACACAGTGCGGCCCCACCGTGGTGCCTGCACCGATGCGCACGTGCGGCCCAATGACGGTGTAGGGACCCACGCTGACGCTGCTGTCCAGCTCAGCACCGGGATCGACCAGAGCGGTGGGGTGAATCAACGACACGCTGCCACCACCCGCATCAGGCCACCGTGCGCATGGTGCACATCAGTTCTGCCTCGGTGGCAATTTCACCGTTCACGGTCGCTTGGGCTTTGAACTTGAAAATACCGGCCCGCACGCGGTCCAACTGCACGTCCAGTATCAACTGATCACCCGGCTCGACGGGGCGCTTGAAGCGTGCGCCGTCAATGCCCGCAAAGTAGTAAACGGTTTTGTCGTCGGGGGTGATGCCCTGGTAATCGAACGCGAGCAGCGCAGCGGCCTGCGCCAGGGCTTCCAGCATCAACACCCCTGGCATGACCGGGCGGTGTGGAAAGTGGCCCATGAAGAACGGCTCGTTGATGGAAACGTTTTTCAACGCCTTGATGCGTTTGCCCTTCTCCACCTCCAGCACACGGTCCACCAGCAAAATGGGGTAGCGGTGAGGAAGCTGCTTGAGAATCTGGTGAATGTCCATCATGGTTTTTCGAGTCTTTTGATGCGGTCGCGCAAGGCGTGCAGTTGCTTGAGGGTGGCGGCGTTTTTTTCCCAGGCGGCATTGTCGTCGATGGGGAACACGCCACTGTAATGGCCCGCCTGCCGAATGGAGCGGGTCACCACGCTGGCGGCGGAAATGTGCACATGGTCGGCCAACGAGAGGTGGCCCAGCACCACGGCACCGCCCCCCACTGTGCAATGCGCACCGATGCGGGCACTGCCCGCCACACCGGCGCAACCCGCCAACGCGGTGTGGGCACCGATGTGCACGTTGTGGCCAATTTGCACGAGGTTGTCCAGCTTCACGCCGTCTTCAATCACGGTGTCGTCGAGGGCGCCCCGGTCAATGCAGGTGTTGGCCCCAATTTCCACGTCGTTGCCGATGAGGACCGCCCCCAGTTGTTCGATTTTCACCCAGCGGCCACCGTGGGGCGCAAAGCCGAACCCATCGGCGCCGATGACCGCACCGCTGTGCACCACACAGCGCTCGCCCACGCGACAACGCTCGGACACCGTGACGCGGGCGTGCAGGTGAGTGCCAGCACCCACCTGGGCGTGGGATTCAATGACCACATGGGCATCGAGCCTTGCGCCGCTGCCCACCGTGGCGCCACTGCCCACATGGACAAATGGCCCGACGTACACACCGTCACCCAGGATGGCGGTCGGTTCGACCACAGCAGATGGGTGAACAAACGCAACAACTTCTGAAGCAGACTCTGCCTTCCAGTATTGCGTCAGCAAGGCAAAGTAGTGATAGACATCATCCACCACAATGCACGGGCCCTTGGCCTGGGCCTGCTCCGCCAATGCGGGCGGCACAATGAGTGCGGATGCTTGGGTCTGCTGCAGCAACTTCGCGTAACGCGCGTGGCTGACGAACGACAGCGCACCGGGGCCGGCGGTTTCCAGCGGCGCGAGTCGGCAGACGGTCAAATCGCTTCCCCGCAGTTCGCCCCCGAGTGCGGCCACAATGGCGCCGAGTGAGTGCGGCAATTCAGCGCACCCCGATCACTTGCCGGCGTTGATGACCTTCAACACCTTGTCGGTGATGTCGTGTTTGGGGTTGATGTACACGGCTTCCTGAATCACCAGGTCGTACTTCTCGCCCTCTGCCACCTGCTTGATGACGCGGTTGGCCCGCTCGATCACGGTTTGCAGCTCTTCGTTCTTGCGCACGCCCAGGTCTTCCTGGAACTCGCGGCGGCGGCGCTGGAAATCACGGTCCTGCTCCACCAGTTGGCGCTGGCGGTTGGCGCGCTGGGTTTCGGGCAGGGTGGGGGCTTCGCGCTCGAACTTGTCGCTCGCGGTTTTCAGCTGGTTGCCCTGATCGTCCAGCTCTTTTTCACGCTTGGAAAATTCCTGCTCCAGCTTGGTCTGAGCCGCTTTGGCAGGGTTGGACTCGCGGAAGATGCGGTCGGTGTTGACAAAACCGATGCGGAAATCCTGTGCCGTGACGGTCAGGGCACCCAGGCCAAGGGCAGCGGCCAGCAGGGTTTGGCGAAAAATGGAGGTCATTAGAAGGAGGTTCCGATTTGAAACTGGATTTTTTGAATTCTATCGCCCGCAAATTTGCGGATGGGGTTGGCATAGGCAATGCGCAGCGGTCCCACGGGTGAGATCCAGCTCAGGCCGACACCGACGGACGCACGCAGCTGCGAAAAGTCCACCTTGTCGGTCTCGCCATAGACGTTGCCCACGTCCAGGAAGCCATACAGGCGCAAGGTTCTGTCGTTGCCTGCCCCTGGGAAGGGGGCCAGCAACTCGGCATTGAATCCCACCTTTTTGGGGCCGCCAATGAACGAGCCGGTGATGTCCCTCGAACCCAACGTGCCTTGGTCGAAACCACGCACAGACCCCAGGCCACCGCCGAAGAAATTCTTGAACACCGGGAAGGGCCGTCCGCCCAGCCCTTTGCCCCAGCCCAGGTCGGCATTGAAGGCGGCGGTGAACTGCCGGTTCAGCGGGATGTACTGCTGGAACTGGTAATTGGCGCGCACATAACGCGTGTCCCCGCCCACCCCCAGCTCAGTTTGCAGCTTCTGCATGCGCCCGGCGTTGGGCACCAGCGCGCTGTCTCGCCCGTCACGCGTCCAACCCACGGTCAAGGGCACCGAGGTGCTGCGGATGCCGTACTGGCGCGCAAACTCCAGATAGGCGGCGGGCATGCTGGTGCCCGTCACAATTTTGGTGGACTCCATGCCCGCACCGAAGAACACGGTGTCGGTTTCGGTGAACGGCACGCCAAAACGGACGTTGAAACCCGGCGTGATCAGCTGGTAGTCACCGCCCTGCTGGGTGTACGGGCGTGTGGTGCGGTAATACACATCCACCGTACGGGATATGCCGTCGCGGGTGAAATACGGATCGGTGGTGGTGACCGACACCTGGCGGTTGAACTTGCTGGTGTTCAGATCAATGCCCAGGTAGTTGCCGGTACCGAACACGTTTTCCTGTTTGATGCCGCCGATCAAGGACAACTTCTCGGCTTGTGAATAGCCCGCTCCGATGGACAGGTTGCCCGTGGGCTTCTCGGCCACAGTCATCAGCAGGTCGACCTGGTCGGGTGCGCCGGGCACCTCCTGGGTGTCAATGCCGACTTGCGTGAAAAAGCCCAGACGGTCCACGCGGTCGCGCGACAGCTTGATGCGATCGCTGTCGTACCAGGCAGACTCGAACTGACGGAACTCGCGGCGCACCACCTCGTCACGGGTGCGGTTGTTGCCTGCCACGTTGATGCGGCGCACATAGGCACGGCGCGACGGCATGGCCTGGAAGGTCAACGCCACGGTGGCGTTTTCGCGGTTGATGTCGGGTACGGACTCCACGCGTGCAAACGCAAAACCAAAGGCACCAAAGTAGTCGGTGAAGGCCTTGGTGGTTTCGGCCACTTTGTCGGCGTTGTAGGGCTGACCAGCTGCCACCGCCACCAGCGACTTGAAGTCTTCTTCCTTGCCCAGGAAATCACCCTCCAATTTGACCGACGACACCAAGTAGCGCTTGCCCTCGGCGAGGTTGATGGTGATCGACATCTCGTCCTTGTTGGGCGACAAGGCCACCTGTGTGGAGGTGATGTTGAACTCCAGGTAACCACGGGTGAGGTAGTAGGAGCGCAAGGTTTCCAAATCGGCGGCCAGTTTGGCGCGCGAATAGCGGTCTGACTTGGTGTACCAGCTCAGCCAGCCACCGGTGTCGAGGTCGAACAGGCCCTTGAGGGTGGACTCACTGAACACCTCGTTGCCCACCACCTTCAGTTCGCGAATTTTCGCCACATCACCTTCGGTGACGCTGAAGTTCAGGTTCACCCGGTTGCGCTCGGTCGGCGTGACCGTGGTCACCACCTGCGCCGCGTACATGCTGCGGTTGAGGTACTGCCGCTTGAGCTCCTGCTCTGCACGGTCGGCCAAGGCCTTGTCGTAGGGCCGGGCTTCGGTGAGGCCCACGTCGCGCAGCGCTTTGCGCAGCACCTCGTTGTCGAACTCCTTCACGCCCGAAAAGCTGATGTCGGCCACCGTGGGCCGCTCTTCAACCACCACCACGACCACGTCACCGTTGACCTCGATGCGGACATCGTTGAACAAGCCCAGGCCAAACAGGGAGCGGATGGCTGCGGCACCCTTGTCATCACTGTAGGTGTCGCCCACACGGAATGGCAGGGAGGCAAACACCGTGCCGGGCTCCACCCGCTGCAGCCCTTCGACCCGGATGTCCCGCAGTGAAAACGGGTCCACCGCCCAGGCCGGAAGCGCCGCCACCAGGGACGAAGCGAGCAATGACAGCGCAAAACCGCGCAGCTTGAGTTTTTTGATGTTCATGAATAGGTGTCAACCCACCAAACGGGCAATGTCATTGAAAAGGGCGATGGACATCATGCCCAGCAGTATCACCACGCCACCGCGCTGCAGCCGGTCTTGCCAGACCTCGGACACAGGACGACCAGTGACACCTTCCCAAAGATAATACATCAGGTGTCCCCCGTCCAAGACCGGCAGCGGCAGCAGGTTCAGCACCCCGAGGCTGACACTGATCAGTGCCAAAAAGAGGATGTAGGCGGTGAAGCCGATGCTGGCCGATCGACCGGCGTAGTCGGCCATGGTGAGTGGCCCGCTCAGGTTTTTCAGGGAGGCTTCGCCGATCACCATCTTGCCCATCATCTGCAGGCTGAGGATGGACACCTCCCAGGTCTTGGTACCGGCAGCGGCCAAGCCCTCCAGTGGGCCCTTGCGCACCAGCACCATGTCGGGCGGCTGACCGATGTAGGCCCCCACGCGCCCCACCCAGGCGCCGTTTTGGCGTTCGGGCTTGGGTGTGACCGTCAAGGTCAGGGTGCGACCCTGGCGGCTGACGGCCCATTGTTGGGCCTGTGCTTGCCCCTGTGGTCCCACCGATTGCCGAATGAGCTGGCGCAGGCCCTGTCCGTCCACCACGGGCTGGTGGTCCACGCTCAACACCAGATCGCCCGCTTGCAGGCCCGCGGACAACGCGGCCCCATCGGGCAACACCTCGCCCAGTGTCGGCGTGGTCCATGGGCCGTTGAGGCCAATTTTCTTCAGCAACTGGTCGTCGGCGTCCTTGGCTTGCGGCTCGGCCAGTGCCAGGCGAATGTCGCGGTGAACAAACTCCGCGTCGCGCCGGGCGGTGGTCAGCACCGCATCGTGGCCTTGCAAGGCGGCTTGCAACAGCCGCCAGCGCAGGTGGTCAAATGAATCGATGGCCTCGGGTTCCTCCCCGTCCACCGCCACGGCCACCACCAACTCCCCGCCGCGCAGACCGGCGGCATCGGCCACGGAGCCCGCGACCGGGGTGGCCAGAATGGCCTTGGGCTCTTGCACACCCATCCAGTTCACCCCGGCATACAGGGCAATGGCCAGCAGGAAGTTGGCCACGGGACCGGCCGCCACGATCAGCGTGCGGCTGCGCAGGGGTTGGGTGTTGAAGGCCAGGTGTCGCTCGTGGGCGGCCACAGGGGCCTCCCGCTCATCCAGCATCTTCACGTAGCCACCCAGGGGAATGGCCGCCAAAACAAACTCGGTGTGGCTGCGCCCGGCGGTCCAGCGCAGCAAAGGCTTGCCAAAGCCGATGGAAAACCGCAGCACCTTGACGCCGCAGGCCAACGCCATGCGGTAGTGGCCGTACTCGTGGATGCCAATCAGCAAGCCCAGTCCCAACACAAAAGCCAAGATCGTCAGCATGTCAAAAATTCCTTGATCGGCATGGGCTCAGTCCCCCACTCAACGGGCCAGACCGGCGGCCACCGCACGGGCCTCGGCGTCGATGGCGAGCAGATCGTCGATGCCGGTCACCACCCCGGGCAACAACTGGCTGAGCGTGCCCTGGTTGATGGCATGGATCTGGTCAAAACGGATGTCGCCGCCCAGAAAGGCAGCCACCGCCACTTCGTTGGCCGCATTCAGCACGGCCGTGGTGCCGGGGGCCGCATTCAAGGCCTGCCAAGCCAGAGGCAGACCAGGAAAGCGCAGGTGATCTGGCACCTCGAAGGTCAGGGGCGCAATGCGGGTGAAGTCCACCGGGCTGGCGCCCGAAGCGATGCGTTCGGGCCACGACAAACCGTAGGCAATGGGCCCCCGCATGTCGGGTGTACCCAGCTGGGCCACGATGGACGCATCGTGGAACTGCACCATGGAGTGAATGACGCTCTGGGGGTGGATGACCACCTCGATCTGTTCGGGCAACACGTCAAACAGGTAGCGGGCTTCGATCACCTCCAGCGCCTTGTTCATCATGGTGGCGGAGTCAACCGAGATTTTCCGCCCCATCACCCAATTGGGGTGCGCGCAGGCTTCATCGGGGGTGACGTGGGCCAAGGTGTCCAGCGCCCGCTGGCGAAACGGTCCTCCGGATGCGGTCAGGATGATTTTTTGCACCCGTTGCGCCCAGGTGCTGCGGTCATCGGGCAAGGACTGAAACACCGCTGAATGCTCGCTGTCAATGGGCAGCAGGGTGGCGCCACCTTCGGCCACGGCCTGCATGAAGCAGTCACCACCCACCACCAGGGCCTCTTTGTTGGCGAGCATGATCTTCTTGCCCGCCCGTGCGGCGGCCATGCACGAAGGCAGACCGGCCGCGCCCACGATGGCGGCCATGACGCTTTGAACCCGCTCGTCGCTGGCCACGTCACACAAGGCCTGAGGACCCGACAACACCTGGGTGCTCAGGCCGGCGGCGCGGACTTTTTCCGCCAGCGCCGCGCCGTGTGGCGCACTGGCCATGACCGCAAACCGGGGCTGGTGTTGTTGGATTTGCCGCAACATCGCGTCCACTTGGGTGGCAGCGCTGAGGGCAAACAACTCAAAGCGTTCGGGGTGACGCGCCATGACATCCAGCGTGCTGGTGCCAATGGACCCAGTGGAGCCCAGCACCGTCACCACTTGCCTGCTCGGGTTCATGGCGAAGGCGCCCCAGAGGTGGGGGAACAAAAAATATCAATCAAAATGGCACTCGGCGCTTGAATTTATTGAATAGTTAGCTATATAAAATAACAAACCTGTATCCCGTTGGCGCGTGGCTGTCGTCAGGCACTCACCAGCAGCATCACCATGGGCAACACCGGCAGCAAGGCATCCACCCGGTCCAGAACGCCGCCGTGACCAGGCAGCAGGTTGCTCGAATCTTTGAAGCCCGCGCTGCGCTTGACCAACGACTCCACCAGATCACCCACCACGCTCATCGCGGTCAGGCACAGCAAGCCCAGCCAACCCATGATGGGGTGCGCCCCGAGCAACTGCGTGAACACGCTGGGGGAGTCCAGTGCGTGGCTGGCGTCTATCCAGCGCCACACCAATGCCACTGCGGCCACGCCCAGCGCACCGGTGTACACCCCAGCCCAGCTTTTACCGGGACTGATGGTGGGTGCCAGTTTGCGTTGGCCAAAGGCCTTGCCACCAAAATAGGCAAAGACGTCGGCGGCCCACACCAGAAAAAAAGCCGACAACAAAAAGTTGACGCCCACCGTGCGCAACTGGGCCATGGCCACCCAGGCAAACGCCAGCGCAACAAAGCCCACCGGCAGGCGCACGGCGGCGGGCAACGCACCCCAGCCTGCGACGCCCCGACGCAACAACAGCGCACTGCCCAGCACCCACACCAGCGCGGGTACCCACCACACCCAGGTGGGCAGGTCCAAGCCCCACCCCAACCAGAGAGCGAGCAAGGTCGCACCGAATGCCACACCGCCCGCCACCGCACGGTTGGCCGCCCACCCGTTCAGACGCCCCCACTCCCAAGCACCCGCAGACACCATGGCCAAAGAAAAAGCCATGAAGGGCTCGGGCCTGGCGTGAAACAGCAGCGGCAACAAAACGGCCAGCAGAACCAGGGCGGTGATGACACGCTGCTTGAGCATCAGCTGATTTCCTTGGGTGGTGAATCCGTGGCGGCGCCGAGCTGCTCCGACGTCAAGCCAAAACGGCGTTCGCGGCGCTGGTACGCCGCCAGGGCGGACTCCAGTTCCGCTGCGCCGAAATCGGGCCACAACGCACTGGAGAAGTAAAACTCGGCATAGGCCATCTGCCAGATCAGGAAATTGCTGACCCGCATTTCCCCCCCGGTGCGGATGAACAGATCGGGGTCGGGCACATGGGCCAGCGCCAGGTGTTGGGCCAGGTTTTGCTCGGTGATGGGCTCGCCCTGGGCTTGAACCCGGGCAGCCGCCTGGGCAATGTCCCAGCGGCCACCGTAGTTGAAGCACACGTTCAGCACCAAGCGGGTGTTGTTGGCCGTGAGGGTCTGCGCTTTGCTCAGCCCTTCCGTGACCCGGGAGGACAAGCGGCTTTTGTCTCCGGGAAAGTGAATTTGCACCCCCTGCTGGTGCAGTCCGGACACCTCGCGCGACAGCGCCAACGCCATCAACTCCATCAGACCCGACACTTCATCGGCGGGTCTGGACCAATTTTCAGACGAAAAGGCAAACACGCTGAGCACCTGTATGCCCGCGTCCAAACAAGCCTTGACCGTGCGCCTCAGCGCTTCCACCCCTTGTTTGTGCCCCGCCACGCGGGGCAAGAATCGCTTTTTGGCCCAGCGACCGTTGCCATCCATGACGATGGCCACGTGGTGGGGGGTGGCAATTTGCCCTTGTGGGCCAAGGGGCTCAGCCATGCGAAAGCACGCGAAATGTGCAGTTCACAGCGTCAGACAGCCATGATGTCTTGTTCTTTGGCCGCCACCAGCTTGTCCACCTCGGCAATGCAGCGGTCGGTGAGTTTTTGCACGTCGTCCTGGGTGCGGCGCTCGTCGTCCTCAGAAGCCAGTTTGTCTTTGACCAGCTTCTTGACCGATTCATTGGCATCGCGGCGCAGGTTGCGGATCGCGATCTTGGCGTTTTCACCCTCGTTGCGCACGACCTTGGTCAGCTCCTTGCGGCGCTCTTCCGTCATGGCCGGCAGCGGCACACGGATCAGGTCACCCTGGCTGGCCGGGTTCAAGCCCAAGTCGGATTCACGGATGGCCTTTTCGATCTTGGCACCCATGTTTTTCTCCCACGGGGACACGCCAATGGTGCGCGAGTCCAGCAGCGCGAGGTTGGCGACCTGGGAAATCGGCACCATGGAGCCGTAGTAGTCCACGTGCACGGTGTCCAGAATGGCGGGGTTGGCGCGTCCGGTGCGGACACGGGTCAACGCGGTCCGGAAGGCCTCAATGGACTGCAGCATTTTGTGCTCAGTGCCTGCTTTGATGTCAGCGATGCTCATGTGTGTTCCTCCATGTCGGCATGTCAAACATGCACCAATGTGCCCTCATCGGCCCCCAGCACCACACGGCGCAATGCACCGTGCTTGAAAATGCTGAACACCTTGATGGGCAGCTTCTGATCCCGGCACAGCGCAAACGCCGTGGCATCCATGACCTGGAGATTTTTGGCCATGGCCTCGTCAAACGTGATGGACGAGTACAGCGTGGCGGTCGGGTCTTTTTTGGGATCTGCGGTGTACACCCCATCGACCTTGGTGGCTTTCAACACCACCTCGGCACCGATTTCGGCACCCCGCAATGCAGCGGCCGTGTCGGTGGTGAAAAACGGGTTGCCAGTACCGGCGGCAAAGATCACGACCTTGCCCTCCTCCAGGTACTGCAACGCTTTGGGACGCACATAGGGCTCAACCACCTGCTCGATGGAGATGGCGGACATCACGCGGGCGACCAGGCCAGCCTTGTCCATGGTGTCGGCCAGGGCCAGCGAATTCATGACCGTGGCCAGCATGCCCATGTAGTCGGCCGTGGCCCTGTCCATGCCCACCGACCCGCCTGCCACACCACGGAAAATGTTGCCGCCACCGATGACCACGGCCACCTGGACACCCAGACGTGTGATATCAGCAATTTCCTCGACCATGCGCACGATGGTCGCTCGGTTGATGCCAAAGGCATCGTCGCCCATCAGGGCTTCACCGGAAAGTTTCAGCAGTATCCGTTTGTAGGCAGGCATAAATGTGCAGTGATGATTGAACAAAGGGTCAGCCCGGTGCAGGCCTGTACCCGGCCACCCAAATGGCTGAACCGGGCACCTGGACCCATCAAGCCCCTTGGGCTGCGGCCACTTGGGCGGCCACTTCAGCAGCGAAGTCGTCCACTTTCTTCTCGATGCCCTCGCCGACCACGTACATGGTAAAGCCCTTGACCGTGGTGTTGACGGACTTGAGCATCTGCTCGACGGTCTGCTTGTCGTTTTTCACGAAGGTCTGGTTGAACAGGCTGACTTCTTTCAGGTATTTCTGAACCGCGCCCTCGATCATTTTGGCTGCAATGTCAGCGGGTTTGCCAGACTCAGCTGCTTTGGCCGTGGCCACGGAACGCTCGCGCTCCACCAGTTCAGCGGGCACTTCGGCGCTGGACAGCGACACGGGCTTCATGGCCGCGATGTGCATGGCCACGTCTTTGGCGGCGACATCGTCACCATCGTACTCGACCATCACGCCGATGCGGGTACCGTGCAGGTAGCTGGCCAGCTTGCCACCGTTGGCGTAACGCTGAAAACGGCGAATGCTCATGTTTTCCCCGATCTTGCCAATCAGGCCCTTGCGCACATCTTCCACGGTGGGGCCAAAGCCTTCAGCGGTCAAGGGCAATGCACCCACAGCGGCCAGGTCGGCGGGGTTGTGCACAGCGATCAGCTCGGCAATGGCTTTGCTCATGGACAAGAAGCTGTCGTTTTTGGTCACGAAGTCGGTTTCGCAGTTGATTTCGACCAGTGCGCCCACTGTGCCCGCCACATGCGCAGCCACCACGCCCTCAGCCGTCACTCGGCTGGCGGCTTTGCCGGCTTTGCTGCCCAGCTTGACGCGCAGAATTTCTTCTGCTTTTTCCATGTTGCCTTCGGCTTCGGTCAGGGCTTTTTTGCACTCCATCATGGGAGCGTCGGTCTTGGCGCGCAGTTCGGCGACCATGCTTGCGGTAATAGCCATTGAATTTCTCCAGAAATGGGCAGTGTCACTGCCGCTCAGTTGTGAAAAAGGGGCCACATGAGCCCCTGATTGGTCAGCGAGGGCAGCTTAAGCAGCCGACTCTTCGCTGACTTCAACGAATTCATCGCCGCTGTCGGCGGACACGGCCTTGACCACATCGTTCACGGCGTTGGCACGGCCTTCGAGGATGGCGTCGGCGATGCCACGGGCGTACAGCTCAACCGCTTTGGCCGAGTCGTCGTTGCCAGGAATGACGTAGTCGATGCCTTCGGGCGAGTGGTTGGTGTCCACCACGCCAACCAGTGGAATGCCCAGCTTGCGGGCTTCTGCGATGGCGATCTTGTGGAAGCCCACGTCGATCACGAAGATGGCATCGGGCAATGCGGGCATGTCCTGAATGCCACCGATGTCTTTTTCGAGCTTTTCCATCTCACGTGTAAATGTGAGCTGTTCTTTTTTGCTCATGTGGTCCAGACCGACTTCCAGTTGGGCCTGCATTTCTTTCAAGCGCTTGATGGACGTTTTGACCGTTTTGAAGTTGGTCAACATGCCACCCAACCAACGCTGGCTGACAAATGGCACACCGGCACGGGTGGCTTCAGCCACCACGATGTCACGGGCTTGGCGCTTGGTGCCCACCATGAGGACGGTACCGCGATTGGCCGTCAACTGACGGACGAACTTGGCAGCGTCTTCGAACATCGGCAACGTCTTTTCGAGGTTGACGATGTGAATTTTGTTGCGGTGACCGAAGATGTACGGGGCCATCTTGGGGTTCCAGAAGCGGGTTTGGTGACCAAAATGGACACCGGCTTCCAGCATTTCGCGCATGGAGACAGACATGTGATTTCT
>CAYNGJ010000014.1:0-113513 GCA_964396895.1 uncultured Hydrogenophaga sp. | reverse complement strand
CCAACGCCGCGCTGGACCCGTTTGGCAAGATTCCGGAGTTCAAGTTTTGTGCGGTGCGGGTGGAGGGATGCGAACCTTCTTGATGTCTGGTTAGCCCTGACAATATGCTCACATTCAGGGACAGCACCATGACACCAGAGGCGAAAGCCCGTCAGCACATTGACCACAAACTCACCCAGGCAGGCTGGGTGCTTCAAGACTTGGCGCAGCTCAACCTCGGCGCAGCGGTGGGTGTGGCGGTGCGCGAATACCCCACCGATACCGGCCCGGCGGACTACGTGCTGTTCGTCAACCGAAATGCAGTGGGTGTCATTGAAGCCAAGAAAGACAGTGCGGGCGAAAACCTCACCGTCACCGAAAACCAAACCGAGCGCTACGCCAACGCCACGCTCAAGTGGCGCAAAGACAGCACCCCGTTGCGCTTTCTGTTTGAGGCCACTGGCCAGATCATTCGCTTCACCGATGGTGCCGACCCGGTGCCGCGTTCCAGGGAAATCTTCCACTACTTCAAGGCGGAAACGCTGGCCACATGGCTCGCGCAACCCGACACTTTGCGCCGCCGTTTGGCAGAGCAAATGCCTGTACTCCCCGAACGAAATCTGCGCGACTGCCAAGTCAGCGCCATCACCGGGCTTGAAAAGTCACTGGCACTGAACAAACCCCGTGCGCTGGTGCACATGGCCACCGGCGCGGGCAAAACCTTCACCGCCATCACCTCGGTGTACCGGCTGCTGAAGTTTGGTGGTGCCAAGCGCATTTTGTTTCTGGTGGACACCCGCAACCTGGGCAAACAGGCGCACCAGGAGTTCATGGCGTACACGCCGCCGGACGATGGCCGCAAGTTCACCGAGTTGTACAACGTGCAGCGGCTGGCTTCGCCCAACATCGACCCGAGTGCCACCGTTTGCATCAGCACCATCCAGCGCATGTACGCCATCCTGAGCGGCGAGCCAATCGACGAATCCGCCGAAGACCTGTCACTCAACGAAGTGCAGCAAACCGCCAGTCAGCAGAAGTTCGTTCGCTACAACCCCGCCGTGCCGGTGGAAACGTTTGACTTCATCGTCATCGACGAATGCCACCGCAGCATCTACAACCTGTGGAAGCAGGTGCTCGACTACTTCGATGCGTTTCTGGTGGGCCTCACCGCCACCCCCGACAAGCGCACCTTCGGCTTCTTCAACGAAAACATCGTGGCCGAATACACCTACGAACAGTCTGTGGCCGATGGCGTGAACGTGGGGTACGACGTGTACACCATCGAAACCGACATCACCCAAAAAGGCGCGGAGTTGAAGGCCAAAGAATGGGTGGATCACCGCGACCGTCAAACACGGAAAAAACGCTGGAGCGAAACCGAAGAAGACACCGTTTACAGCGGCAAAGAGCTGGACCGCTCGGTGGTCAACCCCAGCCAGATACGCCAAGTCATCGAGGCCATGAAAACCGCCGTGGAAACGCAAATTTTCCCCACCCGGCAAGAAACGCCCAAAACCCTCATCTTTGCCAAAACCGACAGCCACGCCGATGACATCGTGCAAATGGTGCGCGAGGTCTACGGGCAGGGCAACGCCTTTTGCAAAAAGGTCACCTACCGCGCCGAAGAAGATGCCGACAGCATCCTCAGCAGCTTTCGCAACGACTACCACCCCCGCATGGCCGTCACGGTGGACATGATCGCCACCGGCACCGATGTGAAGCCACTGGAAGTGCTGCTGTTCATGCGCGACGTGCGCAGTAAGGGCTACTACGAACAAATGAAAGGCCGGGGCGTGCGCAGCCTGGATGCCGATGGCTTGAAGCGCGTCAGCAACAGCGCCGACGGAGCCAAAACCCGCTTTGTGCTGATCGATGCCGTGGGCGTGGAAAAAACCCTCAAAACCGAAAGCCGCCCGCTCGAAAAGAAACCCGGCATGCCGCTGAAGGAATTGCTGCAAGGCGTGGCCATGGGCCACCGCGAAGACGACACCGTGCTGTCACTGGCCAACCGCCTGGTTCGCCTGGCCAAACAACTGGACGACAAAGCCCAAACCCGCATAGCCAAAGTCAGCGGCGGCATCCCCGTGGCCGAGCTGGGCAAGGGCCTGATTGCCGCCCTCAACCCCGACGCGATTGTGCAAACCGCACTGGCCACCGCCCAGGCTCAAGGCATCACCCGCAGCGAAGACACCCTGCTGCCCGCCGAGCTGGAAGCCGCACGCACCCTGCGTGTGTCCGCCGCCTGCGCCCCGTTTGACCAGCCAGAACTGCGCGACGAAATTGAAAATGCCCGCCGCGAGCGCGAGCAACTGATTGACCACCTCAACCTCGATACCATCACCTTTGCAGGCTTCAGCCAACAGGCCGAGGCGCAGGCCCGGGCCGACATCCAGCGCTTTGTCAACTACCTGGCCCAGCACAAAGACGAAATCGCTGCGCTGGGCTTTTTCTACCAGCAGCCCTACCAACGCCGCGCCCTCACCTTTGACATGCTGGAAGACCTGCACGCGCACCTGAGCCGCCCGCCCTTGATGCTGACCACCGAACGCCTGTGGAGCGCCTATGCCCGCGTGCAAGCAGGCCAGGTGAAAGGCGCCGACAGAAAACGCCATTTGACCGACCTGGTCAGCCTGGTGCGCTTCGCGCTGGGGCTGGATGGGGCCGGGGCCGAGCTGAAACCCTTTGCCGACGAGGTGGATAAGCGTTTTCAGGTCTGGATATTCCGCTGGAATCAACAAAAAGTCGCCCAGCGCGGCACCCCCTTTACCCCCGAACAAACCGACTGGCTGCGCCTGATGAAAGACCACATTGCCAGCAGTTGCTGCATCAGCCGCGACGACTTCGACTACGCCGAACTGGCCGACAAGGGCGGTTTACAAAAGGTGTGGGGGCTGTTTGGCAAGGAGCTGGATGCCTTGATGGATGAAATGAACGTGGAATTGGTGGCGTGAGGAGGTGCCTCCCGGCGACCCCACCCGTCACAGGTGCCGTTGGGCATCCATGCGCTCGTGCAGCACCCGCACCACAATCACCACGTCTGCATCCACGCGGAAATACACCGCATGTCGCTCAACCGTTTGCCGCCGGTAGCCCGGGCGAATGTGCTCGCACTTGGGTGCCGACCGTGGCGATTGGGCCAGGGCCACAAAGGCATCGTTCAACATATCCAGGTAGTGCGCTGCCTGGGCTTCGTCCCACTGCTGGGCGGGTGTAGCGCCAAATGTTTTCCAGATCGCCCAGGGCGGCTGGTGTGAGGCGGAAGTCAGCCATGCGAAGCCGACATGCGCGCTTTGAAAGCCTGCAAGTCAAAAGGCTGCGGCGTGCCGCTGTTTTCGCCTTCGATGAGGGCAGTACGCAGCGCATCGATTTGGGCCGAGCGTTCTTGTTCGCGGCGAATCAGGTCTCGGATGTACTCGCTGTCGTTGGTGTAATGCCCGGCTTGGATTTGGGCTTTGATCCAGCCGTCTTGCTGATCGGTCAGGGTGATGGTTTTGCGGACGGTGGACATGGTGCGCGCTCCTGGTGGGGTGTGGATGATCATACTATTGGTGCCTTTTCTCTTGATGAATGACACCAATGTGGAGTCGGTGGCTTGACCCACACATGCCCCCATGCCACACCATACCGATAATGGCCCACTGCTTCTGGAGAACCACACCATGCTCAATACTGTCGAAGCCGTCTTGCACCCCAACGGCGCATTGAACTTTCTGGAACCCGTGCAGCTACACGGTAGTCAGCGTGTGCTGGTCACGTTCACGCAATTGCAAGACGAAGCCGTGAGTGGTGCAGCACTGAGCCAAGCCAGCCTGGCTACCGACTGGCTCCACGAGGACGAAGATGCCGCCTGGGCTCACCTGCAACCCTCTGGCAGCCAGCCAAGCGGGGGCGCACGTTGATCACTGCGGCGCGTGGGCAAGTGGTGCTGTTGCCTTTTCCCTTTTCAGACCTCAGCGCCAGCAAGCTCCGTCCGGCCTTGGTGTTGGCCGATGCGGGGCGTGGTGATTGGCTGCTGTGCCAAATCACGAGCAAACCTTATGCCGATGCCCAAGCGGTGGCGCTGGAGCACGCTGACTTTGCCCATGGGGGTTTGCAGCGCGTGAGTTTTGTTCGCCCCGCCAAGCTGTTTACCGCACATGAAACCCTGTTGACGGGTATAGCAGGCGAACTGCATGACTCGGCACTGGGTCGGGTGTGCGATGCCGTGGTGGCAGTGGTGCGCAATGGGCGGTGAATGCGGGGTGGGTGGTGTGAGTGAAGAATTTCCGCTTCCGGCTTCATGGGCGCTTGCAAAGCTGGACGAGGTGGCCCAGCTTGCACCGGAAGTCTCGTTGGATGGAATAGATGCTGCGGCCCCTGTTCATTTCGTTCCTATGGCAGCCGTCGCTGAAGATTTTTCGGGTGTTGATGTTTCTGCGCTCCGGCCTCTGAGTGAAGTACGCAAGGGCTACACGGGGTTTGTCTCCGGTGACGTTTTGTTGGCAAAAATCACCCCATGCATGGAGAACGGCAAGGGTGGTTTGGTGCCGCCGTTACCCCATCGCGTGGCCTTCGGATCGACCGAGTTTCATGTCTTGCGTTCGTCTGTCGCAGTCTCGAATAGCTGGGTAGCCTGGTTTCTATCTCAGCCTCTATTTCGAAAAAACGCCAAAGCGAACATGTCCGGTACTGCCGGTCAGATGCGTGTTCCCACGAAATGGCTCCGAGCCGTAGACCTACCTGTCCCTCCACGCGCCGAACAAACCCGCATCGTCGCCAAACTCGAAGAACTGCTCTCCGACCTCGATGCAGGCGTGGCCGAACTCAAGGCTGCGCAGAAGAAACTGGCGCAATACCGCCAGTCGCTGCTCAAAGCCGCAGTGACGGGGGAGCTTACTGCAAAATGGAGAGCTGCTCGCGCTTTATCTGAAAGCGGTGAAGCCGAAAATGGTCAACAATTTCTGCAACGCATCCTGACTGAGCGACGCGCCGGGTGGGAAGCCAAGCAACTGGCCAAGTTCAAGGCACAAGGCAAAACCCCTCCCAAAGACTGGCAGAAGAAATACCCCGAGCCGGTGCAGCCGGACACCAGCGGGTTGCCGGAATTGCCGGAGGGGTGGGTGTGGGCGAGCGTGGATCAGCTGTCAGAGTCTGTTCGGAATGGCCTTTCGAAGACACCGAATACCACCCAGTGTGGTTTCCCAATTTTCAAAATCAATGCGGTGCGTCCTATGACCGTGAATTTCGACGCTATCAAGCACATTGAAATTGACCAGAACGAGGCCGCCGATTATTGGGTGGAGGTTGGTGATGTTTTGGCTACGCGATACAACGGGAGTGTCGATTTGCTGGGTGTGTTTGGGATGATCAAAGACGTATCTGTACGCACGCTGTATCCGGACAAGCTCATTCGCATGAAACCCGTGACTGGGGTGGAATTGGGTGCATGGATGGAAGTTTGCGGAAATGTTGGGCTGTCACGTAAGCATCTTGTTTCTCGCGTTAAAACTACAGCGGGCCAAACGGGAATTTCAGGCGACGATTTGAAAAAGACGCCGATCCCTTTGCCTCCAGTGGCGGAGCAGGAAGTCACGCTTGCTGTTTTAAAAGATCGATTGCAGGCGGTACAAGAACTTGGTTTACCGATAGAGCTCGGCCTCAAACAATCCACCGCCCAACGCCAAAACATCCTCCGCACCGCCTTCGCGGGCCAACTGGTGCCGCAAGACCTCGCAGATGAACCGGCCAGCGTGCTGCTGGCACGCATCCGTGCCGAGCGGGCGCAGCGCGAGGCGGTTAAAAAGCCGCGTGGCCGCAAGCCCAAGGAGGCCGCATGAACCTTGAGAACCACCAGACTGATCAAAAGTCGTTGCGCAAGGTGAGCGGCCCGCAGGCGGACTGGAGCGCGCTGGCGTCTGATTGCGTGTGTTTCGCCAATGCCTCGGGTGGCTGCTTGCGCATAGGGATCGAAGATGGCCATGTCTTGCCACCCGCTGACCAGCGCATCCCACTGGAGCTGTTGGACCAACTGCGCAAGCGCATCGGCGAGTTGACAGTGAATGTGCAGGCGGCACCTCAGGTGGTGCGCGCCGAGAACGGCGGTGAGTACCTGGCGCTCAGCGTGGCGCGTTCGGTGGGGGTCGCATCCACCAGTGACGGGCGTTACTTCGTTCGGGTAGGAGACACCTGCCGCCCGGTGGTGGGTGACGATGTGCTGCACCTGATCAATGACCGGCCCAGCGTGCCGTGGGAAACGATGCTGGCTTTGCAGGTTGGTCTGTTTGCCGCTGTGCCTGAAAAGGTGTCCTCACTTTTGTCGGCGTTGCGGGCATCTGACCGGGTGAAGGACAGCGTGAAGGAGATGGCAGACACCGAGTTGCTGCGCCACTACGGTTTGCTGGAAGGCGAAAGCCTGACCAACCTGGGTATCTTGATGCTGGGCAAAGCCCACGACAGGAGCCGACTGGGCTCCGCACCCAATGTGCAGGTGCTCAAGTTTGATGAGCAGGGCCAGAAGGTCAACAAGTGGCGCTGGGACGACTACAGCCTGTCACCCGTGGAACTGATCGACGCGATTTGGACGACGGTGCCCGATTTCCACGAGAGCTATGAGTTGCCTGACGGTTTGTACCGCCAGGCGCTGCCGGCCTATGACCAGCGTGTGGTTCGGGAGTTGTTGGTCAATGCGATGGTGCACCGGCCTTACACGCAGCGGGGTGACGTGTTCATCAACTTGCATCCTGACCGGCTCGAAGTGGTGAACCCGGGTCGATTGCCGTTGGGCGTCACGCCGCGGAACATTCTTCATGCCAGTCGCCGCCGCAATGATCGCTTGGCCACGTTGTTCCACGACCTGAAGCTGATGGAAAAGGAAGGTTCGGGCTTCGATCTGATGTATGACGTGCAGTTGTCACAAGGCAGATCGGTTCCGGTACCCAGCGAGGAGGCGGATTCGGTGTGTGTCACGGTGGGGCGGCGGGTGCTCAGACCCGCCGTGGTCAAGCTGATTGCCGACGCTGACGCGCGGTTACAGCTTCGACGCCGGGAGCGAATCACGCTGGGCCTGCTTGCAGCAAGTGAAGGCATGACCGCGCGAGAGCTGGCACAGGCACTTGAGCTGCAAAGCACAGATGACCTGCGGCCCAGCTGGTTGGGGCGACTCCTTGACTGGGGTTTGATCCAGTCCACCGGCAAAACGATGGGCGTTCGCTACTTTGTCAATCCGGAGGCGCTCAAAAGCGCTGGCTTGGATGGAAAGACAACGCTGTCACGGATGGAGCCGCACCGGTTACGCGCCCTGGTGGCCGAAGACTTGTCCCGGTACCCTGGCTCGTCTTCTGCGGAAATTCACCGGCGAGTTGCCCCGGAACTGGCTTTGAGGACCATCCGGCGTGCGCTGGAAGAGCTGTTCGAGACACATGCTGTTCGGTTTGAGGGCGACCGACGGTGGCGACGTTACTGGCTGGCTGATAAAGGACAAAGTGGCTGAAATACACAGCCGACTGTCCTTAGGTTGTCCTTTATGTTGGCAACTAATCCATATGAATCAATGAATTGCATAAGTTCTTCACTGGCTGTTTTTTGTTTGCATGGAACAGAAGAAGGCAGACGTTGAGCACAAGGAACCCATGAACACATCCTCTCTCGTCCAGAAAGTCTGGAATTTTTGCCACACCTTGCGCGACGACGGGGTGGGCTATGGCGACTATCTGGAGCAACTGACCTACCTGCTGTTTCTGAAGCTGGCGCACGAATACGCCCAGGAACCCTACAACCGCGACACGCATGTGCCCAAGGGCCACGACTGGGCCAGCCTGGTGTGTAAAACAGGCGAGCCGCTGGAGGCGCATTACCTGGCCACGCTGCACAAGCTGGGGCAAGAGCCGGGCATGCTGGGGGCCATCTTTTTCAAGGCGCAGAACAAGATTCAAGACCCGGCCAAGCTCTCGCGCCTGGTGCAGCTGATTGACGCGGAAAGCTGGATCAGCCTGGATGCCGACACCAAGGGTGACCTGTACGAAGGGCTGCTGCAAAAGAACGCCGAAGACACCAAGAGCGGCGCGGGCCAGTACTTCACGCCACGTGCGCTGATCGAGGCCATGGTGGCCTGCGTGCGCCCCGAGCCGCTGAAAACCATTGCCGACCCGGCCTGCGGCACGGGGGGCTTTTTCCTGGGGGCGTACAACTGGCTGACCCGGCCAGGCACCACGCTGGACCGGCGGCAAAAAGCGTTTTTGCGCGACCAGACGTTTCACGGCAACGAGATCGTGCCCAACACGCGCCGCATGTGCCTGATGAACCTGTTTTTGCACAACGTGGGCGAGCTGGATGGCGAGCCCTTGGTGGCGCGTTCTGATGCACTGATCACCGAGCCCAGGCTGAAAGTGGATTACGTGCTGGCCAACCCGCCATTTGGCAAAAAAAGCAGCATGACCATCACCAACGCCGAGGGGGAGGAGGACAAAGAGGCACTGACCTACGAGCGGCAGGACTTTTGGGAAACCACATCCAACAAGCAGCTGAATTTCTTGCAGCACATCGTCAGCATGCTGAAGCTGGACGGCAAGGCGGCGGTGGTGCTGCCCGACAACGTGCTGTTTGAAGGGGGTGCAGGCGAGAAGATTCGCCGCAAGCTGCTGGAGACTTGCGATGTACACACCATCCTGCGGCTGCCCACGGGCATCTTCTATGCACAGGGGGTGAAGGCGAATGTGGTCTTCTTCGACAACGCGCCCAAAGACGGGCGCGTGCATACCCAAGGCGTGTGGTTTTACGACCTGCGCACCAACAAGCACTTCACTTTGAAGACGCGCACCCTCAAGCTGGACGATTTGCAGGATTTCATCGCCTGCTACCACCCCGACAACCGGCACGAACGGGTGGCGACGGAGCGCTTCAAGTTTTTCAGCTACGACGAGTTGATGGCCCGCGACAAGGCCAGCCTGGACATTTTCTGGCTGAAGGACGACAGCCTGGACAACCTGGATGACCTGCCACCGCCCGATGTGTTGCAGCAAGAAATCATTGAGCACCTGGAGGCCGCGCTGGCTGCTTTTCGGGACGTGGCAGCGGCTTTGCCCACTTCAGAGGCAACAGAATGAAAGTGTTTCAAGTCGAAGGCGGGTGGTCCATGGACCACCGCACCCTGTCAGAACGCCCCCAACCCCAGGCCGGACCCGGGCAAATTCGCCTCGCCATGCGGGCGGCGGCGCTGAACTACCGCGACTTGCTGGTACCGCTCAAAGGCTATGGCTCGCGCATGCAAGACCTGCCGCTGGTCATGCTCAGCGACGGTGTGGGCGTGGTGGACCAAATGGGCCCCGGCGTGCCCGCCAACTTGGGTGTTCAAGTGGGTCAGCGCTGGTGCCCCATGCTGTTCCAGGGCTGGCAGGGCGGGGCGCCCGATGCGCAAAAGCTCTCGCGCGGCCTGGGCTGCGAAACCGACGGCACCTGTGTGGAGTGGCTGCTGACCGATCCCTTGTCTGCCGCCCCCGTGCCCGACTACTTGAGTGACGCGGAGGCGGCCTGTCTGCCCACCGCCGGGTTGACCGCGTGGCGTGCCCTGGTGACCGATGGCAACGTGCGCCCTGGGGATGTGGTGCTGGTGCAGGGCACGGGTGGCGTGGCGCTGTTTGCGTTGCAGTTTGCCAGGCTGCTGGGGGCGCATGCCATCGTGCTGTCGTCCAGCGACGACAAGTTGGCCAAGGCCCAAGCGCTGGGCGCCGATGGTGTGCTCAATTACCGCCAAACGCCTGAATGGGGCCGCACCGTCAAGGCCATGGCGCAGCGCCTGAGCGGGCGCGACGGTGTGGACCATGTGGTGGAGTTGGGCGGCGGCGACACGTTGGCGCAGTCGCTGCGGGCGGTGCGGGCCGGGGGCACCCTCAGCTTGATTGGGGTGCTGGGTGGCAACCGCGTGGATTTGCCGTTGGGCCTGGTGGTGACCCGCGCCGTGCGCCTGCAAGGCGTGACCGTGGGCAGCCGCGACGACTTTGTGGCCATGTGCAGCGCCATGGCCGCCAGCCAGATGCGCCCGGTGGTGGACAGCGTGTACCCGTTTGAAGCCTTGCCGGATGCGCTGGCCCACCTGCAAAGTGGTCGGCACTTTGGCAAGGTGTGCGTGGCGATTCAGCCCAGTGCGCTGGCGTCCACCGCAGCTTGAGCGCTGGCGCGTTTGCGCCGGGGGGCTTTGGCTTCACCCGCTGGGGGCTGGTACACCAGCTTGAGCAGGCGCATGAGGGTGCTGCGCTGATGGTCCGTCATGTGGGCTGTGGCGTCGCGTTCCAGTTGCGAGGCGGTGGTTTCTGCCTCGTCCATCAGCGCGTGGCCGGTGGCCGACAGGTGAAGGGCCACGGCGCGGCCATCAGTGGGGTGGGGGCGTTTTTCCAGCAGCTGGCGCGCTTCAAGCTGGTTGAGCATCAGCACCAGGTTGGGCGGCAGCAGCCCCAGCGCCGCGCACAGCTGGCGCGAGGTGATGCCGGGGTTGTGCCGAATGAGCGAAAGCACCGAAAAATCGACCGGACGAACCCCGTACACGGCCATGCGCTCCAGAAACACGCCGATGATGGACAGCGCGGCCCGCCGGGCGTTGTAGCCAATCAGGGTTTCAAGGAAATCGGTGTTGATTCTGGCGGGGGCCGAGTCCCCGGCTGCGGTGGCCTGGAGGGGGAACTCGGTGGCCTGCTCTGGGCCGGGGGCTCGGGTCATGGCAAATTGCTCGGGGAAAAACCCCGAGCTTAGCCTGTCCGTGCCCACCCACTTGTCACCCATCAGTCAATCTTCACGTACTCGTAGTCCACCGGCTGCTGGTTGATGCCCATGCGGGGGGCGGCAATCCAGCTGGCGTATTGGCCGGGGGTGTGGCAGGGCTTCATGAGGGAGTTGATGAAGTCCATGTCCGCCTGGTTGGGCAGCCATTCACCCGCACCGGCCTGCCATTCGGCTTCGGTCAGCAGGCGGCCGTCCGGGCTGATGCGTTGCCCTGCAAACTCACCGATTCGGCGGTTAAAGCCCTTGTAGGGCTGGGTGATCTTGAAGGCAATGCCCGCCTTTTCGATGATCTTGTTCCAGCGGTCGATGCCACCCTGGCAGTCGGCCATGTAGTCGTCGAGCAGGCGGCAGTTGATGGCGCGCAGGGCGGGCACGTCTTCGTCCACCAGTTGGCCGTCCACAACGCGGGTCACGCGGTAGGTGGCGTCGGTCAGTTGGTGGTCGTCGCCCTTCAGGTTGGCTTCGTTGAAACGGCCCTTGAGGCCAGAGCTGAACGCCTCCGCACCGTTGGACGAAATTTCGGAACCGAACAGGTCGCGCGTGACCGACATGTGAAAGTTGGCCTTGCGCTGCAACAGCGGCAGGTCCACCACGCCCAGGGCGCGGATGGCCTCGGTGTCAAACGGGTCGGTGATGCCGGCTTTGACCATGGCGTCGCAGGTGGCCTGAATGGTGCGGCCCACGCCGGTTTCGCCCACGAACAGGTGGTGTGCCTCTTCGGTCAGCATGAAGCGGCAGCTGCGCGAGAGCGGGTCAAAAGCGCTTTCGGCCAGCGCGGCCAGCTGCATCTTGCCGTCACGGTCGGTGAAGTACGTGAACATGAAAAAGCTCAGCCAGTCGGGCGTGCGCTCGTTGAAGGCCCCCAGGATGCGCGGGTTGTCTTGCTGGCCGCTGCGGCGGTCCAGCAGAGCCTGGGCCTCTTCGCGACCGTCTTTGCCAAAGTACTTGACCAACAGGTACACCATGGCCCACAGGTGGCGGCCCTCTTCCACGTTCACCTGGAACAGGTTGCGCATGTCGTACAGGCTGGGTGCCGTGGCGCCCAGGTAGCGCTGTTGTTCCACGCTGGCGGGCTCGGTGTCGCCTTGCACCACGATGAGGCGGCGCAGCAGGGCGCGGTATTCGCCGGGCACCTCTTGCCACACGGGTTCGCCCTTGTGGCGACCACAGGGAATGGTGCGCCCCTCGACCTGGGGCGCCAGCAGAATGCCCCAGCGGTAGTCGGGCATCTTCACGTAGCCAAATTTGGCCCAACCGGCGGGGTCCACCCCCACGGCGGTGCGCAAGTACACATCGGCGTTCTGAAAACCCTCAGGCCCCATCTCCTTCCACCATTCCAGGTACTCGGGGTGCCAACTCTCCAGGGCCTTGAGCAGTTGCCGGTCGGACGACAGGTTGACGTTGTTGGGGATGGCGTCGTCGTAATTGACTTCGACAAAGCGCTCGTTGTCGATGGTGGCCTTGTCTTCAATCAAGGTGTCTTCTTGGGTGCTCATGCGTGTCTCCAGAGTGCTCGGGGTGGATCGGGTGGCCTGCAACGGTGCGCAGGTAGGGTGCGCCTTCAGGCAAATTACTTCATGTTTGTGCCAGGCATGAGCATTATTATTCTGATTGCATTCTTTGAATTTGACGTATATCAATGTTTTTAAGATCTTTGGTTCATTTTTAAGTGATCAAGTTAAGCAATATAGTGCATATTTCTTTTACCGATTGACACCGCAGACGCAGACGGAAGGTGTACACGCAGCGAGGGAATGTCGGCAGGGCAGGTGACGTGGTATGAAAAAATTTCAAAAACGGGAGCAGCCCGTCCTTCATGGCAACGGGGCGTGAGTTTCACGCAGAGCACGCGCGGGGGTTGGGCGGACACGCCCCCTGTGGACACCCTGGCGCAGGGCTGACCATGCGCTTCATGCTCGACACCAACATCTGCATTGACCTCGTCAAGAAGCATCCACCCCAGGTGCTTGGTCGGCTGCAGGCACTGAATCGAGGCGAAGTGGTGATGTCCGTGGTGACTTACGCGGAGCTGCGTGCTGGCCTGGAAATGCAAAGCACCGACCGGACGCAGGACGAACACGCACTTGCCTTGCTGGTGAACCTTATCCCCGTGTTGCCGTTTACCGAATCCGATGCACAGAGCTATGGTGTGCTGCGGGCGGCTGTGCGTGACCGCAGCCGCAACGCCATGGACCGACTGATAGCGGCACACGCAGTCAATGCGGACCTGACCCTGGTGACGAACAACGAATCAGACTTCAAGGACTACCCAGGTTTGAGTTGGGAGAACTGGGCGGTTTGAACCCGTCCCCCACAGCCAAGGCGAATCAAGGCCGGTCAGGCCAACCCCACTCAATAGCGCAAATTCCCCTGCTGGTCCACGATGGCCAGTTCCACGTAGTTGGAACCGTTGTGGTTTTTGGGGCTGTACTTGGCCACAAATTTGCCGCTCAGGGTCACTTCGCCCATGCCCTCCATCGCTGCGATGAAGCGGTCGGTCGTCAGGTTGCGGCCTGCGCTTTTCAGGCCCTCCACCAGCAGACGGGCCTGCACAAACCCTTCAAACTGCGGGGCCGAGGGTTTGGCCTCGGGGTCTTTGAGCTTGAGCAGGCGGCGGTAGTCGGCCACCACGGCGGTGGATGTCTGGGTGAGCGCCGGAAACACCTGCGCCAGCACAATGCCCCTGGCCCCGTCGCCCAGCTCTTTCTTGATCACGCCAAAGCCCGCCACTGAAAACCCGTAAAAGCTGGGGCGGCTGGGTGTGTGCTGGCGCACGGCCTTGATCAGGTCGGTGAAAGTGGTGCCACCCGTGCCCATGATGATGGCTTGCGGCTGGGCCTTGGCCAAGGCCTCGGCGGCGGCCTTGAAGTCGGGTACTTTGGGGTTGATGGCCACTTCGGCCACCAGGGTCACGCCGTTGGCGGTGGCGGCTTTGGTCACCTCGGCCTGCAAGGCTTTGCCGAAGGCATCGTCTTGGTAGAACAGCGCCACGCGCTGTATGCCCATGTGCTGGAGCTGGGTCTGGATGTAGCGGGCCTCGTCGGCATAGCTGGCGCGCACATGAAACAGGTAGCGGTTGAAGTTGTCGCGCAGCGGGGCAGCCCCGCTCACCGGCGAAAACACCACGGTTTTGGCTTCGACGGCCAGGGGCAGGATGGCGGCGGTGTGGCCGGTGCCGGTGTTGTTGTAGATCATGAACACCTGCTGCTCTTGCAGCAGCTTGCGGGTGTTCTCCACGGCCTGCTTCACGTCAAAAGCATCATCCAGCGTGGTGTAGCTGATCTTGCGGCCATGGATGCCGCCGCTCTGGTTGATCCAGTCGAAATACAGGCGCGAACCCACGCCGTATTCCACGGTCTGCGGTCCCAACGGACCGCTGAGCACGGCCGATGCGCCTATGCGGATTTCGATGTCGCTGACCCCTGCGTCGCCCGCCCAGGCGGGGCCAATGAAGGTGAGGCCCAGGGAGAAGGCGAGTGCGGCCAGCCAGCCGCGCAGGGTGCTTGGGTGGGTCATGCAGTTTCTGCGGTGTGGTGGGCAACGAGCAGGGCCAGACGTTGCTCGAACTCGGGCAGCACCCAGGCGCGCAGGGCTTGGGCGGGTTGCAGCCAGCGGGGGGTGTCGGCCCCGTCGGTGTGTTCGATGCGCGCCCAGCCCCAGGCCATCAGGGCCAGCGCGGTGGCGCGCAAAAAGTCGCCCGCCACCCAGTAGGCGTGTTCAGGCGCGGTGGTGTGGCGCTGGCACAGGGCGGTGGCGGCCTGGCCCAGACGGGTCAGCAAGTCGGCGGCCATGTGGGCGGTGGCAGCGGCAGAGGTGCCTGCGCCGGCAGGACTGCCGTCTCCCTCACCGTCGGCAGAGGTTTTGGCTTGGGTGGTGGTGGCCAGGTCGGTCAGCAGCTCTGCCACCAGGCCGTGCAGTGCCTGGCCCTGGTCGGCCAGCACTTTGCGCACCAGCAGGTCGATGGCCTGGATTTCGTTGGTGCCCTCGTAAATCATGGCGATGCGGGCATCGCGCAGGATTTGCTCAATGCCCCATTCGCTCACATAGCCGTGGCCGCCAAACACCTGCAGGCAGTCGCTGCCGCCGTGAAAGGCCTGGTCGGTCCACGCGGCCTTGAGCACGGGCGTGACCAAGCTGCACCAGCGCTGCGCCACCTGGCGGCGGGCCGCGTCGGGGTGGTGGCGGGCCAGGTCCAGCTCGATGGCGGTGCGGTAGGCCAGCACGCGCCCACCGTCCACCCAGGCGCGCTGGGTGTCCAGAATGCGGCGCATGGCGGGGTGGGTGATGATGAAGTCGGCCTCGGCACCACCCTGGCGGGGGCCGGGCGCGCGCATCTGGCGGCGCTCGCGGGCGTAGGCATCGGCCTTTTGCCACGCGGCTTCCAGCAGGCCCACGCCTTGCAGGCCCACGTGCAGGCGGGCTGCGTTCATCATCACGAACATGGCCCCCAGGCCTTTGCCGGGTTCGCCCACCAGCCAGCCGGTGGCGTCGTCAAAGCGCAGCACACAGGTGGCGCTGCCGTGCAGGCCCATTTTTTCTTCGATGCGCTCGCACACCACAGCGTTGCGCTCGCCGTTGGGCAACCACTTGGGCGCGAGGAACAAGCTCAGGCCCTTGGGGCCGGGGGGGGCATCGGGCAGGCGGGCCAGCACCAGGTGGACGATGTTGTCGCTCAGGTCGTGCTCGCCACCCGAGATGAAAATTTTGGTGCCACTCAGGCGGTGCACGGTGCCCAGGCCCTGGCCGTCTGCCGCCAGGTCAGGCACGGCGCGGGTGCGCACCAGGCCCAGGTCGCTGCCCGCGTGGGCTTCGGTCAGGCACATGGTGGCCAGCCACTCGCCGCTGGCCACTTTGGCCAGGTAGGCGGCTTTCAGCTCAGCGCTGGCGTGGTGGCGAATGCATTCGTAAGCCCCGTGCAGCAGGCCGGGGGCCATGGTCCAGCCGTGGTTGGCGGCGCTGAGCATTTCGTACAGCACCTGGTTGAGCGCTTCGGGCAGACCCTGGCCGCCGTCTTCGGGCGCGCAAGACAAGGCCGCCCAGCCGCTTTGCCAGAACTCGGCATACGCTTGCCGGAAGCCGGGGGGCGTGGTGACGGTGCCTGCGTCAAAGCGGCAACCCACCTCGTCACCCACGCGCTGCAAGGGCGCAATGTGGCCGGCCACGAACTTGCCCGCCTCGTCCATCACCTGGGCCATCAGGTCGGCATCGGTCTCGGCAAACGGGGCCAGCGCCTGCAACTGCGCTGGGGCTTGCAAGACGTTGTGCAGGATGAACTGGATGTCAGCGGTGTTGGGTTGGTGGTACATGTGTAGCAAACTTTCCAATATGGGTAAGCGGTAGGTGGTGTTTTTGTTATGAATTCATTGGGTGGGCGGCTTTGCTTCGCTCTTCGCTCGGGTGGGGTGTGGGCCAAAGCCCTCCGATGACTGCTGCGCATTCATCGGAGGCCCCTGCCCATGCCGACGCAGCGTCTGACTCACCCTGGCCCGCCACCACAACGCCCACCGAGCCCATCCCTGCAACCCATCAAACCAAGCCGAACCCGAACCCCAGAAACCTCAAGCCGCCTTCTTGCGCGCCGCGCCCAGGTAGGTGTCAATCACCCTCGGGTCGTTGGCCAGCTCGTCGGCGGGACCGCTCAGGCCCATGTCGCCCATCTCCAGCACATAGCCGTGGTCGGCCACGGCCAGGGCGGCGCGGGCGTTTTGTTCCACCAGCAAAATGGTCACGCCGGTGCTGCGCAGGTCTTCCACCGCCCGGAAAATTTCGCGCACCACCAGCGGGGCCAGGCCCAGGCTGGGTTCGTCCAGCATCAGCAGCGTGGGTTTGGACATGAGCGCGCGGCCCACGGCCAGCATCTGGCGCTCGCCACCCGACAGCGTGCCCGCCAGCTGCGTGCGACGCTCTCGCAGGCGCGGAAAGCGCTGGTACACCGCTTCCAGCTCGTCGCGCCAGGCGGGGTTTTTCAGGCGCACCTGGCGGAAAGCGCCCAGCACCAGGTTGTCTTCTACGGGCATGGTGCCAAACAGTTCGCGTTTTTCAGGCACCAGGGCCATGCCCTGCATGACGCGCTCTTCCAGCGTCAGGCGGCTGATGTCCTGGCCCTGAAAAAACACCTGACCCTGCGCGGGCAGTATGCCCATGAGGGCGTTGAGCAAGGTGGATTTGCCCGCACCGTTGGGCCCGATGACGGTGATGACGCTGCCCGGCGCGGCCTTCAAGTCAATGCCGTGCAGCACCTCGGCTTTGCCATAGCCCGCCCGCAGGCCCTTGACCTGGAGCAGGGGGGTGGAGGTTGGTGTGGTGGTCATGGCGTGGCCTTGTCAGTGTTCGGTGCCCAGGTAGGCGGCGCGCACCTGGGGGCTTTGTTGCACTTGCTCGGGCGTGCCTTCCATGAGGTGGGTGCCGAACTCCATGACCACGATGTGGTCGGTCACGTCCATCACCAGGTCCATGTCGTGCTCCACCAGCAGGATGCTCATGCCCTCGCTGCGCAACTGGCGCAGCACGTCGCCCAGGGCCTCTTTTTCTTTGTGGCGCAGACCGGCGGCAGGTTCGTCCAGCAGCAGCAGGGCGGGGTCTGAGCACAGGGCGCGGGCAATTTCCAGCAGGCGTTGCTGACCCATGGCCAGGTTGCCCGCCTGTTCGTGCAGGTGCTCCCCCATGCCAATGCGCGTCAGCTGGCGGGCGGCTTCGCGCATGAGTTGCTGTTCTTCGCCCCGATCCAGCCGCAGCATGGCCGACAGTGCGCCCCGGCCACCGCGCAGGTGGGCACCCAGGGCCACGTTTTCCAGCACGGTCATGTCGGGAATCATCTTCACGTGCTGGAAGGTGCGGCTCATGCCGCGCTGGGCAATGTCGCGGGAGGGCAAGCCGCTGATGGTGTCGCCCCGAAACTTCACCGTGCCCGAGGTCAGCCCCAGCACCCCGGTGACGAGGTTGAAGGTGGTGGACTTGCCCGCACCGTTGGGGCCAATGAGGCCCACGATTTGCCCGGCCTTGACCTGAAAACTGATGTCGTTGACGGCCACCAAGCCGCCAAACTGTTTGCGGATCTTGCTCACGTCCAGCACCACGTCGCCGTGGGTGGGCTTGCTGCGCTCGGGCAGGGCGGGTGCCTGTGCCCAGTTTTCGGTGCGGCGCGGGGCGGGCAGCCAGCGGCCCACCAAGCTCCAGGTGCCGTCGGGCAGGTACTTGAGCACCAGCACCAGCACAATGCCAAACACAATGGTCTCGTAGCTGCCACTGGTGCCAATGAGCTGCGGTAGCAGCACCTGCAGTTGGTCTTCCATGACCTTGGTGAACAGCGCGCCGGTGATGGCACCCCACACATGGCCCACGCCACCCAGCACCGCCATGAACAAATACTCAATGCCCATCTTCAGCCCGAAGGGCGAGGGGTTGACCGTGCGCTGGAAGTGCGCAAACAGCCAGCCCGAGATGCTGGCAAACAGCGCCGCAATCAGGAAGATGCCCACCTTGTGGCGGAAGGTGTTCACACCCATGGCCTCGGCCATCTGGGTGGCCGACTTGAGGGCGCGAATGGCCCGGCCCGTGCGCGAGTCCAGCAGGTTTTGCAGGGCAAAAGCCCCCATCATCACCATGGCCCATAGCAGCACGAAGAAGGGGCGACCCCGGCTCAGGTCCCACTCGCCAACGGACAGGGCGGGCACGCCCAGAATGCCGTCGTACTTGCCCAGGGCGTCCAGGTTGCCCATGAGGTAATACAGCGACAGCCCCCAAGCGATGGTGGCCAGCGGCAAATAGTGGCCCGACATGCGCAGCGTGATCCAGCCCACGGCCAGCGCGCTGACCGCCGTGATGGCCAGCCCGGCAAACACCGTGACCCAGGGGGAGAACCCCATGTTCACGGTCAGGTAGGCACTGGTGTAGGCCCCAATGCCCACAAAGGCGGCCTGGCCGAATGAGGTGAGGCCACCCACGCCGGTCAGCAGCACCAGGCCCAGCACCACCAGGGCATAGAGTCCGATGTAGTTGGCCTGGGTGATCCAGAAATCCGGCAGCGGCAGCAGGGCCAGCACCGGGAGGGTGGCCAGCAGCGCAGCGCGCTTGGCCAAGGGGGATGACAGCAGGGGGTTCATCAGTGCTCTTCTCCGTGGTGGCCATCCGTCATCGAGCGCCATACCAGAATGGGCAGGATGAGGGTGAACACAATGACTTCTTTGAATGCGCTGGCCCAGAACGAGCCAAACGACTCCACCACCCCCACAAACAGCGCGCCCACGGCGGCGGCGGGGTAGCTGCCCAGGCCACCAATGACGGCGGCCACAAAGCCCTTGAGCCCAATCAGAAAGCCCGAGTCGTAAAACACCGTGGTGGTGGGCCCGATCAGCAGGCCCGACAGCGCACCAATGAGCGCAGCCATGGCCAGCGTGAGTTGCCCGGCCTGGTGGGTAGACACCCCCATGAGGCGCGCACCCAGGCGGTTGACTGCGGTGGCCCGCAGCGCCTTGCCGTACAGCGTGCGCTCAAAAAACTGCCACAGCAGCACGATGAGCGCCACCGAGGTCAGCATGATGATGAGCGCCTGGCCCGACAGCATCAGCGGCCCCAGGTTGAAGCGCGCATCCCAGAACGAGGGGTTGCGAAAACCCTCGGCCCCAAAAAACAGCAGGCCCAGGCCGGTGAGGGCAAAGTGCACCCCCACCGAGACGATGAGCAGCACCAGCGACGACGCGTCGGCCAGCGACTGGTAGGCCAGCCGGTACACCAGCGGTCCAAACGCCGTGACCACGGCCACCGTCAGCAGCGCCTGTACCAGCAGCGGAAACTGCTGCGGCGCGGCCCACACGGTGATGCCTGCCACCACCGCCGGCAGCCACAGCGTGCGCAGACCGGCCTTGAGCGCGGTGACCGCCTCGCGGTGGCGTTGCCAGGCCTGAAAAGCGTCGAGCACGGCGGCCAGCGCGGCCAACAGCAGCAGCAGCCAGGCGGTGCCGGGCACTTGGCCGGTTTGCAAAACGGCCAGGGTGAGTGCGCCGTAGGCCACAAACTCGCCCTGGGGAATGAAGATGACGCGGGTGACGGCAAACACCAGCACAGTGGCGAGTCCGAGCAGGGCGTACACGGCACCGTTGGTGATGCCGTCCAGCATCAGGATGCTGGCAATGGTGGGGTCCATGGGGTGGTCCTGGGCAGTGGAGAAGGTGGGGGAGATTTCAAAAATAGAGCTTAAAAACCATGCTGAATAAGCGCTGGTGGTGCTTTATGTTTGAAATAAAGGGGCGCAACCGCCGCGCAGCGGTCGCTGCGGGTGGCCGCGCCCCGGCAAGCGCTTACTCGACCTTCCAGTCGCCGTTGACGACCTTGAGCATCACACCGGTTTCGTTGGTGTAGCCCCAGTGGTCTTCTTTGGTCCAGTTCAGCACGCCATGGGCCAGCACGGTACGGCCCATGGTTTCCATGGCCTCGCGCAGCGCGGCGCGGAACTCGGGCGTGCCGGGCTTGGCCTTCTTCAACGCCATGGGCACGATTTTTTCCATCACCACGATGGCGTCGTAGCCGTGGCCTGCAAACTGGTTGCGGCTACCGGGGCCGTAGGCCTTTTCATACTGGGCCACAAACTCCATGGACACTTTTTTGGACGGGTGGCTGTCGGGCAGTTGCTCGGCAATCACGGCGGGGCCGGACACCACAAAAGCGCCTTCCACGGCCTTGCCGCCCACGCGCATCAGGTCACGCGAGGCTGCGGCGTGAGTCTGGAACACCTTGCCCTTGAAGCCGCGCTCCATGATGGCCATGTGCGGCATGGCTGCGCCCGAACCCGAGGCCACCACCAGCATGGCGTCGGGGTTGGCGGCCACCAGCTTCAGCGCCTGGGCGGTCACGCTGGTGTCGCTGCGGGCAAAGCGCTCGGTGGCCACCAGTTTGATGCCGTTTTTCTCGGCCTCGGCCGTGAAGTCTTTCAGCCAGCTCTCGCCATAGGCGTCGGTGTAGCCCAAAAAGCCCACGGTCTTGATGCCTTGCTTCTTCATCAGCGCCACCATGGCGTGCGACATCACGGCGTTGGACTGGGGCATGCGGAAGGTCCAGCCGTCCTGGCCTGCGGGCAGCACGGCGGGTGAGAACGAGAGGTGGGGGGTGAGCGCCTCGGCGGCCACACCGGCCATGGGGATGGCCACGGGCGTGGCGACCGAGCCCATGATGATGTCCACCTTGTCTTCGGTGACGAAGCGCTTGGCGTTTTTCACGCCGTTGGTGGGGTCGGTGGCGTCGTCCAACACCACCACTTTCAGCTTTTCACCGGCGATGGCACTGGGCCACAGCTTGATTTGGTTGTTCACCGGAATGCCCAGACCAGAGGCGGGGCCGGTCAGCGGCAAGCTGATGCCGATGGTGATGTCGGCCAACGCCGTGCCAGACAGCAGCAGGGTGGCCGCAGCGGTGATGATGGTTTTTTTGAATGTCATGGTTTGTCTCCAGTGGGGTTGACGGGCGGGGGAACGGGTGGGAGCGGTTTGGGTTTTGTGCGGTTGGGTCGGTGGCAATCAGCTGCACAGCGCCTGGATGTCTTTGGGCACGGGGATGGACTTGATGCGCTCGGGCGCTTCAGGCGGGTGGATGACGAAGGCGCGGGTTTCGGTGCCTTCGCACAGCACGGTGTCGCCGCGCATGACCACGTGCTTGTGCATGAACACCTTCTCGCGCCACTCGGTCACGCTGGTGTGGATGTGCAGGCGCTCGCCGTAGGTGGCGGGGCGCATGAATTTGGTGTGGATTTCCAGCAGGGGCGTGCCCACGATGCCGCGTGTTTTGATGAGCTCGCGCCAGGGAGGCACGCCGCACTTCACAAAGAAGTTGAGCGATGAGGCATCCATCCACTTGGAAAAGTTGGGAAAGAAGACGATGCCGGCGGGGTCGCAGTCACCAAACATCACCTCCACCTCGTACACCACGGTTTGGGGGGTGGTGGTGGTGGGTGCGCTGGCTGCGGCGGGGTGGGCGGTGGTGTCGGTTGCTGTGTCGGTCATGGCGGTGTTCCTGTGCCTGGGCGCGTCAGCGCGGGGCCATGCGCAGCGCACCGTCCAGGCGAATGGTTTCGCCGTTCAGGTGGGTGTTGGTGACGATGTGCGCGGCCAGCGCGGCAAATTCTTCGGGCTTGCCCAGCCGGGACGGGAAGGGGATGCTGGCCGCCAGAGAGGCCTGCACAGGCTCGGGCAGGGTCTTCATGAGCGGGGTGGCAAACAGGCCGGGGGCGATGGTGCACACCCGAATGCCGTGCTGCGCCAAGTCACGCGCCATGGGCAGGGTCATGCCCACCAGCCCGGCTTTGCTGGCGCTGTAGGCTTGCTGGCCCACTTGCCCGTCAAACGCGGCCACGCTGGCGGTGAACAGCATCACCCCGCGCTCGCCGTCTTCCAGGGGGGGGAGCTTGGCGCAAGCGGCGGCAAACAGGCGGCTGATGTTGTAGGCACCAATGAGGTTGATGTTGACCACGCGGGCAAAGTCTTCCAGCGGGGCGGCGTTGCCGTCTTTGCCCACCACGCGCTTGGCCGTGCCCACACCGGCCACGTTCATCAGGATGCGGGCGGGGCCATGCGCGGCTTCGGCGGCGGCCAGTGCCGTGGCCACGCTCTCGGCGTTGGTGATGTCGCAGGCACAAGCGACGCCGCCAATGTCAGCGGCCACGGCCTGGGCCAACGCCAGGTTCACGTCCAGGATGGCGACTTTGGCACCTTGGCGGGCCAGTTCGCGGGCAGTGGCTTCGCCCAGGCCCGAGGCCCCGCCGGTGACCAGGGCGGCTTGTCCGTTGATGTTCATGTCAAATCCCTCGTTTTAAAAAATAAGAGCTGAAAGTGCTTATGGGTAAAGCGCCAGGTGCCAATTTCGTTTGAAATCAGACCGCCTGCGGGTTTTCAATCAGCAGCGCAATGCCTTGGCCGCCGCCCACGCACGCGCTGGAAATGCCCCAGCGCACACCGCTGCGCTGCATCTCGCGCGCCAGGGTGATGGTCAGGCGCACGCCGGTGGCGGCCAGGGGGTGGCCCAGAGCGGTGGCACCGCCGTTGACGTTCAGGCGGGCGAGGTCCAGCCCCAGTTCGCGGCCCACCGCCAGGGTTTGCGCGCCCTGGGCTTCGTTGATTTCAAAGCGGCCAATGTCGGCCAGCGTCAGGCCGGTGCGTGCCAGCAGCAGGCGTATGGCCGGTGCCGGGCCAATGCCCATGATCTCGGGCGGCACGCCCACCACCGCCGCAGCGGCGACGCGGCCCAGCCGCTGGTGCCCGCCTGCGGTGGCGTAGGCCCCGCTGGCCACAATGGCGGCGGCGGCAGCATCAACCAGCGCGGAGCTGTTGCCACCCGTTTGCACACCGCCCGGAAACACCGTGCGCAGACCCGCCAGCACCTCGACAGGCGAGATGCGGGGGTGGGTGTCGGCGCTGATTTCCTTGGCCTTGCCCACCAGGCGCATGCTGCGGCTGGCGTAGCCATCCAGCTCAAAGGTTTCGTTGGCCACGGGCACGATTTCCCCGGCCAAAAACCCCGATGCCTGCGCGGCCACGGCCTTGGCGAAAGATTCGCTGGCGAAGGCATCCACGTCGGCGCGGGTGATGCCGTATTGTTTGGCCAGGTTTTCGGCCGTTTGGATCATGTCGATGCCGGGGGCGGAATCGGTCAGCGCCTCCCACATGTAGTCCTTGAAGCCCACGGGCGCACCCAGCTTGAAGCCGGTGCGGTGGTCAAAGGCGGCAATGGGGTTGCGCGTCATGCTCTCGGTGCCCACCACCAGGGCGGCGTCGCAGGCGCCGGCCTGAATCTGCTCGCCCGCCTGGCGAAACAGCTCAAAACCCGTGCCGCAGATGCGCTGCGCCATGAGCGCGGGCACATCTTGTGGCACACCGGCGTACAGGCCAATGTGGCGCGGCAGCATGAACTGGCCAAAGTCGCCAGGGGCCATGTTGCCGGTGATGACCGAGCCGATGTCGGCGGCGGGCACGCCGGTGCGCTTCAAAATTTCGCGCGCCACCTTGATGCCCATGTCAGTGGGCGACAGTTGGCTGAACGCGCCGCAGTAGTCCACCATGGGGGTGCGAACGCCGTCAAGCATCCAAACGTCGTTGAATGCGTTGAAAAAACCTTTGGGTGTCATGGGGGTGCCTTGGTCAGGAGGGGTGTGCCAGTGGTCGAGGTCGGTTGGGTGACGTGAAATGAGCACGTCAGCCCGTTCAGCCCTGGCTGGGTTTCAAAATGAAGCGCAGCTCGTCGGCATGCAGCTTGGCCACGGTGTCGGCCCGGTGGGCCAGCACGGCGCGCTGGTTGATGGAGCCTTTGTCCGTCACCTCGCCCCGGTCCAGGGTGGGTGGGTCGGCCAGCAGGCACAGGCGGGCCACGCGGTTGGCGCTGCCGGTGGAGGTGGCGGCCAGCTTGTCCACCACCTGCTGGAAGAAGGCCAGCACGGGGGCGCTGTCCACCACCTCGTGCATGGACGCATCAGGCCCCAGGCCGCTCAAGGTGCGCACCGCAGCCGTGGGGAACACCATGGCCCCCACTTCCTTGGTGTTGATGCCGGTGACGACCACGTCTTGCACATAGGGCGCACCCGCTGCAATCACCTTGCCGCGCAGCGGGCCCACGCTCACAAAGGTGCCGGTGGCCAGCTTGAAGTCTTCGGCAATGCGGCCGTCAAAGGCCAGGCCCTGGTGGATGTCGGTTTCGTCAATCCAGCGCACGGCGTCGCCGGAGCAGAAGTAGCCTTCGTCGTCAAATGCCGCGGCGGTCTCGGTGGGTGCGCGCCAGTAGCCGGGGGTGATGTTGGGGCCGCGGTAGCGCACCTCGGTTTTGCCGTCGCAATCGACCAGCTTGACCTCCATGCCCGGCGTGGGCACGCCCAAGTCGCCCGCCTTGACATTGGGGCTGGTCACGAACAGGCCAAACGGACCCGACTCGGTCATGCCCAGGCCCGAGGTCATGACGATGCGCTGGCCCATTTCGCGCTCTTCACTTTGGTACAGGCTGTCCCACACAGGTTGTGACAGGGCTGCACCGGCGTAGAAAAACATCTTCACCCGCGACAAAAAGGTTTTGCGCAGCAGGCGGCCATCGTCGCTGTCGACCTGCATGGCGTTCGCAATGGCCTCGAAGCCGGTGGGCACGTTGAAGTACACCGTGGGGGCCACCTCGCGCAGGTTGCGCAGGGTCTCGGCCATCAGGGCCGGGGTGGGCTTGCCGTCGTCGATGTAGAGCGTGCCGCCGTTGAGCAGCACCATGCCAAAGTTGTGGTTGCCGCCAAAGGTGTGGTTCCAGGGCAGCCAGTCCACCAGCACCAAGGGTTGCTCGGTGAGCACGGGCATGGACTGAGTCATTTGTTGCTGGTTGGCGCACCACATGCGCTGGGTGTTGATGACGGCCTTGGGCAGCTTGGTGGAGCCGCTGGTGAACAAAAACTTGACGATGGTGTCTGGCCCTGTGGCGGCCATGGCGCGGTCCACGGCGGCGGTGGTGGGTGTGGCCACCAGGTCGGCAAAGGGGGTGCACAGGTGGCTGTCCAGGCTGTCAGCACCGTTCACCAGCACGACTTCGGTGTCGGCATCCACGGCGGCGCGAATGGCCTTGCCGTAGCGCGCCGCGTCAGTGGCAAACACCAGGCCAGGCGTGACGGTGCGCAGCACATGGCGCAGCTTGTCGTAGTCGGTGCTGATGAGTGAGTACGCGGGCGAGGTGGGCACAAACGGCACCCCGGCCACCAGGCAGCCCAAGGCCAGCAGCGCGTGCTCAATGCTGTTTTCGCTGAGGATGACCACGGGCCGCTCGGCGCTCAGGCCCCGGTTCACCAGTGCCTGGGCAATGGCGCGGGCGTGCTGCCAGGCCTGGTCGTAGCTCACATGCTGCCAGTCGCCACTGGCTTGGCCTGGCACAGCGGCGGGCGTGCGCCGCGCCATCCAGGTGCGCTCTGGCACCGTGGTGGCCCAGTGCTGCAACCGGTCGGTCATGCGCTCGGGGTAGGGCTGCAGTGGCTGCTCGGCGCGCAGGTAGTGGGTGCCGGGCGCGCCGTCGCGCAGGTGCACGCGGGTCACGCCAAAGGTCAGCGGACGAAACGGGGCGGGCGCAGACAAAGGCGCGGGGGCTTGGGCGGTTGCGGCGGTGCTCACGGTGTGTCTCCTGCTTTTTTTGGGTGGGCCGTCAGCCCTTTTGCACCTTGGCGGCCTTGCCTTCCAGGAAGGCGCGCACGCGCTCTTTGGCCTCGGGCGCGCTTTGGGCAATGGCGGCCATGAGCGATTCGGTAAAGAAGCCCTGGTCAGCCGGCTGCTCGGCAATGCGGGGCAGCGCGTGCATGAGGGCGTAGTTGGTCAGCGGGGCGTTCTCGGCCACGCGCTGGGCCAGGGCCAGGGCCTTGTCGAAGGCGGTGCCCGTGGGCACCAGGTACTGGGCGAAACCGGCCCGCTCGCCGTCGGCGGCGTTGTACACGCGGCCTGTCAGCATCATGTCGGTCATGCGGGCCACGCCAATGAGCTTGGGGATGCGCACCGAACCGCCGCCGCCCACAAAAATGCCCCGGCTGCCCTCGGGCAGGGCGTAAAAAGCGGACTCGTCGGCCACGCGGATGTGGCAGGCGCTGGCCAGCTCCAGTCCGCCGCCCACCACTGCGCCGTGCAGCGCCGCCACCACGGGCACGGGGCCGTGCTGCACCAGGTCCAGCGCGGCGTGCCACATGCGGGAGTGCATCACGCCCTGGCCGGCGTCGCGTTCTTGCAGCTCGGACAGGTCCAGCCCGGCGCAGAAATGCTCGCCTTGGCCGGTGATGACGGCGGCGCGTGCCTGGGCAGGCAGCGTCTCGAACACCTGGCGCAGAGCCAGGATGAGGCCGTCGCTCAGGGCGTTGCGCTTGGCGGGACGGGTGAGGGTGACGACGGCCACGGCGCCGTTCATTTCGAGCTGGAGATCGTTGTGTGTTGACATGGGTTGGCCTGGTTGTTGGTGTAATTATGGTTATCAAAAATAACTAAAACAACCACTTGGACCAGTCATTTTGTAGGTGTTTACCCGATGCTTGGTGTCGGCAATTAAAGTTATAAACAGTAATCAAATATTGCCACCGGAGTACCTTTGCATGTCACACGAAAGCATCCGCATCATTCACGAGGAGCACGCCACGCTGTCGGCGTTGTTGAGGTCGTTGGACATGATGGTCAAGCTCGGTCCATCCGAGAAGCCTGCTGCGTTTTTCGAAGTGCTTCGGGCCATGCTCTTCTACATTGACGAGTTTCCCGAGCGCCAGCACCACCCCAAGGAAACCGAGTTGCTGTTTCCGCCGGTGGCCGCGCGCGACGCCGAGGCGGCAGCTGCCATTGCCAGGCTTGACCAGGACCACGCCCGGGGCGAGGCCGAGGTGCGCGAGTTGCAGCACTTGCTGCTGGGGTGGGAGTTGTTGGGTGAGCCGCGCCGTGCGGTGTTCGAGCAGGCGCTGGCCCGCTACCTGACGTTCTATGGCGAGCACATGCATCTGGAAGAAAGCGTGGTCATCCCTGCCGCACTGCGCGTGCTGAGCGCCGACGACTGGCTGGCCTTGGACGCGGCCTTTGCCACCAACCGCGATCCGCTGTCGGGCAAGTACCCGCGCGATCCGATTTACGACCGTCTGTTCACCCAGATCCTCAGCAAAGCCCCCGCGCCCATCGGCCTGGGCTGAGCGCCCGCCTGTGGTGGCCGCCCGGGGGCGTCACCGGGGGCTGTGGTCTGTCTGAGGCGTGGTCAGGGCGGGGCAGGCGCTGGCGGCGGGGTGAGGATGTTGTGCGCCGAGGCCAGCGCACCGCGCTGGTGGGCGGGTGCCCCCAACCGCAACGACAGCTGTTGGCCCAGCGCCTTGATGATTTGCGCTTGTGGGCCGACTGGGTCCAAGTCCATTTGCACACTCGGCCCCATGGCAGCAATGGCCAGGGCCAGGCGGCCAAAACCGTCGAACACCGGCACGGCCATGGCGCTGATGCCAGAAATCAACTCCTGGTTCACCTGGCTCAGTCCCTGCTGCCGAATGCGCACCAGCTCGGCCTGAAACGTGGGGTCGGTCCAGGCATCGGGCTCGCCCTGGGCCACCAGCGCCGCATGCACCTGCTTGGGTGACATGAACGCCGCAAACACCTTGCCGGTGCCGGTGTGCCGCAGCGAGGCCGGAATGCCGTGGCGCATGGTCACGTTCACGGCCTGCGGCCCTTCTTCCACCCGCACGATGATGGGTCCGCCACCCACGCCCCCACCCCACACCGCCGCCGACACGGTGCAGCCCATGCGGGCCGCCAGGTCGGGCAGCTCGGCAATGGCCAGGCGCACCGGGTCCACCTGCTGCAGGCTGATGAGGCCCAGCTGCACCGCCAGTTGCCCCAGGCCGTAGTGGCCGCTCACGGGGTCTTGCTCAATCAGGCCCAGCTTGCCAAAACTCACCAAGTAGGGGTGGGCCTTGGCGGGGGTCATGTCGGCGTCTCGGGCCAGGTCTTTGAGTGCCATGCGCCTGCCCGAGCGGGCGAGTGCCTTCAGCAGTTGCCCGCCCACCTCCACACTTTGAATGCCGCGTGAGGTGCGGGTGGGAGACTCGGCAGAGTGGTTGTCGTCTTGGGTGAGCATGGTGGCGGAAACAGGGTAAGTGGTGTCAGCAGATTTCATGCGGCTGCTATCAGGTGGGGTGATGACCTGCTGTGCATCAGGTGGTTGGTTCCGTACTCAAGCGCAGCACGGTTGCCATCAGCAACCTATCCAACACTGCAAAGTCGGTATCAATTGGCAAGGGTGGCAGTACCGATTCAAGCCGCGTCAGTTGTTCATCAATGAAAGCATTGATGATGGGCAGTGGTTGGCCATATTCCGATTCATTGGCAGCGCGTTTAATGGCCAGCAACTGAGTAATGGCATCTCGCAGCGCTGGGTCGGTCACGACGGCATCCACCAGTGTTTGGAAGCGCATGGGCACCACACCCAGCCCTTGTTCTATCCAAAGCGTGGCCAGCAATGGGCGCAGCACATACAGGTATTTCTTCAGGCGCACCGTATCACCGCGCAGGTACTCGCGGTAGTTCTTGCGCGCCATGTGAACGTAATGGTGAAACGAGCGCACAGCCTGGTGCGTGTGCCGGGCAGCATCCCGTATGGCGGTCAGAAAAACTGTGTCGGCTCGGTACACCACGGGTGAGTCCAGCCACTCAATCAGGGTGGCATTGCCCTTTTTCAGCAGGCTGAGCGCCTTGCGCAACTCCCAGCCATTGATGTCTAGTTCGTCGGAAATGGGCACTTCAATCACATCGCGCTGCGCGCTGACCTTCAAACACCAGGACAAAGGGTGCACGAAAATAAAGCGGACGTCGTAATCGCTGTCTGGAGAGGCAAAGCCCCAGCCCCGACTGCCGGACTCACAGGCATAAAGCACGCGAACACTGTGTTCCGCTTCGATGAGCAACAAGCGCCGTTCAATTTCCGTCCGTGCGTCGGGTTCGATGGGGTGATCAGAGCATTCCATCTTTGGGCTCCTTGATGTTTTCATCCGGTGCGGTCAGCCTGAGCAGACGGTCGAAATCACTTTCAAACAAGCGGTCTTGCACGATGCGGTATTTCTCAAATTCACTTTCCGCATGTGCCTTGGCAATCTCTGCCGTGACTTTGCCCGCATCTCGCAGAACTTCCCGATCGGTGGCCTCGATGAATCGATTCAAGCGCGCTTCCCAGTCGTGCATGGTCATGGGAATCTGACGCAGCGCCATGTCCTCGGCGACATCCAAATAGGCATTGACCATGCGGGACAGTTGCGCCATTTCATGCTCGGTCAGGTAGTTTTTGGCTACCACCACATCGAACTTTTGGACCTTGCCCAGCGGAGCGTCTTTCCAATTGGTCAACCCCATGTGGGGTTTTTGGGCATCTGCTCGGCGGACCACCAACTCGGATGCCGTTTGTCCATGAATGGCCCAGTGCAACTTGTTTTGCACAGTGGCGAAGAAGCGCTTGGTGGCCTGTGCCGTCAGGTCGTAGTCCACGGCCGTGGCGTAAATATCGGTGATCTTTTGATAGAACTTGCGCTCCGACAGACGTATCTCGCGGATGCGCTGCAACTGCTCTTCAAAGTACCGTTTGCTCAGCACCGAGCCGTCGTTTTTCAGTCGCTCGTCATCCATCGCAAAGCCCTTGATGGCAAAGGACTCCACGATGCCTGTGGCCCACTTTCGGAACTGCACCGCGCGCTCGGAATTGACCTTGTACCCCACCGCGATGATGGCTGGCAGGCTGTAGTGCTGGGTGTCGTAGCTCTTGCCGTCGGTGGCAGTTACTCGAAAATTTCGAATAACTGCTTCCTCCTCCAACTCACTGACGGCAAACACTTTTTTCAGGTGGTAGTTGATGGTGTGGGTTTCCACGTCATACAGCGCCCCCATCATCTTCTGCGTCAGCCAGACGTTCTCGTCGGCAAACACAGCTTCCACGCCACCCTGGCCACTGGCTGCCACGAAGGTGAGGTACTCCGCAGCCGAGGAGCGGACGATGGTCACGGCTTTTGGGGAGTTGGGTTTCTGTTTCATGTCAGGTTCAGCCTGTTGTGCTGTGCGCCAAATTCAGCGCCAGCAGGCGTTTCAACACCTCATCGTCGGCCATGGCGGGGGTGTAGTCGGCCCAGCCGTAGGCCGCCGCCACGGCGGCATCCAGCGCGGCATGTGCCTGCGTCAGCCAGGCGGGGCGCTGGTTGTAGAGCTTGGTGAGGGTGCGCTCGGCCAGCTGCTTTTCAAAGCCGGGGCGGGGCAGGGTGCGGTCGGGGTAGGGGCTGGTGGTCAGCCCCAGCGGCACCACCTCGGGCACCTTCACCGTCCACTCAGGCGGGTTCAGCCAGGCCTCGCGCAAGTCATGCAAGCGCTTGGCGGCCTGGGCGATTGAAGCGGCGTGGCCCTTGGGGTTGATGAAATGTGTAGCTGTCAGCGCAATACCAGTAAGCGCTAGTGGCACTTTTGGTTCATATTTTTCCGGCAAATCAGCCGGAATGAGCGCACCCCCTGCCAGCGCCTCGGTGCGCTGGTGCGCGGTGTCGGCAGGCGACAGGCCGGGCGGGAAGGGGAAGGTCTCGAAGCAAGTGGTGGGGGTGTAGCGGGGGCGATCTTCCAGCGATGTACCCATGCGCAACGCCCACAGTTCGTGAAAGCGGCTGTGCAGGATGCCGAAGGTGGTGTCGTCGGCGCGGGTAATGGCAATGACGGTTTGATGCGGCCACACAGGTACTGGCTGCCAAACCCACATGCGGTGTTTGGACACCTGCGAGGTGGCGATGTATCTGGAGATAGCTGTTGTCGCTTGCCGCCAGTCAGTGCCAAGCCTTCCGTGTAACCACCATCTTTTCTTTCGCGACTCATCACGATTGATGTCACGCATGGGTTTAACGTGCACCCTGACATGCTCAAACGGCTGCTCGTACAAGTTCGCGTCCAGCTCGGGCATGGCGTTGAAGTCAACTACCCACAGTCCGCGCGAGCGGGACGTGATGTCTTTGCCGTTGGTCAGGGGGCGTAGCACTTCCGCATTGGAGCGACTGTGTGGGTTGGGGCTTTGCAACCACTGGCGAGCGACATCGCCTTCCACCTCGAAATTTCCCACCAGCACTGGCCCTTGAAAGCTCACGCCAGCGTTGGTGGGCAGACGCTGCGTGGTCGTGAGGTTGGATGTTTGGCTGTTGCCTGCGCTGAGGTCCGCTTGTATGCGCTCTACGGGTTGCCCGTCGAATATGGCGGGGGAGTCGCTGGACCCGAAGGCCACCAAGGACACCCTCACTGCCGCGCCATTGTTGACCCAGGGCTCATCGCTCCAAGCAGCAAAGATGCGCGTTTGCCCCGCAATGGCATCCAGCACTTTGCGGTTGGCCCCGCCGCGTATGGAGTTGGTACTGACCAATCCGGCGCGTTGAAGTTGGCCATCGGCCATGTGTTGGCGAGCTTTGTCAAACCAGTAGCACACCAAATCGGCCCCGCCGGGTACACGGCCTTCGTAGGTGGCGCGCAGCGTGGTGGTGTAGGCATCTCCCAAATCGGCACGCATTTTCTTGTCACCCAAAAACGGCGGATTCCCAATCACCACATCGGCACGGGGCCACGCCGCCTCGGTCACAGCCGGCAAAACTGCTGGCGCATCAGGGTTGCGCGGTGGGGTGGGCGGGGCGGGGGGTGGGGGCGAAGATTGAGCCGAAGGCTCTTGAGCCCCTGCCCCCCGCCCCGCACGCACCGCCGCGTCCGCACCCATACCCACACCCTCACCAGCCCCCGAATCCGAATCCGAATCCGACCCCGACCCCGACCCCGCACCCACATCCCCAGGAGCAAAGCACAGCAGCGCATCGCGGCACTCAATGTGGTCCAGCGGCTCCAGCACCGGGTTGGTTTTGAACTCGTAGCCGTGGTCTATGCGCCATTGCAGCTCGCCAATCCACACCGTCACGCGGGCCAGCTCGGCGGCGTATTCGTTCAGCTCAATGCCCAGCACGTTGTGCGGGCCTGTGACCAAGTCAGTTTGGCGGTCCAACCCCAGGTCGGCGGCTTGCAGGTGGCTGTGGTGCTCAATGTCTTTCAGGCACTTCAGGGCCAAATACAAAAAGTTGCCACTGCCGCAGGCAGGGTCCAGCGCGCGGTAGGTGGCCAGTTCTTGCAGCCAACCAATGAAGCGGGCACTGGCGGCGCGGTGGTGTTTGTCGTTTTTCTTGGTGCTTTTGGCCTGTAGCGCTTGTATATCAAGCGCTACCAGCTCCCATTTTGCAAGTAATGGCTGGCGCATCACTGGGCCAATGATGCGTTCAATGGTGGCGGTGTCGGTGTAGTGCGCGCCCAGTTGGCTGCGTTTGGAGGGGTCCAGCCCGCGCTCAAACAGCGTGCCGAAGATGCTGGGGTCAATGGCGCTCCAGTTGAGCGCGGCGGCTTCGCGCAGGGGGGCGAGGTCGGCGGTGGTGAGCGGGGGCACGTCCACCGTCTTGAACAGTCCGCCGTTGAACCAGGGTACGTCGTCCACGCCATACAGCCCGCCGTCGCGCATGGTGCAAAACAGTTGGGTGAGGCCTTGGGTGAGCTTGTCGGCGCTGGCGCTTTTGTTGGCCAGCAGGCGTTCGAACATGCGGCTGGGCAGCAGCCCCACGTCTTCGGCAAACAGGCTGAACACGCACTGGGTGAGGAAGTGCGACACCCGCTCGGGGCCCGTGCCCTGGGCGCTGCCGCGCTGGCGCAGGTTGTCGGCCAGTTGGGCAAAGCTTTGGGCGGCGGCTTCGGTGATGTCGCGGCTGGTTTGCTTGGGCTTGAAGCTGCGCGGTGCCGTCCAAATGCGGCGCAGCAGGGCCAGTTGGTCGGGCTGGTCCAGCTCGTACAGGCTGACGGTGTGGGTTTCGCTGGGGTGGCCGGTGAACTGGGTGTGTACGCGGATGGTGAGGCGGTCGCTCACCACCAGTATGGGCGGGTTGGACAGGGCCAGGCTGTAGGTGAGCAGTTGCTTGAGCGCCGAGTCGAGGTTTTTGCCGGGGGCTTTGTTCTCCCAAGCAAACACGCCTTGCATGAATACGTCGGCATAGCCGGTTTTGCCGCCTATGACTTGGCTTTTTTCTTCAAACTTGTAGCCTTCTGCGCTGCCGGGTTTGGGCACGCCCAGCAGCTCGCACAGGTCCAGAAAGTGGCTTTGCGCGCCTTGTTCTTCGTTCAGGGCAAAGGCAGGGCCGGGCACGCCGTCTGGCTCGCCCCATTTGGCGATGAAGGTTTGTGGGGTCATGCTGGCCTCCCTGGCCGGTTGTTGTGTGGTCATTCGTCGTAATGAAACCGGCAGGCAATGACGACCAACTCGGCATCGGTGGCGCGGTACACCAGGCGGTGGGCACCGTCGATGCGGCGTGACCAGTAGCCCGACAGGTTGCCCACCAGCGGTTCGGGCTTGCCCAAGCCGGCAAAGGGCTCACGGGCTGCGGCTTCGATCAGGGTGTTGATGCGCTTGAGCGTTTTGCGCTCCTGGCTTTGCCACCACACGTAGGCATCCCATGCATCGGGCACAAAGCGGATGTCACGGCCCATGGCTCAGGCTTTCAGCAGTTCACGCCGCATGGCCTCACCCGCTTTGTCTTGTGCAATGGCCTTGGCCAGTGCCCTGGCATTGGCAGGGGTGGACACCAGGTGCAGGGTCTCCATCAGGCTCTCGTAATGGTCAAGAGACATGACCACGGCATCGCCGCCGCTGCGGCGGCTGATGATGGTCACGTCGGCATCGTTGTTCACGCCGTCAAGCACGGTTTTGAGCGAGCTGCGGGCTTCGGAGTAGGTCACCACGTTCATGGCCGTCGATTCCAGTTGTACAAAAAGTGGTGCAATTTTAAGACCATCGTGGGTGGTTTGTGGTGCACCTCAGGGTTTACCCCGAACAAATCCGTTTGACTAAAACGAACGCATTGCGGACAATCGCTTGACTTTAATCAAACGGATTTGTTAATGACGAATCTTTTAACCCACAGGCCCCGCCCATGACCAGCACCAAAACCTTTGCCTCCGCCGCCGACCTTGAAGTGAAGAAGGTCAGCTTTGACAAGCTGTCGGACCACGCCTACGCCTACACGGCAGAGGGCGACCCCAACACCGGCATCATCATTGGCGACGATGCGGTCATGGTCATTGACACCCAGGCCACGCCCATCATGGCGCAGGACGTGATTCGCCGCATCCGCGAGGTGACGGACAAGCCCATCAAGTACGTGCTGCTCAGCCACTACCACGCGGTGCGCGTGCTGGGTGCCACGGCCTACAACCCCGAGCACATCATTGCCAGCCAGGACACCCGCGACCTGATCGTGGAGCGCGGCGAGTTTGACAAGGCCAGCGAGATTGGCCGCTTCCCCCGCCTGTTCCAGAACGTGGAGAGCGTGCCCGAGGGCCTGACCTGGCCCACCATGACCTTCACCGGCAAGATGACGCTGTGGCTGGGCAAGCTGGAAGTGCAAATTCTGCAACTGGGCCGTGGCCACACCAAGGGCGACACCGTGGCCTGGCTGCCGCAGGAAAAAATTCTGTTCAGTGGCGACCTGGTCGAGTTCGATGCCACGCCTTACGCGGGTGACGCCTACTTCAAAGACTGGCCCACCACGCTGGACAACATCGCCGCCCTCAAGCCCGAGAAGCTGGTGCCCGGCCGTGGTGCCGCGCTGCAAACGCCCGAGCAGGTGCAAGCTGGTTTGGCGGGTACCCGCGCTTTCATCAGCGACCTGTACGACAACGTGAAAGCCGGTGCCGCGAACGGCGAAGACCTGCGCAAGGTGTACGAGCGCACCTTTGCCGCCATGCAGCCGAAATACGGCAACTGGGTCATCTTCAACCACTGCATGCCGTTTGACGTGACCCGCGCCTACGACGAAGCCACCCAGTTCCCAGACCCCCGCATCTGGACGGCCGAGCGCGATGTGGCCATGTGGCAATCCCTGGAAGGTTGAGCGGATTGCTATTGTTTTTTTCGATAATTTGTTGAATAAAAAATACCGCCATCGCTTGATTAGCGGTGTTTGTTGCTACTGATATTTGGAGACAAACCATGAAAATTGACCGCATTCACCACGTCGCGTACCGCTGCAAAGACGCCAAAGAAACCGTGGAGTGGTACGTCAAGCACCTGAACATGGACTTTGTGCTGGCCATTGCCGAGAACCAGGTGCCTTCCACCAAAGCGCCCGACCCGTACATGCACATCTTCATGGACGCGGGCCAGGGCAATGTGCTGGCGTTTTTCGAGCTGCCCGGTGCCGCGCCCATGGGCCGCGACACCAACACGCCCGAGTGGGTGCAGCACATTGCCTTTAAGGTGGACAGCATGGACACGCTGGAGGCCACCAAGGCCCGTCTGCAAGCCAGTGGCATTGAGGTGATCGGGCCCACCGACCACACCATTTTCAAAAGCATTTACTTCTTTGACCCCAGTGGCCACCGCCTGGAACTGTGCGCCGACGTGGGCACACCCCAGATGTACAAAGCGCTGGACGAGGTGAAGTGGGACATGCTCAACGAATGGGCACAGACCAAGCGAGCGCCCACCCATGCCGCGTGGATGCACGACAAAGAATTCAAGGCCCTGGATTGAGGCGACCGGCACCATGCAAAACACCTACACCTACCCTGAATTTGCCTACGTGCAGAGCCCCGAGCAAAGGGCGGGCGAACTGAAGCGCCACGCCGTGGTCATCATCGGCGCTGGCCCCATTGGCATGACGCAGGCGCTGGACCTGGCGCAACGCGGCGTGCCCTGCGTGGTGCTGGACGACAACAACACCGTCAGCGTGGGCTCGCGGGCCGTTTGTTATGCCAAGCGCCCGCTGGAAATCTGGGACCGCCTGGGCCTGGGCAAAGGCTATGCCGAACGGGGTATTCAGTGGAAAGTGGGCAAGGTGTTCTTCCGCAACGACCTGGCCTACCAGTTCGACCTGCTGCCCGAAGAGCACCACCAGATGCCCGCCATGATCAACCTCCAGCAGTACTACCTGGAGGAAGAATTGGTCAAGGCCTGTGACGCCTCCCCGCTGGTGGACCTGCGCTGGAAGCACAAGCTGCTGAGCCTGGAGCAAACCGATGATGTGGCCACCCTCACGGTGGAAACGCCCGATGGCGTGTTCAAGCTGCAGGCCGATTGGGTCATTGCCGCCGATGGTGCCAACAGCGACACCCGGCGCATGGTGGGGGCAGACTTCACGGGTCACTTCTTCCAGGACCGCTTCCTGATTGCCGATGTGGTCATGAAGAAGGCGGACTTTCCCACCGAGCGCTGGTTTTGGTTCGACCCGCCGTTTCACCGCAACCAAAGCGTGTTGCTGCACAAAGAGTGTGACAACGTTTGGCGCATTGACTTTCAGCTGGGTTGGGATGCCGACCCGGTGGAAGAGAAGAAGCCCGAAAACGTCATTCCCCGCATCCAGGCCATGTTGGGCCCTGACGTGGCGTTTGAGCTGGAGTGGGTGTCGGTGTACCAGTTTGCCTGCCGTCGCGTGGACAACCTGCGCCACGGGCGGGTGCTGTTCACGGGCGATGCGGCCCACCAGGTGTCACCGTTTGGTGCCCGGGGCGCCAACACGGGTGTGCAAGACTGCGACAACCTGGCCTGGAAGCTGGCCCTGGTGCTCCAAGGCCAGGCCCCGCTGGCCCTGCTGGACACCTACCACGAAGAGCGCGCCTTTGCCGCAGACGACAACCTGCTCAACTCCACCCGCTCCACCGACTTCATCACGCCCAAAAGCCGCACCTCGCTGCGCCTGCGCAATGCGGTGCTGGAGCTGGCCCGCACCGAGCCGTTTGCGCGCCCCCTGGTCAACAGTGGTCGGCTGTCCACGCCCACGCCCTACGTGCAGTCCAGCCTCAACACGCCCGATGCCGACGCCTTTGCCGGTGCCATGGCCCCTGGCACCAATTGCGCCGATGCGCCGGTGGACATGGGCGGCGAAAGTGCCTGGCTGCTGAACCAGCTGGGCGATGGCTTCACGCTGCTGAGTTTTGGTCCCGGTGCCCAGGCGGTGAGCGTGGGTGGTGTCACGGCCCGTGTGCTGGAGGTCGGCAAAGACCTGAACGACCCCAGCGGCGTGCTCACCCAGCGTTACGATGGTCAACCCGGCACGGTGTACTTGGTGCGCCCCGACCAGCACGTGGCCGCCCGCTGGCGCCACTTTGATGCCGCCAGTGCCACCAGCGCCCTGCGCCGTGCCCTCGCTCTGACCTGACCCACTGAACACCTCACGGAGCCATTGACCGACATGCCCCTGCAACACCAACCCAACATCGCCGGCCCGGACAGTTTTTATGAAGAGCTGATCCACGCCCAGCGCGACCTGACCGACGACCAGGCCGACATGCTGGTGGCCAAGCTGACCCTCATTCTGGCCAACCACGTGGGCGACCGCGCCGTGCTGAGCGAAGCCATTGCCCTGGCCCGCAGCAACACGCTGGCCAGCGCCGCCACCGGAGCGGCCGCATGAGCCACCCCATGAGTTTTTCCACCGCACTCAACCACACCCACGATCCCCAAGCCACCAGCTGGGTGGCCAGTGCCCAGGCGCCGGGGGCTGACTTTCCCATTCAAAACCTGCCCTGGGGGGTGTTTCGGCCCACCGGCAGCGACGAGGCGTTTCGCGGCGGGGTGGCCATTGGTGACCAGGTGCTGGACCTGTCCGCCCTGGTGCGCAGTGGTTTGCTGAGTGGCCTGGCCCAGCAATCGGCCCTGGCCGCCAGCGAACCCACGCTCAACACCTTCATGGGTCTGGGACCTGCCGCCTGGCAGGCGCTGCGCCACGCGGTGTTTGACCTGCTGGCCAACACCGCCAGCCCGGTTGTTCAGCAGCAGGTGCAAACCTGCTTGCGGCCTCAGCGGTCGGTCACCATGGGCATGCCCGCCCATATTGGCGACTACACGGACTTTTACACCTCCATCTACCACGCCACCAACATCGGCAAGCTGTTCCGCCCCGACAACCCGCTCATGCCCAACTACACCTGGGTGCCCATTGGCTACCACGGGCGGGCCTCCAGCGTGCAGGTGTCTGGCCACGGCTTCAAGCGGCCCAGCGGACAGATACTGCCGCCCGGCGCCACCGAACCCGTGTTTTCTGCCTGCAAGCGGCTGGACTGGGAGCTGGAGCTGGGCGTGTTCATGGGCACGGGCAACGCGTTGGGCGAGCCCGTGGGGCTGGGCCAGGCCGAGGACCATGTGTTTGGCCTGTGTCTGCTCAACGACTGGTCAGCCCGAGACATTCAAGGCTGGGAATACCAGCCGCTGGGGCCATTCCTGTCCAAAAACTTCGCCACCACCGTGTCACCCTGGGTGGTCAGCCTGGAGGCGCTGGCCCCTTACCGCACGGCCATGCAGCGTCCCGACGGCAAAACCAACGACTTGGCCTACCTGCGCAGCGAGCACAACGCGCAGCACGGCGGGTTGGATGTGCAGCTGACCATTGGCCTGACCAGCGAGGCCATGCGCGCCACAGGTCAGCCGGTGCACAACGTTTGCCACACCAGCTACCGCCACGCCTACTGGACCCTGGCGCAAATGGTGACCCACCACACCGTCAACGGCTGCAACCTGCAACCCGGTGATTTGCTGGGCACAGGCACCCTGTCTGGCCCCACGCTGGACCAGGCGGGCGCCCTCATCGAGCTGACCCAGGGTGGCAAAGTACCCTTGACGCTGCCCAATGGCGAGCAGCGCACCTTTTTGCAAGATGGTGACGAAGTCACCATGTGCGGTTGGTGCGAGAAACCTGGCGCAGCGCGTATAGGCTTTGGCGAGTGCAAGGCCCTGGTGTTGCCCGCCACTTGACGCGCTCAGGCCGTCATTTCAAATTCGCATGAGAGCTATGCGACTTGTGCGCTGGCACATGGCAGCGCTGGCATCGACAATGCGCTTTACCCAGGCATGGGCGGCGTTGCGGTGCCCGAATTAGGCAAGATATTTCACTTTTTCTCAATTAACTCACCATTTAGGGGTAAACCCGAAAGTGATTTTTGATCAAATAAGTAAAATAATTCATGTTACTCAACCGATAACCAGTTAGGAGACCACGAATGAAGCAAATCCTCAAAACCACTGCAATGGCTGCTGGCCTGCTGTGCGCCGCCTGGTCCGTCCAAGCGCAGACCATCACCCTCAAGGTGCACCACTTCCTGGGCCCACAGTCCATTCAGCACACCAAAATGATGCAGACCTGGTGCGACAACATCGCCAAGGACTCCGGCAACCGCCTTGCGTGCCAGATTTACCCTGCCATGCAGTTGGGTGGCTCGCCTCCCCAGTTGTTTGACCAAGCCAAAGACGGCGTGGCCGACGTGGTGTGGACGGTGGCGGGCTACTCAGCCGGTCGCTTTGCCCGCTCGCAGGTGTTTGAGTTGCCCTTCATGATGACCAACGCCGGTGCCACCAGCCGCGCCGCCTGGGACTTCGTGCAAAAGCACGCCATGGACGAATACAAAGACGTGAAGCTGCTGGCCATTCATGTGCACGGCCCAGGCGTGTTCTACACCAAGGACAAGGCCATCACCAAGATGGAAGATCTGAAGGGCATGAAAGTGCGTGGCCCCACCGCCACCGTCACCAAGATGCTGGGCATGATGGGCGCCACCCCCGTGGGCATGCCCGTGCCACAGGTGCCTGAGGCCCTGTCCAAAGGCGTGATCGACGGTGCCGTCATTCCTTACGAAGTGGCCCCCGGCCTGAAGGTGCACGAGCTGACCAAGTTCGCCTCTGAAACACCCAAAGATCAAAACGCGCTGTACACCACTGTGTTTGTGGTACCCATGAACAAGGCCAAGTACGAGTCTCTGCCGGCTGACCTGAAGGCCGTCATCGACAAGAACTCGGGCCGTGAGTTCTCTGCATTCCTGGGTGACACCCAAGCCGGTAACGATGTGCCTGGCCGCAAGATTTTTGCCGAGACCCCTGGCTACACCATCACCCAAATTTCGGCCACCGAGTTGGCCCGCTGGAAAAAGGCCACCGACCCCTTGGACAATGCCTGGGTGGACGACATGGGCAAGCGCGGCCTGAATGGCAAGGCCATGCTGGACGATGCGAACGCGCTGATCAAGCAGTACACCAAGTAAGTTGGGCACAGGTGGCTGGGCCGCGCGGCGGGCTCACCACTTTCCTGACCAGGCGGAGCGCTGTCTCCGCCTTTTTTATGAAGAACCCCTGGGCGGATGGGCTGCCCACGGGAACTTCAATTTCCGGAGTTTTCCCGTGGCAGACATCCTCGTCACCGAAAGCAGTCGAAAGTACACCGGCGTTGGCCTGTGGCTGGACCGACTGTGCAAGCTGCTGGCCATCCTGGCCGGTGTGACCTTGCTGATACTGGCCCTGCTGTCGTTGCGCAGCATCGTGGGCCGCTCGCTGTTCGACTCGGCCCTGCTGGGCGACTACGAACTGGTTCAAATTCTGAGTGCCGTGGCCGTGGCCATGGCGCTGCCCTATGCCCACTGGATCGGTGGACACGTCATCGTGGACTTTTTCACGGCCAAAGCCTCGACCCAGGCCAACGCCTTCATGGACCTGATTGCCAACGTGCTCATGGCCGTGTTTTCTGCCGTGCTGAGCTGGCGTCTGGCCGTGGGCATGCTGGACCTCAAGTCCAACTTTGACGCTTCCATGATGCTCAACATCCCCACCTGGTGGGGCTACGCACCCATGGTGCCTTCGTTTGCCTTGCTGGCCGCCACAGCGGTGTACGCCGCTGTCGACAACTTCAGAAAGTTACGCACATGACCGGAATCGAATGGGGCGCCCTGATGTTCGGGGTGCTGTTGCTGCTGTTGGCCGTGCGTGTGCACATCGGCATCGCCATGCTGCTGACGGGCTCAGTGGGCTACATGTTTGTGGCGGGCGTGGACCCGCTGATGAGCTACTTCAAAACCGCCGCCTATGCGCGGTTTTCGGTCTATGACCTGTCGGTGGTGCCGTTGTTTTTGCTGATGGGCCAGTTCGCCACACACGGTGGACTGTCCAAGGCGTTGTTCCAAGCGGGCAATGCGTTCATTGGTCACTGGCGCGGTGGCATGGCGATGGCGGGTGTCACGGCCTGCGCGGGGTTTGGGGCCATTTGTGGCTCGTCGCTGGCCACGGCCGCCACCATGGGCCAGGTGGCCCTGCCGCAAATGAAGGCGCACAACTACTCGGGCCGTTTTGCCACCGCCGCCATTGCAGCGGGCGGCACGCTGGGCATCCTGATTCCACCGTCGGTGCCGCTGGTGATCTACGCCATCCTGACCGAGCAAAACATTGCCAAGCTTTTTCTGGCGGCGTTCATTCCCGGTATTTTGGCAGCGGTGGGTTACATGCTGGTCATCGCCATCATTGCCCGCATCAGCCCCAGTGATGCCCCTGCCGGTGACCGTTTCAGTGCGGGCGAGCGCATCAAGGCCTTGCTGGAGACCTGGCCGGTGCTGCTGATTTTCCTGGTGGTGATCGGCGGCATCTACGGCGGCCTGTTCACCCCGACCGAGGCAGCCGCCATCGGGACCGTGGCCACGGCTTTTGTGGCCTGGCGCTCGGGTGGCTTGAAGGGGCGAGGCTTTCTGGAGTGTATGTACGGCACCGCAGCGGCCACGGGCATGATCTTTCTGATTTTGCTGGGCGCTGACGTGCTCAACGTGTTCCTGGCCCTGACGCAGCTGAACGTGGAATTGGCCAAGTGGGTGATTGGCCTGAACCTGTCGCCCATTCTGGTGTTGTTCCTCATCATCTTTATCTACCTGGTGCTGGGTTGCATCATGGACAGCCTGTCCATGATTTTGCTGACCATTCCCATCTTCTTTCCCATCGTCATGGGACTGGACCTGTGGGGGCTGGGCGCAGAACCCAAGGCCATCTGGTTCGGCATCATTGTGTTGATGGTGGTGGAAATCGGCCTCATCACCCCGCCGGTGGGGATGAACGTGTTCATCATCAACAGCATGGAGAAAACCACGCCCATGAAGGAGACGTTCAAGTTCGTCATGCCTTTCCTGGCTTCGGACATCCTGCGCATCGTCGCCATTGTGTTTTTCCCGAGCATCGTGCTGTTTGTGTTCAACATCAGTTTCTGATCGTCAGCGGAAATCCCTGCTGCGGGTGCCCAGCTCGCCCAGCAGCGGGGTGAGGTCTTTCAGCCGCTTGGCCACCAGGTGGCGCACCTGCCCACCGGTGTCGTCGTCGCGCTGCCACACGCCGTACACCGCCAGCAGCCGGGCGTGCAGCCATTCGCTGCGCTGCGCGTCTTTCACCCGCTGCCACACCACCACATTGACGGAGCCGGTTTCGTCCTCCAGTGTCACAAACATCACCCCTTTGGCGGTGCCGGGCTGCTGGCGCACGGTCACGATGCCGCAGGCCCGCACCAGTCGGCCGCTGGGGCAGTCGGCCAGCTCGGCGGCGGTTTGCAGTCGCATGTCGCCCAAGCGGTCACGCAACAGGCCCACTGGGTGGGCCTTGAGCGACAAGCCGGTGGCCGCGTGGTCGCACACGACATCTTGGGCCAGCGTGGGTGGCGTGAGCAGGTCTGGGGGCAGGGCATCGTCGGGCGCGGGGGCCGTGCCGAACAGGCCCACGTCGGGCGTGGCCCCTGCGGCGGCCCAGGTTTGTTGCCGCCGATGGCCCGCCAGGGTGTACAGGGCATCGGCGGCGGCCAGTGCATCCAGGTCGGCCGGGCCCAGGTGGGCCTGCCGGGCCATGTCGGCAACGCTGGCAAAGCCCAACCCGTCCAGCGCCAGCCGCTGACGGGCGCTGACCAGCCGTTGTGCCGCAGCGGTGCCCAAGCCAGACACCAAGTGCAGCCCCAGCCTGACCGGCTGCAGCCCGCTCGGTGACGGTGTCAGGGTGGAGTCCACGTCGCTGGCCAGGGCATCGACGGGCAGGACCACCACGCCGTGGCGCTGCGCGTCCTGCACCAACTGTGAGGGGGGGTAAAACCCCATGGGCTGGCTGTTGAGCAGCGAGACCAGGAACACATCGGGGTGATGGCATTTGATCCAGGCGCTCACGTACACCAGCAGCGGGAAGCTGGCCGCATGACTTTCGGGGAAGCCGTATTCGCCAAAGCCCTCCATCTGCGAAAAAATTTGCTCGGCAAACGCTGCGGTGTATCCCCGCGCCAGCATGCCTGCCATGACGCGGTCGTGGAAATGCTGTACGCCGCCTTTGCGCTTCCAGGCCGCCATGGCGCGGCGCAGGCTGTCGGCCTCACCGGCCGAAAACCCGGCACACAGCATGGCCACCTGCATCACCTGCTCCTGGAAAATGGGCACACCCAGCGTGCGCCCCAGTGCCGTTTCCAAGTCGCGGTGGGGGTAGTGAACGGCCTCCCGCCCATGGCGGCGTTGCAAATACGGGTGCACCATGCCGCCTTGGATGGGGCCGGGGCGCACGATGGCCACCTGGATCACCAGGTCGTAAAAGGTCTGCGGGCGCAGCCGGGGCAGCATGCTCATCTGGGCCCGGCTCTCAATCTGGAACACCCCCACCGTGTCGGCACGGGCGGCCATGCGGTAGGTGGCGGTGTCGCCAGGGGGGATGGCGGCCAGCGTCAGGCGGCCGCTGTCGGCCCTGGCGTGGGCGCTGCGCAGGTCGATCTGGCCGGGGCGGGGTAGGCATTCGGGTGGGGCGGGCTGTGCGCCTGACTTGCGCGCCAGCAGGTCCAGCGCCCGACGCAGGGCGCTGAGCATGCCCAGGGCCAGCACATCGACCTTGAGCAGACCCATGGCGTCCAGGTCGTCTTTGTCCCATTGGATGATGCTGCGTCCGATCATGGCCGCCGGTTCCACCGGCACCAGGCGGGTGAGCGGGCCGTCGGTCAGCACAAAACCGCCGACGTGCTGGCTGAGGTGGCGCGGAAATCCCATGAGCTGCTGAGACAGCGCCAGCCACAGATCCAGTGTGCGGGCGTCGTGCAAAGGGGCATCGGCTGGAAGGCGGGCCTGCGCTTCGGCCAGGCGCTGGGGCAACAGTTGGCGGCCATACATGCCGGGGTGCTCCGTGGCCAGGGCGCGGATGAGGGCCTCGTTCACCCCCAGTGCACGGCCCACGTCGCGCAGCGCACTGCGCGGGCGGTAGCTGATGACGGTGGCCGTGAGTGCGGCGCGGTCGCGCCCGTATTTGGCATAGATGTACTGGATGACTTCCTCGCGCCGTTGGTGTTCGAAGTCCACGTCGATGTCGGGCGGTTCGTTGCGCTCGCGGCTCATGAACCGCTCGAACAGCAGGGTGGACTGGGCCGGGTCCACCTCGGTCACGCCCAGGCAGTAGCACACGGCCGAGTTGGCCGCCGAGCCCCGTCCCTGGCACAGGATGTCGCGTTCGCGGGCAAAACGCACCAGGTCGTGCACCGTGAGGAAGTACATCTCGTAGCCCAGTTCGGCAATCAGGGCCAGCTCGTGCACCAGTTGTTGTGCCACCGTGTCGGGCACCGCGGTGGCGCCGTAGCGCCGGTGCGCCCCGGCCCAGGTGAGTCTGGCCAGGGTCTGGGCAGGGGTTTCGCCAGGGCCCACGGTTTCGGTGGGGTAGCGGTAACGCAGTTCACCCAGGTCAAAGCGGCAGCGTTGGGCCAGTGTCAGTGTGGCGCTGAGCAGGGCGGGCGGGTACAGGCGGGCCAGGGTCAGGCGCGAGCGCAGGTGTGCCTGGCCATTGGGGGGCAGGTGTGTGCCGCAGTCAGCGACCACACGCCCCAGTCGGGTGGCGGTGAGCACGTCGAGCAAAGGCTTGCGCGAGCGCACATGCATGGCCACCCCGCCCACGGCCACGAGCGGCAGACCGGTGTGCTCGTGCCATTGGTGCAGTTGCATCAGCCACCAGTCGTCGTCCAGTGACTGGTGCAGGCTGGCGCCCAGCCACAGGCCAACGTTTTTTACGCAAAAAATGCCTCTGACGCTTTTCAGGTATGAAGTTATTGCTATTGAAAATTTATTGTCTTCTTGACGCGATCGGGGGCTTTGACGGGGGGGCAGCAGGATGATTTCGCAGTGGTCCAATGCCCCCGACCCTGCGCTGGGCAAGCGTGCGACGTAGTGACCTTTGGTGGCCGCCATGCGGCAGGCGGTGAGGTACTGACACAGGTTGCCCCAGCCCTCCAGGTTGTGGGGCAGCACCACCATGTGCCATGCGGTGGGGTGAGGTGGTGTGTCCGTCAGTTCGAAGGATGCGCCAGGCAGCAGCCTCAGGCCCAGTCGGCGGGCCTCGGTGTGGGCGCGCACCACCCCGGCCACCGAGCATTCGTCGGTGAGGGCCAGTGCCTCGTAACCCAGCGCATGGGCCTTGGCCACCAGCTCTTCCGGGTGGGATGCACCCTTGTGGAAGCTGAAATTGGACCAGGCCCACAGCTCCGCATGGCCCACCCAGGGCAGAGGGTCGGTGAGGGGCGCAACCATGCGGGTCTGTGCCACTCAGGCAAACCAGCCGTGCAAAAACCAGCGGGGTGTCGCGGCCAGCAAGGGCCGGGTGCGAAACACCCACACCAGACCGGCACCGGGGCTGCGGGCCACAAAGTAGTCGCGGTGGCTGGCCCAGTCCTCCGGCTGCCCCAACGGTGGTGGCCCTGGTGTGGCTGGAGCAGGGTGGGGCCAGTGCGTCAGCTCCAGCCGCTGCGGGCCGGCCAGCAGTTCCAGCGGACCGAGGAAGTGGGGCCGCTGGTCTGCCACGCGCAGGGCTTGGGGGCGGTGCATCAGCCAGGTGGGCAAGGTGCTGGCGGGTGGCGCCTTGGCCTGTCCCTGTTCGGCGGGGGCATGGGGGGTGGCCACGGTGGCGGGTGTGGCCTGGGCCGGGTGTGCCTGTTGCATGGCATCGGGCCAGTGTGTGGGCACGCTGTGCCACTGCAAGACGGCCTGCGGGCCCAGTCGTGCACGCAGCCGGGCCAGTAATTCCGCCCAATCGTGGGGGGACGGGGCCGACCCCGCCGGGCTGGCGGCATGAAAGCGCAGTGCACCACTGGGTGGCACACAGGGCGCGTGGGCCAATGTGCGCAAGCGCAGCGTGAGCACGGGCGCGGCCAGCGTGGTGTGGGCCAGGTGCTCAGTGGTCAGTTCCAGCAGGTGGTGCAGGTGTTGGGTGGGCTGGGCCAGATGGAGGTCAAAGCCGCCATCGGCGGGGGTGTCACGGCGAGCGTCGTGCGTCCATTGCCAGCGCAACGCCAGTGCCCCCCGTTGTCGGGCCTGTAACCAGGCGTGCAGCGCCGCCAGCAGCTGTGCCGCCGGTTGCATGAGTGCTGCGTTGGTGTCCATGGCGTGCGAGCAGCTCAGCCGTTGGTCAAACCCCGGTGCGGGGGACAACCACGGATGGGACTCAGTCACCCGTCCCAGGCCCTGGTCCAGCGCCAGCAGCACGGCGTGGCCCCAGCGGCGGGCAACCCCCCCGCGTGGCAAACGGTCCAGCTGGCCCCAGGTGTGCACCCCCATGCGTGCCAGCGCCGCCAGGTGCGGCCGGGCCGCCCCCAGGGTGTGCAAGGGCAGGTCTGTCAGGCGGGGGCTGTGCTCAGGGGGTGATGGGCCATCGCTGGTCCGCCAGCGTGCCAGCGCGGCCAGCGCCGTCGGGCCAACATGGGCATGCAACGACCCTGCTCCCTCCAGCCGCTGGAAGCGGGTGTGCAGTTGATCGAGCAAGCCTGGCAAGCCCGCCCACAGGCGCAGGGTGGTGGACACCTCCAACAGCCAAGCCTCCTCCACCCAGGCGACACGCGGGCTGAACTGCAGGGCCCAGGTGCCCAGCCAGGCAGGGTCATTGACGAGGGGCAACGCCCCTGGCGTGGGGGGCGTGGCCTCAGGCGTGTGTTTCAGTGCCAGCCAGAGCATGGGGTTGGGCGCGTGAGGGGACAGGTGCCTGACGCCGCTGCGCTTGGCGCCAGCGTGCCCCCGCGAGGGTGGCATGCAAACCTTCATCGGGCGAGGGCAGCAGCAGCGTGTCGGGCAAAGGCGGACCACGGCGCTTGAGCAACGTGACACCCAGCCAGCCCAGTGCGTGGGTGGCGGCCACGCGCACACGAAGCACCGCCGGGCTGGCCTGCGAGGCGGCACTGTCGGGCCGAAACAGCCACAGCAAATGGCCGCCCCGGCTGGCGGCGTGCTGCAGCCGACGCAAAGCGCCTGGGGGGGCGTGTGGCAGCCAGGCCAACACCGCGCCCACTGAGGGCGTCAGCAGCGCTTGCTCGCAGGCCCACAGGCGCTGCGCCGGGTCAGCCACGTCCACACAGACCATGTTGGCCACGTTCAATCCCCGTGCCTGCATGGCCGAAACCAGGGGCACATGGGGTGGACCCACCACCACCCAGGCCGAGCCGCCGCCGTGGGGCAGCTGTGCGGGCCGGAATTTGCTGGCCAGCGCGGGCCCCAGCAGCTGCCATTCGAGGTGCTGGCCGGTGGCCTGCAACACTTCGGTGAGGGCGCCGCAGGGCCAACCACCGCCGGGCAAGCAGGCGTCCAGTGCCCCGAAACCCGTGGGCCAGGCACTGTGTTCTGCGGTGGGCAGCTCACTCGCGCGCCAGACATCCTTGCGCGCCAAGACGGCAGGGCGTGCGCAAGGGACGGTTTCGGCGGGTGGCAGGGCCGACGCGGGAACAGCGGGGGACGGGCGGGGCATGACGGACGGTGGGCAACACAGGTTCAAATGATTAACTGTATTTTTATACAGTATTGTGTGCGCCGTCAAATGCCATGACAAAACAGCCACGCCACCACCCGACAGGGTGGTGGCGTGGTGCAGGGGGCAGAAAAAAGGGAGGCGCAAGCGCCGTGAGACCGGGGAAGCCGCTCAGAGCCAGACGCGCAGCGGGTCCGACAGGCCAAACCGCTCGCTCAGCAGGGCCGACGGCGTGGGCACTTCCCCGCTGGCGAGTTGCAGGTGGTTGTCCAGGTGGCGCTCGGAGGCGGGCAGCAGCTGCTGGTACAGGCGCTTGCACAGGGCGCGGGCGTCGTGCCCTGGCCAGCCCGTGGGCAGCAGCACGCCGGGCAGCTGCGGGTCGCGCAGCAGCAGGCGGCGGTAGTCGTGGATGAGCAGGGTGCGCAGCAGAAAAGCGCAGTCGTCGCCCATGGCCGAGGGGGCGCCGCTGCGGTCGTGCCACTGGTTCAGGATGGCGCTGTAGGTCTGCACAAAGGCGGCGTAGTCGCTGGCCAGGTCGGCCAGATTCCAGGCACTGCGCACCATGTCCACATCGCTGCCGGTGATGGGCAGCCTGGGGTTGGCCGCCACCAGGGGTAGCAGCCGGGGCATGAGCGGGGCCATGCCTTCGGCTTCCAGCGCCTCGAACACGGCCCCCAGGTCAGCCCCGGGGTGCACAAAGCTGTGGGTGCCCAACTCGCCAAAGCCATGCCAGAACAGGGCGCGTTTGAGCTGTTCGCGCTCGGCGGGCAGCAAAGCCCCCACCAGCATGATGAGGCGCCAGCGGTGGTCCCAGGGGGCCGAGGCGGCGGCGTAGATCTGGCGGCTGGCTTCTTCAAACCGGCGCCGACCCGTGGGCGTGAGTTGGTAGTCGGAGCGGCGGCCCTGCACCTCGGCCTCCAGCCAGTCGTCCTGCGCCAGGCGGAAAACGCTGGTGCGCACCAGGCGCTCGTTCAGGCCCAGGGGCTTGAGCAGGGTGATGAGGCTGCCCAGCCAGATGCGTCCGCCCCGGGGCAGCACCGCGTCACCGAACAGGGTGATGATGACGGAGCTGGCCTGGCCTCGGCTCTGGTCGCGGAAAGCGTCCAGGCGGCTGCGGGTGGGGCAGCGGGTGAGGCCCGCCTGGCGGGTCTGGCTGGTGCAGGTGCTGCAGGCAGTGGGCACGCCCGTGGCTTGGCCCGCGCCGCAGAACAGTTGGCTCATGGGGGTCAGCGTTCGTCAAAGCTCACCACCAGCTGGTCGCTGGTGGGGCGGGCCTGGCAGCTCAGCACAAAGCCTTGGGCCACCTCGGTTGCGTCGAGGGCAAAGTTTTTGTCCATGTGGGTGGTGCCTTCCGTCACCTTGCAGCGGCAAGTGCTGCACACGCCGCCTTTGCAGGAAAAGGGCAGGTCCAGCCCGGCGTGGGTGGCGGCGTCCAGCACATTGTCGCCGCTGGCCATGGTGATGTTGTGGTACTTGCCGTCCAGCAGCACGCGCAGGGCCACCAGTTTGCCCAGGGGTGTGGCGGTGGCCTTGGCATCGCTGTCGGCCTGCACCTTGGCGGCCACGGCGGCGCTGGTGGTGAAGCGCTCGGTGTAAATGCGGCCTTCGGGGACGCCGGCGGTTTTCAGGGCGCTTTCGGTGGCTTCGATCATGGCCTCAGGGCCGCAGATGAACACCTCGTCCATGCTGGCCGCAGGCAGCAGCGTGTCCACCAGTTGCTGGACCTTGGCCGCGTCGATGCGGCCTTCCAGCATGTCCACTTCCTGTGCCTGGCGCGACAGGATGTGCACCATGGTGAATCGGTTGGCGTAGCGGTCTTTCAGGTCTTGCAGGGCTTCGTTGAACATGACGCTGGCCATGCGTCGGTTGCCGTACACCAGGGTGAACTTGCTCTCGGGCTGTTCTTCGAGTGTGGTGGCGGCGATGCTCAGGATGGGCGTGATGCCCGAACCGGCGGCAAAGCCCACGCGGTGGATGGCGCGCTGCTTTTTGACGGTGAACTTGCCGTCGGGCGGCATGACGGCCAGCACATCGCCCGCCTTGAGCTGGGTGGCCGCCCAGTTGGAGAACACACCGCCCTCCACCGGGCGAATGCCCACTTCCAGCTCGCCCTGGCTCAGCAGGCGGCTGCGCGGGCTGCTGATGGAGTAGGTGCGGCGCACGTCGGCGCCGTTGACCTGGGCGCGCAGCGTCAGGTACTGGCCCGGCTCGAAGGTGAAGGCCGAGCGCTGCTCGGGTGGAATGCGAAAGGTGATGGCCACCGAGCCAGCGGCCTCGGGGCTGATGCGCTGGATGGCGAGGTCATGAAAACGGACGGCGGACATGGGGTTCTTCTCCGGAACAGTCGGTGTGGGGGGCTGGACGGTCTGGGCGGCGCTGGAACGGCCCGTCAGTACGGCTTGAAAAAATCAAACGGCTCCTGGCAGTCCAGGCATTTGTAAAGGGCCTTGCAGGCGGTGGAGCCAAAGCGCGACGACTCCACCGTGTGCTCGGACCCGCAGTGCGGGCAAGGCACGGCGGGCTGGCTGGCGCTGGCCTGGGGCATGAAGCGCAGCACACGCGCCTGCGGGGTGTCGGCGGCACCGGGCGCACCGCTGGCGCAGTGGCCCAGGTGGTGGGTGCTGTGCGGCGGGGCGATGCCGTAGGCGCGCAGCTTCTCGCGGGCGGCGGGGCCAATCCAGTCGGTGGTCCACGCAGGGGCCAGTTGGGTGACGACCTTGCCCGCAATGCCGGCCTGCGCCAGCGCTGCGGCCACGTCGTCGGCCATTTGGCCCATGGCGGGGCAACCGCTGTAGGTGGGCGTGATGACCACCTCCAGCCCCGCCTCGCCATGGCGCACGTCGCGCAGAATGCCCAGCTCTTTGAGTGACACCACCGGAATTTCCGGGTCGGCCACACCGTCGAGCAAGGCCCACACGCGGGCCAGCTCGGGGTCGGCCTGCGCGGCCAGTTCGGCGGCGCACAGGCCTTCGTCCGGCGCTGAGACGGGGGTGGGCACGGCGTGCGGCGAGTTGCTCATGGCCGGTGGCTCACCATTGCGCGCCGGGGTGGGCGCGGGCCAGGCCTTGCATTTCGCTGAGCAAAAAGCCCAGGTGCTCGGAGTGGCCGCCGTTCTTGCCTTGGGTGACGTAGCCCGCGCTGCCCGGACGGGTCAGCTGGGCCTCGGCCAGGGCGTCGTCCAGCAGGGCGTTCCAGTCGGCTTGTAGCTGTGCCCAGTTCAGGGTGATGCCGGCCTCTGCCGCATCATTTTCGAGAGCAGACAATGTCCAAAACTCTTGCGTGTAAGGCATCAGATGTGCCAAAGCGGCTGCCACGCGGGCGCTGGACTCGTCGGTGCCGTCGCCCAGCTTGACCAGCCAGTCGCGCGAGTGGCGCAGGTGGTAGCGCGACTCCTTGAGCGATTTGGCGGCAATGCTGGCCAGCTCGGCATCGGCACTGTCTTGCAGCTGCGTCCACAGCGGCACCATGAGGGCGCTGTAGAGGAAGTTGCGCGCGATGGTTGTGGCGTAGTCCAGGTCGGTCTTGGCGTAGCCCACCAGTGCGCTGTGGTGCGGCAACTCCAGCAGCGTGTAGTTGCGGAACTCGGGCACGTCGCGGAAGTAGGCCAGGCTGTCTTCGGTCGCGTCACCGCCCATCTGCTTGGCAGCGGCGCTGTAGAGCAAGCGGGCCTGGCCGATCAGGTCCAGGCTCATGTTGGCCAGGGCCAGGTCTTCTTCCAGGATGGGGCCGTGCCCACACCACTCGGCGTTGCGCTGGCCCAGCACCACGGCGTTGTCGGCCAAGTGCAACAGGTAGCTGACGGGGGCCGTCACGGGGGTGTCCAGAACGGCGCTCATCACATGTGCCCCACTTCTTCAGGGATTTCGTAGAACGTGGGGTGGCGGTAGATTTTGTCGGCCGCAGGGTCGAACAGTTCGCCCTTGTCGTCGGGGTTGCTGGCGGTGATGGCCACCGATGGCACCACCCAGATGCTCACGCCTTCCTGGCGGCGGGTGTACACGTCACGCGCCATGACCAAGGCCTGGGCCGCGTCGGCGGCGTGCAGGCTGCCGCAGTGCTTGTGTTCCAAGCCCTGCTTGCTGCGGACAAAAACTTCCCACAGTGGCCATTCTTTCAGGGCTGGGGCGTTGGATGCGGTGTGGGCGGTCATGCTGCTTCCTTCAGGTTGGCTTGGCGGTTGGCTTGTTTGCGGGCATGGGCCAGGGCAGCTTCGCGCACCCAGGCACCGTCGTTGTGGGCCTTGACGCGGGTGGCCAGGCGCTCTTTGTTGCAGGGGCCGTTGCCGTTGACGGTGGCCCAGAACTCTTCCCAGTCGATCTGGCCGTAGTCGTGGTGACCACGCGCTTCGTTCCACTTCAGGTCGGGGTCGGGCAGGGTCACGCCCAGCACCTTGGCCTGGGGCACGGTGGCGTCGATGAACTTCTGGCGCAGGTCGTCGTTGCTGATGCGCTTGATGCCCCAGCGCATGCCTTGCGCGCTGTTCGGGCTGTCGGCGTCGGGTGGACCGAACATGGCCAGGCACTTCCACCAGTAGCGGTTCACGGCATCTTGCACCATGTCTTTTTGCGCCTGGTTGCCCTTCATCATCACCAGCAGGGCCTCGTAGCCCTGGCGCTGGTGAAAGCTCTCTTCTTTGCACACGCGCACCATGGCGCGGCTGTAGGGGCCGTAGGAGCAGCGGCACAGCGGGATCTGGTTCATGATGGCCGCGCCATCCACCAGCCAGCCGATCACGCCCACATCGGCCCAGTTGAGCGTGGGGTAGTTGAAGATGGAGCTGTACTTGGCCTTGCCGGTGTGCAGGGCGTCCAGCAGTTGGTCGCGGCTGGTGCCCAGCGTCTCGGCGGCGCTGTACAGGTAAAGGCCGTGGCCGCCTTCGTCTTGCACCTTGGCAATCAGGATGGCTTTGCGCTTGAGGCTGGGGGCGCGGCTGATCCAGTTGCCCTCGGGCAGCATGCCGACAATTTCAGAGTGGGCGTGCTGGCTGATCTGTCGCACCAGGGTTTTGCGGTAGGCCTCGGGCATCCAGTCTTGCGGCTCGATGCGGCCGTCGGCGTCGATGCGGGCATCGAACTTGGCCATCAGCTCCGGCGGCTCGGTGTGGGCCACCGTTTTGACGGTGCGTTGCCCGGATTCGTCGGGCACGTTGAACGACTGTGTGTACATCTGTCGCGGCTCCTGTGGTTAGGGGAAGGGGGGTGGGGGCTCAAACTTGGCTGGGGCGGTCGTCCCACACGCGGCGGGCTTTGCCGGTCTGGGAGCGGGGCAGGGTGCCAAAGTCCATCACGGTGACTTTGGTGGAGATGCCAATGACGGTTTTGATGCGGTACTGCAACTCTTTGGCCAGCGTGGCCAGGTCGGCAGGGCTGAGTGACTGAGCGGCCTGCAGCTCGCAGCGCACTTCCACGTTGTCCAAATGGCCGTCGCGGGTCAGCATGATTTGGTACATGCCCGACAGGCGTTGGTCGCGCAGCACCTGTTCTTCAATTTGCGTGGGGAATACGTTGACGCCCCGGACGATGAGCATGTCGTCCGAGCGGCCCACGATGCGGCCCATGCGCCTGAAACTGCGGCTGGTGGGGGGCAGCAGGCGGGTCAGGTCGCGGGTGCGGTAGCGGATGATGGGCAACGCCTCTTTGGACAGCGAGGTGAACACCAGTTCGCCCTCTTCGCCATCGGCCACGGGTTCGCCCGTTTCGGGGTGGATGATTTCGGGGTAGAAGTGGTCTTCCCAGATGACGGGGCCGTCTTTGCTCTCGATGCACTCGCTGGCCACGCCGGGGCCCATGACTTCAGACAGGCCGTAGATGTCCACCGCGTCCAGGCCCAGGCCTGCTTCGATTTGCTGGCGCATGCCCTCGCCCCAGGGCTCGGCCCCGAAGATGCCGACCTTGAGCGAAATGTCTTGCGGCGCCACGCCCTGGCGGGCAAATTCCTCGGCGATCACCAGCGAGTACGACGGCGTGACCATGATGATGTCGGGCCGGAAGTCCTGGATCAGCTGCACCTGCTTTTCGGTCTGTCCGCCCGACATGGGAATGACCGTGCACCCGGCGCGCTCGGCGCCGTAGTGCGCACCCAAGCCACCGGTGAACAGGCCGTAGCCGTAGGCGATGTGGCAAATGTCACCGGGCCGTCCGCCTGCGGCGCGGATGGAGCGCGCCACCAGGTTGGCCCAGTTGTCGATGTCTTTGAGCGTGTAGCCCACCACCGTGGGTTTGCCCGTGGTGCCCGACGAGGCGTGCACCCGCGCCACCTGGGTGCGGGGCACGGCAAACAGGCCGAAGGGGTAGTTGTCGCGCAGGTCGGACTTGGTGGTGAACGGAAACTTGGCAAGGTCGGCCAGGGTTGTCAGGTCGGACGGATGCACGCCTTTGGCGTCGAACTTGGCGCGGTAGTGCGGCACGTTGTCGTAGGCGTGCTGCAGGCTCCACTTCAGGCGCTGCAGTTGCAGGGCGGCAATTTCGTCGCGGCTGGCGGTTTCAATGGGGTCGAGGTCGCCCGGCTGGGGCTGCTTCACGGTCATGGGCTTGTCTCCTGGGGGAACGGGTGTTTAGGGTTTCTGTGGCGCGTGGGTGGTCAGGCCGGCAATGACTTCACCGTCGATGCGGTAACTCTTGCCCCGGAACAGCGCCACGGTTTTGCCGCCGACCACACGCACGGTGATGTCGTACACCCCCGTGCGGCCCGAGCGCGAGCGCTCGACGGCCTCGGCTTCCAGCACATCGCCTTCGCGGGCCGGGGCCAAAAAGTCAATGGCGCAGGCCGAGGCCACGGTGTTGCGGTTGTGGCTGTTGCAGGCATACGCAAACGCGCTGTCGGCCAGCGTGAACATGAAGCCGCCGTGGCAAATGCCGTGGCCGTTGAGCATGTCCTGGCGCACTGGCATGGTCAACGTGGCCGAGCCAGGTGCCACGGACGCGATGGCCATGCCCAGCGCCTGGGTGGCCGGGTCGCGCGACCACATGGCCTGGGCCACGGCCTCGGCGAGTGCCTGCGGCTCGGTGGGCACAGGGCTGGAAACTGCATTTGTCATTATTTATGGCTCTATCGCTTGATGGGTAAGGTTTTTCAGCTGTGATTTTTTAAATGTGCAGGCATCAGCCCTGGTTGAAGCGCGCCGGGCGTTTTTCCAGGAAAGCGGCCACGCCCTCGATGTAGTCGGCGCTGTGGCCCAGCTCGCGCATCATCAGCGCCTCAAACGACAGGTGCTGCTCCAGCGTGGCGGTGTGTGCGGCCAGCATGGCGGCGCGGGTGCGCACCAGGGCGGTGGTGGGCAGGGCGGCGAGTTGGGCGGCCAGGGCGTCCACCGCGCCGTCCAGCGCGTCGTTGGCCACGCATTCCCAAATCAGCCCCCAGTCGGCCGCCTTGGCGGCGGGCAGCTTTTGGGCGGTCAGTGCCAGGCCCATGGCGCGGGCCAGGCCCACGCGCTGGGTCACGGCCCAGGAGGCACCGGTGTCGGGAATCAACCCAATTTTGGAAAACGGCAGCATGAAAGACGCCGCCTCTGCCGCCACCACCATGTCGCAGGCCAGCGCCAGGCTGCAACCTGCCCCGGCGGCCACGCCTTGCACGCGGGCAATGGTCGGCACGCGCAGGTTGGTCAGGCGCATGACCAGGGGTTTGAAGTTGCGCTCGACCACGTTGCCAATGTCGGGCGGGGTTTGTCCGGGGGTGAACACCATGTCGGGGTCGGCCAAATCTTGCCCGGCGCAAAAGCCCCGACCTGCGCCGGTGACCACCAGCACGCGCACGTTGGCGCAGTCGCCACTGCCCGCCTGCAGGGCATCGAGTGCGTGGCGCAGCTCGGCGTGCATGTCGCCGGTGAAGGCGTTCATCTTGTCTGGCCGGTTCAGCGTGAGGCGGGCCACGCCGCTGGCGCTGTCCACAACAAATTGAATGCTTTTATAGTCCATACCGCTTGTCTCCATTGGGTTCTTAGCTCATGAATCAGTACCAGGGGGCCGCTGCGACGGCTTTTTTGTTCCCCTGGGGTCTGGGCTTGGGTGAAGGGTCAGGCGGCGCTTTCCACGTGGTAGCGGCGCTGCACCACACGGAAGCGGTTGGCCACAAAGGCCGAATCGGCGTAGCTGGCATTGGCCGCCGGGTTGCCGCCGGTGCCGTGGTAGTCAGAGAAAGCGGCAGACTGGTTGACAAACACGCCACCGGTCAGGTTGATGGACAAGGCCACTTTGCTGCGCCAAGTGGCCGCCGTCATGGCGTCAATCACCGCATCGCTGGTGCTGTACACGCCCACGGTGAGCGCGCCGTGGGTGTTGACCATGTGCTCGGACAAGGCCACGGCGGCAGCGGTGTCGGCGCACTTGACCACAAAGGCCACGGGGCCAAAGCGCTCTTCCTGGTAGGCGGCCACGTCAGTCGCATCGCAGGCCAGCAGCACGGGGGTGCGCACGGTGGCGTTGGGGAATTCGGGGTTGTTCAGGGTTTGCGAAGCCAGCACCACTTGGCCCCAAGCACCGCTGTTGGCCTGCTCGATGCGGGCCAGCGTGTCGTTGGACTGGATGGCCCCCAACACGGCGCAAGCCACTTCGGGCTTGCTGAGGAATTTCTGGATGGCCGCGCCCAGGTCAGCGCACACCTCGTCATACGTCTTGTGGCCTTGGTCGGTGGCGATGCCGCCAGCGGGCACCAGAATGGCTTGTGTGGTGGTGCACATCTGCGCCGAGTACAGCGACAGCGTGAACGCCAGGTTGCCCAGCATGGCCTTGTAGGCGTTGGTGGAGTCGATGACGATGTGGTTGACGCCTGCCAACTCGGCATACACCTGCGCCTGCTTGCAGTTGGCGATGAGCCACTGGCCGAAGGTGTTGCCGCCGGTGAAGTCCACCGACTTCACGGCGGGGTGGGTGGCCAGCGCCTGCGTGGTGCTGCGCTGCTCTGTCACGCACAGGGTGACCAGGTTGGGGTCAAGGCCCTGCTCGGCCAGCACGGCGCGCAGCGTGCGCACGGTGATGGCGGCGGGCAGCACCGCGTTGCTGTGCGGCTTGACGATGACGGCGTTGCCCGTGGCCAGCGCGGCAAACACACCGGGGTAGGTGTTCCAGGTGGGGAAGGTGCCGCAGCCAATGACCAGCGCCACGCCCCGGCCCACCACCTCGTAGTGTTTCTTCATGACGATGGGCGGGTTCTTGCCCTGCGGCTTGGTCCAGGTGGTTTCACCGGGCACAAAGCTCTGCTCGCGCCAGGCGTAGGCCACGGCCTCCAGGCCACGGTCTTGTGCATGGGGGCCACCGGCCTGAAAGGCCATCATCCAGCCCTGGCCGGTGGTGGCCATGACGGCGTGGGCAATTTCAAAGCTCTGGCGGTTGAGGCGCGTCAACATTTCCAGGCAGATGCCGGTGCGGCCTTCTGCCCCCACGGCTTGCCAGGCGGGCATGGCGGCCTGCGCGGCCACCACCAGTGCCTCGTGGTCACACACGGGGTAGTGCACGTCCAGCGCCACGCCGTAGGGCGATTGCTCGGGGCTGATCCAGCCGGTGTGGCCGGGCTGGTCGAGCACAAAATCCTTCTTCAGAAGTGATTCAAAAGCTTGCTTGCCATCGTCTGCAGACGTTTCGCCATACACCTTGGGGCTGGGCATTTCGCTGAAAGGAGACCAGTAACCACGGGTGGCCATGGCGTTCATGGCGCCATCGAGCAGGGCTTGGTGTTGGTTCAGCAAGGGATGGGGCATGGGATCTCCTGGAGGTGGGCTGGTTTTTATTTGATACAAAACAATCAAATTCAATGCGTTGAATGTAATACAACGATCTGTGCTTTTGGAAGTAGGTTTGTGTCATGTTTGACTGGGGTTTACCCGCATGAGGCAAAAAAATCGGCCCATGGGCCGATGTGTGTGAGGTGACAGGCGTCGCCTGAAGGCGGTTCACAGGTCACGCAGCGCGGCGGCAATGTGGGCTTTGAAGGTGTCGGCTTGCCCCAGTGCGTTGGCGTTGAGCAGGGCCAATTTGGTCAGGAACAGCGCTGTCTTGTCGGGGGCCACACCGTCGATGGCGGTGGCCAGCGCGTCGTATACATCTTCCAGCGCGGGAATGGTCAGGGCGGTGGTGGTGGGCGTGTTCATGCAGTGGCTCCGGTGGCGGTGGTCAGGGCGTTGTTCAGGCGCGTGGCGTCCACGCTCATCCAGCGGGCGCACACGTGCTGGTCGGGGCGCAACAGGTAGGCCGCGCCACTGGCCTGCACGCCGTGGCGCTGGCGCACACGGCCTTGTGGGTCTGCCAGGGTGGCCTCGGCCCCGGCCACAGGGTTCGAACTGTCGCCATTCGATACGGCCAGCACACGCAGTGGCAGGCCACGGGCTTGCCAGTCGCTCACCACGCGTTGCAGGGCGGCGGGCAGCTCGGGGTCTGCCGTGAAATACAGCAGCGTGAAGCCGTGGGTGAGGTGGTCCAGCAGGTGGTCGTCGGCCCCCAGTTGCACGTTTTGGGGCGGTGCGCCGTGACCTGGGCCGGCTTTGAACAGCAGGGTGTCGTCGCCCGCCGAGTTCAGCGTCGAGTGCGCGTATTCGTGCGGGCGGGACGTGCGCCAGTGGTACAGCGGCCCCACAAAGGGCTGGCTGAGCGAGAGCGACAGCACCGCATCGCGCAGCAGCCGAAACCCCCGAGTGGGTGGGGTCATGAAGCGGGTGCTCTTACCCGCTTCCTCAATGATTTCGCGGGCCGCGCCCACGCGCTCGGTGCTGTAACTGGCCAGCAGTGTGGCCGGTGCCACGCCCTTGGCCACCAGGGCCAGGCGCCAGGCCAAGGCCTGCGCATCCTGAAACCCGGTGTTGGCCCCGCGCACACCAAAAATGGGCAGCAGGTGGGCGGCGTCACCCGTGAACAGCACGCGGCCCTGCACGTAGTCGGGCAGGGTGAGGGTGCGGGCCGAATAGACCGAGCACCAGTCCAGCTCCCACGCGGCCCCGGCGTGGCCGATGGACGCCAATTGCGCGTCAATGCGGGCCTTGAGTGATTCGGGGGCCAGCGCTTGATCAGGCGTTTCGTTGGGGGGCAATTGGTAGTCCACCCGCCAGATGCCGTGGGGCTCGCGGTGCATGAGCACGGTGTTGCCGGGGTTCCAGTCGGGGTCAAAAAATGCCAGGCGCTCGGTGGGCAGGGGCAGGTCCACGCGGATGTCGGCAATCACAAACTTGCCCTCGTAGGCGCTGCCTTCCAGCTTCAAGTCCATGAGGGTGCGAATGGCCGAGCGCGCGCCGTCTGCGGCCACCAGCCAGGGCGTGGTCAGCTCGTAGGGGCCTGCGGGCGTGTCCACGGTCAGCGTGGCGTGGGTGGCGGTCTGGCTGACTGTCTGCTTGATGGCGGTCACGCGGTTGCCCCAGCGCAGCTCTATGAGCGGATGGGCCTGTACGGCGTCGATCAGGTACTCCTCCAGGTACTGCTGCTGCAGGTTGATCATGGGGAAGAAGCGGTCGTCCGCATCGTGCGGAGCCTCCATGCGAAACACGCGCTGGCCCCGGTAAAACGAGTTGCCAAAGCGCCAGGGCAGGCCGTTTTGCGTGATGCGCTCGGCGACGCCCACCTGCTGCAAAATTTCCATGGAGCGGCGGGTGAACACAATGGCCCGGCTGCCTTCGGACACTTGGCGCTCGCTCTCCAGCACCACCGTGCGAATGCCTTGCTGCGCCAGCGCCAGCGCGGTCACCAGCCCGATGGGGCCACCCCCGGCCACCACCACCTGCGGGCCGGGTGTGGATGCGGTGGTTCCTGCCTCGCCCGCTGGCGGGGGCAGCCAAGCGTCGAACACTTGGTACTTGTAATAGATGGAAGCGCGGGGGGTGGCGTGGGGCTGGTGCATGGCGGGTGTCTCCGGTTCAAGTGCCACCAGTGTAGGCATCGGCCCATGCAGCGATGTCCCCGGTGGGTGACAAGCGTTTACCCTGATATTTATAAGATTTTTTGGCCTCTATCGCTTTTATTGATTGGCTTTATAGCTATTGAAATATTCACCCATTCGCATCCAGTTTGAAACCACCAGGCGAAGGCGGGCTCGGCGGCTGCCGGTGTTCAGTCTGGCGCCGTGGGCTCCATCAACCAAGCCAGCAGGTCGCGCTGGCCGCTCACGCCCAGTTTGCGGTGGGTGCGCTTGATGTAGGTCTGCGCGCTGGCCACGGTCACGCCCAGTTGGGCGGCGAGGGCGGGGGTGTCCAGCCCGCGCAGCAGGCCGCGCAGCACGTCCAGCTCGCGCGGGGTCAGGTCGGGGCAGCGGCGTTGTATGCGCGCCAGCATCAGGCCAGACAAGTCCTGTTGCAGCGCATGGCCGGTGTGGTGCAGGCGCACGGCATGCACCACCAGCGGCGCAAAAGCCTGCACCACGGCCACGGCGGCATCGTCAAACGGGCCGTGCTCCAGCCCCCGGTACAGGTACACCGCCATCCAGCGTCGGCCTTCGTACAGGGCCAGCACGGCCAGGCGCTCGGCCACCTGGGGCAGCTCGTAGCACACCTGCCGGTACTCGGCGTGGGCAATGTCGGCAGGGCGCTGGCGGTGCAGCGCGATCAGCGGTTGCGTGGGGTGCGCCAGCCCGGCCCGCAGCGCAGCGGGCAGTGCCTGCGCCATGACGGCCATCACCGGGTCCAGCCGGGAAAAGCGGCGCACATAGGCCTGGGCAATGCGCGGCAGCGCGCTGGTGCGCGAGCGGTCGCCCACGGCCACCAGTTGCGGGCGCTGCCCCTCCTCAAACCCGAAGATGGCGCACTGTGCCAGCGGTACCTGCGCACCCAGCACGCGCAGCAGCGCTTCGGCCACGGCGTGGCGGTGCGACTGGCCGAGCGGGGCGAGCAGGGCGTTGGCTTGGCTGAGCGGCAGGCAGGGCTCGCCCGGTGTGGGGGGCTGGTCTGCGGCCATGCTGGGCAGCACCCAGTGGGTGGGGGCCAGTGGGGATGTAACCTGTGACGACGGTGAGATCGGCGAAGGTGGCGACCAGGGTGACGCGGTTGACCTTGGGGCTTGGGCCACGCTCAGGCCCCCATGGTGCGCCGAATCAGCTCCAGCGTGGTTTGCTGCGTCAGCGTGGTGGGGCGGCTGGCGCTGACGGCCAGGCACAAGCGGGTGCGCAGCGGCGGGTTGCACACGGCACGCACCTCGTAGGCGCTGGGGCGCACGCTGCTGCTGACGGCGTTGCGCGAGAGCAGGGCGGCCCCGGCCCCGTCGGCCACCAGGTCCAGGATGGCGCCCACGCCGTCAATTTCCAGCGCCACCTTCATGCGGCGGCCAATCGCGGCCATTTCGGCCTCCACATGGCTGCGCACGGCGTTGGGTCGGGTGGGAATGACCAGCGGCAGCTCGGCCACCTCGGCCAGGGGAATGGCGCCGGGCGGTGGGTCTTCGGCCAGGCCGGGCTGGCGGGCCTGCACCAGAAACAGGTCTTCGTCGGCCAGGGGGGTGATGTCCAGCTCGGGGGCCGGGCCGGTGTTGTAGAGCACAGCAATGTCCAACCGCCCTTGCACCAGCCAGTCTTGCATTTGGGCTGAAAGGCCCTCGCTGATGGACAGCTGCGCCTCGGGCAGCTGGGTGCGAAAGGCGCGCATCAGCGGCACGGCCAACACCCGCGACAGGCTGGGCGGCAGGCCAATGGCCACACGCCCGGCCAGTGCGCCGCGCACGCGGCCCAGGTCTTCCTGGGCGCGGGCCACTTGGTGCAATATGCCGCGCCCGTGGTTCAGCAGCCGCAGCCCCGCCTCGGTGGGCACGGCCCCGCGCCCGTTGCGCACCAGCAGGGTTTGGCGCAGTTCCACCTCCAGCAGGCGCACCTGGCGCGACAGCGCGGGCTGCGTGGTGTCCAGCAATTGCGCGGCCTTGGTGAAGCTGCCCAACTCGGCCACGCGCACAAAGCCTTCAATCTGTTTGAAATCCATCGTTGCTCCTGGTGGCTGCGCCGGTGTTCTGTCCCTGTTTGGGTATGCAAAACCTTGCTATCAGCTATCTGGATTATCCCCTTTACGCATGACTGGCAGGCTTGGACAATGTGTCCACCATGCACCCCAACCCACCCGACACCGTCACGCCGCTGCGCGGCATTTCGTCCATGGCCACCCGCGCCGTGCTGGCCGAACTGGCCGCTGGCTTTGAGGCGCAGAGCGGCCAGAAAGTGGTCATCGAATCGGTGGGCGGGGTGGATGCCGCCCAGCGCGTGGCCGCTGGCGAGGCGTTCGACCTGGTGCTGCTGGCCAGCGATGCGCTGGACAAACTCATCGCCGCCGGACATGTGCTGGCGGGTCGGGTGGACTACGTGCATTCGCCCGTGGCCATTGCCGTGCGCGCTGCGTCGTCCACGGGCACTGACCACCCACCCCTGCCCGACGTGGGCAGCGAAGCCGCCTTGCGCGCTGCTGTGCAAGCTGCTGCCAGCATTGGCTATTCCACCGGCCCCAGCGGCCAGCACCTGATGCGCCTGTTTGCCCGTTGGGGCCTGGCCGGTGAGTTGGCCAGCCGCACCGTGCAGGCCCAGCCGGGCGTGCCCGTGGGCCAGCAGGTGGCCAGCGGCGAGGTGGCGCTGGGGTTTCAGCAGCTGAGCGAATTGCAGGGCCTGCCCGGCATCACCATTTTGGGGCTGCTGCCCGCCGACTGCGCCTTCATCACCACCTTCAGCGGCGGCGTGGCCGCTGCCAGTGCCCAGCCCGACGCTGCCCGGGCCTTTTTGGCCCACCTCAACAGCCCCGGCACCGCCGACACCAAGCGCCGCCACGGCATGACGCCCGTGCAGACCTGACGCCCTCGATCGCCCTCGCGCCAACGCCACATCGTTCGCTGCCGCATCACCTGCCTGCCCCTCAACCACTCACCGCCCCACAGCCATGCCCAAAGCCAACGGTTCCCCCCTCATCATCGACTGCCACGGCCACTACACCACCGCGCCCAAAGCGCTGGAAGCCTGGCGCAACCAGCAGGTGGCGGGCATCCAAGACCCCACGGTCAAGCCCCGCGTGGCCGACCTGAAAATGTCGGACGACGACATCCGCGAAACCATTCAAAGCAACCAGTTGCGCCTGATGAACGAGCGCGGCAACGACATGACGCTGTTCAGCCCCCGCGCCAGCTTCATGGCACACCACATTGGCGACTTCGAGGTGAGCAGCACCTGGGCGGCCATTTGCAACGAGCTGTGCTTTCGCGTGAGCGAGCTGTTCCCCGACCAGTTTGTGCCCGTGGCCATGCTGCCGCAAAGCCCCGGCGTGGACCCGGCCACCTGCATCCCCGAGCTGGAAAAGTGCGTGAACGAATACGGCGCGGTGGGCATCAACCTCAACCCCGACCCCTCGGGCGGCCACTGGACGTCGCCCCCGCTCACCGACAGGCACTGGTACCCCATTTACGAAAAAATGGTGGAGTACGACTTGCCCGCCATGATCCACGTCAGCACCAGCTGCAACGCCTGCTTTCACACCACCGGCGCGCACTACCTCAACGCCGACACCACCGCCTTCATGCAGTGCCTGACAGGCGATTTGTTCAAAGACTTTCCCACGCTCAAGTTCCTCATCCCCCACGGCGGCGGTGCGGTGCCCTACCACTGGGGGCGCTTCCGAGGGCTGGCGCAGGAGCTGAAAAAACCGCTGCTGGAAGAGCACTTGCTCAACAACATTTTCTTTGACACCTGCGTGTACCACCAGCCCGGCATTGACCTGCTGAACACCGTCATTCCGGTGAAGAACGTGCTGTTTGCCAGCGAAATGATCGGTGCCGTGCGCGGCATTGACCCGCAAACCGGCTTCTACTACGACGACACCAAGCGCTACGTGGAAGCTTGCCCGCAACTGAGCGACGCCGACCGTGCCCAGATTTTTGAGGGCAACACCCGCCGGGTGTTCAGCCGCCTGGACACTCGCCTGAAGGCCAAGGGCCTGTGAGTGGCGCGGAAGCAAAGCGGTGGCATTTCAGTGCATCTTTTTGAAGGGTTTTAGCCTTCTGCGGCATGATGGCATTGATTTGTCAGCTATTTAATGAGGATTCATGCCATGACCGCCTTCACCACAGTCACTCCGCAGAAGCCCTCGCGCTGGTGGGTGCACTTGGCTGGGGCGGTGGGCGGGGTGTTGCTGTCCGCGTGCTCGGTGGCCCAAACCCCCCGGGTGGTGGATGGTTTGCGCATCGACAAGGTGCTCGATGGGCTGGGCCACCCGTGGTCGCTGGCGTTCTTTCCCGCTGCGCCCGGCCAAGCGCCGCAGGCCCTGGTCATGCAGCGCAACGCTGGGTTGCTGCTGGTCGATGCCCCTGCACAAGGCCACTGGACCGTCGTGGCACCTGTGGCGGTGCCCGGTGTTCGCGTGGCCGTGCAAGGCCAGGGCGGCTGGTTCGACGTGGCGCTGCACCCCGACTTTGCCCGCCAGCCCTGGGTGTACCTGAGCGCCAACGGGCAGGACGAGCAGGGCCGCCTGGGCACCGAGCTGTGGCGCGCCCGCTGGACGGGCACCGCCTTGGGCCCACCCCAGCCGCTGTTGTCCATGCAACCCAAAAGTCGGGCGGTGCACCACTTTGGCGGGCGCATCGTGCTCGACGGACAAGGCCATGTGTTTCTGACCCTGGGCGACCGTGGTGAGATGGCCCGCGCCCAGCGTCCCGACGACCACGCGGGCAGCGTCGTCCGTCTGACCGAAGACGGCCAGGTGCCCACCGACAACCCTTGGGTGAGTCAGCCCGCCTGGCTGCCCCAGCAGTACAGCAAAGGTCACCGCAACATCCAGGGTGCGGCCCTGCACCCGGTCACCGGCCAGCTGTGGACGCACGAGCACGGCCCGCAGGGCGGTGACGAAATCAACGTCGTCCGCCCAGGGGTGAATCACGGCTGGCCCGTCATCACCCACGGCGTGAACTACGGCAGTGGCACGGCCATTGGCGTGGGCACACACCAAGCCGGCATGGCGCAGCCACTGCACACCTGGGTGCCCAGCATTGCCCCGTCGGGCATGGCGTTTGTGCCTCCCGACAGCCAAACCTTCACCGCCTGGCGTGGCCAGTTGCTGGTGGGCGCCTTGCGCGACCAGATGCTGGTGCGTCTGGAGCTGGACGGCGAGCGCGTGGTGCGCGAACACCGCCTGCTGCCAGGCACCCTGGGCCGCATCCGTGACGTGCGCATTGGCCCCGATGGGCTGATTTACGTGCTGACCGACGCCAACCCCGGCGCGGTGTACCGCTTGAGCCCAGTGTGAATGGGTGGCCCAGAACTTCGTGCTGAGCTGCTGCCATTCCGTACCACGCATCAAAACCACTCTGACCCCTGAACACAAAGGAAACCACCATGTTTGAACTCGGCGTTTGCCACCGAAACATCACCCGCGCCGACCGCGCCGCTGCCGACGGATTGGCCGCTCTGGGCAGTGCCACCGCTCACGAAGCCATGGGCCGCGTGGGGCTGATGAAGCCCTACATGCGCCCCATTTACCCCGGCGCGCAGGTCAGCGGCACGGCCATCACCGTGCTGCTGCAGCCGGGCGACAACTGGATGCTGCACGTGGCCGCCGAGCAAATCCGAGAAGGCGACGTGGTGGTGGCTGCCGTCACCGCCGAGTGCACAGACGGCTACTTTGGCGACCTGTTGGCCACCAGCTTCCAGGCTCGGGGTGCCCGTGCCCTCATCATCGACGCCGGTGTGCGCGACGTGAAAACCCTGCAAGAGATGAACTTCCCCGTGTGGAGCAAAGCCATCAGCGCCAAGGGCTGCATCAAGGCCACGCTGGGCTCGGTGAACATTCCCATCGTCTGCGCGGGCATGCTGGTCAACCCCGGTGACGTGGTGGTGGCCGATGACGACGGCGTGGTGGTGGTGCCAGCGGCACGAGCCGTGGAAACCTGGGAAGCGGCCAAAAAGCGCGAGAGCTTCGAGGGCGAAAAACGCGCCAAATTCGCCGCTGGCGTGCTGGGGCTGGACATGTACAACATGCGCCCCGGGCTGGAGAATGCGGGGTTTCGCTACATTGATTGATGCAGGTTTCCAGTTGTGAGATCGCAAGACACTCAATTCAGTGAAACGCTTCAGCCACTGGTTTGGCTGCGTGCGCATTGAACATGGTGGCCAGATACCCGCATCATTCGAGGTCGGTCCATCACGGTTGACAGGTAACAAGGAGGTGAACAAATGGGCTTCAGAACAGACTGCGCTTTCGCTTTGGCCTTGCTCGGCACCGGTCCTGCAGTGGCTGCAGACGGACTGCCCATGTTTGCGCCGGGCAAAGTGGACTACGTTATTGAATACGGGTTGACCGTCAACGGTCAAGTGATCAACAAGGCTGGCAAGGCGGTTTCCCCCATGGGATCGCCCAGGAATGGGACACTGTGTTTTCGCCACATCGGCAGCATGCTCAGTGGCATGACTGGGTTTCTGCCCGGAACCAATGGGGTGGTGAAACCGTCCGGACAGGTTGATCAGTGCAAGTATTCCCAGCTCAATGTCAATGGCAACACGGCAGTTTTCACCGTGTCGTGCAGCAGTGGCTCGCCCGCCATTGCGGATACCTCTGGGCAGGTGACTCACACCTTCGATCCGGCCGCCAGCCAAGTGGTCCAAAAGTTCTCTGGCAGCAACCTGTACGGGAAATCCGTCGAGGAAACGCACATTTACCGCCGGGTGGGTGATTGCAAGTGAGGTCTTCTGCAGGCATGGTCGGTTGGCTTGCTCACTGGCCGTCGGGCATTTGACTCGGTGGCCTTCGCTGCCCCCTTTCACTGGGCAAGTGGGTGTGACGGCAGTCAATGACATCGTGGGATGCGCTGGGCAGCGTCATGCTGTGAGTGAATATCAGCTAGTGGCGATGGCCGCTTGGCGCATGGCTCAGCAGGTTCGAAAATCCCGATACGCGGTTGGATTTCAACACCTTGCGTTAACCCAGCGCCCTGAACAACCGATCACCCACAGAACGCCTCCCATGACCATCCCCGCGGACAAGCTCACCTCCGGCAACTTCACCAAAACCCCTGGCTGGCTGGACTGGTTCAGCGGCCCGTCACAGCCCCGCTTCCAGGTGCCCGCGGGCGCGGTGGACGCGCACTGCCACGTGTTTGGCCCCGGCGCTGAATTTCCCTACGCCCCCGAGCGCAAGTACACGCCCTGCGATGCCTCCAAGCAGCAGCTGTATGCGCTGCGCGACCACCTGGGCTTTGCCCGCAACGTGGTGGTGCAGGCCACCTGCCACGGTGCCGACAACCGCGCCATGGTCGATGCGCTGACCCACAGCAACGGCAAGGCCAGAGGCGTGGCCACCGTCAAGCGAACCGTGACCGACACCGACATTCAGGCCATGCACGACGCCGGGGTGCGCGGCGTGCGCTTCAACTTCGTCAAACGCCTGGTGGACTTCACGCCCAAAGATGAGCTGATGGACATTGCCGCCCGCATCCAGAAATGGGGCTGGCACGTGGTGATTTACTTTGAGGCGGTGGACCTGCCCGAGCTGTGGGACTTTTTCACGGCACTGCCCACCACCGTGGTGGTGGACCACATGGGCCGCCCCGACGTGAGCAAACCCGTGGATGGCCCGGAGTTCGAGCTGTTTTTGAAGTTCATGCGCCAGCACCCCAATGTGTGGAGCAAGGTGAGCTGTCCCGAGCGCCTGAGTGTGACTGGCCCCCAGGCGCTGAACGGTGAGCAGGCGGCTTATGCCGACGTGATGCCGTTTGCCAGACGCGTGGTCGAGGAATTCCCCGATCGCGTGTTGTGGGGTACCGACTGGCCCCACCCCAACCTGAAGGACCACATGCCCGACGACGGCCTGCTGGTGGATTTCATCCCCCACATTGCGCCCACGCCCGAGTTGCAGCACAAGCTGCTGGTCGCCAACCCCATGCGCCTGTATTGGCCCGAGGAAATCTGAGATGGCACTTGAAAAACCCTACCTCGACGTGCCCGGCACCATCATTTTTGATGCTGAGCAAAGTCGCAAAGGCTACTGGCTCAACCAGTTCTGCATGTCGCTGATGAAGGCGGAGAACCGCCAGCGCTTCAAGTCCGACGAACGTGCCTACCTGGACGAGTGGGCCATGACCGAAGAGCAAAAGCAGGCCGTGCTGGCCCGCGACCTCAACTGGTGCATGCGCACCGGCGGCAACATCTACTTTCTGGCCAAAATCGGCGCGACCGATGGGCTGAGCTTCCAGCAAATGGCAGGCAGCATGACGGGCATGACCGAAGACGAGTACCGCGCCATGATGGTCGCCGGTGGCCGCAGCGCCGAAGGCAACCGCTACGTGGGCGAAGACGGCGATGCCCAGGCCCACCACCAACCCCAGGGCGCAGCCGGTGCGGCCCAGAAGAAAGCACACTGACCATGGCACGCATCACCGCCTCCGTTTACACCTCGCACGTGCCCGCCATTGGCGCGGCCATGGACCTCGGCAAAACCCAGGAGCCTTATTGGCAGCCCGTGTTTGCCGGCTACGAGTTCTCCAAACAGTGGATGAAAGCCAACAAGCCCGACGTGATTTTTCTGGTCTACAACGATCACGCCACTGCCTTCAGCCTGGACATGATTCCCACGTTTGCCATTGGCACTGCCGCCGAGTTCCAGGCTGCGGACGAGGGTTGGGGGCCACGCCCGGTGCCCGTGGTCAAGGGCCACCCCGAGTTGGCCAGCCACATCGCGCAAAGTGTGATTCAGCAGGACTTTGACCTGACCATCGTCAACAACATGGCCGTGGACCATGGCTTGACCGTGCCTCTGAGTCTGATGTGTGGCGAGCTGGACCCTGTCAAAGATGCCTGGCCTTGCCCCGTGATTCCGTTTGCCGTGAACGTGGTGCAGTACCCCGTGCCCAGCGGCCAGCGCTGCTTCAACCTGGGCAAGGCCATTGCCAAAGCCGTGGCCAGCTACGACGACGACATCAACATCCACATCTGGGGCACCGGCGGCATGAGCCACCAGTTGCAGGGTGCCCGTGCCGGGCTCATCAACCGCAAGTGGGACAACGCCTGGCTGGACCAGCTGATTGCCGACCCTGTGGCTTGTGCCGCCACCCCCCACATTGACTACGTGCGAGAGGCGGGCAGCGAGGGCATAGAACTGGTGATGTGGCTCATTGCCCGTGGGGCCATGGCCGACTGCGCCGATGGCGCGTCCGCAGGCCATGCGGGCACGGTGGGCGCTGATGCGGCGCCAAGCGTTGCTCCCAATTCAACAGGTGTAGCAAACAAGTCATCATCGGTAAGCGTAAAGCACCGTTTTTACCATGTACCTGCCTCCAACACGGCGGTGGGGCACGTCATTTTGGAGAACATGCAGCCATGAACAAACCCAACCAAACCGGACCCATCAAAGTGGCCCTGGCGGGCGCGGGTGCCTTTGGCATCAAACACCTGGACGGCATCAAGCACATTGACGGCGTGGAGGTGGTCAGCCTCATCAGCCGCGACCTGGAAAAAACCCAGGAGGTGGCCAAGCAATACGGCATTGGCCACGTCACCACCGAGCTGGCCGATGCGCTGGCGCTGCCTGAGGTGGATGCCGTCATTTTGTGCACGCCCACCCAGATGCACGCCAGCCAAACATTGGCCTGCCTGACAGCGGGCAAGCACGTACAGGTGGAAATTCCGCTGTGCGATGTGCTGGCCGAAGGCGAGGAGGTGGTGCGCGTGGCCAATGCCAGCGGCCTGGTGGCCATGTGCGGCCACACCCGCCGCTTCAACCCCAGCCACCAGTACGTGAACCAAAAGATAGCGGCGGGCGCGTTCAACATCCAGCAAATGGATGTGCAGACCTACTTTTTTCGCCGCACCAACATGAACGCGCTGGGCCAGCCCCGCAGCTGGACGGACCACCTGCTGTGGCACCACGCCGCGCACACGGTGGACCTGTTTGCCTACCAGTGCGGCAGCCCGGTGGTGAAGGCCAACGCCATCCAAGGCCCCATCCACTCCGCGCTGGGCATTGCCATGGACATGAGCATTCAGCTCAAAGCCGCCAACGGCGCCATCTGCACGCTCTCCTTGAGCTTCAACAACGACGGCCCCTTGGGTACTTTCTTCCGTTACATCGGCGACACGGCCACCTACATTGCCAGGTACGACGACCTGTTCACGGGCAAGGAAGAAAAGATCGATGTGTCGGGCGTGGCCGTCAGCATGAACGGCATCGAGCTGCAAGACCGCGAGTTTTTTGCCGCCATCCGCGAGGGGCGTCAGCCCAACAGCTCCGTGGCCAGTGTGCTGGCGTGTTACCAGGTGCTGCACCAGCTCGAACAGCAACTCGCCACCGCCTGAAGGTGCCCAAAACTGAAAAAAGCAGCGAAAGCTGCTTTTTTTCTGCCTTGCTGACACAGCGTGCCCCGATGTCCGGGTGGGGAATGGGAATTTGAAAATGGAAAAGCCCTGGAACATTGCTGTTCCAGGGCTTACCGTTTGGTGCGGCTGGCAGGAATCGAACCCACGACCCCTTGGTTCGTAGCCAAGTACTCTATCCAGCTGAGCTACAGCCGCTGAAGCCATGATTATAGCACGGTATTTCAGCGCTGCACAAACCGTCTGACGATCGCGTCAAAAAATCCGACGGGCTCACAATCGACTGACTTTCCCCTCGGGGCACACCAACACAGGAACCATTCAGTGAGCAAGGCTTTCACGCGTGAATCAGACACCGACGAGGACGATGCCGTCATTCCGCCATTGCCCGCCAGTGCAAAAGGCAAAAATTACATGACGCGCCAGGGGTATGACCGGCTTCGGGATGAGCTGCTGAACCTGATGGACAACGAACGCCCCAAAGTGGTCGAGGTGGTGCATTGGGCCGCGAGCAACGGTGACCGCTCGGAAAATGGGGACTACCTGTATGGCAAGAAGCGCTTGCGGGAAATTGACCGGCGCATACGTTTCCTCACCCACCGCCTGGAAATCGTGGAACTGGTCGATCCGTCGGTCCACCGTGGGTCCGACCAGATCTATTTCGGTGCACGGGTGACCTACGAGCGCCGCTCGGGTGAGCAGGTCACGGTGACCATCTTGGGCATCGACGAGGCCAACAGTGCCAACGCCGAAATTACCTGGGTTTCGCCGGTGGCGCGTTCACTGCTCAAAGCCCGCGTGGGCGATGAGGTGGTGTTGCACACCCCTTCTGGCCAAGACCCTGTGGAGATCCTGGCTGTGAGCTACGGTTCGGACTAAGGTTTGTTTTTGGAGGCGCTGAGCCGCTGCGCCTTCAGTACCGATGGTGTGCGCTTGAGGGCACGCAGGATGTCGGCCAGATGCACCCGGTCACGCACGGCGATGGCAAAGCGCAGGTCCGTGGCCTGCTGGGCGCGTTCGTCGCTCATGTTCACATGGGTGATGTCGGCCTCGGCGGCCGCCAGCGCGGACGCGACCCTGGCAAGTACCCCTTTGCCGTTTTCCACCGTGACCAGCAACCCGACTTCAAATGAGCGTGTGAGCTCGTCAGACCACTCGACTTCCAAGAACCGTTCACGGTCGCGGTACAGCAACCGCTTGCCGACGGGGCAGTCTTCGGTGTGAATCACCAAACCTTCGCCGCGGCCCAGGTAGCCAATGATGCGGTCACCGGGAATGGGGTGGCAGCAGGGTGAAAATTGGACGGAACCTCCCTCACTTCCATCCAGCGTGACCACGCCCTGGCTGATGCCACCCTGTTGGGGCGAGTAGCGCTCCTGGCTGATCAGCACCACGTCAGCTTTGATGCCGTGTTCGGCCAGGAGCATGGCCAACTTCTTGCTGACCATGCCGGCAATGCGTTTGCCCGTGCCAATGTCGAGCAGCAGTTCGTCCTTGCTGCGGTTGCCGGTGGAGCGCAGCAATTTGTCCCAGATGGCCTGATTTTGGGTGTCCTCGGTCGGCAGCGCCGAGATGCCTTCCACCCGCAGCGCCTGCAGCAGCATTTTTTCACCCAGGGCCAGGGACTCGTCATGGGCCATGGTTTTGAGAAAGTGCCTGATTTTGGAGCGTGCCCGTCCGGTGCGAACAAAACTCAGCCAAGCTGGGTTGGGCTTTTGGATGTTGGTGGTGATGACTTCAACCACATCGCCGTTGTTCAGCTCGGTGCGCAGGGGCACCTGCTCCCCATTGATGTTGGCTGACACGGTGCGGTTGCCGATGTCGCTGTGGATGGCGTAGGCAAAATCGATGACCGTGGCTCCCCGCGGCATGGACATGATTCTGCTTTTGGGGGTGAACACGTAGACGGCATCAGGGAAGAGGTCAATCTTCACATGGTCCCAGAACTCTGCAGCGTCTTTGGTCTCATTCTGTATGTCCAGCAGGGATTGCAGCCACTGGGTGCCCAGGCGGTTGGCCGCGTCGCTGTCGGGCGCCACGGCCTTGTACAACCAGTGAGCGGCCACGCCGGACTCGGCGACCACATCCATGGCCTCGGTGCGCAGTTGAAACTCCACGTTCGTGCCGACGGGGCCGATCAGTGTGGAGTGAAGTGACTGGTAGCCATTGACCTTGGGTATGGCAATGTAATCCTTGAACTTTCCCGGCAGTGGCTTGTACAACTGGTGCAATACCCCCAAGGCGGTGTAACAGTGAATGAGGTCCTTGAACACCACCCGAAAGCCGTACATGTCGGTCACCTGGGCAAAGGTGAGGTGCTTGTCGGCCATCTTCTTGTAGATGGAGAACAGGGTTTTCTCACGGCCCAACACCGTGGCATGCAACCGATGACCCGCCAATGCGTGGGACACCTCCTCTTGCACCCTGGAAATCAGGTCTTTGCGTCGACCGCGAGAGCGGTTCACGGCCTTGGACAAAATGCCGTGCCGCCACGGGTGCAGGAACTGGAAGCACAGTTCCTGCAGTTCCCGGAAGGTGATGTTCAGACCCAGTCGATAGGCGATGGGTGCGTAGATTTCCAGGGTTTCCCGCGAGATGCGGCCCCACTTGCTGCGCGGCATGTCGCCCATGGTGCGCATGTTGTGGGTACGGTCGGCCAGCTTGATGAGGATGACCCGTACGTCCCTGGCCATGGCCAGCAGCATTTTGCGGAACGACTCCGCCTGATTCTGCTCACGGGTGTCAAATTCCAGTTTTTCCAGTTTGGTGAGACCGTCCACCAACTCGGCCACCGGGGCGCCAAACTGCTCGATCAACTCCTCTTTGGACACGCCACAGTCTTCCATGGCGTCGTGCATGAGCGCAGCCATCAAAGCGTGGGCATCCAATTTCCATTCTGCGCATTGAATGGCCACCGCAATGGGGTGGGTGATGTAAGGGTCTCCGTTTTTGCGCAGCTGGCCCAGGTGGGCTTGATCTGCGAAACGGTAGGCTTGCCTGACGTGTTCAATGTCCGATTCGGACAGGTAATCCAGTTGAACGGTGAGCGACGCCCAGCTGGCGGCCGCGGCGTTGGCTGCGGCAGCGCTGGCGGTGTCCAATGGCAGGGTGGGGCGGTTCATCACGCTACTTTAGCTGCAATGGGGTGCCGGTTCAGGGTCTGGTGCCCAAGCCCACATAAAACAAAAAAGCACCTGAAGAGGTGCTTTGCTGAGGGCGACGGAACACCGGCTCAAGTAGGGACTTTTTTCAGCATTTCCAGCCCGACCTTGCCTTCGGCGATCTCGCGCAGGGCGGTCACGGCGGGCTTGTTTTTGCTCTCCACGCGTGGCGAGTGGCCCTGGCTCAGCATCCGCGCACGGTAAGTGGCCGCCAGAACGAGTTCAAAACGGTTTGGAATTTTTTCCAGGCAGTCTTCGACGGTGATGCGGGCCATGGTGGTGATGAGTGTGTGTGGTGAGAAATCAGCTGATGTTCAAAGCATTGAACACGTCGGCTTTGGTGCGACGCTGCGCTGCATATTTGAGCCGCTGCGCATGAACGATGGATTTCAAATCGAACAAAGCCAGCTCAAAACGTTCGTTGATTATAACGAAGTCGAATTCTTCGACCTGGGCCACCTCTGCGGCCGCGTTTTTCAGGCGCGTCTCGATCACGTCGGCTGCATCTTCTCCCCTGCGCTGCAGGCGGGACTTCAACTCCTCCCAGCTGGGGGGCAGGATGAAAATCAGGATGGCGTTGCGGAAAATCTGCTTCACCTGAATGGCACCCTGGTAGTCGATCTCCAGAATGATGTCTCCGCCCTGAGAAATGCGTTCTTCAATGGCGTGCTTGGAAGTGCCATAGCGGTTGCCATGCACCCGCGCCCATTCCAGAAATGCGTCTTGCAGCACCAGTTGGTCAAACTGGGCGTCGGACACAAAGTAGTACTCTCGGCCGTGCACCTCTTGTCCACGGGGCGGGCGGGTGGTGTGCGAGACCGAATGTGCCAGGCGGGAGTCGACCTCCATCAAGGCGTTGACCAGGCTGGATTTACCCGCTCCACTGGGGGCGGCGACCACGAACAGATTGCCTGCGTATTCCATAACGTTCCTGACTCGGCTCTGCCGTTGGTTCACTCGAGGTTTTGCACTTGCTCGCGCATTTGTTCAATCAGCACCTTCATGTCCACCGACACGCGGGTGAGGTCCAGGCTGGATGACTTGGAGCCCAGTGTGTTGGCCTCACGGTGCAACTCCTGTATCAGGAAGTCGAGCCGTTTGCCCAACTCACCGCCTTGCGCGAGCAGCCGGTCAATCTCGTCCAAGTGTGAGGCCAGACGGGTGAGTTCTTCTGCCACATCGATTCGGATGGCGAATGCAGTGGCCTCGGACAGCGCCCGGTCACGCGCGGCGTCGCTGTCGGATGGGGCATTGGCCGTGCCCAGCGCCTCCTGCCAACGCTCCAGAAAACGCAGGCGCTGTTGCTCGACCAATTGGGGCACCATGGGCTTGGCTTGGCTGGCCAGGTCGCGCAACTGGGCCACATGACCACCCAGCATGGCCGACAGGCGGGCGCCTTCCCGGGCGCGGGCCTCTTTCAGGGCTTCCACTGCACGGTGCGCCAGCTTCAGCATGTCGTCTTGCAGCCCGCCAGGGACAGGGGTTTGCCGGTTGGTCAGGCCCACAATTTCAGCCACCGACAGTGGAGGCGCTGTGGGCAACCAAGCCCTGACGCTGTCTTGAATGGACACCAGTTTTTGTAACTCGGCGGTGGTGGGCAAGCGGGCCACGCTGTCGTGGCGGCCTTCTATCCAGCCGCGCACCTCGACCTTGCCGCGCCGCAGGGCCTTGCCCAGCAATTCGCGCAGGGTGGGCTCGGCACCGCGAAGTTCGTCGCTCAGTTTGAAGGTCAGGTCCAGAAAACGGCTGTTCACGGAGCGGATTTCAATGCCCAACGAGGGGGAGGGCAGCGCGTCTGCCGGGGCCGGTGCGCTCTGCAAAGTCGCGTATCCGGTCATGCTGTAAACTGCCATTGGCTGTGTCCCTCAGGGTGGAATCTGGCCCAGTCAAACACATCTTGGGCATCACACCGGATTATGTCAAAGGTCAAACCTGCTTCACTTCCTGCAGACACAGTCATCGGCGGCTACCGCGTTGTTCGCAAACTGGCGGCGGGCGGCTTTGGGGTGGTGTACTTGGCCATTGACGCGCAGGGCCAGCAAGTGGCTGTCAAAGAATACCTGCCGGCATCGCTGGCCACCCGCGCGGCCGGCGAGTTGCTGCCACAAATCCAGCCCGACAAACTCTCGCTGTACCGGTTGGGCCTGAAGAGTTTTTTCGAAGAAGGCCGCGCCCTGGCGCAAATCTCCCATGCGTCCGTGGTGAGCGTGCTCAATTTCTTCCGCGAAAACGACACCGTCTACATGGTGATGAATTACCTGGAAGGCGCGTCCCTGCAGGATTTCATCATCACCTCCCGCGAACTCAAAAAGCAGAAAGTGTTTCGCGAATCCACCATCCGCTCACTGTTTGACGAGGTGTTGCGGGGTTTGCGCATCGTTCACCAGCACAAGATGCTGCATTTGGACATCAAGCCCGCCAACATTTTTGTGACCGACGACAACCGTGCGGTGCTGATCGACTTCGGTGCGGCGCGCGAGGTGCTGAACAAAGAGGGCAGCTTCATCCGTCCCATGTACACGCCCGGTTTTGCCGCACCCGAGATGTATCGGCGTGATTCGGCCATGGGGCCTTGGACCGACATTTACGCCATCGGTGCCTGCATCTACGCCTGCATGCAGGGGTATCCGCCCAATGATGCCCCGCAGCGGCAGGAAAAAGACCGACTGTCGCTGGCGTTGTCTCGCCTGCGGGGGGTGTACTCCGACAACCTCATCGAGGTGGTGGAGTGGTGCATGGCACTGGATCCGCTGTCACGGCCGCAGTCGGTGTTTGCGCTGCAAAAAGAACTCAGTCGGGAAACCGAGCGCAGCTACACGCGCTTGACCGTGGCGGAAAAAATGCGGTTGCAACTCGACAACCTGTTGGGAGTGGATGCCAAAGGCAGCAAGGCCAAGCCCAAGGTGGCGCCAGGTCGGGCAGACCCCACATGAAGTTTTCGGTATTCCAAGTCAGTCGCCGCGGTGGGCGCAGCAAAAATGAAGACCGGATGGGGTACTGCTACACCCGTGAATCGGGTCTGTTTGTGTTGGCCGACGGCATGGGCGGGCACCCCGATGGCGAAGTGGCGGCTCAGATGGCGCTGCAAACGGTGTCGGCGTATTTTCAGAAGACGGCCAAGCCCACGGTGGACGTGCCGTCTGACTTCCTGTCCAGTGCGCTGCTGGCCGCTCACCACCAGATTTTGCGGTATGCCTCTGAAAAGGGCCTGTTGGACAGCCCCCGCACCACCCTGGTGGCGGCGGTGATTGAGCACGGCACCCTGCACTGGGTGCATTGCGGTGACTCGCGGCTGTACCTGGTGCGCGACGGCGAGCTGGTGACCCGCACCCGTGACCATTCATTCAGCGAACAGCATGCCCACCTGGCCATGATGCGCACCGGCCCCGTCAACCGCAATGTGCTGTTCACCTGCTTGGGGTCGCCGCAGCGTCCCATTTTTGACCTGTCCGCCGGGGTGACCCTGCAGCAGGGGGACAAGGTGTTGTTGTGCTCCGATGGCCTTTGGAGCGCTTTGCCCGACCACGAAATTGTGGGCCACCTGAGCGCCCATCCCGTGTCGCAGGCCGTGCCTGAGCTGGCCGAGCGGGCGCTGCGCAAGGCCGGACCGGGCAGCGACAACGTGACCGCGCTGGCGCTGGAGTGGGAAACACCCGACGCCTTCGAGGCCACGCGCGGCATCAGCACCGACTCGATTGGCCGCCACGCCTTTCAAACCACCATTCAAAGCGGTCTGGCTGAGGCCGAGTTGGACGACGAGCTGGACGATGCCGCCATCGAGCGTTCCATCGCTGAAATCAACGAAGCCATTCGCCGCTCCGCTGCCCGTAAAACCTGAGCAGCGGGCGCAGCGCCCCCGTGTTGTTTGACAGAAACCCCCACCACCATGACTGACTTTGTTCGTTCGCAGGGCCGCGCCGCCGACCAGCTGCGGCCTGTGCGCATCACCCGCCACTACACCATGCACGCCGAGGGATCGGTGTTGATCGAATTTGGTCACACCACAGTGCTGTGCACCGCCTCGGTGGAAGAGAAGGTGCCGCCGCACCAGCGTGGCACGGGCCGGGGCTGGGTCACCGCCGAGTACGGCATGTTGCCGCGCGCCACCCACACCCGCAACGCACGCGAAGCCGCCAAAGGCAAGCAAAGTGGGCGCACGCAGGAAATTCAGCGACTGATCGGGCGTTCGCTGCGCGCGGTGTTTGACCTGAAGCTGCTGGGTGAGCGCACCCTTTCGCTGGATTGCGATGTGCTGCAGGCCGACGGTGGTACGCGCACTGCAGCCATCACGGGGGCATTTGTGGCCGCGCACGATGCCGTGGGCACGCTGCTGGCCAGCGGGCAACTCGGCCAAAGCCCCATCGTGGGGTCGGTGGCGGCCATCTCGGTGGGGATGGTGCAGGGCACACCCCTGCTCGACCTGGAGTACACCGAGGACTCGGCCTGCGACACCGACATGAACGTGGTCATGACGGGCGCAGGGCATTTTGTGGAGGTGCAGGGCACGGCTGAAGGCCTGCCTTTTTCCCGTGCCGACATGGACCGTTTGCTGGTGTTGGCCGAAAAGGGTGTGGCCGAATTGCTTGCCCTGCAGCAAGCAGCGCTTTCCGAAAAAGATAGCTGACTATTTAATAAATACAAGCGCTTGACGCATATTTTGTTTAAAAAAATGAAACTGGTACTCGCTTCCAACAATCCCGGCAAGTTGGCCGAGCTGGCTGCGCTGTTTGCGCCGCTGGGCGTTGACTTGGTGCCCCAGTCTGCCCTGGGTGTTTCCGAGGCCGAAGAGCCCCACTGCACCTTTGTGGAAAACGCGTTGGCCAAGGCCCGCCACGCGGCAGCAGCCACGGGCTTGCCTGCCCTGGCCGACGACGCCGGCCTGTGTGTGGACGCCTTTGGTGGCTTGCCCGGTGTGCAGACCGCCCACTACGCCACCCAGTTTGGTTACCCCAAGGGCGACGCCAGCAACGTGCGTGCGCTGCTGGAGCAATTGCAGGGACAAGCCAACCGGCGTGCCGCCATGGTCAGCACCCTGGTGGCCGTGCGCCACCCGTTGGACCCGGAGCCCCTGGTGGCGGTGGGTCGCGTGCAAGGCTTGATCACCACCGAACCCATGGGCAGCAACGGCTTTGGCTTTGATCCGGTCATGTACCTGCCAGCGTTTGGCCAGACCTTTGCGCAATTGCCCACCGACGTCAAAAACGCCCACAGCCACCGTGGCCGGGCCAGCGCCCTCATGGTGGCGCTGATGCAGGAACGCTGGCTGTCGGCGGGTGCCTGAGGCATGGCCCCCCCCCGCATTGCCGGCATCCCTGTGGTGAGCCTGCCCACCGAGGGCAGGCCACGCGCAGGTTCCGGCCTCGACCTCGATGCGGCCTCTCCCGCGGGGGCATCGGCATCACCTGCCGAGACCGCTGAGCGCGCGTTTGACCTGGTCCACCACATGCGGCCCGGCACCTTGCAGTTGTCCAGCTTGCCGCCATTGGCGCTGTACATCCACTTGCCGTGGTGCCTGAAGAAGTGCCCTTACTGCGACTTCAATTCGCACGAGTGGCGCGGTGACGCCGCGGGCCAAATCGGTGGCTTGCCCGAGCAGCTGTACCTGTCCGCCTTGCGGGCCGACCTGGAAGCCACGCTGCCGCTGATTTGGGGCCGCACCGTGCACAGCATTTTCCTGGGCGGGGGCACGCCCAGCCTGTTCTCGCCAGCGGCCATTGACCAGCTGCTGTCGGACGTGCGGGCCCGCGTCAAGCTCGATGCCGATGCGGAAATCACGCTGGAGGCCAACCCCGGCACTTTTGAGCGGGACCGTTTTCGGGCCTACCGCTCGGCTGGGGTCACCCGCTTGTCGGTGGGTGTGCAGAGTTTCAACGACGCCCACTTGGCCGCCTTGGGTCGCGTGCACAACCGGGCCCAAGCCCTGGCCGCGGTAGAAGAGGCTGCCCAGGCCTTTGACACGTTCAACCTCGATCTCATGTACGCCTTGCCCGGTCAGACACTGGTCGACTGCGAGCAGGACGTGCGCACCGCGCTGGCGCTGGCGCCGCCCCACCTGTCGGTGTACCACCTCACCATTGAGCCCAACACGCTGTTTGCCAAGTACCCGCCTGTGGTGCCGGAAGACGACGATGCCTACGCCATGCTCGACACCATCACCGAGCACACCACGGCGGCAGGGCTGGCACGTTACGAAATTTCCGCCTACGCCCGTGCGGGCCATGGGTGCTGGCACAACCAAAACTACTGGCAGTTTGGCGACTACGTGGGGTTGGGTGCCGGTGCCCACAGCAAGCTCAGTTTTGCCCACCGCGTGGTGCGCCAGGTGCGTGCCCGCGACCCGGTGCTGTACATGCAGCGCGCGAGAAGCGGCAATGCGGTGGTGCAGCACACCGAAGTGGCGCGCAGCGAGTTGCCGTTTGAGTTCATGCTCAACGCCCTGCGCCTGCAGGGCGGAGTGCCGCTGGCGTTGCTGAGTGAGCGCACAGGCTTGCCGCTGGGGGCTTTTGAGAAAGCCCTGAGTGAGGCCGAACGCCTGGGTCTGCTGGGGCGAGACCTGCAGCGCATCTGGCCCACTGAGCGCGGATTTGACTTTCTGAGTGATTTGCAGGCACTCTTCCTGCCTTGATCAGGTGGACCGCCTGCCCCGCAGGCGGCCACCCCAGACCCGGAGGTCAGACATGTTTTCAATCTACGGAGTGAATGGCCCCATCTTCCGTGGCCCCGTGGAGGAGCTCAAACGGGTGTCACGCACGCTCGGGCTGGCCCGTGTCCGGCGCATTGACCCCGTGCGCGAGCACATGCTGGACGTGGACAACCAAGGCGCGCAACCGCTGACGCAACACCCTGTCAAGGGGGCTGGCAATGCCGTGGCGCAGCAGGCGCGCAGCGAGTACGCCCGCGTGCAACACCCCCCCATTCCCGAGCGGCGCCCATTGCGCAGCGTGGCCGATGTCATGAGTGCACGTGTGGTCTCCGTGCCCGACACGGCCACCCTGCAGCAAGCCTGGCAGGTCATGGTGGACGCCGATGTGGGCCAGGCACCGGTGGTCAACGCCCAGGGGCGCTTGGTGGGCCTGCTGACCCGCGCCGAATTGCTCAGCCTGGAGCGCCTGCCTTCACCCGAAACGCCTGCCCTGGCGTGGCGGGCCTGGTTGATGCAGCCCGCCGCGCAGGTCATGCTCAGCCCTGTGCCTGGCGTGACCCCCGACATCGACATCCGGCGCGTGGCACAGGTGCTGTTGGACACCGAATTTCCTGGGCTGCCTGTGGTCGATGCGCAGGACCAGTTGCTGGGCTTTGTGTCGCGCACAGACATCCTCAAGGCCATCGTGCATGATCCACCGCTCGACCTGTGGAGCTGAACCTTGCCGCGCATACACATTACCCCCGCACAACACTACCCGTTTGTCACCGACATCACCATTTACATCAGCCATGTGAACCAGGGCGGGCATCTGGACAACGCACAGCTGCTCACCCTGGTGTCCGAAGCACGGGTGCGCTTTTTCAAGTCATTGGGTTACGTCGAGGCTGGCGTGGAGGGGGCTTGGATTGTGGTGGGCGACATCGTGGCGCAATACAAGTCGGAAGGTTTTCACGGTGAAACCATGCGCGTGGCCATGGCACCGGCTGATTTCAACAAGTACGGATTCGACCTGCAGTTCCGCATGACCGACCAAGTTTCCGGACGCGAGGTGGCGCTGGGCAAAGTGGGTATTGTGTTTGTGGGCGGCGAGCCACGCCAGGTGACGCCCATTCCACCCGTCTTTATGGCCAAGGTGTCATCGATCTGACCCAGGGCGGGCACCGTACGGACGGTGTATGGGCAAAAAAAACGCACCACTGAGGCGCGTTTTTTTTTGGGGTGTTTGGCGGAAGAGGTGAGATTCGAACTCACGGGCCCTTGCGAGCCGCCGGTTTTCAAGACCGGTGCAATCGACCACTCTGCCACTCTTCCTGTGTGTCGAAAACCAGCATTCTAACTGGCTCTCGATCAGCCCTGGTCGTCCCCGTGGTGGAGAGGGCTTGTGGGGCCAGGCAGCGGTGTCAGCCCACCACCAGCCGAATGCCGGGCAGGGATTGTTCGGCTTCTGTCCGACGCTCCAGCGCCAAACGCATGTTTTCTTGGGCGACTTGGGTGTGCTCCTCGGCCAGGGCTTGGGCGCGGGCCCCTTCGCCGCGCTTCATGGCGCTCAGCAGCATGTGGTGCTGGCGGTGGGCGTAAAGCATCCAATCGCGGTCCAGGGCCACCGACCCCTGCATGGGCAGCATGGCCGAGGCGGGGGCAAACGGCAGGCGGTTGTTCAGCGCCACCGCGCGCTGCAGGGCCCGGTTGCCGCTGGCCGTGAGGATGAGGGCGTGAAAGCGGTCGTTCATGGCCGTGTAGGCGGCGTAGCTCTCCAGCGTCAGCGGGTTGGCGGCCAGCACGCGGTCGCCTTCGTCCAGGCAGGCCTGTAAATCGCCTTGCAGCTGGCGCGACACGCCATGTTCGGCCACCAACCGCGCGGCCATGCCCTCCAGCAGGCCGCGCACGGCGATGGCGTCGTGCACCTCTTGCGCGGTGAATGGGCGCACCACGTAGCCGCCGGTTTCGTTGGCTTCCACCAGCCCTTCTTGCTCCAGCGTGACCAGCGCGGCGCGCACGGGGGTGCGTGAGGCGCCCAGGCGCTCGGCCAGTTGTTGCTCGGCCAGGCGCTGGCCGGGCTCGAATTCGCCGCGCAACACCAGGTCACGCAACTGCATCAAAACGGTTTCTTGCAAGCTCATGGGGTGCACTGTACACTGGCTATTCCAAATGGTATACCGTTTTTAATCTTCAGGATACAGCCATGCACGCAGACCAAAATGAACGCCTGACCCGTGTGGGGCCAGGCACCCCCGGTGGCCAACTGTTGCGGCGTTACTGGCAGCCCGTGGCCCTGTTGGACGAGTTCGACCCGGCGCTGGACCCGCGCATGGCCATTCGCCCGGTCAAGGCTGTCCGGTTGCTGGGACAGGATCTGGTGCTGTTTCGCAATGCCGATGGTGCGTTTGGCCTGCTCGACCGCGATTGTCCCCACCGGGGGGCTGACCTGGCTTTTGGCCGCCACGAGGGCGACGGCCTGCGTTGCCCCTTCCACGGCTGGAAGTTCGACATCACCGGCCAGTGCACCCAAACCCCTGCCGAGCCAGTGGGCAGCACGCTGTGCACACGCATCCGCCAGCGCAGCTACCCGCTGCTGGAAAAGGCCGGTGTGCTGTTTGCCTGGTTGGGGCCCGAAGGGCAGGAGCCACCGCCGTTTCCCGCGTTGGACTGCTTTGCCGCGCCCGCCACGCACAGCTTTGCGTTCAAAGGGCTGTGGCACTGCAACTGGTTGCAGGCGTTTGAGGTGGGCATTGACCCGGCACACGCCTCGTTTCTGCACCGTTTTTTCCACGATGAGGGCCTGGAAAAAAGTTATGGCCGCCAGTTTCGCGGCGCCAGCCTGGGTGAGCTGGACGGGCAGCGCCTGCCCATGACCAAGGTGATGCGCGAGTTCGATCAGCCGGACATTTCTTTCGAGTCCATGCCCTACGGCCTGCGGTTGACGGCGCTTCGCCAAATCAACGACGCCATCACCCATGTGCGGGTGACCAACGCGGTGTTTCCGCAGACCTTCGTCATTCCGTTGTCGGAGACCATGACCATCACACAAATGCATGTGCCGGTCGATGACACGCTGAATTACTGGTACGCCTTTTTCACCAGCTTTGCGGAGCCGGTGGACAAAACCACCATGCGCAACCAGCGGCTGGAGGCCGTGACCCTGCCCGACTACGTCCCCAAAGCGGGCCAGCACAACCACTGGGGCTTCAGCGCCGAGGAGCAGCGCGACCGCACCTACCTGGGCATGGGCGAGAGCGACATCAACGTGCACGACCAGTGGGCTTGCGAGAGCATGGGGGCCATCCAGGACCGCACCCGTGAGCACCTGGGTACCACCGACAAGGTCATCATGGCCAACCGGCGCAATCTGCTCAAGGCCATTGACGCCGTGGCCGCAGGCGAGCCCGCGCACGCCCTGGGCGACCCCGCCGTGGCCAGTCTGCGCTTTGGCCCTGACACCGTGGATGGCATTGCCCCCACCGCCACCTGGGCGCAGTGGTGGCGCGATGCCGTGGCCGTCAAGCGTGCCAACGCGCCGTGGCCTGCGGCGGCCGACGTGCCCGCACCCCCACCTGCACCCGCTACTGCACCGTGAGCGCCAGCTTCGCCCAGCGCTGCGGCGTGGCCGATGCCGATTGGCAAGCTGCCCTGGCCCGCACCACCGAAGCCATCGCGGCCAGCGGCACAGAGTGGGTGCGTGTGGGCTGGTGCGACCTGCACGGTGCCGTGCGCAGCAAAACCCTGAGCGCCCGCGCCGCCGTGGCTGCCCTGCACAGCGGCATGGGCATGCCCAGCACCCTGTTGTTGAAAGACACCGCCGACCGCACCGCTTACAAGGTGTTCGAGCCCGGTGGCACCGACGGCTTGCACGGGTTTGCGGGGGCTGGCAACGTGGTGCTGCTGCCCGACCCGGCCAGCTTTCAGGTGCTGCCCTGGCTCAGCGGCACGGGCTGGCTGCGCTGCCAAGCCTGGTTTCCCGACGGTGCGCCCGTGACGCTGGACAGCCGCCACCTGCTGCGCCAGGCCGTGGCACGCTTGGCCACCCACGGCCTGGGCATGGTGTGTGGACTGGAGGTGGAGTTTCACATCTACCGCCTGAAAGACCCGCTTCACGGCAGTCACCTGGACCCGGCACTGGCCGACTGGCCCGGCCCCGCACCCGAGGTCAGCCTGATTCACCCCGGTTTTCACATGCTGTCCGACCACTGCATGGACATGGCCGACGAGGCCTTGCGCATCGTGCGCCATACCGCGCAGGCGCTGGGCCTGCCGCTGCAGTCGGTGGAGGCGGAATTTGGCCCCAGCCAGGTCGAGGCCGTGTTTGACGTGACCGATGCCCTCACTGCGGCCGACCACATGGTGCTGTTTCGCAACGCCGTGCGCCAGGCCCTGCGCCGAGCGGGCTTCCACGCCACCTTCATGTGCCGCCCGCCGTTTGAGCACATCATGTCCAGTGGCTGGCACTTGCACCAGTCGGTGGTGGCGCTGGCCGATGGGCGCAACACCTTTGTGCGCGACGCACCGGCCACAGACAGCACGCCCGCCGACGCGCTGCACACCCTGTCGCCCACCGGTGCCGCCTGGCTGGCGGGGTTGCTGCACCATGCGCCGGGCATGACGGCGCTGTGCACCCCCACCGCCAACGGCTACGGGCGCTTCCAGGCCAACGCCCTGGCCCCCGACGCCGTGGTGTGGGGGCTGGACAACCGCGGGGCCATGCTGCGCGTGGTGGGCGGTGCAGGCCAGGCCGCCACCCGCATCGAAAACCGACTGGGTGAACCCGCCGCCAACCCCTATGTGTACCTGGCGGCGCAAATCCACGCCGGGCTTGACGGGCTGACGCAGCGCCTGACACCCCCACCCGCCACCGAGTCGCCCTACGCGGCAGACGCCGCACACCTGCCGCGCAGCCTGCCCCACGCCCTGCAGGCGCTGGCGGCCGATGCCGTGTTGTGCCAAGGCCTGGGCGCCGAGTGGGTGGCCAGTTTCCAATGCGCCAAACAACTCGAACACCAGCGGCGAAGCGAGGCACCCGACGTGCGCGAATTTGACCGCCGCGAATACTTCAACCGGCTCTGAAGCCTTGCAACCCATATCACACCATGGTCGTCACTGTTCACTTCGTCACGCATTCACCCGCCAACGGGCCAGTCTCCGTCGCCGTCAGCGCCCAGCCCGGCAAAAGCCTGATGCAGGCCGCCCAGGCGGGCGGTGTGGAGGGCGTCGCCGCCGACTGCGGCGGCAGCCTCACCTGCGCCACCTGCCATGTCATGGTGCGAGAGCCCTGGGCCAGTCAGTTGCCCCAGGCCGCCCCCGACGAGCGCAGCATGTTGGTCTTCACGGCCACACCCACCCAGACCACCAGCCGCCTGGCCTGTCAGATCACGCTGACCGATGCGCTCAATGGCTTGACCGTTGACCTGCCAGCCACCCAGTACTGAGCACATCCAAAAAAAAGCTGCCACAGGGTATGGCGGCCTTGGTCGTCAACCGGTGGTGTCGGGCGTCAGACCTTGAACGCGGGTGACACGGCGTTCACACACAGGGCCATGTTCAGCGCCTTGATGGCGGTTTTGTAGTCTTCGCGTTCGATCACGAACTGCATGTTCACCTGCCGCAGCGTTTGTGACACGCAGTTCACGTTCACCTCCGCCGTGGCCAGCGCCTGGGCCGCTTTGGCCAGCACACCGGGAATGCCGATGTTGGAGCCAATGGCGCACACAATGGCGCTGGGCTTGACCGTGACCACCTCGTACAGCGCCTCCAAGTCGGCCACCAGTTCGGGTGTCACCTGGTTTTCCCACACCAGGTGGGCAATGGAATTGGCGTTGGTGGTTTTGAGTATGTAGCTCACGTCGTGCCGCGTGAAGATGGTCATCAGGCTGGCATCAAAGCCCACCGTGCCCACCATGCTGGGGTCGTGAATTTCGACCAGCGTGACCTTGTCCGTCCCCGTGACAATTTCCACGCGGGCACGCTCGCCCACAAAGTCTTTGGTGATGAGGGTGCCCGGGTGGTCGGGCTCGAAGGTGTTCTTCAGGCGGATGGGAATGGCCGCCAGTTCCATGGGCTTGGACGCCTTGGGGTGAATGGCCTCCATGCCCACGTCGGCCAACTGGTCGGCCACGTCGTAATTGGTGGCGCCCACGATGACGGCATTCTCCAACCCCACCAAGTTGGGGTCGGCTGAGGACAGGTGGAATTCTTTGTGAATCACCGCTTCCGCTGGCCGCACTTCCACGGCAATTTTGCTGAACGTGACCTCGGAGTAGCCGCGGTCAAACTCCCGCATGATGCCTTCGGTGCCCTTGGTGTAGCCCGTGGCCACAATCACATTGCTCGCCAAATCCAGGCCCGAGAAGCTGTTGGCAATGCGTTCGTCTATGGTCCAGGCCTCGTTGTCGTCAAAACCGGCCAAGTCCATCAGGATGGCATGCACGCCATTGGCCTTCAAAATTTCCACCGAGTTGAACGCACTGTGCGATTCGCCGATGGAGGCCAGCACCTCGCGCGCGGCCAGCAACACGTTGTCGCGGCTGAGGTAACCGCTGGCCAGCACATGGTGCATGGCAGTCAGGTACTCGCGTGCCTGGGCAATGCGGTGGTCAATGAAGGCATCGGCCACGTCCAGCGGCAGGCCCAGCTCAGCAAAACCGGCGTTCAGCTTTTTCAAGCTGACGGCCAGCTGAGTCAGTGCGTCCTGGTAACCCTTGCCCTCGGCAAACAGCGCGTAAATGCCGCGCTCGCCGGTTTTTTTGTGCTCCAGCAACTGGTTGGTCACCCCCGAGTAGGCTGACACCACGTAAATGCGCCCATAAATGCGCGACTTGTCGTGCAACATGATGTGGCGCAGCACATCGGCAAAGGCGGACATGGACGTGCCGCCGATCTTCTCGACGGAAATCTGGGCGGAGGAGGTTGCGTCTTGCATGGACAGGCTCGTCTGGGCGAGGTGGGTGGTTGACATTCGGGCGAGTTCGCCGCCGGTACTAGGTGCCTGCGGTCAAGCCGATATTGTCCACTACGCTGCCCGCGAACATCCGCAAGGTGGTTGGGCACCGGTTGCCAGGCGCCATTGCGGTGCCCAGCAGTCGGGGTGCCGTTGCGGCGTAACATGTGGGCGCGCTTACCCGGCACCAGCCCAATCACTGCTCCTATTTGTCTCTGCGCATGCTTGCCAACCTGATCAACAACATCGCCTTCCTGATTGCCCTGGTCGCGACGGGGCAGATCGTGGTGGCGCGTGCCCACAAGCGGCAGCTCAACCGCCAGGTGCTGCTCGGGCTGCTGTTTGGAGGCGTGACACTGCTGGGCATGGCGAACCCGGTCAACTTTGCGCCGGGCGTGTTTTTTGACGGGCGTTCCATTGTGCTGGCTGTGGCCGGTGTTGTGGGTGGTGGGGCAACTGCAGCCATTGCGGTGGGCATGGCGGCCATTTACCGCTACCAGTTGGGGGGCATAGGTGCGCCAGTCGGTATCGTGGTGGTGGTGATGTCTGGTTTGCTGGGGGTGCTGGCGCGGCAATGGTGGCTGCGGCGCAGCCGGCCCCCCCGGCTGACGGACTACCTCGCGCTCGGGGTGGTGGTGCAGCTGATGCAGCTAGCCGCGTTCACCCAAATTCCCAACCGTGCCGGTGACCCCTTCATTGCACAGGCGTGGTGGGTGCTTTTGCTGTGCTACCCGCTCGCCACCATGCTGCTGTGCATGCTGTTTCGCAACCACGAGCAGCAACTGGTCGACAAAGATGCCTTGCAGGCCGCCCAGGCTGCGCGCCTTGCCCAGGAGCGGGCCAGCTTGCAGCGGTTTCATGCCTACTTTGACCAGTCGATCGTCGGGCTGGCCATCACCAGCTTGGAGAAGGGGTGGATCGAGGTCAACGATGCCCTTTGTGCCACGCTGGGCTACACGCGCGACGAGCTGACCCGACTGACCTGGGCAGAACTGACCCACCCGGACGATTTGGCGCCCGACCTGGTCCAGTTCAACCGCATGGTGGCGGGCGAGATTGGCAGCTATGCCATGGACAAACGCTTCATCCACAAGGATGGCCGTGTGGTGTACTCGCGACTGGCGGTCAGCCACGTGCGCAAGCCGGACGGCAGCCTCGACTACGTGGTGGCCATGGTGGAGGACATCAGCGAGCGCAAGCAGGCTGAACTGAACCTGCTCCACGAAAAGCAGTTTTCCGAAGACACCCTGAATGCCTTGCCTGGCGTGTTTTACATGTTCGACGCCACGGGCCGCCTCGTGCGCTGGAACCGCGCATTCAGCCAGATTGTGGGCTACACCGATGCCGAGTTGTCATGCATGACGGCCACGGACTTTTTTGCCGGCGACGACCAGCGGCGGGTGAGAGAAACCATACGACGGGTGTTCGCCGCGGGGCAGGCCGATGTCGAGGCCGAGTTCCAGACCAAAGGGGGCCAGACATTGCCCTACCACTTCACTGGGCAGCTCAGCGCCATTGGCGACCAAACCTACCTGCTGGGCGTCGGCATTGACATCAGCGAACAACGCCAGGCACAGCGGGCGCTGGAAACAGAACGGGCCCACCTGCACACGCTGGTCTGCACCATCCCCGACCTGATCTGGCTGAAAGACGCCCATGGCACGTACCTGTCTTGCAACCCGGCGTTCGAACGTTACTTCGGTGCGGCTGAGCGTGCGATCGTGGGCAAAACCGACCACGACTTTGTGCCCAAGGAGTTGGCCGACTCCTTCCGCGAGCACGACCGCGCCGCCATGGCGGCCGGCGAGGCCACCCGCAACGAGGAATGGATCACCTACGCCAGCGACGGCCACCGCGTGCTGCTGGAAACCACCAAAGTGCCCATGCGCACACCCGATGGCCGCCTGGTGGGCGTGCTTGGCATCGGTCATGACATCACCGAGCGCAAAGCGCACCAGCAGCAGCTGGAGCACATGGCCCATTTCGACCTGCTGACGGGGCTGCCCAACCGTGTGCTGCTGGCCGACCGCCTGCAAATGGCCCTGGCACAAGCCCAGCGTCGCCGAACCACCCTGGCGGTGGCCTACCTGGATCTGGACAGCTTTAAGGCCATCAACGACCGCCATGGCCACGAAGCAGGTGACCACCTGTTGGCCGCGTTGTCTGCTCACATGAAGCGTGCGTTGCGCGAGGGCGACACACTCGCCCGCCTGGGGGGGGATGAATTCGTCGCGATTTTTCCTGACCTGCCGAATGCCGACGCGTCTGTTCCACTGCTGTCCCGGTTGCTCGACGCCGCAGGGGAGGTGGTTGACGAAGGTGGTACGGCACTGCGCGTGTCCGCCAGCCTGGGCGTCACCTTCTACCCGCAGGCCGAGCCGATTGAGGCCGATCAGTTGCTGCGCCAGGCCGACCAGGCGATGTACCAGGCCAAGCAGATGGGCAAAAACCGCTACCAGTTCTTTGATGCCGAGCGTGACCGCAGCGTGCGTGGTCACCATGAGGGACTGGAGCGGCTGGAGCAAGCGCTCAACGCACGGGAGTTCGTTCTCCACTACCAGCCCAAGGTGAACATGCGCACGGGCGTGGTCATTGGCGCCGAGGCCTTGATCCGCTGGCAGCACCCCGAGCGTGGTTTGCTGTCACCCGCGGCGTTTCTGCCACTGGTGACGGATCATCCCCTGGCGATCCAACTGGGGGAGTGGGTGCTGAACACCGCCATGTCCCAAATCGAGCGCTGGAGGGCGGTTGGCGTGTCGCTACCGGTCAGCGTCAACATCGATGCAATTCAGTTGGCTCAGCCCGATTTTGTGGACCGCCTGCGCCAGCAAATGGCCATGCACCCCACCCTGCTGGCCGGTGACCTGGAGCTTGAGGTGCTGGAAACCAGTGCGCTGGCTGACATTGCCGAAGTGTCCCGCGTGATCCTGGCCTGCCGAGAAATGGGCGTGGGGTTCTCGCTGGACGACTTTGGCACCGGCTATTCCTCGCTGACCTACCTGAAGCGCTTACCCGTGGGCCTGCTGAAAATTGACCAGAGCTTCGTGCGCGACATGCTGGCTGACCCGGATGACCTGTCCATCCTGCAGGGCATCATTGGCCTGGCCCAGGCCTTTCAGCGTCGGGTCATTGCTGAAGGGGTGGAAACCCTGGCACATGGCGAAATGCTGTTGCGCCTGGGATGCGAATGGGCCCAAGGCTACGTCATCGCCAAACCCATGCCCGCTGATGCCGTGCCACCATGGCTGACCACCTGGCGTCCCGATCCCACATGGCTGAACCAGCCTCTCACCCCGCCCCCAACATCCCCCGCTCCTCAATGAACTTCACCACCTCGGCCAGCCCGGTGTTGGTCTTCAGGTTGGGCATCACAAACGGCTTCAGGCCTTTGGCCGTGGTGCGCATGCGAATGGTGTCGGCCTCCATCACGGCCAGGTCGTCACCCACGTAAATGTCATGCTGAATAAAATATAGGTGGACATATACTTGTTTGGTATTTTGAGCACTGGCCCAAAGGAGTTTTCGAATGTCGCAAATCACTTTGTATCTTGACGATGCCACACAGGCACTGGTTGAGCAGGCCGCCAAGGCACACGGGTTGTCGAAAAGCCGCTGGGTGGCCGACATCATCCGCAAATATGCCGCACACGAATGGCCGCAAGACTGCTTGGCCCTGGCCGGACGCTTTGCCGACTTTCCCCTGCGCAATGCCGATGGTGCAAAAGCCACCACCGCCGATGTACCCAGGCTGGGTTTTTGAGCATGCTGGTGCTGGACAGCAACACCATCAGTTACTACTTCAGGGGAGACCCGGCGGTAGTACCCCAGCTTCAGGCGCTGCGCCCCGCCGAGCTGGGCGTGCCCGCCATCGTGGAGTATGAGTTGCGCTACGGCTTGCAGCGCCTGCCACCCGAGGCCTCAGCGCCGCGCTTAGCGGCATTGGTGCAACTGCTGCGCCCCATGCAAATGCTGCCTTTTGACAGCGAGTGCGCTGCCATCGCCGCCCGCCTGCGTGCTGAACTGGAGGCGGCAGGCGCGCCCATTGGCCCCCAAGACACCCTGATTGCCGCCACCGCCCTGCGCCACCAGGCCACGCTGGTGACCCGCAATGTGCGCGAATTTGCGCGGGTGCCGGGGTTGTTGTGGGTGAATTGGCACGAGGTGGGGTGAAGCGATTGCAGGACGATATCTGACCTGGTGGTTGGCTCTCGACCCTGAAAAGCCATTGAGCTTCCACACCCAAAGCCGCCAATCAGTCGACACAGGCCTATGAATCCAAGGGGCTGGAGTGCCGAATTTTTCCGTTGCGGCCATGCCTTCGGATGAAAAACCGCACCCAATGCAGGTAGGCCTTCTCGGTGTTGAGGCTATAGTGAAGGCAACGAATCCGCTCCCGCAACTGGTCCAAAAGCCGTGTGGAGCGCAAAACAGGCGTGCCGGGTTTCATGGTTTGTTTATACCTGTGTTTTTGAACAGTGCATCGACCCCAAACCCAGGCGACAAGCCACTTTCAGAAGGAAACCGTGACCAGAATATCCCGCACCGTCCGTTTTATCCCGCAGGTTTTGCGGGATACATTACGTTGGGCCGTTGAGACGTCGCCAAGGAGAATCGTATGAAACTCGGGTACACCATCGTCTACGTGCCAGATGTGGCAGGCTCTTTGGAATTCTTTGAGAAAGCATTTGGTCTATCAAAGAAGTTCCTCCACGAGAGCGGAACATACGGCGAACTCAATACCGGAGAAACCACGTTGTCCTTCGCATCGCATGAACTTGGCGATATGAACTTCCCCGGAGGGCATGTGCAGGCAAACACATCAGCGCAGCCGCTTGGGTTCGAAATTGCACTCGTCACCGGGAACGTTCCGCTTGCTCACGAAAAAGCACTAGCAGCAGGTGCAAAGGAACTAGCTGCGCCTGTAGCCAAGCCGTGGGGTCAAGTTGTTTCCTACGTGCGCTGCCCAGATGGAGTACTGGTTGAGTTGTGCACTCCGGTGGGAGCATGAAGTGGGCAAAAAATACCATTCATTGGCTATAAAGCGGCCCAACCCATCATTCCAGCGGACCGCCTCCGGCGGCCGCTGAATTCAAACGTTGAGTGGTCGCTTATCCGTTTGGCTGATGGACGCTCATGGCCGAAAACAGCCGTCTACCCCACCCGTTCAGTGCAGTAACGTTGTTTTTTAAGTTGAATAGCTGCCACCGCTTATCCTGAAAGCGATGAAGGCTGTTTTGACTCGTAATTTCCACCATGTGACGTGCGACCTTGCTCGCGCAGCCAACGCCCCCTGCATCCCTCACCCCGCCCCCAACATCCCCCGCTCTTCAATGAACGCCACCACTTCGGCCAGCCCGGTGTTGGTTTTCAGGTTGGTCATGACGAAGGGCTTCAGGCCTTTGGCCGTGGTGCGCATGCGGATGGTGTCGGCCTCCATCACGGCCAGGTCGGCGCCCACGTGGGGGGCCAGGTCGGTTTTGTTGATGACGAAGAGGTCGCTTTTGGTGATGCCGGGGCCGCCTTTGCGGGGGATTTTTTCGCCCGCAGCCACGTCAATCACGTAAATGGTGAGGTCGCTCAGCTCGGGGCTGAAGGTGGCGGCCAGGTTGTCGCCGCCGGACTCCACAAACACCACGTCGGCGTTGGGAAACTGCTCCAGCATGCGGTCAATGGCTTCGAGGTTGATGGACGCGTCTTCGCGGATGGCGGTGTGCGGGCAGCCGCCGGTCTCCACACCCATGATGCGCTCGGCCTCCAGTGCACCGCTCACGGTCAGCAGGCGCTGGTCTTCCTTGGTGTAGATGTCGTTGGTGATGGCCACCAGGTCGTAGCGCTCGCGCATGGCTTTGCACAGCATTTCGAGCAGGGTGGTTTTGCCCGAGCCCACCGGCCCGCCAATGCCCACGCGCAGGGGGGGGAGCTTTTTGGTGCGGTGGGGAATGTGGTGCAGGGTGTTCATAAAATAATAGCTGACAATGACATGAATAAAGCGTTGTGTGCCAATTTGGCTTGAAATTCTCTTGGCTCAGGAGCGGAACAAGCGCGAATACTGGCTTTCGTGCTGCGCCGACAGAATGGCCAGCATGGGGCTGAAGGCCTGGCGCTGGTCGTCGGGCAGGGCAATGGCGCTGTCCACCGCCGCCGGAATGGCCAGCAACAAGCGCGCCAATATGCGCTGGCCGCCGGTCTGGCCCAGCGGCACGGCTTTGATGGCGGCCTGCGCCATGTTCTCTGCCCAGCCAAAGGCGCAGGCCAGCACGCACTCGCGCACGGGCGCGGCGGTTTGCGCGGCGGCCAGCGCAAACGCCACCGGCCAAGTGGGCGGCAAGGCCTGGGCAAAGGCGATGTGGGCGGGCAGGGCGGGCTCGGCCTCCGTCTCTGCTGACGGTGCAGGGGCTGGCGCACCGGGTGCTTGGGTGGCGTGCGCATCGGTGTCGGAGTGGGTCAGGGTGGGCAGTTGCCGCAGCCACTCCAGCAGCGAGCGCCCGGTTTGCTGGGTTTGCTGGCGCAGCTCGCTGGTTTCGCGGGTGGTCAGCACCCAGTCGTTCAGTGCGGCCACGCGGCCCAGGTCGTGGGCGCGCCAAGCGGTGATGGCCTGGGCCACCACGGGCAGGTCAGAGCGGGCTTGGCTCAGCCACAGCTGATCGGTCAGCCACTGGCTGGCATCGGCTTCGTTGGCGATGTGGCCTTTGTCCACCGCCGCCTCCAACCCTTCTGAATACGAAAACCCCCCCACCGGCAGCGCGGGCGAGGCCAGCCACATCAGCTGCAACAGGCTGACGGCAGGCAGTGCCTGTGGGGCTTGCATGCTCAGTGGTGGTGGCCGCAGCCGGGGCCATGCACATGCGGCACGGGCGCAGCGGCAGCCGGGGCGCCCACCACGGCCACGCCAATGGGTTTGCCACGGGCGGCGGGTGCCGCACTGGCCGGTGCCGGTGTGGGTGCGGGTTCTGCGTGGTTGTGCTCATGTTCGCCATGGGCCGAGTAGGCGCCGTTTTCGGGTTCGAACGGTTCGTTCACCTCGGCCACGATCAGGTGCATGCGGGTCAGCATCTCGGCCAACACATGGTCGGGTTCAATTTTCAAATGGGCGGGCTGCAGCTCGATGGGCACATGGCGGTTGCCCAGGTGGTAGGCGGCGCGGGTCAGGTCAAAAGGCGTGCCGTGCGCCTGGCAGTGGGTGATGCGCAGCACCGGCTGCGGCGCGGCCAGCACTTGGACGAAGCTGCCGTCCTCGGCCAGCAGCACGTCGCCACCGCGCACAGGGGTGCCACGGGGCAAAAACACACCCAGGGCGCGGCCCTGGCTGTCGGTGGCGTCAAAGCGGCTTTTTTGGCGCACGTCCCAGTCCAGTTCGACCGTGGTGGCGCGCTTGAGCAGCACGGTGGCCAGGCCCTGGCCTTGGGGAATGAGTTTGGAGCAGGTGAGCATGGGTGGTGGGCAAAAAGGGCAGGGCGCAAGGCCTCGGGATGGGTAGCAATTATTGCGCCCATCCGTTGCCCGTTTTGACCTCGCCCAACACCATCATCCTCTTCAGCCACGACTGGTAGGAACTGGCCCAGGCCGTGGCCGCCGCCAAGGCTCAAGGCGTGTCCAAGTGAAGCTGGGCGCTGTGTCGGCTGCGCCGCTGTTTTGGGCGTTAAAAAGGCCTTTTGGCGCTTGAATTTAAATCGATTGCAGCTATTTATTTTGACATGTGCTCTGCGTTCAGCGCAAAGCCGCTGGCCATTTTTCCGCTTTGTTCTTCCACTGCATGTGGCACGAGATGCAGGCATTTTGCAAGTCTGACAACGAGCCGGCGGCTGCTTGCCAGTCGCGGACGCGGCTGCCTTTGAGAATGCCGCTGGTGTGTTCGTCCAGCACCACGTCGTAGGTCACCAGGGCTTGTTTGAAGCCTGCTTTGTTTTCGGGTTTCATGATGTCCCACGGTGCGTGGTTGGGCGCGGGGTGGGTGAAGATGATGTGCGCCCCTTGCTCCACCAGTTCGCGGTTTTGCGTCAGCACGCCTTCTTGCATCATGCCGATGGACTTGCCCATGATGACCATCAGTTCTTTGTAGCTCATCTCGGCTTTGCGCATGCTGGCCACCAGTTTTTCAGCGTTGTCCTGGGCCTGGGCGGCCAGGGGCAACAGGGCGGCGATCAATAAGGTGGCGGTGGTTTTTTTCATGGAACACTCCAGTGGTGTGTGTTGAGGTGGGTGGATGCTGGGCCGCACCCCGCTCTGGCGTATGTCCGCAGCCACGCCCAAGGTGAGCGTTTGTGTCAGGCGCGGGGTTGACACACTGTGTTACCCGAAAGTCTTTCGGCACTGGGTGATGGGGCCGCCATAGCCCCGAGAATCCACGCTCTGTACCCACCAATTGCCTTCAGCCACTTCTCCGTGACCACTCCCCCCGAGCACCTGCTGGTTGTCGATGACGACCGTGAAATTCGCCGACTGCTGGACCAGTACCTGTCGCAGGCGGGTTACCGGGTGTCGGTGGCGGAAGACGGCAAAGCCATGCGCCGCGTGATGGAACAATCCCGTGTGGATCTGCTGGTGCTGGACCTGATGCTGCCCGGTGAAGACGGGCTGGTGCTGTGCCGCGACGTGCGCAGCCGCTCCAACTTGCCCATTCTGATGTTGACCGCCCGCGACACCGAGATCGACCGCATCGTGGGCCTGGAGATGGGGGCCGACGACTACCTGCCCAAGCCCTTCAGCCCGCGAGAGTTGCTGGCACGCATCCGCAGCATATTGCGGCGTGCCCAGTCCTTGCCGCCCAACTTGGTGCCGACGGAGGTGTCGGCATTCCGCTTTGCGGGCTGGACGCTGGAGGTGGCTTCGCGCAACGCCATTGCCCCGGATGGGGTGGTGGTGCCACTGTCGGGTGCGGAGTTCAAGTTGCTGCGCGTGTTGCTGGAGCACCCCCATCGGGTGCTGTCGCGCGACCAGTTGCTGGAGCTGACCAATGGGCGCGAGCCCATCGTGTTTGACCGCAGTGTGGATGTGTTGGTGGGCCGCTTGCGCAAGCGGCTGCGCGACGACGGCAAAGAGGCCGCACTCATCAAAACCGTCAGGGGCGAGGGTTATGTACTGGCCGCGCCGGTGGAGGCCGCGTGAGCTGGCGCTGGCCATCGTCGTTGTTTGGCCGCTTGCTGTTGCTGATGACCACCGGCTTGCTGGTGGCCCAGCTGGCAGGCGCGCTGATTCAGACCTGGGAGCGCCAACGCACGCTGGGGCACACCGTCAGCCACGAGCTGGCCCAACGCATCGTCGCGGTTTACCGGGTGGTGCAAGCGCAGCCCACGGCGCAAGACCGTGAGCACACCGCGCAGCTGCTGTCCATTCCCAGCTTGTCGCTGGACGTTCGCACGCAGGCCCCTGAAGGCACGGCGCAGTCGAGCATGCTGGTGGATTTGCCCGGCCACATCCGCACGCTGCTGGGCCAGCCCATGGACATCCGTGCCACCCAGTTGCCCCAGCTGGGCCAGTTTGCGCTGGACATCAACTTGCCACTGCCCAACGGCCAGTGGCTGAACGTGCGCGGCGGGGCACCCGAGGGCGTGTTTGCGCTGCCTTGGCACTTGTTGCTCAACTTGGGGCTGATGCTGGTCGCCGTGGTGTTTTTGGTGGCCATGGCCGCGCGCAGCACAGTGCGCCCGCTCACCGAGCTGGCCCGTGCGGCCCACAACCTGTCGCACGACTTGCGCAGCCCCCCCGTGCCCGAGGTCGGCCCGCAAGAGGTGAAGGAAGCCGCCATGGCCTTCAATGCCATGCAGGCGCGCATTCGTCAGGGCATTGAAGAGCGTGAGCGGTTTTTGGCGGCGGTGTCCCACGACCTCAAAACCCCGCTGACCCGCCTGCGTTTGCGCACCGAAATGATGGCTGATGCCCCGCTGCGCAACCAATTTCAAGCCGACACCGACGACATGCTGCAGTTGCTTGACGGCACGCTGGATTTTTTGCGCGGCAAGGCGGTGGACGAACCCTTGCAACAGGTGGACTTGGTGGCGCTGGCAGAAAGTTTGGTGGACGACCTGGCCGTGCTGGGACCCATCACACTGGACGCACCTGCGGCGCTGCAGTGGCCCTGTAGGCCCCGCGCACTCAAACGGGCGCTGACCAACCTGGTGGACAACGCCCTGAAGTACGGTCACAGCGCGCACGTCGAACTCAGGCAACAAGGCCCATGGGCCGAGGTGTTGGTGCGTGATACCGGGCCAGGACTGCCAGAGGCCGAGTGGGTGCGCGTGTTCGAGCCTTTTTACCGCGTGGAGTCTTCGCGTTCCCGTGACACGGGCGGCACCGGCCTGGGCCTGGCCATCGTGCAGCAAATTGCGCTCAGCCACGGCGGTGATGTGGCGCTCACCAACGCGGCGCAAGGCGGGTTGGTGGCGCGCCTGCGTTTGGGGCAGCCTGAGTCTTCAGCGCAAAAAGGGCGGCTGCCATGATGCGCCCGAACTTGATGTGGCTGCTGGTGTTTGCGCTGTGGGGGCAAAGCCTGCTCGGGCTGCTGCCATCGCCGGCACAGGCACAGGGCCAGCGCCTGGCACACCTGTGGCAACATGTCGAGGCCCTGGAGCACCACCACCACCACGACCAAAGCCTGCACCTGGAACCCGGTGAAGCCCCCGGCAGTGCCAGCAGCCACTGGCATGCCGAGCCGCCCGCCCCGCAAGCCGCAGGCGTGCCCTCATGGGGGAATATCCTGGCCTGGCTGCCGTCTGCAGGGCCGCCGGGGTTTGTGCCGCCACATTGGCCACCCCACCGACCCGCTGAACTGCTGCGGCCACCCCAACACGCTGACTGAACTTTGGAGTTCATGCGCTGCTGCGCCCTGTGCTGGGGTGAGCGGCGGCACTTTCAGCTTTTATGGGGAATTTGTATGGTGTTTTTCAATTTTTTCAGCCACCGGGTGCGCCTGCTGGCTTTGCTGGTGGGCCTGGTGCCGGTCATGGCGCTGGCCCACGGCATTTCCGAGGCCGACCGCATTCGCATGCTGGAGGCCGGTTATGCCCACTACATCGGGCTGGGTGCCAGCCACATGCTCACGGGCTATGACCACTTGCTGTTTCTGTTTGGCGTGGTGTTTTTCCTCACCACGTTCAAGGACGTGGCGAAGTTCGTGACCGTGTTCACCATCGGCCACTGCATCACGTTGATCTTTGCCACCTACTACAAAATCACCTGGAACTACTATTTGGTGGACGCCATCATCGCGCTGAGCGTGATGTACAAAGCCTTCGACAACAACGGCGGCTTCCAGAAGTATTTCCAGATGGCGTCCCCCAGCCTGTTGGGGGCCGTGTTTGGTTTTGGGCTGCTGCACGGCTTTGGCCTGTCTACCCGCTTGCAGCAACTGCCGCTGGGTGACGACCCGGTGGCCATGCTGTGGCGAATCCTGAGCTTCAACGTGGGTGTGGAACTGGGCCAAATAGCCGCGTTGACGGTGATGGTGGGGGGGCTGGCACTGTGGCGGCACAGGCCCTCGTTCAAGCGCTTCAGCTACGCGGCCAACCTGGGGCTGTTTTATGCGGGCTTTTACCTGTTGTTTGTGCAACTGCACGGCTACCAGCACGACAGCCACCCGGATGACTTCCGCTTTCCGGCAGCCGAGCACCGCCATGCGCACGAAGACCTCGATGTCGAAAAGACCGAGGACAGCAGCCGCAACGGGCTTTGATGGCTTTCCCTCCCTCCCTCCCTCCCTCCCTCCCTTTTTTTACAACCTACCCAAGGAACTCCCATGAAAACACTGATCGCCATTTCCACCCTCGTTTCCACCCTTGTGTTTGCCCCCCAGGCCATGGCCGGTGAAGGTGGCAGCTGCCATTTCCACGGCAGCAAGCCAGCCAGTGAAGGCATGGTCAAAGACTGTGCCGACCAGCGCCGCGCTGCGCTGGTCAAAGGCGGCAAGCTCGATGCCTCATGGGGCACTGCCAAGCAAGAGGCCATCGAACTGGTGGACGGCAAGAAAGGCAAGGAGTGGAAGGTGCGCTACACCAACCCTGCAGCGGCTGACACAGCCAAGCAAACCCTGTTTGTGTTCTTTGCGCACAATGGCAACTTCATTGCGGCCAACTTCACTGGCCAATAAAAAGTGACTCAAGGGTTGTTTAACCCTGTGGTCAAAGGCGGCTTGCTGGCGCTGCTGGCAGCCGCCTTGTTCGGCTTGAGCACGCCCTTTGTTCAGACATGGGGCAAGGGCGTGGGGCCATTCACCACGGCGGCGCTGTTGTACGTGGGTGCGGCGCTGGTCGCCACATTCATGCGCAAGCCCCCAGAGCGAGAGGCCCAACTGCAACGCGCCGATGCGCGGCGGCTGGTGGCCATGGCCTTGTTTGGCGCGGTCATCGGCCCGGTGGCGCTGGCTTGGGGCCTGCAGCACACCAGCGGGGTGTCTGCCTCGCTGATGCTGACGCTGGAGGCGGTCTTCACAGCGCTGCTGGCCTGGCGCTTGTACGGCGAGGCGGTGGACAAGCGCGTGGTGGTGGCCATGGGTGCCCTGCTGGCCGGTGGCGTGGTCTTGGCGCTGGAGCAGGGGTTTCAAGGCGGTGTGCAGCTCATGGGGCTGTTGGCCGTGATGACCGCCACGGTGGCCTGGGGCATTGACAACACCTTGTCGCGCGGCGTGGCCGATCGCGACCCTGGGCAGGTGGTGTTGGCCAAATCGGTGCTGGGTGGTGTGGCAACGGGGGCCGTGGCCTGGTTGAGCTCGGAGCCTCTGCCCGCTTGGCTGGCGTGCGCCGTGTTGTTGGCCATTGGTGCCAGCGGCTACGGGCTGAGCTTGCGGTTTTACCTGTTGGCCCAGCGCACGTTTGGGGCAGCACGCACGGGTTCGGTGTTTGCGTTTGCGCCTTTCATTGGCGCGGTGGCGGCGTTTGCCTTGGGCGAGCGCGACGTGTCACCCTACCTGGCCTTGGGCGGCGTGCTGATGTTGCTGGGCGTGGTGCTGCACCTGGCCGAATCGCATGGGCACGAACACACACACCAGGACTTGGCCCACGAACATGCCCACCGCCACGACGACGGGCACCACAACCACACCCATGACCCCATGCCAGCGGGCTCACACAGCCACAGGCACCGGCACACCCCCGTGACGCACACCCACCCACACGTGCCCGATGCCCACCACACCCATGTTCATTGAGTGGTAAATATTGAATAAAAAGTGGCTTTAACGCTTTCAATAAAAGCGTTGGTAGCTATGGTTTTGGTAATTCTCTGGCGAAGTGGCGTTGGTGACTGTGGTGGGTGTTGAGGCTGTGGTGGCAGCGGCCGTGTCGGCCAGCCTGTGGGGCACCGCTTGATGCGGCCGCTTCTGCCCGGTGGGGTGTGGTCAGGGTAGTGTGGTCCAGTCCCGCCGGTTGATGGCGTAGCCCGCGTTGTCGGCCACAAAGGGCAGGCGCAGCATGCCGCCCAGGTGGGCCACCTCCTGTGGGTCACGGTGGTCGCGAATGCCCATGGTCATGCCTTGTTGTCCGGCGCGGGGCTGCTCGCGGTAGGTGCCCAGCAGGCGGTCCCACCAGGTGAGGTTGAAGCCGAAATTGCAGTTGCTCTCGTCGTCTTCCACCGAGTGGTGCACGCGGTGCATGTCGGGCGTGACCATGACCCACCGCAGCACCCGGTCAACACGGGCGGTCAGGCGGATGTTGCCGTGGTTGAACATGGCGCAGCTGCTGAGCAGCACTTCAAACACCACCACGGCCAGCACCGGCGCGCCCAGCAGCACGATGGCCGCGAACTTGATGCCCATGGACAGCCCGATTTCCAGCGGGTGAAACCGCGCACCGGTGGTCAGGTCGTAGTCCAGGTCGGCGTGGTGCACGCGGTGCAGCCGCCACAGCGCGGGCACGGCGTGCACCATCACATGCTGCAGCCACACCACCAAGTCCAGCGCCACCACGGCCAGCAGCACGGCGGCCCAGGCGGAGGGCTGCCACACGTTCAGCACGCCCCAGCCCTGCGCGCTGGCCACTGCCGCCACGCCCACAGCGGCGGTGGGAAACACCACGCGCAGCAGCACGGTGTTCAGCAGTACCAACCCCAGGTTGGCGCGCCAGCGCACGGCGCGGGGCAACGTCAGTTCCCGTTGCGGTGCGGCCAGTTCCCACAGCGCAACGGCCAAAAACGTGAGCGCAAAGGCACCCAGGCGCAGGGCGATTTCGTGCTGGCTGACCCAATCGGCAATGAGGTGTGTGTTCATAGGCATAGCTATCAAGTCAATACTGTAAAGCGCCAATGGCTGATTTCATTCAGAAAACTCAGCCGCCAGTGGCAACCCGACCGCTTGCCACTCGCTCACCCCGTCCAGCAGCTTGGCCACGCGGTAGCCACGGGCGTGCAGCAACTGAAAAGCCTCTTCCGAAAACAGGCAGAACGGGCCACGGCAGTAGGCGACGATGGCCTTGTCGGCGGGCAGCTCGGCCAGGCGCTGTTCGATTTCGTCCACCGGGAATGAGCGGGCAAAGGGCAGGTGGCCCACGGTGTACTCGGCCAACGGGCGCACGTCGATCACCACCACGTTGCCCAGGCGGGCGTGCTCCATCAGGGTGTGGCGGTTCAGGGTGGTGAGCTTGGTGGGGTCGGCCACCATCTGGTCCAGCGCCAGGCGCAACTCCAGCAGGTGTTCTTCGGCCACTTCGCGCAGGTGCACCCACAGGCCCGCCACGTCAGGGCCTGAGAGTTGGTACACCATGTACTTGCCCTCGCGCCGCGCCGTGACCAGCCGCGCTTCCTTCAGCGCTTTCAGGTGTGCGCTGGTCAGCTTGATGTCGATGGACAGCTCGGCGGTCAGCGCCTCCACGGTTTTTTCGCCCTGGGCCAGCAGTTCCAATATTTCCAGCCGTTTGGGGCTGGACATGGCTTTGCCAATGCGGGCCACTTGGTCGTACAGCAGGTCTTTGAGGGCGCGTTTGTCCATGCTAACATTCTAAAGAAAATTAGAATAAAGAAAGGCACACCTTGCCAGCTTTGGGTTTTCTTGTTTGTCGGTTGCGCTGTGAAAACGCCTGAGCGCAAACACCTGCTGGCGCTGCTGCTGTCGGTGGGCCTGCACGTGGGTGCCCTTTGGGTGCTGGCCCATGCGCTGTTGCGTGCGCCACCCCCACCTGAATCACTGGCCGAGACCATCGTGATGGTCGAGGTGCCAGCGTCGGAAGTGCCGCCCCCGCCACCTCCACCAGAAACGCCGCCGCTACCCCTGATGCCACCTCCACAGGTCGAACCCGCTTTGCCAGCGGCTCCGCCCGACCTGGCCCCGCCGCCCGCCGACGACCGCCCGCGTGCCTACCAGGAGGCACCCCCGGCCCCCACCGCCCAAGACTGGGCGCTGGCGTCCACCTACACCCTCAAAAACAGCAAGCGCTATCGCCACACCTGGGCGCAGCAGGTGCGCAGCATGATGGGCACGGCCTTTGAAGGGGCTGACCAGGGCGTGGTGCGCTTTCGCATTGAAATTGCGCCCAATGGCACGCTGGTGAACCTCACCACCCTCTGGAGCACCTCAGACAGGGCCGAGGCCCTGGCCCGCCAGGCGGTGCAGCAGATGCCACCCCTGCCGCCCACACCCAACGGCAAGCCGCTGGTGTTTGAAAAAACCATTTCTTTCCAGCCGTTTGATGCCGACGTGCCACCGGTCTACAAAAACGACTGCCTGCCCGACCCACCCAGCTACCGCAACCCGTTTGCGTGGGATGGCAAGTCGGCCAGGACGCCAGCGCAGGCGGAACCTGAGCGCGAGCCGCCATTGAGCCCCGAAGAAATGGCCGAATGCCTCAAGCAGCTGCCCCAGGATTCCATGGAGGCCGAAGCCGCCCATGACAAGCGGCAACTGGAGCAGTGGGCATCGGAAAAGCTGAAACGGACGGAAGTGCCCCGAACGCCCCCGTAGCCCTGGTCGGCACGGAAGCTCCAGAAGTCCCAGAAGTCCCAGAAGTCCCAGAAGTCCCAGAAGTCCGACTACCCCCGCAAAAAAAAGAATTGCCTGGCCAGCCAGGCGGTGTCGCGATCAGCGCGTCATCAGGCGGCGCGACAGGTGGCTGGCCGCGTCCACCAGGGCCACCATCAGCAGCATGGCTGCCAGCACGGTGGCGGTTTTGTTCATTTGGAACAGCCCCATGTGAAAGGCCAGCATCTGGCCCAGGCCACCCGCGCCCACCACGCCCAGCACGGCGGCGGCGCGTATGTTGTTCTCCCAGCGGTAGAGCGTGTAGCTCATGAGCTGGGGCAGCACCTGGGGCAGGGTGGCATACCAGAACACCCGGCCCTCGGGCACGCCTTGCACGCGCAGGGCATCAGCCGGGCCGGGGGGGGCGTTTTCCAGGGCCTCGGCAAACAGGCGGCCCAGCACGCCGGTGGTGTGCAAGGCCAGTGCCAGGGTGCCGGCAAAAGGCCCCAAGCCAGCCGAGATGAGCAGCAGCGCCGCCCACACCAGCTCGGGGATGCTGCGCAGCGCATTCAGCAGCAGCCGGGTGGGGGTCCGTGCCCAGCCAGGGCGGGTGGCGGCGGCATGCTGGGTGGGCGAGTGGCTGGCAGGCAAGGCCAGCGCCAGCCCGCCTGCGGCGGCCAGCAAGGTGCCCAGCACCGACATGGCCAGCGTTTCCCAGGTGCCCACCACCACCTTGTGCAAAAAGGCGGGCGACACCTCAGGCGGAAAAAACTCACCCAAAAAGCGGCCCATGCTGCGCACCGCGTCCATGGACAGAAACTGCGCCCATTGCAGGTCAAGCGACCAAAAGCTGGCCACCACCAGCACCAGCAAGCCCACGCTGAACCAGCAGGCCTTGCAGCGCGCGTCAAACAGCGGGGGCGGCAGTTTGTAGGGCTGGTTGGCCGCTGGCGGGCGGGTTGGCATGTTGTTCTTCATGTCAGCCCAAGGCCTTTCTCAGCCAGGCGCTCACGCGGTCGGCGAGGGCCACCAGGGCCATGAACACCAGCAGCATGGCGGCCACCTCGCCACCGTTGAACATCTTCATGCTGTTGTCCAGCTGCTGGCCCAGGCCACCCGCGCCCACAAAGCCCAGCACCACCGACGAGCGAATGGCGCACTCCCAGCGGTACACGGTGTAGCTGGTCAGCTCGGCGGCGCTGGTGGGCAGCAGGCCGTAAAAAAAGGCTTGCAGCCGCCCGCTGCCGTTGCGCAGCAGGGTTTCGGTGGGGTGGGTTTCGCCGCTTTCCAGAATCTCGCCGTACACCTTGCCCAGCATGCCGCCATAGGTCAGGGCAATGGCCAGCACCCCGGCGGTGGGCCCCAGGCCCACCACGCGCACAAACACCAGCGCCCACACCAGCTCGGGAATGCTGCGCAGCACGATGAGCAGCCAGCGCACGCCCTGGCGCACCCACGCTGGCCCCGTGGCCATGCGCCCTGACAGGGCGGACACCGACAGCACCCGCGTATTGACCAGCGTCAACGGCACGGCCAGCACCAGCGCCAAGGTGATGCCCGCCGTGGCCATGGCCACGGTGCGCCAGGTTTCTTGGGCCACCATGGCCAAAAACTCGCCACTGTGGGCCAGCGGCCAGAAGGAGGCAATGAAGTTCCCGCTCATGCGCAGGTTGTCGGGTTCCAGCAGCACCCAGGGTTGGAATTCGGTGGCCACCCCCAGCGGCAACAGCAGCACCGCACACAGGCTCCACCAGGCCACGCGGCCCAGCCAGGACGGGTCGCGGCTGGGCGCGGTGCGGTGGGGGTGCAAGGTGGACGCGGCGGTGGACGTGGCGTTGTGCATGGGGTCAGCGGCAGTGCATCACCACCGGCTGGGGGGCGGCGGTGGGCGATGGAGGCTGCGTCAGTGGCGGTTCGCCGCGCAACTCGTGTTCAAACTGGGCGTACAGCTGGGCCAGCCGCTCGGGCGTCACTTGGGCAGCGGGCAAGTCAAACGCCACCGCGCCGTCGCGCATGCCCACCACACGGGGAAAGCTGGCCAGGGCCACGTCCACCTGGTGCAAGGTGGCCACCAGCGTCACGCCGCGCGCCTGTGCTTCGCCCAGCAGCGTGGCCATGGCCTGGCGGGAGCGTGCCGGGTCCAGGGCAGAGAGAGGCTCGTCCACCAGCAGCAGGGCAGCGCCTGGGCCGGTGGCAAGGTCGGCGTTGGCCGCTGGGTTGGCGGTGCGGCCCGCTGGGTATGCGTTGTGTTCACTCGCACTGCCAGCTACCGGCGGCATGGCCATGACGGCACGGGCGAGGCCCACGCGCTGGCGCTCGCCGCCGCTCAGGCGGTCCACGCGCTCAAACAGTTTGTCGCCCAGGTCAAAGCGCTCCAGCGCCTCAAAGGCGGCGGGAATGTCCGCCGGGTAAAACAGCGAGCGCAGGCTGGTCCACAGGCCCATGCGGGGCAGGCGGCCTGCCAGCACCGCCGTCACCACCCGCTGGCGCGGGGGCAGTGGCGGCACTTGCGGGGCCAAAAACAACCGCCCGCGCAGGCGTTGCAAGGCGGAGCGGGGCAGCGCCCATGGGGCACGTTCGTCCAGCATGAGGGTGCCGCTGGTGGGCGGCAGGGCACAGGCCAGCACTTGCAGCAAGGTGGTTTTGCCCGCGCCAGATGGCCCGATGATGGCGACCTGCTCACCCGGCTGCAGTTGCAGGTTGAGCCCGCGCAGCGCGGGCGCCGCACCGGGTCGCGCCGCCGGGTGGTGGGCAGACAGGTTGCTCAACCGCAGGGCCAGCCCGGCGGTGTCAGTCCTCACAGCAGCCCGGCGCCGCGGGCAGCCGCTTCAATGCCCTTGTAGTTGTCGGCCTGGGTGGGCACAAAGCGGGTGGCGCGTTGCAGGTCCAGAATTTCTTTGCCTTCCGGGGTGGCTTTGCTCAGGTCCGTGAAGGCCTTGGCCAGCTTCTCGCGGGTGGCGGCGGGCATGTCGGCGTGCACCGTCCAGTTGTAGTCAAAGTAGGCGGGCGTGGTGTAGAAGGCGCGCACCTTGGTGGTGTCCACCTTCTTGTCGGCCACGAACTTGTCCCACACCGAAATGTTCAGCGCACCGGCCTGCACCTTGCCCGAGGCCACGGCGGCAATGGTGGCATCGTGCGCGCCGCTGAAGGCCACGCGCTTGAAATCTTTGTCGGGGTTGAGGCCAGCCTGCATCAGAAAGCTGCGGGGCATCAGGTGGCCCGAGGTGCTGCTTTGCGAGCCAAAGCTCACGTCTTTGCCCTTGAGGTCGACCAGGCTGTTGATGGCGGCGTCGCTGGTGATGAACACGGACTTGAACTTTTCGTCTTCTTCGCGCTGCACCAGCGGAATGACCTTGCCGCCCGAACGCACATTGGCCTGCACGAAGGTGAAGCCGCCAAACCAGGCCATGTCCACCTTTTTGTTCACCAGGGCCTCAACGGAGGCGGCGTAGTCGGTCACGGGCGTGAATTCCACCTTCATGCCCAGCTTGCCTTCCAGGTACTTGACCAGCGGAGCCGCCTTGCGCGCCAGTTCAGTCGGGGACTCGTCGGGAATGGCCGTCACGCGAAACACCTGCTGCGCGTGCAGTGCCGGGTGCATGAACGCAGCGGCAGACAACAGGGCGCAAGACATCAGGGCTCGGCGGGTGCGGGAGGGTGATTGGCTGGTCATGGTGGCTCCAGGGCAAGAGAGGACAAAGGGCTTGCACTTTAACCAATCGGTTGGTCAGGCCCTGACACAGGGGCAACGCCAATCCGGCGAGGCTTGGGTACCATGGCCGAAGTCCTGATCTGCCCTTCCGGCTCCCGTCACCCAGAGATGCCCCGCCCATGACCGTTGTCCGCCAGCCATCGTTTCACCAACTCTTCACCACCGACCACGAAGCGGTGCGGGCCGAGTTGCTGGTGGGTCTCACGGCCAGTGCCGCCCACACCGCGCCCAAATACCTCTACGACGCGCTGGGTTCTCGGCTGTTTGAGGCCATCACTGAGTTGCCCGAGTACTACCCCACGCGCACCGAGGCGGCCATTTTTGCTGAGCAGGGCCGGGACATGGCGGCCCACCTGCCCGCAGGTGCCACCCTGATTGACCTGGGTGCGGGCAACTGCAACAAGGCGGCCAGCCTGTTTGGCCTGCTGGCCCCTGGTCGTTATGTGGCGGTGGATATTTCGGTGGATTTTTTGCGCGGTGCGCTGGAGTGCTTGCAGCGGCAGTTTCCCGCCATGGACATGGTGGGCCTGGGTCTGGACTTTTCAGCCGGGCTGGCCTTGCCCGCTGAAGATGTGCCTGCCGACTGCCCGCGTGTGCTGTTTTACCCCGGCTCCAGCATTGGCAACTTCACGCCAACCGATGCCTTGGCCTTTTTGCGCAGCGTGCACGCCGCCTGTGGACCGGTGGCGGGCAGTGGCCTGCTCATTGGGGTGGACCTGGTCAAGGGAGTGGCCGAGCTGGAAGCTGCCTACGACGACGCACTGGGCGTGACGGCGGCCTTTAACCTCAATTTGCTGCTGCACATCAACCGCACGCTGGGCACCAATTTCTCGGTGCGGGACTGGTCCCATGTGGCGCTGTACAACGCGGTGGAGTCGCGCATCGAGATGCATTTGCAGGCGCGGCACACGCTCTCGGTGCGCTGGCCGGGGGCGCAGCGGGTGTTCACGGGGGGCGAGCGCATCCACACCGAAAACTCCTACAAATGGCACTTGCCGCACTTTCAGGCCCTGTTGGCCGATGCAGGCTTCGCGGCCAGCGTGGCCTGGACTGACCCGGCGCAACGCTTTGCCGTGTGTTGGGCGCGTGCGCGGTGAGTTCGTCTGTGTGCCAGGGGCTGGTGGCGGTGCAGAGCAGGGCCGCCTGGGGTTGGTCAGCGGGCGGAACGAAACCCTGCAAAAATGTCGCGCCGCTCAGGCGTGAAGTAATTTCTGTAGCTGACATGTGCGATGCGGTAAGCGGTAGCGGCACAAAAACCTTTCAAAACAGGGCGGCCATCAAACCACGGGGCCGAATAGTCCCGGTAGGGGTGGGCGGTAAAGCCGGGGTAGGGGGCAAAGGCGCTGGCCGTCCACTCCCACACTTCGCCCCAGCCAAAGCCGGGCAGGGTGAGTGCGGCACACACCCACTCGGCTTCTGTGGGCAGGCGGCGGCCGGCCCACGCGCACCAGGCCAGTGCGTCAGCCAGGCTCAGGTGCACGGCAGCAGCGGCAGGGTCCAGCGGCAGCCATTGGCCCCAATGGCGGGCTTGCCAGTGGCCCTGCTCATGGCGCACATGCGGGGGCAGGCGGTGGCCGGTGGCCTGCACAAAAGGCAGGTAGCGCGCCCAAGTCACGGGCACGGTGTCTATCTCAAAGGCGGCCAGTGCCACCGGGTGGGCACCCCGTTCGTTGTCAAAGGCAAAACCGGCGCCGTCGGCCTCGCTGTGGTCCAGCCTGCCCAGCCCCACTGTTTGCGCGGGCACAGCCGCGCTGCCATGGTCCACGGGGCGGGGCACGCTGTGGCCCTTGGCCCATTCGGGCGGCAGGGGCACGTTCAGCGCTTGGGCCATGTACACCGAGGCTTCGTTGTGCATGTCTTCATGGGCCAGCGCCAGCCGCCAAAAATACAAGTCCTGGTCTGTGGGGCCGGCTTGGGCCAGCAGGGTCAGGGTTTGCGCCAGCACGGCGGCCAGGTAGGCCTGGGTTTGGGCCAGGCTGGGCAGTGGCAGGTGCCAGCGGCTGGCATGGGGTACGTGGCTGGAGTTGTACAGCGCGTCGGCGTTGAAGTCAGCGGCGGCATGGGCGCCAGCTTGTTCACCCGCACAAGCCGCCAGCAGGGACGGCGGGCGGGCGTGGTCGGGCTCGCAGGCCGTGCCTGCGGCCCGCTGGGCGTTGCGCCCTACCCACCATTCCTGGAACCAGCCCACGTGGCCCAACTCCCACAGCGGCGGGTTCAGCTCGGGGCTGTAGGGCACTTGCAGGTTGGGCAGGGCCTGTGCCCAGGCTTGGGCCAGGGCAAGGGTGCGCTGGCGGGTGTTGCGCAGGGCGCTGGCCAGCTCGGCGGCGTTCAGGCGGCGGTGGTGGTCAAGGCTCATGACGAAGTTCATGCCAGTGTTCATACAAAGGGGCATTCATGCAGGCGGGTTTGAAAACCAAGGTGGCTTGCCGGGTGGTCATCGTCAGCCCGGCGCTGGCCGATGCCAACAACGGCAACTGGCAAACCGCCCGGCGCTGGCAGCGCCTGTTGTCGGTGGCCCATTCTGCCCGCATCACCCGGGAATGGCCTGACCCGCAGGCCAGCACGGGTGCCACTGCGCCCGCAGCGCCAGACCAGGTGATGCTGGCGCTGCACGCCCGCCGCTCGGCCCCCAGTATTGCGGCCTGGGCGCAGCAGCACGGCAGCCGTGGCCTGGCCGTGGTGCTGACCGGCACCGACTTGTACCGCGACATTGCCACCGACGCCACCGCCCAGCGCTCGCTGGCGTTGGCCCAGCAGCTGGTGGTGCTGCAAGACCAGGGGCGCCAGGCGCTGCCCGAGGCGCTGCGGGCCAAAACGCAGGTGGTGTTTCAGTCCACCACCGCACGGCAAGCCCTGGCCAAAACCCCGCAGCACCTGCGCGCCGTGATGGTGGGCCACCTGCGCGAAGAAAAAGACCCCCTCACCTTGCTGGCCGCCGTGCGGCTGCTGGGGCAGGGGGCGGGCGTGCTCATTGACCACATCGGCCTGCCGCTTGATGCCGCTTTCGGCGAGGCCGCCCAGGCCACCGCTGCCGCTTGCCCGCACTACCGCTGGCTGGGCGGTTTGCCCCATGCCGCCACCCGCGTCCGCATACAGCGTGCCCATGTGCTGGTACACACCAGCCGCATGGAAGGCGGCGCGCATGTGCTGATGGAGGCCGTGTGCAGTGGCACGCCCGTGCTGGCCTCGCGCATTGCGGGCAACGTGGGCATGCTGGGGGCAGACTACACGGGTTACTTTGAGCCCGGCGATGCCGCTCAGCTGGCCCACTTGTTGCACCAGGCCCGGGCCACCCAGCACCTGCCCCACGGTTTGCTGGCCCAATTGGCGGCGCAATGCGTGCTGCGCGCCCCCCTGTTTGCGCCCGCTGCCGAGCAGCAGGCGCTGCTGAATCTGGTGGACGCTTTGCGCGGCTGAGGGTGATTTGCCCAGCCACCCAGCCCTGTTCACCACCTCGTACCCACCCGAAAGAACCGAATGCAAGCGACCGATCAACCCGTGCTGCGCGACATCGTGCTCATTGGCGGGGGCCACAGCCACGTGGGCGTGCTGCGCCGCTTTGGCATGAAGCCCGAGCCTGGGGTGCGCCTGACCGTCATCTGCACCACGGTGGACACGCCGTACTCGGGCATGCTGCCCGGCTACATCTCTGGCCACTACAGCTTTGACGATGTGCACATTGACCTGCCCAAGCTGTGCGCCTTTGCCGGTGCGCGCTTTTACCAAGACGAGGTGGTGGGCCTGGATACGGCCAACCAGCAGGTGCTGTGCCGCACCCGCCCGCCCGTGGGCTACGACGTGTGCAGCATCAACGTGGGCTCCACCCCGCAGGTGGCGCGGGTGACGGGGGCCCAGGCCCATGCCGTGCCGGTCAAACCCATTCTCAACTTCAATGGCCGCTGGCTGGCACTGCTGGAGCGTGTGCGCCAGCACCCAGGGCGCACCACCATTGCGCTGGTGGGTGGCGGGGCAGGGGGTGTGGAGCTGACGCTGTCCATGCAGTACCGCCTGCGGGCCGAGCTGACCGCGCTGGGCCGCAACCCCGACGAGCTGGTGTTCCACCTCTTTACCCGCGACACGCAAGTCATGCGCACGCACAACGCCTGGGTGCGCGGCCACTTCACCCGCGTGCTGGCCCAGCGCGGCGTACACCTGCACACCGGGGCGGACGTGGCGCGGGTGGACGAGGGCAGCCTCACCACCAGCGCCGGGCGCACCTTTGAAGCCGACGAAATCGTGTGGGTGACGCAAGCCGGTGGGCCGCAGTGGCTGGCGTCGGCAGGCCTGGCGCTGGACGACAGCGGCTTTGTGAAGGTGAACGAGCACCTGCAAAGCAGCAATGCATTGGTGTTTGCCGCCGGTGACGTGGCCGCCTTCGGCCCCCGCCCCCTGGAAAAAGCCGGCGTTTTTGCTGTGCGCATGGGCCCGCCGCTGGCCGACAACCTGCGTCGTGCCGTGCGGGGTGTGCCTTTGAAGGCCTACAAACCACAGCGGCACTGGCTGGCGCTCATCAGCACCGGCAACAAACACGCCGTGGCCTCGCGTGGCGCAATCGGGTTTGCAGGCAACTGGGTGTGGCGCTGGAAAGACCACATCGACCGCACTTTCATGCACCGCTTCAGCCAGGGCCTGGGCACGGTGAGCATGCCCAAGGCCAGCAGCCAGGCGGTGGCACCCCAGCTGGCGCTGACGGCCGACGAGTCGCAACAGGCCATTTCGGCCATTGCCATGCGCTGCGGCGGCTGCGGGGCCAAGGTGGGGGCGACGGTGTTGCAGCGTGCGCTGGGTGCCTTGCACCCGGTGGCGCGCGACGACGTGCTCATTGGCCTGCACTCACCCGACGACGCCGCCGTGGTGCGCGTGCCGCCCGGCAAAGCCATGGTGCACACGGTGGACTTTTTCAGGGCCTTCATTGACGACCCGTATGTGTTTGGCCAGGTGGCCGCCAACCACGCGCTGGGCGACATTTACGCCATGGGCGGCGAGCCGCAAACCGCCACCGCCGTGGTGACGGTGCCGCCCGGCCTGGAGCGCAAGGTGGAAGAACTGCTGCTGCACATGATGAGCGGTGCCATGCAAGTGCTCAACGCCGCAGGCTGCGCGCTGGTGGGTGGCCACACCGGCGAGGGCAAAGAGCTGGCGCTGGGCTTTGCCATCAACGGCCTGGTCGATGAAGACCTGCACACCGTGCTGCGCAAAGGCGGCCTCACCCCTGGCGACGCACTCATTCTGACCAAACCCATTGGCACGGGTGCGCTGTTTGCAGCCTACCCACGCGCGGCCAGTCTGGACTTTTTCAGGGGGCGCTGGGTGACCGAGGCGCTGGGCCACATGGTGCAGTCCAACCAGGTGGGGGCGCGCATTGTGATGGCGCACGGTGCCACTGCGTGTACCGACCTGACCGGCTTTGGCCTGCTGGGCCATTTGGTGGAAATGACCAAGCCTTCGGGTGTGGACGCGGAACTGTGGCTGTCAGCCCTGCCGGTGTTGGCAGGGGCGCAGGAGTGCGTGGCGGCAGGCATCAACAGTTCATTGGCCCCGGCCAACGTGCGCCTGCGCCGCGCCCTGCAAAACCAGGAGGCCTTTGTGGCCCACCCGCGCTACCCGCTGCTCTTTGACCCCCAAACCGCAGGCGGCCTGCTGGCCAGCCTGCCGCAGGCGCGGGTGGAGGCCTGTGTGGCCGAGTTGAAGGCGGCGGGGTACGCGCACACGGCCGTCATTGGCCGGGTGCTGGCGCAGGGGGATGCGGTGGAGAGTGTGGGGTTGGTGGTGTGATGGCTGGGAGCGGGGTGTTCAGGTGGCTGCCCCGCTGCTCTCGAACAAGGCCCGACGGGGCTATGTGGGTGAAAATGTGAGTCAAATGTGCCGCTGGCGCTTTAATTGATTGCGTTGTCAGCTATGTAGTTTGAGTAGTCTGCGGACACTGGCTCTGCTTGCTGAGATGGCAAGCTCTTTTCGGGGTGCCACTGAACGGCTGTTTGCGACCCGTTGCGGTCTCTGAGTGTTGTCGCCTCACCGACTGTTTCGCAGCTTTCCTGTCGGTCAGCAGCACCCTGAATCTTCAGCGTCCGCCTCTTTGATGAGACTCAACTAGAGATTCACGCGAGCCAGTTCGGTGACTGCCCGCTCCACCAACGGTAGAACTCGTGCGGAGACCTCGTCCATCTGGAGTTGACCCACTTCAGTGGACGGTTATTGGTTTGATTCTCAAACCGTTTCGGGCGATGTTTCGACGCACGCAGCGGCGTGTTCGAGGTCATCAAACAGGGCTTGCTGACTCCTTTCAAAGTTCATCGGTGAGAGGTAACCCAAGCCGCTGTGGCGGCGCCTGGGGTTGTACCAGCCTTCAATCCAGGTGAACACCGCCATGCGAGCCTGGACTTTGTTTTGGAATGTATTGCGTTCGATGAGCTCACCTTCCAGACTGGCAAAGAAGCTCTCGGCCATCGCGTTGTCGTAGGCATCGCCCACCGTGCCCATCGAAGGGCGTACCTGCATCTGCCGGCAACGCTCGCCAAAGGCCAGGCTGGTGTACTGGCTGCCCTGGTCCGAGTGATGGATGACACCTTTGGGCTTGCGCTGCTCCAGCGCCATGTTCAGCGCCGCGAGCACCAGGTCTGCAGTCATACGCTCACCCATCGACCAGCCCACCACGCGACGACTCCAGACATCGATGACCACTGCCAAGTACAAGAAGCCCGTCCAAGTCGGTACGTAGGTCATGTCAGCCACCCATAACTGATTCGGGCCACTGGCCCGGAAACGGCGATTGACCAGGTCCTTGGCCGGTGATTGACGTTTGTCTCGGCGGGTGGTCACTGTGAACCCTCGCCTCTTGCTGATGCCTTGAATCCCCGCTTCGCGCATAAGGCGGGCCACGCGCTGTCGACTGATGTGTCATGGTCCAATGAAATCGGACAACGGGATAGGACTTCAATGGTCCCAATGGAAACGATCTCATGATGAATCAAGAAAGTACAAAGACAAGAAGGCACTTCGAGCCAGCGTTCAAGCTGCAAGTGGCCAAGATGATCCGGGAGCAAGGCATCAGCCTGGCCCAGGTCTGCAAAGACATGGACCTGGTTCCCAGCGCTGTACGCCGCTGGGTGGAGCAGCTGGACGATGAAATGGCGGGACGCCCGAGGGTGTCCTATTTTTTGTGTAAACGGGTCGGACTTCAATTGACGTAGATGCGA